>NZ_BMNT01000016.1:186962-188963 GCF_014646695.1 Sphaerisporangium melleum
ACACCTGGAACGGCACCAGCGGCGTGCCCGGCGCGGCGGCCCTGGCCCGGGCGGCGAGGCCCGAGTGGCAGACGATCACGTCGGCGTCGGCGGGGATGGAGTTGACCGGCGTGTGGCTCACCTCCACCGCGAGCCCGCTGAGGGCCTTGCGGAGCTGACTGGCCAGCATCACGCTGCTGCCCATGCCGGCGTCGCAGGCGACCACGATCTTCTTGACGTCCTTGCTGTCGATGGCGGGCATCGGGGATCACACCTCTCTGGTGACGGGCTGGGCTTCGGCCTGCTGCTCGCTGTGCTCGGGCTCGTCGCCGTTGGCCCGGCCGAACCCCAGCAGGGCGGAGGCGACCAGGAACGACACCGCCGCGGCCGCGGCGATGCCGGCCAGGACGCCGAACCAGCCGCCCCTCGGGGTGACCGCGAGGTAGGCGAAGATGCTGCCGGGCGACGGGGTGGCGACCAGCCCCGCCCCAGTGATCATGAAGACCAGGACGCCGGTCGCTCCTCCGGCGATCACCGCGAGGATCAGCCGGGGCTTCATCAGCACGTACGGGAAGTAGATCTCGTGGATGCCGCCGAGGAACTGGATGATGATCGCCGCCGGGGCGCTGGGGCGCAGCATCCGCGGGCCGAAGAACATGAAGGCGAGGAGCAGGCCGAGCCCGGGACCGGGGTTGGACTCCAGCATGAACAGGATGGACTTGCCCTGCTTGACCGCCTCGGCGACGCCGAGCGGGCCGAGCACGCCGTGGTTGATCGCGTTGTTGAGGAACAGCACCTTGGCGGGCTCGATGAGGATCGATGCCAGCGGCAGCAGCCCGTGGTCGAGCAGCCAGGAGACGGCGCCGCCCGCCGCCTCGGTGACCGAGCGGACGACCGGGCCGATGGCGAGAAGGCCGACGACCGCCATCGCCGCGCCCACGATGCCGGCGGTGAAGTTGTCCACCAGCATCTCGAACCCGGCCTTGGTCCGCCGCTGGATGTACCCGTCGACGTGCTTGAGCACGAAGGCGGCGAGCGGGCCGACGGCCATGGCGCCGAGGAACATCGGGATGTCGGCGCCGACGACGACGCCCATGGTGGCCACCGCGCCGACGACGGCGCCACGCTGGCCGTGGACCATGCGGCCGCCGGTGTACCCGATCAGGATCGGGAGCAGCACCTTGATCATCGGGTCGACCAGGCCGGCCAGAGTCTCGTTCGGCGTCCATCCGGTGGGGATGAACAGCGCGGTCACCAGGCCCCAGGCGATGAAGGCGCCGATGTTCGGCATGATCATCCCGGCGAGGTGGCCGCCGAACCGCTGGATCGTCGCCTTGACGCCGGTCCCGTGGACGGCGGGGGTGTAGGCATCGGCCATGTGCGTTGCTCCTTCCGGGGCGGCCGGCGCGCGGCGCCGGCCTCGGGGGGTGGTTCGCGCCGCTGTCTCGGTCCCCGGCTCAACGGCTGTGGTGGGTCGCTCGAAGGGATCTTTCCTGGGGCTCTTCCGGTGGGCGCTGGTCGGGAACCGTGCCGAAGGCGGCCGGCCGTCAGTCTCTGGACGTGAGCGGTACGGCGGGGTCGGGGGCGAGGAGGCGGACCAGGTCACGGCGGATGCCGGCCGGGCCGGGCATCCGGCTGCCCGGCAGGGCCACCGCGGCGGACGCCCACGCCAGCGCCTCGACCAGGGCATGCTCGCCGTGCGCGCCCCCGGCGAGGAAGCCCGCCAGCATGGCGTCCCCCGCGCCGACGGTGCTGCGCGGCTCGTCGACCGGGCACCGGCCGTACCACGCCCGGTCGTTCTCCAGCAGGATCGCCCCGTCGGGGCCCAGGCTGGCCAGGACCGACCGGGCGCCCATCGCGCGCAGCTTGCCCGCCGCGTCGATCGCGTCCCCCAGGGAGGCGATCGACGTGCCGGTGGCCTCGGCCAGCTCGTGCCGGTTGGGCTTGACCAGGGCGGGGGCCGCGGCGACCGCCGACACCAGCGCCGGCCCGCTGGTGTCCACGGCGACGTGGATGCCGGCC
>NZ_BMNT01000017.1:0-25354 GCF_014646695.1 Sphaerisporangium melleum
ACCATCAACACCATGGTCGACCAGCTCTCCTCCTTCGCCGACGAGGTCACCCGCGTCGCCCGCGAGGTCGGCACCGAGGGACGCCTGGGCGGCCAGGCGCAGGTCACCGAGGTCGCCGGCACCTGGCGCGACCTGACCGACTCGGTGAACTCCATGGCGGGCAACCTGACCGACCAGGTGCGCAACATCTCCCAGGTGGCGACCGCCGTGGCCAGGGGCGACCTGTCCCAGAAGATCACCGTCTCGGCCCGCGGCGAGATCCTGGAGCTCAAGAACACCATCAACACCATGGTCGACCAGCTCTCCTCCTTCGCCGACGAGGTCACCCGCGTCGCCCGCGAGGTCGGCACCGAAGGACGCCTGGGCGGCCAGGCCGACGTCAAGGGCGTCTCGGGCACCTGGAAAGCGCTCACCGAGTCGGTGAACGTCATGGCCGACAACCTCACCGCGCAGGTGCGCAGCATCGCCGAGGTGACCACCGCCGTCGCCAAGGGCGATCTGTCGCAGAAGATCCGGGTGGACGCCCGCGGCGAGATCCTGGAGCTGAAGGACACCATCAACACGATGGTCGACCAGCTCTCGGCGTTCGCCGACGAGGTGACCCGGGTGGCCCGCGAGGTCGGCACCGAGGGCAACCTCGGCGGCCAGGCGACCGTCCGCGGGGTGTCGGGCACCTGGAAGGACCTCACCGACAACGTCAACGTCATGGGGTCCAACCTCACCGGCCAGGTGCGCTCGATCGCACAGGTCGCGACGGCCGTGGCCCGGGGCGACCTCTCCCAGAAGATCACCGTCGAGGCCAAGGGCGAGGTGGCCGCGCTCGCCCAGACGATCAACACGATGGTGGAGACGCTGGGCGCGTTCGCCGACGAGGTCACCCGGGTGGCCCGCGAGGTCGGCACCGAGGGCCAGCTCGGCGGGCAGGCGCGGGTGCCGAACGTCGCCGGCACCTGGAAGGACCTCACCGACAACGTCAACTCGATGGCCAACAACCTGACCAGCCAGGTGCGCAACATCGCCCAGGTCACCACGGCCGTGGCGCAGGGCGACCTCACCAAGAAGATCGACGTCGACGCGCGCGGCGAGATCCTGGAGCTCAAGACCACCATCAACACCATGGTCGACCAGCTCTCCTCCTTCGCCGCCGAGGTCACCCGCGTGGCCCGCGAGGTCGGCAGCGAGGGACGGCTGGGCGGGCAGGCCGAGGTGGAGGGCCTGGCGGGCACCTGGAAGCGCCTGACCGAGAACGTCAACGAGCTGGCGGGCAACCTCACCCGGCAGGTGCGCGCCATCGCCGAGGTGACCAGCGCGGTGACCTCCGGCGACCTCACCCGGTCGATCACCGTCGACGCCTCCGGCGAGGTGGCCGAGCTGAAGGACAACATCAACTCGATGGTGAAGTCCCTGCGCGAGACCACCCGGGCCAACCAGGAGCAGGACTGGCTGAAGACCAACCTGGCCCGCATCTCCGGCCTCATGCAGGGCCACCGCGACCTCGCCGTGGTCGCCGAGCTGGTCATGAACGAGCTGGTGCCGCTGGTCAACGCCCAGCACGGCACGTTCCTGCTCGCCGAGGAGGCCCCGGGCGGCACCGAGCTTCGGGTGGTCGGCGGCTACGGGCACCGGGACGACTCCCGCCGCTACGCCTTCGGCGACTCCCTGGTCGGGCAGGCCGCGCTCGCCAAGCGCACCATCCTCGTCGAGGACGTCCCGCCCGGCTACCTCAAGATCGCCTCCAGCCTGGGCGAGGCCGGGCCGGCCAACCTGATCGTGCTGCCCATCGTCTTCGAGGACCAGGTGCTCGGGGTGATCGAGCTTGCCGCGCTCAACCGCTTCACCCCGGTGCACCGGACCTTCCTGGAGCAGCTCGTCGGCACGATCGGCGTCAACGTCAACACCATCGTCGCAGGCGCCCGCACCGACGCGCTGCTTGCCGAGTCGCAGCGCCTGGCGACCGAGCTGCAGGTCGGCCAGGAGGAGCTCCAGCGCTCCAACGCCGAGCTGGAGGAGAAGGCCGAGCTGCTCGCCCGGCAGAACCGCGACATCGAGACCAAGAACATCGAGATCGAGCAGGCCAGCCAGGAGCTGGAGGACCGCGCCCAGCAGCTCGCGCTCGCCTCCAAGTACAAGAGCGAGTTCCTGGCCAACATGAGCCACGAGCTGCGCACCCCGCTCAACTCGCTGCTGATCCTCGCCCAGCTCCTCGCGCAGAACCCCGCGCGCAACCTCACCGCCAAGCAGGTGGAGTACGCCAACGTCATCCACTCGGCCGGCACCGATCTGCTCCAGCTCATCAACGACATCCTCGACCTGTCCAAGATCGAGGCCGGCAAGATGGACCTGGCGCTGGAGCCGTTCCACATCCGCCAGCTCCTGGACTACGTCGAGGCGACGTTCCGCCCGATGACCACCGAGAAGGGGCTGCGCTTCGACGTCACGGTGGCCCCCGACGTGCCGACCCGGCTGCTGATGGACGAGCAGCGGCTGCGCCAGGTGCTGCGCAACCTGCTGTCCAACGCGGTGAAGTTCACCGAGCGGGGCGCCGTCGAGCTGCGCGTCGAGCGCACGACGATGGACCTGCCGGGCGGCCCGGGGCAGGAGGGCCTGGCCTTCCACGTGTCCGACACCGGCATCGGCATCGCCGAGGAGAACCTCTCGCAGATCTTCGACGCCTTCCAGCAGGCCGACGGCACCACCAGCCGCAAGTACGGCGGCACCGGGCTCGGCCTGTCGATCAGCCGGGAGATCGCCACGCTGTTCCACGGCGAGATCCGCGCGGTCAGCACGCTCGGCGAGGGCAGCACCTTCAGCCTCTACCTGCCGATGACCCACCCGTCGGCGCAGGACCTGGCCACCGCGTACGAGGCGCAGGAGGCCGCGCAGGCGGGGCCGGTGGAGCTGCCCGCCTTCACTCCGCCCGTGCCGGACGGCGCGGACACCGAGGGCCGCCGGCTGCTGGTGGTCGAGTCCCGGCCGAACGGCCTGCTGTCGCTGCTGGCGCAGAGCGTCGTGGCCGACCTGTCCGAGACCCACGGCCCGGTGCGGGTCACCACGGCCGGCACCCCCGACACGGCGATGGCCGCGCTGTCGCGCGACGGCTACCACTGCATCGTCCTGGACCTCGGCATGCCGCAGGACGCCGCCGCCGAGTTCCTGCGGCGGCTGGACGAGGACGCCGCGCTGCGTTCGCTGCCGGTGCTCGCCCACCACTCCCGCAAGCTCACCCGCCCGCAGGAGAACCTCCTGCAGGGCCGCTCGCGCACCCAGCCGCTGGAGCTGCTGCCCAGTCTCGACGAGCTGCGCGAGCGCATCACGCTGCACCTGTCGGCCAAGGGCCCCGGGGACGTGCTGCCTCTGGTGCAGTCGAGCCTTGAGGAGGCGCCGCAGGAGGTCGAGAAGGTCGACAGCGGGCTGCTCGGCCGCAGGGTGCTGGTGATCGACGACGACGTGCGCAACGTCTTCGCGCTCACCAACATCCTGGAACTGCACGGCATGCAGGTGCTCTACGCCGAGAACGGCCGCAAGGGCATCGAGGTGCTGATGCGCAACCAGGACGTCGACCTGGTGCTGATGGACATCATGATGCCCGAGATGGACGGCTACGCCGCGACGGCGGCGATCCGCGAGATGCCGCGGTTCGCCGAGCTGCCGATCATCGCGGTGACCGCGAAGGCCATGCACGGCGACCGCGAGAAGACCCTGACCGCGGGCGCCAGCGACTATGTCACCAAGCCGGTGGACGCCGAGGAGCTCATCGACCGCATGCAACGCTGGCTCGGCCTCTGACCGCCGCCGTCCCGCGCGGCGTTCAGCAGAACACCTCCACCTCACACCGCGCGCCATCGCCCCGGGCGATCCGCGCGTCGCTTGGCAGCGGTCAGTGGGGGTCGTCGGTGTGGGCGGCGGCCCAGGCGGCGATGCGGGTGCGCGATCGGACGCCGAGTTTGTGCATGATCCGGTCAACATGCCCTTCGGCGGTGCGCTGGGAGACCACCAGCCTCGCCGCGATCTCCTTGTTGGAGCGGCCCTCGGCCACCAGCCTGGCGACCTCGCGCTCCCGCGGGGTGAGCGAGGGAGCCGGCGCGTCCGTCAGGCCGGCCGGGGCCGGCGTCCGCCGCGTCTCCCCGAGCGCGCAGGCCACCGCCGTCTCGAACGGGATGGCCGCGGCGCGGCGGCACTGCTCCTCGAACGCCTCCTCGCCGAGCCGCTCGCGGGCCTGTTCACGGCAGCGGACGCTCCAGCCGCGCAGGGTGCCCCAGGCGAACAGCGGCGCGCCGATCGGCTCCCACATCTTGTCGCTCATGCCGAGCATGAGGGCGGCGTGGGCGGCGTCGCCGCGGGTCATGGCGATCCAGGCCAGGAACTCCATGCAGAACGGGATGCCGTGCCGGTCGGTGATGCGGCGCTTGACCCGCAGGGACTCCCGGGCGTACTTGTCGGCCCGCCGCAGGTCGCCCTGGCTCCACCAGGTGACCGCGAGGTTCCACAGAGCCCACGACCGGGTCCAGCACTCGCCGCGCTCCGCACAGAGCCGCACCGTCTCCTCGCACAGGCTGACGCCCCGGCGGACGTCGCCGAGCAGGGCGACGACCATGCCGAGCTGGCAGTCGACGACGGTGGAGATCGAGGTCCGCTCCCCCGTCGAACGGTAGTGCTCCATCGCCCGCGTCAGGTGGGTGACGGCCTCGGGCAGCCGGTCCTGGATCCACATCGCCGTGCCGATCCACTGCGTCGCCCGGGCCAGCGTGGTGTCGTCGCCCAGCCGCCGGGCCAGGCCGGCGCTCTCGTGGAGCGCCCGCAGGGCGTGCTCGACGTCACCCTGGCCGATGGCGACCCAGCCGTCCACCCACAGCGCCTTGGCCCGTTCGGGCGTGGGTTCGGGGTCGAGGGCGAGCGCCCGGTCCAGCCAGCGGCGGCCGTCGCGGACGGCTCGCAGCATCCAGTACCACCAGAGCGCGGCCGCCATCCGCAGGCCGGTACGGACCTCCCCCGGAGTGCCCAGGCTGAACTCCAGCGCCGCCCACACGTTGGCCTGATCGGCGAGGAGGCGGTCGGACCAGGCGGGCTGGCCCGGTCCGAACCAGTCGGCCTCGGCCTCCTCGGCCAGCCGCAGGTAGTGGTCACGGTGGCGCCGGCGCACGGCGGGCTCCTCGCCGCTGCCGGCCAGCCGCTCGCGCCCGTAGTCGCGGATCGTCTCCAGCATCCCGTAGCGGGCCTCGGGGCCGCTGTCGTCGCGGTTCACGATCGACTTGTCGACCAGCCCGGCCAGCCCGGCCGTCACGTCGCCGGGCGCGAGCGCGCCGCCGGCGCAGACGTCCTCGACGGCCGACAGGCCGGCGCCGCCCGTGCACACCGACAGCCGCGCCCACAGCGTCCGCTCCGGCTCGTCGCACAGCTCGAAGCTCCACTCGATCGCCGCCCGCAGCGTCTGGTGGCGTGGGCAGCCGGCGCGGTAGCCGGTGGACAGCAACCGGTAGCGGTCCTCAAGGCGGTCGAGGAGCTGGTCCACCGACAGGGCCCGCAGGCGTACCGCGGCCAACTCGATCGCCAGCGGCAGCCCGTCCAGCCGCCGGCACAGCGTGGCGACGGCGGCCTCGTTGTCCTGGCCCAGGGTGAAGCCGGACGCGGCCGCCGCCCGGTCCTCGAACAACGCCACCGCCTCGTACCCGCAGCCGGGGTCCTCCTCGGCGCCGGGACGCGGGCCGGGAGTGGTCAGCGGCAGCACCTGCCAGACGTGCTCGGCGGGCAGGCCGAGCGGCTCCCGGCTGGTGGCCAGCACCCGCAGGCCGGGCGAGGCGGCCAGCAGCCTGCCGATGAGGTGGGCGCAGGCGTCCAGCACGTGCTCGCAGTTGTCCAGGACGAGCAGCATGCGCCGGCCCGCCAGATGGCCGGCCAGGGCGTCGACCGGGTCGCGGGTGGAGATGGTGTCGGGCGGTTCCAGCGCCGCGGACACCGCGTTCGTGACCAGGGAAGGGCTCTGCACCGAGCCCAGCTCGACCAGCCGGACGCCGTCCTCGAAGGAGCGCCGCATCTGACGGGCCACGTGGAGCGCCAGGCGCGTCTTGCCCACGCCGGCGACCCCGGTCAGTGTCACCAGACGCGAGCGGGTCAGCAGGTCCCGGATCTCGGCCGTCGCCCGCCTGCGGCCGACGAAGCTCGTGGTCTCGCAGGGCAGGGCGCCCGCCCTCTGCCCCATCGTGCTGGTCACCATGATCACACTCGGTTGGATCGCCACGCAGACGCCACATGTTCGACATCTCCGGCGTGCATCACATTCGGCCACCGAAGCCCGATATGTGATGAATTTCGCTCTATCGGCCAGCCTAACAATGGAGGGGGCCGCCCCCAGCGGAGCCCTCGTCCCGGACGCCCGAGCCGTCCAGCAGCGTGCCGAAGCGTTCGGCGACCAGGTCCCAGCGCCACTCCCGCTCGATCCACGCCCGGCCGCGCTCCCCCATCCGCCGGGCCCGCGCCCGGTCGGCCAGCAGGGCGACCAGAGCTCCGGCCACCTGCGCCGGATCGCGGCCGTCCACGACGAGGCCGGTCTCACCCGGCACGACGGCGTCGGGCGCGCCGCCGGAGTCACCCGCGACGACCGGCAGCCCGGTGGCCGACGCCTCCAGGTAGACGATGCCCAGCCCCTCGACGTCCAGCCCGCCCAGCCGGGTGCGGCAGGGCATGGCGAACACGTCCCCGGCGTCGTAGCAGGCGGGCAGGCTGCTCCACGGCACCGACCCGGTGACCACGACCGACCCGCCAAGGCCGCCGGCCGCCACCGCCCGTTCCAGCGCGGCGCGGGACGGGCCGCCGCCGACCAGCAGCAGGACGGCCTCCGGCACCTCGCGCAGCACCCGCGGCCAGCAGCGCACCAGCACGTCCTGGCCCTTGCGCGGGACCAGCCGCGAGACGCACACCACGACCGGGCGGTCGCCCAGCCCCAGGGCGGCCCGCACCTTCGCGCCGCCCGCGCCCGGGCGGAACACCTCGGTGTCCACGCCGGGCGCGAGCCGGACGAGCCGGCCCGGGGGCAGCACCCGGGCGAGCCGCCGCCGGGTGTACTCACCGAGATAGGTGACCACGTCCGCCCCGGCGCCGATGCGCCCGAGCAGGTCGCGCGCCACCGGGGTCCCGGCCCAGGCGGCCTCGTGCCCGTGGGTCAGCATCACCACCCGCCGCGCCCCGGCCGCGCGCAGACCGGGGGCGAGCAGGCCGAGCGGGGCCGCCGCGCCGAACACCACCGTGTCGCACCCCTCGGAGCGCAGCAGCCCGGCCGCCCGGCGGGCGACCTCGGGGACCGGCAGCATGACCGAGCCGGCGTGCCGGACCACGGGGTAGGGCTGACGCCCGTCGAACTCCTCCCAGCCCTGCCAGCGCGAGGCGTACACGACCACCGAGCCGGGCGGGCGGCGCACGGCGAGCGCGTGCACGAACGCCTGGATGCCGCCGGCCCGGGGAGGGAAGTCGTTGGTGATGATCAGCGTCCTCCCGGGCGTGGTCCCGGGACCGGCGGGGGTCACGGCTCGGGCAGGCCGTTCAGGCGGGCCCAGGAACGCGCGAGGGCGATGCGCTGCGGGGTCGTCGGATGCGAGGCGTACATCAGGTACTCGAACGCGCCGGGCGACAGGTCGGAGACGTTGGTCACGGCCAGCCGCCGCTGCATCGCGGCGAACGTCGCGGCGTCCCGGGTGAGGTCGAGGGCGTGGACGTCCGCCCTGGTCTCGATCTGGCGGCTGACGACGTTCTGCGCGGGGCCCGACAGCACGGTCGCCAGGCTCATCAGCCCGAGCAGGACGCCCACCGCCCGCGGGTCGCCGGCCCCGGCGGCACCCGTGCGGCGCCGCAGCGCGGGCAGCGAGAGCAGGAGGTACAGCAGGCACGCCCCGGCCGCGGCCCCGAGCCCGCCGACCAGCGTCCCGTACAGGACGTCACCCCGCTTGGCGTGGCCCAGCTCGTGCGCGACGACCAGCTCGACCTCGCCGGCCGGGGCGCGCAGCAGCGTGTCGTAGACGACGATGCGGCGGGTGGCGCCGAAGCCCGAGACGTAGGCGTTGAGCGCCGTGGTGCGGCGGGAGGCGTCGGCGACCAGCACGTCCTCGACCGGGACGCCGTCACGCTCGGCCATCGCGATCAGGTCGGAGCGCAACCGCCCGGCGGGCAGCGGGGTGAAGTCGTTGAACAGCGGCTCGACGACCAGCGGGTAGACGAACGAGGCGGCGACGGTGAGCAGGAAGGCGCCGGCCGCGGCGGGCGCCCACCACCGGCGCGGGCTCCGGCGGGCCAGCCAGACCACCGCGATCACCATGATCGCGACGATGACGGTCTGCACCGCGAAGCTCTTGAGCCGGTCGGCCGACCAGGCGGGCCAGGCCTGCGTCGACAGGCCGAACTCGCGCAGGCGCGTCTCGTACCACATGCCGAGCGGCCACCTGAGCACCAGGCTCACCGCCGAGAGCCCGAGAACGCCGAGCAGGGCGCGCAGCCACCACGGGCCGCGCAGCCACTCCACCACGCGTGCCCCGAACGGCGTCAGGACCAGCACGCCCGCGACGGCGAGCGTCACGATGAGCGAGAGGTACACCGGCACGTTGACGGCGGCGTCGAACGCGTCGGCGCGGGCGATCTGCGCGGCGGTGAAGTCGCGCGCGGGGTCGGGCGGGACGGCGGGGGCGTTCCGCGGCAACGGGTGCCACGGGGTGCTGACCGCGACCACGACGGCCAGCGCCGCCCCCAGCACGAGCAGGGCGGCACCCGCGGCACGCATCCCGGCGCCCGCCGCCGTGCCCGTCTCCGCCCCGGCGCTCCTGCCCCCGATCAACCTGGACACCCGATCAACCCCGTCCTCCGGTCACGTCCTGCCCCCGCGCCCCGCCGCATCCCGCCTCGCGCCCCGCCGCACCCTGCCGCCTCCCGGGCGAAGCCGCGGCGCCTCGCGCAGATCGCCGGCCTCGGCCCGCTCCCCCACTCGACAGGCGGCCTCCCACACCGGCGCGGCGCCATGGCCCACCATGGCCCACCGTGGCCCGGCGCGGCCCGGCGCGGCCCGGCGCGGCCCGGCGTGGTGCGGCGCCGCGGCTCGGCCGGGGCGTGCTCACCTGAGCCGGTCCTGTACGTAGGCGCGCCAGGCGGCGGTGAATCCGGCCGGCCCGGTCCCCAACGTGCGGGACAGCGCCGCGCTCAGGTCGCCGCCACGCGCCGCGCGGTAGAGGGCGACCAGGGCGCGCTCGCCGTAGCGCTCGGCGACGTACCGGCAGGCGAGCCACGCCTCCTCGTACGCCTGGGCCAGCCGCGGGGAGCCCGCGGCGAAGTCCCCGGGCCCGGGCAGCTCCCGGGGAAGGCGGCCGGCGCGGACCTCCTCGGCCAGCTCCGCGGCGGCGCGCGCCACCGGGATGCCGGAGTCGCGATAGCCCACGTAGTCGGCGAAACCCTCCACCAGCCACTTGGGAGTGCGCCCGTCGAGCGCGGCCCCGGCGGCGATGTGCGTGATCTCGTGGGTCAGGACGACGTCGCGGCCGGCGGCGCTGAGCCGGGCGAACGCGGCCGGCTCGACGATCACGCTGTCCACGGCGGCCACGGCGGCGAGGCCGGTCACCGACGCCGGCGCGGACAGCGTGGCCGCCTGCTCGGTGGTGGCCGGCACCAGGATCACCGGACGCACCGGCCCGAGGAGGCGGCCGGCCACCAGGCTCGCCCGGTCGGCGCGGCGAGCGAGATCGGCCAGATCACGTGAACGGGAGTCCCCCTCGCCGCCCGGTACGCCCGAGCCCGCCGAACCGGCGGGCACCGGCGAGCCGCCGCCCGAGCCTCCGAAGGCCGCCGCGCCGCCCGTACCGCTCACGTCGTCCACGACGGCCGTCCCATCGCCGGAGGCCTCGCCGGCGGCGGCCGGTCGTGCGAACCGGGCTTCGGCGCCGGGGCGGGCGGCGACATCGGGAAGGGTGATGCGGGCAGGGAGGCCGGGCCGGCGGGCGGCCACGATCAGCGAGCGCTCCCCGCGCAGGATCACCGCGCCCGTCCAGATCTCCGGGTGCTCGCGCATCAGCTCCCGCCCCCGCCGGGCGAGGGAGTCGGCCGCGGCGGAGGGGCCGGTCAGCGCGGCCAGCAGCCCTGCCAGGACGGCCCAGAGCCACACGACGCGCATGCGGGCAATCTACCTGCTGCCCGCGACCGGCTCACGCGGACGTGCGCGAGGCCCTGGCGAAGCGGCCGAAGCCTTGCCAGAACACCGCACCGCCCTGGTACGCGCGCCGCCTCCACCAGACCCCTGCCAGAAACCGAGCCGCCCTGGAACGCGCGCCGTCGCCACCGGAAACCCGCGAATGCGCGAAGCCCCGCCCGCCTCGAGGGGAGAGGCGGGCGGGGCCGTACGCGTGCCGGCGGGGGCTCCGGCACGAAGGGATCTTCCCGGGAAAGCCCCTCCCGGGAAGTCCTCCCAAGGCGGACCAGATCCCCCGCCGGGGGAGGAAGGGTGACGTGCTCCGCGCTCAAGCAGGTGGATCCGTCACGGCGTCCCGCCGGCCCGGCCCGTGCCCGCATCCCGCACACCCGGCCCGGCCGTCCGCGCCAGATCGGCCGGAACGGAGGTGCGGGTGATGCGGCACGAGGCTCGGCCGGCTCGTCACCGGACGGGATCGCACCCTACGAGACCCGAGAGGTCGGACGGGTCCGGTCAGGCCGCCGGGCGGACCGCGCCGACGAAGGACGCCTTGCGGTATCCCGACAGCTTGTCGATGCGGACCCGGGTGCCGCTGTGCGGCGCGTGGACCATCTTGCCGTGCCCGACGTACATGCCGACGTGGCCGAGGCCGTAGAAGAACATCAGGTCGCCCGGCTTGAGGTGCTTCCAGGAGACCTTCTTCCGCACGGCGCGGTACTGGCTGGAGGTGACGCGGGGGAGCTTCACCCCCGCCTTGCGCCAGGCGTACAGGACCAGGCCGGAGCAGTCGAACGCGCCCGGGCCGCTGGCACCCCAGCGATAGGGGTCGCCGATCTGCTTCTTGGCCATCGCGACCGCCGTCTGCGCCTTGACGCGCTGCCGGGCGACCTTGCTGAGCTTGGCCTTCTTCTTGGTGGTGCTGGAGGCAGCCGAGGTGCTCGCCTGCTCGACCGCGGCGGCCGGCTCGGCCTGCTGGGAGAGGTTCGGCGTCTCGATGACCCCCGCCGGACCGTACACGGTTCCCGGCTGGGTGTCGCCCTGCGCTGAGGCCGCCGTGGCGGCCTCAGCCGCCGTCGTCTGCGTCGCGACCGCCCCCATGGAGGCCGTCATGGTGAGCGCTATACCGCCGAGGGAGAAGCGAGCAAAACGCGACAGACGAGGGTTCTGGGTGGTGCTGGACAGGATCGCTCCTTGGTTCTTCCACTCACGCCTACCGGGTTAGCTGACGGATTCGGGCATGGAAGTAGCCCTACGACGCCATAGAGACGCCGATTCACCCCTGATCGGGAATTAGCCGATCTTTTGGGTCCCCGGTTCCGTGCTCCTTGCCGCACGGATTCGGCAGGTCACCGCCCCACGGCGCATGGTTCACGCCGGAGTCAGGCGGCGGTGGCCGCTGGATTGTCGTGCACTCACCGGTCGGCTGGACCGGCTTCGTACGCGACGGCATGGCGTGCTCGCCGCGGACAGGAAGCTACACAGCCGACCAAAGCTGACGCAAAGCCCTGACAAAGCCAGGTAGATCAAATAAAGCTCCGGTAAATCACGAACCCCCTGCACAACAACGGCATCCGTGACCCAACTGTGATTCGCACCACACGACAGGAAATGACACCGCAGTGAACCCCACCAGTAACACCAGCCACAGCCGAGGGACGCCGAGGGCGTGCGCCGACCTCGACGCGTGACGGCCCAGATGTGGCGGCCGGGCGACACCATCGTGCGCAATGAGTCTTTCGCAAGAGTCATTGCGCAACTGACGTTGCAGATGGAAGAGTGCGTCGTATGTCCGATGATGAGAAGCGCGGCGTCCGCCAGATCACCGACTCGCGGGTGCTGGCCGCCCTGGCACATCCGCTCCGGCGCCGGATGATGGACGCGCTGAAGGTCTACGGCCCGTGCACCGCGAGCATGCTGGCCGAACACACCGGCCAGGCCGTCGCCAACGCCAGCCACCACCTGCGGGTCCTCTCGGCGAGCGCACTGATCGAGGAGGCCCCCGAGCTGGCCCGCGACCGGCGCGAGCGCTGGTGGCGGCTGACCTCGGCGGAACTGCGCTGGACGACCTCCGATTTCAGCGCGGACCCCGCGTCGGCCGCCGTCGCGGGCGCCGCGGCCTCCCTCAACCTCGACCACCACGTGGGCATGGTCCGCGCCTGGTACGCCGTGAGCGACGAGGAGCGCGAGGCCTGGGACGACGCCCCCTTCTCCACGGACAAGTGGCTGCGTCTCACCCCGGCCGAACTGCACGAGTTCGAGGCGGAACTCCTCGCCCTGTTCGACCGGTGGGGCAAGCGGGTGCCGCCGGACGACGGGCGGCACCGGGACCCGGTGTTCGTCTTCGCCTACGGCGTGCCGGGCCGGCCATGAGGCCCGCCCGCCCGTCCTCGTCATTGGCCGCCCAGCCCGGCCGCCCGATGGGGCGCGAGGCCCCTCCGGACCGCCGAGTGGGCGCTGACGCCTCCCCGGGCCGTCGGACGGGCTCCGGCACCCAGCCCGACCGGCCGGCGAGTCCCGACGCCGTTCCCGGCCGGCAGATGGGGTCCGACACCCATCCGGAGCGGCGGGCAGGCCTGAGCGGTGTCTCGCGGGCCGCCCTGCCGGGCTCCACCTCGCGAGCTGGTTCCCCCGCCCCCCGGCCCGGTTTCCCGTCTCCGCGCCCCTCCCCCACCGCGTCGCCGTCCCCCTCCTCCGCGTCCACGGCCTCCTCCCGGTCCGCGGCACCATCGCCGTCCGGCGGAGGCCGAGCGGGGCGGCGGCGGTGGGGGCTGCTGCGCCAGCGTGACTTCCGGCTGCTGTGGATCGGGGAGACCACGAGCGGCTTCGGCAACTCCCTCACCTCGGTGGCCCTCCCCCTGGTCGCGATCACGACCCTGCGGGCGAGCACACTGGAGGTGGCGCTGCTGGCCGCGGCCGCCTGGGTGCCCTGGCTGCTCATCGGCCTGCCCGCCGGGGCCTGGGTCGACCGTCTCCCCCGCCGGCCGGTGATGCTCGCCTGCGACGCCGCGTCGTTCCTGCTGTTCCTCAGCGTCCCGGTCGCGGCCTGGCAAGGGGTGCTCACCATCGGCCACCTGCTCGCCGTGGCGCTGCTCACCGGCACCGGCAAGGTGTTCTTCCAGACCGCCTACCAGGTGTACCTTCCGTCCGTGGTCGCCCCGGCCGACCTTCCCGAGGGCAACGCCAAGCTGCAGGGCGCCGAGTCGGCCGTCCAGGTGGCCGGTCCCGGGGCCGCCGGTGTCATCGCGCAGGCGTTCGGCGCGGTCGGCGGGGTGCTGGTGGACGCGGCCAGCTTCCTGGCCTCAGGGCTGTGCCTGCTGGCCATCAGGACCCGCGAAGCGCCCGTGGCGGCGGGGAGGCGGGCGACGACGCTGCGGCGGGAGATCGGCGAGGGCCTGCGGTTCGTCGCCGGTGACCCCTACCTGCGGGTCCTCACGGTCTTCGGGGCGGCCAGCAACCTCGCCCTGATGGGCTACCAGGCCATCCTGGTCGTCTTCCTGGTACGCGAGGCCGGCATGGGCTCCGGCGCGGCCGGCGGACTGGTGGCGGCGATGAGCCTCGGCGGCGTCGCCGGCGCTCTCGTGGCCACCCCGCTGTCCCGGCGCTTCGGCAGCGCCCGCGCGTTGATCGGATGCGAGGCGCTGGCCCCTCCGTTCGGGCTCCTCATCCCGACGGCGAGCCCGGGGCCCGGCCTGGCCATCGCCGCGGCCGGCGGGTTCGTCCTGGTCGCCGGGGTGGTGGCGGGCAACGTCATCAAGGCGAGCTTCCGCCAGACGTACACGCCCCGGCGGCTGCTGGGCCGGGTGTCGGTGAGCATGCAGTTCGTCAACTACGGCACCATCCCGCTCGGCGCTCTGCTCGGCGGGGCACTCGGCGAGGCCATGGGCACCCGTCCGGCGATGTGGGTCATCATGGCCGGGCTGGCGCTGACCGGCCCCATCCTGCTGGCCGGCCCTCTCAAGCGCCGCCGCGACCTCCCCGCCACCCCAGAGCCACGTCCCTGACCTCTCGCCAGGATCTCCGCCACGGGGCCGCCGGGCCGGTGGCCGCCGCCACCCGAGACGGCCGCCCGTTCATGACGGGCGACGGGAGGAAACGCGGCGTGCGGGGATCAGGGGCGGACGGCGCCGATGAGGGTGCGGTAGGAGGACAGGGGCGTGACCTTGACGACGTCGCCGGTGCGGGGGGCGTGCACCATGTTGCCGCCACCGGCGTACATCCCGACGTGGCCGAGGCCCGCGGCGAACAGCAGATCGCCCGGCTGCACGGCGCTCAGGGGAACCCGGCGGGAGGCGCCCCAGGAGTACTGCTCGGCGGCGGTGCGCGGCAGGCTGACCCCGGCCGCTCGCCAGGACGCCTGGGTGAGGCCCGAGCAGTCCCAGGAGCCCGGCCCGGTGCCGCCATAGCGGTAGGGCTTGCCGATCTGGGCGAAGGCGAACTGCAGCGCCGCACGGGCGTTGCCCGAGGCGGGCCCGGTGTACTTGACGCCGGTGCTGTTGGGATTGCCCGGGTTGTAGGCGTTGAGCCGGCGCAGCAGCCGCTCCTGCTCGCCCACCAGCTTCTCGACGTCCTTCTTCTGCCGGCGCAGGTCGTCCAGCAGCTTGAGCGCCTTGTCGTAGGAGCTCTTGGCCTTGTCACGCTCGCCCTTGAGCGAGCGGGTGGCCTGCTCGTACTCGGCGATCGTCCGCGACCGTCCCGCCGACATCTGGTCGATGGACGCCAGACCGGCCAGCAGCGATTCCGGATCGTCCTGGGTGACCAGGTTGGACCAGCTCAGCACGTCACCGGACTGGTAGCTGCTCACGGCGACCGACACCAGGCCGGTCCGCAGGTCCTCGACCCGGCCGAGCTCCTTGCCGAGCTTGCCGTTGACCGCGTTGTACTCCTTGCGGGCCTTCTTGTAGCGCTCGCCGGCCCCGTTGTAGCGGTCGACCACCTTGTCGGCCTGGTCGTTGAGCTTGGCCAGCCGCGCTTTCACCTGCGCGAGGGTGGGCTTCGGCTTGGCCTCGGCGCCTCCCGCCTGCGTCAGAAGGACGGCGGCCACCAGACCGACGGCCACCGGTACCCGCCCGGCCACCCGGATCCCACGCACAACCACTGGGACGCCAGCTCCCTTTGTGAAAAAAGTGCGACAACCTGGGCGGTGATCCTACAGAAAGGTACGAACACCTGCACCTCGTCCTCGGTAAATGCTCTGAGAACGGTCAAACCCGGGCCTTAACTCTCAAGCTCCGGTCAGTTCCGTAAAACCCGCCGCCCTCCCTGAGTCGGTTCGCAAGAGCCGTACGGGACGCACAGCGCGGCACGGACGTCGGCCGGGGGCCGGTCGCCGCCCTGCACCGGGCCGGAGGTGCGGTCGGTGAGCGCGTGGCGCACCCGGGCGATCCGCACGAGCGGCGTGGGCGTGGCGACCGGCCGGCCGAGGGCGAGGGAATTCGGGACCGTGCCGAGCCGCTAGGGATCGAGGCCGTACAGGCCGGACGTGACGACCGCGGCACCGGCCCCGACGAGGGCGGTGCCGCGGTCGTGGTCAGGAGCGGCCGAGGCGGCGCAGAAGCAGCGTCGCGGGGACCGGACGGGCCCCCATGCGCCGCACCGAGTCGGCGACCTCACGGTCGGAGGACACCACCGCGACCGCACGCCCGGGCGGCTCGGCCCGGACGAGCTGGCGGATGAGGTCGTCGGCGATCTCACCCGGCGCGCTGAACAGCACGCGCACCCCGCGCGGCGCCGACACCTGGACCGGCCCGTTCAGCTCGGCCCCGTCGAACACGCAGGTGACCTCCGCCCGGGTCTGCACGGCGAGACCACCCAGGCCGGTGAGCAGCCGCGAGCGCTGGTCCAGCAGAGTGAGCGAGGGGTACCCCGTCTTGGTCACGTTGTAGCCGTCCACGACCAGGTGCAGGTGCGGGATGGCCAGCAGTTGGTCCAGCAGGACCGGGTCGTCGTCGGACAGGGCACGCGCGGGCACGGCCCGCACCGACGGCCGTCCCGGGCTGACGGCGGTCACCGAGTCGGCCGGCCTGCTGATCGCCACGGGCAGCGCCAGCTCGCTGCGCAGACCGAGCGCCGCGTCCTGCAGGGCGTCCAGGAGCACGCGGACGCGCGCGTCCTCGATGCTGCGCCCCTCTCGCGCGGCACGGCGGCTCGCCTCCAGGGCGCGCTCGGCGTCCGACAGCCGCTCGCGGAGCTTGCGCAGCTCGCTCTCGACCGCGCTGGTCGCCGAGGACACCGAGGCCCGGGCCTCCTGCTCCAGCGCCTGCAGCTCGGCGGCGCGCTCCTCGGCCTGCCTGCCGCGCTCGCGCGAGTCGTGCAGCTTGCGCCGCAGGTCGGCGACCTCGGCACGCGACGCCTTGAGCTGCTCACGCAGCCGTTCGGCCTCCTCCTTGGCGGCGGCCTTCTGGGCGGCGAGCTGCTCGCGCAGCCGCGTGACGGTCTGCTCCTGCGCGCTGCCCTCGGCGGCGGCCGCGGCCTGCTCCAGGTCGGCGCGGGCGGTCTCCACCAGGTCGGGCCAGCCAGGCGGCCGGGTCAGGTAGGCGGCGGCGGCGACCAGCACCGGCTCGGCGGCGGGCGGGACGGCGCCCTCCTCCAGGCTCGCGACCAGCTCGGGCCAGGCCTCCTTGAGGCTCTCGGCGACGATCTCGCGGAACTTCTTGTCGGTCTCGAGCTGGGCCGCGATCGGCGCGCTCCCAAGACGGGCGCGCTTGCGTGGATCGAACTTCGCGATGCCCTTGAGCGGGGGCGGGATCGCGGCGGGCTGCATCGTGCCGAGCACCTGAGCGGCGAGATCGACCACGTGTAAACGGACCTGCTCGGGCAGCGGGCGAGACAGGCCTTCTCCGGCTGAGCTCATCCGTCTTCCCCTAGCTGGCTGGCCGTTCAAATTTCGTCTATCCGACAAGGGTACGGCTGACGCGTTCGTGGTCAGAGCGCTTCCCACCCGGTTCCGTGCCACCGGCCGCCCCACAAGACCCGTTCCAAGCCCCCAGCTTCAAGATCACGTAGCCGAGAACACCCAACCTGACCACACCCGACCACGGCCTGCCCCTGGCGCACGGCGACCGATGCCCCGGCCGATGACAACGGCGGCACGCCCGCCACGTCGACACCATGGCGCCCTCCGGCCCCGGCCTCCCCTGTGCCCGAGCGGACACACGCCCCCGCCGGACCCGGAGCAACCGTCCGGCGGCAACCGGCACCACACGGACACCACGCCTCCTGAACTCTGCGGCCCGGCCGCCGGCCACGTCCGGGACTCGACGGCTACGGCCTCTCGCTGTCCCCGGATGGGGCATGCACGCTCGGGCGGACCTCGCCGACACCCCCTCCGGCCGTCCGCCACCGCCGACAGGCCGGAAGCCCGGTCCGCATCGCCGGTGTGAGCAGCCGCTTCGGTGGGGGCGGTGCCGAACTGTCGGAGGGCGATCGTATGGTCATGCTCGTGGAGATCGGGGTTCAAGGAACGCTTGACGAGCTGGGCACACCGCTCGACCAGGTGACCTTCGTCGTGTTCGACCTGGAGACGACCGGCGGGTCGTCGGCCGAGCACGCCATCACCGAGATCGGCGCGGTCAAGGTGCGCGGCGGCGAGGTGCTCGGCGAGTTCGCCACCCTGGTCGATCCGGGCCGGGCCATCCCGCCGTTCATCACCGTGCTCACCGGCATCACCGACGCGATGGTCATGGCGGCGCCGCGCATCGAGCAGGTCCTGCCCGCGTTCCTGGAGTTCGCGCGCGGCACCACGCTGGTCGCGCACAACGCCCCGTTCGACGTCGGCTTCATCAAGGCGAACTGCCAGGCCCACGGCTATCCGCCGCCCGCCAACCCCGTGGTCGACACCGCCGACCTCGCCCGGCGCGTCCTGACGCGTGACGAGGTGCCCAACTGCAAGCTGTCCACCCTGGCGCGGGTCTTCCGCAGCACCACCGAGCCGTGCCACCGCGCCCTGGCCGACGCCAAGGCCACGGTGGACGTGCTGCACGCGCTCATCGAACGCGTCGGGGCGTACGGCGTGCAGACCCTCGAAGAGCTCAAGGGCTTCGTCCGCGCCCCCTCCCCCGAGCAGAAGCGCAAACGCCACCTCGCGGCGAGCATCCCGAGCACCCCGGGCGTGTACGTCTTCGAGGACGAGCGCGGCGAGGCGCTGTACGTCGGCAAGAGCGGCGACCTGCGCCAGCGCGTCAAGTCGTACTTCACCGCGAGCGAGACCCGGCCGCGCATCCGCGAGATGATCGGCATCGCCGAGCGTGTGCGGCCCATCGTGTGCGCCACCGGCCTGGAGGCCGAGGTGCGCGAGCTGCGGCTGATCGGCGCCACCAAACCCCGCTACAACCGCCGTTCCCGCTTCCCCGAGAAGGTCGTCTGGCTCAAGCTCACCGACGAGCCTTTCCCCCGCCTGTCCATCGTCCGCGAGGTCAAGGCCGACCAGGGCACCTACCTCGGCCCGTTCTCCTCGGCCCGGGGAGCCGAGGACGCCCGGGCCGCGCTGCACGAGGCGCTCCCGCTGCGGCAGTGCACCGAGCGCATCACCACGCGCACCCACCGGCCGGCGTGCGTGCTGGCCGAGATGGGCCGCTGCGGCGCGCCCTGCGAGGGCCGCCAGGGCGTGGACGACTACCGGCGGCACGCCGACGCGGCCCGGGCCGCCATGGAGCACGACCCGGGTCCGGTGTTCTCCGCGCTGGAGGAGCGCATGCGGCGGCTGGCCGCCGAGCAGCGGTACGAAGAGGCCGCCGTCGACCGCGACCGCCTGGCCGTGTACGTGCGCACGGCGGCCCGCATGCAGCGGCTCACCTCCCTGACCGGCATCCCGGAAATGATCGCCGCGAGCCCGGCGTTCGACGGCGGCTGGGAGATCCACGTCGTCCGGCACGGCCGGCTGGCCGCCGCCGGGGTCATGCCCCGGGGCGCGCACCCGACGCCGTACGTCGACGCGCTGGTCGCCACCGCCGAGACCGTCACCCCCGGCCCCGGCCCCCTCCCGGCCGCCATCGCCGAGGAGACCGAGTGCATCCTGCGCTGGCTCGACACCCCCGGCGTCCGCCTGGTCCGCGTCGAGGGCACCTGGAGCCTCCCCGCCCGCGGCGCCGCCCGCCTCAAACCCCGCATAGACCGCGCCTACGACGGCGTCCAGTCCCACTACCCCCGCGTAGAAAACCGCCCCCACCGCTGACGCCGGCTACCGGGTGATCACCCAAACCTCGGGCGTATCCCATCCTGACCAGACGTACTCAGGAAGCCGTTGACGCTGCGTCCCTTCCAACGGTCTGACGACGGCGCTGGGCCGCGACGGCCTTGGCCAACGCCTCATCCGCCCACGCCCTGTCCATCTCGGTGGGCTCTCCAGTCTCGGCGACCATGTCCGCGATCAGGAGGCCAAGCGGGTCAAAGAGATCCGCTCGGTCGGTCTTGACCACGGCGAGGAACGCCGACCATTCGCCGGAGCCGATCGCGAGGACGGGGCCCGAGGGGATCTTGCTGTCCCGCACCGCGACCAGGCCAGGCCGTACGCGGGCCACCTCGACGCAGTTGTCACCCTCGTGACCGCTGTAGCTGCTCTTACGCCACCGGAGGCCCAGAAGATCAGGACTCAGCACTACCGATCACTTCCTCGATGAGCCGGAGAAACTGCCCGAACGACTCTGATCGTGCCTTAGGCGGCGACGACAGGCGGCTCCGCCCGGCGGTTCCCGGCCCATCCACCATCCAGATGGACCAGGAACCTTGGTGTTGAGCGGTGCGAGGGGTCAGATCTGCGAGCCGGTCTTGACCGCGGCGAGGAACGCCGACCACTCGCCGGAACCCACCGCGAGGACCGAACCCGAGAGGGTCTTACTGTCCCGCACCGCGATCAGGCCTGGCCGTACCCGGGCCACCTCGACGCAGTTGTCACCCTCGTGACCGCTGTGGCTGCTCTTACGCCACCGGAGGCCCAGAAGATCAGGACTCAGCACTACCGATCACTTCCTCGATGAACCGGAGAAACTGCCCGAACGACTCTGATCGTGCCTTAGGCGGCGACGACAGGCGGCTCCGCCCGGCGGTCCCCGGCCCATCCACCATCCAGATGGACCAGGAACCTTGGTGTTCAGCGGCGAGAGAGGTCAGATCTGCGAGCCGGTCTTGACCGCGGCGAGGAACGCCGACCACTCGCCGGAGCCGACCGCGAGGATCGGGTCCGAGGGGGTCTTACTGTCCCGCACCGCGATCAGGCCTGGCCGTACCCGGGCCACCTCAACGCAGTTGTCACCCTCATCGCCGCTGTAGCTGCTCTTCCGCCACCTCAGGCCGGGAGGTTCAGGGATCATTTCGCTGCACCACTTCCTCGATGAGCCGGAGCGACTGCTGGCACGACAGTGCGTCACCTCTGATCGCGTCATATCGGCGGACAAGCCGGGCGAGCGTCGCCCGGTCGTCCACAGTGCGCCCGTAGGGTTGCGCGCCCACATAGGCAGCGTAGGCCGCACCGTGCCGCTTGGCGATGATGAATCCACCGACCAGCCCACAGTGCACGTCATTGATGTGCGGCACGATCTGGATGGTGAGCTGGGGTGGCCGGGCCAGCTCCAGTAGGAAGCACAGTTGCTCCATCATGACGGCCACGCCGCCCACCTGGCGATGGATCACGGCCTCGTCCATGATCACGTTGATCACCGGCGGCCGGTTGCGCTGGAGGATCACTCGCCGCTGCATGCGCCCGGCGACGCGCTCTTCCACCTCCTTCTCGGTGATGCCAGGCGACACGCTGAGAATGCGGCGCGCGTAGGCCTCCGTCTGGAGGAGGCCGGGGACGATGGTCGGCTCCCAGAAGCGCAGGTCGGTGGCGTCCTGCTCCTCGTCCAGCCAGGGGCGGAAGTGCTCTGGCGCCTGAGGCCAGGTGGTCGCGGTGTACAACCTGGCCATGGTGCCGTCGAGGCCGAGGACACGGTCGCACAGCTCGGCGAACTGCTGGGAGGGGCGCCGCTTGGCCTGCTCGACGAGGTTGACCATCGAGTCGGAGAAGCCGATGCGCTCGGCGAGCTGCCGCTGCGACAGATGTACCCGATTGCGGTGCCGCCGGAGCTCGAAAGCGAAGAGGGCACGGGGAGACTCGTGGGGGTCGATCTCTTTCCCGGAAGACAATTTTCACCTACCTGCCTTAAATCGGACGTTTCCTTTCTCCGACCGGCTTGCTGACCGAGCAGTAAGCACAGGGTCGGCCGATTCCGCTGCCAAGCGTAGCCGCACACGGGCACTCTGATAACGCGAAGTCCGCAAGAGGTCAGCGATTCTCCGACGATGGAAAAGGCAACGGAATGACGACGGGAAGCCTGCTCGACGCCATCGAACTGATCGGTTCCCCGGAATCGGTCGCCGAGGCCCGCGCATATGTGCGGGAGAAGCTCGGCGCCGGGCATCCCGCCCTCGACGACGTGACCCTCCTGGTCTCCGAGGTCGTCACCAACTCGATCGTCCATTCCGATTCGAAGAACGGCGGGAAAGTGACGCTCGCCCTCGCCGACCGCCATGACGTGATCCATGTCGACGTGGTCGACGCCGGAGGTGCGGAGGTGCCGCACGTGTGCGGTGAGCAGGACGGCGAGAGCGGGCGTGGTCTACTTCTCGTCCAGGCCATCGCGCACCGCTGGGACGTTCACGACAACCCGGCCGGCCGGACCGTCTGGTTCCAGGTGAAGTACGCGCGAGCCAAGTGAAATACAAGAGATAGAGTCCGGGAAACCGCAGCGTTCCGCAACCTGCGACCGCCTGACCATCGTTCCACATTGACCATCCATAAGCCGGGGCGGCAGCGCGGTGGGCACCCTTGGAACCATGCCGAAGGTGACCTGCCCTCGGCCGCGCCGCCGTCCCTCGAACACGGCCGGGAGAACCCCCGGATGAATTGCACCCGGCTGATTGAATTAGTGATCCTCACCCCAGACTTCTCCTGCTGGACTATCCGCTCCCCGTCAGTCGACAGGTCGCCTGGCGTACGAACTCCTCCAAATTGGTCCCGTTCCCGTCACTCCGGCAGCTGAGCGAAATCCGACAGGTGCATTTCCGGTGAGTCCGTGAAGGCACACCGCTGGGGTTCCCCCACCTGCTCACCTGATCCCGTCCGATCCGTCGCTCACACGACCGCCGGCACGACATGATCGGTCGAGGGATCCGGCGCGGCCGGGGCGCCGGCACACCGCGCTCCCGCCTCGCGCCGACCCGGTGCGCGTACGGAGTTCGGAAGGAAAGAAAGACGTTGTTCTACGAGATCCGCCGGTATCGGACCTGGCCCGGCATGCGGGACGAGTGGGTGGAGTACATGGAGGGGACGGTGATCCCCTACATGACCGGGCACGGCATGGCGGTGGTCGCCTCCCTCATCGACGCGGAGGACCCGGACGGCTACCTCACCATGCGCCGCTTCGCGAGCGAAGCTCAGCACGAGAGGGTCTACGCCGCCGTGTACGAGACCGACCGCTGGAAGAACGAGATCTACCCCATGGTCGAGAAGCTCCTGGACCTCGACGCCGTCACCGTCACCCGGGCCGCACCCACCCCGCACTCCCCGCAACCCTGACCACCCTCCCCGGTGAGGACACGGAGCGAACGGGCTCTCCGGCCGTACGGTCAGTGCCGCACGCCTCCGGGAAGGTCACGGCTGTGTTCAGTGTCCATCACTCTGAGTGCCGACAAGGCCGCCGGTGGAGATCCGTGAGAGGCGGTGACGGCGGTCACTCGCGTCGGCGCTACAGTCAGGACAAGCCGTACTCAAAGGAGAGAGCGCTTATGATCACCGCGATCGTGCACATCAAGGCGGAGGTCGACCGGATTCCCGAGGTCGCTCAGACCATCGCCGACCTCGACCGGGTCAGCGAGGTGTACTCGATCACCGGTGACTACGACCTGGTGGCCATGGTCCGGGTCGCCGCCTACGAGGAGATCGCCGAGGTGATCCCCGGGCGGATCAACAAGGTGGCCGGCGTCCTGGCCACCGAGACCCACCTGGCGTTCCGCACCTACTCCAAGCACGACCTCGACTCCGCCTTCTCCATCGGCTTCGCCGAAGCCGACTGAGCGCCGCCCACAGGGAGGTGCAAGATCGAACGGGCGCTAGAGCGCGCGAATGATCTAGCAGTCCGGCACTTTTCAGCCGCGCCAGCCGTTCAGGCGCAGGCCGCGGCGGACGTGATCGACCACCGTCCCTTCGTCCGTTCTGAGGGCGACGCTGGGGAAGCGAAGCACGCACAGATCGGTGGCCAGCACGATCTCGTTCTGGCGGGTCATGTCCGCCCAGGCATGCAGAACGTCCAGGTGAGGGGCGCCGTCGATCTCGACGGCGAGCCGCCAGGGAGTCCACTCGGCGTCGAGGTAGCGAACACGTCTCTGCGCGTCTTTGCGCCTGCCCTGCCGCGTGGGCGGCGGCAGGTGGTGGCGCCGGCAGATGTCCGCGAAGTCCAGCTCGGTCAGCGCGTGCGCGCCTCCTTCGATGTCCCCCAGCACGGCCAGGTAGAACGGGCGCGCCGCGCTCCAGGTCGCCCGCTCGGTCAACTCACGTAGATCGCGGGCTCGCGCGAGCCTCTGCTGGACGCCGGCTGCGAGGATGGCCGCGCCGAGACGTAGGCGCGGCTCCCACAGGGCGGCGTCGACGAGCGAGCGGCTCATGATCGTCCGGGGAGGTCTCAGGAGCGGGTGAACATCACCGGGCCGCGGACTGCGCGAGGAGTGCAGCCGGACGCCGGGCGGTGGCACGCCCGCGCCTCCATCAGGGACCAGAACGTGGATCGGCCTGCGCCGGAAGCCCTCCAGCCCACTGGCCTGCGCAGCGGTCAGCCCTGCCAGCACCGCCTTGGGGCCGCTGTCGAACAGGGCCACCCACCATTGCTGACGTTCCGACAGCGGACCGGTGTTCACGACGACGCTCTTCCGGCCGGCACGTTGCCAGCGGCGGGCGGCCAACTGATCACGGAGCCGGTGCCGGGAGAAGCCCAGAGCGATCAACTGGCGCCGGCTGAGCACCTGATCCTGCTCCGCGGCCAACCTGTGCAGGGCGTCCGACCCGACGGTGTCACGCTGATGACCCATGCCCGGCAGCAGACCAGCTCACGCCGCTCCTCAGGCCGCCGAACCCCGTTCTGTGGACGACGCACACGAACGGGACCGAGGACGCGTCGCCCTACCGGTATTGAGGTGCCGGTCAACACCGGATTTCCCGGTCTCCCTGGAGTGCGCCGACCTCCCTGACAGACGAGGAGCGAAAGCTGAGGGCTCGGGCCACGGTGAGGCTGTCCTCGTAGATGTGGAAGCGGGTCACCAGGCCGTCCTTCACGGTGAGGTGGAGGGCGAACGGGGAGGTGTACGCCGCGCCGCTGTCTCGTACGGTCTGAACGATCTCGCCGAGCACCACGGCGTCCGCGCCGTCGACCAGGATCCGCTGGACGGACGTGCCGTTCAGCTCGGGCACGTGGTGGGCCGCCAAGGACCGGAAGTGGTCGGCCACGTCGGCCCGGCTGGACCGGGGCCGGATCCACGGCACCGCCGGGTGCCCCTCGGCCGGCCAGGCGAGGCCCCAGTCGACCGGCTCCGCGAACAGGTCCGCCGTACGGTCGTGATCGCCCTCGGCCATCCGGCGCAGTAGTTCCGCCACGACGTCACGGGTGTCATCGCTCATGCCGCGAGCCTCTCGCCTCCAAGTGTCGCCCGTCGATTACCCGCCGGGTAAGGCGCAGGCCGCACGGGGCGGCTTCGAGCGTCATCGGCCGGTCGGCACGACCAGAGCGGCCGACCCTCGGGCGGGGGCAGCCGGCGCGTGGGCGAGATCCGGTCCGCGCGACGTGACCGGCCCCCCGAGGGGGGACAGCCGGTCGGCACGACCAGAGCGGCCGACCCTCGGGCGGGGGCAGCCGGCGCGTGGGCGAGGTCCGGTCCGCGCGACGTGACCGGCCCCGCGAGGGGGGACAGCCGGTCGGCACGACGAGGGCGGCCTATCCACCCAAGGCGGGGATGGCCGGTGCGTACACGGGTTACGGCGGGTCAGGGGTGCTGTTTGTGGGAGCGGCTGATCTCGACCCAGCGGGTGAGGGTCTCGGCGGCGCGGCCGGAGTCGACGGCCTCGGCGGCGCGGGCGTAGGCACCGGTCATGGCGGCGACCAGGGCGTCGGCGGACTCGGCCACGGCGGCGCCCGGGGAGGCCGAGCCGTCGGCGGTGTAGGCGTCCAGGCTGACCAGGGC
>NZ_BMNT01000017.1:25384-33535 GCF_014646695.1 Sphaerisporangium melleum
CGCGGCGGCGTTGAGCAGGACGGCGTCGCGCACCGGGCCCTGCTTGCCGTCCACCAGCTCGTTCACCGCGCGGGCGTTGAACTCGACGTCGCCGCCGCGCAGCGCGCCGGGGTCGGAGCGCGGGACGCCGATGTCGAGCGGGTCGAAGACGGTCTGGACCGCGGTGCCGTCGCGGACCACCCACACGGTGGAGGTGGTGGCCGTGGACAGCTCGTCGAGGCCGTCGTCGCCCCGGAACACCAGGGCCGACACCCCCCGCTCGGCGAAGACGCCTGCGACGACCGGCAGCATGCGCGGGTCGTAGACGCCGATGGCCTGCGCGGACGGGCGGGCGGGGTTGGTGAGCGGGCCGAGGAAGTTGAAGAAGGTCGGGATGCCGATCTCCTTGCGGACCGGGCCCGCGAAGCGCAGCGCGGGGTGGTAGACCGGCGCGAAGCAGAAGGCGATGCCCGCCTCGACGGCCGTGCGCGCGGTGAGCTCCGGCGGCAGGTCGAGGACGACGCCGAGGTATTCGAGCACGTCGGCGGCGCCCACCGAGGAGGAGGCCGAGCGGTTGCCGTGCTTGACGACCCGCGCCCCGGCCGCGGCGGCGACGATGGCGGCCATGGTCGAGACGTTGACGGTGTGGGCCCGGTCGCCGCCGGTGCCGACGATGTCGACGGTCGGGCCCTCGACCGACAGCGGGGTGGCGAACTCGAGCATGGTGCGCGCGAGCCCGGTGACCTCGGCGACCGTCTCGCCCTTGGCCTTCAGCGCGGTGGCGAAGGCGGCGATCTGCGCGGTGGTCGCCCGGCCGGACATGATCTCGCCCATGGCCCAGCCGGTCTCGTCGGCGGTGAGGTGCTCGCCGGTCAGCAGGGCGCTGAGCAGCGCGGGCCACGTGGTGCGCGCGTCCATGGAGTCTCCGGTCAGTGGCGGCAGATTCAGTGGGAGGTGATGCTGCGGGAGGCCGAACGCGCGCGCATGAGGCCGGCGACGGCCTCGGCGAGCGCCATCGGGTCGATCGGCTGCGCCACGACGGCGTCGGCGCGCGACCAGTCGGCGAGCCAGCGGTCGTCCCGGCGGCCGATGATCAGGCAGATGGGCGGGCAGTCGTACACCTCGTCCTTGGCCTGGCGGCTGATGCCCATGCCGCCCGCGGGAACGGCCTCGCCGTCGAGGACGGCGACGTCGATCTCGCCGGAGTCCAGGTGCTTGACGACCGCCGGCTGCGTGGCGCACTCGACGATCTCCACGAGGGGCACGTCGGCGGCCGGACGCCGACCGATCGCCAGCCGCACCTTCTCGCGGGTGCTTGCGTCGTCGCTGTAGACGAGAACCCTCATGCTCACGGTCGCGCTCACTATCGGTTGGGACGAGGTATGGTCACCACGGATGGTACCTGTCCCCGGCGGCGGAAACCCAGACCAGTCACGCTTCGTGCAGTTCCGGGCTTATGTCTGGTTTATCGGGCCGAGGCGGCCTTACCGGGGGGTCGTGCGGCGACCCGGCCTCTAGTGCCGCAATAATGCTGGACGTGGCGACAGCATCCGCAATTTCGACGACGGCAGCAGCACCGTCCCGCCGGCCCAATCTGGTCCAGGTCGGGACGATCGTCTGGCTGTCCTCAGAGCTCATGTTCTTCGCGGCGCTGTTCGCGATGTACTTCACCATCCGGTCGGTCACCCTCGCGCAGGGCAACCCCTGGCCCACGACTCCCGAGGGCGTGCACCTCGACGTCCCGTACGCGCTGGTCAACACCATCGTGCTGGTGCTGTCGAGTGTGACGTGCCAGCTCGGCGTGTGGGCCGCGGAGCGGGGTCAGGTCGGCAAGCTCCGGTTCTGGTACGTCGTCAGCTTCCTCATGGGCGCCTGGTTCGTCGGCGGCCAGCTGTACGAGTACCACAACCTCGTGGAGGAGGGCGTGACGCTGTCCTCCAACGCCTACGGGTCGGTCTTCTACCTGACCACGGGCTTCCACGGCCTGCACGTGACCGGTGGCCTGATCGCGTTCCTGTTCATGCTGGGACGCACGTACGCCGCGAAGCGCTTCACCCATGAGCAGGCCACCAGCGCGATCGTCGTGTCCTACTACTGGCACTTCGTCGACGTCGTCTGGCTGGGCCTCTTCGCGACCATCTACATCATCAAATGATCGGAACGAGGATATCGGTGAACTCGATCACCGCACGGAGGCGGCATCCGCTCGCGCGATACGCCGTCCTCATCCTTGCCCTGAGCCTCCTCGGCGTGGTGTACGCCCTGGCGGCGCCCGTGGGAGACCGGGCCGACGCGGCGATCGCCTCCGGCAAGGCGGACGACGTGGCCGCGGGCAAGGATCTGTTCGCGGCGCACTGCGCGAGCTGCCACGGCCTGAACGGCGAGGGGTCGTACTCCTCAGGTGGTGGGTCGGGCCCGAGCCTCGTCGGCGTCGGCGCCGCCGCTGTGGACTTCCAGGTCTCCAGCGGCCGCATGCCGTACGCGGACCCCGGCCCGCAGGCGCCGCGCAAGCGCCTGCCGGAGTGGGTCAACCAGGACAGCATCCGGCAGCTCGCCGCGTACGTGCAGTCGCTGGGCGGCGGCCCGACCAAGCCTTCGCTGGAGTCGGTCGACCCGAGCAAGGGCGACCCGGCCAAGGGCGGTGAGCTGTTCCGGGCGAACTGCATCCAGTGCCACAACTTCGTCGGTTCCGGCGGCGGCCTGACCTACGGCAAGTACGCCCCTCCGCTGAACCCCGCCACCCCCACCCAGATCTACGAGGCGATGATCACCGGCCCGCAGGCGATGCCGGTCTTCAACGACACGACGATCACTCCCGACGAGAAGCGGGACATGATCGCCTACATCGTCAGCGTGCGTCAGCAGACGGACCCGGGCGGCAGCGGCCTCGGCCGCATCGGCCCGGTCACCGAGGGCCTGGTCGCCTGGATCGTCGGCATCAGCCTCCTCGCGCTCGCCGCCATCTGGATCACCGCCAAGAAGCGTCAGGTCAACCATGACTGAGAACCCCAACGACATCGAGCAGGCCGAGGAGCGCGTCCCGCGGCGCGTCATCGGCACGCCCCCGCCGGGGGACGAGGCGTCCGCGCTCGGGGCGCCGGTCAGCACCCGCGAGCCGATCAAGCACGAGGGGGTGACCTACCCCGACCCGGACAAGGCCCGCAAGGCGGAGCGCATCGTCGCGCTGCTGTTCGTGGTGTCCTTCCTCGCCGCCGTCGCGTTCGTCGCCTCCTACGTGGTGTTCCAGGTCGGCACGATCGACCGCACGGCGACCTCCAACCTCGCACTCGGCAGCTCGCTGACCGTCGCCCTGCTGTCGCTGGCGGCCGGCATCGTGGTCTGGGTCCGCCAGATCATGCCGAAGTACAACCTCGTGCAGGAACGTCACCCGATGGTCTCGGCCACGGACGTCCGCGAGAGCGTCAACGACACCTTCCTGCAGGGCGCCAACGAGAGCGGCTTCGTCAAGTACAAGCTGCTGCGCCGCACCCTGCTGCTGGCCGCGGCGCCGCTCGGCCTGCTGCCGCTGGTGCTGCTGAAGGACCTCGGCCCGCTGCCGGGCACGAGCCTGCGGCACACGGTCTGGTCCAAGGGCCGCCGCCTGATGGTCGAGGGCACCAAGCAGCCGATCCGCGCGGCCGACTTCAACTCTCCCGGCGGTATCCTGTCAGTGGTGCCGGAAGGGCATGAGGAGGACCTGAACGCGCTGGCCAAGGCCACGCTGATCCTGATCAAGTTCAGGCCCGAGGAGCTCAAGCCGGGCACCAACATCAACTGGACCCACGACGGGATCGTCGCCTACTCGAAGATCTGCACGCACGTCGGCTGCCCGGCGGCGCTGTACGAGCAGACGACGCACCACATCCTCTGCCCCTGCCACCAGTCGACCTTCGACGCGGCGGACGGGGCGAAGGTCATCTTCGGTCCCGCCGCGCGTCCGCTGCCCCAGCTGCCGATCGCGGTCGACGGCGAGGGTTACCTCATCGCACAGAGCGACTTCAACGTCCCGGTCGGTCCCAGCTTCTGGGAGCGCGGGGACGCCGAAGCCGAAGTCAGGGGGAAGGCATGAGCCTGGACAGCACTCCAAAGGCCATAGCGGGACCCGCCAACTTCGTCGACGAGCGCATCGGCGCGGGCAACTTCCTGAAGCGCAACCTGCGCAAGGTCTTCCCGGACCACTGGTCGTTCCTGCTGGGTGAGATCGCCCTGTACTCGTTCGTCATCCTGCTGCTCACCGGGACGTTCCTGACGTTCTTCTTCAAGCCGAGCATGGGCGAGGTCGTCTACAACGGCTCCTACGAGCCGCTCGTGGGCGTCCGGATGTCCGAGGCGTACGCGTCGTCGCTGAACATCAGCTTCGACATCCGCGGCGGCCTGCTGATCCGTCAGATCCACCACTGGGCGGCGCTGCTGTTCGTGGCGGGCATGATGGTGCACATGCTCCGGGTGTTCTTCACCGGGGCCTACCGCAAGCCGCGCGAGCTCAACTGGATCATCGGTGTGCTGCTGCTCACCCTGGCGCTCCTTGAGGGCCTGACCGGCTACTCCCTGCCCGACGACCTGCTCTCCGGCGCCGGTCTGCGGATCACCGAGGGCGTGGCCATGTCGATCCCGCTGGTCGGCACGTACATCACGTTCTTCCTGTTCGGCGGGGAGTACCCCGGCCACGACGTGATCTCGCGGTTCTACAGCATCCACATCCTGCTGATCCCGGGCATCCTGCTGGCGCTGATCTCCGCCCACCTGATCCTCATGTGGGTGCAGAAGCACACCCAGATGCCGGGCAAGGGCCGCACCGAGCAGAACGTGGTCGGCGCGCCGTTCTACCCGTCGTTCATGGCCAAGTCCGGGGCGTACTTCCTGTTCACCTTCGGGGTCCTGGCGCTGCTCGGCACCTTCGCCCAGATCAACCCGATCTGGCTGTTCGGCCCGTACACGCCGGCGGACATCTCGGCGGGTTCGCAGCCCGACTTCTACATGGGCTTCCTGGAGGGCGCGCTGCGGCTCATGCCGGCCTGGGAGATCAACTTCCTGGGGCACACGCTGGCGCTGAGCGTGCTGATCCCGGCCCTGGTGCCGATGGGCATCATCATGACCGGCCTGGCGCTGTACCCGTTCGCGGAGCAGTGGATCACCGGGGACCGCAGCGAGCACCACGTCGCCGACCGTCCCCGCAACAACCCGCACCGCACCTCGATCGGTCTGGCGGCCATCGCGTTCTACGGCATCCTGTGGCTGCTGGGCGCCAACGACTGGATCTCGGCGAAGTTCCACATCTCGCTGTACACCACGACGGTCGTGGGACGCTGGGCGATCTTCATCGGCCCGGCCATCGCGTACTTCGTCACCTACCGCATCTGCATCGGCCTGCAGCGCGGTGACCAGGAGGTGCTGCACCACGGCGTCGAGTCGGGCGTCATCAAGCGCCTGCCGAACGGCGAGTACATCGAGGTGCACGTCCCGCCGGCCGAGGACATCGCGGCGCACGTGCTGGGCAAGAAGCGGATCCCGGCCATCGAGGCCGCCCCGGACGGCGAGGGCATCCCGCCGAAGGGGGCGCGCGGCCCGCTCGGCAGGCTGCGGGCGAGGCTCAGCCAGACCTACTCCGCCGACACCGACGCGATCTCGCTGGACGGCCACCACGACGGCGCGGACGGCCACCACGCGGACGGGCACCACGCCGTCAACGGCGCGGCTCCGCACGCCGGGGTCGGGGCGGGCGCCGACAAGGAGTCCACCAGGTCGATCGGCCACTGAGCCGGCCCTAGCCGGTCAGGCATCGCCACCTGATCGGCCGAGAACACCGGGAGGCCCCGGGCGCACCACGCGCCCGGGGCCTCCCGCCGTCCGGCGGCCTCGCGAATGGCGGCCGGTTGTCAGGAGGTGGTGGTCTTCTTGTGGTCCTTGCCGCCGTCCTGCTTGACCAGGTGGTCGGTGACCGGGACGGCCGACAGCGCCTCGGTGGTGAAGCCGGAGCGCAGGCCGCTCCACCGCAGCCACTGCGGCCAGCTCTCCTGCCAGTGGCCCCACCCGTTGGCGGGCTCCAGCGGCCGCGGTGAGCCGCTGACGATGATCGGGTCGCCGATGAGCGTGGTCTCCTTGAACCACTTGGCGTTCTCCGGGCTGACGTTGATGCACCCGTGACTGACGTTGGAGTTGCCCTGCGAGCCCACCGACCAGGGGGCCCCGTGGACGTACTCCCCGCTGTTGGAGATGCGCACGGTGTCGTAGACGGTCATGCTGTAGTAGCCGGGACTGCCGGGACCGGCGTCCGGCGAGGTCATCGTGGTGACGTCCTCACGCGACATGGCCAGGTGGACGCCGTTGGTGGTGTGGTACTTCCAGTCGCCGCCCCGCCCGGCGCTGAGCGGCACGGTGCGGATGACCTTGCCGTCGCGTTCCACCGTCATCTGGTGGGAGGTGACGTCGGCGGTGCTGATCTGCGCCCGGCCGATCTCGAACTCGCGTACGTAGTCCTGGGCGCCGTACATACCCGGCCCGCCCCGGACGCCGGCGAGCTGCGCGACCAGCTTCACCTTGGTGTGCGCCGGCCAGTAGCGCTTGGGCCGGAAGCTGACCGACTTGTCGTCGAACCAGTGCCAGGCCCCCTCGACCGGCTTGGAGCTCTGCACCAGCAGGTTGCGTTCGACCGACACCCGGTCGGTGATGGGATGGTCGAAGGTGAGCATGATCGGCATGCCGATGCCGACGGTGAGGCCGGTCAGCTCCTTGTGCGGCAGGATCGTCTCGACCGCGTACGTCTGCGTGGCACGCACTGTGGAGAAGCGGCTGCTCACCTGCCTGGTGTCGCCCGAGGGGCCCACGGCGACCACCGTGACCTCGTAGCTCTCCCCCGGGGCCATGGCGCGCTTGCTGCGCCACTGAGTGCGGTCGGCGCTCAGCACGCCCTGGACGACGGTGCCGCGGGTCGTCGCACGCACCGTGACGCTCCTGAGAGCGCCGCCCACGGCTCCGACGGTCACGGGCAGCTCCGGGGCCACCTGGGCGGCTCCGTCGCCCGGAGAGACGCTCACGGCCACGTCCTGCCGTGATGCGGAAGTACCTTGTCCTTTCTCGGTGCCGAGGTTCGCGCAGCCGCCTGCCAGCAGCAGTGCCAGCGCCCCGGTTCCAACGGCGATCACCCGGATCTCGAGGTCTCTCACGGTACGTCTCCCCCGCTCCGATGGATCACTCCTTGTGAGTTATTACCCGGTTACTGCGTGTCGTGTACCGCCGACAAGGGTGATAAGGCCGAAACGACCAGCAAAAAAGCCGCTCGGGCGACCGACGCTCCCTTGACGGAAGCGACCGGCCGCCCGAGCGGCGTGTGGGGTGTGCGGGGCACGGGGCCGCGGATGCGGCGGCCCGTACGGCCCGGTCAGTGCGTGAAGTGACCCCGGTAGTACTGGAAGACGAAGCCGATGGTGGCCATGACCACGGCGAAGACGCCGATCAGGAACATCCACCAGCCGATGACGAAGCCCACGGTCATCAGCGCGACCGACAGGCACAAAAACAGCGGCCACCAGCTCGACGGGCTGAAGAAGCCCAGCTCGCCCGCGCCGTCGCTGATCTCGGCGTCCTTGCGGTCCTCCGGCTGGTCGCCGATGCGGCGCGCGGTGAACAGCAGGTAGTAGCCGATCATGAGGGCCAGGCCCACGGAGATGGCCAGTGCCGTGGTGCCGGTCGGCTCCTTGGACCAGAACCAGTACACGAGGTCCACCGCGGCGAAGAAGATGCCGCAGAGGAGGAACAGCCAGCCCTGAACCTTCATCGGGTCTCCTCCAGCGCCTTCTCCGGGGCGAGCCGGTGCGGGTTCTTCAGGTCGAAGGCGGGACGCTCCGACCGGATGCGCGGCAGGCTGGTGAAGTTGTGCCGCGGCGGCGGGCAGGACGTCGCCCACTCCAGGGAGTTGCCGAAGCCCCACGGGTCATCGACGGTGACCTTGGGCGCGTAGCGCCAGGTGCGCCACACGTTGTACAGGAACGGCAGCGTGGAGGCGCCGAGGATGAACGCGCCGACCGACGAGACGACGTTCAGGTCGGTGAAGCCGTCGGCCGCCGAGTAGTCGGCGTACCGGCGCGGGAAGCCCTCGGCGCCGAGCCAGTGCTGCACCAGGAAGGTGGTGTGGAAGCCGATGAACAGCGTCCAGAAGTGCCACTTGCCGAGGGT
>NZ_BMNT01000017.1:33577-35892 GCF_014646695.1 Sphaerisporangium melleum
GCCGGTGAACTTCGGCCACCAGAAGTAGAAGCCGGAGAACATCGCGAAGACCACGGTGCCGAAGACGACGTAGTGGAAGTGGGCGACCACGAAGTAGGAGTCGCTGACCTGGAAGTCCAGCGGCGGCGAGGCCAGGATGATGCCGGTGAGGCCACCGAACAGGAACGTCACCAGGAAGCCGACCGCGAACAGCATCGGCGAGGCGAAGGTGATGTGCCCGCGCCACATCGTGCCGATCCAGTTGAAGAACTTCACGCCGGTCGGCACCGCGATGAGGAAGGTCATGAACGAGAAGAACGGCAGGAGCACCTGGCCGGTGACGAACATGTGGTGCGCCCACACCGCGGCCGACAGGCCGGCGATGGCGATCGTCGCGCCGACGAGGCTGATGTACCCGAAGACCGGCTTGCGGCTGAACACCGGCAGGACCTCGGTGATGATGCCGAAGAACGGCAGCGCGATGATGTACACCTCGGGGTGGCCGAAGAACCAGAACAGGTGCTGCCACAGCATGGCGCCGCCGGTCGCGGAGGCGAAGATGTGCGCGCCGAGGGCGCGGTCGGCCTCCAGGCCGAGCAGCGCGGCGGCCAGCACCGGGAACGCCAGCAGCACCAGGATGCTGGTGAGCAGGATGTTCCACGTGAAGATCGGCATCCGGAACATCGTCATGCCCGGGGCGCGCATGCAGATGATCGTGGTGATGAAGTTGACGGCGCCGAGGATGGTGCCGATGCCGGACATCGACAGACCCATGATCCACAGGTCGCCGCCGATGCCGGGCGAGGAGATGGCGTCCGACAGCGGCACGTAGGCCGTCCAGCCGAAGGAGGCCGCGCCGTCGGGGGTGAAGAAGCCCGAGACGGCGATCGTGCTGCCGAACAGGTAGAGCCAGTAGCTGACCATGTTCAGGCGCGGGAACGCGACGTCCGGCGCGCCGATCTGCAGCGGCATGAGCTCGTTGGCGAAGCCCGCGAACAGCGGGGTCGCGAACATGAGCAGCATGATCGTGCCGTGCATGGTGAACAGCTGGTTGAACTGCTCGTTGCTGACGTACTCAAGACCCGGCTGGGCCAGCTCGGCGCGCATGATCAGCGCCATGACGCCGCCGATGAGGAAGAAGACGAACGACGTGATCAGGTACAGGTGACCGATGATCTTGTGGTCGGTCGACGAGAGCCACTTGGCGATCACGCTGCCCTTGCGGGCCTGCCGCGGGGCGATGCCGATCCTGATCGGCTCGTTGATGGCGGTCATTGGGCACTCCCCGCCTGACTGTTGACGTACTGGTCGTACTCGGCCTGGGGCACGAGCTTCACGGTGAACAGCATGCGGCTGTGGTCGACGCCGCACAGCTCGGCGCAGCGGCCGGCGAACTCACCCTGCTTGTTCAGCGTGTGGATCTCGAAGACGTTCTTCACGCCGGGGATGACGTCGCGCTTGAACAGGAACGCCGGCACCCAGAACGAGTGGGCGACGTCCGGCGAGGTCAGGTCGAACTGCACCGACTTGTTCTGCGGCAGCACCAGGACGGGCCGCTTGGCCGGGGTGCCGACCACGCTGACGGTCTTGCCGCCGTACTCGCTGGTGAAGCGCCAGCTCCACTGGAAGCCCTCGACGTGCACCTTGACGTCGGGGTTCTTGGAGACCGCGGTGATGATGTTCTCGTCACGGGCGGTGAAGTAGAAGAACACCGCCACCATGATGATCGGGACCGTGGTGTAGAGGATCTCGATCGGCAGGTTGTAGCGCACCTGGGGCGGCAGAGCGTCGCCGGTGTTCTTGCGCTTGCGGTGGAACGCGCAGGCCCACAGGATCAGGCCCCAGACGACGACACCGACGGCGAGGGAGGCGATCCAGGCACCGTTCCACAGTGTCTGAACGATGCCGGCCTCTTTGGTGACGCCCTCGGGCATGCCGGCACGATCCCACGTGCCAGGGCCTCCACACGCCGTCAGGGAAACCAGCAGCGCCGCCAGGGCGGCGGCACGCGGCACCCTGCGGGCCAACGGACGCCGTGTAGTACGGCGGGTCGGACTCACAGATCGCCTACCCCACAGTTAAAGCCCAAGAGTCTCCCTCCTGGGCGGTCGTTTCTGGATTCGCGTTGTACGCGTCTATTTGTTTGTCTCACGTCACGCTGGGGGACACATTAGCGCGGACGGGCACCGCCCTCCTTCCCAGCCCCCGCCGTACGCGGGTCGGCGACCCCCGGCGCCGCGCTCGGCACGCCGCTCCCCGCGGCCGCCGGAGCGGCGGGCGGGTGCGAGCATGAACGCGTGGCGTACTTCGACGCGGCCTCGGCCGAACCCCTGCAT
>NZ_BMNT01000017.1:35940-87583 GCF_014646695.1 Sphaerisporangium melleum
CCCGCCGCGCGCGAGGCCCTGCTCGCGGCCCTGGACACCGCGGGCGCCGACCCCGCCCGCCTCTACGGCGCGGCCCGGCAGGCGCGGCTGCTGCTCGAACGGGCGCGCGGGGAGGCCGCCGAGGTGATCGGCGCCCGGCCGGACGAGGTGTCGTTCACCTCCTCGGGGACGCAGGCCGTCCACCTCGGCGTGCTCGGGACGCTGCCCGGCCGCCGCCGCGCGGGGCGCCGGGTGGTGGCGAGCGCCGTCGAGCACTCCAGCGTGCTGGCCGCCGCCGCGGCGAACGAACGCGACGGCGGCACGGTGGAGCTGGTCGGGGTGGACATCACCGGCCGGGTCGGCCCGGCGGAGTTCGGCGCGGCCGTGGCGGCGGAGGGCACGGCGCTGGCCTGCCTGCAGACCGCCAACCACGAGGTCGGCACCCTGCAGCCGGTCGCCGAGGCGGCGCAGGCGTGCCGCGCCGCCGGAGTGCCGCTGCTGGTGGACGCCGCTCAGACGCTCGGGCGGCTCCCCGTGCCGGCGGGCTGGTCGGTGCTGGCCGCCAGCGCCCACAAGTGGGGCGGGCCGGCCGGGGTGGGGCTGCTCGCCGTCCGCAAGGGCGTCCGGTGGCGCTCCCCGCTGCCGGAGGACGAGCGGGAGCGTGGCAGGGTGCCGGGCTTCGAGAACGTGCCGGCGATCGTCGCCGCGGTGGCCGCGCTGCGCGCCGCGGTGGCCGAGGCCGAGACGGAGAACGCGCGGCTGTCGGCACTGGTGAGCCGCATCCGCGAGAGCGTGCCGCGGCTGGTGCCGGACGTGGAGGTGGTGGGCGACCCGGAGCTGCGGGCGCCGCACATCGTGACCTTCTCCTGCCTGTACGTCCCGGGTGAGGCGATTCTGACCGAGTTGGACAGGGCCGGCTTCGCCGTATCGTCCGGCAGTTCGTGCACGGCGAGTACGCTACGACCATCGCACGTGTTGGAGGCGATGGGGGTGCTCACGCACGGCAACGTCCGGGTGTCGCTGCCCCGGGGCGCCTCCGAGGCGGACGTCGACCGGTTCCTCGGCGCCTTGCCGGGCATCGTCCGGCGCGTCCGCGAGAGCGTCGGGGTGCGGTCCTCGTAAAAGGCCCCGGCCGGGGTGTGGCGGGGAGGGCGTGTGACGGGGAAGGCGAAGGTGGAACGGTGATGACAGGCTCGCAGCACCAGCAGACCACGGGGGCGGCCCAGCCACCGGCGGCGCTGACGATCGACGCCCTGGGGCGCAAGTGCCCGATCCCGATCATCATGCTCGCCGAGCGGATCAACGAGGTGCCGCTGAACGCGACCGTGGCCGTGCTGGCCGACGATCCCGCCGCGTTCACGGACGTGCCGGCCTGGTGCCGGTTGAAGTCCCACCACCACGCCGGGACCTACGAGCTGCCCCAGGGCGGCTGGGCGATCCACGTCCGCCGCAACTACTGACCGGGCACGTCCGGCGAAGAGACCTTCCGCGTCCCGGGCGTGCTCAGGGTCCGGCGTGGCACGCCGCGTCCCGGAAGCCGGGACGCTCCCCCGGCGGGCCGCCGGAGGAGCGAAGAGGTGAACCCTGCCGATCCCCGTCCAGGAACGGATCAGGCGTAGTGGCAGACCAGGCGGGGCTCGACCTCGGCGGCGGCCTCGGCGCCGTAGGCCGCGGCGAAGCGCTCCATGAAGACCTGCTTGCCGAGCTGGTACTCCTGCCCGCCGACGTGCTCCAGCACGTAGGTGGCGGTGAGGTTGCCGATCTGGCCGCAGCGCTCCAGGGACATGCCCCAGGCCAGGCCGGACAGGAAGCCCGCGCGGAAGGCGTCGCCGACGCCGGTCGGGTCGAGCTTGCGCAGCTCGGCGCAGGGCGGGACGTGGATGCTCGGCTCGCTTTCGCGGTCGATGCGCGCGCCCTTGGGGCCGAGGGTGGTCACCCGCACGCCGACCCGCGACAGCACCTCTTCGTCCGACCAGCCGGTCTTCTGCTCGACGAGGGCCTTCTCGTAGTCGTTGGTGAACAGGTAGGCCGCGCCGTCGACCAGGGTGCGGATCTCCTCGCCCTCCATGCGGGCGAGCTGCTGGGAGATGTCGGCGCCGAACGGGATGCCGCGCTGACGGCACTCCTCGGTGTGCCGGAGCATCGCCTCGGGGTCGTTGGGGCTGATCATGACCAGGTCGAGCCCGCCGACGCGGCCGGCGACCGGCTCCAGCTCGATGAGCCGGGCCTCGGCCATCGCCCCGGTATAGAAGGAGGCGATCTGGTTGTGGTGCTCGTCCGTCGTGCACAGGAAGCGCGCGGTGTGGTGCAGCTCGGACACGTGGACCGAGGTGCAGTCAACGCCGTGGCGCTCCAGCCAGGAGCGGTAGTCGGCGAAGTCGTCGCCGACCGCGCCGACCAGGACCGGCGACAGGCCCAGGCAGCCCATGCCGAAGGCGATGTTGGCCGCGGTGCCGCCACGGCGGATCTGCAGGTCGTCGACGAGGAAGGACAGCGACACGCGGTCGAGCTGCTCGGCGATGAGCTGGTCCCCGAAGCTTCCCGGGAAGGTCATCAGATGATCGGTCGCGATGGATCCGGTGACGGCGATGCGCACGGGCTCGCTCTCCTCGTTGTCAGCTTCGTGGTGGTCAGCCTGGATGAGCCCGCCAAATATATGCCACGTGGGCGCCGCCGACGTGCGAAGCGGCGCGCCGATGATCTCCGTTGCCCCCCTCCGGCCATGCCCGCCAGTGACTCGGGGTGGGGGAGGCACGCCGCTGACCTGCGGCGCCGTGCCGCCGGGCCGTCCCTCCCCTATGGGGTCCGGGGATCTCGCCGCGGCGCCCCGCCGTCGTGCGCGTGAGGACGGGCGGAGGTGAGCGAAGAATGTCGCCCTGGTGACACCGCCGGGCCGGCCCGCGCGAGTCGTCCCGCGCGGGCGGTGGGGCCCCGCGCGAGGCGCAGATGCCGGGTCAGGGGCCCTTGAGCGGCGCCTGGTGGGGTGCCGTGGCGGGAACCAGGGGGTTCAGGGGTACGGGAAACCACCCGAACACCTGCGGAAACACCTCAGCCCCGCTCGGCGCGCGGGCCGAACGGGGTGCGGGTGATCACGGCCGGGCGAATCGCCGCGGCCCGGGGGCGTCCCTGACTAGTTGAACGAATCACCACAGGCACACGAGCCGGTGGCGTTCGGGTTGTCGATGGTGAAGCCCTGCTTCTCGATGGTGTCGACGAAGTCGACCGTGGCACCCATGAGGTAGGGGGCGCTCATGCGGTCGGTGACGACGTTGACCCCGCCGAAGTCGGAGACGACGTCCCCGTCCATCGAGCGGTCATCGAAGAAGAGCTGGTAGCGCAGGCCCGAACAGCCGCCCGGCTGCACCGCCACCCGCAGCTGCAGTCCCTCTTCACCCTGCTGCTCCAGCAGGCTGCGAACCTTGGCCGCGGCCGCGTCGGTCAGGATCAGACCCTGCTGCGTGGTCTCGCTGCTGCTCTCAACCGTCATCTGCTGACTCCCCGTCTGCCAACGCCCCTCGGGGACGGAGGCCTGGTTCTGAGGTCTCACTTAGACGCTACCAACAGCGGGGCACCAGTACACATTCCTGTCTCACTGTGCGGTCCGTCTCACCCCCCGAGGCGGCCGCATCCATCCGGGTATGTCATGATTAGTCGTCAACTAGACGATAAGCCCCTTAAGAGGTGTAAGCCGTGACGACCCTCGATACCGGCCTTCCGCTCTTCGTCCTCGGCCAGGGCACCGACCCGCACAGCGAACGCGGCGTCGACTGCCCGGGCGAGCTTCCCGCGGCCTCCGACCCGGAGCTGGTCGCGCGTGCGGAGAAGGCCAAGGCGGCGCTCGGCGACCGGCTGTTCGTGCTCGGGCACCACTACCAGCGCGACGAGGTCATCCAGTTCGCCGACGTCACCGGAGACTCCTTCAAGCTCGCCCGCGAGGCGGCGGCCCGCCCCTCGGCCGAGTACATCGTCTTCTGCGGCGTCCACTTCATGGCCGAGTCGGCCGACATCCTGACCGCCGACTCCCAGCAGGTGGTCCTGCCCGACCTCGCGGCGGGCTGCTCGATGGCCGACATGGCGACCTTCGACCAGGTCGAGGAGGCGTGGGACGTCCTGGCCGACCTCGGCCTCGCCGACGTCACCGTGCCGATCACCTACATGAACTCCTCGGCCGACATCAAGGCGTTCTGCGGGCGCAACGGCGGCGCGGTCTGCACCTCCTCCAACGCCCGCCGAGCGCTGACCTGGGCCTTCGACCAGGGCCCCGAGGGGCCGCAGGGCAAGGCCGAGGGCGAGCGCAAGGTGCTGTTCCTGCCCGACCAGCACCTCGGCCGCAACACGGCCGTCCTGGAGATGGGCATCTCCCTGGACGAGTGCGTGGTCTACAACCCGCACCGCCCGAACGGCGGACTGACCGACCAGCAGCTGCGGGACGCCAAGATGATCCTCTGGCGGGGACACTGCTCGGTGCACGGCCGGTTCAGCGAGAGCTGCGTGGACGAGGTCCGCGAGCGCATCCCGGGCGTCAACGTGCTGGTGCACCCCGAGTGCCGCCACGAGGTGGTCACCAAGGCCGACCACGTCGGCTCGACCGAGTACATCATCAAGATGCTCGACGAGGCCCCGGCCGGATCGGCGTGGGCGGTCGGCACCGAGCTGAACCTCGTCAAGCGGCTGGCGGCCCAGCACCCCGACAAGACGGTGACCTTCCTGGACCGGACGGTCTGCTACTGCTCGACCATGAACCGCATCGACCTGCCGCACCTGGTGTGGGCGCTGGAATCGCTGGTCGAGGGCCAGGTGGTCAACCAGATCACCGTCGACCCGGACACCGCCCACTGGGCCAGGGTCGCCCTGGACCGCATGCTCGCCCTCCCCTAGCCGTCCGCGGGGCCCGCCCGGGGCGGGGCGGGCGGGGCCCGCGGACGGCCCGCACGGCATCGCCGGCCGCCGGGAACGCCTAGAGCAGTTCGTAGACGGCGCGGACGGTGATGGTCAGCGTGCTGTGTCCCGGGCTGATCGAGGACTTCTCGGCCATGACGAAGCGGGAGGGCGGCGCGTCGCCCTCTTCTTCGAGCTTCACCAGGCGGCCGAGCCGGCGTCCGGCCAGTCCGGCGTACTGCCGGGCCCTGCTCTGGGCGTCGCGGAACGCCGCGGCCCGCGCGGCCCTGACCAGCGCGGCCGGCCGGGACACCTCGAAGGAGATGCCGCTCAGGCGGGCCTCCTCCCCCACCGCGGCGACCGCGTCGATGACCGCGTCGGCGCGGGACAGGTCCCGGACGATCACCTCGGCGCCCTGGGTGGCCCGGTACCCGGTGACCTTGGGGTACTTGTCGTACTCGGCGCTGAGGGTCAGGTCGCTGGTTCGCACGTCCGCGTCGGCCACTGCGGCGGCCCGCAGCACCTGCGTGAGCTTGGCCGCCGCCGCCTTGACCCCCGCGAACGCCTCGCCCGCACGCTGCCCGCGCGCCTCCACCCCGACGTTGAGCCGCATGACGTCCGGAATCATCTGGACGGTCCCCCGCCCGGCGATGACGAGTTCGGCCGGTGTCGCCGCGTCGGCACGCGCGCGGGCGGGCGTGGGGCGCGAGGACGGCGTGGGGGTGGCGGAGACCGCGAGGGCGGGGGCCGCCTGCGCTCCGGCGAGGACGAAGGCGGTGGCCGCCAGCGCCGCACTGAACTTGGTCATGCGCACATGGCAGCACCGGGCGGCCCCGGGCGGGGCGCGCCCTCCCCGGTGACGATCGGATCTTGACCGAGCTCAGCCGGTCCTGGTGTAGCGCAGAACCGTCGCTTTGTACTCGGCCGCCCCGGCCGTGGCCAGCACGCGGGACACCCGGCCGCCGAGATCGACGACCACGGCCTCGTATCCCTCACCCTTCCTGCGCCAGGCCGCGATGCGCGTCTCGTCGTACCAGCCGATCACCCGGTCGGCGGGGAAGGCGAACCGGGCGCTCGGCCTGCCGTCGGCGGTCCACACGCAGATCTCCCCCGCCGCGCCGGGGCAGCGGCTGAGGAAGTGCAGCCCCGAGGGCGACAGGTCCTCGCCGTCCACGGTCAGCGGGCCGCCCAGCCCGGGCAGCGTGCCCGCGGCGGCGCCGTCCAGGGCGTACCACCGGACCTCGCCGGCGCCGGACGCCCAGGTGCCGACCGCCCGGCCGTCCCCGCGCCAGAAGTAGCTCCACCGGCCGACGCCGGAGTCGCGCACGCGGACGACCCGGGCCTTCTTCCGCGCCGGGTCGATGATCGCGTAGCCGTACCCCTTGGCGGTGCCGCCGGTGGCCTCGTTCAGCGTGACCAGCGCCCGGGTGCCGTCGGGCGACCACTGTGGGAAGGCCGGGTACACCGGCGCCCGGGCGATGGCGATCGTCGCCGCGGGGCCGCCCGGCCGGTCGACGACGGAGACGGTGGAGGAGCCGTCGGCGCCGTAGAGCGCGTCGATGCCGAGGGCACGCCGGCCGCCCGGGCTCATCGCGTACGCGAGGTACCCGGTGGCCGGGGTGAACCGGCCGGTGAGGCCGGCGCGGACGTACACCCGCGCGCCGTCGCCGAGGCCGTAGGAGGTCAGCCTGATCGGGTCGCCGTCGCCCTCGTGGACGGTGATCGCGCTACCGGGCAGCGTGTAGGCCCGTGTGGCGGGCGCGACGGCCACCCCGGACGGCACAGCGGCCGACCCGGACGACGCGGCGGGCGACCCGGACGACGTGACGCGGGGGCCCGGCCCGCGCCCCTGTCCGGCGGCCACCTGCGCGGTCAGGTACCCGGCCCCGGCCAGGACGAGCACGGCGGTGCCGGCCGCCAGCACCGGCACTCGCCGCCGGTGGGCCTTCCCCTTCCGCGCCGGGATCTCCCTCACCGGGACGTCCCCGGGCGAGACCTCCCGGCCCGCCCCATCTCCGGAGGAAGGCCTCCCGGCGGGGGCGTCTCGGTCCTGCTCAAGGACGTCCGGCGCCGATCCCTCGGGCGCCCTCTCCCCCTCCGCACCGCCGGTGTCCTGGGCTTCCTCGCCGAGCAGGCGCATCAGCACCTGTCCGGCGGACGGGCGGGCGGAGGGGGCCTTGGCCAGGCAGGCGGCCACGACGCCGCGCAGCGGCTCCTCCAGCGCGGTGAGGTCGGGCTCGGCGGTCATGATGCGGTGGAAGACGGCCGGGAGGCCGTCGGCGCCGAAGGGGGCGCGCCCGGTGGCGGCGAACAGCATCGTGCCCGCCCAGGCGAACATGTCGGCCGCCGGTCCGGCCGGTTCGCCGGAGAGCTGCTCGGGGGTCAGGTAGGCGGGAGTGCCGGTGACGGCCGAGGTCAGCGTCGTGGTGGCGTCCAGGGCCTTGGCGACGCCGAAGTCGATGACGCGCGGGCCGTCCGCGCCGAGCAGCACGTTGGCGGGCTTGAAGTCGCGGTGCACGATGCCGGCCCGGTGGATGGCGACGAGCGCGGTGACCGTGCCGACGGCGAGCCGCAGCAGCGCCGCGCCCGTGCGCGGCCCGTCCCGCCCGACCGCGGCGGCCAAGGTGGGGCCGTCGATGTACTCGCTGACGATGAACGGCCCGTGCTCGTCCACACCGGTCTCGATCACCTGGGCGGTGCAGAACGTCGCCACGCGGGCGGCGGCCGAGACCTCCCGGACGAACCTGTCCCGTGCCGCCTGGTCCCGGGGCAGATCGGCGCGCAGCACCTTGACCGCGACGGCGGCACCGGACGGCGAGCGGCCGAGGTAGACGACGCCCTGACCGCCCTCCCCGAGCCGGGCGGTCAGCTCGTGGCCGCCGATCCGGGTGGGATCATCACGCCGTAACGGCACCGGGTCGGGCATCACGCCCTCCTAGGCGAGGTACGGAGTCAGTGTCCCTCATTGTGGCGTGCACGCCCGCGCAGGGCTCGCTCGCCCCGGCGCAGCAGGGTGAGCAGGCTCGGCACGGTGAGGAAGCCCTCGGCGATCGCCGAGGCCAGCCCGACCTTGGGCAGGGTGCGGGTGTCGTCGTAGGCGAGGAAGCGCGGCACCCAGCGCGGACGGTACTTGGCGTTGGCCCGGTACAGCGACTCCAGTTGCCACCACCGGGAGAAGAACACCAGCGTGCACCGCCACAGCCGCAGCACCGGCCCGGCGCCGAGCCGCGCCCCGCCCTCGAACACCGAGCGGAACATGGCGAAGTTGAGCGAGACGCGCTTGACGCCGAGCGCGGTCGCCTCGGCCACCAGCCCGGCGACCATGAACTCCATCAGCCCGTTGTCGGCGTGCCGGTCGCGCCGCATCAGGTCCAGTGACAGGCCGTCGTCCCCCCAGGGCACGAAGGACAGCATGGCGGCGGGCTCGCCGGCGGCGTCCGTGGCCTCCACCAGCACGCAGTCGCCGTCGTCCGGGTCGCCGAGCCTGCTGAGCGCCATGGAGAACCCGCGTTCGGTCTCGGTGTCGCGCCAGGCGGCGGCGCGGTCGGTGATCTGGCGCACCTCCTCGGGCGACAGCTCGGCGTGCCGGCGGACGCGCAGGGTGAAGCCGGCCCTGGTCACCCGGTTGACCGCCTGCCGCACGCCGCGCATCTCGCGGCCGGCCAGGCCGAACTCGGCGACCTCGATGACCGCCTCGTCGCCGAGTTCGAGGACGCGCAGCCCCGCGCGCGCGTACGCCAGGGCCGCGGTCTCACTCGGGCCGATGGCGGCCGGCGCCCAGCCGTAGCGGCGCGCCTCGTCCATCCAGGCCTTGATGGCGGGCCCCCACGCCTCGACGTCGCCGATCGGATCGCCCCCGGCCAGGCAGACCCCGGCCACCACACGGTAGGAGACGGCCGCCTTGCCGCTCGGCGAGAAGATCACGGCGCGGTCGCGGCGGGTGGCGAAGTAGCCGAGCGAGTCGCGTGAACCGTAGGCGGCCAGCAGTTCGCGGACGCGCTTCTCGCTGTCGGGCGGCAGCTCCGCTCTGGCCCGCTGAGAGCGGAAGAGCACGGTGACGGCGGCCAGCGCGGCGACGGCGCTCAACAGGCCGATCACCGAGTTCACCCAGAACGGCGGGTGGCCGTTGCGGTAGAAGTCGAGGGTCACCACCCCGCCGAGCGCCCGCTCCAGCACCCAGGCCGCGTGGTCGCCTCGCTTGAGGGTGCCGGGGAACAGCGACACCAGCGCGTACCCGACGCCGAAGGACACCGCGAGCAGCGAGGCCAGGGTGAGCAGCGCCTTGCGGAAGGACGCGCGGCGCATCGGGGCGAAGAACTGGCCCTGCGCCGCCGCCAGCACGCCGAGGACTCCGGCCGAGACCACGAGGTTGACCTCCGCGGCGACCACCTGGCCCATCAGCGCGTACTCCTCCACCAGGTCCGGCATGAGTGACGACGAGAGCACGATCGCGAGGTTGCCCAGCACGAGCAGGGCGAAGAAGGCGACCAGCACCCAGTACGCGGCGCGCTTGTGCCGGGCCAGGGCTCCGGCGAGGATGCCGAGGAACACCGCGTAGCCGAGGTTCGGCTCGACCGGGAAGACGGCCATCTCGATGAGGCCGGTGACCGGCTTCAGCAGGTGGCGCACCGGCGCGATCAGTGCGATCACGGCCGAGTAGACCGCCGCCACGGCGATGCCCACCGACATCACCCGTGGCACGACGGCCCGCAGCCCGTCTCCCCCGTGGGCCTGTGCGGCCGCATCGGTGCGGCCGTGATCGGTCACTGCCACGCTGTTTCCCCCCGGCGATGGCTGATCTGCCGGGTGGTATACCCCGCGTTTCGCCAGGCTAAGGGGCGGATCGACCAGAGTGATCGTTTTCGTACGCGCCCTTGACGCTCGGCAGAGACGCAGGCCCCACCGACGGCGACGCCCGGGGACGCGGGGCGGTCAGATGCCGGGGGCGCCCCAGACCGGGAACCATCTCGACAGATCGGACTCGACGCGCAGTTCGCCGGCGAGCGCTCCGCGCACCTGGAGCTCCAGCGCGTTGTCCCTGCGTTCGCCGCTCAACGGCGCGAAGGGGTAGAAGGTGCCCTGCTTGTACAGGTAGACGATGGCCAGGCCGCGCCCCGCCTCGTCGGCGAAGGACACCAGCGAGCACAGCAGCGAGGGACCGAACCCGGCGGCCTCAAGGGAGGAGTTGACGCCGTGCAGGTCGGTGACCAAGGCGCTCAGGTCGTCCGGCGTACGGCGCACCAGCAGCCAGGTGTAGCCGTAGGCGTCCTGCGACCGTTCGACCTCGACGTCGCCGAGCAGCTCCCCGATGTCCTTCTGCAGCGTGGCGAAGGCGCCGCCTTCGGCCGGGCGGAAGCAGACCGAGCCGAGACCGGTCGGCGCGAAGCCGGTCGCGGCCTGCAGGGTCACCGCGGCCGACGGCAGCGCGAACAGCGCGTCGAGGTCGGGCTTCACCGGCTTGCTGCGGCCGAGCAGCGCGTCCAGCCATCCCATGGGCTTCAGGCCCCCCGGCCGAGCTGCGCGGCGATCTGGCTGAGCTGGTCCAGGCGGCGCTGCAGCGGCGGGTGGGTGCCGAACAGCGCGGCCAGGCCCGCGCCGGCCCGGCCGGAGACGGCCGGGGTGAAGAAGAAGGCGTTGAACGGCTGCGCCTCGCGCAGGTCACGGGTCGGAATGCGGGCCATCTCGCCGCTGACCTTCACCAGCGCGCTCGCCAGCGCGGAGGGCCGCTGGGTGAGCAGTGCGCCCGCCCGGTCGGCCGACAGCTCGCGATAGCGGGACAGGGCCCGGGTCAGCAGGAAGCTCACCGCGTACACGACCAGCGAGACCAGCAGGATGATGGCCCCGATCGGCGGGCCGTTGTTGTTGCCCCGGTCGCGGCCGAGCCCGGTGTAGAGCGCGAAGCGGGTCATCAGGCCGGCGACGAGGCCGAGGAAGGAGGCGATGGTCATCACCGCGACGTCCCGGTGGGCGACGTGCGACATCTCGTGGGCGATGACGCCCTCCAGCTCCAGCGGGTCGAGCCTGCGCAGGAGCCCGGTGGTCACGCAGACCACGGCGTTCTTCTGGTTGCGCCCGGTCGCGAAGGCGTTGGGCACGTCGGTGTCGGCGATCGCCACCCGCGGCTTCGGGGTGTTCGACAGGGCGCACAGCCGGTCGATCAGCCCGTGGAGCTCCGGCGCCTCCTGCTGGGAGACCTCCCGTCCGTGCATCGCGAACAGCGCGATCTTGTCGGAGAAGAAGTACTGCACCAGCAGGAGGCCCCCGGCGAGCACGAGCACCACGACCGCCTGGACCCCCAAGGCGATCAGGACGCCCACGAAGACGACGTAGAGCAGGCCGAGCAGGAACATGGTCGTGACCATGCGCACCGTCAGTCCCCGGTCGGGGGCGTACCGGGTTTGTGTCATATGGCCAAACTATCCCGGGATAAGACCGGAATCACCAAGCATGCCCCTGACTTCGTCGATCGAAGCGTCGGCAGGCGGCAAAATCAGCTCGGAGGGCTCCAGCGCGTCGTCCGGGAGCGGCTTGCCGACCTGGCGCACCTTGTCCAGCAGCGCGTGCAGCTTCACGCGGAACTGTCCCTCGTCGCCGGTCTCGATGGCGGCCTCGAGCTCGCTGTCGAGCGCGTTCAGCACGTCGATGTCGCCCTCGGCGATGTCGACCTGCCCCTCGCCCATGATGCGGACGATCACAGGCCCTCCCCCGGCTGGCGGTACTGCTGGGTCGGCTGGGCCGACTGCGACGGCTGCGCCTGCGGAGCCTGCTGCTGGCCGGGGCGGCCGGGCTCGATCGCGTCACGCGGCGCGGGGCCCTGGCCCAGCTCGGCCTTCATGCGGGCGAGCTCCAGCTCGATGTCGTTGCCGCCGCCCATGCGGTCGAGCTCGGCCTGGATGTCGTCGCCGCGCTGGCCGCTGAAGTCGTCCAGGGCGCCGCTGGCGAGCAGCTCGTCGATCGCGCCCGCACGCGCCTGCATCTGGGCGGTCTTGTCCTCGGCGCGCTGGATCGCCAGACCCACGTCGCCCATCTCTTCGGAGATGCCGGAGAACGCCTCGTTGATGCGGGTCTGCGCCTCGGCGGCGGTGTAGGTCGCCTTGATGGTCTCCTTCTTGTGCCGGAAGGAGTCGACCTTGGTCTGCAGCCGCTGACTGGCGAGGGTGAGCTTCTCCTCCTCGCCCTGCAGGTTGTTGTGCTGCACCTGCAGGTCGGCGATCTGGGTCTGCAGCCCCGAGCGCCGGCTCAGCGCCTCGCGGGCGAGGTCTTCACGCCCGACGCCCAGCGCCTTGCGGCCCTGGTCCTCGAGCTTCCTGGCCTGCTGCTGCAACTGGTTGATCTGCAACTCCACCCGCTTGCGCGAAGTGGCGACGTCGGCCACGCCCCGGCGGACCTTCTGCAGGAGCTCAAGCTGCCGCTGATAGGAGTAGTCCAGGGTCTCGCGCGGATCCTCCATCTTGTCCAAGGCCTTGTTGGCCTTGGACCTGAAGATCATGGAAAGTCTCTTCATCACGCTCATGCGCGTTGGCCGTCCCCTTCTTAGGTAGTGCTGTGCCTATGCTCCGCTCGCTGCGACGCTCGCCGGCCGTATGCTCGCCTCGCTGGCATCCATGCTCCCTCGCGCCGACTCGCAACTCCATAGGCTGCCCACTCGACGTCAGCCCCCGATTATCGCGGCAAAGTCGCGTAGGTCCACCCTACGCATAACGCACGAGGGCGTCATTAAGTTGCACCCCCGGTAGGCTGACGTCGTGTTCCGACGTCGTACGCAGGCTCCCGTGGATGACAGCGCCGCCACGTCCACCCAGACGCAGGCGAAAAGCACGGGAAAAGGCCGCCCAACCCCCAAGCGCCGCGAGGCCCAAGGCCGTCGCCGCCAGCCGGTGACCGCCCCCTCCAACCGTAAAGAGGCGTACAAGCAGGCACGCGAGCGCCAGGCCGCCGAGCGGGTCCGCGCCCGCGAAGGCATGCTCAAGGGTGACGACCGTTACCTGCCGGTGCGCGACCGCGGACCCGCCAAGAAGCTCGCCCGCGACTGGGTCGACTCACGCCGCACCCTCAGTCAGTACTTCCTCCCGGTCTCGCTACTGCTGCTGGTGATCCTCTGGACCATCCCGATGTTCGGCGGCGAGACCGGCATGCTCCTCTACTCCTACGCGATCACCATCCTGTGGCCGCTGATGATCGTCGTGGTGGCGGCCAGCGCGGTGTGGGTGTCGCAGCGGGTGAAGAAGGAGGCCGCCCAGAAGCTGCCGGAGGAGAACCTCCGCGGCGTCGGCTTCTACGCGGCCATGCGCGCCATGCAGATCCGCCGCCTGCGCTTCCCTCCGCCCACCGTCCTGCCCGGCGGCGACCCCGTCCCCCCGAAGAACTGACCCACCCCCGCCCCGCCGGCCCGGCCTGCCGCCCCCGGGGCGGGGCCCCTCTCCTGCCGACCGTGCCGCTCACACCCGGGCCGGCACAGCACTTCTCCCGGGGCCAGAGTGCCTTCATCCCGGCGCCCGGTCGGCGGGAAGTGGCGTCGCGAAGCCGACGCCGCCGCACGAGCAGCAACGCGGCCACCTCATAGCCGGGCCGGCACAGCACGCTTCCTTCCAGGCCAGGGAGCCTTCATCTGGGCACGGGTCGCGCGCTGTCACTTCATGCCCGGGCCGGCACAGCACACTTCTCGCCGGGCGAGGGTCCCTTCATCCCGGCGCCGCGTCGGCGGGAAGTGGTGCGGCGAAGCCGGCGCCGCCGTACGAGGAGCAACGGGGGCTCGCCGGGTCCGGGCTTGACTCATCGTGCCGGAACCCAGAGCAGTCGCCCTCCGGTCACGGTTGGACGCAGGCCGTCCACCACTGTTCCGGTGCGCAGTGACCGGACCGTGGCGGTGAGCAGCGCGTAGTAGGACGTCCACCGTGCTCCCGTCGCCGCCGGCGAGCCGCCGGCGTTCAGGACGCGCACCCCGCCGTCCCTGCCGTCGGCCACCGCGACCATGGGGTCCGCCGGAAGGGCCGCGCCCACGGTGGAGACGGCGAAGGGGATCAGGCCGGGGTCCCACCCGCCGGTTCCGGGGGCGGCGGGTGGCGAGGTCCGCTCGGTGCACAGCGCACGCCAGGCGTCCCGGATCTCCCGTACGCCGAGAGCCTGCCATCCGGGCAGCTCCAGCCCGCCTGGACCCGAGCCGTCGTGGCGGAGCAGCGACGCACGGAGGCTCGCGGGCAGCGGGATGCCCATCTGCGCCTCGGCGATCGCGATCGTCCGGGTGCGAGCCGGAGGTCGCAGGCGCGCGTAGGTCACCGGCGCGTGTGCCTTCAGCCACCTCTCGACGCGCAGCCACTGGCCGTCCACCGCCCGCGCGACCTTGGGATGCACCGGGCGGACCACGAACGGCCCACCCACTCGCACGCAGGAGGAAGAGGAGGCCGCCGACGGGTCGGTGGCGCTCACCGCGGCGACGGCATCCGGCCCCGGCCGCCTCTCACCCGCCCCGGCCACCGGAGAGCCCGCCGGAGCCACCGAGGTGACGGGGGAGGCCGGCGGCGTGACGGCGGCGATCGCGACCGGGGCGCCGTCCCGTACGGCGCGCACGCCGGCGACCGCGCCGGCCACCGCGACGACGCCGAGAAGGGCGACCGGGATCGCCCACCGCCTCCACCGCGACCGGCGAGGCGTCCGAGAGGACGAGGATGGGCGGGCCGCCGCCTCCCGCCGTACGTCGCCGGCCGACCGGCGTGGCACGACCTGCGCTGGACCCGCATCCGCCTCGCGCCTGGGAGGAGCCGTCACGCGGTCACGCCCGTCAGGCGCGGGCCGCTTCACGAGGGCGGGAACGGCGCGCTTCGCCGGACCGGGCACGGGAGGCGGACCGGGCGCCGGAGGCTTCGCGGCGGCGCGGCGGCGCACGGCGGCCCGCAGCACATAGGCGGCCAGGAGCACGGCCGCGCCCGCGGCGGTCAGCCCGAGCGCGCGCCGGGCGAACGCGTGAGTGATCAGTCGCCGCACCTGGGGCAGACTACCCCGAATCCGATCACCGGCCGGGGAAGGTTATCGTCAAACGCATGCAACATCGCAGTCTTGGCCGCAGCGGCCTCAAAGTAAGCGAGATCAGTTACGGCAACTGGATCACCCACGGGTCCCAGGTCGAGGAGGACGCCGCCAAGGAGTGCGTGCGGGCGGCCCTCGACTCCGGCATCACCACCTTCGACACCGCCGACGTCTACGCCGGCACGAAGGCGGAGGAGGTCCTCGGACGGGCGCTGAAGGGGGTGCGCCGCGAGTCGCTGGAGATCTTCACCAAGGTGTACTGGCCGACCGGTGACGGGCCGAACGACAGCGGCCTGTCCCGCAAGCACATCACCGAGAGCATCCACGCCTCCCTGCGCCGCCTGCAGACCGACTACGTCGACCTCTACCAGGCGCACCGCTATGACCACGAGACGCCTCTCGAAGAGACGCTGAAGACCTTCGACGACCTCGTGCGGCAGGGCAAGGTCCTGTACGTCGGGGTGAGCGAGTGGAGCGCCTCGCAGATCGCGGACGCCCTCCGGATCGCCGACCAGATGGGGTTCGACCGGCTGGTCTCCAACCAGCCGCAGTACTCCATGCTGTGGCGGGTGATCGAGGCGGAGATCGTGCCGCTCTGCGAGAAGGAGGGCGTCGGGCAGATCGTCTGGTCGCCCATCGCCCAGGGCATCCTGACCGGCAAGTACCTGCCGGGGCAGGCCCCGCCCGCCGGGTCGCGCGCGACCGATCCGCTCGGCTCCAGCATGATCGGCCGGTTCATGGACGACGACGTGCTCGGCCGGGTGCAGGAGCTCAAGCCGATCGCGGCCGATCTCGGCCTCAGCATGGCGCAGCTCGCCATCGCCTGGGTGCTGCAGAACCCGAACGTCTCGTCGGCCATCATCGGAGCCACCAAGCCCGAGCAGGTGCTCGACAACGTCGCCGCGTCGGGGGTGAAGCTCGACGCCGAGGTGCTGTCCAAGATCGACTCGGTGCTCGGCCCGATCGTGGAGCGTGACCCGGCCAAGACGCAGAGCCCCGCGTCGCGGCCGACGCGCTGATCTTCTCTCGCGCCACGGTCGCGGGGCCGCCGGACATCGCTTCCGGCGGCCCCGCGACCGGCCGGGCTCAGCCGTTCACCGCCCTGCCGAGCCGCTCGACCTCACGGGCCCGCCCCCGGAACGGCCGGGACTCGCGGAAGCGACCGCCCAGGAAAGCGAGTCGCTCGACTCCCGACGGATGCCGGGCCGAGTCGCGCCCTCTGGGACAGGTGCCGGGCCACGCCGCCCGAGGCCGGGCTCATGCCCGGCCGATTCGCTCCACCCCCGACGGATGCCGGGCCGAGCCGCTCGACGCCAGGCTCGTGCCCGGCCGGTGTGCTCGACCTCCGACGGATGCAGGGCCGAGTCGTTCGACGCGGGGCCGATGCATGGCCGAGCCGAGCGGTCGGCGCGGCCGGCGCATGAGACGACGGCACTAAGGACATGGCCGGAAATACCGAATTTCGGGCCATCGAAATTCCGATCACCGGCCCGCATCGGTCACATCGGTCTCAGGAACCACAGCGGAGCATTGACTCACTCGACGCGCAGGGACAGCGCGGCGTACTCCACTTTGTCGTCCTCGAGCAATGTGACCTGCTCGACCCCGGCGCTGAGCAGGCTCCGCCAGTTTTCTCCGAGCCATGACTCCGCATCGGCCTGACTCGGGAAGATCTCGCGCGGAAGCGGGCCATCCGAAACCTCGCCACCATTAGCGTTTTCATAACGCCAGCGCCAAGTCATGCCATACGCTCCTTTTCGCGGGGTTTGCCCAAAGCCCTCACCAGGCTGTGCAGACCCTATCTCCTGGAGTCTGCCGCAGATCTTGCCGTGTGCGCGGCGGGACCGGCCAGAGGGCGGGGAGAGCCGCGAGGATTCGCGCGACCGCGCGACAGCCGAGATTGGAGAGCGACCGATGCCGCCCATGTTCCGTCCTCCGGTGACCGCCGGACCCGGAGCCACGACGGCGCCCGGCCCGGGTCTCCCCCTTTCCGCGGCGGGCCACGGCCGGCGGGGTGCCCGCCGCGACGGCGCAGTGACGGCATAGTGAAGGTCCTGCTCTCCGGCACCGCCGGTCCGTACGGCTGGCCCGAACCCGCCTGCGGCTGCGCCTCCTGCCGCCGCCTGTCCCCCGGCCACCGCCTGCCCACCGCCGTGGTGCTCGACGACGTCGTGCGCCTGGCCCCACCGGCGGACCTTCCCCTCGCCCCGCCCGCCGACATGCCCAAGGGGTACCGGATGACGGTCACCCCCGACGGCTACGCGGTGAGCGGACCCGACCGCGGCCGGGTCCTGTACGCCGTCTCCTACGCCGCCTCCGCCGACGACCTGTCCGGGGCGCCGTCGCCGAGCTGGGCCGAGGACGCCTACGACCTGGTGCTCATCGACCTGCTCGACCGGCCCCAGCGCCTGGGCGACCTGCGGCGGCGCGGCCTGGTCACCGCGCGGACGCAGGTCGTGGCCATCCACCTGGACCACCGGCTGCCCTCCGAGGACGAGCTGCGCAGGCGGCTGTCGCTCTGGGGCGGCCAGATCGTGGACGACGGCACGATCATCGACACCCGCACTCCGGCCCCCGCACGCCCGCCCGCGCCGAAACGGGTGCTGGTGCTGGGCGGCGCGCGGTCCGGCAAGTCCGCCGAGGCCGAGATGCGGTTGATCACCGAGCCGGACGTCACCTATGTCGCCACCGGCCCGTCCGGCCGGGGGGACGACGAATGGCACGCCCGCGTCCGTGCCCACCAGCGACGGCGCCCGCCGTACTGGACGACCATCGAGACCACCGAACTGGAGTCGCTGCTGCGGTCCGAGAGCGGTCCGCTGCTGGTCGACGGCATCGGCACCTGGCTCGCCGCGGTCTTCGACGCGTGCGGCGCGTGGGACGATCCCGCCCACGACCGGCCGAGGGGCCGCAAACCAGGCCGGTTCGGCACGGCTCAGGACGCGGTCGCGGCTCGCTGCGACGACCTGGTGGCCGCCTGGCGGCAGGCCCGGGCGCAGGTGGTCGCGGTCAGCGACGAGGTCGGGCTCAGTGTGGTTCCGGCGACGGCCAGCGGGCGGGTGTTCCGCGACGCGCTCGGCCGGCTCAACCAGCGGCTGGCCGCCGAGTCGGAGGAGGCCGTCCTCGTCGTGGCCGGCCGTGTCGTCCCCCTCCCCATCTGACCCTTCGGACCCGGCTCCCACCATCCCTTCGTTCCCTCCGATCCCCTCATGCCGATCCGCCCGCTCCTCGCCTTCCACAGACCGCTCCCGCGGCGTGCCCCGCCCTTCCTCCCCTCGCCGGCCGACCGCGTCCCCCAGTCGCGGCACGACCCGCGAACAGATCCCCGCTCGCCCCTCCCTTCCTGATCGGCCGCTGATATGTCCACTGCCATGCCTCCTCCGCCCGCCTCCGGCGGCCCGATGGCCGATGGGCTGCGCCTGGCCGCCGGCATGTTCACCGTCTGGCCGGCCGGTCTGCCTCGCACCGACCGGGTCACGGCCGGATGGGCGATGACCCTGGCGCCGCTGATCGGCCTGCCGCTCGGCCTGGCCGGGGCCGCCGTGATGGCCGTCGCCGGGCCGCTGGTGTCCCCGCTGCTCGCCGCGGCGCTCGCCCTCGGCACGCTCGCCGTGCTCACCCGGGGCCTGCACCTGGACGGACTGGCCGACCTGGCCGACGGGCTCGGCAGCGGCAAGCCCGCCGAGCAGGCGCTGGACATCATGAAGCGCTCGGACATCGGCCCGTTCGGCGTCATGACCCTGCTGTTCACCGTCCTGCTCCAGGCCGCCGCGGCGGCCGAGGCGGGGCCGGCGTCACTGGTGGTCGCCTGTGTCACCGGACGGCTCGCCGTGACCTGGGCCTGCGTGGCGGGCGTGCCCACCGCGCGGCCGGAGGGCCTCGGCGCCATGGTCGCCGGGACGGTGCGGCCGATCGCGGCGATCACGGCGACGGCGGCGACCGCCGCGGCAGCCCTGCTCCTCGGCCTGCCGCTCGGCCACCCGCTGATCTTCCCAATGGCCGTGGGGGCCGGGCTGTGCGCGGCCTGGGCGCTGCGCGCGCACGCCACCCGGCGGCTCGGCGGGATCACCGGCGACGTGCTGGGCGCGCTCGTCGAGACCGCCACCGCCGCCGCCCTGATCGTGTGCGCCGCCGCCGCGTGACCCGCGTGCCGCGTGCCGCCCGGTCCCGTCCCCGCGGGCGGGATCATTGGTAGGACGAACCCTCGTTTATGCGTACGCGGCAAGCAGGGCTAGCATCGGCACACGTGACGACAGTGCGACTCAACGCCTCTGACTCGGGTTCGGTCGAGACCGACGCCCTCGTAGTCGGCATCAACACCTCGCCCGACGGTCCCCTGCCCGCGCCCGGCGCGCAGGCCCTGGACTCCGCGATCACCGGTGGCCTGGCGCCCACACTGCGCGCGCTCGGGTTCTCCGGCAAGGCCGGTGAGATCGCCAAGTTCCCCTCCTTCGGCGCCGTACGGGCACCGGTGGTCGTCGCCGTCGGCCTCGGGGAGGCCCCCGCCACCGAGGGAGCCCACGACCTCGAAGGCCTGCGCCGCGCCGCGGGCGCCGCCGCACGCGCCCTGGCCGGCACCTCGAGCGCGGCGTTCGCGCTTCCCACGGGCACGCCCGAGCAGCTCGAGGCCGTCGTGCTCGGCGCTCTGCTGGGCGCCTACGACTTCGCCCGCTACCGCACCGGCGGCGACCAGAAGGCCCCGCTGGACGAGATCGTCGTGCTGAGCGACGCCGCGGGCGCCGAGGAGACCGCGCACCACGCCGCGACGCTGGCCGAGTCGGTCACGCTCGTCCGTGACCTGGTCAACACCCCGCCGTCCGACCTGTACCCCTCGCGGTTCGCCGAGATCGCCGAGGAGACCGCGGGCAAGGCCGGCCTGTCGGTGGAGATCCTGGACGAGGTGGCCCTCAAGGACGGCGGCTACGGCGGCATCGTCGGCGTCGGCCAGGGCTCGGTGAACCCGCCCCGGCTGGTGCGCCTGGGCTACACCCACCCGGAGGCCACCACCACGCTGGCGTACGTGGGCAAGGGCATCACCTTCGACTCCGGCGGCCTGTCGCTCAAGCCGTCCGCCTCCATGGCCTGGATGAAGTCCGACATGGGCGGCGCGGGCGCGGTGTTCGGCGCGCTGCTCGCCATCGCCAAGCTGGGCCTGAAGGTCAACGCCGTGGGCTACCTGTGCCTGGCCGAGAACATGCCGAGCGGCACCGCCCAGCGTCCTTCGGACGTGCTGACCACCTACGCCGGCAAGACCGTCGAGGTGCTCGACACCGACGCCGAGGGCCGGCTCGTGCTCGTGGACGGCATCGCCCGCGCCGGGGAGGACTCCCCCGACATCATCGTGGACGTCGCCACGCTCACCGGCGGGCAGATCGTCGCGCTCGGCTGGCGCACCTGCGGTGTCATGGCCTCCGACGACGAGCTGCGCGAGGAGGTCGTCGAGGTCGCCACGGCACAGGGCGAGGCGGCCTGGGGCATGCCGCTGCCCGAAGACCTGCGCAAGGGCCTGGACTCCCCGATCGCCGACATCGCCAACCTCAACCCCGAGCGCTCCGGCAGCATGCTCGCGGCCGGCATCTTCCTGCGCGAGTTCGTTCCCGAGGGCGTCCGCTGGGCGCACCTGGACATCGCCGGGCCCGCTTTCAACAAGGACGCCCCCTACGGGTACATCCCGAAGGGCGGCACCGGGGTGATCACCCGCACCCTGGTCGCGCTCGCCGAGCGTCACCAGGGCGGCCGCGAGGCATGATGGGCGCAGGACGCGGGCGCCCGCGCCGCCGCCCGCCCGCGGGCGGCCAAGCGCGTCACGATTACGCGGGACTAGTGAAAAGATGCTGTTGGGCAGGCCGGGCGCGCCGCGAGAGCGGGCAGGCCCCGGCCGTGAGGGCCCACCGATCCGACAAGGAGCTTTCCAGTGGCTGATGGCAGCGGCCCCTTCGACATCGTTGTCCTGGGTGGCGGCAGCGGCGGCTACGCCTGCGCCCTCCGGGCGGCCGAGCTGGGCAAGAGCGTCGCGCTGATCGAGAAGGACAAGATCGGCGGCACCTGTCTGCACCGCGGGTGCATTCCCACCAAGGCGCTGCTGCACGCCGCCGAGGTGGCCGACGAGACCCGCGAGGCCACGAGCATCGGCATCAAGGCCCGCTTCGAGGGCGTCGAGATGAGCGGTGTCCACGCCTTCAAGGACAAGATCGTCAATCGTGCCTGGAAGGGCGTCCAGGGCCTGCTCAAGAGCAGGGGCGTCACGGTGATCGAGGGCGAGGGCCGGCTGGACGGCCCCACTCGCGTCGTCGTCGGCGGCCAGGTCGTCGAGGGCCGCACCATCGTGCTGGCCACCGGGTCGGTCCCGAGGTCGCTGCCCGGCCTCGACATCGACGGCGAGCGGGTCATCACCAGCGACCACGCGCTCAAGCTCGACCGGGTGCCCTCCTCCGTCGTCGTGCTCGGCGGCGGGGTGATCGGCGTCGAGTTCGCCTCGGTCTGGAAGTCGTTCGGCGCCGAGGTGACCATCGTCGAGGCGCTGCCGCACCTGCTCCCTCTGGAGGAGGAGTCCAGCTCCAAGCTCCTCGAGCGCGCCTTCCGCCGCCGCGGCATCAAGTACGAGCTCGGCGTCCGCTTCGAGGGCGTCAAGACCACCGACACCGGCGTGGTCGTCACCCTGCAGGGCGGCAAGACCCTGGAGGCCGAGCTGCTGCTGGTGGCCGTGGGCCGCGGCGCCGTCAGCTCGGGCATGGGCTTCGAGGAGGCCGGCGTCGCCGTCGAGCGCGGCACCGTCGTGGTGAACGAGTTCTGCCAGACCAGCGTGCCGAACGTCTACGCGGTCGGCGACCTGATCCCGACCCTGCAGCTCGCGCACGCCGGCTTCGCCGAGGGCATCCTGGTCGCCGAGCACATCGCCGGGCTGAACCCCGTGCCGATCGACTACGCGGGCGTGCCGCGCATCACCTACTCCGACCCCGAGGTCGCCTCGGTCGGCATCACCTCGGCCGTCGCCAAGGAGCGCGGCTACGAGATCACCGAGCTGGTCTACGACCTCGGCGGCAACCCCAAGAGCCAGATCCTCGGCACGCAGGGCGCCGTCAAGGTCATCGCACAGAAGGACGGCCCCGTGCTCGGGGTCCACATGGTCGGCAAGCGCATGGGCGAGCTCGTCACCGAGGGGCAGCTCATCTACAACTGGGAGGCGCTGCCCACAGAGGTGGCCCAGCTCATCCACGCGCACCCGACGCAGTCCGAGGCGGTCGGCGAGGCGATGCTCGCCCTGGCCGGCAAGCCCCTGCACGTACACAACTGAGAGCCCTCACCAGGAAACGCGAGAGAAGACGACACCATGCCGGTTTCCGTAACCATGCCCCAGCTCGGCGAGAGCGTGACCGAGGGCACCGTCACCCGATGGCTGAAGAAGGAAGGGGACCACGTCGAGACCGACGAGCCGTTGCTCGAAGTCTCCACCGACAAGGTCGACACCGAGATCCCCTCGCCGTCCTCGGGCGTGCTGACCAAGATCGTGGTCGCGGAGGACGAGACCGTCGAGGTCGGCGCCGAACTCGCCATCATCGACCAGAACGGCGCCGCCGGAGCGCCGGCCGCTCCGGCCCAGGCCGAGCAGCCGCAGGCCCAGCCCGAGCCGGAGCCGCAGCCCGAGCCCGAGCCCGAACCGGTCAAGGCCCCCGAGCCCGCCCCGGCACCGGCGCCGGTCTCCTCGATCCCGCAGCCGCCCGCGCCGCAGCAGCCCGCGCCCCCGGCTCCGCGCCCGCAGGTCCCGCAGCAGGCTCCGGCTCCGGCTCCGGCCGCCGCGCCCTCCGGCGAGAGCCCGTACGTCACTCCGCTGGTGCGCAAACTCGCCACCGAGCACGGTGTCGACCTCGACTCGCTGACCGGCACCGGTGTCGGCGGCCGCATCCGCAAGCAGGACGTCCTCGAGGCCGCGCGGGTGCAGCGTGAGCAGGCCGCCCAGGCCGCACAGGCGCAGCCGGCCCCGGCTCCGGCCGCCGCCCCGCAGGCCGCCGCCCCGGCTCCGGCCGCGGCGCCCGAGCCGGTGCAGGTGGACACCACGCTGCGCGGACGCACCGAGAAGATGTCGCGGCTGCGGCAGACCATCGCCAAGCGCATGGTCGAGTCGCTGCAGACCGCCGCGCAGCTCACCACGGTCGTCGAGGTCGACGTCACCAAGATCTCGCGGCTGCGCGACCAGGTGAAGGCCGACTTCCAGCGCCGTGAGGGCGTGAAGCTCACCTTCACCCCGTTCTTCGCGCTGGCCGCGGTGGAGGCGCTCAAGCAGCACCCCAAGCTCAACGCGACGATCAACAACGAGACCAGCGAGGTCACCTACTACGACGCCGAGCACCTCGGCATCGCGGTGGACACCGAGCGGGGCCTGCTCGCCGCGGTGGTGCACAACGCGGGTGACCTCAACCTCGCCGGCCTCGCCCGTAAGATCACCGACCTGGCCGAGCGCACCCGCACCAACAAGGTCACCCCGGACGAGATCACCGGCGGCACGTTCACGCTGACCAACACCGGCAGCCGTGGCGCGCTGTTCGACACGCCGATTCTCAACCAGCCGCAGGTCGGCATGCTCGGCACCGGCTCGGTCGTCAAGCGGCCGGTCGTCCTGGACACGCCCGAGGGCGAGGTCATCGCGGTCCGCTCGATGGTGTACCTCGCGCTGACCTACGACCACCGCCTGGTGGACGGCGCGGACGCCGCCCGCTTCCTGACGACGATCAAGCGTCGTCTTGAGGAAGGCCGCTTCGAGAACCAGATCGGCCTCGCCTGACCGATCCGTCCGGCCCACGCCCGGCGGCCACGACCGGCCGCCGAGCAGGGCCGCGGGCACCTTCGAAGGGCCCTGGCGCCGCGCGCGCCAGGGCCCTTCGCACGGGCCTGACACGCGTGGGAGGTGCGGGCTGCCACGCCCGGAGCGGGCCGCCGACGTAGGGTGATCACATGGCAGTCGTGATCACCGGATCGTCCGGGCTTCTCGGTTCGGCTCTGGTCCGTGCCCTGCGTGCAGATGGACGCACCGTCGTCCGGCTGGTCCGCCGCACGCCCGCCGCGCCGGACGAGGCGTTCTGGGACCCGCGCGAGGGCATCCTCGCCCCCTCGGTGCTGGAAGGTGCCGAGGCCGTCGTCCATCTGGCCGGGGCGGGCATCGCCGACCGCCGGTGGACACCGGAGTACCGCCGCGAGCTGCTGAACAGCCGGGTCGAGGGCACGCGCACCCTGGCCACCACGATCGCGAGGCTGGAACGCGCGCCGGCCGTCTGGCTCAGCGGGTCCGCGATCGGCGTCTACGGCGACACCGGTGAGCATCCGGTCGAGGAGTCCTGGGAGCCGCCCCGCTCGTGGGTGAGCGCCGCCTCCGGTGCGGGCTCGGGCGAGGCCGGCGGACGCGGGGTCCGCGGGCAGTGGCTCGCCGAGTTGGTGCTGGCCTGGGAGGCCGAGACCGAGCCCGCCGAGCGTGCGGGTGTGCGGGTGGCGCACCTGCGCACCGGGCACGTCCTCACCGCCGAGGGCGGCTTCCTCGGCAAGATGCTGCCCGTCTTCCGGCTCGGCCTCGGCGCGCCGCTGGGCTCGGGCCGCCAGTTCATCTCGTGGATCGCCATCGACGACTGGATCGGCGCGATCCGCCACATCCTGGCCGAGCCCCAGGTGTCCGGGCCGGTGAATCTCACCGCGCCCACCCCGGTGACCAACGCCGACTTCACCCGATCTCTCGGCCGCGCCCTGCACCGGCCGACCCTGCCGGTGCCGGTTCCGGCCTTCGCGCTGCGGGCCGCCCTGGGCGAGCTGGCCGACGAGGGCGTGCTGATCGGCCAGCGGGTGCTCCCCCGCCGCCTGCTCGAGATGGGGTACCGGTTCAGGTATCCGCGTCTCGACGACGCGCTGGCCGCCATAGTCTAGGGTGCCGGTCAAGGCGTGACCGGGAGGGCGGCCTCGTCCCGCTCCTCGCGCCCCCGGCTTCGCCCTCCGGCGGCAGGGCCCGCGCCCTCCCCGACAGCAGCAGGAGAGATCATGAGCAGGCTCGGCCAGTCCCACATCCTCGCCATCGGCGGCGGTTCGTTCGTCGCGACGCCGCGTTTCGGCATGGAGCCCTCCGGCCTGCTGCGGTACGCGCTCGACCTGACCGGCCAGGACCGCCCCAAGCTCGGCCTGCTCGCCACGGCGGTCGGCGACGACTCCTCCTGGCTGCTGAAGATGTACTCCGCGTTCCGCACCTGGGACGTGGAGGTCAGCCATCTCGCGCTCTTCCCGATGCCGACGGTCGAGAGCCCGCGTGACTGGCTGCTGGAGCAGGACGTCATCTACGTCAGCGGCGGCAGCGTCGCCAACCTGGCCGCCCTGTGGCGGTTGCACGGGCTGGACGAGGCGATGGAGGAGGCCTGGCAGGCCGGGGTTGTGCTGTCGGGCCAGAGCGCCGGGGCGCTGTGCTGGCACGTGGGCGGCAACACCGACTCCTTCGGCCCGATCCTGCGCCCGTGGGCCGAGGGTCTCGGCCTGCTGCCCTTCTCCTGCGGGGTCCACTACAACTCCGACCCGCAGCGCCGCGCGTTGCTGCACGAGTCGGTCGCCTCGGGTGAGCTGCCCGACGGCTACGCCGCCGACGAGGGCGTGGGACTGCACTACGTCGGGCGGGAGTTCATCCAGGCCGTCACCGTGGACCCCGAGGGGTACGCCTACCGCGTCGAGCGCGACGGCGACGGCGGGGTCAAGGAGGTCCGCATCGAGCCCCGCCTGCTCACCGGCTGACCCTTCTCCCGCCCTGCCGGCCAGGCCTCGTTCGAGCGCGTGCGGCGGCTCGGGCCTTCCCCGCGGCGGCGGACGCGCGCGGCGCCCGCCGCCCGCCGCGCAAGCCGGTGCGTTCACGTCGGGGCCATCGGCCGGGCTTGCGCCGCCTGGCGCTCGACCTGGCGTTAGGCTTGCCCCGTGACTGAGCACGCCGACCAGACCAGGCAGGGGAACTCTTCGCGCGGCGGGGTTCGCAGGCTCGCGCTGGTCCGGCTCGGGGTGGACGTCCCCTACGAGCAGGCGTGGGAGCTCCAGCGCCAGGTCCATGCCCGCCGGGCGGCCGGTGAGATCCCCGACACCTGCCTGCTGCTGGAGCACGCCCCCGTCTACACCGCCGGCAAGCGCACTCAACCTGAGGAGCGCCCTGCCGACGGCACGCCCGTGGTCGACGTCGACCGGGGCGGCAAGATCACCTGGCACGGTCCCGGGCAGCTCGTCGGCTACCCGATCGTCGGCCTGACCGACACGCTCGACCTCAGCGCGTACGTCCGGCTGCTGGAGGAGGCGCTGATCCAGGTCTGCGCCGACTTCGGGGTGGCGGCCGGCCGGGTCGCCGGGCGCACCGGCGTGTGGGTGGCGGGAGATCCGGGGCTCGGGCTCCCCGACCGCAAGCTCGGCGCCATCGGCATCCGGATGGCCAGGGGCGTCACGATGCACGGTTACTCGCTCAACTGCGCCAACGACCCGAGCTGGTTCGACCGCATCATCCCGTGCGGCATCACCGACGCCGGGGTCACCTCGCTGTCGGCCGAGACCGGGCGGCGCATCACCGTCGACGAGGTGCTGCCGCTGGCCGAGAAGCGCCTGGCCGCGGCACTGGGCGCCGAGGGGCTGGACGTCCAGGAGGAAGACCTGCTTTCTGGCCGGTTGTGAGCCTCCCCACCCCTGGACGGCCGGAGCAGGGCGGAGACGTAAGCTTGAACGCGTGACCGTAGCTCCAGAAGGCCGAAAGCTCCTCCGCCTGGAGGTTCGCAACAGCCAGACCCCCATCGAGCGCAAGCCGCCGTGGATCAAGACCAGGCTCCACAACGGGCCGACGTTCAACGAGATCAGAACGCTCGTCAAGGACCAAGGTCTGCACACGGTCTGCCAGGAGGCCGGCTGTCCCAACATCTCCGAATGCTGGGAGGACCGCGAGGCGACGTTCCTCATCGGCGGTGACCAGTGCACCCGCCGCTGCGACTTCTGCCAGATCGACACCGGCAAGCCCGCCGAGTACGACAGGGACGAGCCGCGCCGCGTGGCCGAGTCCGTCGCGCAGATGGGCCTGCGGTACGCCACCGTCACCGGAGTCGCGCGCGACGACCTGCCCGACGGCGGGTCCTGGCTGTACGCCGAGACCGCGCGGCAGATCCACGCCATGATCCCCGGGTGCGGGGTCGAGCTGCTGGTGCCCGACTTCAACGGCCGCCGCGACCAGCTCGAAGAGGTCTTCTCCAGCCGTCCCGAGGTGTTCGCGCACAACATCGAGACCGTGCCGCGCATCTTCAAGCGCATCCGTCCGGCGTTCCGGTACGAGCGCTCGCTGGAGGTCATCACGATGGCCCACGAGGCGGGCCTGGTGACCAAGTCCAACCTCATCCTCGGGATGGGCGAGGAGCGCGAGGAGGTCGTCCAGGCGATGCGCGACCTGCACGAGGCCGGCTGCGACCTGCTCACCATCACGCAGTACCTCCGCCCGACTCCGCGCCACCACCCCGTGGACCGCTGGGTCAAGCCGGAGGAGTTCGTCGAGCTGCAGGCGCAGGCCGAGCAGATCGGGTTCGCCGGTGTCATGTCCGGCCCGCTCGTCCGCTCCTCCTACCGCGCCGGCCGGCTCTACCGCCAGGCCGTCGAGGCCCGCCAGACCGCCTGACCGGCCCCACCCCCGCCGGGCGGCCACCGATACCGGCGCGCCGTCCGCCTGGTGTCCCGCCCGCGTCCCCGGCCTGGCGTCGTCCCCGCCGGCCGATGCGCGCGCCCCGTCGTACCACGCCTCTTGGGTGGCATCCGCGCCCGCCCGGGCCGCGGGCGGCGGCGGGGCGTCACCGGCCGGCGACCCTGCGCGACGCTCAGGTCACGGCGCGGCCGCCCGGCAGGTCACGTTTTCCTTTCTTCAGCCCTGCGTTTGTATCCTTCAACCATGGCGAAGAAGCCCGCAGACCCAGAGCGCCCGGGGCGCATCAAGCAGCTCCGGATGGTCGCTCAGATCATCCAGAAGGCCAACCCCAAGGGGATGCCGATCGTCTACGCGTCGGCGGTCGCCACGCTGGTGGTCTTCATCGTCGTCGGGCTCGTCACCGGCCTGCTCTGGCAGCTGATCATCCTTGGCATCATGGTCGCGCTGACCGTCGGCCTGCTGGTCTTCGGCCAGCTCGCCCAGCGCGCGCAGTACTCCATGCTGCACGGCCAGCCGGGCGCCGCCGCCGCGATCCTGCAGAGCATGCGCGGCAACTGGGAGGTGACCCCGGCCGTCGCGGTCAACCGCGACCAGGACGTCGTCCACCGCGTCGTCGGCTATCCGGGCATCGTCCTGGTCTCCGAGGGGCCGGGCTCGCGGGTGCAGCGCATGCTCGTCGCCGAGAAGAAGCGCGTGCAGCGCGTGGCGATCGACGTCCCGGTGTACGACATCCAGTGCGGCGACGGCGAGGGCCAGGTGCCGATGGCCAAGCTGCAGCGCCACCTGATGAAGCTCCCCCGCAACCTGAAGAAGCCCACGGTCTCCGAGGTCAACTACCGCCTGCGCGCGCTGCCGCAGACGCTTCCCATGCCGAAGGGCCCGATGCCGAAGGGCGCGCGCATGCCCCGCGGCAAGATCCGTTGACGGCCGGTCCCGCTCCGGTGGCCCGGCGCGCACTGGGCGACCAGGCGAGCGCACGGGCCAGCCGCCACTGGTGGGACGCCGCGGCCGACGACTACCAGGCCGAGCACGGCGGTTTCCTGCGCGATGACGGCTTCGTCTGGTGCCCCGAAGGGCTGGACGAGGCGGACGCCCGCCTGCTGGGCGAGGTGCGCGGCCGGCGGGTGCTGGAGATCGGCTGCGGCGCCGGGCAGTGCGGCCGCTGGCTGACCGGCCAGGGCGCCGAGGTCGCCGCGTTCGACCTGTCCCATCGCCAGCTCCAGCACTCGCGCCGCATCGACGAGGAGATCGGCGTCCGGCTTCCGGTGGTGCAGGCCGACGCCGGGCGCATCCCCTTCGCCGGCGAGTCGTTCGATCTCGCCTGCTCGGCGTTCGGCGCCCTGCCGTTCGTCGCCGACGCCCGCGCCGTGCTGGCCGAGGTCCGGCGGGTGCTGCGGCCGGGCGGCCTGCTGGTGTTCTCGGTGAGCCATCCCATCCGCTGGGCGTTCCCCGACGACCCCGGCCCGCGCGGGCTGACGGCCGACCGCTCCTACTTCGACCGGTCTCCGTACGTCGAGCAGGACGAGAACGGCGAGCCGACGTACGTCGAGCACCACCGCACGCTGGGCGACTGGGTCGCGGCGATCGCCGGTGCGGGGCTCGTGCTGACGTCCCTGCTGGAGCCCGAGTGGCCCGTGGGGCACGATCGCGAGTGGGGCGGCTGGAGTCCCCTGCGCGGACGCCTCCTGCCCGGCACCGCGATCTTCTCCTGCCGCCGCGGGCTCTGACGCCGAAGACCGGCGAAGCCCGGTCGCGGCTCAGATGCGGACGACCACCGTGCGGGCGGCGCGGTCGTGCAGGCCGCGCTGGTCGCGGTCCCAGACGAGCGCGGGGACGGCCAGGCAGAGCAGCAGGGTGCGCAGTGCGACGGCGCCGATCGACGGGCGGCCGCCGCCGAGCGCGGCGACCCTGATGCCGAACAACCGCATGCCGAAGGTCATGCCGATGGTGCCGACCAGCAGGATGTACTCCGCGGCGAACACCACGAGCCCGATCCACGGGTCGGCGCGGACGTCGGCGCGGAGCAGACCGGCGGCGATCGCCCAGGTGCAGATGAGCCAGTCGACGAAGATCGCGCCGATGCGCCTCCCGAAGCCGGAGACCGACCCGCTTCCCTCCCGCGGGAGGCCGAGCCTCTCGCCCGGATAGCCGAGGTCGACGCCCGCCGCGCGGGTGCCGCCGATCCACGTCTGTGTCCAGCGGGGTTGCTTGCTCATGCAGGTAAGATAGCGCCACGCCGCATAGGTGCCTCCGGCGGCGCACCCCCCGTCCGCTTAACATCCGCGAAACAAACGAGACATGGGGTCGAAACGGCACAGGCCTACGTTCAAGTCTGCAAGCCCGTGCCCCTGGGAGGTTGGATGTTCAGCTCCGCCGACGACGTCCTGAAGTTCATCAGGGACGAAGGGGTGCAGTTCGTCGATGTCAGGTTCACCGACCTGCCGGGCACGACTCACCACTTCACCTTCCCTTCGGAGAACTTCGGCGCCAGCGTCTTCACCGACGGCCTCATGTTCGACGGCTCGTCGATCCGTGGGTTCCAGGCCATTCACGAGTCGGACATGCTGCTGCTGCCCGACCCGTCGACGGCCGTGCTCGACCCGTTCCGTCAGCACAAGACGCTCAACATCAACTTTTTCGTTCACGACCCGCTGACCGGCGAGGCCTACAGCCGCGACCCGCGCAACGTCGCACGCAAGGCCGAGGAGTACCTCAAGGGCACCGGCATCGCCGACACGGTCTACTTCGGCCCCGAGGCCGAGTTCTACATCTTCGACGATGTGCGCTTCGCCACCAGCCAGAGCGAGAGCTACTACCACATCGACTCGATCGAGGGCGCGTGGAACACCGGTAAGGCCCAGGAGGGCGGCAACCTCGGGTACAAGCCGCGCTACAAGGGCGGCTACTTCCCGGTCCCGCCGATGGACCACTTCACCGACCTGCGCTCGGAGATGGTGCGCCGCCTGATCGAGGCCGGCATCGAGACCGAGATGCAGCACCACGAGGTGGGCACCGCCGGCCAGGCCGAGATCGACTTCCGGTTCGGCACGCTGCTGAAGACCGCCGACAACCTGATGCTGTACAAGTACATCATCAAGAGCACGGCGGTGGAGTACGGCCACACGGTCACCTTCATGCCCAAGCCGATCTTCGGGGACAACGGCTCCGGCATGCACTGCCACCAGTCGCTCTGGAAGGACGGCGAGCCGCTGTTCTACGACGAGGTGGGCTACGCCGGCCTGTCGGACATGGCGCGTTACTACATCGGCGGCCTGCTCAAGCACGCGCCGGCGCTGCTGGCGTTCACCAACCCGACGGTGAACTCCTACCACCGCCTGGTGCCCGGCTACGAGGCGCCGGTCAACCTCGTCTACTCCCAGCGCAACCGCTCGGCCTGCATCCGCATCCCGATCACCGGGTCCAACCCGAAGGCCAAGCGCATCGAGTTCCGGGTGCCCGACCCGTCGTGCAACCCGTACTACGCGTTTGCCGCGATGCTGATGGCCGGTCTGGACGGCATCCGCAACAAGATCGAGCCGCCGGCCCCGGTCGACAAGGACCTCTACGAGCTGCCGCCCGAGGAGGCCGGCGCCGTGCCGCAGGTCCCCGGCTCGCTGTCGGAGGTGCTCGACGCGCTGGAGGCCGACCACGACTTCCTGCTCGAGGGCGGCGTGTTCACGCCCGACCTCATCGAGACCTGGATCTCCTACAAGCGGACCAACGAGGTCGACCCGATCCGCCTGCGCCCGCACCCGCACGAGTTCGAGCTGTACTACGACGTGTGACGGCGGGTTTCTCCAGCCTCGGTGATCTTCCCCGGAAACGGGCGCCGGGCCGGGAGGACCTTGTGGTCGCCGTTGTTCGTCCTCGCCGAGCGACGTCAAGCGAATAGAACGGCCCGGCACCGAGACCTCGGTGCCGGGCCGTTCTGCGCTCGCGAGGGCCGACGACAGCGCCTGCGCCATCGTCGGCCGACCCTGGCGAGACCGATCCGCTGAATTTCGATCAGTCGACGCACATCGCCCAGTGGGTGGTCCGGAAGACCCATGTGCCGCCACCCGGAGAGGCATAGATCAATGTGCTGCTGTACTTCCCGGGGTCGCAGTCGTGACCGACCGCGAGCACGGCATTCCGGGCCCGCTGTTCAGCCGCCGCCAGCCCGGCCGCGTGGGTGTTGCCCGCCCCATCGACAGTGGCGCTGCGGGGAGTGTCGTAACCGTCGGCGTGCGCGGCCACGGTGGTGGTGGCCAGACCGGCCACCACCGCCGAGACGAGGCCGAGCCGGCGGAGCCAGGTGACTTTTCGCATGCTTCTCCTTATGGAGGGGCGGGCATTTGCTGGATCGATCTGGATTTAACGCAGATCGATACAGCACGGTATTGACCGCCTGGCCACAAGAATCTGCCGACGTCGCCCTCATGATGGAGCACATGGCCGATCCGGCGGCCCCCATGTGCAAGGCGAGCTGCGGAAATGCGTCCACTCTGATCGTCGGCGTGACGGGAATTCGGCACGGCAAGAGCACTCGCGCACGATCATGTGTGTGAAAAGTGCACGCTGCCGGCGACGCGTCACAACCGGCTCCGGCCCGAATTCCGTGGTCTTCCCGTCGCCGCCCGCCGGTCCGCACGGCCACCGTGCGGACGGGAGGTACCGGTGCCTCGACCCGGCGGAAGCCGCAGGAGGAGCGTTGGTGGCAGCCGATCTGAGCAGGCCGTGGCCCGGTTCGCGCAACGAGGCCCCCGGCCCTCGGCACGGATCAGGACAGGGGGTCGTCTCGGCCGGGGTCCGGGTGGTGACGCCTAGCGGCGGGGCCGGGGGTCGTGGCCCTTGCCGTGGTGGATGTCGACGGCGGGGCCAGGGGCGGTGGGCCGGCCGATGACGCCGGAGGTGACGGCCGAGGAGAGCTCGGCCACGGCCCGCAGCAGATCCAGCAAGGGGTTCCCGGTGTTCTTCGGGCTGCGCGACATCTGGGTTCCTCCCGTTGACGCGGGTACGAGGGCGTCCTCCCGGACGTGGAACTCATGTCACGATATGTCGCGAGGCCCGCCCTCGTCCACCCGCACCGGCCCCTCCGGCGCACGAGGGCCTCCCAGCCGCGGGCCCGACAGGGGCCGCGACTAGGCTCTTTGGTATCCGCGACACCCGCGGAACATCGCGCCACAGGAAGCCCTACCGGGCTCGGGACGTTGTGTGTAGTGAGCGGGCCCGGCCGACGAGGGCGGCCCGACGGATCGAAAGGCAGCCCATTGTTCGGTCGCAAGCCCATCGAAGAGCGCCTCGCCGAGCGCCGGGCTCAGTTGCCCCCTCTGAAAGAAGGAGAGCACTTCGAACACGGGCCCGCGAAGTTCATCTTCATCTTCCTGATCGTGTTCGTCGTGGTGGCGCACCTGATCGGGCTCGTCGTCCTGATGGCCCTCGACCTGAACTGACCCGCACCACAGAACCCATGCCCCGGCGATAACCCCGCAGGGACCGCCACCGGGTTCGATCGGCGTCGTCCGAATTGTCCGATAAATGGCGGCAAGAGGGTCAATAAACCAGATGCTTGGTGTCTCACGTCAATGAACAATGAGGCGTGAAATATCGGCATCTGGTGATCAGGGAGAGCACATGACGAGTCTCGACGCGCAGGCCAAGACCATGGACCTGGCCGAAGAGGTGGACGGCGGCACCGAGTCCGGCGTGGTGGAGGCCGCTCTCACCTCCAACCACAACGAGGCCGTTCTGCATCTGGACCTTGTGGCCGAGGCCGACGACCGTGCCGAGGTCCTGGTCGTCGAGGCCTCCCTCAACCCCAACCACAACGAGATCCTGCTTCCCCTGGACCTCACCGCCGAGCTGGACGACACCGCCGAGACCGGCACCATCGAGGCCGCTCTGAACCTCAACCACAACGAGACCGTCCTCGACCTGGAGGCCGAGTCGGACGACCGCGCCGACGTCCCGGTCGTCGAGGCCGCGCTCAGCGGGAACCACAACCAGATCGTCATCGCGGGCTGATCCCGCTCGCGCCTGACGCCTCCGGAACCGCCATCGCGACGCGGCCGGAGGCGTCCGTCGCTTCGTGATCCGGCTCGACGCGAGGAAGAGACATGACGGTCGTGGTCAAGCAGGTGACGGCGGGAACGCATCGCGTGGTGCCGCCGGAGGAGACCTGGGCCAGGGTGGCCCCGCTCCTGCCGGCCATGGGCATCACCCGGGTGGCGGACCTCACCGGCCTGGACGTGCTCGGCATCCCGGTGTTCCAGGCGGTGCGCCCGAACGCGCGGACGCTGTCGGTCTCCCAGGGCAAGGGGATCACCCCCGAACTGGCCCGCGTGTCGGCGGTGATGGAGTCCATCGAGACCTGGCACGCCGAGGAGCTGGGCCCGGCCGCCCTGGAGGCCACGGTCGCCGAGATGGCACCGCTGTTGCCGTACTCGGTCTTCGATCTGCCCCGGCCGCCGCGATCGCTGCTGTCACCGGCCACCCGGCTCGGCTGGGTGGCGGCCCGGCCGCTCGCCGGCGGGGAGCCGACCTGGCTGCCCCGGCAGTGCGTACGGATGGACAGCAGCGAGCCGGCCGGCTTCGCCCCGCCGCTGCTGCTGTCCAACTCCAACGGGCTGGCCAGTGGCAACACCGTGGCGGAGGCGCTGCTGCACGGGCTGTACGAGGTGCTGGAACGCGACGCGCGGGCTCGGGCGCCGCAGGACCGCAGCGGCCTGGAGGTGGACGCCGCCACGGTGGCCGGAACCTCGGCCGGGCTGCTGGAGCGCTTCGCCGCCGCCGGCGTGCACGTGCGGGTGTACGACCTCACGCCGATGGCGGGGCTGCCGTGTTACGAGACGCTGATCTGGGGCGCGGACCTGCCGGTGCGCTTCGGCGGCTGGGGCTGCCACCGGGACGCGGACGTGGCGCTGTCGCGCGCGCTCACCGAGGCGGCCCAGTCGCGGCTCACCATGATCGCCGGAACCCGGGACGACCTGCCCGGCGAGGCCTACGACTGGGTGTCCGAACGCTCCCGGCTACGCGTCCCCTTTCCGGAGCCGCGTCCCCGGTGCGTCTTCCCCGCCGGCTCCGCCGAAGCCGCCGGATCACTGGAGGAGGATCTGCGGATGGTCGCCGAAACGATCGCCGGCCGGGCGGCGGGCGCGGTGTGCTGGGTCGACCTGACGCGCCCCGAGTTCGGCGTCCCCGTCGTCCGGGTGGTCGCCCCAGGGCTCCACATCGTCCAGGGGCACTGAGATCAGCCACGCGGAAGGCGGGAGCGGCGTGGCCCCGCACAGTGCGGCGTGCCCGGAACGCCGGACGCGAGCGCCTGAAGCCCGAACCGTTCGCCGCAGACTCGGAGAGAGCAGCGTGACCACCTACGTATTCGCCGGTCCATCCGTCCCGCGCCAGGCCCGTGAACGGTTCGCCCGGCACGCGGTGCTCCTTCCCCCCGTCGCGGCCGGCGACCTGCTCCGCCTGCCGGCCCGGCCGGGTGACGTGGTGGGTGTCATCGACGGGTTCTTCCACCGCCGCCCGGCGGTGCGGCACAAGGAGATCCTCGCCCTGCTCGCCGCCGGAGTGCGGGTGCACGGGGCCGCGAGCATGGGCGCGCTGCGGGCCGCCGAGCTGGCGGACTTCGGAATGATCGGTCACGGCCGTGTCTTCGCCGGCTACCGGGACGCGACGATCATCGCCGACGACGAGGTGGCACTGCTGCACGGCACCGAGGAGGAGGACTACGCGGCCTACACCGAGGCGCTGGTGAACGTCCGCTTCGCGCTGGCGGACGCGGCGGCGCGCGGCGAGGTCTCCGGGAGGGCCGCGCGGTCGGTGCTGCGGGTGGCGGCACGCATGCCGTTCGCCGAGCGGACGCGTGCGGCGATCATCGAGGCCGCCCGCCGCACCGGGATGGACGGGCCGGCCCTCGCCGCCGTGGCGGAGGTGCTGGGCTCGGCTCCCGACGTCAAGCGGCAGGACGCTCTGGCGCTGCTGGAGTCACTCGCCGGCGCCCCGGCGCCGGCGCGGGACGATACGCCCGCCCTGGAGCGCGATGCGGATCGGGAGCATCTGCCGGAGGCGGCCCCGGAGCCCGCCCGGAACGCCGGTCGGCGGCATGTACGGAGAGATGGCTCGCAGCGGGTGCCGGACGCCGCCGACGGGAGCGACGGATCCCCCCATGACGGGGGATGGCGGCTGCGCCAGACGGTGCACCTGCGCGAGTGGCGGGCGGCCGCGCGGGGCGCCATGGAGCCGGAGGCCGGGTGGGTCACCGAGACGGAGGTCCATCGCCTGGCCCAGGTGCTCGCCGAGGACTACCCCGCCTTCCGGGTGCGGGCCGGTGTCCAGGCGCTCGCCGCCCGGACGGCGTCCGGGGACCGTGCCGGGAGCACCGGCGGATCGAGCGGCGAGGGCACTACCGGGGTCGAGGAGGCGGTGCTGGAGCATTTGCGCGCCCTCGGGGTGCTCGCGCCCGGTGCGACGTCGGACCCGGGTTTGGACCGCTGGTGCACCGCCGCCGAACTCCGCCTGCCGGAGGTGGAGCGCACCTGCCGTGCGGCGGCGCGGGCCCTGTTCCCGCACAGCGTGCTGACTTTCGGCGACCCGTTCCTGGAGGCCCTCCAAGCGAGCGGGGCGTACGCCACGGTGCGCGCCCGGCTGACCGACTGTGTCCGCTTCCACCGGGCGCTGCGCCGCGAGCACCCGACCCTGCGGACGGCCCAGTTGCGGCCGGAGAAGATCATTGAGCACTTCGCCCGGCGATGGGGGCGCGACGACCTGGAGGACGCGGTGCTGGAGCGCGGCTTCGCGACGGTCGCGGAGTTCGTGGCCACCGCACGCGTCTTCTACCTGTACGACAAGGCGCACCCCGGCGTCCCGCCGCTCATCCTCGGCGACCGGTAAGACCATGTCTGAGATGGCCGAGGGAGGCGGGAGCTCAGGAGGTGGCGGGAGCGCCGAGGAGGCGTTGCGGGCGGCGATCGGGCGGCACCGCCATGATCCCCGGCGGCGCATTCTCCTGCAGGTCGAGCTGGCCCGCCGCTGGCGGGACGGCGGCGACTACCGCCGGGCCGGAATCCTGCTGCCGCTGACTTTGGCGGCGGCCGAGCGGGCCTTCGGGGCGGACTCGCCGGTCGTGGCCGCGGTGTGCAACGAGTGGGGGGTGCTGGGCAAGTACACCGGGCACTTCGCGCGCTCCCACGGCCTGTACCTGCGAGCATTGGAGATCTTCGAGCGCGCCCACGGGCCGGAGCACGACACGGTGGCCACGATCTGCCACAACCTGGGCGGACTCGCCCATGCGCGGGGCGACCACCGCGAGGGCGAGCCCTGGGCCGCCCGGTCGGTGGCCGTCCGCACCCGCCTGCACGGCCCGGACCACCCCCTGGTCGCCGCCGACATCGCCGCGTGGGCCGCCCTGCTGGACGGCTGCGGCCGCCTGGACGAGGCCGAGGCGCGCCTTGCGGAGGCGCTCGGCATCCTGCGGCGGGCGTACGGCGCCGAGCACTACGAGATCGCGGTCACCACGCACAACCTGGCCGCGCTGCGGCATCGCCGGGGCGACACCACTGCCGCGGCGGAAGGGTACGCACAGGCGCTGGCGCTCAAGGAACGGCTGCTCGGCACCGGCCACCCCGGCCTGGCCCCGACGCTGGTCAACCTGGCCACCGCGCTCGCGCAGCGCGGAGCCCGCCGCGAGGCGGCCGGGCACTACGCGCGCGTGATCGCCATCCTGTCCCCGGTGGTCGCCGCCGGCCACCCGACCCTCGCCACCGCCCGCCGCGGCCTGGCCGCGACCCGAGAGCAACCCTCGGACGAGGGCACCGTCCTCACCTGAAGGTCGCGCCCCTGTCCGCCGGCCCCTTCACCGGCCGGCGGGCAAACCTGTCATGACGGTCAGTACGGGAGCGTGTAGGAGGTGAAGCGCTTGGCGACGTAGGGGCCTTTGAACTTGGGGTAGGCGACGGTCTTGACGTCGCCGTCGGAGGTGTACCGCTCGTCGGGGTGGGCGTTCAGCCAGTCGAGCCAGGCCGTCGAGCAGAAGCGGGCGCAGTCGCCGACCTTGTCCATGGCCCGGATGCGCGGGATGCCGAGAGGGTCGAAGTCCTTGCTGAACGGCGAGGCCCCCGGGGTGTAGCCGGCGAGGAAGACGCCGGAGTAGTCGTACTTCACCCCGCCCGCCTCGCCGTGCAGGGCCCAGTCCTTGGTGCTCGGCTGGTTGCCGTACGGCAGCGCGAGCGTGACCGGCGCGTCCTTGATCAGCGAGGTGATCAGTTTGTGCCCCGCGGCGATCTGGTCACTGACCTGCTGCTTGGATCTGCCGCGCAGGTTGACGTGGTCACGAGTGTGGTTGCCGATGTCGTAGCCGTTGTCGCGCAGCCAGCCGAGCGTCTGCGCCTGCGCCTCCGGGCCGAAGGTGCCGAACATGTCGCGGATGACGTAGAACGTGGCGACCGGCCGGAAACCGGGGTTCTTGCGTGCGACGTCCTGCAGGATGGCGACGGCGGTGTCCGGCTTGGGCTGCCCCGTGCCATCCAGGGTGAGCTGTGAGGGCGAGGAGTCGTCGAAGGTCAGTACCACCGGATGGCGGCCGGCCGGGATGGAGATCTTGCCGGTGGTGTACTCCCTGGCCGTGATCGGGACGTACCCCTCGCGGGCGAGGCGTTCGAGCTCGGTCCGGAACTGCTGTGGGGTGCGGTCGTCGCTGACGGCCGGCTTCGCCACGATGCGGTGGTACATGATCACCGGGATCTGGCCCAGCTCGTTCGCTTTGACCTTGGCCGCCCTGGCCACCGCGGCCTTGTGCGCTTCCTGCGCGGACGCCTGCTTCTGCTTCGCGGGCTGCGCGACGATCTTGGCGTCCTCGTGCCCGCACGCGGTCAGCGCCACGACGGCGAGTGACAGCACTCCGATATGACCTGCCCGGAAGCGCCCCATGGTCCCCCCAACGAGCCCGAGGAATGAGATACGTCTCTCCTACCCCCGAATCAGGACCATCAACACGCTTAGCTATGACATGAACACCTACAGTAATGGCATTTGTCGGGACAAGATGCCGCAATCCCCTCGGCGGCGGCCGCATGCCCGGCCGGGTCCGGCGGGCGCGCGATCGACGGCCTACTTGGCGTTCTCGCCCGCGCGCACCCGGATGCCGGTGAGCCTGCGCAGGATGTCCCACCAGAACGGCGCGCCGAACAGCAGCGCGACGAACGTGATGAGGAACCCCGGCCAGTGCCCGGGGCTGATCAGCCGCTGGAACCACTCGCCGCCGTTCCACGACCACTGCGGGCTGCCCCCGTCGGGAACGCGCACCGACACCGGGGCGTGCCCGACCATCTGCACGAACGCCGGGGCGGACAGCACCTCGGTGACGCAGCCGTACGGGTCGGCCGGGTGGTCGGGGCACTTGTCCCGCAGGGAGTCCAGCGACTGCGCGCCCCCGCCGGCGATGGCGGTCACCTGGGCCCTGATGGCGTTGTCGGTGAGGATCGCCCGGCCGTACTCCAGCGCGTCCATGCTGAACAGCAGCGTGAGCACGAGGCCGAGCGCGGCGATGACCCAGCGGACGTAGCGGCGGTAGAGCATGGTGAGCCGGTGCATCTCACCGTCGAACCAGTCCTCGACGGCCTTGCGGAAGGCCTCCAGGTCGCCGTGCGCGGTGTCCCAGGCCCCCTTCAGCGGCCGGTACAGCGGGCTGCCGCTCTCCTCCAGCTTCTTCAGCATGGCCGGCACCCCGCCCTCGCTGGTGACGATCTCCATCATCGCGATGGCGAACCGCACGGGCGGGATGGAGGCGATGCTGGTCCTGCCGTCCTTGTCGTGGTCGATCTCGCGCAGCCGCTCGTACAGCCGCCCGGTCCAGGTGGTGGCGTCGCTGTGCACCGGCGGCGGCTGCGGGCTGTAGGCCGGGCGCTCGTCCCTGCGGAAGGGCAGTGCGGCGAAGACCTCGGCGATCGTGCCGGGGATCGATTTCCTCCCCTCACGCCCGTCCAGGGTGTCCTTCAGGTAGGCCCACAGGAACTTGCTGCGGATGCCGAGCAACCGGACCAGGCCCTCGTTCACGCCGCTGAGCAGCAGCGAGAACAGCAGGAACGCCAGGACGAGCCCGATCGCCAGATCGATGTACACAGAGTTCAACGGAGATCACCCATGAGTGTCGGCAGGCCTGCCGCGGCGGTGGCCGCGATGATCTGACGCCTGCCCGGGCGGATCGGTTGCCCCGCCGCGGGAGGCGGATCGGTCGCGGCGGCGGGCTCAGGGAGCGCCGTAGAAGACGCGCTCGGTCACCACGCGTGCCCGCCGGGTGGTCCTGAGGTAGTCCTCCACGAAGTCCTCCGAGCCGTCCGGCGGGTAGCCGAGCGCCCGGGAGATGAGCATGCGCTCACGCACGTCCACCGGGATGCTGTCACCGGCCCGCCCGCGCACCAGCACGATGGCGTCGCGGATCTGCGAGGCGAAGCGCCACGCCTCGGCCAGCACCTCCTCGTCGGTGGCGGCCAGCAGCCCGGCGCCGACGGCCGCGCGCAGCGCCTCGAGCGTGCGGGTGGTGCGCAACTCGGGGACGTCATAGGCGTGCCTGAGCTGGATGAGCTGGGCGAGCCACTCGACGTCCGACAGCCCTCCCCTGCCCAGCTTGGTGTGCAGCAGCGGATCGGCGCCGCGGGGCAGCCGCTCGGCCTCCATGCGGGCCTTCAGCCTGCGGATCTCGCGCACGGCCGCCTCGCCGATGCCCTCCGGCGGATGACGCAGCGGCTGGACGAGGTCCATGAACTCGGCTCCGAGCCCGGGGTCCCCGGCGGAGAACCGGGCGCGCAGCAGCGCCTGGGACTCCCACGGCGACGACCAGCGCCGGTAGTAGGCGGCGTAGGAGGACAGCGAGCGCACCAGCGGCCCCTGGCGGCCCTCCGGGCGCAGGTCGGGGTCGATGTGCAGCGGCGGGTCGGGCGTGGGACGGGCGAGCAGACGGCGCAGCTCGTTGGCGACCGCGTGGGCGGCGTCGGTGGCGGCCTTCTCCTCGGCGCCCTCCAGCGGCGCGTGGACGAACATCACGTCGGCGTCGCTGCCATAGGAGCACTCGTAGCCGCCGAGCCGGCCCATGGCGATGACCGCGAACCGCGTGGGGAAGTCGCCGCGCCGCTCCAGGGACACCTTGGTGATCGCGGCGTCCAGCGCCGCCTGGATGGTGACGTCGTTGAGCTCGGACAGCGCCTGGCCGACCTCCTCGATGTCGATGCGGCCGACCAGCCCGGAGATCGCGATGCGCAGCAGCTCGCGACGGCGCATCCCGCGTACGGCGGCGACGGCGGCCTCCGCGTCGCCCGCGTGCCGGCCCACCAGGGCGCCCGCCTCGCCGGCCATGGCCTCCTTCGCGCGCGGCACCAGCTCGCCGTCCGAGCCGAGCATGGCCACGGCGTCCGGGGAGTGCAGCAGCAGCCCGGTGGCGTAGCGGCTGGTGCCGAGCAGGCGGGCCAGCCGCTCGGCCGCCGCGGTCTCGTCGCGCAGCAGCCGCAGGTACCAGGGCGTCGCGCCGAGTTTGTCGCTGATCTGGCGGAAGCCGAGCAGCCCGGCGTCGGGGTCGGGGGCGTCGGCGAACCAGCCGAGCATGACCGGCAGCAGGGTGCGCTGGATCGCGGCCCGCCGCGAGACACCGCTGGTCAGCGCCGCGATGTGCCGGAGCGCGCCGTCGGGGTCGGCGTAGCCCAGCGCCGACAGGCGCGCCGTGGCCGCGGCCGGGGACAGCCGGGCCTCGTCCTCGGGCAGCCGGGCGACGGCCTGCAGCAGCGGCCGGTAGAACAGCTTCTCGTGCAGCCGGCGCGCCTCCATCGCGTGCCGCCGCCACCGGGTGGTGAACTCTCCCACCGGGTCGATGAGCATGCCGAGGCCGCGGCCGATGCGGCGCAGGTCGGTGACGTTCTCGGGCACGATGTGGGTGCGGCGCAGCCGGTGGAGCTGCAGCAGGTGCTCGACCTTCCGCAGGAAGACGTACGCCTCGGCCAGCGCCTTGGTGTCGTCCCGGCCGACATAGCCCCCGCGGGAGAGCGCGGCGAGCGCGGGCAGCGTGGCGCGGCGGCGCAGCAGGCCGTCGCTGCGGCCGTGCACGAGCTGGAGGAGCTGGACGGCGAACTCGATGTCGCGCAGGCCTCCCGGGCCGAGCTTGATCTGCCGCTCGGCCTCGCTCGCGCGCACGTGGGCCTCGACCCGGCGGCGCATCGCCTGAACGTCCTCGACGAAGTTCTCGCGGGCCGCGGCCTGCCAGACCATCTCGTTCACCGCGGCGACGTACTCACCGCCCAGTTCGAGGTCGCCGGCCACCGGGCGGGCCTTGAGCAGCGCCTGGAACTCCCACGTCTTGGCCCAGCGGCGGTAGTAGGTCAGGTGGGAGGCCAGGGTGCGCACCAGCGGCCCGGCCTTGCCCTCGGGACGCAGCGCGGCGTCGACCTCCCACAGCGACCCCTCGGGGGTGCTGGTGGAACAGGCCCGCATCATGCCCTGCGCCAGGCGGGTGGCGGCCTGCAGCGCCTTGGTCTCGTCCACCCCGTCGCGGGGCTCGGCGACGAAGACCACGTCGACGTCGCTGATGTAGTTGAGCTCGCGGGCGCCGCACTTGCCCATGCCGATCACGGCGAGCCGCACGTCGGCGCTCTCGGGGATGTCGGCGCGGGCGATGGCGAGGCCGGCCTCCAGGGCGGCGGAGGCGAGGTCGGACAGCTCGGAGGTGACCTCGGAGAAGGAGGCGGCGCCGGTGATGTCACGGGCGGCCAGGTGCAGCAGCCTGCCGCGGTAGGCCGCGCGCAGCGCCGACATGGCCTCGGTGTCGCCGCCCGGGGCGCAGGGCTCGGCGTCGGCCGGGTCGGCGCCGACGGCGGCGAGCAGCTCGGCGCGCATCTCCTGCCGGAGGGTGCGCTGGACGCCCGTCTCTCCCTCCAGCAGCTTCCAGTGCTCCGGGTGGCGCGCGAGGTGGTCTCCGAGGGCGGCCGACAGGCCGAGGACGCCGATCAGCCGGGCCCGCAGGCCGGGGTCGGCGCGCATCGCCCCGAGCACGCTGGGGTCGCGTTCGGTGAGGCGGGTGAGCGAGGTGAGGGCGAGGTCGGGCTCGGCCGCGCCGACCAGGGCCGCGAGCAGATCCAGGTCGCCCACGGCCTCCGGGCCGAGCGCGTCGAGAAGCCGCTCGGCCTGGGCTCCGTCGGCGAAGCCCAGCCGGGCCAGACGCCCTGCTGTCGTCTGCATACGGGACTCGGCGTTCACAAAGCTCAAAGTAGCCGTTCCCTCACCGATTCGTCGTTAGTGGTTTCTCTACGTAATCGGACGGTCACCGTTAATGGACGTGGGTGCCCGAGCCTGCGACGATCCCCCCGGCTTCCGTCCCGCCCGTGCCCGGCCCCGCCGCGCCGCGGACGACGGCGGCGAACGCCTCGGCGAGGGGACGCCAGGTCGCCCGCAGCTCCTCCCCGGCCGCGACCACCTCGGCGTCCAGGCGGGCGGCGTCGAGGCCGTCCTCGGCGAGCCGGTCGGCGTTCGGCGCGGTCCAGGACAGGAAGATCTCCACGGACGCCTCGGGGTGGAACTGCACGCCCCAGGCCCGCTCCCCCAGCCGGTACGCCTGCGTCGGGTAGTCCGCCGCCGTCGCCAGGAGGACGGCTCCGGGCGGCGGGACGGTGACGGCGTCCTGGTGGTACTGCACGGCGCGTGCGGTGAGCGGCAGCGCGGCGAACAGCGGGTCGCCCGCCGCGGCCGGCAGGAGCGAGATCGCACCCAGGCCGACCTCCGGCCCGGCCGTGCCCGGCTCGACCCGTCCGCCGCAGGCCAGCGCCATGAGCTGGGCGCCCAGGCAGATGCCGAGGGTGGGCAGGGACGTCTCGACCGCCCGCCGGAGCAGGGCCCGTGTGCCGGGCAGCCAGGGCGTTCCCTCGTCGTCCCACGCCGACGGCGCGCCACCGAGCACGATCAGCCCGTCCCACGGCCCTGCCGGCGCCGTCCCGCCGTCGAGGGACGGCAGCGGCTCACCCAGGTACGGCCGGACGACGTGGCAGGTCATCCCCGCCTCCGCCAGCCACCCGGCGAAGTATCCCAGGCCCGCCTCGGCCTCGTGCTCGACGATCAGGATGCGGTGCGTCATGCCTCGATTATCCGGACTCCCGGGCGGTCGGCCACGAGGGGGCGCACGCCGGAGACGACCGGCGGCACGGGTCCGGGCTCGGGAAACACGTGGCAGGCCGGACGCGGCCGTAGGAAGCTGAGGGGGGAGGACGGGCACGGGAGGCGGGCACAGGGCGACAAAGCACGTGAACGTCAATGACCGTTACTAATGGGATCTATGGCATCAACGCCATATCCGCCGAGAATTCCCAGGGCGGGACCGAGAAGGATGTATATACGGTGCAGGTCGTGACGCCGATAATCCGCCGTCACGGCAGGCCAACCAATCCGACATATGCCCCATTATTGGACAGATTGCGCCCTACCGGGCGCGGTCCGCGGTGGCCTAGAGTTGCTGGGGTTGAGAATGACGATTTCCGCCGCGAGGAGTTAGATGGCGCCTCCCCCTGAGAAGCCGCGCGAGCCCGCCCTCGGCGGCGCGACGCCTCCCGCGCCATCGAAGGGGCAGGCGAGCGCCTCCCGCGAGCCCGTCAAGCCCGCGGAGTCCGCCGAGGCTTCGGAGCCCGCCGAGGCTTCGGAGCTCGCGGAGCTCGCGGAGCTCGCGCGCCGCGTCGCCGAGCTGACCCGTCGTCTGACCGCGCTCACCGAGGCGGCCGGGCGCGAGCACGAGCGGGCGGCCCACAGGGAGCAGGTCATCGACCGCCTGCACGCCGAGAACCAGCAGCTCAGGCACGGCCTGCTCCAGGAGGCGCTGACCCCGGTCCGTGCGGGCCTGTACCGCCTGCACGACACCGTGGCCCGCGAGGCGGCCCGCTGGCAGGGGCCGGGATCACCTCCGCCCGAGCGGGCCGGTCCGCTGCTGTCGGCCATCGCCGACGAGGTCGCCGAGGTGCTCGGCCGCACGGGCGCCGAGCGCGCCGGGGTCAAGGCGGGCGACGCCTACGACCCCGCTCTGCACCGCCCGGCGGACACCCGCCCGGTGGAGCCGGGCTCGGACGGGACGGTCGTGGAGGTGCTGTCCGAGGCGTTCGCGATGGGCGATCGGGTGCTGCGCAAGGCGTCGGTCATCGTCGGCCGCGCCGCGCCCGAGGCCGGGGCGGAGAAGACCCGGGTGGAGAAAGCCCAGGTGGAAGAGTCCCGCGCCGGGGAGGCGACCGGGACGCAAGCCGGGGAGGGGGAGGACGCGCGTTCACCGGCCCCGGCGAACCCAGAAAACCCGAAAAAAGCGAAAAAATCCGAAAGAGCGGCCGGCGGGGATGACCCGCGACCGCAGCGGAGCAATCGAAAAGATGGCAAGGCGCACGACTCGCGCGCCGGGGGCGACGAGGCCACCGGACGTGCGGCCGGTGGCGCGCGAAAGGGGAGCGAGTAGGCCGATGGCAGTTCACGGGATCGACCTCGGTACGACGTATTCGTGTATCGCCTACGTCGATGACGTCGGCCGTCCGACCGTGCTGCGCAACCTGGAGGGCGCCGACACCACCCCCTCGGTGGTGTTCTTCGAGTCTCCGGGCAACGTCGTGGTGGGCGCCACCGCCAAGGACAGCGCCGTCCTGCACCCCGACCTGGTCGTCAGCCGCGTCAAGCGCGACATGGGCCAGGACACCCCGCGCGTCCGGCACGGCCGCCCGTACACGCCCGAGGAGATCTCGGCGTTCATCCTGCGCAAGCTGGCCGACGACGCCGCGACCGCCACCGGCGAGACGGTCGAGGAGGTCGTCATCACCGTCCCGGCGTACTTCGGCGCGGCCGAGCGGGACGCCACCAGGAAGGCCGGGCAGATCGCCGGCCTGCAGGTCATCGACATCATCTCCGAGCCGATCGCCGCGGCCATCACCTACGGCGTGCTCAACCCCGACCAAGATCGCACGATCCTGGTGTACGACCTCGGCGGCGGCACGTTCGACACCACGGTGATGCGCATCGAGGGCGGCGACATCGAGGTGGTCTGCACCGACGGCGACCACGAGCTGGGCGGCGCCGACTGGGACGACCGGCTGGCCGAGCACCTGGCCGAGCGGTTCCGGCAGGAGCACCCGGACGCCGGGGACCCACTGCTGGACAAGCACTCCGAGCAGCAGCTCCGCCGGGACGCCGAGGACCTCAAGAAGACCCTGTCCACCCGCGCCCAGCACACCGTCCGGGTCATGCACGAGGGCCGGGTCAGCACCGTGGAGCTGACCCGCGCGGCCTTCGAGGAGCTCACCCGCGACCTGCTCGACCGCACCATCGAGATCACCCGGCGCACGATGGAGACCGCCGCGGGCAAGGGGGTCTCCTCCTACGACCACGTGGTGCTGGTCGGCGGCTCCACGAAGATGCCCACGGTGACCGAGACCCTGCAGAAGGAGTTCCAGCTCACCCCGCGCCTGCAGGACCCCGATCTGGCCGTCGCCAAGGGCGCCGCGCTGTACGCCTTCGAGGAGACCTACCGGCGCCTGCTGCGGGCCGGTGAGCCCGCCAAGGCGCAGGAGATCGCGGCACGGGCCGGGCTGACCGCCGAGCAGCAGGAGCAGATCGCCGGGCGGACGATCAAGACGGTCGCCTCGCGGGCGTTCGGCATCGTCGTCACCGACAAGGAGAGCCGCCGCCGCAGCGTCGAGCACCTGGTGCACGCCAACGACGCCCTGCCGGCCGGGGTGACCCAGGACTTCTACACCATCGACGCCGGGCAGACCGGGGTCACCGTCGAGGTCGTCGAGCAGGCCGGCACGGTGGAGTCCGACGACCCCGAGGACAACGGCCTGATCGCCGAGGGCGTGCTGAAGATCCCGCCGGGCAAGCCCGCCGGATGGCCGATCGAGGTGACCTTCGCCCTGGACGCCTCCGGCCTGCTCCAGGTCACCGCGCGCGAGCGCGAGACCGGCGAGGAGCTCGAGCTGCGCATCCAGATCGGCGGCATGTCCGAGGAGGACGTCGCCGAGTCGCGGGCCGCCCTGTCCCGCGTCCAGGTCAGCTAGCCGGCCGGCCGCATGGCGTTCGACGAGCAGCGCTACACCCGGGAGGTGCTGGAGCCCGCGCGCGAGGCGGGCGGGCTCCCGCCGGAGGATCTTCGCGTCCGCTACCAGCTCGGTGAGTCGATGACCGCCGCGGAGGTCGCCGAGACCGTCCGGCAGGTGCGCCAGTGCTGGCGGCGGGCCCGTGGCATGCTCAAGTACAAACGGCTGGCCGACCGGCTGGAGGCCGACCACGCCCGGTTCTCCCCCATCTTCTCGGCCGCCGCCGAGGGCGACCTCGGCCCGCTGCGCGACGCGCTCGGCGACTCCGAGCGCCGGGCGGCACGCCGGCCGGCCGCGGCCGCTGGGCGGCTGGAGGACGCCGCGGGCCGCCTGCGGATGCTCTCCCCCGCGCTGCTGGCCACGATCGCCCGGTCGGGCGGGGTGAGCGTTGAGGAGGCCGTCCGGCTGGCCGCCGAGCGCGGCATCGAGGTCCGCGAGCCCGACCGGCTGCCCGAGTCCGCCCCCTATCCCGGCTTCGCGCAGGTGCGCGAGGCACTGGACGTGCTCGGCGCGCCGCACCTCGGCCGGTTCCTGTACGGCGCCCGGTGCGCCCGGATGCGGGTGCTCGACGGGTTCTCGGTGGCCGGCGGCGCGCCGATCGCCGACGCCGTGGCCGAGGTCGGCCGGCACTGGGCGGCGCGCTCGCGCGGCCCGTGGACGGTCGGCGCCGACACCGTGCTGGCGGCGCTGCGGGGCTCCGCCGACCCGGCGGCGCTGGTCCGGTACGACATCGTCGCCCGGCTGCGCGAGCGGGTCCGCGAGCACCCCTACGACGACACGCTGCTGCGGCACGCGACGACCGAGCTGGACCTCGACGAGGGCGACGCCCGCCGGCTGATCTTCGCGGTGCGCGGGGAGGGCGGTGTCGGCGGCGGCGCGTCGGCCCGGCTGCGCGAGCTGGTCGACGCCGGGGAGATCCATGCGGCGGCCGACTTCGCCGAGGCCCTGGAGCCCGGGGCGCTGACCGGCGAGGCCGCCGAGCTGGCCACCGAGGTGCGGGCCAGGCTCGCGCAGGCCGTACGGCTGCGTGAGCGGGCGCGCACCTCCCTGGACCCCGACGACGCCTGGCTCGCCGTGCGTGACGCGCTGCGGCGCGTCCCCGACCTGCCCGGCGCCGCCGAGCTGCTCGCCCGGCTCGCCCCGCACCCCGCGCGCGCGGTGCGCGCCGCCGTCCAGGGCGAGGGGGTAAGCCTGGTGTGGCAGCCCTCACCGTCGCGGGCCGGGCGCATCGTCTACGACGTCTACCGGGACGGCATCCTGCTGGCCACCGCCGAGCGCCCCTCGGCGCGGGACGAGAGCCCGCCGGTGAACACCCCGGTCACCTACTGGGTGGTGGCCCGCAGGGACGAGGCGGTGGCCGGTCCCGCGCTCGCCGCCCCGGTGGTGGTGCGTCCCGAGCCGTCCGACCTGCGGCTGACCGCGGGCGACGGCGTGGTGTCCGGCCGCTGGACCCGCCCGGCCGACGCCGCCCGGGTGATCGTCAGCCGGGACGGGGCGCCGATCCCGGCCGGCGACACCGGGTTCCGCGACCCCGACGTGGTCAACGGCACGACCTACGGCTACACCGTCCAGGCCGTGTACGCCGACCCCGACGGCGAGGTCGTCACGCCGGGCGTGCGGCGCACGGTGACGCCGCTCGGCCGGCCGCGGCCGGTCACCGACTTCACCCTGCGTCCCGACCCGTCCGCCCCCGGCACGTTCGTGGTGCGGTACGAGGAGCCGGCCACCGGCGTGCTGGAGATCGTCGCGCTGGACGCGACGCCGCCCTGGCCGATGGGGACGACGCTGCCGCTGGCCGAGCTGCGCGCGGCCACCCGTCCCGTCCCGTCGGCGCCCACCAAGGACGGCCAGTCCGTCCGGCCGGCCGGCGGCCAGAGCGTGTTGCTGGCGGTCACCGTGTCCGGCGAGCTGGCCACCGTCGGCACGCACGTGGAGCACGTCAACCTGGCCCCGCCGGCCCGGCTCACCGCTCAGCGGCGCGGCGTCACGGTGTACGTCGGCTTCGTCTGGCCGCCGGACGTGCCGGAGGTGGAGGTCCGCTGGAACGGCCGCGCCATGATCGTGAACGCCGCCGCGTACCGCGCCCAGGGTGGCGTGCGGCTGGACGTCCCCGAGGGCGAGCCGGTCACCGTCGAGGTCGCGCCCACGTCCCTGGTGCGCGGCGAACGGGTGCACGGCGCCCCGGTCGGCCTGCACCTGCCCGGCCGGGTCCCAGTGCGCTATGACCTGAGCCAGCAGGGGCCGGCGTGGAAACGCTCGGTCGTGGTCGAGGTCACCGCCGACCGGCCCGTGCGGCTGCGCCGCCTGGCCCTGGTGCTCAAACCCGGGCACGTCCAGCCGAAGTCCGCCGACGACGGCATCCTGCTGGACGACTGGTTCGACCTCGACGTCCCCGCCCGGCTGACCGTTCCGGCCCCCCGGCAGGCCAAGCCGTACTGGCTGCGCTGCTTCGCCGAGGGAGCCGCCGAGACCGTTCCGGCGCGCGGCGCGCGCGAGACGGCCGGCGCCGGGCCGTACGGCCAGGACGCCGCGTCCGGCTCGTCCGGCAGCGGGGTGGCGGGCGCGTCCGGTGGCAGGGCGGGCCGATCCGGCGGCGGGGCGGGCGTGCCGGAGGGCGGCGGGGCCTTCGGCCCCGGCCCGACCTTCGGGCGGCCGGGCGGCTCGGAGGCGGCGCGCGGCGCGGGACGCGGGGCCGCGCGGGGTTCCGGCGAGCCGGGTGGGCATGCGACGGTGGACGGCGGGCGGGACGCCGGCCGTGGCCGGGCGGACGGCGGCGCGCCGGACGCCGCCGCCGCGGTGAGCGGCGAGGTCACCCTGATCGATCCGCCGGTGCGGCGGATGAAGGTGGGATGACCCATGGAGATCACCTGTCCCTTCTGCTTCGCGCGGCTCGACCACAACCGCATCGCGTTCCGCTGCGCGGGCCGGGCCGGGCGGGGCGGCGGGTGCGAGGCGGAGCTGGACGAGATCCTGGCCGACTATCTCGGCTCGCCGGCCGCGGCGTCGCTGCCCCCGGTGTTCTCGGTGCGCCGTCCCGGGCGGCGGGCCGACTGCCCGCGCTGCGGCCGCTCCACCGGGTGGCGGGCCTGCCCCGAGTGCCACAACCGGCTGCCCGCCGAGTACTGCGCCAACCCGGGCAAGATCGTCGCGCTGGTCGGCGCCAAGGGGTCGGGCAAGAGCACCTATATCGCCGTCCTGCTGCACGAGCTGACCAACCGGGTCGGGGCCGAGCTGGACGCCTCGCTGGTCGCCTGCGACGACCGCACCATCGCCCGCTACAAGCAGGACTTCGCCCGCCCGCTGTACGGCGAGCAGCGGCTGCTCGCCACCACGCGCCCGGCCGCCACCGAGCCGCGCGACCCGCTGGTGTACCTGCTCACCCGCACGGTGCCCGGACGCCTGCGCTCGCGCACCATGTCGCTGACGCTCGTGCTCTTCGACACCGCCGGAGAGGACCTGCGCAGCCGCGAGTCCACCGAGACGCACCTGCGCTACCTCAACGCCGCCGACGCCATCATCTTCCTGGTGGACCCGCTGGAGCTGCCGGGGGCCAAGGCGTCGCTGAGCGGGATCGCCCAGGCCAGGAGCGGGGTCAACGCCGGCGACCCCGACAGCGACCCGATCAACGTCATCAGCCGGGTGACCGAGCTGCTGCGCGACCGCGCGGGCTCCGGCAGGCTCAAGGTGCCGGTGGCGGTGGCGCTCAGCAAGATCGACGCGTTGCAGGAGGGCATGGACGCCCAGTCGGCCCTGCACCGCGCCCGCACTCCGTCCGGGACGCTCGACCTGGACGACCGCGAGGCCGTGCACGAGCAGATCAGGGCGCTCCTCGACGAGTGGCAGGCCGGTATGGTCGACCGCTACCTGCGCCAGCACTTCACCGACTTCGCGCTGTTCGGCCTGTCCGCCCTGGGCGGCGTCCCCGCCGCCGACGCCGTCGGCCCCGGCGGCATCCGCCCGTACCGCGTCGAGGACCCTCTGCTGTGGCTCCTGCACCGCTTCGGCATGCTCACCGGAGTGCGCCGTTGACCCACGCACCCGACCCGCGCTCTCCCCTTCTCCCCTGCCCGGCCCGGCGGGGAGCCCGCGTCCGGCCGCCGCGAAACGCCGCGGGCCGTGCGGCCGCGGCGGCGACCGGCCGGCGGAGGTGAGGCACGATGGCCTGGCAGTTGCACTTCACCTCGGCGGAGGCGGGGCCCGCGGGACGGGCCGGGTTCCAGTTCGTGGCCGAGTCACCCGGGCTGCCGCCCGGCCTCGCCGGTAAGGTCGCGGCCTACCTCGCCTACCGGCCGCCGCCCAGCGCCCCTCTCGCCCCGACCGCCGCCCAGGTCGCCGCGCTGCCGGTCGCGCTGTCGTACGGGCCCGTCGGAGGGCTGTGCGTCCTGACCCGCTGCGTCTACCTCGGCCAGGACTACTCCGGCCGGTACGGCAACTACCTGGGCCACGCGGTCGTGGCCGAGCCCGAGGAGCTGACCGGCCTGCGTCCGGTGGAGTTCTGGCGGGCCCCCCTGTGGGCGGACACTCCGGCGCCGGCGGGTACGCCGCTGCCCGCGCCGGCGGACCTGCCGCCGGGCGACCAGGTGGACCCCGAGTCGCTGGCCTCCTGGCTCGCCTCCGGCGGCGAGACCGCCTACGCGCGGCTCGGCGCCCTGCTGGAGACGGTCGTCACGGCCCTCGCGCGGGGGCACGGGCGGCTCGTGCTGGTGTGCGCCGACGTGGAGGAGATCGTGCGGTGGATCGGGGCGATCTCCTATTCGCTGCCCTGGCAGGTGGCGGCCCGGCTGCCGTTCTGCACCTACAGCGCCGACCCGGCCACGGCGCCGCAGCTCATCGTCGGGACGACACCCGACGTGTGGATGCCCTCGGACGTGGACGCGGCCGTGGTGCGGCTGGACGAGCCGCCCGCGGTGCGAACCGCTCCGCTCGGCCGTTTCGCCCGTACGGTCATCGACTGCTGGCGGCACATGGACCTGGCCGGCATCGACGCCATCGCCGAACTCGGCTCGGCCACCGAGAGCGGTGACGA
>NZ_BMNT01000017.1:87619-180738 GCF_014646695.1 Sphaerisporangium melleum
GACCGGCGGCGATGGCCGCGAGGGCGTGAGCCCGGACACCGGACGCGGCACGCCGGGCGGACCCGGCGGTGGCGGCGCGTCCCGGCGACCCGGGCCGGACGGTGCGGGCGGCGGGCGGTACGCCGTACCGGGCGGCGGATTCCAGCCGGAGACCAGTGCCGCGCTGCTGGCGTTCTGCCGGGGCGACGGCAGCGTCACCAGCGATGAGCAGGCGGCCATCGCCCGCGCCCTCTCGCCGGGCCTGCCCGAGTGGCTGTGGGCCGACCTCGGCCGCGCCTGCGACCGCATGGAGTACCCCCTGGCCGCCGCCGTCCGCGCTCTCGCCCCGCCCGAGACCGCCGAGCTGTGCGCCGCCCGCTGCGCCGTCCTGGCCCTGCGCGACCCCGCCCTGCCGCCGCCCGCGCCCCCCAGCTGGGCGAGCGGCACCCATGAGGGGCTGCGCGCCGAGGCCGCCCGTGCGTTCGCGACGGCCGCCGACCTGGGCGCGCTCGGCGAGGTCGCGGCCGTGGCCGCCGCGGTGGGCGCCGCTCCGGGCACGGCCGAGCTCGCCGCTGCGGCCCGCGCACTGGCTCGCGAGGGCCGGGGCGAGCTCGGGGCGCTGCTGGCACGGGTGCCCGCCGGCCTGCGCGAGGCCACGCTCACCGGAGCGGTCCGCGGTGTGGAGGAGGCGGCGCCGCAGGTGCGGCGCCGGATGCTGACCGACGAGGTGTGCGACGGGCTGGCGTCGCTGGACCTCTCCGCCGCTCCGCTCACCGGGACGGCGGTGCTGCTGTCCCGTGTGCGGCGTGGCCACCTCACCCGGGTCGAAGCCACCGTCGCCCTGGTCACCCTGCACCGCGCGACGGCCACCACCCGCACATCCGGCCCTCCTGCCCCCGACCCCGGCGCGGCCCCCGGCCCTGACCGCGGTGCGCCGGGCCCTACGCATCCCGGTCTCGACGCGAGTGCCGGTCCCGGTGGGCCGGGGGTCTCCGGGGCCGGTCCGGAGACGGCGGGCGCGCCGGAGGCCGAGCGCGGGCAGCGCGCCGGAGACGGGGAGGAGGCGGCCTCGGCCGAGTTGGACGCGGCGGTGCTCGCGGTGTGGCAGCAGGCACCGCAGGTGCCAGAGTGCGCGGCGCTGGTGCGGGCGCTCGGCCCGGCCCTCGGAGAGTCGCCCAACCTCGGCGACCTGCCCGCCCGCACGTTCCTGGCCGGGGACGTCGAGGACGCGGACATCGCGCGGCTCGCCGGGCTCGTCCGGGACACCGTGCCCGGCTACCCCGCCGCGGACGCCGAGGCGGTGCTCCTGCTCGCCTCGGTGCGCGACCTCACCGACCCCGGCGGCGCGGCGGCGACGCTGCGGCGCCTGGCCGCCCTGCGGCCGGAGGCCGACGAGGAACTGCTGGAGGAGGTGCTCGCCCGCGCCGCCCGCGCCCTCGCCGAGCGTGACCCCCGCTTCCGCGCGGAGGTGGTCCGGCTGCTCCCGGGCCCCGAGCGGTCCGCCGTGGCGCGCGCCTGGCTGGACGGCCGCCTGACCCGCGACGGGCAGGCGGCCCTGCTGGAGACCGCCGTCCGCCTGTACCAGTCCGAGGTGACCGTGCCCGAACTGGAAACGTGGGCGAGGGGACGGCTGAACGGCTGGTCACTGCCCGGGTCGGCGGAGTCGCGCTTCAAGCACGACCCCGAACTCTCCGCCGCGCTGAAAGAGCTGGCGAAAGGCCGCCGCGCCCGTCCATGGAAGCGAGACCCCCGATGACCGGTCCTGACGCGCCGGCCCCCCGCGGAGGCGGCGGGCACGGGAAGGCGAGCGTGCGCTGATGCCGCTCGTCGTCGGTTTCCTGGTCGTCCTGTGGGGCGTGTGCATGTACTTCGGGTTCCTGTACGGGTTCCCGTTCGTGGCGGCGGCCACCGTGGCCGCGGCCACCCTGACCGGCCTCGGCCACTACTTCGTGCGCGCCGGAGAGGTGCTCCTGCCCGTCACATCGCGCGGCGCCTCCCCCGTGGTCGCGGGGGCCGGCGAGACCGAAGATCGCCTGGGCGCGCCGGAGTCCGACCGGGACCCCGCCTACCGGCACTACCTGTTCGGGCAGGTGGCGCTCGACTGGTGGCGGACCCAGCGCACGGCGGTGCCGGCGATGGCGCGGGCCGCGAGGTCGGCGCTGGGCGGCGCGACCCGGCGGCTGATGCGGAGCCCGCAGGGTTTCTTCGTCTTCCCCATCTGGCTCGCCCTGGTCGTGGGCGTCGCGGCGGCGGTGATCCCGCTGGCCGCCGTGGCCGGCGCGCTCACCGCCGCGTACGTGCTGGTCGCGCTGACCGGGACGCTGCTGTGGGCCGCCTGCCTGACGCTGCTGCTCGCCGTCGAGACCGTCTTCATGCGCGTGCGGCGCATCCTGCAGACCTGCCCGCATCCGCAGTGCTACGCGCGGATCACCCTGCCCGAGTACGCCTGCCCCACCTGCGGCCGGCGGCACCGGCGGCTGTCGCCCAACCTCGACGGGGTCTTCCGGCACGTGTGCCGGTGCGGCACCCGCCTGCCGACGGCCATCGTGCTCGGCCGGTTCCGCCTGCCGGCGTACTGCCCGGAGTGCGGGCGGGCGCTGCCACCGCGCATCGGGCGTGCCCGCATCGAGCCGCTGCCCTTCGTCGGCGGGCCCGACGCGGGCAAGACGACGTTCATGGTGCTGGCGATCAACGCGCTGCACCGGCTGGTGAAGGACGCGCGAGGTCGGGCCGGCTTCGTCGTGGAGGGGGACGAGATCGCCTTCTCCCGGCTGCGGCAGGAGCTGCGCCTGGGCAGGGTGTCCAAGACGACGACCCGCGCGCCGTCGGCCACGATGGTGGACGTCACGCTGCCCGGCTCGCGCACCCGGAGCGGCAACCGCATCCTGTACCTCTTCGACCCGTCCGGGGAGGGGTTCACCGGCGCCACGCAGGTGGAGGCGATGAGCTATCTGGCCCACGGCGAGGCGATGCTGATCGTGGTGGACCCGTTCGCCCTGCCACTGGTGCAGCTGGGGCTCTCGGACGCCGAACGGCAGGTCCTGCAGAAGGCGGGCGTCGTGCTGTCCCCGGAGGATCCCTCCGACACCTTCCAGCGGGTCAGGAACGAGCTGGCCGCGCGGTCGGACGGCGGCGGGCAGAAACGGGTCGCCGTCGTCGTCACCAAGACCGACCTGCTGCGCACCACCGCCGTCGGCCACGACGCCGACCGGCTGCCGGAGTGGTTCGACGGGATCGGGCTGGGCAACATGGTGCGCGAGCTGGCCCGGACGGCGGGCGAGGTGCGCTATCTGGCGTCCGGGCTACCGGCGGACGAGGCGGCGATCGCCGGCCTGATCGCCTGGCTGGTCGGCCTGCCGCCGGCCGACGCCGGCTCGGAGGGCCACGCCCACCCGCGGCTCGCCGTCCCCGCTCCGCGCGGCCCGGGTGAGGGCCGCCGCGGGGACGGCGCAGACGAGGCGGATGACCGCGAGGAGACCGGCGACGGCGACACCGCGGAAGGTGACGAGGAGCTGACCACGGCCGACCTGCGCGGTCCGTGGGCGCCGGGCAGGGGCCGGCAGGACCGCGTGCCGCTGACCTACCAGCTGCTGCGCTGGTCGGTCTTCGGCGCGGCGACCCTGCTCGGCTGCGGCGTGCTGGTGCTGCTCGTCACCTGGGCCGTCTCGGTGGTGCGCACCGGCCTGGCCCTGTGACCGCCACGTGCCCGGCCTCCACGCGGGTCAGGCGGGGAGGATCCAGGTGGCCTTGGCGGCGGCCACCAGAGTGCCGTCGACCTCGTACACCGCGCTCTCGCCGAAGAGCTTGCGTCCCTCGCGGCCGGTGGCGCGGGCGACGACCGAGTAGGTGCCGTTGGGGTAGACGCGGCGGAACACCTGTCCGGTGATGCGCCCGAGCAGGCCGGGCCCGCCGTTCGCGGCGTTCGCGGCGTTCGCCCACCCGGAGGGGCAGTCGAGCGCGGCCCAGACCACGGCGTCGGGGACCACTCCGTCGTCGTCGGTCACGGTCACCGGCACCCGCCAGCCGGCGGCGACCAGGTCCGTCCCCTCCACGGGGCCGGGGAAGATGCGCAGGCCGTCGCCGGGGTCGCGCAGGCCGCAGACGAAACATCCGGGAGCGGGGTGGGGACCGGTCAGCCCGGCGAACCCGGCCTCGGCCCGCGCCGCCTCGGCGAACGGCACGAACGGCGGCGGAGTCACGTTCATGGCGACGGGGATCGCCTCGGCGAGCACCTCGCCATCGAGCGAGAGCGACGCCGAGTTGGCCATGTGGCCCACGATGACGTCGGTGTCCAGGGGAACCGGGCGGCGCAGGGTCACCTCGAGCGCGTGCGCGCAGTCCAGCCTGTCCGCCAGTGTCGCCGCCAGAGTCCCGGCGACCCAGCCGCCGTTCGCGATGCCCTCAGGGCCGCGGAATCGGGCCGGCACGGACAGCGTGGTCTGCACACCTGCGGACGTCGTTGTCATTTCGGTAGCACCCCCAATGCTGCTCCCAACAGGAGCGATGAACCGTAAATTCCGTTAGGTACCGCCAGATATTACCTAGTACCGCTTGATCACCATTACAGCAGGCAACGATGACGGACCCGTTAGCCGCGTGCAACGACGACATGACGCACAAGAGCGACCCCCTTGACGGGAGATCACCCGATCGGTACCTCTGGTGGGTCGCTGCGGACGCTTCCGGGGGTGCGAACGGTGGATCCACTCACTCTTCTGGGAGGCACGGAACTGGCGCGCGGACGCATGTCCTTCTACATCAGCCTTCAGCTGTCCAGCGCCATCGCACCGGGCCTGGTGCTCCTCACCGAGGGCACCGTGCTCGTCAACCAGTTACGTCACGAGAAGACGCTGGAAGCACTGGCGGGCGCCACCGGGGTCCTCGGCGTGATGGTCGCCATCTGCGCACTCGCCGGCGCCTTCGTCCTCGGCTACATATGCCGTGAGCTGAGCTTGAAGCTGCTGGGACGCCTGGAGCGGCTGAAGTTCGTCAGGCGCCGTTACGGCACAGGGGCGCAGAACCGGCTGGAGGAGTGGTTCGCGCCGGAGGATCTCACGGACTGCTTCGAGGCCCACGCGCATCTCCGGCACCGGGAGCGATCGCGCGAGCCCCTCCGAGAGGACCACGAGAGCTCCCGGACCGGCGAGGCGGCCTCGGGGGAAGAAGCCTCGCCCCCGCGGAACGACGACGGGGCCACCCGGCGGGCCGAGCCGGCGAGCCGTTCCTTCCACCCGACGGGCGGCTACCACACAGGTGATCTCCAGTACTACCGCTTCGTGTACAGCAAGCTCTGGCTGCGGGCGTACGCGCCCCTCTACAGCATCGACAAGACCGAGTTGGAGATCAACGTCCTGGCGGCCATCCTGGCACCGGTCCTGTTCTCGTCGCTGAACCTCATGGTCGCCTTCGACTTCCACTGGGCGGCCGTCGTGGCCGCGCCGACGGCCGTCGTCCTGTTCTGCGCGATCCTGCTGGATTCGCTGCTCAGGTTGCGCGTCGCCGAGAAGCGCGAGGCGGTGGAGAATCTGGTCATCGACTACCTGGCCCGCCGCGCCGCCGCCCGTCCTCCTTACGCGTCCACCTCACCGGCGGATCCGGCCGGAGAGACCGAGTAGTGGGCGAGATCGGGAAGCACGGCCGCGTCGAGCGGACCCTCGATGGAGAACACCATCACCCGTACCTCGAGGCCGGACAGATGAGCCGCGACCGCGCGGTGGGTGCCGTCGAGCAGCAGAACCCGGCCGTTCCCCAGCGAGTATCCAGGCAGTACGAGGTGAACAGGGCGGTTCTCCCGTACGAAGGCGTCCCTCAGGCGCGTGACGCCGCTCGCCCGCCCTTGCGGCCAGCTCCTCGATGTCCTCCGGGCTTCACCCACCCGTAGTGGCCGGTCCCGCTCGCCTCGCCAGTCGCCGTCGGTATCGTCCGGGGTCGCGTACCACATGGTGTACAACCCCGCCAGGTACTCCCTCGACCGCGAGCATGTCTCGCTGACCTGGCAGTCCGATGAGGTGACCGCGTCCCAGTCCAGCCACGCGCCGATCACGTCCGGATCGAAGAACTCGATGTAGTCGCCGATGTTCATCAGCGGCACCGGACATGATCACGTGGGTGCGGCAGAAGGCGGTCGACCCGATGTCGCGTCCTTCTGCCGCACCTCGTCCGCCGGCGTGCGGGCCGGCGGACCGTGGTCACAGCACCGGCAGGTAGCGGCCCAGTTCGAACTCGGTGACCTGGCGGCGGTACTCGTGCCACTCGGTGCGCTTGTTGCGCAGGAAGTACTCGAAGACGTGCTCACCGAGCGTCTCGGCGACCAGCTCGCTCCGCTCCATCGCCGTGATGGCCTCGTCCAGGCTCTGCGGCAGCGGCTCGATGCCCAGGGCGCGCCGCTCGGCGCTGGTGAGCGCCCACACATCGTCCTCGGCGCCGGGCGGCATCTCGTACCCGCCCTCGATGCCCTTCAGGCCCGCCGCGAGGATCACCGCGTACGCGAGGTAGGGGTTGCAGGCGGAGTCCAGCGAACGGAACTCCACCCGGGTGGAGTTGCCCTTGTGCGGCTTGTACATGGGGACGCGCACCAGCGCGGACCGGTTGTTGTGGCCCCAGCTGACGTAGCTGGGCGCCTCTCCGCCGAGGCCCGCGATCGCCTCCGAGCCGCCCCACAGCCGCTTGTAGGAGTTCACCCACTGGTTACAGACCGCGGTGATCTCGGGGGCGTGCCGCAGCAGGCCGCCGATGAAGGACCGGCCGACCTTGGAGAGCTGGTAGTCGGCACCCGGCTCGTAGAAGGCGTTGCGGTCACCCTCGAACAGCGACATGTGGGTGTGCATGCCCGAGCCGGGGAAGTCGGTGAAGGGCTTGGGCATGAAGGACGCCCAGATGCCCTGCTCCAGGGCGACCTCCTTCATGACCAGGCGGAAGGTCATGATGTTGTCGGCGGTCGTGAGCGCGTCGGCGTACCGCAGGTCGATCTCCTGCTGGCCGGGGGCGCCCTCGTGGTGGCTGAACTCCACCGAGATGCCCATGGCCTCCAGCATCATGATCGCGTTGCGCCGGAAGTCGTGCCCCGAGCTGTGCGGCGTGTGGTCGAAGTAGCCGCCCGAGTCGATGGGCGCCGGCCGCTCGCCGTCCTCCGGCTTGCCCTTCAGCAGGAAGAACTCCACCTCGGGATGGGTGTAGAAGCTGAAGCCCATGTCGGCGGCCTTGGCCAGCGTGCGCTTGAGCACCCAGCGAGGGTCGGCGTGCGAGGGCGAGCCGTCCGGCATGAGGATGTCGCAGAACATGCGGGCGGCGCCCGGCGTCTCGCTGCGCCAGGGCAGGATCTGGAAGGTGGACGGGTCTGGCTTGGCCAGCATGTCCGCTTCGTACACGCGAGCGAAGCCCTCGATCGACGACCCGTCGAACCCGATGCCCTCGGCGAACGCGCCTTCGAGCTCGGCGGGGGCGATCGCCACGGATTTGAGGAACCCGAGCACGTCGGTGAACCACAGCCGGATGAACCGGATGTCGCGTTCTTCGAGCGTACGGAGCACGAATTCCTGCTGGCGGTCCAAGGCATCCCCTTCTGCCGGACGGTGTTCGGACACCATCGTCGTCACGCTGAGCCAGTCTCTGAGTCGGCGGAAGACATGTCTGGTCATCTACCAGTCTGCCCGCTTGGTGTTTCGCACACGTTACGCGGGTCCGTAGTGAGGAGTCGATGCGGACCCACCGGGTGGATCCGCCGCGCGCGCCTCGGTCACCGAATGCCCTCTCAACGCCATTCGACACCAGAGGTGGGACAAGACCAGCCTCTGGTTGCCCAATGTGACAGCATGGTGCCGTTCCGCATTCGTCAACGAGTCACGCCCGGCGAGGAGAACCCACATGGAGGCGGATCAGCGGCACGCCGGCCCGGTGGCACCACGCCCCCGGCTCCGGCTCCGGCGCCGGCCCTGGCTCCGGCCACGGTCCTGGTCCTGGCCCGGTCAGGTGGCCCGGCTCTGGTCGCGCGCGCGGGCCGGAGGGCGGCGGCCCGCCCACCGTGCCGGGGGCGGGCGCCCCCGACCGGAGGCCGCCCGGCCCTGGTCGGGGGCCGCCTGGTCGCGGTCCGGCGGTCCCGGCGGCGAGGGCCGTCCGCCGCGCGGAGCGGGGTGGCACCGGCTGGCCTGGGCGCTGTCGCTGGGCACCGCGCTCACACTCGTGCTGCTCGGCGCCCAGACCGGCCGGGACGCCGCCTGCGCCGCGGCACCCGGCCCCGACCGGCCCGCATGGCTGGTGCGGATGCTCGGCGGCGGTTGTTCGCTGTCGGGCGCGGTGCAGGACGACCTGGTGGCCTCGGTCTCCCCGGCCGAGTACGCCGGCTCGGCCGCGTGCGGCGCCTACCTCGACGTGACCGGGCCGCGCGGCACCGTCCGCGTCCAGGTCGTCGACCAGTGCCGGTCGTGTCCGGCGGGCGAGCTCGACCTGAGCCGCCGGGCCTTCGCCCGCATCACCGGCCCGGGCAGAGGCGTGGTGCCGGTCGGCTACCACCGCGTACGCAACCCCGAGGTGCCACGCCCGGTGGCGTTCCGCCTCAAGCAGGGCTCCTCGGCCCGGCGGTTCGCCATCCAGGCCATCGACCACGGCAACCCGCTGCGTCTGGTGCAGATGCTGCAGGGCGGGCGCTGGCTCGACCTGACGCGCACCTTCGACAACCACTGGATCCTCCCCGGTCGCGGCGCCGGCCCCGGGCCGTACACCGTGCGCGTCACCGACGTGTACGGACAGCGGCTGGTGGCCGGTGGCATCCGGCTGATTCCCGGCAGGCTGCAGCGCACCGAGCATCGGCTGTACGCCCCGTCCGCCGCCACTCCTGCGCCGTCCGTGCGGGGCACGGCCGCGCGGCGGGCCGCGGGGGGCACCGCGCCCCGGCTGGGCGCAGGCGTGCCGGGCGAAGCGCGGCGCGGTCCGCGCCGCGCGGAGGAACGGACGTCGCAGTGGGACGCGAACGCCATGCCTCCGCGGGCGACCGGCGGACAGGAGGGCACGTCCCCGGACGTGACCGGCCGCGGCTCCGCGGACAGGGCCGGTGAGAGGGTGTCGTCCCCTGGCGGCGGTGTCGCGCCGTCCATCACCGGCGGGACCTCCGCGCCATCCGGCGAGACGACCGGAGGGCGCCCGCCTCGGCCGCCGTCCGCGAGCGGCGGGACCGCCGCGGGTGGAGCCTGGTCGTCGCCCGCGGGTGCGGCACCCCCGCCGTCCGGCGGCACGGCACGCGATGGGATGCGGGCCGACGGCATGCCGCCCGGCGCCCCCGGAACTGCGCCGAGTGCCTCGTCCGGCCCGGCTGACGCGTCACGGACGCCCGGCGCCTCCGGCCGGTCGCGGGAGACCGCGTCGGCCGGCTCTCACCGGGTCCCCGGCGCGCCGGGCGACGGCCCTGCGGGGCGGGTGGCCGGCGCGGCCAGGGGAACGATGGACGCCTCCCCCGGCGACCCGCGCGCCTCCCCCGGCCGCGCACCGCTCACCGCGCTGCCCTCCGCCCGCCCGTTCTTCTGCTGACCGCGCCCCTGCTCCGGCCGTCCGCCGCCTCCCGTCGGCCGGTGCGGCGGCCCGCCGCATCGGGGTCCGCCTGCGCACCGGCATCGGCGGCGGGGCTCGTCTCGCCGGAGTCGCCGGAGCCGCCGGCGAGGACGTCGCCGGTGGGGGTGCGCCGGTAGAGAACCTCGCGGCCGATGCGGCTGCGGGTGACCAGCCCGCTGGCGCCGAGCACCGACAGGTGCTGGGAGACCGCGCCGGGGGTCAGGGACATCCGCCTGGCCAGCGCCGTGGTGGAGGCGGGGTGCCGGAGCGAGACCAGCAGGCGGGCGCGAGTGCGGCCGATGAGCGCGGCGAGCGCGCCGGGCGCGGCCGGCGGCGCGGTCTCCCACAGCGTGCCGATGCCGCGCGCCGGGTAGACCAGCATCGGCTGGTAGGGCTCGGTCATGATCGCGATGTCCGGCCAGCGGAAGGCGCTCGGCACCAGCAGCAGGCCGTCCCCTCCCAGGTCACCGGCATGGCACCAGTGCCGCTCGGCGATGAGCCGGTCGCCCTCCCAGCGCACCGAGGGGTGCAGGTCGGCGAACAGTTCCCGGGCGCCGCCGGTGGCCAGCCGCCGGGTGCGCCACATCAGGTCGGCCTCCAGCAGCCCGTGGACCCGGGGCCAGTACTCGGCCAGCGCCACGTCCCAGTACGCGGCCAGGGCGTCGGCCACCCGCCGCACCCCGGCGACCGGATCGTCCCGGAACCGGGCGACGATGTCCGAGCCTGGGCCCGCTGTGAGGTGGCCGGCCTCACGCGCCGCCTGGGCGGGCGGCGTCCCTCGCACGCGGTCCAGTTCGGCCTCGAAGTCGGGCAGCGGAGTGTCCGGCGGCGGGGTGAGGAAGTCGGCGATGTACCCGTGGACGGGCGCGAGCGCGAACAGCTCGGACAGGTCGATGCCGCCGAGCCGGGGAGTCACGGTCCGCACCCACGGCAGGTGCACCGAGTGCCGCGCCGGGGCGCGGAGCACGCGCAGACTCGCGACGAGCTCCCACAGCGGCGAGAACGCGAACCGCAGCCGGGCCAGGTCACCGGCGTCGAACCGCCACTCCACGCTCATGAGGCCCCCGCCCTGCGCCGAACTTTTAGTGCTGCCTAAAAGATTGGCACCCGGATTCGGACATGTCCAAAGGTTATCCGCGTGACCAGCACCGTCGTCGAAAAGCCATCTCTGCTCCGAGCCAGGATCGGCGGGTTCCCCCGCGCGTTCTGGGTCCTGTTCACCGGCACGTTCATCAACCGGCTCGGCACCATGGTCGAGCCGTTCATCGGCATCTATCTGACCCAGTCCCGGGGGATGTCGCTGGCCGCCGCCGGCGTGGTGCTGGCGGTCTTCGGCGTGGGGTCCCTCGTGTCGCAGCTGGTGGCCGGCTGGCTGACCGATCGTCTGGGCCGCCGGGCCACGCTGTCGGGCGGGATGGTCGCCACGGCGTTCACCATGATCGCTCTGGGGTACAGCACCTCGCTTCCGGCGATCGTCGCCGCGATGGCCGTGCTCGGCCTGGTCATGGACGCCTACCGTCCCGCCTCGCAGGCCCTGCTCGCCGACCTCATCCCCGCGCACGACCGGCCGCGTGCGTACGGGCTCATCTTCTGGGCGATCAACCTCGGCTTCGCGGTGGCGATGATCGGTGGCGGCCTGCTGGCGCACTCCGGCTTCCTCTGGCTGTTCTGGATCGACGCGATCACCTCGCTCGTCTTCGGCGCGCTGGTGTGGCGGGCCGTGCCGGAGACCAGGCCGGAGCGCGGCCGCGAGACCGGCGGCTTCCGCGACGTGCTGCGGGACCGGCTGATGGTCGCCTACGTCTCGCTGACACTGCTGTTCACCTTCGTCTACCTGCAGGCCTACACGACGCTGCCGCTGGCGGTCACGGCCGCGGGCCTGCCCGCCTCGGCGTACGGCCTGGCGATGGCGGTGAACGGCCTGCTCATCGTGGTCGTCCAGCCGCTGATCGGGCACTGGCTGGCCAGGCACGACCCCAGCCGCGTGCTGGCCCTCGGCCTGACGGTCACGGCGGTGGGGTTCGCGCTGACCGCGCTCGTGTCCTCGGCGGCCGGCTACGCGGTCACCGTCGCGATCTGGACGACCGGCGAAGTGATCACCGCGGGCATGCCGGGTGCGCTGGTCGCGATCATGGCTCCGCCGCACCTGCGCGGACGTTACAACGGTCTGTCCGGGGTCGCCTGGTCGGCGGGCGGCCTGCTGGCACCGCTGATCGGCACCCGCCTGCTCGCCGCGGGGCAGGGCGTGCTGTGGATCACCGTGGGCGTGCTCGGGCTGCTGGCCGCGGTGGGGCAGCTCGCGATCGGCCCGGCGATCCGCCGCCGCGCCACCGCCCCCCTGGTCTCCGGCCCTGCCTCGTGAACCCGGCGTGACGGCCTCGCCATCGCCCTGCCGGCGGGCTGGAGCAAGGGCCTGCCGGCGTGCCCTCGCCACGGCTCGCCCGAGGCGTCCGGCCGTCGCCGGGCTCGGGCGGATGTCCCTCGGCCCGGGTTTTCCACAGGCTGCCGGTCCGATGCCCTCCTGAGCGGCCGGTCGTCCACAGGAGACGGTCCGGCGCCGTCGGAGCGGCGGTGTCACACGTAAGGTGGACACCGTGCCTCAACTGCGAATTGCCCTCGCCCAGACCAACCCCGCGGTCGGCGACCTTTCCGCGAACGCCGCGGCACTCGTCGAGTGGACGCGGCGCGCCGCGGACCGTGGCGCGCACCTGGTCGTGTTCACCGAGATGTTCCTGACCGGTTATCCCGTCGAAGACCTGGTGCTGCGCACGTCGTTCGTCGACGCCTCGATCGCGACGCTGACCGCCACCGCGGCGCGGCTGGCGGACGAGGGCCTCGGCGAGCTGCCGGTGGTCGTCGGATACGTCGACCGCTCCGGGGTCACGCCGCGCGCCGGGCAGCCGAAGGGGGCGCCGCTGGACGCCGCGGCGCTGCTCCACCGTGGCCGTGTCGTCACCAAGACCGCCAAGCACCACCTGCCGAACTACGGCGTCTTCGACGAATACCGCTACTTCATCCGCGGCGACCGGCTGCCGATCTTCCGGCTGCACGGCGTCGACGTCGCGATCGCGGTCTGCGAAGACCTCTGGCAGGACGGCGGCCCGGTCGCCGCCGTCGCCCAGGCGGGCGCGGGGCTGCTCGTGGTTCCCAACGCCTCCCCCTACGAGCGCGAGAAGGACGACGTGCGGCTCGAGCTGTGCGCCGACCGCGCGCGGGAGGCCGGGTGCGCCCTGGCGTACGCCAACCAGGTCGGCGGGCAGGACGAGCTGATCTTCGACGGTGACTCCATCGTGGTGGACGCCTCAGGCGAGCTGGTCGCACGGGCGGCGCAGTTCCGTGAGGAGCTCCTGGTCACCGATCTGGAGCTGCCGCTCGCCGACCCGCGGGCGACCCCCGGCACGTTCCCGGTGGACGCCGGCGACGGCACGACCATCACCGTCGAGCGGCTGGTGCTGTCCGGTGACCCGCTGCCCGCGTACGCGCCGGAGCCGCCGGCGCTCGCCCCCCGGCTGGACGACCTGGAGGAGGTCTACTCGGCGCTGGTGCTCGGCGTGCGCGACTACTTCACCAAGAACGGCTTCGGTTCGGTCATCCTCGGGCTGTCCGGGGGCATCGACTCGGCGCTGACCGCGACCATCGCCGCCGACGCCGTCGGCCCCGATCGGGTGCACGTCGTGCTGATGCCGTCCCGGCACTCCTCGGAGCACTCCGTGAGCGACGCGCGCGACCTGGTCGAGCGGCAGGGGCTGCACTCGCGCGTGGTCCCCATCGAGGGCATCGTCGACGCCTTCGACAAGGAGATCGACCTGCACGGCCTGGCCGCCGAGAACCTCCAGGCCCGGGTGCGCGGCATGCTCTTGATGAGCCTGTCCAACGAGCACGGCCACCTGGTGCTGACCACGGGCAACAAGAGCGAGCTGGCCACGGGCTACTCCACCCTCTACGGCGACTCGGCCGGCGGCTTCGCTCCGATCAAGGACGTCCTCAAGACGACGGTGTGGCAGCTCTCCCGGTGGCGCAACGAGCAGGCGGGGCGCGAGAGCGACCTGCTGCGCCGCTTCGACGTGCCGCCCATTCCGGAGAATTCCATCACCAAGGAGCCGAGCGCCGAGCTGCGTCCCGACCAGCGGGACACCGACTCCCTGCCGCCCTATGACGTGCTCGACCGGCTGCTGTCCGACTACGTCGAGCACGACATGGGCAAGGGCGAGCTGGTCGCCGCGGGCCACGACGCCGAGCTGGTGGCCAGGGTGATCCGCCTGGTCGACCTGGCGGAGTACAAGCGCCGGCAGTATCCCCCGGGCCCGAAGATCACGCCGAAGAACTTCGGCCGTGACCGCCGTCTGCCCATCACCAACCGCTGGCGCGAGACCCCCGCCACCTGACGGGAGTCACCGGGGCGACCAGGCGGATTCCCGCCTGGTGACCCCTGGTGGACGAGCGCGACGACCGGCTGGACCGGTGTCGCTTCCTCGGGCCGGACCGTGGCCGCACCATGGCCACCAACTGGCCGGGAGCGCGGCCAGGCCCCGATCCGTTCACCCGCCCGCCCGCAACGCGCGACCCGTTCCTTGGCGGGGAGTGCGGGGGGGGGCACGGAGCGGGCCTGCCGTTGGCGCGGCCGGCGTGGGCACCAGCAGGTCCCCGGCGACCTGCTACGGCGTGACGGCGACAGGGCGTGTCTCTGCCCAAGTGTGGAACCTCGGCGGCGCCCCTCCCGTCATTCGCCGTGGAGCACGGCGCCGCCGAGGCCCGTGTTCGGGGCGAGCAGGCCGGTGAGGATGCTGTCGGTGATGCGCTGGGCGAGGTCGGCGGGCAGGTCGCCGTCGCCCTCGTGCCACTTGGTGAAGAACATCATCGCCCCGGACAGCGCGGCCATCGCCACCTCGATGTCCATGTCGGCGCGCAACTCGCCGCGGTCGATGCCGCGCTGGAGCAGCGACCGCAGCACCTCGCGCCGCGGCCGGAGCACGGTCGCGCGGAAGCGCTCCATGAGGTGCGGATAGCGGTCGTGCTCGCTGAGCGCGATGTTCATGAAGCAGCGGGTGGTCCGGTTGTTGCCCTCCCGCTGGAGCACCGCGAGATAGCGGATGACGTCCTCGCGCACCGAACCGCCGGCCAGCTCGGGTATCGGCGGCCTCAGGCTGGCCAGCGCGTCCACGACGAGGTCCTCCTTGTTGGACCAGCGCCGGTAGATGGTGGTCTTGCCGACGCCCGCCCGCGCGGCGATCGCCTCGATGGACAGCTCACCGATGCCGCTGCCTTCGGCGATCATGTCGATCGCCGCGTCGATGATCGCCTTCTCCGCCTTCTCGCTGCGGGGACGGCCGGGCGATCGGACCGTCCCCGTCTGCTCGTTCATCATGGTCAGATCACACTACTGCCGGTTCCTTGCTTTCCGGGCGCGGCGCCTGGGCGGCGACCGCGTTCTTGCCGGGCAGCCACTTGGCGACCACCGCGGCGCCGAAGAGCGCGACGGCCGCGCCGCAGAGCGCGGTCACGTGCATGCCGTCCATGAACGCCTGCTTCGCCGGTGCGATCAGCGCGGCGCCCTTGGGGCCGAGCGCCTGCGCGACGCCCAGCGTCGCGGTGATGGACTCGCCCGCCGTGTGCCGGACGTTCTCCGGGAGCGACGACAGCGGGCCGGCCATGTTGTCACGGTAACTCGCCGAGAGCAGTGACCCCATGATGGCGACACCGAGGGCGCCGCCCACCTGCCGCACGGTGTTGGTCATCGCCGACCCGACGCCCGCCTTCTCCCGGGGCAGGGACGACATGACCGCCTCGGTGGCCGGCGGGTTGATGTTGGCCATGGCCGCGCCCTGGACGAAACCGAGGAGCTCGAACGCCCAGATCGGGGTGTCGACCTCTATCAGGTAGTAACCGGCCAGCGTGGCGGCCACGACCACGAGGCTGACGGTGGCCACGGCCTTGCCGCCGAACCTGCGCACCATCTGGGCGCTGAGCGGGGAGAAGATGAGCTGCGCCGCCGCGAACGGCAGCACCAGCGCGCCCGCCTGCAACGGCGTGTACCCCTTGACGATCTGCAGGTAGAACGCCAGGAAGAACATCACGCCCATCATGGCGAAGAACACCAGGCCGACGCTGGCGACGGCGGTGGAGAACCGCGCGATGCCGAAGTAACGCACGTCGAAGGCCGGGTGGGCCGTCCTGCGCTCGTGCCAGACGAAGGCCGCGAGCACCGCGACGCCGCCGAGACCGGGCAGCCACACCTCGGGGTGGGTGATCGTGCCGAGCTCGCCGCCCTTGATGATGCCGTACACGATGCCGACGAGACCGATGATGGACAGCAGCACGCCGACCGGGTCGAGCTGGGCCTTGTCCGGGTTGCGGGATTCCGGCACCAGGAGCGCGATCAGCACCGTGCTGATGAGCACGACCGGCACGTTGACCAGGAACACCGACCCCCACCAGAAGTGCTCCAGCAGCAGGCCGCCGGTGATCGGGCCGATGGCGATGGCCAGGCCGACGCCGCCCGCCCAGATGCCGATCGCCTTGCCACGCTCCTGCGGGGCGAAGACGTTGGAGATGATGGCCAGCGTGGCCGGCATGACGGCGGCGCCGCCCAGGCCCATGGCCGCCCGCGCGAAGATCAGTTGCGTCGGGTCCTGGGAGTAGGCACTGGCCAGGGACGCCAGGCCGAACAGCACCATGCCGACCTGCAGCATGCGCTTGCGCCCGAACCGGTCACCCAGGACGCCGAAGGTGAACAACAGGCCGGCGAAGACCAGCGTGTAGGAGTTGATGGCCCATTCGAGCTGGCTCTGCGTCGCGCCGAGCCCGGCCACCGGATCAGAGATGACCTTGAGGGCCACGTTGAGGATCGTGTTGTCCAGCACGATGGCCAATAGGGAGAACACCATCACGCCCAAGATCTGCCATCGGCGTGGGTGACCTGTCGGTTGTTCCACTTCTTCATCCCCCCGGGAGATGCACTGCCACATTTCGATACGATCGAGTTTCGCAACGACACCGTAGCGGTTCTACATTCGATACGCAACCGTTCCGTTTCGATACTCCGGCCGGCATGGCCGCCCCGCCGTGCTCGCGACAAGAAGGCCGGGCGCACGCGTGCGGCGACGACCGGTCCGTACGTCCACGACCCGCCCACAACCCCAATAAGGGGGGACACGGCGCTCCCCGGCGGTGCCACAGAGGGGCGCCGGAGCCGCGCGGAGCGCTCGGGGGAAGGCTTCGCGGATCCAGGGGTGCGGCCCTTTCCTGTCACGGTCGGGACCGGCGTCCACCGAGGTCAGCGCGCCCGGGCGTGCGCGGCCGGATGCCCGGTGAGGCCGGGCGGAAAGGGGGTGGCGGCGGGATGAGGAGAGGGGGTCCAGGGTGTTGTCCTGACCGTTAGACATGCGATGATCTGACCGTCCGGGGACGCCACAAGGGCGCCTCGAGGCTTGGAGGGATCCACGATGTCCTCTACGTCACAGATTTCCAGCTCGCCGACCGCGCTCTATGGCGGCCAAGCTGGGCGCAGGGTGACCGTCCGCGACATCTCGGCCGCCAAGGAGCGCGGCGAGAAGTGGCCGATGGTCACCGCCTACGATGCGATGACCGCCCGTGTTTTCGACGAGGCGGGCATCCCCGTCATGCTGGTCGGCGACTCCGCCGCGATGGTGGTCTACGGCTACGATTCGACGCTTCCCGTCTCCGTCGACGACCTCATCCCGCTCACGGCGGCCGTGGTCCGCGGCTCCACCCGGGCACTGGTGGTCGCCGACCTGCCGTTCGGCTCCTACCAGTCGTCCACCGAGCAGGCCCTCACCTCCGCAGCGCGGTTCATGAAGGAGGCCGGTGCCCACGCCGTCAAGCTCGAAGGCGGCCGACGCGTCCTGCCCCAGGTCGAGGCCCTGGTCTCGGCCGGCATCCCGGTCATGGGCCACCTCGGCCTGACCCCCCAGTCGGTCAACGTCTTCGGCGGATACCGCGTCCAGGGGCGTGGCCAGTCCGGCGACGAGCTGATGGCCGACGCCAAGGCCCTGGAACACGCCGGCGCCTTCTCCGTCGTGCTCGAATGCGTGCCGGCCGAGTTGGCCGCGCGGGTGACCGCCGCACTGTCCATCCCCACCATCGGCATCGGAGCCGGACCGTCCTGCGACGCGCAGGTGCTGGTCTGGCAGGACCTCATGGGCCTCACGCCGCACCCGGCGAAGTTCGTGAAGAAGTACTTCGACCTGGCCGGTGAGATGGACCACGCGGTCCGCGCCTTCGCCGACGAGGTCGTCACCGGAGCGTTCCCCGCCCCCGAGCACAGCTACCGCTGACTCCCGGGCACCGCCGGCACCCAGCCGCCCGGACACCCGCCACACCTCCGGCGGCGACGCTGATCCGGCGTGGTGCGGCACGCGACCGCGCCGCCCGTACCCGGCCCCGGCCGGTACGGGCGGACGCGGCCCCTCGTCACCGCCGCCTCCGCCCGTACCGGCCATGACCCACGTGCCAGAGGCGGCCCGACCGGCGGAGTCCTCGCTCGGCTTCACGGCCGACGCGGCCGGGACAGGGGCGTGCTGCACGCGCCGCGAGAAGCGCCAGGTGCCGGCGATGACGATCGCCGGCCTGGCGCAGCCTCACCTGGCGGGCTGCTCCTCGCTCGCGCGGCCGGTCATGCTCGGGTCGCACCAGGCTCGTCGGCCTTCGACGGAGGATCGGTACGCGGGCCCGGCCGGCCCGCGATCCGGGCGGGGGTCAATCCCGTTCGAGGGCCTGACGGAAGTCGGCCCACAGGTCCTCGGCATGCTCGATGCCGACGGCGACCCGGACCGTGCCCTCGCCGATGCCCACCCGCGCCAGTTCCTCCGGTGTGAGCATCCGGTGCGAGGTCGTCGCCGGGTGCAGGACCAGCGTCTCGACGCCGCCCAGCGAGGGGGCCAGCAGCGCGAGCCGGATGGAGCTCATGAACCGCTCGCCGGCGGCACGGCCGCCGGCCAGGTCGAAGGAGAACACTCCCCCGAAGTCGGGCAGCAGCTTGCCCGCCAAGTCGTGGGACGGGTGGGAGGGCAGGCCCGGCCAGTGGACGGCGGCGACGGCCGGATGCCCGGCCAGCCGGGTGGCGAGCAGCCGGGTGTTCTCGCAGTGCCGGGCCATCCGCAGCGGGAGCGTCTGCATGCCGCGCAGGGCCAGCCACGCGGCGAAGGGGTCCAGGGTCGCGCCGAGCTTGACGGCGTACGACCAGACCTTGGCGTGCAGGTCTGCGTCGGCGAAGACGGCGACCCCGGCGAGTACGTCGCTGTGGCCGCTCAGGTACTTGGTCGCGGAGTGCACGACGATGTCGGCGCCGTGCTCGATCGGGCGGCAGAGCATGGGCGAGGCGAAGGTGTTGTCCACCACCGACAGCAGCCCGGCGTCGCGGGCGACGGCGCACATGCCGGGCAGGTCGGCCACCTGGGTCATCGGGTTGGCGATGGTCTCCAGGTACAGCATCCTGGTCTCCGGCCGGACCGCCTCGCGCACCGCCGCCGGGTCGTCCTGCGGCACGTAGGTCACCGTGACCCCGAACCGGCTCTCCAGGTCGGCGACCGCGGCCGCGGTCCCGCCGTACAGGGCCCGCTGGGCGATCAGGTGGTCCCCGGGCTTCAGCAGCGCGAACAGGACGGTGTTGATGGAGCCCATCCCGGACCCGGCGGCGACCGCCCCCACGCCGCCCTCCAGGCCGGCGACCGCCTCCTCGAAGGCCCGTACGGTGGGGTTGCTCAGCCGCCCGTACACGAACGCTCCGTCGGGGCGGCCCATCCCGTCGGCGAAGGCGGCCGCGTCGTCGAAGGCGAACCCCGATGTCTGGTAGAGCGGCGGCGCGATCGGCGTGCTGCCGTTCAGGGAAGGGCTGGGCAGGTGGACGGCACGCGTTTCCCGGCGAAACGAAGGAGTCATAGACCTAAGAATGACGTCAAACAGGACGTATTGTCAGATCCGTCCCGGTAGACGGCCGTCGGTTCAGACGTCGGTGACGCGCAGGCCCGCGTGCGCCTTGTAGCGGCGGTTGATCGAGATGAGGTTGGCGGTGAACGCCTCGACCTGGCCGGCGTTGCGCAACCGGCCGCCGTACACGCCGCGCGCGCCGGGGATGCGCGAGGCGAGCTCCTGCACGGTGTCCGTCGCCTCACGGTCGTCGCCGAGCACGAGCACGTCCAGATCGATCTCGCGCACGCCGGGATCGAGCAGGAGCACGGCCGACACGTGGTGGAAGGCCGCCACGACACGGCTTCCGGTGAGCACCGCCGCCGCCTGCTGGGCGGCACTGCCCTCCTCGACGTCCAGCGCGTAGGCGCCCTGCTTGTCGAACCCGAGCGGGTTCACACAGTCGACGACGATCTTGCCGTCCAGCTCCGCGCGCAGCGACTCCAGCAGCGCCCGGTGCCCGTCCCAGGGGACCGCCACGATCACCACGTCGGCCTCGGCCGCGACGGTGGCGTTGCCGGCGCCCCGCACGGGCAGGCCCGGGCCGAGCGCCTCGGCGGCCTCCTGCGCCCGGGCGGCACTTCGCGATCCGATCAGGACGGTGTGCCCCGCCAGCGCGAACCTGAGCGCGAGCCCCTTCCCCTGGTCTCCCGTGCCGCCGAGGATGCCGATCGACAGCCCGGTCACGTCCACAGCCGCGTCGCTCATCATGTGGCCGATCTCCTTGTCCCGCTCCGACCATCCGATCATGTCAGCTTTTCCAATCCGGGACGGCGGCGGGGGCGATGATGCACCATGGTCACCATGGACGCTGCGTCGGTGGCCTTCCTGCGCGAGGCGCTCTCCACGACCCGCTGGGTGGAGCGCACCCGTGAGTTCGGCGCCCGCCTGCGCACCACCCGTTCTCCGGGCGGGCTGCTGGTCGTGGGCACCCCGGAGGTGGAGCCGTGGCACCTCGCCGCCCACCTCGACGACGAGGCCCGCCTGTCCGGGCTCGGCCAACTCGCCCCCACCCTGGTGCGCTGGTCACCACCGCCCGGTGCTCCCGCGCACCTCGCCGTCGGCATCGACCGCATCCAGGCCGCGAGACGGGGCGAGACCCTGTTCGTCGTCGCCGAGGACAAGGCGCCCGCCCCCCTGCTCGATCGGGTCGACGACGCCCGGCGCACCGGGGCGACGATCCTCGCCCTGGACGGCGGAGATCCCGACCTCGAAGGGCTGGCCCACGACGCGCTGGCGGTGCCGCCGGACGAGCGCCTGTTCACCTTCGACGCCGCGCAGCACCTGGTCAGCATGGCCGCGGGTGAGAGTCCCCGCTCGGGGGGCCGGCTGATCGACCGGCTGGCCCGCCTCGCCGAGCGCATCACCGGTCCCCGCGTCCCCGACTGAGCCCCGCTCTTCGGCGGGGCGGTGCGTACCGGCGCGGTTTCGGCCCGCGCCACGCGATGGTGGCCGGTGGGGATGAGGAGAGGAGCAGGGAAGCAGGCGCGTCGATCGCGCGCTAGAGCTGGCGCTTCCAGGACCTCGCGACCACGAGGCGATAGACGGCCAGGATGCCGATGCCACACCAGACGAGGTTCAGCAGCGCCGACGGCCAGGCGAAATGAAAGGCAGAGTTGATCATCAGGGCGGTCGCGCCGCCGAGGTTGAGCAGTTGGTAGGCGAGACCGTCCCCGGGCATCTTGCGCATGGACAGCATGGCGTAGGCGTAGAGCAGCACGCCCGCGCCGATCATGCCGAGGATGTCGACCAGGAGGGGCACGCGCTCAGTCTCCGGTGCGCATGGAGCGCCGCCGGCGAGCGCGAAGGACCAGGTGTTGGGCGGATATAGCGTGACATTTCGGCCTCAGCAAGGCACGGCGCACGTGGCCTCCCCAATAGGTGTCAGTGCCTGCGGCCACCGGCTCTCCATGCGCGTCCACCGGGACGTACCACACCGTCCCGGCCGGGGGCGGCGTCACCATCTCCCCAGCTCACAGCGCTCGGCGGCCACTGACGGATACGGTACGCCCCATCCGTCGCGCCATCGCGCCGGACCCCTGCCCGAGATGCCACCCGGTTGGGCAGGCATCAGCAGCGAGCGGAACGACGTCCTATTCAGGGGTACATTTACCGCCCGAAAACCCCCTGCACCCCATCGATCCCGGCGATTACCGCCAACCTCGCATACCTTGCGGGTGCGGAACCGGGCCGGCCGGTCGCGCAGGGCCGCCTCCAGCCTGCCGAGCACCGCGCGCGCCTCGCCGTGCCGGGGTGACCGGAGCCGTGCGAGCCGCGGCGCGGCCACCCGGAGGCCCGAGTCAGGGGACGCGAGGGCGGGATGCCGCAGGTGTCAGCGAAGGCCTGACACAGCGACTCGGCCGTGCCGATGCCGAAGCCGCCACGGGAGGCACCGGCGGTCAGTCACCGTCCCAGTCCTTGTCGGACTCCTGCCACTGCTTGTTGCGGGCGGCGGCCGTCTGCAGGGCCGCGGCGGCCTCCTCCCGGGTGGCATAGGGCCCCATGCGGTCCTTGTTCGGACACCCCTCGTCCGGCTCGACCGCCAGATGCTTCAGGCAGAACCACCACTGGCCGGCGCTCATGTCCCCTCCTTGTACGGTGAACCACCAGAATGCCGCGGAACGTGCGGGGCACTCACTGTGCGGCAGATCCTGCCCGCTCGCGGCGGAACTAGACTTGCCGCATGACGACACTGCTCCGGCCCGGACGGCTCTCGCCCACCCGCAAGGTCCCCGCCCACATCGAGCGCCCGGAGTATGTCGGCCGCAAGGAGCCCCGCCGGGGCGAGTCCGACGTGCAGACCGCTGAGACGATCGAGCGCATGCGGGTCGCGGGGCGCATCGCCGCCCAGGCGCTGGAGGAGGTCGGCAGGCACGTCGCGCCCGGGGTCACCACCGACGAGCTCGACCGCATCGGGCACGAGTTCCTCTGCGACCACGACGCCTACCCCTCCACGCTCGGCTACCGGGGCTATCCCAAGTCGCTGTGCACCTCGATCAACGAGGTCATCTGCCACGGCATCCCCGACGACACCGTGCTGCGGGACGGCGACATCGTCAACGTCGACATCACCGCCTACATCGGCGGAGTGCACGGCGACACCGACGCGACCTTCCTGGTCGGCGAGGTGGACGAAGAGTCGCGCCTGCTGGTCGAACGCACCCATGAGGCGACGATGCGCGCGATCAAGGCGGTGGTGCCGGGGCGTCAGCTCAACATCGTGGGACGGGTCATCTCGGCGTACGCCAAGCGCTTCGGCTACGGCGTGGTGCGCGACTTCACCGGGCACGGCATCTCCACCTCCTTCCACTCCGGCCTGATCGTCCCGCACTACGACGACCCGTCGCTGACGGTCACGCTGGTGCCCGGCATGACCTTCACGATCGAGCCCATGCTCACGCTCGGCACCATCGAGTACGACCTGTGGCCGGACGGGTGGACCGCCGTGACCAAGGACCGCAAGCGCACGGCGCAGTTCGAGCACACCATCGTCGTCACCGAGACCGGCAGCGAGATCCTCACCCTCCCCTGACCCGCTTGCCCGGTCATAGGTACAGCAGCCACCACGCGAGCAGGGTGACGGCGGCGATCACCGGGACGGCGGTCCACCGGCGCGGGCGGCGGCCGCGGAGCAGCGCCGCCAGGCTCAGCGCGGCCGACAGCGCCGCGACGGTGCCGTACCACAGGACGGCCGAGGGGACGCCGATGCCGAGCGCGGTCTCGTTGGACGCCGCGGCGCGGTAGAGACCGACGGCCGTCAGCAGGACGAACGTGACCCCCGTGAACCCGGCGACCGTGGTGAGGGCCACCACCGAGGCGACCCTGCCGGTCGCGCTCTGCCGGACCAGCGCCCGCATCCCCGCCACGAGCTGGACGATCGACGTGACCAGGAACAGGGCGAACGGGATGAGCAGCCACCAGGCGCCCGTGCTCGCGCGGTAGGCGACCGGGGTGACGTGGAAGTCCCCCGGGCCGAAGATCTCGTACGGCGCCCGGCGGGGATCACACGGCGCCGCCGCCCGGGGATCGGCCACGAACGCCGAGATGGTCTGGCGCCCGCACCGGCTCGACAGGAACACGGCGTGCCCGACCCCGGCGAACTCGGCGAACCTCGCGCCCGGCAGCGCCCGCGCCGCGGCCCTGGCCTTCGCGGCGGGCGTCGCGGGATCGAACTGCCCGCCCACCACCAGCACCGGCGCGCTGACGACCCGCCGAGGCGCCGTCTGGGCGGGGCCGTGGGTGAGGAGGGCGGACGGGGAGGCGGGCAGCCCGAAGGCGTCACAGACCGCCTTGTCGCCCTCGACCGTGAACAGGCGAGGGCGCCCCTGGTCCGCGAAGGCGTTGAAAGGCGCCTCGTCCTGGCACAGCACCGCGTAGAACAGCCCGAACTCGTGGGACACCAGCCCACCGCCGGCCTGGTCGGCCAGCACCTGCAACGGACGCTCGTCCCCGTCGGCCAGCGCGTCCACGAGCGCGGGCACGACCGGCAGGACGTCCACCTCGTGCATCGCCTCCTTCAGGATCGCGGCCACGTCGTCCCCGGTCAGCCGGACGGTGATCGAACGGCCGGTGAGGGGGTCGACGGTGCGCACCCGCGCCGGCCGCTCGTCGAGGCGCCGGACCATCGTCGCGAAGCGCTCGGGCAGGCCCGGCCATCGGCGGCCGAGCGAGGCGATGGAGGCCGCCAGATCGGCGGCGGCCTCGTCGTACCAGCGGGTCAGTGGGGGGAGGAAGGAATCGAGGACGACCGACCGGGTGCCCTCGGGGTCGGCCTCGGCGGCGGCCAGCATCGACCTGGTGGAATAGCTGACCCCGAACAGGTTCCACCGGTCGTATCCCAGCGCGTGCCGCAGGTCGACGACGTCGGCGGCGATCTCGGAGGTCACGTAGCCGCGCAGGTCGACCCCCTGCCCGGTGAGCCGGTCGCGGCACGCCGTGGCGCCGGAGGCCATGCGCTCGCGTTCGGCCGGGTCTGCGGGCCCGCCGGGCATGCTCAGGGTGTCGAGGAGGGCTCGGGCGATCTCGGGGCAGTCGAGCCGCGGCCGTGACCACCGGCTGCCGCGCTGTTCGAGCACGACGATGTCGCGGTCACGGCCGAAGGGCATGTCGGCGAGGTAGCCGGTGAGCTGGATGGAGGCCGAGGCCGGGCCGCCGCTGGTGTAGACGACGGGATCGGGCTTGCGGTCGGCCGCCGTGGAGCGGTGCAGGGTGTAACCGACGCGGATCTCCCGGCCGCCCTGCACGTCCCTGCGCTCGGGCACCACCAGGAAGCCGCACTGCGTGCCCGCCGGCACCGGCACCTGGCAGGCCCCTGCCTCCACCCGGGGCGCCCGCGCGGCGGCGACGGCGGTGCGGGGGTGGTCGGTGGCCGCCGCGGACGGCGGGGCGAGGGCCGCCAGGAGGAGAGGGGGAGTCAGGGCGAACAGGACGACCCCCAGTGCCGGCCATCGCCGGGTCAGGCATGCGAAACCGCGCAACGGCCGGTACATCCATCTCCTCCAGCCCGGGACCACTCGGTGACGTGCCCCGAGACTAACGGCCTGATCTTCGCCGTGAGCAGGCCGACCTCTGCCCTGTGGACAACGTCTCTAACAGGGCCCCGGCCTGTGGCCCTCCACGGTTCGGCGGCCGGGCCACCCCCCTGCCGGGGCCGGTGGCCGTCCTCATGCCGCGAGATGCCCGATCTTGAATAGCGTGTCGGACATGGACACCACCGTTGACGGAGTCGCCGGATGGGCGATCGGAATGATGGAACGGCTCGGGGCTCCGGGCGCCGGACTGGCCATCGCCCTGGAGAACCTCTTCCCCCCGTTGCCGAGTGAGGTGATCCTGCCGCTCGCCGGGTTCACCGCGAGCAAGGGGGACATGAGCCTGCTGGAGGCACTGCTGTGGACCACGCTCGGGTCGGTGGTCGGCGCGCTCGCGCTCTACGGCGTCGGAGCGGCGCTGGGCAGGGAGCGCACGGTGGCGATCGCCGCCCGCCTGCCTCTGGTCAAGGTCGAGGACATCGAGAAGGCCGAGGCGTGGTTCGCCAGGCACGGCGCCAAGACGGTGTTCTTCGGCAGGATGATCCCGATCTTCCGCAGCCTGATCTCCGTGCCCGCCGGAGTCGAGCGCATGCCGCTCACCACGTTCGTCACCTTCACCTCGCTCGGCAGCCTCATCTGGAACTCGGTCTTCGTGCTCGCGGGGTACCAACTGGGCGAGAAGTGGTCGCTGGTGGAGCGCTACGCCGGGGTGATGTCGAAGTTCGTGATCGTGGTCGTCGTCCTGGCTCTGGTGGCCTTCGCGGTCAAGCGGCTGGCGGAGAGCCGCCGGTGAGGAAAGGGCGCCGGGCCGGGCGTCGATCTTCTACGCTCAGCTCTCGACGAAGATTCATCAGGTAAATCCTCTATGCCAGATATGTCAGGAGATGCTGCGTGGACGACTTCCAGCCGGCGACCACCGCCGAGCACCTGCTGTGGCTGCTCGCCGAGCACGGCGTGGAGCACCTCTTCCTCAACCCGGGCACCGACTCCGCTCCGCTGCAGGAGGCGATGGCCACGCTGGCCAAGGCCGGGGTCGCCACTCCGAAGGTCGTCATCTGCTCCTTCGAGTCGCTGGCGCTGGCCGCCGCGCACGGCTACTGGCAGGTGACCGGCCGCCCGCAGTGCGTGTTCGTCCACGTGGACGTGGGCACGCAGAACCTCGGCGCCATGATGCACAACATGCTGCGCGACCGGGCCGGTGTGATCATCATCGCCGGGAAGACCCCGTACGCCGAGGAGCCCGGCGCGCCCGGCGGGCGCTCGCACACCATCCACTGGCAGCAGGACGTCCCCGACCAGGCCGGGGTGGTCCGCGGGTACGCCAAGTGGGTGATGGAGATCACCCGGCCCGGCATGCTGGCCCGCGCCATCGGCCGGGCGGTCCAGGTCGCCACCGGCGGCCTGCCGGGCCCGGCCTACCTGATGGTGTCGCGGGACGTCCTCATGGACCCGCCCGCGCCCGAACTCGGCCGCACCACCCGGTACGCCGTCCCCCGGCCGCCCGCGGCCGACCCCGAAACCGTCGCCTGGATCGCCGCCAAGGTGGCCGCCGCGGAGCGTCCGCTGCTCATCACCGCGAAGGTGGGCCGGCGGGCGGCGGGCTTCCACGCGGTGACCCGCCTGGCCGACCTCGCCGGCGTGCGGGTGATCGACCTCGCCGAGAGCGGCTGCGTCAGCATCTCGACGTCCCACCCGATGAACCTGCTGCCCGCGGCGGACGCGCAGCGCGCGGTCGAGGAGGCGGACCTGATCATCGCGGTGGACGCCGACGCGCCGTGGATCCCGCGGTTCACCCGTCCCAGGGAGGACGCGACGATCGTCCACATCGACCTGGACCCGCTCAAGACGAGCATGCCGATGTGGACCTTCCCGGTCGACGTGGCGGTCACCGCCGACGGTCCCACCGCGCTCGGGCAGATCGCCGACCGGCTGGAGGAGATGGGACACACCGCACAGGAGCGCGCCGCCGAGGCGAGCCGGGCTCCGGCGGCCGCCGGGGACGGCCCGATCACCGGCGCGGAGGTCATCAGCGCGCTGAACGGCCTGCTGCGCCCGGACGACCTGGTCATCGAGGAGGCGGTGACCAACGCCCGCGCCCTGCACGACCACCTTGAGCGCACCGAGCCCGCGACCATGTTCGGCGCCGGCGCCCCCGGGCTCGGGTGGGGCCTGGCCGGGGCGGTCGGGGTCAGCATGGCCTCGCCCGGACGCCGGGTGGTGAGCGTCGTGGGCGACGGCGGCTTCATGTTCAGCGTGCCGACGGCGGCGCTGTGCCTGGCGGCCGAGGCCGGCGCGCCGATCATGGCCGTGGTGCTCAACAACGACGGCTACCGCGCGAGCCGGCTGCCGGTCTTCGAACTCTTTCCCGACGGGCTCTCCGCGACCCGCGGGGACGCCGAGGGGACGCGGTTCAGCGCGCCGCCGGACTTCGCGGCCGTCGCCCGCGCGTGCCATGCCCACGGTGAGACGGTGACCGACCGGTCGGAGCTGCCGGCCGCCCTCCAGCGCGGTCTCCAGGCGGTCGAGTCGGGCCGGTCCGCCGTGGTGGACGTCCACATTCTCCGGGACTGACCACCAGACCCGCCGCGGATCGCCTGACACCGGTCAGCGCCGCGAGCCGTCCGTCCCCGGCCATGATGGCCGGGGACGGACGGCACGGTCACGCCAGTGCGCCCCTCCTCCCGCGGCGACGGCCCAGGCCGGGGATCGACGGCCCGGCCGCGCGGCCGGGCCCCTCCCCGCGACGCCGCCTTCTTCCCTCGACGAGGGCGCCGAGGTTCACCGACCGGGAGCCGAACCCCTGTGAGCCGACGGTGACCGGCGCCGCCCGCTCGGCGTCCGCCGCCCACCTGTCCGCCGTCGCCGGGACCGCGCGGCCGGTGGCCGCGCGGGTGAGCGCCCGGAAGACCCGGCCGCGCCGCCGCAGCAGCCTGGCCGGGTTCCTCGGCAGCCCCGCGGGCAGGTACAGCGCGCCCGCCGCGGACGCGCCGAGCCCGCCCAGTTCCGGCAGGCGGACGACCGCGACCGCCTGCGCCCGCGCGGTGACCCGGCTGCCGGACGGCGTCCGCCTGACCTCGAAGGACATCACCCCGGCCCGGCACTCGATCTCGACCTTCAGTGCATCCCCATCCCTGACGACGGGGACATGCCGCCCCGCCGCCCTTTCCCGCCACGTCAGGCCGGCCTCTCTCGCGATCTTCACCACGTCCTCCGGAGCCAGCGGGAAGTCACCGGCGATCGACGCGAGCGCGTCGTCCCCCCTGCGGACCACCCACGAGAACCCGGCTCCGGACAGCAGAACGATCGCGAGGATGGCAATGGTCAACCCCTCCATAGCCTGCTCCTCGCACATGCCGGCACGGCCGGCGGCGCCGGCCCGTCTTCCCCCCGGTCGACGGCCGAAAGCCGCCAGGTGCCGACAAACCCCTCCCTCTTGACATTAGGAAGATATCCACACCGATCACCCATAGCGCCACGCCACCCGGCGGGTTTTCGCACCCCTCCCGCAGTACTAAGTACTGGCCGAAGGCACAGGGTGAAGCCGGGCGGACAGCGGGTGACGATCGAGCGCCCACCGGCCGGGCTGGAAAACTCGTCAAACGGAACATGGCGGCCATACGGGGACGGTGGACCGTGCATACGCACGTGAATTGCCTATTGTTCGCAAGTAACGTGCAAACCCGGCCGAGACCTGGGCGGACGTACCGATTAGGTATCGGCGCGCGGGGCGCGGCCGACACCGCCCCGTGACCGTCCCGGTCGGGCGCGGTCTCAGTCGAGGAAACGCTCCAGCTTCGCGGCGATACCCGAACGCTGCTCTACTCCCAGTTTGCGCAATATACGGGATACATGGCCTTTGATGGTCGATTCGGTGACGAAGATCCGCGCCGCGATCTCCTTGTTGCTCAGGCCGCCGCGGGCGATCAGCAAGGCGATCTCCCTTTCCTTGGCGGAGAGCGAGTTGAGCAGGTTCTCCGCCCGGATCGACGGCCGGGCGATGATGTCCATGGTCTCGGTCTGCCCCCGCTCGCACTCGTGCCGGAGCTCCCTGACCAGACGCGCCAGCTCCGGCTCGCCGATCGGGACGGCCTCCTCGACGGCACAGATCCTGGCGTGCAGGCCGGCGAGGATCTCCGAGACGTCCTGGACCACCTCGACCACCGACGCCCGCTCGGTCTCCTGGCCCTGCCCGGCGACGGCCAGTTCCTCGCGGTTGAGCTCGTCCTCCCGTTCCCGGGCGAGCACCGTCGCCACCGACCGCGCGGTCCACTCGAAGGCCCGCACGTGCTCGGCGGTGTAGGTGCGGCTCTTGTAGCTCTGGATGGACGCCAGCCCGATCACCTCCCGCCCGCCGTCCCGGACCGCGAAGATCGGGATGGTGATGGCGTCGGCGGAGGGCCGCTGCTCGTCGCCGAAGGAGACACCGTGGTGCAGGAGCAGGCCGTTGTCGCTGGCGTACACGTAGGGGCGTTCGTGCTCCAGGATCCAGGCCGCCTGCCCCTTCGGCCCGTATCCGAAGACCTCCGGCGGCACGTACCGCTCGACCGGGACGGCGTCGTCGTAGGTGTAGGGATAGACGATCCTGCGCCCCTCCCGGTAGAACCCGACGTAGAAGGCGTCCACGGCGCAGATGGTGCTCATGGCGAACCGCCAGTAGTCGAACAGCGCGTGATGATCGCCCATCCGCATACGGATGCCGCGGTCGGCCAGGCTGAGCGCCGCCGCCACCTCGGGCGAGAATCCCGAGTCCGAACGAGCCACCGACACTCGTCCTCCCTTGACTGAGTTCGGCGTTCCCTGACAGGCGCCCCGGCGAAAACGGACGTGGTCGTCGAGCCTTACCGACTCGGCGGTGCCGCGTCACCCTTCTCAGTTGATTCGGTGCCATTAAGAGATCGTTTCGCTTCCGAACCCGGCTTCTGGAGCGGCGTGAACCTCCGCCTATGCCATGTCGCCGTACATCGGCGGCGAGAAGCCACCGTCGCATCTCGTCATCGCCGTACGGTCACGGCGGGCACACGCGATGGGGGCCCCCTCCGGCGGACGCGATCACAGCGGCATTCGGCGCACCGATCGCGCCACCCTCCGCCGGGTGAACACGACAAGTCAACAAGGACCGTGCATTTCTCACGGCGATGGCGGTCTTCCCGGTCCGCGGGCAGGAACAGGACCGCCGGAAAAGTGCGCCACGAGAGCGTCAACCCCCGGGGAAATGACCTGAGCGCCCGGCGTCCGGACGGGAAGAATCGGCGTCCGGCCGGCCCGCCCCGCGCCGTCGGCACCGAACCGCCCGTGGTTCACCCGGTCCAGCAGGGCCGATGGGCCATGCGATAACAATTCCGCCTTCCCGTGGCGCGCTCCTCCATTACCTTTGGTATTCACTTGACTACACCCCGGATCCCGGCCACGCGGCGTGTTATCCGGCAAAAGGAATAGGAGTTGCAAATGCCACATATGACGAAAATCAACCCCGGAGAATCGGCGCGCTCGCGTTTCGCCTACGAGTTGCAGCGCCACCGCCTGCTCGCCGGGCTGACCCAGGGGCAGCTCGGCCGCCGGGTCGGCTTCTCCGGCAGCCTGGTGGGCGCCGTGGAGAATCTCAAGCGCACCCCGAGCGACGACTTCGCCAGGCGCTGCGACCAGGCTCTGGGCCTGGAAGGCGTCCTGGAAGCCCTGCATGTGGAGGGCTGGCCGCCTCCTCCCCCCGTCGCCGACCACTTCCGCAGTTTCGCCTTCGAGGAGCGCCGGGCGACGGCCATCCAGACCTGGGACCCGTTGCTGGTCCCGGGGATCTTCCAGACCGAGTCCTACGCCCGCCGCGTGTTCACCCGGGCGCCGGACGCCACGCCGGAAATGGTGGAGGAACGGGTGGCCGGCCGGATGCAGCGCAAGAACGTCCTGAGCCAGGAAAATCCGCCGCTGATCCTCAGCCTGATCGACGAAGGCGTTCTGCGCCGGCCGATCGGCGGTAAGGACGTGATGCGCGAGCAGATGCGGCACCTTCTGGAAATCGCCGCGCATCCGCGGGTCACCATCCAGATCGTTCCGTTCGACGCCGAGGCCATACCCGGTTTGCTCGCCGGTTTCGTTATAGCCGAACAGCGTGGCACCCCATATACGGTATACGTGGATTCGGTACCCGACGGGCGTACGATGAGCGATCGAAACAGCATCGCGTCACTCACCGCTCGTTACGACGCCATCAGGTCGGAGGCATACCCACAATCCCAATCTCTCAAGGTCATCAAGGAAGCGGTCGAAACATGGACCTGAAACACGCGTTATGGCGCAAGTCTTCGCGCTCGGGCGACAACGGCGGCCATTGCGTCGAAGTTGCGAGCAACCTGACCGACCACGACGCAATCGCCGTCCGCGACTCCAAGAACCCCGACGGCCTGCCCATCATCTTCAACTCCGGCGCGTGGGCCACGTTCGTGGACACCCTCAAAGCCGGCTCGATCACCCGCTGACACACGCGCGAATCCGCCTCACCCCGCCCTGCCCCGAAGACCACCCTTCGCGCGGCCCGCTCCACCCCCGGCCGCGACACTCCGGACCCCATCCTCCTCTGAGGCTCCTCCGGACGCCATCCCCTCCCGAACACGCTCCCGCCGGACGCCGGTCCGATGAGCCCACCTCCCCCGCCTGCGGCACGAGGCCCTGCGACGGCCCCGGTACACGGCCGTTCACGGCGGTCCCCGCGCGCCGCCGCCGGGGAGCTTATGCTGGAACACGGTGACCCACCGTTTCGTCGGGGGAACGGTGCGCGGTCCCTGCACCGAGTCATCCGCCCGCGAGACGGACAACGCTCACCGCACGCGTCCGGCAACGAGGGCGGCCCCCATCTCGACCCGGAGTGCGCCACGTGAGCCTTCTGCCCCCGCGCCACGATCCCGACGAGAGCTACCGGCGGCGGCACGAGGGCGTGCGGGAGTTCCTGCGGGTGTTCGACCAGATGCGCGTCCGCCCGTCCTGGCGCGGCGGCGACGTCCCCCTGCCGGTGGTGTGGGTCACCGGGCAGTACGCGGAGACCGCGGCCGTCGTGCAGGCGCTCGAGGCCCGCTGCGACGGCACCCCCTATGCCCACCTCGGCCCCTCCCCCGACCCCGAGGAGACGCCCGAGCGCTCCGCCCCGCCGTACGCCGCGCTCGCCGCATGGCTGCGGGAGGCGGCCAGAGAGCTCGCGGCCGTCGCCCCGCCCGGCGAGGCGCACCTGCGCTTCCCCCTGTTCGCGCAGGTGCTGTGGATGCTCGACCTGCAGGTGCCCGAGGACGAGCCCGACCGCCTGCACGACGGGGTGAAGAAGGCCGTCCGCCAGCGCCGCCGGCAGATCAGCGCGGGCACCGGCCAGGATCGCCGCAACTTCTGGGCCAACGTCCGCGCCTACGCCGAGGGCCCGCTGCCCGCCTGGGCGGCGGCCACCGCGATCCTCGGCGCGGGCTGGGCCGACCAGCTCACCACACTGTTCGGCGTCACGGCGATCGTCGCGGGCCCGGTGATCGGATCGTTCCACGTGCTGCTGCTGTCGCGTAGCTGGGCCGGCCGGCGCCGCTACCGGTGGTTCCACCGCCAGCCGTTCGTCATGCCGAGCCAGCGCCGCAACCAGCCGCACGACGTCACCGCGTTCGCCGTGCGCCTGCTCCAGGTGCGACGCCGCGCCACCGCGATCGAGGTCGCGCCGCGGGCTCCGGCCCCCTCGCCTCCGGCCGGGCAGACCGCCCGGCTCCCGCAGATGGCCGCCCTGCCCGGCGGCCCGCCCTCCGCGCCGCCCGGCGTCGCCGGCGTGGAGAGCTCGCAGCGCGAGCGGCAGGCCGAGCCGGGTGAGGACCGCAAGCGGCTGGAGGCCGTCCAGGCGAACGAGGGCATCGAGCTGCTGCTGGTCAACGCGTTCCTGGAGGATCTGCGGCAGGGGTACGAGCGCCGCCTGTGGAAGGTGTGGCGGCGGGTCGCCTGGGCGCGCACCTCCTACCCGGTGCTTTTGGTCGAGGGCGACTCCGGGCGCCTGGCCGAGCGCATCGAGCAGGTGCGCGCGGCGACCTCCCGGCTCGACCCGCTGCTCATCGTGGCCACCGGCCCGCCCGATCGGCCCGTCCTGCCGCTCCCCGAGCCCGGGGAGACGCGGACGGGGACCATGAGCGGCCGGCCCGAGCTGGCCGAGGAGCTGTGGCAGCGCTGGGGGCACGAGCTGGGCAGAGACCGCGCCCTCGGCTCGCATCGCCTGCTGCGCATCGACATGGAGCCCGAGGACGCGCCCATCCTGGAGAAGGCGCACGTGCCGGTTCGCGCCCGGCGCCGCCCGGCGCTGGCGCACCCGATCCTGCCGTGGGTCGCGGTGACCGCGCTGGTCGCGCTGTCGCTGGTCCGGGTGCTGGCCACGGCCACCGGCACCTGCGACCCGGGCATCTGGCGGGCGGCCGGCACCGGCGAGTGCGTGGGCATCGGCGACGGCGGCTTCGTCTTCTCCCCGCAGCTCGCCCCGGTCCTGGGCCGCATCGACGCGCAGAACCGCGCCGTCCTCGCCTCCGGCAAGCCGTATGCCACGGTGGTCTACTTCGGGAAACTGACCACCACCGGGACGGGCCCCAAGGACGAGCTGACCGACATCCACGGCGAGCTGGCCGGGATCGCCCTGGAGCAGGCGACGCTGATCGGCAACAGCGGCGACGGAAGCAAGCTGCAGATGCGGGTGCTCATCGCCAATGGCGGCGCCGGCTTCCGGTACGCCGAGGAGGTCGCCCAGGAGATCCTGCGCACGATCGACCGGGACCCGAGCGTGATCGGCGTGGTCGGTCTCGGCGAGAGCCGGCAGAACGTGCGGTCGGCGATCCGGATGCTCGCCCGCAAGGCCGTGCCGGTGATCAGCACCACCTCGACCTACGACGGCCTCGGGCGGCGCGAAGACGGCTCCTACATCCCCTCCCACTTCCCGCTGGCCCCGACGAACACCTCGCTCGCCGAGACCGCCGCCCGCTGGGCCAGGCAGGGCATCCCCCAGCGGCGGGTGCCACCGGCGCGCACGGCGGCGGTCTTCACCGACACCCTGCTGAGCGACCTGTACACCAAGGACCTCGGGGCGCGGTTCGTCAGCGCCTTCGGCAAGGGCGCCACCTCCTTCCCGTACGCCAGCGCGGCCGGGCTGGAGGAGAAGGTCATCGAGGTGTGCGCCCGGGGCGCCAAGCCGGACCTGGTCTACTACGCCGGGCGCACCGAGCAGTTCGGCACGTTCATCGGCGCCATCGCCCGGTCACAGTGCCACCAGCTGACGGTCATGGCCAACGACGACATCACGCAGTACGTCAATGATCACGCTCGCGAACTGGGCGGCAACCCGCGCGTCCCGGTGATGTACGTGGCGCTGGCCGCCCGCAGCGCCTGGCGGAACGTCCCCGCGTCGTTCCGCACCGACTTCTACCAGCGGTTCGACGGGCTGATCAAAGATCTGGGCGTCGCGGGGCTGCCCGAGGACCGCCGGCCCTCCAGGGAGTACGCCGTGCAGGCCGAGGACGCCGCCGAGACGCTCATGCGCGCGGCCCAGGTGGCCTTCTCCGGTCAGGGCGGCCCGGCGAACACCGATGGGCGGGCCGGCGTCGTGGACCGGGCGGGCGTGCTGCTCGCCCTGTCGAGCCTGCACGAGATCGACGGGGACAGCGGACTGGTCAAGCTGCACGGCGCGCCGGACGGGCGGCACGCCCTGGACCGGCCGATCCTGCTGGTGACCGTCGATCCCAAGGGCGATCAGGTGGTGGTCCGCCAGTGCGGCCGGCTGTACGCCCAGCAGGATTCCACGTCCCTGTGCTGACCCGGCCGGGACACCATGCCGCCGCGGCGGCCCGGTCAGATGTGGCCGCTGACCGTCGTGCCCTCGCCGACGACGCTGTTGATCGTCAGCGTGCCGCCCACCTCGCTGAAGCGCCGTTTCATGGTGTCCATGCCACGGCCGGTGCGCCCCGGCGGGAAACCGATGCCGTTGTCGCTGACGGTGAGCCGCAGCCCGCCCCGTCCGGTGGTGAGCGCGATGGAGAGCGTGTGGGCTCCGCTGTGCCGTTCGACGTTGGACAGCGCCTCCAGCACGACGGCGTAGACGGCGTCCGCGACCGGGCCGGTGACCCGTTCCCTGGGCATCGCCCAGACCTCGACGGAGATCCCGGTGCGCTCCGACCACTCCGTCAGATAGTCCTCGATCGCCGCTGCCAGACTTCGCTTCCCGCGCATGCGCAACTCTTCGTACAACTCCCCCAACCCTCCTGGGCCGCGCGCCGCTCCCGGGCTGCGTGCTCCCGGCCCCCACCGTGCCTTTCGCCGGATCCCGGCGGCGGCACGTACCGGCGCGTGCTTGAAGAGCGGTCGAGAAAATTCGGAGTGGGACGCCACCCCACGGGACGGGTCGTCCGCATGCCCGTCCTAGGGGGTTATGCCCTGACTCTCTGCTTGCCACGCTACCCGCAGGGACCGCCTGGCGCGTGGTGACGACGGCCTGACCTTTTCGTTCTCACGGCACGTCGCCGAGTCGCGCCCGGCCGTCACTCCCGTCCGGACCGGTTGAGCCGGGCCAGATAGGCGTTGTAGGCGTCCAGCTCGGTGTCGCCGCTGCCGCCCTCCCTGGCGGCGCGCGCGTCGGCCCGCCGGTCGGCGCGCCGGGCCGTGCGCTGGTCGTCGCGGTACCACTGGAAGGCCAGGGCGATGAGCACGATCAGCGTGGGGATCTCGCCGAACGCCCAGGCGATGGCGCCGCCGGTGCTCTGGTCGGCCAGGGCGGAGGCGCCCCAGGTGCGGCCGAGCTGGTCGTACCAGTCGCGGGCCAGGGGGACGCCCATGCTCATGAGCGCGATGCCGAAGAACGCGTGGAACGGCATGGTGACGAACAGCAGCAGGAGCCGCCCGACGTGCGGCAGCTTGGTGGGCGCCGGATCCACGCCGATGATCACCCAGAAGAACAGGGAGCCGGTCACCAGGAAGTGCAGGGTCATCGCGATGTGCCCGAGGTGTTCCTCCATGGCCGCGGCGAACAACGGCGTGAAGTACAGGGCGTAGGTCGAGACGACGAAGAGGGCGGTCGCGACGGCGGGGTGGGTGACGACCTTGACGAACCTGCTGTGCAGGATCGTCGTGAGCCACTCACGCGGGCCGCGGTCGCCGCGCCGCGCGGCGGGCTTGAGCGCCCGCAGCGCCAGGGTGACCGGGGCGCCCAGCACCAGGAAGATCGGCACGAGCATGGACAGCACCATGTGCTCGGCCATGTGCACGCTGAACAGCACCGGCGCGTACCGCGCGACACCGCTCTGGGTGGACAGGACGAGCATCAGCACGCCGATGCCCCAGCTCACCGTGCGGCCCACGGGCCAGCGGTCGCCGCGGCGGGCCAGCCGCAGCACGCCCGCCCCGTACAGACCCGCCAGCAGGGCGGCGAGTACCGCGAAGAACAGGTCGAACCACCACAGGGTGAGGAGGTTCGCCACGGAGATCGGCGGGGGCACCAGGTAGCCCAGCAGCTCGAAGGCGCGGTCGACCGGCAGGTCGAGCGGCGGCGGGGCGGTGCGGGAGAGCGCGACGGCGATGCCCATCGTCGCCAGCATGATCATGCCCTCGGTGGCGGCCAGGCGGACGAAGGCGCCCGGCCGGCCGGCGGCCACGGCCGAGAGCGTGCGGGAACGGTGCCGGCGCCCGGCCACGCCGAGCGCGGCGAACGCGGCGATCTTCACCAGGACGATCAGCCCGTAGGAGGTGGTGAACAGCTCGGCGACGGACGTGAGCCGGCTGATGGCGCTGAACACGCCGGACAGGCCGACGCCGATGTAGCACCACAGCGCCATCCGGGAGAAGCGCCGGGCGGCCAGGTCGAGGTGGGGGCCACCGCGCAGGGCGTGCGCGCACAGCAGCAGGAGCCCGCCCACCCACGGCGCGATGACCAGCAGGTGCAGGGCGACGCTGGTGGTGGCCAGCCCGTGGTTGGGCGCGGAGGAGGAGTGGCCGGTGAGCGCCGGGGGCAGCAGTGTCGCCAGCGACAGCACCAGCAGCCCGGCCGCGGCGCCCGCGGTGATCGCGCCGCGCGCGAACAGGGCGATGGCCGTGCCGAACAGCACGACCAGGGTGAGGGCGATGCCCTGCGGCACCTGGCTGGCGTAGCTGGTCAGCTCCTCGCCGGCCAGCACGTCGCCGACCGGGGCGCCGAGGGTCTCGGAGAGGCTGAACACCAGGGTCGAGGCCGCGGCCACCGCCCACAGCAGGCCGGTCCAGGAGGCGGCCCGGGCGTAGGTGAGCGCGGGCGCGCCGAGCAGGCCCTTGTCGCTCGGGAGCAGCGCGGCGGCGAACAGCAGCAGGCCGACCGTCAGCACGCCCGCCGTGTCCATGGCGAGCTTGGACACCGGCAGCGCCCAGCGGGTGAGCATGCCCTCGTCGGGCAGGCCGGGGATGACACGCGGGGTGGCGGCCCCGCCGAGGATCAGCGCGACCGCGAGCGCGACGAGCGCCAGGCACGCTCCCGCGACCGCGAGGCGGGCGGTCTTGCTCACGACTTCTTCCGCAGGCTGAGTGCCACGCCGATGCCGACGCCGGCCAGGCCGAACACCACGATCCACACCCAGCCGGGGATGCCCCCGTCATCTGAGGACTCGTCGGCCACATGGGTCGCGGGAGCGGGCGAGGCGTCCGCGCCGGGGGTCTGCGCGGCCGCGGGCGCGGAGGTGGCCGGCTGCGGCGAGGCCGGATCGGACGCCGCCGAGGACGGAGACGGGGACGGGCTCGTCTCGGGGGCCTTGACGGTGAAGGGGATCTCCCCCTCGACGGGGTGGCCGTCGGTGGAGACGATCCGCCAGGCGATGGTGTACTTCCCGGAGGGCAGCGCGCCGGAGATCTTCTGGGTGACCGTGGGACCGTCCGCCTTGGACTTGCCGTCCTGGTAGTCGCGGCCATCGGCGTCGCGGACGAGCACCACGGGGAAGCGCACCGACTCGGTGAACGTGAGCGTCACCTTGTCGAGGGTCTTGACCGTGGCCCCCTTCTCGGGGTCGCTGCTCTTGAGCGCCGTGTGAGCGAGGGCCGGGGAGGCGGTCACCGCGCCGAACAGCACGGCGAAGACGAGCGCGAGCGCGGCGGCCAGTGGGGAAGTCCTCATAGCCCCACAGGCTACTCAGCCCGGGGCCCGGTCCCCACCGCACATCACCCCCTAGCGCGTCGTGCCGCACCCGCTCTCCCGGCTCGCGGGCGGGAGAGCGGGCACAGATCACGACGTCCCCGGCCGCTCACGGGAGATCCGTGAGCGGCCGGGGACGTCGGCGGGCGCTCCTGGCTCAGAGACCGACGCTGGCGAGCGCGCGCTGGTAGGCGTCGACGCTGGCCGCACCGCCGTCGTCGAGCCGCTCCAGCACCCTGGCCGTCGACAGCCAGCCCTCCGCCGCCTTGCGGGAGTTCGGCGTCTGTTCGAGCGACTGCTCGACCGCCAGCAGCTCCACGGTGGCCTCGGTGGCCTCGTTGAGCAGGAGAAGGGCACTGCTGAGGACCAGCCGTCCCTCGGCCAGCAGCGCGGGGGTGCGCTCGTTGAGCATGTCCCTGCCGCGGCGGGCGTACTCGGCCGCCTTCTTGGCGTTGCCCAGGACGAACTCGGCCTTGGCCAGATAGATCGCCGCGCGCGCCAGGTCGACGGTGCCCGCCGAGGACTCGGCCAGCTCCCGCTCGCCGCGCAGCATCAGGTCGCGGCAGGCCTTGGCCTCCGAGGGACGCGTGCGCAGCAGAAGGACGGCGTACTCCATGCGCAGCCGCGCGAGGTTGCGGGGGTCGCCGGTCTCCGACTGCACGGCGAGCGCACGCTCCACCAAGGAGAGCGCCTCGTCGCCGCGACCGGTCAGGTCGGCGACGACCGCGGCGTTCCAGCAGGCCGCGACGGTGGAGCGGGGAGTGCCGAGCATCTCGGCGGCGGCGAGCAGCTCCGAGGCGAACTGGCGGGCACGAAGCAGGTCTCCGCGCACGATGTAGGCGCCGAGCAGTGTGGCGCCCAGCTCCACGAGACCGTCGTTCCAGGCCGGCCGGTCGGTGCCGAACAGGCTCTCCTCCCCGACCTGAACGGCGGCGGTGAGGTCACCGCGCTCGCGGTAACAGCGCGACAGCGCCACCGCGATGGCGAGCGTCTGGTCGGTGGGCGGCGTCTCGGTGGCCGCCTCGCGCAGCCGCGACAGGACGCTGATCGCCTCGTCGAGGTCACCGCAGGCCTCGCTCGCCAGCGCGTAGCCGTACTCGGCCTGGTGCAGCAGCGAGCGGAGCCCGACCAGACTGCCGTCCTCCAGCAGCTCGGCGTAGCGCTGCCTGGCCTCGGCGACCTCGCCGTTGTTGAGGGCCAGGCTCGCGTAGCCGAGGCGGAGCTCGAGTTCCTGCATCTGCTCGGCCGTCACACCATTGATCAGGTACGTTAGGGAGCATTCGAGCTTGGCGGCCAGCAGTTCCAGCACGGCCGCCGTGGGCGTACGCTTCCCACTCTCGATCAGTGATACATAACTGTCGGAGAGTTCCGGATGTGCCAATTGCGCCTGGGAAAGACCGCGCTGGCGGCGGGTCAATCTGATTCGCTGTCCAATAAGATCTTGACCGCTCACCGGCATCCCCTCAAGATGTAAGTCCCGACTATCCACGCCCGACAGGAGTATGTCTTGCGCCGCCGCCTCGCGCTTCTCGCCTTGGGCCTCGCGGCCTCGGCCGCCCTTGCCCTCGCCGGCAATGGCATGGCCGTTGCCGAATCCCCACTCACTCCCAACGCCCGCGCCGACTTCCTTTGCTGCTGATCCGTCATTTCGGAGCCTGCCAAATCAACTCGCCCGCAAGGCGAGGAAGAAATCCACTCTGTCCGCCATCGACACAAGATCTCGCCCGGTGAGCCCCTCGACCCGCCGGATGCGATAGCGCACCGTGTTCACGTGCACGTGCAGCTTCTCAGCGCACATGTTCCATGACCCGGAGCACTCGAGGAAGACATCCAGCGTACGGACCAGCTCCGACCGGTGCCGCCGATCGTAATCGAACAGCGGCGCGAGGAGGCGGTCGGAGAAGGACCGGCGCACTTCTGCGGGGACTGTGGCGAGCAACAGGGCGTGCGTGTAGATCTCGTCACTGGTCACCACCCCTCCGCCTCGCGCCTCGGCCAGACGCCGCGCATGACCTGCCTCTTCGGCACCCCCCTGGATGCCCGCGGCTCCGGTGAGCCAGGCGCTCACGCCAATGGCCACCCGCGCCCTCGGGATGCCCGCCGAGAGGGCCGTCGCACGGTTCCGCAACGTGTGTACCAATGCTTGCACATACTTCTGCATTTGCCCATGCACTTGCGGATGAAATTGCAGCGACTCGGCAACCGTCCTTACTGAAGCGTCATGATCACGGTCGGACCGCCCTGCCACCTCGGCTCCCTCCGGCCCGGCGCCACCGGGAGAGCGCTCCCTCCCGCGCCCTCCACCGTAGTCGCCGGCTGAGTCCGCGGCCCCCGCCAGTGCCTCCGCCACCCGCAGCGGGACCAGCGCGACGGCGCCGTCCGCCCCCGGCGCGGCCACGACCCGGCGGTCCAGCAGTTCCTCCAGCACCTGGCCCCCCAGTGTGGCCGGGTCCGGCCCGTCGGTGGCACCCGGCCGTGGCACCGCCGCGGTCACCACCGCGTACGGCTCGTCGGCGCCGATGCCGCACGTGCGCAACCGGGCCGCCAGCTCCGCCGTGCTCGCGGCGCCCGACATGGCCAGGCCGATCAGCTCCTCGGCCAGCCGCCGCTCCACCCGGCGCCCCTCCTCGGTGCGCCCCCGGTGCAGCGCGACGCACGCCGCCAGCTCGAAGCCGGTGTCGGCGTGACCGAGCAGGTCGGAACTCAGGGCCAGCGCCCAGCCGGCCGCCCGGTGCGACCGGTCCACGGCGAACAGCGTGAACGTCCCGCCCGGGGTGCGCACCAGGTGGGGCAGCCGGGTGGCCGACAGGAACTCGCGGGCCAGCAGCGCGGGCAGTTCCCCCTCCAGCCGTCCGGCGACGACGGCGCCGCTCGCCGACACCACCGCCCCGGTGAGCCCCAGCTCCTGGGCGATCACCGCGAACAGCTCCTCCAGCCCGGTGCCCTCGGCGATGGCGGCGACGATGCGGCGGTGCCTGCCGAGCGCCCCGCGCGGATCGCCGGACGCGCCGCCCGCCCGTGCCTGGACGATCTCGGTCAGCGTGCGGAAGGACACCTCGACCGGGACGTCCAGCAGCGGCAGGTCGTGCTCCAGGCACGCCTCCACCAGGTCCGCGGGCACGTGGCCGAGCAGCGCCCGCCCGGCGCCCAGGGCCGCGACCCCCGCCGTGGCGAGCGCCGTGACGAACCGCCGCGAGTCCTCCGGGCCCCGCCGCCACATCAGCCCGGTGAGCACCAGCTCTCCCCCGGACAGATAGCGGCCGGGATCGGGCAGGTCGGTGATGTGCGCTCCGGTGAACCGCCGCTCCAGATGCCGCTCGTCGGACAGCAGGCTGAGACCGAGCCGGTCGATGGCTATGAGATCACGTATCCGCACTTGTCCAGGCTAACCAGTCGATTTGGACGAACCTCCAATCCATCGCGCGGCCCGCGCCCGGCGTTTCACCCGCACGCCAATTGGCCGTCCCGGGCTCGGCTGATGTACTGCAGGTGTGACCCAGACCGCACGCGGCACCGGCAGTGACCTCGGCGTCGGCGCCGGCGTCCCCCGGCCGGACGGCCTGCTCAAGGTGACCGGGGAGTTCGCCTACTCCTCCGACCTGTACCTGGCGGACATGCTGTGGGGCGCCACGCTGCGCAGCCCGCACCCCTCCGCCTGGATCCGCGCCGTGGACGTCGGCCCCGCGCTGGCGATGCCCGGCGTCCACGCCGTGCTCACCCACGAGGACGTCCCGGGCGAGCGGTTCTACGGCCTGGAGCACAAGGACCAGCCGGTGCTCGCCATCGACCAGGTCCGCTACCAGGGAGAACCGGTGGCGATCGTCGCCGCCGACCACCCGGAGACCGCGCGGCGCGCGGCGGACGCCATCGTCGTGACCTACGAGCCGCGCGAGGCCGTCACCGACCCGCGCCGCGCCCTGTTCGACCCCGGCTGCCCGAAGGTGGGGCCCGAGGGCAACCTGGTGCGCCACCAGCCGGTGCGCGTCGGAACCGTGCCGCCCACCGCCGAGGTCGTGGTCACCGGCGAGTACGAGGTCGGCATGCAGGACCAGGCGTTCCTCGGCCCGGAGTCGGGCCTGGCCGTCCCGGCCGAGGACGGCGGCGTCGAGTTGTTCGTGGCGACCCAGTGGCTGCACGTCGACCAGGACCAGATCGCCCCGTGCCTGGGCCTGCCCAAGGACAAGGTGCGGCTGGCCCTGGCCGGCGTCGGCGGGGCGTTCGGCGCCCGCGAGGACCTGTCCATGCAGGTGCACGCCTGCATGCTCGCCCTGCGCACCGGACGGCCGGTCAAGTTCGTCTACGGCCGGGAGGAGTCGTTCTTCGGCCACGTGCACCGGCACCCCGCGCGGATGCGGTACGAGCACGGCGCCACCCGCGAGGGCAGGCTGGTGTACGTCAAGGCCGAGATCGTGCTGGACGGCGGGGCGTACCGCTCCTCCTCGCCGGCCGTCGTCGGCAACGCCGCCTCGCTGGGCGTCGGCCCGTACGAGGTGGACAACATCCACATCGACGCCTACGGCGCCTACACCAACAACCCGCCGTGCGGGGCGATGCGCGGCTTCGGCGCGGTGCAGGCGTGCTACGCCTATGAGTCCCAGATGGACCGGCTCGCCGAGGCGTGCGGGCTCGACCCGGTCGAGATCCGGGTGCGCAACGCGGTCTCGCAGGGGTCGCGCATGGCGACCGGCCAGGTCATCGACTCCCCGGCGCCGCTCGCCGGGATGCTGCGCGAGCTCGCCGCCATGCCGCTGCCCGGCTCCTCCTGCTCGCCCGACCTGCGCGCGCTGCCCGGCGGGGTGGCCCAGACGACGCACGGCGAGGGAGTGCGGCGCGGTGTCGGGTACGGCGTCGGGATCAAGAACATCTGCTTCTCCGAGGGCTTCGACGACTACTCGACGGCCCGGGTGCGGGTGGAGCTGCTCGGCGACGAGCCGCACATCCTCGTGCACACGGCCGCGGCCGAGGTCGGGCAGGGCCTGGTCACCGTGCAGGCACAGATCGCCCGCACCGAGCTGGCCGAGCTGGCGGACCTCGGTGCGGCCCGGGTGACCGTCGCGCCGGCCGACACCTCGGTCGGCTCGGCCGGTTCAAGCTCGGCGTCCCGGCAGTCCTACGTCACCGGCGGCGCGGTGCGCGCGGCGTGCGTGGCGGTGCGCGAGCGCCTGGCCGCGCTGCGCGCCGAGCACCCCGGTCTCGGGCCGGCGGAACTGCTGCGCGCGCACGGCCCGGTCGAGGAGACCCGCGAGTACCGGCACCGGCCGACCCACCCGATGGACCCGCTGACCGGGCAGGGCGACTCCCACGTGCAGCTCGCGCTGTGCGTCCACCGGGCGGTCGTGGACGTGGACGTCGACCTCGGCCTGGTCAAGGTCGTCGAGCTGGCGGCCGTACAGGACGTCGGCAAGATCCTCAACCCGCCGGCGCTGGAGGGGCAGATCCACGGCGGCTCGGCACAGGGCCTCGGGCTCGCGCTGATGGAGGAGATTCAGGTGCGCGACGGCCGGGTGCTCAACCCGTCGTTCACCGACTACCTCATCCCGACGATCCTCGACATGCCCCCGATGCGGCTGTCGATCCTGGAGAACCCCGACCCGGCCGCGCCGTACGGCCTGCGCGGCGCGGGTGAGCCGCCCACGTTGTCCTCCACGCCGGCGATCGCCGCGGCGGTCCGCGCCGCCAGCGGGCTGGCGCTCCCGAGGGTCCCGATCCGCCCGCAGGACATCGCCCTCGCCCCGGCGGCGCCGGCCCGGTAGCGGCCTGCGTCCCGGCCGAGCGCCGCCGGGCAGCGGCGCGGCCGGCCGATGCGTCAGGTGATGTCGCCGCGCTCGCAGGCGACGCCGTCCTTGTCCCCGTCGACGTACCACTCGTACTCGGGGTGCACGCCCTTGGTGTAGGGGCCGTAGTTCGCCGCGTGCGCCTGCTTGCAGCTCGCGAACCGCGGGTCGGGGGTGCGCCCGGCGTTGCGCACCGCCGCGGCGGTGGGCCGGGGTGCAGCGGTCGGGCCGCCCTGACCGCCTTGCGCCCCCTGCCCGCCCTGGCCGCCTTGCCCGCCCTGGCCGCCCTGGCCGCTCTGGTTGCTCTGGTTGCTCTGGTTGCTCGCGGGCGAGCCGGTGGTGCCGGTGGCGCCGCTGCCGGGTGGCACCAGAGGCACGGAGCCGGGCTGGGACGGTGAGGCGCCGGACGGGGTGGGGGCTCCCGAGCCGCCGGGCGGGCAGTCGGCGGCGCCGCTGCCGTTCGTCCCCCCGGTGCCGGGGTCGCCTACGGTGCCCCCAGTGCCCGGGTTCGTCCCGCCGGTGCCGGGGTTCCCATTGGTCCCGCCGGTGCCGGGGTTCCCGTTCGTCGCGCCGCTGCCGGGGTTCTCGATGGTCCCGGTGCCGGAGTTCCCGCTGGTGCCTCCCGTGCCAGGGTTCCCACTGGTGCCGCCGGTGCCGGAGTTCCCACCGGTCCCGGTGCCCGAGTCGCCGGAGGTGCCGGTACCGGGATTCGTGCCGGTACCGGGGTCAGTGCCGGTGCCCGGATTGGTGCCGGTGCCCGGATTCCCGGGGTCGCCCGTGGTCCCCGTGCCGGGCGGGCAGGTGGAGCCGGTCGTGGCGCCGGGCGGGGTGGCGCCGGTGACCGGGGCCGAGCCGCCGAGCAGGCGGGTCACCAGCGCCTCGGCGGTCTCCTTGCTCAGGCCCGCGATGCTGAGGCTGTCCTCGGTCATCGGCTGCGCGACCCGCGGCGCGGCCACGACCTTGTCGCTCACCACGATGGCGAGTTGCTGTTCGAGAGTGTCCTTGATCAGGTCGGCGAGCCTCGCCCGGCCCTCGGGACCGGGCACGATGCGCACCGAGTAGGTGCCGTCCTTGTCGGCGACCGCGCCGATCCGCACCACGGTGGCGACCGTGACGCCGCGCGCGACCTGGTAGCAGGTGGTGCCGGCGTCGTCCAGCACGGCCTCCGCGCCGGGGCAGGGCGCGGCCCGCACCCCGGTGACCGGGGCGAAGTGGATCGGCGTGGCCAGGCGGCTCGGCGGGGCCGCACCGAGGGGCAGGTCGGGCTGCCGGGTCATGAGCACGGCGATCGTGCCCAGGACACCGCTGACCAGGATCGCCACGACCAGCCCGGCGAACAGGGCGATGGTGGTGCCGCGGGCGGCGCGCGGGGGCCCATCAGGGGCGGCGGGGCCCGGAGGCGTTCCGCCGGGGCCGGGCGGCACGCCCGGATCGGCCGGTTCCCCGGGGCCGCCGGGCGTTCCCGGAAGGACGGGCGGCTCGTCGCCGGGCACGGGGTCGCCGGTCACGGCCCTGGGGCGCTCGCCGCCGGCGGCCGGCTCGTCCGGCCCGAAGCTCAGCTCCTCGGTCGCGCCGTACCCCTGCTCCTCGGCACCGGGCAGCGGCTCGTGCGGGGTGCGCCCCGAAAGGTCTGCGCTCGGCGGCCGGCCACCGGGGTCGAGCCGCGGGGAGTCGGGAAGCCCCGGCAGGGCTCCGGCCCGATCATCGTGATCGCCGGCCGCCGGACGGTTACGCATCCTCACCCCTTTGACATCACCTCAGCCTCCGGGGCGGTGCTCCCGCCCGGGATGTTCGGTGACCGACATCGCTCGGCCGAGCCTACCGAGGGCGGGGCGTACGAGCTAACCGCGGGACGGACCTCCCGGAGGGGGGCCTACGCTGAACATATCTCTACAAAGCGTCATATATGTGGATCAATCACCCATCCCGCTCCGTGATCTGACGGAAAGAGCCGGTGAGCCGGGCGCCGTCCCGGGCAGTCGCTCAGCGGGGATCGGCGCGGCGGACGACCGCGCGCCAGGTGGAGCCGGGAGGACGGCCGGTCGCGGCGCACAGCAGGGGCAGCCCGCTGCCCCGGGCGGAAGGAGGATCACATGAAGGTCGGAGTACCCCGCGAGGTGAAGGACCAGGAGCACCGCGTCGCCCTCACCCCCGCGGGGGCCAACGAACTGGTGAGTCACGGGCACGAGGTCTTCGTGGAGCGGGGCGCGGGGGCGGGCTCCTCCATCCGGGACGAGGACTTCCAGGCGGCCGGCGCGGTGATCCTCGGCTCCGCGCAGGAGGTCTGGCACGACAGCGACATGATCCTCAAGGTCAAGGAGCCGATCGCCTCCGAGTATCCGCTCATGCGCGAGGGACAGGTCCTGTTCACCTATCTCCATCTCGCGGCGTCCCGCAAGCTGACGCTGGCGGTGCTGGAGTCCGGGGTGACCGCCATCGCCTACGAGACCGTGCAGACCCCGGGCGGGGCGCTTCCCCTGCTCGCGCCGATGTCGGAGGTGGCGGGACGGCTCGCGCCGCAGGTCGGCGCGTACCACCTGATGCGGCAGGGCGGCGGGCGCGGGGTGCTCATGGGCGGCGTGCCGGGCGTCTACCCCGCCAAGGTGGTGGTGCTGGGCGCCGGGGTGACCGGGGTGAACGCCGCGGCGATCGCCCTCGGCATGCAGGCGCAGGTGCTGCTGCTGGACAAGAACATCGACCGGCTCCGCCAGGTGGACTCGATCTACCAGGGGCACCTGCGGACCGTCGCGTCCAACAGCTACGAGATCGAGCGTGCCGTCCTGGACGCCGACCTGGTGATCGGCGCGGTGCTGGTGCCCGGGGCCAAGGCGCCGAAGCTGGTCACCAACGAGATGGTCGCCCGGATGAAGGAGGGCTCGGTGCTGGTCGACATCTCCATCGACCAGGGCGGGGCGTTCGAGGACTCCCGGCCGACCACCCACGCCCACCCGACCTACCAGGTGCACGACTCGGTGTTCTACTGCGTGGCCAACATGCCGGGGGCCGTGCCGCACACCTCGACGTACGCGCTGACCAACGTGACCGTCCCGTACGCGCTGGCGATCGCCGACAAGGGCTGGCGGGAGGCGTTGCGCGAGGATCCGGCGCTGGCCCTCGGGCTCAACGCGCACGCGGGCGTGCTCACCAGCCGCCCGGTCGGCGAGGCGCACGCCCTGGATGCGGTCGACCCGGCCGAGGTCCTTTGAACAGCGCCGCCGGAGACGCCGCCGGCCGGGGAGGGTTCCCTCCCCGGCCGGGACGAGATGACGGGCCGCGCCGTCAGGAGGTCGGCATCGCCGACGGTTCGGCCGAGCCGCTCGGCGCCGAGGACGGCGCGGTGGCGGGCAGCGGGTTGTCGGCGGCGAGCTTGTCGGTGGCGCCCTCACCGGAGCAGGTGGCGCCGTACTCGGGCGTGGTCTTCGGGTTCTGCTTGTACTTGGAGATGTAGCGCGGCAGGCGCGGGTCGTCGACGCCCTGCAGGACGAGCTGGTTGTTCCAGGAGCTGACCACGACCGGGGCCGGCAGCCCGGGGAACGGGCTCAGCAGGATGTAGTCGGAGGTGACCAGCGCCTTGAGCTTGTCCACCTGGGCCTTGGGCAGGTCGGGCCGGTAGGTGATCCAGACCGCGCCGTGCTCCATGGAGTGGACCGCGTTCTCGGAGTTGATCGGCGCGTCGTAGGTGCCGCACCGCTGCCAGCTCGGGTTGTGCTCGCCGCCCACCGGCGGGGCCTCGACGTACTTGACCTTGGCGGCCGTGTGCTGAGAGGCCTTGTAGGCGAAGGTCTTGACCCCGCCCAGCGAGGTCGCGTTGTTCTCCCTGATGACGTAGAAGCCGACCAGCCCGATCACGAGGACGATGACGAAGCCGCCGACACCCCACATCAGCATCGCCGTGCGCCGTTCCTTGCGCTTCTGCGCGGCGCGCAGCTGGGCGAGATGCTCTCGCCGGGCCTGCGTCCTCTCCTTGGCCATCGCGACTCCTTCAGCGGCTGTCTAAGGACATGTACGGTCAAGCTGCCATTACTTATGTGGAGGATAGTGGGTAGGTAATAACGTTTGCGTTCAACGTCCTGGACGATCCCCAACTCATGGCTGGCAATGGTCAACTCACGCTTCCGCCTGGTCCTCGTCGCGCTGGTCACCTGCGCGGTGACGGCCGCCGTCACGTTCCTGATCTTCGGTAGGTCCGCACCCCCGGGCGACGCCTCCCCCGAGGCCGGTTTCGCCCGTGACATGGCCGTTCACCATGCTCAGGCGGTGGAGATGAGCTTCACCGTCCGCGACCAGACCACCGATCCGGCGATCCGCGGGCTCACCTACGACATCATCACGACGCAGACGGCGCAGCGTGGAATTTTCATGGGCTGGCTGCAGCAGTGGGGCCTGCCGCAGACCGGCGACCGGCCGTCCATGGCCTGGATGGCGGGCCACGGCGGGCACGGCGGCAGCGCGTCCACCACGGCACCGGCGGCGACCGGCGACGCCGCGATGCCCGGCATGGCCACACCCGAGGAGCTCAAGGAGCTGGCCGGCGCCAAGGGCAAGGACGCCGAGGTCATGTTCCTGCGGCTGATGATCCGCCACCACCGCGGCGGCGTGGACATGGCCAAGGCGGCGCTGAAGCTCACCGCCCGTGACGAGGTGCGCACGATGGCGCAGCACATCGTGGACACCCAGGACGGCGAGATCGCCTACATGACCGACCTGCTCGCCAAGCGCGACGCCGCACCCTGACTCCGGCCGGCGGCGACCGGGGCCGCGCGCCGCCGGGTGACCGCGGCGCGCTCCGGCCCGCGGACGTCAGGCCGGGGGACGGGTCAGCGGCCCATCTCCTCGGCCACGGCGGCGGCGAAGGCGTCCACGTCGGCCTCGGTGGTGTCGAAGGCGGTCATCCAGCGGACCTCGCCGGTGGCCTCGTTCCAGGTGTAGAAGCGGAACCGCTTGCGCACGCGGTCGGCCACCTCGCCGGGCAGGACGGCGAAGACGGCGTTGGCCTCGACCGGCCGGGTCAGGGTGACGCCGGGGATGTCGCGCACGGCGGCGGCCAGGCGTGCGGCCATCGCATTGGCGGCGCGCGCGTTGCGCAGCCACAGGTCCCCGGCGAGCAGCGCCTCGAACTGGGCCGAGACGAACCGCATCTTCGAGGCGAGCTGCATGGAGCTCTTCCTGAGGTAGACCAGGCCGCGGACGGCCGAGGGGGTGAGCACGACGATGGCCTCGCCGAACATCAGCCCGCTCTTGGTGCCGCCGAAGGACAGCACGTCCACCCCGGCGTCGCTGGTCAGGGCGCGCAGCGGCACGTCCAGCGCCGCGGCGGCGTTGGCCAGGCGCGAGCCGTCCATGTGCAGCAGCAGGCCGAGCTCGCGGCAGTGCGCCGCGATGGCCGAGATCTGCTCGGGGGTGTAGACCGTGCCGAGCTCGGTGCTCTGGCTGATCGTCACGACCTTCGGCTGGGCGCGGTGCTCGTCCCCGAAGCCCCACGCCTGGCGGTCGATCAGCTCGGGGGTGAGCCTGCCGTCGGGGGTGGGCACGGTGAGGAGCTTCAGCCCGCCGCTGCGCTCGGGCGCGCCGCCCTCGTCGGTGTTGACGTGCGCGCTCTCGGCGCAGATCACCGCCTCCCAGGGCGTGGTCATCGCCCGCAGCCCGACGACGTTGGCGCCGGTGCCGTTGAAGACCGGCCACGCCTGGGCGCCGGGCCCGAAGTGCCGCTGGAAGATCTCTTGGAGCGCCTCGGTGTAGACGTCCTCACCGTAGGCGATCTGGTGGCCGCCGTTGGCCAGGGCCAGCGCCTGCAGGACCTCCGGGTGCACCCCCGCGTAGTTGTCGCTGGCGAACCCCTTGACCGCCGGGTCGTGCCGGCGCCGCGCCTGCGTCGCCGTCCGACCTTCGTCCCGCTCGTGGCTCACGTGCCCCGCTCCCCCGTCCTGTTCCCCGCGCACGCCGCTCGCGGGCGTGCCGATCGCGTCGCCGCCGGTCACCCCGTGAGGTCCAGGCGCACGCCGTTGACCTCGGCGGCCGGACGGTCCCACAGCGCGGCGACGGCGGCGGCGAGGTCGGCGACGTCGGTGAACCCCGGGAACGCGCGCTCCGGGCTCGCGGCGCGCATCTCGTCGTTGACCAGCGCCTTGATCACCAGGATCGTGGCGGCGCTGCGGGTGTCGCGCAGCGCGTCGGCCAGGGCGAGCGTCCACGCCTCGGCCGCGGCCTTGGCTGCGGCGTAGGCGGCGCCGCCCTGGGTGGGCGCCTGGGCCGCCTTGGCCGAGACGATGGCGAACCGGCCGTCCTCGCTGTCGCGCAGTAGCGGCTCGAAGGCCAGCGTGACGTTCTGCAGCGTGCGGATCAGCAGCACGTGCAGGGCGTCCCAGTCGGCCAGGTCGGTGCTCGCGAAGGTCTTGCCGCCCCGCCAGCCGCCGACGAGGTGCACGACCCCGTCGACGTGGCCGTGCTCGCGCTTGATCTCGGCGGCGACCTGGCGCACGGCCTCGAGGTCGGTCAGGTCGACGGCGAGCACGCCGTCGGCGGCGTGCCGGGCCAGGCCGATCACGGTGTCGCCGCGCGCGGCCAGCCGCTCGGTGACCGCGCGCCCGGTGGGGCCGCCCGCTCCCGCGACCACCACGACCCGGCCCGTCGTCGCGCCCTTGCCGCCGTCGCTCACGCGCGGATTCCCTTCGTCGCCTCGATGACTCCGGAAAGCTTACGCCGCAGGGCTTCGTAGAACATGCTCAGGGGGAACTCGTCGGGCAGCACCGCGTCCACCACCGCCTTGGGGAATCCCTCCACCGGCAGGGCGTCGGCCCCGCGGTTCCACACCGAGGCGGGGTGCGGGGCGACGTAGGAGGCCACCAGCCGGTGCGCGGCCAGCCAGTGCGCCAGCTTGGCGCGGTCGATGCCGTCCCGGTACAGCTTCTCCACCTCGCCGCGCAGGTCGGCGACGCAGCCGGCGACCCGGTCCCAGTCGATGGACAGCCGGTTGTCGGTCCAGCGGATCACGTCGTTGCGGTGCAGGTAGGCGAACAGGAGCTGGCCGCCGAGACCGTCGTAGTTGCGCACCCGCTCGCCGGTGATCGGGAAGCGGAACAGCCGGTCGAACAGCACGGCGTACTGGACGTAGCGGGCGTGCGGCACGCCCTGCTCCTCCAGCGCGACCGCCTCGCCGAACGCGGTCAGGTCGCAGCGCAGCTCCTCCAGGGAGTACAGCCAGTACGGCATGCGCTGCTTGATCATGAACGGGTCGAAGGGCAGGTCGCCGTGGCTGTGGGTGCGGTCGTGGACGAGGTCCCACAGTACGAAGGTGTCCTGGGCGAGCTCCTGGCTCGACAGCAGGCGGGCGGCGTCCGGCGGGAGGGCGAGCTTGAGGATGTCGGCGGCGGCGCGGCTGACGCTGCGGAACCGGGCGGCCTCGCGGTCGCAGAAGATCGCGCCCCAGGTGAAGCGCGGCGGGGTCTCGCGCACCGCGACCGTCTCGGGGAACAGCACGGCGCTGTTGGTGTCGTACCCGGCGGTGAAGTCGACGAAGGTGATCGGCACGAACATCGGGTTGTCGTACCGGTCGCGCTCCAGCTCGGCCAGCCAGCCGGGCCAGACGGTACGGATCCAGACGGCCTCCAGGTTGCGCGCCGGGTTGCCGTTCTGGGTGTACATCGGGAAGACGACCAGGTGCTCCAGCCCGTCGATCCGCTGGGTGTCGGGGTGGAAGGCGTTCAGCGAGTCGAGGAAGTCGGGCACGCCGAATCCTGTGGCCTGCCATTTGCGCAGGTCGGTGACGACGGCGGCGAGGTAGTCGCGGTCGTGCGGGAAGCGGTGCGCGAGAGCCTCGACGGCGGCGGCGACCCGGTCGACGATGGGCGAGGCGGCCGCGGCGTCGGCGACCGAGCCGTCCTTGGCGGTGAGCGGGCGCAGCTGTTCGACGGCGGCCTTCAGCGTGGCGAACGCGGCGTCCGGAGTGCGCCCGCCTGCGACGGCGGCCGGGACGCGGGCGGCCCAGGTGACGACGTTGCCCCACAGGCGGGCGTGCCGCAGGTCGTCGATGGAGTCGTCGCCGAACAGGTCGGAGTCGGCGAAGACCACGACCCGGCCCTCGCCGTGGCGCAGGGCCAGGGCCAGGGCGCGCCCGGCCGGGTCGGCCGTGGCGGAGGTCTCGAACAGGACGGTCGCGCCGGGCGGCGGGGTGAGCACACCGGCCCGGTAGAAGCAGGCTTCGCGGGCGCCCGCGGTCAGGTCGTCCGCCGAGCCGGGGACCGGCCGGCCGAGCACCCAGGTGGCCACGCCGTTGAAGCGGGCGCCCGGGTCCTGCACGGTGGTGTGCTCGATGCCGACGCCGAAGCGGGCCAGCAGTTCGGCGAGGTTGTTGCCGTACTTCTCCTGCTCGCACTCGGCGAGCACGATCAGGCCGCCGCCCTCGGCGACGTAGCGCTCGATGGCGTCGATCTCCTCGGTGGGCAGGACCGGGCTGCCGAGCCCGGTGGTGCGCTCCCAGCGGTCGGCGGAGGGGTGCGCGATGACGAAGACGTCGTAGGCGTTCAGCACGGCCGAGGTGATCGGGCCCTCGGTGTGCGCGGTGACGGTGTGGCCGAGACCGCACAGGACCTGCGCGGCGCGGGCGTAGCTGTTGTCGTCGGGGTGCGCCGGGTTGATCGCCTCGGCGACCTCGCGGCGGATCGTCCAGGACTCGCTGTGCGCCTCGTCGAACAGCACTCGCGGAAAGGCCCTCATACCGCCACATCCCTCCGTAGGTGAAATATCTTCGTCTTCCTCCGCATATGTACGGAAAATATACATGCAGTGCGCCAAGCAGCGGGAAACCCGTGCGCCACGGGCTCGAAGGGCGCCCGAGGCGCGAAGGCGATCACCGGCGCGTCCGGTAGCAGATCGTTCAACGACCGATTGCAAGTGCGTGTCGGCGGCCGTCCGAGCCTTGTCCGGCGCCGGATGCACTGCGACGCTGGGAGCACCACGGCGGCTCGCTAACAGGAGGCGGAAATGCCCCGCCTGCACCACCTCGTCGCGGGGCTGAGCGCCCTTGGATCACTGGTCCTCACCCTCCACCCGCATCCGAGCGGCTCGACCGACCGCGTCACCCCTGGAACGGTCCGCGTCGAGGCCACGACCCACGTGACCATCAACCTGCTGGACGACCGGGGCGTCATCCAGCAGGTGGTGCGCGAATACGACACACCGGCCGGCACCGGGAGCGGGTTCACCGTCTCCCCCGACGGTGTCGTGGTGACCGCCACCGGCGTCGTGCGGCCGGCCAAGGACCCGGCCGTCTACGCCGCCAACCGCGTCTTCGCCGAGCACTTCAAGGTCAAGGTCCCGGCGGACTTCTCCCGGCACAAGCTGAAGAACCCCGAGCTGAACGCCCGGCTCCAGGCGTGCTATCCGCCGCGCAACTCCCACTGCATCGTCACCACGAACCTGAAGATCACGGTGTTCCCCTACGCCGACCCGCCGGTCTCCGAGGGGTACCCGGCCGACCTGCTGCACAGCGGTGGCTCGCCCGGATCGCCCGCCGTGCTCAAGCTGGCCAAGGGCGGCGAGGACGGCACGCTGCCGACCGTGCCGCTCGGCACCACGCTGGGCAGCGGCATCGAGTCGGTGGACACCGCCGGCCTGCCCAGCCGGCCGAGCGCGAAGAACCCGCCCGTGCTGCAGACCGCCCACCTCGACCCGCCGGGCGGCCGCACCTTCAAGCCCGCCGAACGGGACAAGCTGGCCGCGTTCCTCAAGGCCGACGGCGAGGGGGCGGCGGTGATCGACGACACCAAGAGCGAGGTCGTCGGCCTGCTCACCGGCAGCGGCGGCGCGGCGACGCTGACTCCGGTGGACGACATCAGGTCCGCGCTGGTCGCCGCCGACGTGACCGCGCGCCGCGGGCCGGTCGACGTGGTGTACGAGACCGCGCTCGCCCCGTTCCACAACAAGTCCTACGCGGGCGCGATCCCCGTGCTGGAGCAGGTGCTCAGGCTCCGTCCCGACCACGTGGTCGCCCAGGACCATCTGCGCACCGCCCGCGCCGCCCGCGGCGGGGCCGGCACCGTCTCGCCCGGCCCGTCCACGACACCACCGGCCGTCACGGGTTCGTCCGCGGGTTCGGCGTCCCGGCTGCTGCTGCCGGTCTCGGCCGGGGTGGTCGCGCTGGCCGCCATGGTCGCGGTGGCGGTGCCGCTCATGCTGCGCCGCCGCAGGCGGGTCGCCGCCGTGACTCCGGGGGGCCTCACCGATCCCCACGGCCCGCGGGAGTTCGCGCAGCTCGCGGAGCACGCGGAGCTCGGCGAGTTCGCGGAGCCGGGCGGGTTCCGCGAACCGCTCCCGGCCGGCTCGCCCGGCACGGGCGGGTTCCCGGCGACGTCCGGTCACTCCGGTGCGGACGGCGCGTACGGATACGGCGGCCCGGTGGGCGCCGCCGGGGCGTCCTTCCCGGGAGGCTCTGGGGATTCCGGCGGCTCATCCGGCTCGCCGGGCGCCGCGCAGCCGGCCGGTTCCGCCCCGGGCGCGGCCGGCGTCCCCTCCCCCGGTGGCGCGTCCTGGCCGCCCCAGGGAACGCAGGCCATGGAGCCGCCGTACCCGGCCGAGCGGGCCGGCGACCCGTCCCCGCCGGCCGGCGTCCCGGTGCCGGCGCCCGGCGGCACGCAGGCGCGCTTCTGCACCCAGTGCGGCATGCGCCTGGGCAAGGCGCACCGGTTCTGCGGCTTCTGCGGGAACCCGGTGGAGCAATGAGCGGGCAGGTCCCGATGCCGCCGCTTGTCGGCGCCCAGGTCGGCGACTACCTCGTCGAGGCGGTCGTCGGCCAGGGCGGCATGGCCACGGTCTACCGCGCCCGCGACCAGCGCCTCGGCCGCGCGGTCGCGCTCAAGGTGCTGGCCCCGCAACTTGCCGCCGACCAGCGGTTCCGCGACCGGTTCGTCCGCGAGTCGCGGCTGGTCGCTGCGGTCGACCACCCCAACATCATCCCGATCTACGAGGCGGGCGAGAACGGCGAACTGCTGTTCATCGCCATGCGGTACGTCGAGGGCGCCGATCTGCGCAAACTCATCCAGGGCAGCGGCCCGCTGCCGGTGGCCCGCGCCTACCGGCTGTTCACCCAGATCGCCTCGGCGCTGGACGCCGCCCACCAGCAGGGCCTGGTGCACCGGGACGTGAAGCCGGCCAACATCCTGATCGCCGACGGGTCCGACCGCGACCCCGAGCACGTCTACCTCACCGACTTCGGGCTGACCAAGAGCACCTTCTCCGAGGCCGGGCTGACCAGCCACGGCCACTTCATGGGCACCCCGCGCTACGTGGCGCCCGAGCAGATCCGCGGGCTCACCGTGGACGGCCGCAGCGACCTGTACGCGTTCGCCTGCGTGGTGTACGAGACGCTGGCCGGGCTGCCGCCGTTCCAGCGGGACACCGAGCTGGCGCTGCTGTACGCGCACGTCTCGCACGACCCGCCGCCGCTCACCCCCTACCGGCCCGATCTGCCGCACCCGGTGAACCAGGTGATGACGCGGGCCCTGGCCAAGTCACCGGGCGAGCGGTACGCCACCTGCCGGGAGTTCGTCACCGCGCTGCGGGACGCGATCAGTGACGACGACCAGACCAGGGGTGCGGCACGGACGGGGCCGGCGGGGCAGGCCTCCACCGGCACCGTCCCCACCCCGGCGGGGCACCCCTCGCACCCGAGCCACCCCGGCCACCCGGACCGGACCGAGCGGACCACGGCCCTGCGTTCGCCGGGCACCTCGCAGCCGCCCGGCCCCGTTCCTGTGATGGCGGACGGCTCGCTGACCCGGCCCGGGACCGCCGCCGCCCGGCCCACCCGCCGGCGGCGATGGCCGGTGGGCGTCCTGGCGGGCGCCGCGGCCGTACTGGTCGCGGTGGCGGTCGCGGCCACCCTGCTCGTCGACCGCGGGGTCACGCCCGTGGGCGACAAGCGCTACCCCGGCAGCGCGGCGGTGCCGCTGTCGTTCGAGTACCCCGGCCACTGGGAGGCGCGCGCCCACGCCGACGAGTACGTGATCGTCTCGCCGGCGGCGGCGGAGTTCGACGCGCTGTTCTCGGTGCCCATCGCCTCGGACTGGACGGCGGTCAACGCCCTGGCCGGCACCAGGCCCGAACGGGCGATGGGGCTGTTCGCCGAGCTCAACGACACCATCACCACCTCCGACCCGCCCGAGACGCTGAAGCGGAGCCTGAGCTTCGTCCTGCCCGGCCCCGCCGACTTCGCCTCCGCCCTGACCACGGCCACCGTCGCCGGCCACCCCGCCTTCCGGCTGACCGGCGTGGTCAACGACCCCGCCCAGCAAGGACGCCTGGACCTGATCGCCTACATCATCGGCCGGGGCCAGGGCCGGCCCGTGGGCCTGATCGCCTTCTTCTGCCCGCCCGGCGGATGCGACCAGCCCACCATCGACCGCATCCTCACCACCCTCCAGCTCACCTCCTGACCCGGCCGGGGCGACGGTCGGGGGCGTTCTGTACGCTTCCGGCGCCCGGGCGGAACGCCGGCGTCCGGGACGGAAGGGACCCCGCCCTCCGCCCCACGGCGTAGGGAGATCGCATGCCGGCGCTGAGCCATCGGCACGAGGACGGCGAGCACCTGGCCTCGCTGCTGTGGGAGTTCGGCCCCGGCTGGCGGGCGATCTCCTCGGCCATGCTGGGGGGCGGGATCGGCCCGGTCGAATGGGTGCTCAACGCCCAGGTCGTGGCCGGCTACTCCCGGATGGACCCGGTCGCGCACCTGCTGGAGCTCGCGCCGCCCGGCCTTGGAGTGGGCATGCTCACCGCGGCCTCGGTGCGCCATCACACCCGCGCTCACGACGGTGGCGTGGACGCCGTCGCCACCGTGGGCCTGCGCGTTCCCACCTGGGCCGCCAGCCCTGAGGGCGTCCGCGACCGCGAGCTCCGTGAGCTCCGTGAGCTCCGTGAGACGTTCCCGGCCCCGGGGACCATCAACATCATCGTGGCCGTCCCGGTGGCGATGAGCGACGCGGCCCTGGTCAACGCGGTGATGACGGTGACCGAGGCCAAGGCCCAAGCCCTCGCGGAGGCCGGATACGCCTGCACGGGGACCGCCTCGGACGCCGTCTGCGTCGCCGCGCGCGCCGACGGGCCGGAAGAGCTGTTCGGCGGCCCCCGCTCCACCTGGGGTGCACGCATGGCCCGTGCCGTGCACCGCGCCGTTCTCGACGGCGCCCACGCCTGGACCGCCCTCCACCTCGCCCCCGCCTCGCCGTCCCTCGCGCGGGACGAGCAGGCGGAGGAGGCCGGCTGATCAGGGAGTGGCAGGGCGGACGAGGTTGACGAGGGGGCGGCCGTCCTCGCCGGGGGCGACGCGGACGTGGGCGCCGAAGGTGCCGGTCAGCAGCGGCTCGGTGAGCACCTCGGTGGCCGGGCCGGAGGCGACCTGGCGCCCCTGCGCCATCAGCAGCACCGTGTCGGCGTACTGCCCGGCCAGGCTGAGGTCGTGCACCGTCGTGACGATGGTCAGCCCGTCGGCCAGCCGCAGCCGGTCGACCAGTTCCAGCACCTGCTGCTGGTGACCGAGGTCGAGGGCGGTGGTGGGCTCGTCGAGCAGCAGTACGGGGGCCTGCTGCACCAGCGCCCGGGCGAGCACGACCCGCTGGCGCTCGCCGCCGGAGAGCCGGCCGAGCGGGCGCGCGGCGAGCGCGGACAGGTGGAGCCGTTCGAGCACCGAGGCGGTCACCTCACGGTCGCGCCGGCCGTCCCTGCCGAGGTAGCCGATGTAGGGCGTGCGGCCGAGCAGGGCGTACTCGGCGACGGTCAGCCCCGGTGGCAGCAGCGGGTTCTGCGGGGCGTAGGCCATCAGCCTGGCCCGCCGGCGCGGTTTGAGCGCGCGCACCGGCACGCCGTCCACCGAGACCTCCCCGCGCGCCTCCAGCAGGCCCATCATGACGCGCAGCAGGGTGGACTTGCCCGCGCCGTTCGGCCCGATGACGGCCAGCCACTCGCCGTCCCGCACCGACAGCCCGACGTCGCTGAGCACCTGCCGTCCGCCGAGCGTCGCCGACAGCCCTCGCGCCTCCAGCGCGCTCACGTCTCCACCGCCCTGGTGGCCCGCAGCACGCCGATGAAGAACGGGGCGCCGATGAAGGCGGTGACCACGCCGATGGGCAGCTCCGCCGGGGCGAGCGCCGTGCGGGCGACCAGGTCGGCGAGCACCAGGAACGCCGCCCCGGCCAGCAGCGAGACCGGCAGCACCACGCGGTAGGACCCTCCGGCGAGGCGGCGGACGACGTGCGGCACGACGATGCCGACGAAGCCGATCAGCCCGCTCACCGCCACGGCCGAGGCCGTGGCCAGTGAGGCCGCGCACAGCACGACCAGGCGGACACGGGCGGCGTTCACTCCGAGGCTGACCGCCTCGTCGTCGCCCACCGACAGCACGTCCAGCAGCCGGCCGTGCGCGATCATGACGACGGAGGACACCACGGCGTACGGGGCGATCAGCCAGACCTGGGACCAGTCGCCGGCGATGCCGCCGAGGATCCAGACGTAGATCCGCTGGAGCTGCTCGTAGTTCATCTGCTGGACGAACGCCTGCAGCGCCGACAGGAAGGAGGACACCGCCACCCCGGCCAGCACCAGGGTCGCGGTGCCGCCGCCGCGGGCGGTGCTGGTGCCGAGCGCGTACGCCAGCAGCACCCCGCCGACGGCGCCGGCGAACGCGGCGATCGGCACCATGCCGACGGCCGACGGCACCAGGGCGATCACGAGGGTGGCGGTCAGCCCCGCCCCGGCGGCGGCGCCGAGCAGGTACGGGTCGGCGAGGGGGTTGCGGAACACGCCCTGGTATCCGGCGCCGGCCAACGCCAGCAGCCCGCCGACGACCGCGGCGAGCACGACGCGGGGCATGCGGAGCTGGAGGAGCAGCCCGCGCTCGACCGGGGAGAGCCCCGAGTCCAGGGTGACGAACGGGAGCCTGCCGAGCAGTTCCAGGACGACGCCCCTGACCGGGAGACCCGCCGCGCCCACCAGCAGCCCGGCCAGCGCGCACACCGCGAACACGGTGAGCGCGAGGGCCAGCACGCCCGGGCGCAGCCGCGCCACCGGCATCGCACCGGACGCGACGGCGGTCTCCGGCGCCCCCGCGACCACGGCCGGCCCACCGGGCTCCCCCGCGTCCGTGGCGGTTCGCGGATCGGGGACGACGCGGCCGGTGCCGTCCGGTGGCCCGGCCGTGATCTCCTCCGGCCCGGATGGCGCGCAGGGCGCTGCCGGGACGGCGGGCCGCCGTCCCGGGCCGGGGTCTGATCTGCTGCCGCTCATGGTCGCGGGGGTGTTCCAGGTGCTCGGGTGCTGTCGGATGTGCTCGGGTGCCGCGGGCCGTTCCCCGGGTTCCTCGGGTTCGTACCGGGCGGGACGGATCAGGCGGCCGCCTTACGGACGGCGGCGTCGACGATCTCGGCGAAGTCGACGACGCGCGGGCCCCAGCGCGAGGCGATGTCGTCGTCGACCGGGAACACCTGGTCCTTCTTGATCGCCGACAGCCCGCCCCAGCCGGGCCGCTTGGCCAGGGTCTGCTTCGACTGGCCGCAGCACTTGGTGTCGGCCAGGAAGATCAGGTCGGGGTCGGCCTCGGCGACGAACTCGGTGGACAGCTTGGGGTAGCCGCCCGCCGCGTCCGGTGCCTTGTCGGCGATGTTGGTGAGCCCGAACATCCCGTAGATCTGCCCGATGAACGTGCCGGAGGTCACCGAGAACGGGGTGTTGTCCAGCTCGTGGAAGTAGGTGAGCTTCTTGTCCTTGGGCGCGGCGGCGGCGAGCTGCTGGATGCGGCTCTGCATGTCCGCGACGACCTGCCCGGCCTTGGCGGTGTTGCCGGTCGCGGCGCCGAGGTCGCTGATCTCGTCGTAGCTCTCCTCCAGCTTGGTCGCGGCCGGTTCGAGCAGCACCGGGATGCCGACCTTGGTCAGCGCGGCCACCACGCCGCCGGTGTCGTTGGCCAGCACCACCAGGTCGGGCTTCCTGTCGATGATCGACTCGGCGTTCGGCTTGTAGCCCGACAGGTCGCTCTTGGGCGCCTCGGCCGGGTGGTCGGACTGGTCGTCGACCGCGACGACCTGCGGGCCGGCGCCGATGGCGAACAGGGTCTCGGTCGCGGTGGGCGAGATCGAGACGATGCGCGAGGGTTTGGCGGGGATGGTGACCGCGCCGTTGCCGGCCTGGACGGTGACCGGGAAACCGGCGGCCTGCGCCGAGGCGGCGGGGGTGGCGGGGGCGGTCGCGCTGGTGCCTGCGGTGTCGTCGGACTGGCCGCATCCGGCCAGCGTCAGCGCACCCAGCAACGCGCCCGCGACGGCCGTGCGTACGGGCCTCACGAGGGGTTCCTCCTGTTGCCGGGAAATCGAGAGACCCGCGAAGTGACGGATCACCCTTTTCCACGAGGGTTGATGGCGTCGGCGCGGCGGGCAGGCGACCTGGCTCGGGCCTTTCAGGCCTCACAGTTGCGGGACAGCGCCGGAATCACACCGGACTTCGCTGCGCGCCACGCGTCAGGGGAACGGTACCAACCCACGTCCCGCCGGGGAACGCGCGGGTGGCGAGGACCGCGGCCAGGGCGCCGCGATGCGGCGCCCCTGGCGACGGGCCCGGTCGCACTTGCTGGTGGCCGGGGCCGATGCGAGGGCCGGGCGAACCGGGTTCCGTGTGCCCCGGGACCGGTACGACGCCGGGCACGGGCGCGCGGGTGGCCGGGTGCGGCCGGCCGATGGGCGGCCCCCTCAGCGGAGCTGGGCCTCGGCGGCGGCGATGATCTCCTGGAGGCGCAGGCCGTGCTGTGCGTCCAGCGGGTGGCCGCCGCCCCGGCGCACGGTCGCGGCGAACTCGGCGACCATGTCGGGGAAGACGTCGTAGCCGAGATCGCCGCCGTCGAGCGTCTCGGTGCCCTGGCGGCCGAAGACGGCGACCTGCGAGGAGCCGTGCTCGACCCGGGCCGCCATGGACAGGGACGCCTCGCTGACCGCGCCGGTCTCGTGCTCCAGCAGCAGGCCGACCCAGCCCAGGCTGTCGCCGTGCGCCCGCACCCCGGTGATCCGGCCCAGGGACGCGTCCAGCATGTCGATCATGTGCGGGCCGACGTCCAGGATGGCGCCGCGCTCCTGCCGCCAGGGCGAGTCGATGGTGTACAGCGCGCCGGAGACGTTCATGGCGTAGCCGCCGAACGGCTCGATGGCGCGCACCCGCCGCAGGAACGCCTTGGTGGCGGCCGAGTAGCGGAAGGTGAGGACCATCTGCGAGGCGACGCCGGCCTCGCCGACCGCCTGGGCCAGGCGCTTGGCCGCGTCCAGGTCGGCGGCCAGCGGCTTCTCCAGCAGCAGCGCCTTGCCGGCGCGGGCGGCCAGGACGCCGAGCTCGGCCTGGACGGCGGGCGGTACGCAGAAGGCGACCGCCTCGCAGACCTCGAACAGCTCCTCGATGCGCTCGTACACCGGGACGCCGAGCCGTGCGGCGGCCCGCGGCCGGCGCGCCCAGACCCCGGCCAGCCGCGTGTGCGGTCCCGCGGCGAGGGTGGGCGCGTGGACGGCCTCCGCCCACGGTCCCGCTCCGATCAGGCCCACCGACACCGGCCGTTCGGCGCTCAGATCCACGGCGCTCAGCTCCCCGAGATACGCAGGCGGTCATTCCCGCCGGCGGTGCGCGAACCCGCCCGCCGGCGATCGTCGCGAGACTAGCCCAAGCGCGGGCGACGCCGCAGGCGTCCGGCGAGGCCGCCCCCGGCCGTTCCGTCTCGCCGGCCATCCGGCGGCGCGAACCTCATCCGGCGGCCGGTGCCCGTGCCCGTGCTCGTGCTCGTGCTCGTGCGATTCCGCGGAGCGCCGGCCACGTCCGGGCGGACCGGAACGCCGCGGCAAAGGAGACCGGAACGCCGCCTGGATCAGGCCGTTCGCTAGAAAAGCGCAGCTTGCCCCGACTATGGCGCTATTCACGGGCTTCTTCCGATATGTGGCCACTTCGTGACACGTGCCGGAGTTTATTGACATCACGTCTTGCTGAGAGTCAGTTGATCGTGATACTTCATTGATCCATTGGCCACTTTGCCGCGAGAGTAGCCCCTTGTCTCGTTCGCGGCAGTTGTGGCTTTGGCGGCGTTATCGAGGGTAACGAAGCCGCCCGCGCCGAGTTCAGAGAGGTACCCCCTGATGTCCCGGATGTTGGCGACGTTCGTCCGAGATCCCGCGAACGGCCTCGCCGAACTGGGCACGCGAGCACACGGAGGGGTCGTCCGCCTCAAGCTCGGCCCGTTCCGCCCCTACCTGGTCACCCACCCCGACCACGTGCAGCAGGTCCTGCGTGGCAACTGGGCGAACTACCGGCGCGAGGGCATGTTCTGGAACCCGCTCAAGCGCATGCTCGGCGACGGCATCCTCGGCGACGGCCCGGTGTGGGAGACCAGCCGGGCGATCCTGCAGTCGCTGTTCACCGCCCCGTACGTCGCCTCGCTGGCCGGGGTGATCGCCTCGACCATCGACGCGCGCGTCGCCGAGCTGGACGGCCTCGCGCGGACCGGCGCGCCCATCGACGCCGCCCGCGAGATGGCGGCGATCGTCAACCAGAGCGTCGTGCGGGTGCTGTTCGGCGACCGGGTCTCCCGGCGGGACAGCGAGCGGCTCATCTCCGCCTACCACACGGCCGATGCCGCGGTCACGGTCCGGCTGCTGATGCCCTTCATGCCGTACCGGCTGCCCCTGCCCGGCGACCGCGCCTTCATGAACGCGGTGGCCGCCATCGACGACGTGGTCTTCCCGGTCATCCGCCAGGCCAAGGCCGAGGGACCGGGCCACGGCGAGGTGGACGTCGTCTCCGCGCTCTGCCACGGCGCGGGCGGCCCGCCCCGGGACGAGCGGTGGATCCGCGACGACCTGGTGAGCGTGTACGCCGCCGCCTCGGAGACCACCGCGACCACCCTCACCTGGCTGTGGCCGCTGCTGGACGCCCACCCGGAGGTGGCGGCCCGCCTGTACGCGGAGATCGACGAGGTGGTCGGCGAGGGGCCACCCCTGCCGTCCCACGTCCCCGAGCTTCGCTACACCAAAATGGTGCTGCAGGAGGTCATGCGCCTGTACCCGGCGGGCTGGCTGTTCCCGCGCATGGCCACCGAGTCCGAGCAGATCGGCGGGACGCGCGTCAAGGCCGGCTCGATGGTCCTGATCAGCCCGTACGCCACCCATCGGCTGGAGGGGTTCTGGGACCGGCCGCTGGTGTTCGACCCCGAGCGGTTCGCCCCCGACGCGCCGCGCCGCCGGCACCGGTACGTCTACTTCCCCTTCGGCGGCGGCCCGCACCAGTGCCTCGGCCAGCACCTGTTCTACATGGACGCGCCGCTGATCGTGGCCGCCCTCCTCAGCCGGTTCCGTCCGGTGTCGGTCGGCGGCGGACCGTTCACCCCGGCACGCACCGCCCTGCTGCGCCCCCGGGGGCGGGTCATCCTGCGCCTGCGCCCGGCCCGCACCACCCTGCGGAGCCCCAGGTGAGCGCCCCCGCCCTGCCGTCGTCCTCCGGCGCGGAGCGCGTGTGGCCGGCGGCGGTGGACGCCGGGGCGATCTGCGCGGTGGCCGGCCGCTCACAGCGGGAGATGCAGGAGTGGATGGCCGGCTACCCCGGGCTGTTCGCCGCCCGGCCGTTCGACGCCGCGCTGTCCAGCACCCTGTCCCTGGCCATGGCCTTCAGCGGGCCGTGGCTGGACGCGGCGGGCCTGCGGATGGCGAACAAGGTGTGCCTGTGGGCGTTCGGGCTCGACTGGCTGGTGGACTACGTCGCCTCCTCCGCACCGGAGGTCGCGGAGATCGCGGGCCGGTGCCTGGCCGTGGCCGCGGGCGACCCGCCGCTCGCGGGTGACGACCTGACCGTCTTCCTCGGCGAGATCAGGGACGAGCTGGCGGCGTCGCCCTCGTTCCCCCTGCTCGGCCCGGTGTGGCGCGAGGAGCTCGAGCTCATGCTGGAGGGGATGTCCCGCGAGCGCGAGTGGCGCGACTCCGGGGTGACACCCTCGCTGGAGGAGTATCTCGGCAACGCCGCCAACCTCGGCTTCTCCTTCGCGTTCGCCGCCCACCTCATCCACGTCGGCGGGGTCACCGACGCCGCGGACGTGGAGCCGGTGCGGCGGGCGAGCCACGCGGTGCAGCGGGTGATCCGCCTGCTGAACGACCTCGGCACCTACGAGCGGGACCTGGCCTGGGGCGACCTCAACGCCCTGCTGCTCGGCGTCACCCGCGAGGAGGTGGACCGGCAGGTCGCCTCGCTGGCCGCCCGGAGCCGGAGCCTGATCGAGCCGCTGCGCGGGTCGCATCCGCACATCGCCGGATACCTGGAGCGCCAGATGGACTTCTGTGCCGGTTTCTACCGCCTGGCCGACTACTGGGGCGCCTTGTGATCATCGGCCCGGCCGGACAGGAGGCCGTCGAGCCGGCGAAGGTCGCCGGCCGCACCGAAACCGCCCCGGCCGTCGCGGAGCACGAGCCGGCGGAGAACGCGGCGCCGGCGGCGAGTCGCGGCACCGCTTCGGTCGTGGGGATCAGGGGGTGGGCCACGGGCCTGTCCGGCATCACGCGACCGGGCAGCCGCGTCGCCGGGATCACCGAGCCCGCCGAGCCGATCGCGGCGATCGCCGGCCGGATGGCCGCCGACGTCGCCGGGGCGGCACGCGAGCTGCTGGCGGGCCTGGTCACCCGGCCGCAGGGACAGCCTTCCCCCTCGGTCTACGAGACCGGACGGCTGGTCGCGCTGGCCCCCTGGCTGCCCGGCCACCGCGAGCGCCTGGTGTATCTGATGACGACCCGGCGGCCGGACGGCCTGTGGGGGCCGCACGAGGACTACGCCCTGGTCCCGACGCTGAGCGCCACCGAGGCGCTGCTGGCGGAACTCGTCCGGTGCGTCCGCGGCGCGGCGGGCGCACCGGATCCCTCCCGCGATCCCCGCCTGACCTGGGACGCCGTGGCCGAGAGCGCGTGGCGCGGGCTCCTCGGCCTGCGTGCCCTGCTCGGCCCGCTCGCCGGGCCGGGCGATGCCCGGCGGCGGCTGCCCGACCTGCCGGCCATCGAGCTCATCGTCCCGGCGCTGGTCGAGTCGGCGAACCGGTCCCTGCGCGAGCTGGCCGAGCTGGATGAGGCCTGGCCGGCCGGGGCGGGCATCACGGACAAGGGCGGGACGGCGCGCGCGGGATGGGCACCGCTACCGCTGCCGGCGGGCATGGACACCCGCCGGCTGGAGGCGATCCGGTCGGCGGTGCGGGCCGGCGCGCCGCTCCCCGAGAAGCTGCTGCACGCCCTGGAGATCGCAGGCGAGACGGCGTTCCAGGCGTCCGGCGTCCGCCTCACCCCCGCCGGATCGGTCGGCGCCTCCCCCGCGGCCACCGCCGCCTGGCTCGGCGAGCTGGGCGCGGTCGATCCGGGGCACCCTGCGCAGCGCTACCTGCGGGCGGCGGCCGAGCCGTACGGCGGGCCGGTGCCCTGCGCGGCGCCCATCGCGGCGTTCGAGCGGGGCTGGGTGGTGAGCTGGCTGCTGCGGGCGGGCGTGCCGGTGACCGTCCCGGGCGAGCTGACGGCGAGCCTGCGCGACGGCCTCGGTCCCATCGGCATGCCGGCCGGGCCGGGTCTGCCCGCCGACAGCGACACCACGTCGGTCGCGCTGTACGCGCTCGCGCTGCTGGGTGAGCCGTGCGACCCCGGCAGCCTGCTCACCTACCGCGCGGGGGCGCACTTCTGCACCTGGCAGGGCGAGGACGGCGCGTCGACCACGGTGAACGCGCACGTGCTCGACGCCTTCGGCGAGTACGTGGCGGCGTGCCCGCAGGCCGCACCCCGCTACCGCGAGGCCATGGCACAGGTAGCGGGCTGGCTGCGCGAGCGGCAGGCCCCGGACGGGAGCTGGTCGGACCGCTGGCACGCGTCGCCGTACTACGCCACGATGTCGTGCGCGCTGGCGCTGCACTGCTTCGGCGGCGCCGAGTCGCGCCCGGCGGTATGGCGGGCCGTGCGCTGGGCGCTGTCCACGCAGCGGCCGGACGGCTCGTGGGGCCTGTGGCACGGGACGGCCGAGGAGACCGCGTACGCGATGCACCTGATGCTGCTCACCGAAGGCCCCGAGCCCACCGGCCCGCCCTCCCCCGGCGAGCGCGTGCCGCGCCGGGCGACGAGGCGGACGGCGGCCGCGCGCGGGTACGCGTACCTGCTCGGCGCGAACCGGCTCCGCGCGCGGGACACGGTGAGCGCACGGGACACGGGCACCTCGCCGGACATGCCGAACGTGCGGGATAGGCCCGGACGCACGGACCTGCCGGCCGATCCGCCGATGTGGCACGACAAGGATCTGTACCTGCCCGTCGCGATCGTCCGGGCGGCCGTCCTGGCGGCCCTGCACCTCGCTCAGCGTGACGGTGCGGTGGCAGCCGAGCAGGATGCCGTGCCACAAAACGCGAGCCCCCATCAGCCCTGAACCTTCGAACCGGGACATTTTTCCGTATATGACTCTTGTTGGTCGTCCTGACATTTCCTACCGTGCTAGGGTTTCTCGTGCGTTGCGCTTGAATACCGTCCTACCACGTGATACGGCACCATATAAGGACATAGCGCCAGAAATAGCGTTATCCGCCGTGCACCGTGAGGTGGGTTCCTGACTTTCGCCAGGGATGGAGTTATGCACTTCCGAAACCCGCGTGTACGGGCCAAGGTCACGGCGCTGATCGTGTCACTCATCGCCCTTTGGGCATTCGCCTCGTGGGTCACGCTGCGCGAAGGGCTCAACGTCCTGTGGGTGAACACCCTGGACACGGGCGTCGCCCAGCCGAGCGAACGGCTGCGGGTCGAGCTCCAGCGCGAGCGGCGGCTCACCGTCACCTTCCTCGCCGACCCCGCCGACACCCGGCTGCGCACCGTCATGACCACGCAGCGGGCCAGGACCGAGACCGCGATCACCGACTTCCGCGAGAAGACCACCTCCTCGGAGGTGCGGGGCGCGGCGAGCGACCCGCTCACCCGCCGCATCAACGAGACGATCCGGCAGTTGCAGACCCTCGGCCCGCTGCGCAGGCAGGTCGACAACGGCCAGGTGGACCGCACGCGGGCCACCCTGGCCATCACCCAGGTCATCGACACCCTGTACCGCGTCTACGACTCGATGGCCACACTGGACGACACCGAGTTCGCCAAGGACACCCGCACCTTCATCGAGCTCGGCCGCGCCAACGAACTGCTGGCGCAGGAGGACGCCCTCGCCGCGGGCGCGCTCGCGGCGGGCGGCCTCACCGGCACCGACCAGAGCCTGTTCGCCCAGGCCGTCGGCGCGCAGCGGTTCTTCATGGCCAAGGCCGCGGCCGAGCTACCGGCGGACGAGCACGCCGCCTGGGAGAAGCTGTGGCGCGGCCAGGCGTTCACCGCGCTGCGCCGCATGGAGGACCAGCTCATCCGCTCCGGCGCCCCCGAGGTCAACTCGATCGACGGCGAGCGGTGGCAGGCGGTGACCTCCGCGGTCTACTCCGACGTCGACCGGCTCATCGAGTCGGGCGGCGACACGCTGGTCGAGCGGGCCGCCCCGATCGCGATCGGGGTCATCGTCCGCCTCGCGCTCGCCGGCGGCCTCGGCCTGCTCGCGGTCATCGCCTCGATCGTCCTGTCCATCACCACCGCCCGCGCTCTGGTGCGGCGGCTGGAGGAGCTGCGCGCCGCCGCGCTGGAGCTGGCCGAGCGACGGCTGCCCAGTGTGGTCGAGCGCCTCGGCCGCGGCGACGAGGTGAACGTGGCGGCCGAGGCGCCGCCGCTCGCCGTGGGCAACGATGCCATCGGGCAGGTCGGCCAGGCGTTCAACCTCGTGCAGGAGACCGCGATCCACACCGCGGTGGAGCAGGCCGAGCTGCGGCGCGGCTACCGGGGCATCCTGCTCAGCCTGGCCCGCCGTACCCAGTCGCTGGTCCACCGGCAGCTGTCCATCCTCGACGCCATGGAGAAGCGCGAGACCGAGCCGGCCGAGCTGGCCGACCTGTTCCGCGTCGACCACCTGGCCACCCGGATGCGGCGCAACGCCGAGAACCTCATCGTGCTGTCCGGCGCCTCCCCCGGCCGCGCCTGGCGGCGCGCCGTGCCGATGGTGGACGTGGTCCGCGGCGCGCTGGCCGAGGTGGAGGACTACACCCAGGTCACGCTGATGCCCATGGGCGAGGCGCGGCTCGCCGGCCGGGCGATCGGCGACGTGATCCACCTGCTGGCCGAGCTCATCGAGAACGCCGTCTCCTTCTCGCCGCCCTACGCCTTGGTGCAGGTCAGCGGGCAGGAGGTCGCCAAGGGCTACGTCGTGGAGATCGAGGACCGCGGCCTCGGCATGCCCTCCGAGGAACTGGCCGCGGCCAACGAGCGGATCGCCGATCCGCCCGAGTTCAGGCTGAGCGGCACGCCCCGCCTCGGCCTGTACGTGGTCAGCCGCCTGGCCGCGCGGCACCACATCAAGGTGACGCTCAAGGCGTCCGCGTACGGCGGCACGACCGTCGTCGTCCTGATCCCGCGCGACCTGATCGAGTCCGACTCCGACGCCGAGCCCGCGTCCGGCGGCCCGGAGGTCCTGCCCCGGCGGGTGTCCAGGGGCGGCCCTCCCGAGCCCCGGCGGAGCGGGCTGCGTTCGACGGGGGAGGTTCCCGTGTACGCCGACGAGCCCAAGGAGGTCGATGAGGCCATGGAGGCCCGCCCCCTGCTGACGGTGGCACCGCCCTGGAAGGAGACGCCCGCCGGTCAGGCGGGCCCGCTGCCCGCGCCCGTGCCGAGCCTGACCACCGGCGAACCCGGCGCCGGCGCGTCCGCCCCTGACATCACGGGCGAGCGCGCCGGTGACGCGGCCGGGCAGGAGAGCGGAGACGAGCACGCCACCGCGCCCGCGTTCACGCCCTCGGGGCTGCCCCGGCGCGTCGCCCAGGCGCACCTGGCCCCCGCGCTGCGCGACCAGCCGTCAACGCCGCCCCAGGCGGAGGCGGCCGAGGACGACGAGCTGTCGCCGGAGGACCTGCGTCGGCTCATGGGCTCCTTCCAGAGCGGCACCGAGCGCGGGCGGTCGGACGCCGCCAAGCTGCCGCGCCGCCCGCCGCGCGGAGACGAGCCCCCCGTCCCATCCTCATGACCCCCGCCGTACCCGCCCACGGCGAGCGCCTCGTGCGCATCGGATGAACCCGTGCGGTCACCGGGCGGACCGCCCCCGCCCCGCCCGGTGACCGCCGGAGACGAAGAGAGACGACGTTTGTGAACTGTGAGCCGGTAAAGAGGACAGCAAGTGATGCATAGGACGAGTGCCACCGCCGATCTGGCCTGGTTGCTGGACGACCTGGTCGAGCGGGTGAGGGAAGCCGAACACGGGATCGTTCTCTCCACCGACGGGCTGCTCCTGGCCTCGTCGCACGGGCTCGACCAGGCGGACGCCGACCACCTGTCCGCGGTGGCGGCCGGGATCCAGAGCCTGGCCCAGGGGGCGAGCGAGCGGTTCCACGGCGGCGCCGTACGGCAGACGATCGTCGCGATGAAGTCGGCCTACCTGGTGGTGACGGTGGCCGGCCAGGGCGCCTGCCTGGCCGTGCTGTGTTCCCATGACGCCGACGTGGGCCTGGTGGCCTACGAGATGGCGATGCTGGTGACCCGGGTCGGCCAGTTCCTCACCTCCCCCGCCCGCACGGCGGGCGCCGCGTCCGGACGGGAGGGCGGCACATGACGCACCTTTCCGACGACCCCTCCGAGGAGCAGTGGATCGACGACGAGGCCGGCCGTATCGTCCGCCCGTACGTCATGACCCGCGGGCGCACCGAGCCGAGCCGCGGCAGGATCGACCTGATCACCCTCGTCGTGACCCTCAACCCGGCGACGCCGGTCGACCCCGGCCTCGGCCCGGAGCACCACACCATCGTCAGGCTGTGCGAGCGGCCGCTGTCCGTGGCCGAGATCGCCGCTCACCTGGACCTGCCGGCCGGCACCGTCCGCGTCATGCTGGGCGACCTGGTCGACAGAGGGCTCATCGCCATCCAGGAGCCCGCGCGCGAGACGGACGTTCTGGACTTGGAAACCTACAAGGCGGTGCTCAATGGACTCCGTACGCTCTGACAGCGGCCCGGCCGCCCGCGCGAACGGCGCGGCCCGGACCAAGCTGCCCACCGCGATCAAGATCCTGATCGCGGGCGGGTTCGGGGCGGGCAAGACGACCATGGTCGGCTCGGTGTCGGAGACGCGCCCGCTGCGCACCGAGGAGACGCTCACCGACCGCGGCGTCGGCGTGGACGATCTGTCGGGGGTGGAGGAGAAGAAGACCACCACCGTCGCGATGGACTTCGGGCGCATCTCCATCGGCGACGCCCACGTGCTGTACCTGTTCGGCACGCCCGGGCAGGAGCGGTTCTGGTTCGTGTGGGACGAGCTGGCGCTGGGCGCGATGGGCGCCGTGGTGATCGCCGACACCCGCCGCCTGGCCGACTGCTTCCCCTCGGTGGACTACTTCGAGCGGCGCGGCACGCCGTTCGTCGTCGCGGTCAACTGCTTCGAGGGCGCCCGCCGCTACGACCTGGACGAGATCAGGATGGCGCTCGACCTCGGGCCCGCCATCCCGGTGGTGCTGTGCGACGCCCGGCAGCGGGAGTCGAGCAAGAACGTGCTGGTCGCCCTGGTCCAGCACGCCATGCAGACCCGCAGCACCAAAGAGCCGATCGCCGGCTGACCCGCGCGCGCCGCTCGGCGGGTCGGGCGTGACGAGGGCGGAGCCGGGGTAGGGACGGCGGGACATCGTCCCACATCGTCCCGTCGTTCTCCGGAGTTCCACCATGCACATCGACCTCACCGGCCACACCGCCCTCGTCACCGGTTCCACCTCGGGCATCGGCCGGGCCATCGCGACCGCGCTCGCCCGGGCGGGCGCCGGCGTCGTGGTCAACGGCCGGGACGGCAAGCGCACCGAGGAGGCCGCCGCCGCCATCCGCGAGGAGACCGGCAACCCCGGCGTGCGCGGCGTGGCCGCCGACGTCGCCACCCAGGAGGGCGCGGACGCCATCGTCGCCGCCGAGCCCGAGGTCGACATCCTGGTCAACAACACGGGCGTCTTCGGCCCGATGCCGGTGTTCGAGGTCCCCGACGCCGAGTGGCGGCGCTACTTCGAGGTGAACGTGCTCAGCGGCGTGCGCATGGCACGGGCGTACGTGCCGCGCATGGTGGACAAGGGCTGGGGCCGCGTGATCTTCATCAGCAGCGACTCGGCGATGCTGCCGCCCACCGAGATGGTGCACTACGGCATAACCAAGACGGCCCAGCTCGCCGTCTCCCGCGGCATGGCGCAGTCGGTCGCCGGCACCGGGGTCACGATCAACTCCGTCCTCGCCGGGCCCACCCTCACCGAGGGCGTGCGGCAGTTCATCGGCGAACTGTACGGCGAGGACGTCCCGTTCGAGGAGGCCGAGCGCCGGTTCATGGCCGAGGACCGCCCCACCTCGCTCCTGCGCCGGCTGATCCGCCCCGAGGAGATCGCGAACCTGGTCGTCTACGTCAGCTCCGACCACGCCTCGGCCACCACCGGCGCCGCCCTCCGGTCCGACGGCGGCCTCATCCCCACCCTCATCCCCTGACCTGGCGCACGGCCTTCCCACCCATCCCCGGCGACAGCCCGGGAGCCGGGTCATCGGCCGGGCATGGTCGATGACCTCGTCGTTCACCCGATCCGCACTTCCCTCCCCGGCCTGCGGAACCGGCCATACCGTCAGCGAGGATGGAAGGTGCTGGAAGGGGGACCGCCATGACCACCTTTACCCTGTCACAGACCATCCGGCGCATCGATGTGACGCTGCCGCAGCCGTACGAGCGCGCCGTCCAGCGCTTCGAGGAACTCGTTCCCGACGCCGACCTCGCGAGCTATGGACGGCTCGACTACTGGCCGGCCATCCTGCAGCACGCCAAGGTCAACGCGCCGCACGGCTTCATGAACTACTGGAAGAGCGATATGGCGGCCCTGATGGCTCCCGCCTCGCGGACCCCGTGGAAGTGCAGCACGTACCTGACCGGCAACCACACCATCGCCGAGCGCATGTTCCGCCATGACCCGGCGGTCATGCTGCACGCCCCGCTGCGCATCGTCATCTACGCCGGCACCGACGACGTCACCCATCTGACGGTCGTGCAGCCGAGCACCCTCTTCGCCGGCTACGGCGACCCGGACATCACCGAGATCGGCCGAGAACTGGACACCCTCCTGGCCCGCCTGCTCACTACCCTCGGCGCCCAGTCACCCCCGGAACTCCAACCCTGACCACCGCCACGAAAATCTGACGCACCGCCGACTCGGTGATCCCCGCTCAACCTCGCCGATCCGTGCACCCGGCATGCGTCCCACTGCCTCCAATCAGGCGCCCCAGGTTCCTTGGGATTCTCGGCGACTGAGATCGAGCTGATCAGGAGGTGTTTCCTATCTTAAGGATCTTGTTGGCGTTGGCCAGCCATGAGGTGAAGATGCGGGCGCTTTCCAGGATCTGGGCGCGCTGCTCGGTCAGGAACCGCTCCTGGTACGCCTTGCGCACGGTCTTGTAGACGCCCACGAGGTTGACGCTCTTCTGGCAGGTGGCGTCGATCGCGGCCACCCGCTTCTCCTCCGCCGTTGCCGGAATCTTCGCCTCCCGGGGCCATCCGAGCCGTGCGAGCACCGGATCCGGATAGGTCAGGCCGTTCACCGCCACGCACCGCTTCCAGTCGTCGATGGTCTTGCGGACCCTGCTGTCGGTGCGCGCGCGAGATTGCGACTCGGCGGCCAGGAATCGCGGATCGGCCGGCAGCTTCCCGTGCTCGCCGCGGACCTTCCGCTCCCCCTCGCCCAGGCATCCCCCGGAGAGTTGCGGGTCGGCGGGCTGCTCGTCCGGCGCGCCCCGGTAGGCCAGTTGCTCCGCCTCGGTCAGCGGGCGTCTCTGCGAATCCCCCGGGAAACCGGACGGCACCGGATCGGGGTCGGGACGCGAGTACCCCGACTCGGCGGCCTGTGCGGGATCGAGATACGGGAAGAGATCGAACTCGACGTCCTTGCCGCCACGCCGGATGCGCGACATGTCCGGTGCCCGCCACGAGGTGTGGCCGAGGTCGTGCATGCACGAGGTCGCGACGACGGCCACGGCCGCTCCGACCGTGGCGATGTCGACCATTGACGCGAGGTACGGATCCAGCGGCATCGCGACCGGCCTGCCGTCGGTCACCACCATGACCTCCCCGATCACCGGCTCCGGGACCGCGGACTGGGCGCCACCGCCGACGTGGAAGACCCACCCCCACGCCCCATCGCCCCCATCTCCGGGTCCAGACCACTCAGCTCCCGAAGTCGCCGTCCCGCACCCCGGCGAGAAACGCACTCCACTCCCCTGCCGGGAAGAGCAGAACCGGTCCATCGGGCATCTTGCTGTCGCGGACGCCGACGAGGTCAGGGAGGTTCTCCGCCACTTCCACGCACTGGCCCCCGCTGTCCCCGGAGTGCGAGGCCTTCTGCCACAGGGCGCCGCTCAGATCAATCCGGCTCGTCGTTCCCATACGGGTATCGCCTCCTCGATCATCTGGCGCGACAGGTGTTCGGGGTACGCCGATGCTCGTATCGTGTCATATCGGGACCAGATTTGAGCTACCACCTCATGATCTGCCGTGATACGGCCTTCAGCGGAGGATTCGACGTTGACCACATCGGGCCGACCATCGGAAAGCTGCGCGATCATGAACGCACTCATCATTCCGGTGACGCACGAGGCCGCGACCAGTTGGACCGTCACGTGAGGGCGCTGCGCCACCTCGACCAGATATCTCACCTGCCCGGTCATCGTCTCGGGGTCCGCGACGGGTCTCTGTAGTACGTATTCATCGATGAGAATCCACATCATGGGCGGAGGCTCTCGTTCGAGCAGCGCCTTTCGCCGCATGCGGATCTGCAGACGCTCCTCGACCTCCTCCGGAGTGATGCCAGGCGCTCCGCGGAAGACACACCTGGCGTAGTCCTCGGTTTGGAGGAGGCCGGGGATGAGGAGGGGGTCCCAGGTGCGCAGGACGGTGGCTTGGGGCTCGATCTCCTCCAGCCAGCGGGTGAACCAGGCGGGGCCCGGGGTCTGCAGCATGAACTGGTAGAGGCGGTGGAAATGACCGTCCAGCCCGAAGATCTCATCACATTTCTGCACGAATTCCGGCGACGGCGGACGTTCTCCCCGCTCGATTTTCCCGATCATGTCCGGGCTGCAGGTGGTGCGCTCCCCAAGTTGCGGCTGGGACAGCCCGATCCGCTTTCTGCACCGCCGCAGCTCACTGCCGAAGAAGGCCCGAGGGCCGGTATTCGGATCGAGATGGCGTTCCCGCCCCACCGCACCTCCCGACGAATGGACGACCACCGGTTTCCCGCAGTTTGACATACCGGCCGTGGTCGATGGGACACGAATGGTGACGCGATCCGGACAGCGCTTGGTCCGCACAATGTCGCCGTATTCAGCATCGATTTCCGTCGCCCAAGGGCACGCTGAATTCGCGTCGGACCGCGAGGTGCAAGATCGTCCGTGCGCCATGGCGCACGGACGATCTTGCACCTCGCCGTACAGGGCAGCGGCAACGGGAGGACGAGAGGAGATGGGAACGCATGCGGACGGGACGGCACGCGCGGGGCCGGAGCGAAGAGCCGCCGGCCCGGCAACGGGAGTGGGAGCCGCGGGCGCGGGCGCTGGACGCCGTCGAACCGGCCTGGACGGTCTTCTACGGCGTGTGGAGCCGCAGGTACTTCGCCATCGCCACCTGGAGGGCGAACGAGCCGATCCTGGTGGACGCGCGAGATCCGGGCGAGCTCCGGTCGCTGATGCGCGAGGCCGAGCGGACGGACATCGGGAAGTCCGCACCATTCGTTGCTGTTTGACATCGAACTACGCACAACGCCATACCACTACTAACAGCCCAAACCCGGACAGAGTAGGGTCATCCGGGTCATCGGCAAGGACAGGGAAGAGCATGGTCGGCACTGCGGACGGTCAACGCACCGCGTACTGGGACATCCCCCGGGACCCGAACATCCTCGCGCACGTGCGGCAGCTGATCCGGCAGACCCTCAAGGGCTGGGACCTCGCCGAGTCCGACGACCTCACCGACGACATCGTCCTGGCCTCAAGCGAGGTGCTCACCAACGCCGTGCTGTACGGCCTGCCGCCGATCCGGTTCTCGCTCTGGATCACCGGCGAGACGCTGTGCGCCGAGATCACCGACCACGGCGCCGACCGGCCCGAGCCCGGGACCGACGACGGCGAGGCCGAGCACGGCCGGGGACTGGGCATCGTGGCCGCCCTGTCCGACGAGTGGGGCGTCCAGCCGGCCCAGAACGGCCCGGCGAAGACCGTCTGGTTCCGCAAAAAGTGCTCACCACGGGGATCGGCCGCCTGACCGCGGGCGGTTCCCGGCGGGCCGGCCGCCGCCGTCACCACGACGGCCGGCCCGCCGGGCCGTCCCAGCCGGTCATGCCGGACCGCTGCGCCTCCGGGTCGGCATGACCGGCCGCTCGCGGGTCACTCCGGCCAGTCGGACTTGAGGATGACCTCGACGAAGTCGATATGCCGGAAGCCGGGCACGAAGTGTTCCAGGACGTCGGCGTTGACCGTGCCGAACGTGGTGTCCGGACGGTCTGAGAACCCGTCGGTGAACGCGGCGAGGATCTGCCGCTTGAAGTCCGGGCGCGGGTGCGCGGCGGTGACCGCCTCGATGTCGGCCCGGTCCAGCTCACCGTAGGCGATGCCGAGCACGTCGGTCTCCACCCCGGCGGTGACCAGGGCCACCTCGGGTTCGAGGTGGTAAGGGATCTCCGGTGTGGTGTGCAGCGCGATGGCCTCCCACACCTTGCGGACGTCGGCCTCGGCGATGCCGTGCGACCGCAGGTACCGGCGTGCCTCGTCCGCGCCGTCGATCTCGAACCGCTGGTCGGTGCGCCGGTAGGTCTCGGTCAGCCCGAGGTCGTGGAACATCGCGCCCACGTACAGCAGCTCGGGGTCGGCGGTGAACCCGAGGCGCCGGCCCTGGAGGCTGCCGAACAGGTACACGCGGCGCGAGTGGTGGTACAGCAGCGGAGGCGCGGCCGACCGCACCAGCTCGGTCGCGCCGGTGGCGAGCGCCGAGTCCGGGATGGCGACGCCTGCGATCGTCTCGCTCATATCAGGGACTCCTTGCAGGTCAGAGCGGTTTACCTTCCCCTCCACTCTCTCAGGCGCAACGCCCCGGGCGCCGCCGTCCTGCCGGACGTCCATCCCTCGGATCCGGCCATCAGCACAGGAGGGGACGTACCCGGACACCGGTGCGCGAGCGGGACCCTGGATGATGGAGCGCTATGGACGAGCTGATTCTTCTGCGCCACGGCGAGACCGAGTGGAGCCGCGACCGCCGGCACACCGGCCGCACCGATCTTCCGCTGACCCCCAGGGGCGAGGACCAGGCGCGGGCCCTCGCGCCCGCGCTGAAGGGCGTCACGTTCTCGCTCGTCCTGTCCAGCCCGGCCCGGCGCGCCCGGACCACGGCAGAGCTCGCCGGTCTGTCCGGCGCCGAGACCGATCCGGAGCTGTGGGAGTGGGACTACGGCGGCTATGAGGGCATCACCACGGCGGACATCCGGCAGGGCCGCCCGGGCTGGTACCTGTGGCGCGACGGGGTGATCCCCGGTGACGCCGAGCATCCCGGTGAGACGGTCGGGCAGGTCGCCGAGCGCGCCGACCGGGTGATCGCCCGGGTCAGGGACGTCGAGGGCACCGTCGCGCTGATCGCGCACGGCCACTTCCTGCGCGTCCTGACCGCCCGCTGGCTGGAGCTGCCGCCGCAGGAGGGCCGCCACTTCGTGCTGGACACCGGCACCATCTCGGCGCTCGGGTACGAGCACGGCGAGCCGGCCCTGATCCGCTGGAACGCTCCGGTCGCCTCCTGAACGTCGAGAGGGCGTGCGCGGTCCCGGAGATCGCGCACGCCCTCTCGATATCGCCCGGGTGGTGCCGTCAGGTGGACAGGCCGTGCGCCTCGGCCAGGAGTTCCGCCGACCTGATCGACGCCTTGGCGTCCGGCGCGGCGAGCGAGACGATCAGCTCGTCCGCCTGGGCGTGCTCGGCGAACTCGGCCACGTAGGCCGCGACCTGCGCCGGGTCGCCGGCCGCGAAGTACTTGGTCATCCGCCTGATCTGGTGCCCGGCGGGCGACGCCAGCAGCATGTCGGCCTCCTCCTCGTCGTACGGGCGTCCGGCCGCGAGGAAGTTGTGCACCCTGAGCCGCAGGGCGGCGAGTTGCTGCTCCCGCGCCTCCTCGGTCGTGTCGGCCGCGATCACGTTGAGCGCCGCCATGACGTACGGCCGGTCGAGCTGCGCGGAGGGCCGGAAGTCGCGGCGGTAGAGGGCGACGGCCTCCTCAAGAGCATCGGGCGCGAAGTGCGAGGCGAACGCGTACGGGAGCCCGAGCGCCGCCGCGAGCTGGGCGCCGAACAGGGAAGAGCCGAGGATGTACAGCGGCACGTCGGTGCCCTTGCCGGGAACGGCGTCGACTCCGGGGATGCGGCTCTCGCCCCTCAGGTACCCCTGGAGCTCCAGCACGTCCTGCGGGAAGGCGTCCGCGGAGGTCGGCGTGCGGCGCAGGGCCCGCATGGTCTGCTGGTCGCTGCCCGGAGCCCGGCCGAGGCCGAGGTCGATGCGGCCGGGGTGCAGGGACTCCAGGGTGCCGAACTGCTCGGCGATGGTCAGCGGCGAGTGGTTGGGCAGCATGATGCCGCCCGATCCGAGGCGGATCGTACGGGTGTGCGCCGCCACGTGGGCGATGACCACGCTGGTCGCCGAGGACGCGATGTACCGCATGTTGTGGTGCTCCGCGTACCAGACGCGCCGGTATCCGAGCTCCTCGGCCCGCTGGGCGAGGGCGACGCTGGCGGCGAGACTGTCGGACGCCGTCCCCCCGTCACGGATGTACGCGAGATCCAGGATGGACAGCGGCAGAACCATGGGACGGACGTCCTTTCACCCGATGACGGTGGATCGGACGTGTGCAACAGCCACTCGCGCGGGACCATTCCCCTCTGGCAGGCCCGCCTATCAGGGCCGATCGGCGTGCGGCGGGGGCCGGGTAGGGCCGGACGGGACGGGAGGGGGTCAGACGGAGGCCACGGGCTTGGGCTGGGGGCCTCGGCCGGTCAGCCATTCGAGGACCTTGCGGTGGCCGTGACGGGCGTCCTCGAAGTGGCCCCAGCGCCAGTATCGGGGCTGGTCACGGACGCCGGTGACCCAGGTGCGGTAGGAGACCGGGCGGGCGCCGTCCTCCTCGGTGGAGGCCGCGGACGCGACGCCGTAGGTACGGATCACGACGCGGCCCCCGGGTGCGAACAGCACATCATCGGCCACGGGGTAGAGAGTCATCTGGTCCAGCATCACGGCCCCCACGAACTTCACACGAAGCGGATGGACCAAGTGTGCCGGGCCGATGCGCGGCCCCGGTTACGCGATCTGCGCTCTCCGGTTAACCGGACTCGCGATATGTGAACAGGGTGTTACGCGACCAGATTGTCGAACTCGCCGTCCTTGACGCCGAGCACCAGGGCCCGGATCTCGTCAGCGGTGTAGATCAGGGCCGGGCCGTCCGGGAATCGGGAGTTGCGGACGGCGACGCCCCCGTCGGGGAGTTTCGCAAGCTCGACGCAGTTGCCCTGCGAATTGCTGTGAACACTCTTGCGCCACGCGACGCCGGTGAGGCTGCTGGCCGGCATTCCGTTGTATGGCTGGTTCATCTAGATCTCTCTGAGTATGTCGCCGAGTATCTCGGCGGTGCCCCCGGGAGTTGTGCTCTCGATGCACAGCTGTTCCATGGCCGTGAGGTACGGGTCGATGTCCTCACGCTTGTCCAGATAAAGGGCACCCCACAGCTGCTCGACGTAGACCACGTCCGACAGGTCGGACTCCGGAAAACGCAGAATGGTGAACGCTCCACCCTCGGCCGCGTGCATGCCGAACTGGAACGGCATCACCTGCAATGTGATGGCCGGCAGGCCGGCGACGGCCATCAGGTGCTGCAACTGCTCGTACATGATCTCTTTGCCGCCGATGGGCCGCCGCAGCGCGGCCTCGTCGATGACGGCCCAGAGTTTCGGCCCGTCGTTCCGGAGGAGACGCTCCTGCCGTTCCATGCGCAGATGCACGCGGCGTTCGATCTCCTCGTCCGGGACGTCCGGATACCCGAGTCGAATGACCGTCCGGGCGTACGCGGCCGTCTGGAGCAGCCCCGGGACGAACTGCACCTCGTAGGTGCGGATCAGCGAGGCGGCCTCTTCCAGGCCGACGTACGTGGAGAACCACGAGGGGAGCAGGTCGCTGTACTTGTGCCACCATCCAGGGGTGTTCGCCTCGCGGACCATCTCGAGCAGCCCGCGCCGGTCGGCGTCGTCGTTGACGCCGTAGAGCGTGAGCAGATCTTCCACGTCACGCGTCTTGAACCCCACCCGTCCAAGCTCCATCCGGCTGATCTTGGACTCGGAGGCGCGGATGTGAAATCCCGCGACCTCTCGCGTTAGCCCGCGCTCCTCGCGCAGCCTGCGTAGGCTGGCGCCCAACATGATGCGCCGAACCGTTGAGCCTGAGCCGGGCGGATCGATGGACACTGCTTTCCTCCGGTTGTGGACTGGTTCACAGTCTGTCAAAGATCGCGCGTGTGGTCCCCCTTCGGTGTCACTCCCAGGGCAACCGTAGCGCCTGCACGACTCTTCTGCACGTGCATTCGCTCTTGCACCTGCACATGAGTATGGACCATCATGATCCCTGTGCACTCCACGGACCTGACACGTGGTCGAGCCCAGTGGTCGGCCTTCGACTGGTGGCCCCCCATCGGCTGGTGGCCCCACCCCGCGCGCGATCTGGTGCCACCCGGAGCGTGCACGTCGAGCGCCACGTTCGTGCTGCCACCCCGCCCCGAGTCCGTCCACTCCGCGCGCAGCTTCTCCGCGGGCAGCCTCACCGGCTGGGGGATGCGCGACCTGGTGCAGGACATGGAACTGGTGGTCTCCGAACTGGCCACCAACGCGCTGCGGCACGGCCTGCTGCTCGAACCGGGCGCCGGCCGCCCCGCCCCCTCCGACCCCATCCGGATGTCGATGATCCGGATGGACTCGCTGGTGAGCTGCGTCTTCGCCGACCCCGGCTCCGCGGCGCCGGTGATGCGCGACCCCTCCCCGCTGGAGATCGGCGGCATGGGGCTGCACATCGTGGAGTCGATGAGCCTGCGCTGGGGCTGGAACCCCCTGCTGCCGTCCGGAAAGGTCGTCTGGGCCGTGCTGAAGAGCTGAACCATCCCGATCGGGCCGTTCGCGGGCATTCCCCTCGCTCTCCGAGACGCGACGCCCGCGGAACGTGAAGGCGAGCCAAAGGATTCGGGGGTGTATTCCGCAAGGCCGATCCGTCAAGCGGGTGTCTGCATTACGGTGGCTTCTTGGTGACTCCCGCGAGACCTTTGAAAGAGCTGTGATGGATGATCACCTGCTCGGCTGGTTGACGACCCTCGATGAAGACCGGCTCGCACGCATCCTGGCCAACCGTCCCGACGCGATCGCCGCCCCCTGGCCGCGCCGTCTGGACACCCTGGCCCGGCGCCTGAGCGACACCTTCGCCGTCATGGAGGTCATGCGGGGCCTCCCGCTGCCCCCGTTGGAGATCCTGCAGGCATGCCTGGTCATCGGTGATCGGGCCACCCCGGAGGAGCTGGCCCGCTTCCTCGGCGTGACCACGGCCGAGGTGCTCCCCTGGCTGGAGGAGCTCTACGACCACGCCCTCGCCTGGCCCGGCCCCGACGGCCGCCTGCGCCTGGCCGGCGCGGTCGCCCGATGGTGGACCGCGCCCTGCGGCCTCGGCGAGCCCCTCTCCTCCTACCTGGACTCCTGGACGCTGAACACCGAGGGCCTGCGCCGCGTGAGCCGCGACCTCGGCCTCAGCACGCAGGGCGGCAGGCGCCAGATGATCGCCCGGGTCACCGCGGCGCTGTCGGACGCCGACCGGCTGGCCGGGCGGTTGCGCGACGCCCCCGACGGCACGGTCAGCCTGCTGGACGAGTTCGCCTGGGACGGGCCGGTGCGCGCCGTGGACGGCGGCCGCTTCGTCACCATCGGCACCCCGGAGAAGTGGGCCGCCGACCGCGGCCTGCTCTTCCGCCCCCAGTGGGACCTTGCCGAGATGCCGCGCGAGGTCGCGCTCGCGCTGCGCGGCCCCGACTACCACCCGCCGTTCACCCCCGAGCCGCCCGAGCCGGGCACGGTCCCCGTCGACCCCGAGGCCGTCGACCACCAGCTCTGCCTGGCCGCGCCGCACGCGGTCGACCGGGCCACCGCCCTGCTGGAGAACACCGACAAGACCCCGCTCCCCCTGCTCAAGGGCGGCGGCGTCGGCGTCCGCGAGACGCGCCGCCTGGCCAAGGAGACCGGCTGCACCGAGGAGGAGACCCGGCTGCTGCTGGAGGCGTGCGCCGTGGCCCGGCTGCTCGCCTGGGACGAGACCTCCGGCGGCCTGGTGCCGACCAAGCGGTTCGACGCCTGGCGGCTGGAGGAGGCCCCGGCGCGGCTGCGTACGCTGCTCGCCGCCTGGTGGCGCATGGAACGCTCGTCGCTGCGGCGCGTCGCCGGCCGCTACCCGACCCTGCTGGGGGACGACCCCGCCGGGGAGACGGTGGCGCGCATCCGCTGGGCGGTGCTGACCACCCTCGCCACGCTCCCGCCGGACGCCGCGTTCGCGAGCCTGCCCGAGCTGGTGCAGGCCGTGCACTGGCGCTCCCCGCTGCTCGACCGCGACCTGCTGGCCGAGTGCGGCCCGGCCGTGCTGGCCGAGGCACGGCTGCTCGGCCTGGTGGCCTCCGACACCCTGACCACGCTCGGCCGCGCCCTGGCCGCGCTCGGCGGAGGCTGCGCCGGGGACGAGCAGGACGAGACCGTGCCGGAGGTCGAGCGCGACCCCGGCCTGATGGAGGCGTCGGTGCACGCGCTGTCGGCCGCGCAGCGCACCGCGCTGTTCGGTGCCGACCTGACCGCCGTCGTCACCGGCCCGCCCGCCGCCGAGCTGGCCGGCCTGCTCGACCGCGCCGCCGACCGCGAGTCGCGGGGCACGGCGTCGGTGTGGCGGTTCAGCCCGGCGAGCGTGCGCCGCGCCCTGGACGCCGGGTACACCGCCGACTCGCTGCTGGAGGAGCTGCGCGCCGCGGGTGCCGTCCCCCAGGCGCTCGGCTACCTGGTCAGGGACGTCGCCCGCCGGTACGGCGAGGTGACCGTGACCACGGTGGGCTGCATCATCCAGGGCTCCGACCCCGGCCTGCTCGCCGAGATCGCGGCGCATCGCCGCCTGGCCCGCCTCGGGCTGCGGCTGCTCGCGCCGACCGTGCTGGCCGGCGGCGCCCCCGCCGACCGGACGCTGGCCGCGCTGCGCGACGCCGGGTACGCCCCTGTGCCGGTGGACGACACCGGCGAGATCTCGGTACGGCGCGAGCCGCAGGGCGGGCGGCTCATCCTGCTGCCCGGGGGGCGGGTGGCCGAGCTGGAGGAGCCGCCGCCCGTGCACCTGCCCGAGCCCACGCCGGACCCGCGCGAGCACGCGCGCAGGCTCGCCCTGACCGGGCGGGAAGAGGTTCAGGCCGGGCAGACGTGGGCGGTGATCGGCCGGATGGCCACCCGCCTGCCCACGGCCCAGCAGTCGCTGCTCGGCTTCGTCGTCGACCGGGGCGTGCGCGCGCTCATCACCCTGTCCGACGGGCTGACCGCCACGATCAGCCATGGTGAGCTGCGGCGCGGCGTCCTGGACGCCTGGTGCGAGGAGGCCGGCGACTACCTGGAGTTCCCGCTCGCGGAGATCGCCTCGGTCACCAGCGGGTAGGCTTGCCGGTGATGATCACCGGCAAGCGGCCACGGGGAGATGGCCGCCGACCTGGCTCTTCTCCCCCTTCGCGCATGAGTGCGCACTATGCGGGAAGCCTCCGCCACACGGCGCTTCCCGCCGTGCCGACGGCCGAAGTGGGGGCGAGGACATGAGCTCGCTGAAGCACGACCGCTCCGCGTCCCTGGCGGGCGGGCCGGCAGGGCACCCGGACGGGCGGGGCACCCAGGTGCGCAGCCGGCTGCTGCGCACGTTCGGGGACCTCACCTCGCGGGTGCATCTGCGCCACCAGTGGCTCACCGTGGAGACCATCGGCCACGTGGTCACCCAGCGCTGCGCCACCTGCCGGCGCACCCGCGTGCGGATCCGCTAGCGCACAGGGGTGCCGTGCCCGGCACGCCGGGTCACGGGGTGAGGGTGAGGGTGTCCACGGCGTCGGCGCGGACGGCGGGCTCGGTCTGCCGCATCGGGACGGTGCCGCCGCCGGCCCACAGCTCGGCCTGGTCGGCGTAGGTCGCGTGGAAGGCGTGCCCGGACGCGCCGGTGAGGTTGATCCAGCGCGAACGGTCCAGGTCGGCGAGGTCCACGACCATGCGCATCGAGGGCACCCAGTCCACCTGGTAGCCCTCGGTCGCGTCCCAGCCCGTCGCGTCCACCGCGTCCTTACCGCCGCCGAGCCGCAGCGGGCCCCGGTTGAACAGCCACTCGACCGGCGCGATGCCCGAGGTGCCGAACGTCTCGTTGGTCAGCTCCAGCGTGTGCAGGTCGCCCCACCGCCAGGCCCGGGGGTCCTCGCCCAGCGCGGCGCGCAGCTCGGCGGACGCGTCGCGCATCGCCGCCACCAGCATCTCGTCCCGGGTCTCGGCCTTGTCCTTGGTGCGCACGTCGTCCCACCACGGGTCGCCGGGGCGGTCCAGCAGTGGGCGCACCACCTCGTACCAGCGGTCGCCGCCGCCCGGCCGGCCGCCCTCGGGCAGCTCGTCGTCGAAGGTGCGCTGGAGCAGGTGGCGCCAGACGGCGTTGAAGTACGCGGCGGGCGCCGAGTCGCGGCCCTGGGTGAAGTCCCAGCCGGACAGCAGTTCCCGCGCCTGCGGGACGCCTGCCCCGGCACGCAGCAGGTGCGGCACCAGCAGCGGCGCCAGGCCGTTGGCGGAGTCCATCTGGATGTCGGACATGGCCTGCGCCGTGATGCCGCCCGTGGCGAGCGCCTGCCTGACGCGGTCGGTGATGCGCTGCGAACGGTAGCCGTAGGACCAGTCGGCGGTGAGGAAGCGGCCGTAGGAGGGGCCGATGGCGGCGTTGTTCGCCGTGACGATGTACCCCTCGGGCGGGTTGTACACGGTCGGGAGCTCGTCGAACGGGATGAAGCCCGTCCACTCCTCCTTGTCGGTCCAGCCACGCGCCGGCCACTGTCCCTGCCCGTTCTCCCCCTTCGAGCGGATGGGAATGCGCCCGGGCGCCTGGTAGCCGATGTTCCCCTCGACGTCGGCGTAGACCATGTTCTGCGCGGGCGCCTCGAAGAACGACGCGGCCCGGCGGAAGTCGTCGAAGTTCGCGGCGGTGTCCAGCAGCAGCAGGGCGTCGGCGGTGCGTCCCGGGTCGAGCGCGGTCCAGCGCAGCGCCACTTCCAGGTCGTGCCCGCCGGCCCGCAGCCGGCCGTTGTCGGCGGAGGCGGCGGGCTCACCGGCGTGCGCCGCGGCGCCCGGCAGGGCCTTGCCCGCGCTCCCGAGCACGCCGGAGACGATCGGGCCGTGCCGGGTGGCGCGGACGGTCAGCCGTTCCGGTGCCCGTCCGGCGACCTTGATCTCCTCGGTGCGGACCTCCATCGGCCGCCAGGCGTCCCCCACCTGGTAGGTGTCCCCCTTGGTCCGCTCCAGGTACAGGTCGGTGACGTCCGGGCCGAGGTTGGTGAACCCCCAGGCGACCCGGTCGTTGTGCCCGATCACCACGCCGGGCAGCCCGGAGAAGGTGTAGCCGACGACGTCGTAGGGGCAGGCCGCCGACTTCGCCCGGCAGTGCAGGCCGGCCTGGTACCAGATGGAGGGGATGCGCGGCCCGAGATGCGGGTCGTTGGCCAGCAGCGGCTTGCCGGTGCCGGTGTGCGCGCCGCCGACCACCCAGGAGTTCGAGCCGATGCCCGCCCGGTCGGTCCCGCCGGTGCCGAGCGGCGAGGGGACCGCGCGCAGCGTGCGCGCCACCGCCGCCAGTGCCCGTGCCTCTCCGGGGACCGCGGTGGGCTTAGCGGGCGCGGACGCCGTGGCACCGGGAACGGCGGTCGTGGCGGTGGCGCCGGTCGAGGGCGCGGAGAAGCGGCCGTCACGGATGGCCCCGGCGGTCACGATGGGCCGGTGCCGGTCGTAGGGGTAGCCGGGGAAGAGCTGCGCCACCCGCTCGGCGGGCACGACGGACGCGTCCAGTGCGCGCTCCAGCTCGTCGTCCATGTTGGAGCGCAGGTCCCAGGCCATCGCCTTGAGCCAGGCCAGCGAATCGGCGGGCACCCAGGGCTCGGGGGCGTAGGAGCCGTTGGTGAGCTTCAGCACGGCGTACTCCAGGCTCCGCTCGGCGAAGCCGTCGTGCTGCCGCATCCAGGCGTTCACGCCATCGGCGTAGTCGCTCAGCGCCTGCCGGGTGCGCGGGTCGAGCAGCGCCAGCTCCCGCTCGGCCGTGCGCCGCCAGCCGAGGGTGCGCACCACCTTGTCGACCTCCAGCGTGGAGGCGCCGAACAGCTCCGAGAGCCGGCCCGCGGTGGTCTTGCGCCGGAAGTCCATCTCCCAGAACCGGTCCTGGGCGTGTACGTACCCCTGCGCCATGAACAGGTCGCGCGGGGTGCTCGCGTAGATCTGCGGGATGCCGTTCCGGTCGCGCAGCACGGTCACCTCGGCGCTCAGCCCCGGCAGCCGCACGCTGCCGTCGACCTGCGGGAACGATCGGCGCACCGTCCAGACGCCGGCCGCGGCGAGCAGCAGCGCGAGCACGAGCAGCGCGGTGAGGAGGCGGGCCGCCCAGCGGAACGGACGGGACAGGCGAGCGAAGGGGGCGAGCCGCACGTAACAGACCTCTCAGGAGCGAAAGCGCACCTGACAGTATGGAACCGCCGGACGGTGCGGTCGATCACCGTACGGCCGCTGATCGGTCACGGCCCGCGCTCCCTGTCACGCGCGGCCATCACGTCCGCTGCTCGCCGCGACACGGCCATCGGAGCCGCCGAGGAGGCCGTCCCTCGGCGCGGCGGACGGCCGGCGCGGGGCCGTCGGGTGCGGGCGGCTCAGGGGGCGGGTTTGCGGGCGACGCCGCCGACCAGCCAGAACTTCTCGGCATTGTGCGTGCTCAGCGGGTTGTCCGGACGCCACTGCCGGACGTAGACCAGGCCGGGCTCGACCAGCTCCATGCCGTCGAAGAAGCGGAGCACCTGAGCGCGCTTGCGCGAGGCGTCCTCGGGACGGCCGAGCACCCGCCGGTAGATCTCGACGATCGGGCCGGCCACCTCGGGCCGCGAGTCGAACACCGCGTGCACGATCGTCAGATGGCTGCCCACCGCCAGCAGGTCGCGCAGCCGGGCGACCTGCTTGTAGGGGTCGTCGTCGTCGGGGATGAACTGCAGGGCGCTCGGCACCATGACCCCGATCGGGCGCGAGACGTCGAGGACCCGCCGCAGCCCGGGGTCGGCCAGCAGCTCGTCCGGGTGCATGATGTCGCCCTCGGTCACCCCGGTGCCCGGGTCGGTGGCGAGCAGCGCCCGCGAGTGCGAGAGCACCACCGAGTCGTCGGAGACGTAGACGACGCGCGCGTCGGGGGCGAGCGAGCGGGCGATCTGGTGGGTGTTGTGGTCGGCCGGGATGCCCGCGCCGATGTTGAGGAACTGCGTGACGCCCTGTTCGACCAGGTAGCGGACCACTCGGGCGTGGAACTGGTGGCTTTCCCGCGCCATCACCCGGACCTCCGGGGCGACGGCGATGATCGCCTCGGCGGCCTCCCGGTCGGCGGCGAAGTTGTCCTTGCCGCCGAGGAAGTAGTTGGCGATGCGGGCGTGGTTCGGCGCGGTGATGTCGAGCGCCGCGCGCATGCGCCGTGCTTCCTCGGTCACCGTCCACCTCCCATGCCGCCGACGCGCCTGCCCGGGTCACCGGGCCACGGCGACCGCCAGAGGTACCGGATCGCACTCTGGCTGCCCCGGGAACCACGATATAGGCCTCACGCCCACACGTTCGGCCGACTTCCCGGTGAAACAGGCGCCACATGGGTTAATTCGGAGTTACGCCGCGCCGAACGCCTCGACGCCGACCGCGGTGAACCGCGTCTCGAAGCCGTCGCCGACCGGCGCCGCGCACATCACACCCGCCAGCGCCGGGACGCCCGGCGGGAAGTACGCCAGGCGCAGCATGACGGTCGGCTCCGCGCCGTCGAGCCCGTACCGCACGGTCACGGTGTCGCCCTCGCGGGTCAGCTCGATGCGGATGGACTCCACCGGCCCGGCCACCGGGGTGACCGACCAGTCGGAGAAACCCCGGGTGACCACGGTGCTGAGGTTGATCCGGCCGTCGACGAACTCGACGCCCGCCTTGATCCAGTTCTCCTCGTCGATGCGCAGCGCGGCGCCCGCCTGGTCGTACTGCTCGGCGTAGCCGGCCTCCAAGGTGGCGGCCACCCGCAGGTCGCCGGGCAGTGTCCGGCCGAAGAGGTGCGCGGTGTCGTAGCTGTACCCGTAGTGGGTGACCCGCCACAGGTCGGTGCGCGCGTCCGCGGTCACCCGCAATGTCCCCGCCGGGTCCGCCGACCACTTCGCGGGCTCGTTGATCCACTGCCAGTCGCTGAAATCTGCGGTCATCACCCCTCCTGCCGCCACCTTATCGATCACCGGTGAGAGAGCGCTCCCGGAGCACCCCGCACGCAGGAGGTCACTCTTCGCGCGCGCTCGGCATAAGCTTCGGGTGTGGCTGACCCCAAGTTCGAGATACAGATGCTCCACGACCGCGTCATGGTGAAGGTCGAGGCGGAGTCCGAGGAGCGCCGCAGCTCGGCGGGCATCGTCATCCCCGCCACCGTCAAGATGGCCAACCGCCTCATCTGGGGCGAGGTGTGCGGTGCCGGGTCGAGCGCCCGCCTGGTCAAGGTGGGCGACAAGGTGCTGTTCAACGCCGAGGACCAGTACGAGGTCGAGGTGCACGGCCAGGTCTACCTGGTCATGCGCGAGCGTGACCTGCACGCCATCGCCACCCAGCAGACCGAGCAGGGCACCGGCCTGTACCTGTAAGTCCCGCGCTCGCCGCCGCCCTCTCGTCTCCCCGCCCACCGGCCCCGCGCCGCGCCGGGGGCGGCCCTGCCCGGGTTCCGCGACCGGCGGATGTCAGCCGAGCGGGTTCAGGCAGTTGATCCCGCCGCGCGGCGCGCCCAGCTCGTCGAGCACCAGCCGCTGCACCACCGGGTCGAAGATCACCCCGAGGTGGGCGCTGAAGTCCAGCGGGCAGACGTCCTGCAGCCGCACGTTCCGCACGCCCGCGCCACTGAGGTAGCCGGAGGTGTAGGGCGTGACGACCTCGTCGTAGCGCGTGACGATGACCGCGTACTCCACACCCGGCACGGTGTCGCCGCCGGAGTTGAGCGCGGTCAGGAACGCCGACCCCGCGAGTTGCTGCCCGCAGGCCGGGCACGCGTCGGTGATCGGCCCGGTGAGGCCGAGCAGGTCGCCGAGCGTCGCCAGGCCGCTGAGCGTGGTGCCGTGGTTGGACGGCGCGAGGGCGACCAGCTTGCGCACCTTCGCCGCCCCGCCGAGGAACTTCAGGTAGTGGCGCGGCATCATGCCGCCCTGCGAGTGGCCGACGAGGTCCACCTCGGCGGCTCCGGTGGCGGCGAGCACCCGGTCGACGAAGGCGGACAGCTGCTGGGCGGAGCGGGCGATGTCCCCGGTGCCCTGGATGAGCGCGCCCTCCCCGCCGCCGTAGTTCAGCGCGAACACGCAGTATCCCGCGCGCTTGAGCACCGGCGAGATCGCGGGCCAGTTCACCGCCATGGAGGCGAAGGTGCCGTGGACCAGGACCACCGGGCGCGGGTGGGCGGCAGGCGGGCGGCAGGTCCAGTCGTTCGCTCCCTGCGGAGAGGTCTCGGCGTGCGCGGTCCCGGTGAGGAGCGAGGACAGCAGCACCGCGCCGGCGAGCACCGGGAGGACGAACCGAAAGCGCATTTCCTTTTCCGCCTTCCGCCGATCGGCGAGGGGGCACGCCTGATCGGCAGAACGGTATTTCCGGAACCGGCCTGCTGACTTGGTCCAGGACAATGAAAGAAATCCGGGCCGCTGTCCGCGGATGACAAAACCGCGCATCAGGCACGGCGAAGAGAACTCCTGGCTCTCCCCGGGACGGTTTCCCGGGTTTCAGCGCCCGCCGGTGCGCGGCGGTTCGAGGGCGCGGGCGCGCAGTGCTATCTCCAGCTCGAAACGGTCGTCGGGTGAGCCGAGCTGGTCGCCGAACAGCTCCATCGCCTGGCGCAGCCGGTAGCGCACGGTCTGCGGATGCACGTGCAGGCGTGCGGCCACCTCGTTGGCGTTGTGCCCGCACTGCAGCCAGGCCAGGAGCGTCTCGGCGACCCGGTCGCGCTGTCCCGCGCGCAGCCCGCGCAGCGGCGCCAGCCGCGTACGGCGGATGATCCGGACCAGCGCCTCGTCCTTGCAGACGACCATCGTGGCGAGGTGGTCGGCGCAGCGCACCACGGCGGGGGCCGATCTGCCCGCGCCCGTCTCCCTGCCGGACGGCAGCAGCCCGCGCCGGGTCAGGTCCAGCGCCTCACGGGCCAGCCTGAGCGACTGCGCGGCCTCCCGTACCGGCACCGGCGGGCCGAGGACGACCACCCAGTCGCGCAGCGCGCGGTCCAGCAGCGCCGTCCTGCCGGGCGCCTCGGGGTCGGGCAGGACCAGGAACGGGTCGGGCCGGTCGAGGGCGGCCAGCACGTCCGGCGGCAACGCCGGCCTGGCCACCCCGCCCACGGTGCCGTTCACCGGCCCCGCCGTACGGGCCACCGCCGCGGAAGCGGAGGCGAGTCCCAGGACGGACGGGGGCATGGCAGGGTGGCCGGGTGGCTCGCGGTCGCCGAACGCGGCCGCGAGCGGGCGGGCCGCCAGCGCGACCCCGGCCACCGAGCGCGGCATGGTCCAGCCGGCCGCCCGGGCCAGGTCCTCGACGGCCCGCAGGTCGGCGGGCGGGCCTGCGACGAGCAGGTCCAGCAGGCGACGGCGCCGCAGCTCCAGCTCTCCGGCGACCTTGATCTGCGCCTCGGCGTAGCCCTCGGCCGCCGCGGCGGCGATCTCGTCCAGATAGACCAGGATCGCCTCGCCCACCGCGCACAGGCGTTCGCGGGACAGATCCAGCGTCTCGGACGCCAGGGCCAGCCGCCGCCAGGCCACCCGCGCGCAGATCCGCAACGCGGCCTGGAGGGAGTCCAGGGGACGGCCCTCGCTCGCCTCTCCCCTGCCGATCGCCCGGTAGACCTCCGGCGCCCTGCCCTGCTCGTCGCCGTCGCCGGCGATCCGGGCGAGGAACAGCCGCAGCGCCTCCTCGACCGCGCGGCGCACGGCCTTGACGTACTTCTCGTCGCCGGGCCGGGAGTACTCGGGAACACCGGCCCGGATCTCGCCGATCATCTCCTCGGTCAGCTCGGCGAGATGGGCGCGCAGGACGTCCGCGAACTCGCGGGGCACCTGAGGTGTCGCCGGGACCCCGTACGCGCTCACCCGCGTCGCCGGGCGGCACCCACCCGAGCCTCGACAGCGCTCACCTTCTGCACCTCTCGGTCCGGCGAGGATCCTTGGCTCCGCCGGCCGGGCCGGCGGCTCCAGTGATCCGGACGTTACTCCACGATCACCACATTGCTATACGTCTAGCGTCATTTCGCATAGGTGGTTTTCGTACCGAGATGACAGTCTCACCGCGGGCCGGTCAACGACGTGAACGCACGGGCGGCGCGACCTGAAGCCGTCAGGCCAGGTAGGCGCGGGCCTGCTCGACGAGGTCGATGCCGAGGCTGACCCTGACCATGGCCCAGACGACGACGGCGGCGCAGACCAGGGTGACGGCGCCGACCAGGATGCGGATCGGCCAGCTCTGCCGCTTGAGCCAGTCGGTCCAGTCGGCGAGCGTGCGCTTGGCGAACTGCAGCAGCCGGTGCGCCCAGTCGAACTCGGTCGCCAGAACGGCGAGGCCGGCGAAGACGATCAGCCAGCCCGGGCCGGGCAGCGGCACCAGCAGCAGGCCGCCGATCACCAGGGCGGCGCCCACCACGCCGATGACGATCTTCAGAGTGAGCCGGCCGGTGCGGGTGGAGCGCACCCCGTCGAGCCAGCCCATGAAACCTTCACGTTTCGCGGTCTGCACCGCGTCGCCGCTCGGCTCGTCGGTTACGGCCACCCGTCCCCCCCTGTCCGGCCCGCTCATGTGTCCAGAATAGGTGCGATCCTCCACCGGCCGCCTCATCCGCAGGTAGAACTCGCCGTCCGACCGCGGGCGGAGCCGACCCCGAGCCGCCCCTGAGCCCGACCGGCGTTTCGGTCACGCCATGCCCTGGCCGGGGACGGTCCGATGCGCACGGGCCGGCGCGGGCCGAAGGCGTTGGGCCTTCTCAAACCGCGGGCGGCCGGGTTACAAGAACGCTGGACGTCGCGGATCTCCGCGCCGCTCCGTTCCCTCGCCCGGGCGCCGGCACCTGGCATCCGCCGCCGGCGCCGCGACGCGAGCCGCCGACCTGACCCGGACGGAAGGACGACATGACCCTGTTACGCACCGCCCTGTCACGACTGCTCACCGTGATCGTGATGGTCGCCGCAGGCCTGGCCTGGACGACGGCCGGCGCCCAAGCGGCCGTACCCGACCGCTGGGGCTTCGCCCTGGTCGACATCTCCTCGGGGCTGCCCGACCTCACCCACCAGGCCGGAAGCTGGCCCGCCGGCCAGAACGTCACGGTGACCCCGGGCTCGACCGGACAGGTCTACGTGCGCTTCCCCGCGATCGGCGTCTCCCCTGAGCGCCAGAACAACGGGGTGCCCCACGTCACCGCGATCGCCGACGGCCCGCAGTACTGCCAGGTGCAGAAGTACGGCGTTTCGGGCTCCGACCTGCTCGTCGCGGTCCAGTGCTACCACTACAGCGGCCGGCCGATCTTCACGCCGTTCTCCATCACCTTCGCCTCCAGTACGGGCACCCTGACCCCGCCCGGGGCGTTCGGCTACGTGTACTGGACCGGCGCCGCGATCGGTTCGACGTACAACTCCGCCGGGAACCTCAACGTCGTCAGCCCGTCCATCACCCCGGGCGTGTGGACCGTCGACCTGCCGGGGATCGGCCCCTCGACCACCGCGGGCAACATCCAGGTGACCGCCGTGGACTCCCAGCGGCCCGCCCACTGCAAGGCGTCGGCGTGGTCGCCGACCTGGAGCGGGCAGAAGATCCAGGTGCGGTGCTTCGACGCGGCCGACGCGCCGCTGTCGACCGGGTGGACCCTGACCTACCACCACGAGCGTGCCATCACCGGTGGGGCGGTCCCGCCGAGGTACTTCGCCTACACCTTCGACAACGTCCCCGGCAACCCCGGGCCGTACTCGCCGGTGCCGCCCGGCGTGAGCTACAACTCGGTGGGCTCCTACAACGAGATCCAGACCGCCGGCACCGGGCTGCGCCTGGTCACCTTCCACAAGGTCGGTGTGCTGCCCGACGACGTGCAGGTCACCGCGTTCGGCTCCGGGCCGGCGTTCTGCAACCTGCTGGCGCCCTGGACCACGTACGGCAACGAGGCGATCGTGCGTGACGTGGCGTGCTACAAGGGCGGGACGCGGCAGGAGTCGGCCTCGATGGTCACCTACGTCTCCGCGCGCTGACCTGCCCGGCTCCCGGCGATGAGAAAGGGCCCGGCGCCGTGTCCGGCGCCGGGCCCCCTTTCGCTCACCGGTCCGGTCAGCCCACCGTGCAGGTGACCGGGGACGGGACGGAGTTGGCCGAGCCGTAGGACGCGCCGAAGCCGAAGCCGGTGGAGGCGCCGGCCGCGAGGTTGCCGTTGTAGTTCACGTTCTTCACCGTGACGTTCGCCCCGCTCTGGGTGAGGGTGCCGTTCCAGAGCTGGCTGATGGTCTGGCCGTTGGCGAAGGTCCACTTCACCGTCCAGCCGGTGATCGCCGCCGTGCCGGTGTTCTTGACCGTGACCTCGCCCTGGAAGCCGCCCGGCCAGGAGTTGGTGATCGCGTAGGTCGCGGTGCAGCCGCCGTTCCCGCTACCAGAGGTCGTGGTGAAGGTGACCGGGTTGCTGGCCTGCGAGCTGTTGCCCGCCGCGTCCCGCGCCACCACATAGAAGGTGTACGACGTACTCGCCGACAACCCGGTCAGCGCCTGCGACGTACCACTCGCCGTGGCCACCTTCACATCCGTGGC
>NZ_BMNT01000018.1:0-10112 GCF_014646695.1 Sphaerisporangium melleum
GGAGTTCCAGTTGCATCCCGAGCAGTCCACCTCCGCGTTGATCGTCCACCACCCCGAAGCCAAGTACTTCAACGTCTAGACCGGGTACGACCCGCATTGCCCGCCACGACGTCGGCGAGGCCGCGACCCGCGCGCCGTGCCGGTCGTCACTCGGTGGGCGCGAAGAGCCGCTGCTGGATCTCTCTGCGGTAGTCGTCCAGGGTGTTGTCGATGTGCGCGGCCGCGGCCTGGGCCGCCGCCTCCGGGTCGCCGGCGCGGATGGCCTGGCGGATGGCCTCGTGCTCCTCGACGGCCTTGGCGGCATGCTCGCCCACCGAGCCGTGCAGCCCGATGAGGTTGGACTGGGCCTGCAGCCGCCGCGCCTCCCGGACCGCCGTCTGGAGGAACATGTTGTGCGAGGCGACGGCGATCGCGGTGTGGAAGGCGTCGTCCCCTTCGGTGAACAGCTCCTCACGCTCGGTGTCGAAGCCGCCACGGCACAGCGCGGCCGCCTCGTCGATGGCTCTCAGCTCCGCCGGGGTGGCGCGGCGGGCGGCGAGACGGCTGGTCTCCATCTCCTGCACCCGCCGGAACTCGAAGAGCATGTACACGTGGTCCAGGTCGGCGGGGAGGAAGAACGACGCCAGGCGCCCGGCGCCGAGCATGCCCTCGTCGTCGGCGACGTACAGACCGCGGCCCTTCTGTGCCCGCACCCGGCCGAGCGCGGAGAGGATCTTCACCGCCTCGCGCACGACCGTCCGGCTCGTGCCGAGCTGTGCGGCGAGCTCGACCTCGGTGGGCATGCGGTCACCGGGACGCAGGCCGAGCCGGGCGATCAACTCCAGCACCTGCTCGGCGGCCACCTCATACCCCGGCCGATAACCGCCCTCACGCGGGGAGTCGACCACGCTGCCCTCCATCCTCCCGTGCAAGCGTACGTCTTACACCCGCCGATTCCGCCCCGTCCACCGGGCGGAACATCACCGGGTGGAACCGGCGCCGGCCCGGGGCACGGCGTGCCGAGGCCGATGTGCTGTCGGCCTGCTCCATGCCGGGCGCCTTCCGTAACGTTCATGGTGGGTGCGGTGGGAGCAAATACGATGCATCCGACCGCGTCAAGTATGAGATGAATCGTAGTCATTCATCCTGTGCGCTCTCGCCCGCCGCTGACCGGCGCGCGGGCCATGCCATGCCACCGGCTGAACGCCGCTTTGAAAATTTCACGGTGCGGCCGTCCGGGCGAGGCCAGATGGACCAGGGTCTCGATCCGGCGGGCCGGACGGCCTGCCCCGGACATCGGTCCGACCCATGAACTTTCCGATGAGTGCGACTGTTGGGACGGTCAGCCGGAGACAAGGGCACCCAGCAGGCAGGCGAAGGCGGCGGTGGAGGTGAGCGTGCGGACCAGGTTCCAGCGCACCCACCGTCCCTCGAAGCGCCGCCGCGCGTCGGCCGGCACGGACGGGTCCGCGACCCGGTCCGGCGCGCCGGCCGCTTCGAGCTCGTTGTTCAGTGGCACGTTGACCGAGAAGGTGACCGCGAGCTGTGCCACGTACAGCACCAGCGCCGCGACGAGCCAGGCGACCGGCCGGGGGACGTCCGCCGCGATGTGCAGCGCCAGGGCGAGCGCCGTGAGCACTGCGGCGCCGAGGAAGCACGACAGGAACCACCCGTTGAGGATGGCCACGTTGATCCGCTGCATCGTCTCCACGAACGTGCGGTCACCGGCCCGCCGCAGGCCGGGCATGACCGAGCAGGTGTAGGCGTAGAACAGGCCGGCGACGAGCCCGGTGGTCAGCGTCGCGGCCACCAGGGCGGCCACTCGTAACATCTCCATGCGCGCATCCTTCGCGATCGGCCGGCCCGTGCGGCACCGGTCACGCCGAAGCCGGGCGTGACGGGCCGGTGCGAGGAGCATGATCGCACGTGGCGGCACCGCTCCGTCAGGGGGAGGAGGCGCCCGCCTGTGCTCCGTCGCCGGATGGAGAGGTGCGCGTCCTTCTAGACGGCCTGCACCAGAAGGCTGTAGGTGCCGGTGAGCGTGCGCTCGCGGGTGGTGCCCGCCTTCACGGTGGTGGCAGGGCGCAGCAGGCCCGCCCGGCACCCCTCCCCGGGGTACAGGGTGATGTCGGCGTCGGTGGAGTTGATCACCGAGACCCGGGAGAGCAGCGGGAACGAGGGGAGCAGGTGGCACCCCGGCGCCGGGTCGGCCAGCCGCGTGCGGGGGACCCGGTCGCCCTCGATCACCACGGTGCCCGTCGCGGCCGAGGCCGGCGGCGGAGCGGCGAAGGCCATCGGGGCGGCGGCGAGCAGGGCGCCGGCCGCGGTCATGACACGTCGCATGGCATTCTCCTCCGGTTGATCCACACGTTGATCGACACCGCCATCATCGTAACGGAGAGTGACGATATGCTCACCGGTGGCCGGTCGGCGTGGCGTGATGCGGGTCCGGGTGCGGAACGCCGATCGCCGGCCCACCAGTCGGCGGTGGGCCGGCGATCACGGGACGCGCGGAGTCAGTCCCCGTACTCGTCATGCACTCCGGGCGGGGTGAGCGCGGCGATGTAGTGCTGGGGCATGTGGTCGTCCACCGAGAACACGACCGGCAGCGAACGGGTCGCCGCGAACTTCCGGCCGACGAACGACATCGCCGACAGCGGGATGCCGAGCAGGCTGGGCAGTTGCTGCGTCGGCCGTCTCCTGGCCTCCCACGCGCCCTTCTTGGCCTGCGGCGAGTGCCGCTGCCGGGTGACGGCGTCGATGAGGCCGTTGCGCAGGTGCGGGATGCGGTAGTGGTACTCCCGGCCGAAGTGCCGGAACGGCCCGGCCGCGGCGGGCGGCAGGGACGGCACGATGTCGCTGTCGTAGACGTAACGGACCACGTTCTCGCGGAGGAACTCGTCGCGCTCGCACGCCGCCGCGAACGCCGGGTCGCCGATCATGGGCTGCCCGTAGGTGTAGACCGCCTTGAGGCGGTCGCCGATCGTCTCCCGGTACTTGCGCTCGTGCCGGATCATGACGCCCATGAGGGCGGCCATCGCCCCGCCCTGGCTGTGCCCGGTGATGTAGAGCGCCTCCAGGTCGCCCTCCGCCGGGCCGGGGCCGTACGTCTCGTGGTTCAGGCCGTCGCCGTCCGGGCGCGGCGACTGGATCGCGTGACGATCACAGGCGCGCCGCAGCATGTTCATGACCTCGTACCGGGTGGCCCGCACGTTGCGGTACACGCCCGCGTGGACGGTGGCCCGCGGATCGCCGATCTGGTAGCCGATGCGCTCGGGGTCGACGTCGATATCACTCAGCCAGTTGATGAAATTGAGCGGTTCGGTGCCCCGGTAGACCAGAATTCCGACCCGGCCGCTACGGCTCTGGATCAGATATGCGGTCGAGCAGACGAGCATGGCGTCGACCGAGGTCTGGATCATCTGGACGTGATTGTCCTCCAGCCCCATTCTGGCCATGATCATGGACAGCGTGCGGGCGTCGGAATAGGAGTACGCGGCGCATACGGCCAGCATGTGCGCGATTTCCGGATCCGGATGGGCGGTGGCGTCCAGCAGCCGCCTTTCCAGGTTCTTGTACACCGGGAATCCGGCGGTCTCCCGATGGCCGAAGGGGCGCATCTCCTCGTAGCTGGGCGCCTGGACCTCCTGGGAGCGCGGGCCGCCGGGCCGCAGGACGTCGCGGATGCGGTGCTCCCAGTCCAGTGCCGGATACCCGCCCGCGGCCGTCTCCGGCTTCCTGCCGCCGCTCACCACCTTCCCGGCGCTCGCCTGGCCCACGGTGCCCGTGACCGGTTTCTCGGACTGGCGACTGTTCCTGGTGGTATCCACGCTTGCCACGCCACACACCTTCCCGTCGGCGACGGTGCATCGGACTGTTTCCACGGTCTCCGTGCGGGGTGGACGCCAATCGTCGTGTGCGCTTTTCCGCGCGCCCCGGTAACCGCCTGTTCCTCACAATTTCCTGGGCACCTGGTGGCGAATCCCATGGCCGCGCAAACTCATTTCCAGCGACCCGCCGGTCGGAGGTGGCGGAATGCGGCGGCCGCCGCGTTCCCCGGTGTGCGAGGGAGCGGCGGCCGCGCCGGGGCGCCCGGGATCAGGCCGGGTGGACCCGGAACTGCGAGAGCTGGCCCGCAGGCCAGCCGGTGTTGCCGGTGAAGGTCAGCCGGACGAAACGCCGGGAGGTCGCCGGGAAGGTGATCGTCACGGTGTTGCCGGCGGCCGGGTCGAACAGGTAGCCCTTGGGCGCCACCACCGTGGAGTACGTCCCGCCGTCCTGGCTGCCGAGCACCGACAGGGTCTGGGTCCGCGCGCCCCAGGCGGGGGAGGGCGGCAGGCCGAGGACGATCCTGCCGACCCCGGTGACCGCGCCCAGGTCGACGGTGATCGACTGCGGGAAGGCGTGGTTGGCGCTCTCCCAGTAGCTGTAGGGATCGGCGTCGTTGGCGTTGCCCGCCACGTAGACCTGCGTGTGGCTGTCGGCGCTGATCGGGCGGCCGGCCGCGAGGTCGGTGCCGGGCGGCGGGGTGGTGGTGGTCCCGGTGAAGGTGTCCACCCAGTACTTGGTCCGGTCCAGGTACGCGGTCTCGGCCGCGGTGCCGGTCTTGCCGTAGGCGCCGTCGAAGGTCTGGTAGCCGTACCCGGCGGGCGGGGTGGCGGCGGCCGGTTCGATCACCGAGCCTTCGTGCCACTCGTTGAACGAGGTGACCGAGACCCAGCTCGGCTCGCCCTGGGTGAGGGCGTTGCGCCACTCGGTGTCGTAGGTGGCGCCGTCGCCGCGGCCCAGCGTGGGGGTGGTGTTGCCCGGCACGGCGCGGTCGTCGATGTACCCGGGGGCGACCGACGGCGCCCAGACCAGCCCGTTGGCCTTGCAGTAGTCGCTCGCGCCCTTCCAGCCGGGCGCGGTCGCGCCGGCGATGCCGTCGTAGGTGTACATGCCGCCGAAGTGCGCCACCTTGGTGGTGTCGGTGGTCTGGGCCAGGACGATGCCGGTCGCGGAGACCTGGTCCAGGGCGCTCCAGTCGGGGATGCTGAGGCTCTCGAAGACATAGAACGCCCCGCGCCCGCCGCGCGTCTGGTCGCGGTAGAACGCGGGGCTGCCGCCGTAGCGGGAGTTGATGTACCGGATGTCGGCCACCGTCGAGGCGGCGGTGCGCCCGGCGTACGGCTCCAGGTGCCAGGCGACCTTGATGCCGTACTGCGCGGCGGTGGCCAGCACGCCGGCCGCGAGCCGGTCCTCGTAGGAGTCCTGGCCCCACCAGCTGTAGACGATCACACCGGCGCCGGACCGCTGGATCCATCGCATGTGCTGGGCCACCGCGCCGGCCAGGTCGCCGGAGTCGTAGGGGCCGAGCGCGGGATAGAGGTCGGCGCCGATGCCGGCCGGCGGGGTGTGCCCGCCCTGCGGCCAGTGCCGGTAGCTCCCGTACACCGACGGGCTGCCGTACCAGGGGTAGTAGAAGAGATGCACGTCGGAGGCGGTGTGGCTCGCGGCGGCCGCGGTCGCGCGGGCGGCCGTGGCCGCCGCCGGTCCCGTGGGGGCCGAGATCGCGAGCGACGCCGCGAGCAGGACCGCCGCCAGGGTCGCTCTGCGCCGGCTGAACATGGGCGGTGACTCCTCGGGTCGAAGGGCGTTCCCGGGTACGGCCACTCCGGGGTGAGCGGTTGCTGAGAAATTTCGAATATCGATTACGTAATTGCAGCCTTCTCAGATCATCTTGCGATGTGTGCTCCATGAAAGAGCGCTCTCTGGTGCGGTGCAAGCGTCGAAGCGCTTCGCCTGTGTAACGCTTCTGTAACATGGCCAGCCGGATGACATCGCTGTCAGATGTCGCACACGTTGCGTAAGGCTTCAGGTTGAGCCTTTACGCGGTGAAGTGTCCGTGTTAGAACTCGGGACAGGGCCCGCCATCGCCAGGCACCGGTAGTGGACCCCTGAGGCGGTACCTCATCGCCTGCTCTGTAATTGCATCAGTCAATAAGCTTCTTGCAAACAGCCGTCACTCGATCCATGCGACAGGCCGGAGCGGCACCCTCCGGCCGGCCGCACACCATCTCGTAGCCCTCCTACGAGCTCCTGGCACGACCGGACGGCAAGCGCGGCGGCGCGCGCCTTTTGCCTGACTCACCCCCCAGGTCAGGAAGGACCTCCATGTCACCACGACCTCGGCCGTGGGCACGCCTGCTCACCGCGATCACGCTGGTCGTCGCCGGCGGCGCGGCCACGGTCACGGCCACCGCACCGGCCGCCTACGCCATCGACATCCCCGCCTCCGACTACCAGCAGGTCAGCCTGGCCACCGGCGCCGCCGAACTGGGCGAGCCCATGTCCCTCGCCGTGCTGCCCAACCGCTCGGTGGTGCACACCGCCCGCGATGGCACGGTGCGCGTCACCGACGCCGCCGGGAACACCAAGGTCGCCGGCAGACTCGACGTCTACACCCACGACGAGGAAGGCCTGCAGGGCGTCGCAGCCGACCCGAGCTTCGCGACGAACCGCTACATCTGGCTGTACTACTCGCCCAAGCTGACCACCCCCGGCGGTGACGCGCCCAAGACCGGTACCGCGGCGGACTTCGAGCAGTGGAAGGGACACCTGAACCTGTCCCGGTTCACCCTGAAGTCGGACGACACCCTGGACCTGACCAGCGAGAAGGTCGTGCTGCAGGTCGCCAACGACCGGGGCCAGTGCTGCCACGTCGGCGGGGACATCGACTTCGACGCGGCCGGGAACCTGTACCTGACCACCGGGGACGACACCAACCCGTTCGAATCGGACGCCTACACCCCGATCGACGAGCGCACCGACCGCAACCCGCAGTTCGACGCGCAGCGCTCCTCGGCCAACACCAACGACCTGCGCGGCAAGGTGCTGCGCATCAAGCCCCAGGCGGACGGAACGTACACCATCCCGTCGGGCAACCTGTTCCCGCCCGGCACCGCCAAGACGCGCCCCGAGATCTACGCGATGGGCTTCCGCAACCCGTTCCGGATGAACGTCGACAAGGCCACCGGCATCGTCTACCTCGGCGACTACGGCCCGGACGCCGGAGCGACCAACTCCAGCCGCGGCCCGCAGGGCCAGGTGGAGTTCAACCGGATCACCGCGGCCGGCAACTACGGGTGGCCGTACTGCACCGGCACCAACACCACCGCCGAGACCTACAACGAGTACACCTTCCCCAGCGGCCCCTCCCAGGCCAAGTACGACTGCGCGAACGGCCCGGTCAACAACTCCTTCCGCAACACCGGACTGGGCACCCTGCCCGCCGCCAAGCCGGCGTGGATCCGCTACGGCGGTGACGCCGGCTCGCCGCCGGAGTTCGGCGGCGGCTCGGAGTCGCCGATGGGCGGCCCGGTGTACCGCTACGACGCCAACTCCTCCTCGACGGTGAAGTTCCCGCAGGCGCTGAACGGGCGGTACTTCGCCGGGGAGTACGGCCGCCGGTGGATCAAGGCGATCGAGGTCAAGTCCGACGGCGGCTACGGGGACATCGCCGCCTTCCCCTGGACCGGTACCCAGGTGATGGACATGGCCTTCGGCCCCGACGGCGCCCTGTACGTCCTGGACTACGGCAGCGGCAGCGGCAACCAGGCGCTCTACCGCGTCGAGTACCTCGGCGGCACCAACCGCAACCCCATCGCCAAGGCCGCGGCCGACAAGACCTCCGGAGCCAACCCGCTGACGGTGAACTTCTCCTCCGCCGGCAGCTCCGACCCCGAGGGCGGCGCGCTGACGTACTCATGGAACTTCGGCGACGGCACCACCTCCACCGCCGCCAACCCGGCCAAGACCTACACCACCAACGGCACCTTCACCCCGACGCTGACCGTCCGCGACCCGCAGGGACTCACCGGCACGGCCAGCCTGGTCATCACCGTCGGCAACACCGCGCCATCGGTCGCGTTCACCCAGCCGGTCAACGGCCAGTTGTTCGCCTTCGGCGACACCGTGCCGTTCCAGACCACGATCACCGACCCCGAGGACGGCACGGTCGACTGCACCCGGGCCAGGGTCGCCTACCTGCTCGGCCACGACAGCCACACCCACGAGATCACCGTGCGGAACGGCTGCAGCGGCACCGTCGCCGTGCCGGTCGACGGCGAGCACGACGCCGCGGCCAACATCTACGGCGTCTTCGAGGTGTCCTACACCGACAACGGCGGCCTGGTCTCCCGGGCCACCCGCACGCTGCAGCCCAAGCACCGCCAGGCCGAGCACTACGGCGCCATGTCCGGCATCCAGCTCGCCGACCACGGCGGCGCGGAGGGCGCCAAGACCGTCGGCTTCACCGACAACGGCGACTGGATCTCCTTCCAGCCCTACGTGCTGAGCAACGCCACCAGCATGACCGCCCGGGTCTCCTCCGGCGGCGCCGGCGGCACCCTGGAGGTGCGGGCCGGCTCGGCGACCGGCACCCTGCTCGGCTCGGCGACCGTCGCCAACACCGGCGGCTGGGACACCTTCACCGACGTCAGCACCCCGATCGCGAACGCCCCGGCGGGCACGACGACGCTGTACCTGGTCTTCAAGGGCCCGACCGGCCAGGGCAACCTGTTCGACCTGGACGCCTTCACCTTCGCCACCTCGACCGCCTCGTCCACCACGGTCGAGGGCGAGGCGTACACCTCCAGCGCAGGTGTGCAGCCGGCCGACCACGCAGGGGCGAGCGGCGGCAAGACGGTCGGCTACATCGAGAACGGCGACTGGGCCGGGTACGCCTCGGTGTCCACCCAGGGGGCGAAGGGATTCTCGGCCCGGGTGTCCTCCGCCGGCGCCGGCGGCACCATCCAGATCCGCTCCGGCTCGGCCACCGGCACCCTGCTCGGCTCGGTGAGCGTCCCGGTCACCGGGAGCTGGGACACCTTCACCACGGTGTCCACCACGCTGACCGGCTCGGCCTCCGGCCCGGTCTTCCTGGTCTTCACCGGCGGGTCCGGCTCGCTGTTCGACATCGACACCTTCACCATCACCCGGAGCTAGCCGGACCGGCGCGGTGCGGGCCCTCTCGGCCAGGCCCGCACCGCGCCGGGTCCCCGACCTGAGGAACAGAACATGCCCAAGCTCATGCGCCGCGCGCTGGCGCTGGTCGCCGCGGCGGCGATCGCCGCGCAGTTCGCGCCCACGGCCGCGCACGCGGCCGCCTACCAGGTGCTGGTGTTCTCCAAGACCGCCGGCTTCCGGCACGACTCCATCCCGGCCGGCGTCCAGGCCATCCGCGACCTCGGCGTCACCGGGGACTTCGGCGTCACCGCCACCGAGGACGCCACCGCCTTCACCGCAGCCAACCTCGCCCAGTACAAGGCGGTGATCTTCCTCAGCACCACCGGCGACGTGCTCAACGACTCCCAGCAGTCGGCCTTCCAGTCCTACGTCGACGGCGGAGGCGGCTACGTCGGCGTGCACGCCGCCGCCGACACCGAGTACGGCTGGCCGTACTACGGCGGCCTGGCCGGGGCCTGGTTCGACAGCCACCCCGCGATCCAGCAGGCCACCGTCAAGAACGAGGACCGCGCGCACCCGGCGACCGCGCACCTCGCGGCGACCTGGACCCGCACCGACGAGTGGTACAACTACCGGACCAATCCGCGCGCCACCGTCCACGTGCTGCAGAGCCTGGACGAGACGAGCTATGGCGGCGGCACCATGGGCGACCACCCCATCACCTGGTGCCACCCGCAGGCCTCCGGCCGCGCCTTCTACACCGGCCTCGGCCACACCACCGAGTCCTACGCCGACCCGAACTTCCGCAGCCTGCTGCTCGGCGGCATCCGGTACGCGGCCGGCGCCGTGCAGGCCGACTGCTCCCCGCCGTCCGGCGGCGGCCCCACCACGGTGGAGGGCGAGGCGTACACCTCGAGTGCCGGCGTGCAGATCGCGAGCCATGGCATGGCCAGCGGCGGGCGGACGCTGGGCTACATCGACAACGGTGACTGGGCCGGATACGCGTCGGTGTCCACGCAGGGGGCGACCGGGTTCTCGGCGCGGGTGTCGTCGGGAGGTGCGGGCGGGACGATCCAGGTTCGCTCGGGTTCGGCGACCGGGACGCTGCTGGGTTCGGTGAGCGTGCCGAACACCGGGAGCTGGGACACCTTCACCACGGTGTCCACCACGCTGACCGGCTCGGCCTC
>NZ_BMNT01000018.1:10164-10538 GCF_014646695.1 Sphaerisporangium melleum
ACCTTCACCGGCTCGGGCGGCGGCGGCCTGTTCGACGTGGACACCTTCACCCTCACCCGCTCGCCCGCCGCGGCCCCGACCGAAGGCGAGGCCTACACCTCCAGCGCAGGCGTGCAGCCGGCCGACCACGCCGGGGCCAGCGGCGGCAGGACGCTCGGGTACATCGACAACGGTGACTGGGCGGGGTACGCGTCGGTGTCGACGCAGGGGGCGACGGGGTTCTCGGCGCGGGTTTCGTCGGGGGGTGCGGGCGGGACGATCCAGGTGCGTTCGGGTTCGGCGTCCGGGACGTTGCTAGGTTCGGTGAGCGTGCCGAACACCGGGAGCTGGGACACCTTCACCACGGTGTCCACCACGCTGACCGGCTCGGCCTC
>NZ_BMNT01000018.1:10583-175067 GCF_014646695.1 Sphaerisporangium melleum
GCCTTCACCGGCGGATCAGGCTCGCTGTTCGACATCGACACCTTCACCCTCACCCGCTGACCACCGGTCGCGGCGCCCGTTCCGGCCGGGCGCCGCGACCGGATGCGGTCCACGATGCCCCGGCAGCGCGTCACGGCAGCACCAGATGGGCGAAGAGCGTGCGGTGGTCGGTCATGGAGACCAGATGGGTGCTGTAGGCGCGGACCGCGATGCGCGGATCGGCCAGCACATGATCCAGCGTCACCCCAGGGATCGGCTTCCACCCCTTGGCCGGCCAGGTCGGCGCCAGCCCCTGCCCGGTGACGTCGGCGGCGTCGCGGTACCCCGTGCCGAGCAGGCGCCGCAACGCCCCGTGGTCCAGCGTGGCGTTGAAGTCACCGGCGAGGACGCGCAGCACGCCCCGGGGTTCGGCGGCCGGCAGCGCGCGCAGGCCCTGCGCCCAGCACCAGACCTTGTAGTCGAAGCGCGGCGCGCACGGATGCACCGACGCCACGTACACCTCCGGCCCGCCGGGCACCTCGACGACGGCCTCGGCCTGCCGGAAGTTGCCGTACTCGATGACGGACCCGGCGCGCAGCGGGAACCGCGCGTAGATGCCCGACCCCCACGGCCCCTTCGCCGGCTTCGTCGCCCGGTGGGGCAGCAGCTCGTCCAGCCCCGCCTTCTTCAGGCTCGCGACCGCATCGGGGGTCAGCTCCTGAATCGTCAGCACGTCCGGGTTCAACCGCCGGACGAGGCCGGCGATCTCTCCTGCCGGGGCCGCGCCCACCGCCAGGTTGGTGGACATGACCCGCAGCTCCGGCCCGGCCGCCGCAGGGTTGCCCTCGGCGAGCGCCCTGGGCAGCACGCCCGCCGCGAGTACCGCCACCACCAGCGCGCCCGCCGCCGCCACCGGCCACCGCCGCATCAGCAGGGCGGCCACCGGCACCACCGGCGAAGCGGCGGCGACAAGCGGGGTGAAGGCCACGAGCTGGATCCAGTACAGGCCGAGGTCCCACCCCGTCAGCCGGAGCCCGGCCCACCCCGCGAACGGCAGGAGCAGCACCCATAAGAGCACGCTCACCCAGCGCCACCGCCGTCGCCGCCCGGCGTCAGAGTCGTTCCGCACCCGGCGATCATCCCAGCGGTTCGGCTCCGCCGGACCCGGATCACAGCAGAAGCCGGGCCCGGTGGCGGGCCAGGTGGAGGAGCGGCGGGCAGGTGACGCGCAGGCCTGAGGGCGTGGGCAGGGCGAAGGCGACGGCCTTGGCCGGTACGCCGGTGGTGAAGGCCGTCGTCCGGTAGGCGTGGCAGTGGCCGCCGGAGAGCTCGCGCACCAGAAGCAGGCCCCGGCCGTTCTCGGCGAACAGGTCGAGGACGGTCTGCTCGCGCGGACGGTTGAGGATCGCCGGGATCCACCGCAGGTCCGGGTCGCCGTCCACGACCTCGCACCAGGTGGGCACGCCACTCAGGCTGAAGATCCGCACCTCGAACGGCGGCCGGCCGTGCCGCTCACAGTTGGAGGCCAGTTCGGCCACGGCCAGCTCGGCGTCGGTCACCGCGTCGGCGGACACCGCCGCGTCCCGCAGGACCTCGCGCACCAGGGCACGGGCGCGGCGCGACGCCGAGCCGGGCACCAGCGCCGCGGCCAGCATGCTGACATCGGCGTAGGACTCCTGCGGCGTTCCCGCTTCGGTGGCGCCACCCTGGCGGGGCAGCGGCGGGTGCCCGGAGGGGTCGCCGGGTGTGCTCGCCGGACGGTGGGGGGTCGGCCGCATGCGCGTGTCTCCTTGCTCTCGATGAACGTGATGAGCAGGAGACGACGCCGGACGCCGTCAGGACAGGTCCCGAGCCCGGCATGACGGCCCACTTCGCCGATCACCCGGCTCTGGACGCCTTCCCGTACCGGCCGGGCGGTGCACGCCGCCGGCCGGTCGTTTTCCCGTCGTTTCGTGCGGTCGCCCCGACAACGGCGTCAACCCTCTTGACAATCGGTGATCGGTCGATGACTCATTGTGTCGGAGGTGGTGCGGGGCATGGGCGGTGCGCGGCGTGGGGCGGGGCGGCCGGAGCTGGCGCGGGCGCGTAAGCGGCTGGGGTTGAGCCAGGACGAGATCGCGGAGGCGTTGTGGGTGTCGCCGACGACGTGGGGCCGGTGGGAGCGGGGCCGTCAGGAGATCCGGCCGGTGTACCGGGCGCGGATGGCCGAAGTGTTCGGTGTGGACCCGGCCGAGGTCGAACGCTGGATCGAGGGCGCCGAACCGGTCGATACGCAAGCCTGGCTTCTCACGGACTTCAGCGACCTCTCCCTCGCGGCTACCGTCGATCGGGCCGGACGATTGTGGAGGTGCGACATGAATCCGGAACGACGTCATCTGCTGGCGGCACTTCCATTCGTGCCCGCTGCCCTGGGAAGTTGGCTGTCGGCATGGAGTTACGGCGCTCCGGTCGAATCAGTGGCGCACCGGGGCCCTGGGCCGTCCGTCGGTATGCCCGACGTACGGCGGATCACGGAGGCCCGGGAGGCGTTCGGGCAGATGGACCGCCAGTTCGGTGCGGGATTGGTACGGCCCGCAGTGGTGGACTACCTGGACACCACCGTTGCGCCGCTCCTTCGCGGTCGCTACGACGACAAGGTGGGGGCCGATTTGATGACGGCCGCCGCGGCGATGACTCAACTGGCCGGCTGGACCGCGTTCGACCTGGACCTTCACGGACAAGCGCAGCAGTACTTCGGTCAGGCGCTCAAGCTGGCGAAGATGGGCAACGACGCTCTGACGGGCGCCCGGATCCTTGCCACCATGACGCATCAAGCACTCCACTTGGAGCAGCCCGAGCAAGCGGTCTGGCTGGCCAGAGCGGCGGTGGACAGTGCCCGGCGGGTGCAGGCACCACCCCGGGTGATGGCCATGTTGCTCGTCGACGAAGCACGGGCCGTGGCCTCCCAGGCCAAGCCCGGCGAGACCGGAGACGCGCACAATGCCAAGCGAGTCGAACGGTTGCTGGGCGAGGCGGAACGCGAGTACGCCCGGGGGAGCACGGATCGGGACCCGGTCTGGATCGCGTGGCAGGACGCGCCGGAACTCACGGCGAGGATGAGCAAGTGCTGGAAGCTGCTCGGGGACCACAAGCGGGCGGCGGACTGCGCGGAGTCGGCGGTGCGCGAGTTCATCGGCAAGCGTCCGAGGGCCGCGCAGCTCAACAAGATGAGCGCCGCTGAGGCGTATCTCGGCATGGGTGAGGTGGAACAGGCCGTCGATTCGGCGCGGGCCGCCATCCCGCTGGCGAGTTCGCTGACGTCCGTACGCTCGGTCGAGCGCATCCGGAAGTTCTCCGATCGCCTTGAGCCTTACGCCGCCACCGTCCAGGTCAAGGAGTTCCGCGCCTACCTGAACGCCGAACTCGCCTCCTGAGCCGGCGCCGCAGGTGCCGGCCGATCAGTAGGTTCGGTGGCCGGTGTTCGACCTGGGCGCCGTGCGCACACCCCAGTAGTGGAAGACCAGCCCGATGCCCCAGAAGACGATCGACCACAGGGGCCAGAAGAAGTGTTCCTGGTCGACGGCCCACCACACCACGATCTGGGCCAGATTGGCCAGGACATAAAAGAGCAGGTGGAGCCGCAGGCCCCATATCTTGGCGCTTTCGCTGATCGCCTTGTTCATGCCCGCACGCTAATTCGGCGTACTGGATGACGACGGAACCGCCGGTTCAGTGGCCGTCAAGTGCCCGGGACCTACATTGAGCCGCGAACGAGGTGCTTGCTCATCACGCATTGAAAGGCTCACATATGACGACGACTCGCCGTGCGGTGCTGGCCGGATCCGCCGCGGTCACGGCCGGCGCCCTGCTGGGAACGTCCGAGGCGCAGGCCCAGTCCCGGCCGGAGACCAAGTCCAAGCCCACCGTGGTGCTCGTACACGGCGCCTTCGCCGACGCCTCCGGCTGGAACGACGTCGCCGCCCGGCTCATCCGCGACGGCTACCCGGTCATCGCCCCGGCGAACCCGTTGCGCAGCGTGACCACCGACTCCGCCTACCTGGCCTCCGTCCTCGCCACCCTCAGCGGCCCGATCGTCCTCGCCGCGCACTCCTACGGCGGGATCGTCGTCACCAACGCCGCGGCCGGCAACCCGAACGTGAAGGCACTGGTGTACGTGGCCGCGTTCGCCCCCGACGAGGGCGAGTCGCTGCTGCAACTGCAGACGAAGTTCCCGGGGAGCAAGCTGAGCGAGGCGGCGCTGGACTTCCGTCCCTACGGAGAGGGCCTCGTCGACGGATACATCAAGAAGGAGTTCTTCCACGACGTCTTCGCCGGCGACGTGCCGAAGACGGTCACCGGCCTGATGCAGGCCGGCCAGCGACCCGCCGACACGCGCACGCTCGGCGAGCCGTCCGGCGCCCCGGCGTGGAAGACCATTCCGTCCTATTACCTCGTCGCCAAGAACGACCAGGTGCTTCCCGCCGCGGCGCAGCGGTTCATGGCGAAGCGGGCCGGGGCACAGGTGTGCGAGGTCGCCGCCTCGCACGTCGCGATGATCTCCCAGCCCGCCGCGGCGGCCGACCTCATCAAGCGCGCCGCGCGCTGACGCCGCCCGGCGGGACGGCGACGCCCATCGCCGTCCCGCCGGCCGCCGTACGCCTGGCACTCGGGCCCGGTGAGCGCCGTCGTCGGCGCCCGGCGCGCCCGATCCTGATTCGGTCTTCCAGGGGATGACATGACGCATGAGCCCGATCCCGCCGCCCGTGGCGGAGCGCGGCGGGGGCCGGTCCTGGACGAGGAGCAGTTCCGCCGGCTCGCCGGCTACGGAGAGGCGGAGTACGCCGAGGCCGGGCGGGACCTGTTCACCTCGGGCGACGACTCCTACGACTTCTTCCTGCTCCAGACGGCGACGGTAAACATCGTCCGGGACGCGACGGCGATCGAGCCGGAGCGGCTGATCTACCAGGGCGGCCCGGGGGACTTCCTGGGCGAGCTCAACCTGCTCACCGGTCAGCACGTCTACCTGACCGCCCGGGTGGTGTCCGCCGGGACGGTCGTGCGCATCGGAGCGGCCGCGTTGCGGCGGGCCCTCGCCGAGCAGGACGACATCGCCGCCGTGCTCGTCGCGGCGTTCCAGGAACGGCGCGAGGTCATCCGCTCGGCCGCCGGCGGAGCTCTGGAGATCGTCGCCCGGCCGGACACCGCCGAGAGCCTGGAACTGCGCGGCTACGTGACGCAGTTGCTCCTGCCGCACACCTGGCGAAGCGCGAGCTCGCCTCCCGGGCGCTCGCTGATGGAATCGGCCGGGCTGACGGCGGACGACCTTCCGGCCGCGGTCGCCGGCGGTGCGGTGCTGCGGCGCGTGACCCCGGTGACGCTCGCGGAGGCACTCGGCCTCACCTACCGATCCGGCGCGGACCCGGTGGACCTCGTCGTCGTCGGCGCCGGTCCGGCGGGCCTGGCCGCCGCCGTGTACGGGGCGTCCGAAGGGCTGGTCACCGTGCTGCTGGACCGCGGCGGGATCGGCGGCCAGGCCGCCAAGAGCGCCCGCATCGAAAACTACCTCGGCTTTCCCGACGGGGTCAGCGGCGTCGACCTGACCCGGCTGGCCATGGTCCAGGCGCTCAAGTTCGGCGTGCGGATCCACGCCCCGTGCACGGTGGCGGGCCTCGATCTGTCCGACGGGCGGCGGCCGGCCGTGCTGCTGGAGGACGGAGCCCGCATCGAGTGCCGCGCGGTGATCGCCGCCACCGGGGCCCAGTACCGGCGGCTGGACATTCCCGGCTGGGCGAGGTTCGAGCGGTCCGGCTGCATCCGGTACGCGGCCACCGAGTCGGACGTCCGAGGCTACGAGCGGCAGCCGGTGACCGTCATCGGCGGCGCCAACTCGGCCGGGCAGGCGGCGCTGTCCCTCGCCGCCCACGGCGCGACGGTGGACGTGGTCCTCCGCGGCGACGACCTCGACGCCGGCATGTCGTCCTACCTGGCCGACCGGATCCGCGCCCATTCCCGGATCCGGGTGCGCACCGGCAGCACGGTCCGCGAACTGGCCGGCGACGACACCCTCACGTCGATCGTCGTCGAACGGCCGGGGGAGCGGCCGCAGCGGCTGGACAGCCGTGCGCTGTTCTGCTTCGTCGGCGCCGACCCGGTGTCGGGCTGGCTGGACGGCGTGGCCAAGGCCGGCGACGGCTTCGTCCTCACCGATGTCCGGCTGCCCGCCGGCTCGTCCGGCGCGGCCCTGCCGTTCCAGACGAGCGCCGCCCGGGTCTTCGCGGTCGGCGACCTGCGCTCGGGCTCGACCAAACGCGTGGCCACGGCCGTCGGCGACGGCGCGAGCGCGGTGTCGTCCGTCCACGCGGCGCTCGCGGCGGACTGACGCGGCCGGGAGAGGCCACCCAAGACGGCACTTCGCCGATCACCTCGCCGATGCCGCGACCGGATACTAGGACAGTGCCGGCGGTACGGCCGGCGACCGCCGCACCAGGAGGGCGAACATGAACGTCGCGGAGATACTCGACAAAGTGCGGGACGCCACCACCGTCCGGCGGGCCTACGGTGATCCGATCGTCTGTGACGGGGTGACGGTCATTCCCGCGGCCCGGGTCGGCGGGGGAGGCGGAGGCGGCGGCGGTCACCTCGACGGCCACCCGGACGGCGAGGGCGCGGGCAGCGAGGGCTCCGGCGGCGGCTTCGGTGTGGGCATCACGCCGACCGGCGTGTTCGTCATCAAGGACGGCACCGTCCGCTGGCACCCGGCGATCGACTACAACCGGATCATTCTGGGCGGCCAGGTCATCGCCGTCGTCGCGCTGCTCACCATAGGCGCCATAGCCCGCCACCGCGCCCGGAAGTCGTGATCTGACCCGCCAGAACGCGGGCCGTGCCCGCCGCGAGTTCCCCGGTACGACTCCATGAACAGAGGCGCCTGGGCCTCGGCGCGATCCGGTGGACGGGCGCCCCCGGAACACGACCGAGCGGGCCGGGGACACCGGCTTGCCGAACGCCCTGGCGCGGTCGGCGACGCGGGCGCGGAGCTTGGTGCAGCCGGGGCCGTCGGTCGGTTGAACCTCGGTCGTGACCGCGCGTTCCTGCGCCGGTCCGGGACGCCGGGTGGTCGTTTTCCTGGCGTTCGGGCACCGAGCCGGTCGATAGGCAAGCCTGGCTTCTCACGGACTTCAGCGACATGTCGCTCGCGCTCTGGTGCGCCTGCCATTCCGCGAGTCCGGAAGATGGTCTCCGCTCCGCTCACGGAGATTTCGCGGCTGTCGCAGGGCGCGGACGGCGCTCCACGAGAAGGAAGCGGATCATGACGAAGCAAACAGTCGCGGCGGCGGCCGTCCATACGACCGCCTGTCCGATGTCCCTGATCACCTCGTTCTTGCCAGGCGGAAGCACGACCATCTGGACGGCGGCACCGACCGGTACGGTCAATCTCGCCAGCAGACCGACCGCACCGGGCCGCCTGGCGCATGCTCCGATGGCTCCCAGCGGCACTCCGAGGACGATGGCGGCGACCCACCACACGAGGGGTTCGGACTCGTACCAGGGGGAGGAGGCACCGCTGCGGATGACGTCCACGATGCTGTAGGCGGCCACGGCCGCGAGCAGTGCCAACGCTCCGGCGGCTGCGCCTTGCGCCAGTGCGACAGGCCGCCGATCCTCGGCACGTGTGACCAGCCACCCCACGGCCACGCCCAGGCCTGCCCAAGCCCAGCCGGAGTCGAGCAGGACGCTCATGATCTCCGCGAGTGTCCATCCGCTGGTGGTGTACGCACGGCTTTCCAGGTCGGCGAAGCCGAGGGCGATGCCGTTGGCCAGGGAGGTCACCGCACCGAATCCGGCGCCCACTAACAGAGAGGTCACAACGATCTTCATGGGCCGGGCCATTTATGAACGCGTTTCACGTCGACGGCCATGCCGCTGATCGTCAGTCATGGGTCTGTTCTACCGCACGATCACGAGCGGCCTTCACGTGTCCCCTCGGGTGTCTGTGTCAGGTCAGCGTGGCGACGGGGGAAGAGGCCGTTCGGACCCTGGGCGCGACCGAGCGTGCCCGGCGAACCTCGGTTGTGACCCGGCGTTCCTGCGCCGTTCCGGGACGCCGGGTGGTCGTTTTCCTGGCGTTCGTGACGATGGGAGGGCCGGGCGGACCACTCGCCTTGACAATGGGTCATCACATGGTGACTCCTTGTGTCGGAGGTGGTGTGGGTATGGGTGGTGCGCGGCGTGGGGCGGGGCGGCCGGAGTTGGCGCGGGCGCGTAAGCGGCTGGGGTTGAGTCAGGACGAGGTCGCGGAGGCGTTGTGGGTGTCGCCGACGACGTGGGGCCGGTGGGAGCGGGGTCGTCAGGAGATCCGGCCGGTGTACCGGGCGCGGATGGCCGAGGTGTTCGGTGTGGATCCGGCCGAGGTCGAACGCTGGATCGAGGGCGCCGAGCCGGTCGATACGCAAGCCTGGCTCGTTCCGGACTTCAGTGACCTGTCGCTTCCGGCTACCGTCGAGGCCGCCGGACGACTCTGGAGGTGTGACGTGGACCCCGACCGCCGTCATGTACTGGCCGCGCTGCCGTTCGTCCCGGCGGCTCTGGGGAGCTGGCTCTCGGCGTGGAGCTATGGCGCTCCGGCCGCGTCGGCGGCGCATGAGGGGTCGGGGGTGGCGGTCGGACTCGCGGATGTGCGGCGGATCGTCGAGGCGCGGCAGGTGTTCGGACAGATGGACCACCAGTTCGGCGCGGGGTTGGTGCGCCCGGCGGTGGTGGACTACCTGAACACCACTGTCGCGCCGTTGCTGCGCGGCCGTTATGACGACAAGGTCGGTGCCGGACTGATGTCGGCGGCGGCTGAGATGGCGGAGATGGCGGGCTGGACGGCCTTCGACCTGAACTTGCACGGTCAAGCGCAGCATTACTTCGGTCAGGCGCTCAGGCTCGCCAAGGCGGGAGGTGACGCGCTGACGGGTGTGCTGGTGCTGGAGAGCATGACGCATCAAGCGCTCCACTTGGGGTGGTCTGCTCAGGCTGTCTGGTTGACCCAGGCGGCGGTGGACGCGGTCGAGCGCGCCGATGCCCCGCCTCGGGTCATCGCGATGTCATTGGTGGACGGAGCATGGGCCACGGCCCTGCACACGAGGCCGGCTGAAACCGGTGATACGCACAGCGCCAAGCGGATCCAGCGGCAGCTCGCTCAGGCGGAGCGGCTGCACGCGCAGGGCAGCACCGACCGTGACCCGGCTTGGGCCACCTGGAACGACGAGCCGGAACTCATCGCCAGAATGGGCGTGTGCTGGGAACTCCTCGGCGAGCATGAGCGGGCGGCCGAGTGCGCGGAGTCGGCCGTACGCGATTTCGCGGAGAAGCGTCCACGGTCGGCACAGCTCAACCGGATCAACGCCGCCGAGGCGTATCTCAGCATGGGCGAGGTGGAACAGGCCGTCGATTCGGCGCGGGCCGCCATCCCGCTGGCGAGTTCCCTGACCTCCGTACGCTCCGTCGAACGCATCCGCACGTTCTCCGACCGCCTTGAGCCCTACGCCGCCACCATCCAGGTCAAGGAGTTCCGCGCCCACCTGAACGCCGAACTCACCTCCTGACCGGGGAGTCACCGAGTGCGCCCTACGGTGGACTCGGTGCCCGGTGGTCGCTGGTGAGTGAGCGCTTGCCGTCCCCGACGCGGTATCCCCGCAGCCGGTGTGCGGCGCCGTGCTGCATCGGTACGCGAGGCGACCGCGGTGCGCCTGGGGCGCAGACGCGCGTGGGACGGGAATGTCGGTGGCGATCGCTATGGTCGCGATCTCTGGTGGAGTCTCGCGTCCGCGTCCTCCGAGTGCCTGCCGAGTCATAGGATTCGAGGTCGCGGACGTGCTGACGGCACGGGGCGCGGCATACACGGGCACAGGAGCGAGGGGCGTCACATATGGAGCAGGTCGGCCTGGACATCGGCGAGCCCGATGAGGCCACGTCGTCCCCAGAGAGCGAGCTCGATTCGCTCGCCGAGGACGAGACCATCGACTTCATCACCGGCAAGCCGGTCAAGCTGAAGGGCGGGGAGCCCGTCCGGCAGCGCATCGCCCGCGTGCTGTTCCACGAGTACGGCATCTCCGTCGACGACATGGCACGGGACTTCCCCATCCCGGTCCAGGCGGACGGCAAGCGCCGGACCGTCAAGCGGGCCGACATCGCCGTCTTCGCGCACGGCGCCCCGAAGGTCTTGGCCAATCTGCGCCGCGTCGTGGTCTGCAAGCCAGAGCCGAAGCCCGGCAGGGCGGTCACGAAGATCCGCACGTTCAGCCAGGCCAAAGATGATCTGGAAGAGCTGGAGACCCTGCTCGGCACCGAGGCCACGCCGCTCGCCCAGTACGGAATGTGGACCAACGGCCTCGACTTCTTCTTCCTGTACAAGGAGTCGACCCGGTTCGGCGCGAAGTTCGAGCCGCGGGCCGACTGGCCAGTGGCGGACGAGACGGTGGGCAGCGGAACGGTCGCCTCGGTCGCCCGGCTTCGGCGCGGCGAGGCCGCCATGCTCAAGACCGCGTTCCGCCGGTGCCACAACTACATCCACGGCAACGAAGGGCTGCCCAAGGACGCCGCGTTCTGGCAGTTCCTCTATCTGCTGTTCACGAAGATGCACGACGAGCGCATGAGCCGCAGGCACCGCCGGCCGCCCGAGTTCTACGCGCTACCGGGCGAGCCCTTCAACGAGGAGGGCCGTAAGGCCATCGAGGGCCGGGTGCTCGCGCTGTTCAACGAAGTGAAGCGGGAATACCCGCTCTTCGGCGCCCGAGACGAGATCACCTTGTCCCCGCGGGCGCTGGCGTTCATCGTGGGCGAGCTCGCGCCCTACGACCTGACCGGCACGGACATGGACGTCAAGGGCATCGCCTACCAGGAGCTGGTCGGCACCAACCTGCGGGGCGACCGGGGTCAGTACTTCACCCCGAGGAGCGCTGTCTCCCTCATGGTGGAGATCCTCGACCCGCAGGAACACGAAAAGGTGCTCGACCCGGCGTGCGGGACCGGCGGCTTCCTGCGCGAGACGCTGTGGCACCTGCTCAACAAGTGGCGTGGTGAGGAGAAGACGCTCGGGCTGCCCGACACCGAGGAACAACTGGCCGACCACCAGGACCGGCTGGCCGCCTACGCGGAGAAGAACCTGTTCGGCGCCGACTTCGATCCGTTCCTGGTCCGCGCCACGAAGATGAGCATCATGACGCTCACCGGCGGCGAGGGAAACGTCTACAACATGGACTCCCTGGCCTTTCCCGGGGGCCATCTGCCCGGTCTGGCGGAGGCGAAGAAGCGCATCCCGTTCGGTGGCGTCGACGTGCTCCTCGCCAACCCGCCCTTCGGCACCGACATCAAGATCGAGGATAAGGAGATCCTCGATCAGTACCGGGACGGCGTCGCCCAGTCGTGGTCGCGTGACCGGGAAACCGGCCTTGTGGTGGCCGGCGACAACCCCGTGCTGGCGATGGCCCCCGAGCAGCTCTTCATCCAGCGCGCGGTCCAGTGGGTGCGCGAGGGCGGACGCATCGGCATCGTCCTGCCGAACGGCATCCTGTCCAACCCCGGCCCCACCGACGAGGCCATCCGGCGGTGGATCCTGGAGCACTGCTGGGTGCTGGCCAGCGTCGAGCTGCCGGTGGAGACGTTCGTCGCCGAGGCGAACGTCAACATCCTGACCACCCTGCTCTTCCTGAAGAAGAAGACCGGGCAGGAGAGGATGGCCGCGACCATGGGGGCACAGCAGGACTACCCGGTCTTCATGGCCATCGCGGAGAAGGTCGGTGTCGACCGCCGCAACAACCCGGTCTACAAGCGCCAGCCCGACGGCGAGGTCATCCTCGAAGAGCAGGAGGAGCGCGAGCGCATCCGGATCAACGGGGAGAACGTCGTGCGCACGCTCGTCCGCAAGCGCAAGGCCATCGACAACGACCTCCCCGAGATCGCCAAGGCGTACAAGCGGTTCCGTGAGAAGCACGGAGAGCCTGGGGTCACCAAGTGATCACCCGGATCGAGGCGTACGGGTACCGCTGCTTCCCCAGACTGAGCATCGACCTCGATCGCTATCACGTGCTGGCCGGTGCCAACGGGGCGGGGAAGACGACACTGCTCGACATCCCGGTCCTGCTCGGCGACCTGCTGCGCCAGCAGCGCGCGGTCGGGGCCTTCCTTGAGCGTCAGGGCGAGGGCAAGCCCGCCAGAGCCGGCAGCCTGCTGGAGTTGCTCCACAAGGGCAAGGGGGAGGCGATCGCGTTCGCGATCGAGGCACGGCTTCCGGATCATGTCGTGGAGGTGCTGTCCGACACCACCTTCGCCGAACTCACCCAGCGCGTGCCGACGCATCTGCGCTACGAGGTGCGCCTGGAGGTCGGCCCGCGCACGCTCAACGTCGCAGACGAATACCTCTTCCTCTTCTCCGACCAGGGCCCGCGTCCGCAGCCCGGCGCCTTCCCCCAGGGCATCACCACTAGCGGCACCACACTGCGGCACCCGGAGTGGCAGCCGGTCATCTTGCGCGAGGGGCGGGCACCGACCCGTTTCGTGCACGAGACGACCACGCAGGAGAGTGATCTGCCGCCACTACGCGTCCCGTCGGCGCAGCTCGCCCTGAGCACGGTTCCCGCCGATCCCACGCTGTTCCCCGCCGCGCTGTGGTTCGCCCAACTGCTGCGCGAGGGCGTGGTGTTCTTCGATCCCGACTGGGACCTCCTGCGCCGCCCTGCGCCGCCCGGCTACGCCACGCGTCTGATGACCTCCGGGATGAACACCCCCTGGCTGGCCATGGACCTGCACGAGAGGGCCCCCGGCCGCTTCGCCTCGTGGGTCGACCATGTTCGTACCGCGCTCCCGCAGATCAATGCCATCGACGTGATCGAGCGCGACGAGGACCACCACGCCTACTTCGCCGTCGAGTACGCCGGCGGTTACCGGGTCACCTCATCAGGGTTGTCCGAGGGGACCCTGCGCATCCTCGTGCTGACCCTGCTCCCTTACCTGGAGGACGAGACGCTCCCCACGCTGCTGGTCACCGAGGAGCCGGAGAACGGCATCCATCCCCGGGCCATCGAGACCGTCGTCGAGTCGCTCGGCGCGCTCTACGAGTCGCAGGTCTGGGTTTCGACCCACTCGCCCATCGTGCTCGCGCACACGGAGCTCACCGACGTGCTCGCCGCCCGGCTCGACGGGGACGGCGGCGTGGAGGTGATCCCCGGCGATCGGCATCCCCGGCTCCGCGACTGGCAGGGCTCGATCGACATCGGAACGCTGTTCGCCGCCGGAGTGCTGTCGTGACCAAACGAGACGTCGTCTTCCTGGTCGCCGACGCCGGAATGGAGCAGATGCTGCGCGGCTTCCTCGGCCGCCCCCAGGTGCACCGGAGCGTGCGGTGCGGTCCCTTCGCGTTCGACCCTCGCGAAGACCTCTTCGTGGCCCCCACCAAGGACCCGGGGGTGTACAACACCGCGCGTGAGCTGTTAAGGCCCTTCGAGACACTGCACCGGCGCGCGGTCGTGATGCTGGACGCCGCCTGGGACGGCAGCCCCGGCGCGGAGGCCATCCACAAGCACATCGAGCAGTGCCTGGAAGGCGCGTGGGAGCAGTTCGCCGTCGTGGTGATCGACCCGGAGCTGGAAGCCTGGGTGTGGCAGGACAACGTCAACGTCGCTCAAGCGCTCAAGTGCACCCCCGACTTCCGCCGCGTCCTCGCCGACAGCGGGCACTGGCCGCACGACCGGCTGAAGCCGCCCGACCCCAAGGCGGCGCTCGAACACCTGCGGCGCCGCCACAAGGCCGACGGCTCCAAGGCCGCCTTCCGCCGTCTCGCCGAGAAGGTGTCGGTGCGCCACTGTCAGGACCCCGCCTTCAACCACCTGTGCCAGCACCTGCGCGCCTGGTTCCCGGAGAACTCGTGAAGCTGACCGACCTCGACAACCCCGTCCGCGCCAGCTGGCTGGCCGACCAGAGCTTCCGCCTCGACCCCGGTCCTTACATCTCCGACTCCTACGCGGCTCGCATGTTCTTGAAACGAGTGCCACGGACGGAGCCCCTGGGGGAGGTCACCGAGGGAATCTTCAACGCCGGCAGGTTCAAGAGGCACTACACCACCGACCCCGGTCACGGTGTTCCGTTCCTCTCCAGTGCGGATATCTTCCAAGCCGACCTGTCCTCTCTCGCGATGATCACCAAGAAGTCGTTCCAGGCAATGCCCAATCTCGCGCTCAAGCCTGGCTGGACGCTGATCACGTGTTCGGGAATGACGGCAGGTCGCGTCACCTATGCGCGCCTCGACATGGATGGGTATGCGTGCAGCCAGGACGTGCTCAGAGTGGTTCCCGACGTGGAGAAGATTCCTGCAGGATATCTATACACGTTTCTTGCCAGCCCGTTCGGCGTCTCGATGATCAAGGGAGGGATCTACGGGACGAGCGTCAAGCATATTGAGCCCTCGCATATCGTGGACCTTCCTGTTCCCCGGATCGACTCCCAGATCGAGCAACAGATCGATGTGCTGATACAGGAGGCGATGCTGCTGCGGTCCCGGTTCCAGGCCGGGATCACTGACGCCACCAACGACCTGCTCAAGAGTGCCGGCCTCTCCGAGCTCATCGACTTCAACTGGCACAACGAGCCCCGCGACCTGGACTTCTCCGTCTCCGGCCTCACCTCTACATCGCTACGAGCACTCAACTACTCTCCCCGGGCTCAGCGTCTCATCGATGCTCTCCGCTCAGTTCCACACAGAACTCTTGGGGAAGTTTGCGGTGGCGGCTACCTCGGTTCGGGAACCCGGTTCAAGAGGATCGACAGTGATTCCAGATATGGAGTGAAGCTGGTCGGTCAGAGGCAGGGATTCTGGTTGCGCCCCGAGGGGCGGTGGATCAATCCTAACCATTCCCCTCTAGGGATATTTGCCGCCGATGAGTCCGTTCTGATCGCGGCCCAGGGCACCCTTGGCGATAGTGAAGTATTTTGTCGAGCGATATACGTTACCGGTGAATGGCTGAAGAACGCTTACACGCAACACTTCCTTCGGGTCGTTTCTGGAGCCGTGGATTTTCCGGGTGCTTATCTTTTTGCCTTCCTGCGTTCGGAGGCGGCCTTTAGGGTGATGCGCTCGATGAGCGTTGGCGGGAAGCAGCAGGATCTGCACGTAGGCTTGCGGGCCCAGATTCCCGTGCCCGAGTGCACGCTCGCCGATCGGGAGCGGATCGCGGGGACGGTGCGGCAGGCGTATCGGTGGCGGGATGAGGCCGATTTGAAGGAGGATCGGGCTCTTGCTCTTCTCGATGAGGCGATAAGAGAGGCGGCGCGGTAGCCCATGGCCCAGCTCGTCGGTGGCGGCCCCCCGGTCAACGACGCGGAGCGCAAGGTGATCGCGCATCTACGCGATCACGCTCCCGACGACTGGCGGGTGCTGCACAACATCGAGATCCCGGTGCACGGGAGCAAGTACGAGGTCGACCTCGTCGTGGTGACTGGCCACTCGGTATGCCTGATCGACGTGAAGGGCACGCGGGGGCGCATCAAGGTCGCCGGCCGCAGGTGGTATACGGAGCGCCGGGCGCCGTTCGGGTCCCCGGTGGCCAAGCTGCGTGGCCACGCCCGTGCCCTCAAGGGGAAACTCGCCGAGGCGCGGCCCGCGCTGAGCCGTGTCTACGTGGACGCGCTCGTGGTCCTCACCGCCGACGACGCCCGGCTGATCGACCCTGACGACCGGCCGGAGGCGGAGGCCAACGACGTCACGACCCTCTCGCGCCTCATCGAGACGCTGAGTGACGTCTCCCGGGTCCGGACCGGTCTGGCGCGGGACGTGACGCCGTACCGGCGGGACATCATAGAGGCGCTCGACGGCGCCGTGCGCGAGCCGGCGGGGCCGCTGCGGTTCGGCAACTGGGTCGTGCGAGAGCGGCTCGGGGGCACCGACGAGGTCACCGAGTACCGCGCGGTCAACGCCACCGTGGCGTCCTCTGAGACGGTGCTGCTCCGGGTCTACCAGGCCGACCCCTTCCAGCCGGAGGAACTGCGAGCCGCCGAACGCGTCGCGATCGCCAACGCCTACGAGGTGCTGACGAAGATGCCGCCGAGCGAGTACATCGTCGGCCGCCGTGACTTCTTCCCCGAAGAGGACGAGAGCCGGTTCGTGCTGGTGCTGGACGACGTGCGCGGGCAGGCGCTCCACCTGCGGCTGAACGACCCCCGGCAGCCGCTCACCGCCGACGCCAAACTGGGAGTGATCCGCGACATCCTGCGCGGCCTCGCGCACGCCCACCGGTTCAGGGTGATCCACCGGGCGCTGACCCCGGCGGCCGTCCTGGTCACCGGGGGAGGACGCGCCCTCCTGACCGGCTTCGACTACGCCCGGCCGGAAGACCCGCGCTCCCACACGGTCGTGCACCGGCTCGCCGAGGCGCTCGACCCCGCCTACGTGGCACCCGAATGCCAGACGCGGGCCCAGGCGATGAGCCGCGCCTCCGACGTGTACGCCGCCGGGGTGATCGCCTTCCAGCTCCTCACCGGCGAGTTGCCGTTCGCCACCTCCGCGGACCAGTTCGAGAAGGGCAGCGTCCTGCCGGAGCACGTGATGACGGCCGCCGGCGTGCCGGAGGAGATCATCGAGCTGCTCCGGCGGTTGTGCGCGCTCGCCCCCTCCGCCCGTCCGGAGGCGGCCGAGGCGCTGCGGATGCTGCAGAAGGCGATGGGCGGCGACGGCGGGCGTGGCGGCGGCTCCGCGTCGCCGGCGAGCGGTGAGGAAGGGCCGGACTACAAGCACCTTCCCGAGGGATATCCGCTCACCCGGGCGCACACCGTGCGGCGCAAGCTGGGGTCGGGCACGTTCGGCGTGGTCTACCAGGTGTACGACCACCTGGCCTCCACCGACCGGGTCGTCAAGCTCGTGCTCAAGGACCGCGAATCACTCACCGAGCGGCTCAAGCAGGAGTACCAGGTGCTGCGCGGCCTGTCCCATCCCAACGTGGTGAAGGTGGAGCACGCCGACTACCTGCCCAACACCGACATCCCCTACCTGGTGTTCGAGTACGTGGACGGCCAAGACGTCCACGACCTGATCAAAGGCAGGCCGCTCGGCCCGGCCGACGCGGTCAAGCTCGGCCGCGACGTCGCGGAAGGCCTGGTCTACCTGCACGCCAACGGGATCTACCACTGCGACATCAAGCCGAGGAACCTGCTGCGGACCGACACCGGCTGCAAGATCATCGACTTCAACGTCTCGGTCACCGCCGACTCCAGCCTGTCCCGGGCGGGCGGGACCGGCAAGTACGCGCCCCCGGACACCGGTGTGGGGCCGCCCACGGTGGCCGACCTGGCCGACCGCGACGTGTACGGGCTGGGCCTGACCATCTACGAGCTGGTCACCGGGCAGTGGCCCTTCCGCTCGCCGCAGCGCGCCTTCGGCGAGCAGCCGATCGACCCCACCTCGCTCACGGGTCTCGGTGACCTGTCCGACGCCCTGGTCGCGACGCTGATGAAGGCCATCGCGCCGCTCCGGGGCGATCGATACGCGAGCGCCGCCGAACTACTCGCGGCGCTGACGGCGATCGGCGACCAGGTGCACCGGCCACGGCTGGCGCTCCCACCCGAGCCGTCGCCCAGGGGCGAGGCGGCCGGCGGCAACCCGTTCGTGGCCCATCTCCAGACCCTGTACAGCCAGAGCACGATCAGCAACGCGGGCACCCGCGGTCACGACCCGTTCAAGCTCTACGTGCCGACGGCGCTCGACGAGCGCCTGATCCCGGACGTGGTCAACGGGCGGCACACCCTGGTCGTGATCACCGGCAACGCGGGAGACGGCAAGACCGCGTTCCTAGAGCACTTGATCTCCCGCGAGAAGAGGCGCGGAGCCGTGGCCGGCGAGCCGAGGGACAACGGGGCGGACGTCCGGCTGCCCGGCGGCAGGTGGCTGCGCACCAACCACGACGGCAGCCAGGACGAGGGCGACAAGGCCAACGACGACGTCCTGCTCGAATTCTTCGCGCCGTACGCCGGGACCGTTCCCGCCGCGGACACGGGGGAGACGCGGCTCATCGCGATCAACGAGGGCCGCCTCATCGACTTCCTCGCCACCCACGAGGAGCGGTTCCCCTGGCTGGCCGCGACGATCCGTGCCGGACTGAGCGGCGAGCCGGCGGCGGACGGCGTGGCGGTGGTCAACCTCAACCGGCGCAGCGTGGTCGCCGGTGACGATGAGTCCATCTTCGACCGCGTCCTCGGCCGCATGACCCATGAGGGCTTCTGGGAGGCGTGTGACTCCTGCGAGCTGGTGAAGATCTGCTACGCCCCGCACAACGCGCGGACCTTCGCCCACCCCAGCGCCGGCCCGAAGGTGACCGCGAGGCTGAGGGACCTCTACACGCTGGCGCACCTCCGCGGCCACCTGCACATGACGCTGCGCGATCTGCGCTCGGGCCTGGCCTTCATGCTCACCTCCGGGCGCGGCTGCGAGCAGATCCGCGAGCTGTACCGCGAGGGCGACGCCCGGGCCATCCTGGACGGCTTCTACTTCAACAGCTGGGCGGGTGCCGCCGGCACCAAGGACCGGCTGCTGGCCTTCTTACGCGAGGTGGACGTCGCGGCCGTACCCGACCCGGCCCTGGACCGGCAGATCGACTACGTCGGGCCGGACGCCGGGCAGGCGGTGATGACCGTCGACCAGCGCGGAGCCTACGACGTCCACCTGCTGGACGAGCTGTTCACCCGGCTTCCCCGCAGCGCCGCTCCATCATCTCAGCAGGTGCGGGAACATCGCGGGTACGTCGCCTCCGCACGGCGGCGGTTCTACTTCGAATGCGTCGACGACCGGCGTGCGCGGCGGCTGCTGCCGTACCGGTCGGCCCATCGGTTCCTCGAGGCGCTGAACCACCCGGAACGGGTCACCGAGCACCTGCCCGAGATCATCGGCGCGATCAACCGGGGGGAGGGTCTTCCCGACCCGGGCGGGCTGGGAGACGTGCTGGCCCTGCAGATCCGCCAGGTCCCCGGCGGCGGCATCCGCAGTTATCGCCTTTTCCCCGCCGAGACCCTGTCGCTGGCGACCACGCCGGACAGGTCGTCCCCCTACCTTGAGGAACACCCCGAAGCACTGGTCCTGGGATACCACGGCGAAGCGGGACATCGGGCGAGATTGCGCATCCGGCTCGACCTCTACGAGTTGCTCTTCCGGCTGCGAGAAGGCCATCTGCCCGGAGTCGCCGAGCGCCAGGGGCTCTACCTCGCCTTGACGATCTTCAAGAACGAGCTGTCCGCGGCGCCGTACCAGGAGGTGCTGCTCACCATGGGCGGCCGGGACCTGTACCGCATCCATCGCGCGCCGAGCGGGCGACTGCGGATGCGGTCCCTCACCGAGGAAGGTGAACGGTGACCCTGCACAAAGGTGACCGGGAATTCCGGCATCCCGGTGTGACCCATGTCGACTACAAGCAGGTGGAGATGGACCGGGTGCTCACCGCGTTCCTCCCGCGGCTGTGGTGGGGAGGATCGCCGAGCGTGCTGGCGAGATCTGCCGACCTGTCGGTCGACGACTTCGTCGACACCGTGCTCGAGTATCCCGCGCTGTTCGACGGGTTCGACCGGGACGTCACCCGCCGGTGGATGGAGACCCACCTGCTGGATCTCGTCAACCGCGGCAAGCCCGGTCAGATGGTCGCCGGTCTGCGGCCGCTGCACGGGTTCACCTACCGGTTCCGCAACTCCCGCCGTTCACGCCCCGCCGGGGTGGACGAGCAGCTGTACGCGATGATCCAGCACGCGTCCGGCGGGCGGGGGAGCCAGGCGCTCCAGTACCTGAAGACCTTCTTCTTCGCGGGGGTGGACCCCAGCACCGAGGCTCCCGAGCTCGGTAGCGAGATCGACGTGGAGACCCAGGCGCTCATCAACCTGTCCGAGGCCGTCCGGAGGGACATCACCGATCGGGCCGCGGCCGTCAAGGACCGCAGGTCCTACCCGCCGCTGTATCCTGACGCCTCCGATCTGCTGGTGGAGGACGTCGTCCGGTTGCTCTTCCACCAGCACCTGATCCCCCGATCGGTGCTGGTCGACTACCTGAAGATCCTTTTCGCCTTCCATCTGGCGCTCTACCATCTGCGCGTCATGAAGGTGCTTCCCGCGATGCTGAAGGGAGAGCAGCCGAAAGCGGAGGGAGGCTTCTTCCTCGACGTCGAGGGAATCCCCGGCACGCCGGCCGCCCGGCTCGCCGAACGCTGCGCGTCCGTCTGGTATGGACGCATCCCGGAGTTCGTCCGCGCCACCTTCGCGGTGAAGAAGCTCGACGACTTCGCGCAGCACCTGGTGCGGTTGAACAAGCTGCACAAGCCGCCGAACGGTGCCTTCAAGGTGGCGGAACTGGTGACGCTGCTCGGCTCCGCCTATTCGCGTGAGCGCGAGCAGTTCGCCGGGGCCCGGCTGATCCGCGTTCTGGAGAGTTCCCGCGACTCCGGCGACCCCGGTGACGAGCCGGACACCACGATCGCCCGGATACTGGAACTGGGGCTGGACCAGTTCAGCACCTACATCGACGTCATCACGGCCTTCAGGGTCGGCTTCCACCGCCAGTACATCACCGAATGCCTCGACTCGCTGCTCCTGAAGAACCGCCCCGGCGCGATGATCGCCCAGCCACGTCAAGGCGAAAGGCGTTTCATTCTGGACAGCCGCCTGCTGGAGGTGCTGTTGCAGATCGCGCTGCTTCGCCCGGGCGGCTCGCAAGGTTTCCACACCGGCCCCCTTCGCGTCGACCGGTTCCTGGCCATCCTGCGCGAGCGCTACGGGCTCCACATCGACGCGCTGCCCGCGGGGGACGGCTTCACCCGAGCGGGCATCACCGACCAGGGCGCGCTCAGGGAGAACACGCGGGCCTTCACGGCACGCCTTCGCGAGATCGGTTTCTACTCGGACATGTCGGATGCCTATCTCACGCAGACCATCACGCCACGTTATGTCGTACCGGCCTGACAGGACCCCGATGAGCACAGGACTTCGCGAACTACTCGATCAGGACCTCGACGAGGCGCTCGAACGGGTGCTCACCCCCCGGCTGTCCACTTTCCTGGACGCTCGTGAACCGGGACACTGCGCCCGGATCATCGACATCGGCGCGGCTCTCGCCGAACGGCTCTGCCGCAGACTGCGCACGGCCGTGCGCAACGACGCCCAGGTCCACGTCCTCGGCGGCCCGCCCGAGGTGTCTGCGGACGTGGCGATCAGCAGCACGAAGCTGATCGAACTGCGCAACCCGGACGGCGGACGCCAGCGACCGCCTCTGCTCGTCTTCGTTCCTCCCGGCACCCGGGCCAGCGCCGAGGACTCCTTCGACGTGGCCACCTTCGAAGAGATCGTGCTGGGCGACGTCTACTCCGCCCTGGTCGGGCGGTTGCTCGCCGAGCTTCCCGAAGCGCTGCGCCGCGGCGCGACGGACCTGTTCGATGTGCTGAACGAGGAGCGCTGGGCGTACGGCGATTCCGCGGCACGAGCTCGATACCTGCTCGCCGTGCAGCTCAACGACTTCGACCCGCACGCCGCCGGGGCCGCCGTGTTCGAGCTCGGAATGGTGCCCGACTTCGACCTCTTCGCCGAGCCGGCGCGGATCCGCACCCGCGCGGCGCGCAACCTGCAACAGATGCGGGTCCTGTCCAGGGCGGAGGTCCCGGAGCGGCAACGCGTCGTCGAGCTCCATCTGGCCGACCCGGCGTTCCGCGCCCGTCTCGCCGCCTTCGTGGTCCAGACCGGCCTGGAGAGTCCCAGAACCTGGACGCGCCGGATCGTGGTCGACCGCGCCAACTGGAAGCTCGCCTTCCAGCACTGGCCGCTGCGCGAGGAACGCCCGGCCGAGACGCTGCGCATCACCGTCGGCGACCTCGACCTGCCCCGCGCCGGCGACCGGCCAGAGCATGCCGGGAACCCGACCCTGGCCAACATCGCCGGGCAGATGTTCCTCCCCACCGGGAAACAGGGGCCGTCGCAGCTTCCGGTCACCTTCGAGGTCACGCCCGACCCCCGCCGAATCGCCGGCCTGACCAAGTTCACCGTCCAACTCCTCTCCGAGGAGGCCGGTCCCACCGGCGTGGCCGTCACTGTGCGCGTCGGCAAGACCGCGAAAACGACGTTCAAGACGGCCATCAAGAAGCTGCGCGGCGCCGATCTGGAGCAGGGGTGGCACTACATCCGCGTGCTTCCGCAGGACGACGAGGGCATCCCCCTCCCGGTGGAGCTCGCGCGAGAGGGCGGGGGCGATCTCAACGAGAGCGACCGTTTTCTGGTCGTCACCGACGACGACATCGACGAACCGCCGCCTCAGCAGCGGGTGAACAAGGAGATCGGCCTCACCCACGCCCTCCGGCGTCTGCAGTTCGCGGCTCTTGCGGAGGGGCGCGATTGGCGGGAGGTAGCGTGCCGCTCGGCCGGCTGGAAAGCCGCCCACGGCTCCTCCAGCCACGTCGTCCACGCGGCGTTCGGAGGGCACGCGCAGATCGAGATCCCCCTCGCGCCCATGCTCGCCGAGCTGGAGCGGCGGATCCTCACAGAAGCCGATCAGGTCGGACGCCTACGGATGCCGGTCCACGCCGACCAAGCCGGCGCCGCCACACGAGAAGAGCCCGCATGGCCCGGCGACGGAGGCGAGGCCGCCGAAGCGTTCATCGAAGCGCGCCGGGCGGTCTTCGCCGCGATCAGGGGCACCGACGCGATGGTGGTGGAGGGCCGCGATCTCATCGAGATCCGGCATCTGGTTCAGCACTACGCGGAGACCTACGGCGAACTGCTCAGCCGGCAGCTTCGCCGTGCCGAACGCGCCGGCGACGATCACGCGGCCGGGCTACTCCGTGATCTCACCGAAATGCTGCAGGTGGACTGCGTCACGGTGGACCACACCGACGCACGCGGCACGGTGAGCGAGCTGACCCTCGTGGCACCGACCCATCCGCTTCGCCTGCTCTGGCTCGTCACCTGGGCCGAGCTCGGTCACCAGTGGCTCGCCGACGCCACCGGCAACGAATCCGCGGTCATCGCGGCCGCGGGGCGGACGCTCGCCGGGATGACTCCGCTCGGCTTCCCCCTGGTCGTGCCGCGCCCCGGCGGCCGGCTGGCCGTGGCCGGTGCTGATCTCAATCCGTACTGGGGTGTCTGCCTGCCCACCGACATAGAAGACCCGCAAGGGGTGCTCGGAGCGCTGGCCGCCGCGCTTCGCCTGCCCGAACGGTGGACGAGTGACCGGGCGATCTCCGGGAAGCGGCTCGCCGACCGGGTCGAGCGCTATCTGCGCCTGCACCCTTACGTCTCCACATTGGTGATCGCCGTGGTCAATGCCGGGCGGGCCGAGCAGGTCGCGGACATGCTGGTGGAACTCCAGCGCCGCAAGGGGTTCAAGGAGATGACCTACGACGTCCGGCTCTTCGCCAGAGACCCGGAGGACCCCGGAAACGGGGACGCGCTCGCCCGGCTACTCAGGGGGGAGTGGAGTTCGGCCACGGACGCCGAGCCGTTCCACACACGCACCGCGGCCGGGATCACGCCGAAGCTTTCGGTGGCCGTGCGGCCGCTGGCGGAGTTCCGCTCCGCCAGCGGCGAACACTCCGCCCACATCACGCTTCTCCTCGACGCGTTCAGCGGCGAGCGGTTCGACGCCGCTCCCGCCGAGCGCCATGGGCCGGCGCACGTCCACGGACTCCAACAGGGCATGGTCGTCAGCTACGTCGAGGATGAGGATCTCATCGCCTGGCACAAACAGCCCCACCACGGGCCTGCCCTGCCGATCACCGGCGCCGAAGAGCTGACCGATCTGCTCACCTCCTTGCCACCGATCCTCTCCGCCGCCGCCTCGGCCGTGACCACAGGGCAGGTGGGCACCCGGCTCGCGCCGAGGATCACGCTCAGTCTCGACGTGGACGACGGCACGTTGCTCCATCAGGCGCACCGTTCCAGCGACTGGGTGATCACGGCGGACCGGACGCTGGGGGTGGAGTATTTCGACAGCCCGGACAGCGAGCGGCGGCCGGACTACATCATCGACTTCGACACCGACGGTTCCGACGGTCTGGGCCACCACGTGGTGATCAGTTCGCGATCCGCCGACGAGCTGCGATCTCTGCTGTCCCCGGTCATCGCGCAGCACGGATTCGCCATCGACCCCCGGCACACGGCCACCTTCTTCGACCAATTGCGCCTGTTGTCCGGGCGCCTGGCGTTCAAACTCGCCTCCGCGGTGCCCACACAACGAACCGAGGTCCTGGGCCTGGCGCTCGCCCGTCTGTACCTCGACTATCAGGGGGCGCTGGCCGACCAGATCCTGGTCCCGCTCGACGCGCACCTGGAGCTGTACCGCGAGGCGCGCAAACGCGCCGACGAGGTGGGCGAGGCCGTTGGCCTGCAACGCACGGATCTGGCGCTGTTCAGCCTGAACGCCCGGCGGCGGACGATCACCTGCCGGTTGGTCGAGGTCAAGTGCTACAGCTCTCTGGGTGGACTATCGGCCCACGAAGAGCTGAAGAACCGCATGACGGTCCAGCTCGACCAGAGCGCCAAGGTGCTGGCGGACCACTTCGACCCGCATCGCCGCAGCCCCGACCGCCCCGATCGAGTGGTGCGGAACGCCGAGTTCGCCGCCTTGCTGCGCTTCTACCTCGGCAGAGCCGTCCGCTACCGGACGATGAAAGCGGACGCCGCCACTGAGGCCGAATGGCTGCTGACGCAACTCGACCGCGGTTACCGGCTGGAATTCACCCGTACGGGGCTCATCTTCGATCTCGCCGGCAAAGGCGCCTCCAGCGAATGCGAGGGAGGGATCGAGTTCCACCGCGTCGGCCGCGACCTCGCCGAAGAACTGATCGAAGCCATCCCCACCGATGCGGTCCTGGCCGCGGACGGGACCGCAGCGAGCCCGACCTCGGAGTCCCTTGAACGGCTCGATCTCACTCTTCCCCGGCTCTCCGGCGCCGCCTTCCGGGCGCCGGCCCGCGCACACGAAGTGCCCGCGACGGAGGCCTTCGGCGACACCCCGGACGACGGTTCCGAGGAGCAGGGACCTGAGGAAAAAGAGGCGTCCTCCCTACCTCCGGCCGAGATCGGAGATCTTCCCGAAACCTACTCAGATGCCGAGAAACCGCCGTTCACCGCCGAACCGGTCAGACCCGCTTCCGCCGGTTCGAGCCCGCCTCCCGACGTCTATCTTGGGTCGGCTGGTCCCTCTCCGCAGTACGGAGTTCTCGGCGAGGTGGCAGGGCGGAAGGTCGCACTCGACCTCAACGAGACGCACACGATCAGCCTCTTCGGCGTACAGGGCGGAGGAAAGAGCTACACACTAGGCACGATCATCGAGGCCGCGTCACTGGCGATGCCGGCCAGCGGCGAACTGTCGCACCCGCTCGCCACCATCGTCTTCCACTACAGCCCCACGCTGGACTACGCGCCGGAGTTCACCAGCATGGTGCTGCCCAACGATGATGCCGGCCAGATCGAGGCGCTGCGAGACCGCTACGGCGCCGACCCGGCCGCGCTGACCGATGTGGTGATGCTGGTCCCCGAAGACCATCTGGAGCAGCGGCGCGTGGAGTATCCCGCGATCGATGTCGTCCCGCTGAAGTTCGGCTCCGCCGAGCTGCGCGCCGAGCACTGGCGCTTTCTCATGGGCGCCATCGGTAATCAGTCCACCTACATCCGCCAGCTCCAGCGCATCATGAAGGCCAACCGTAAGGATCTGCGGCTCGAGGTCATCCGGGACGGCGTGGAGCGGTCGTCGCTCTCCGACAACCTCAAGCAGCTCGCCCTCGAACGGCTGAACCTGGCCGCCGAGTACATCGACGACACCGCGCGGGTGAAGGATCTCGTCCGGCCAGGACGGATGATCATCGTCGATCTGAGAGACGAGTACATCGAGAAGGACGAGGCGCTCGGTCTCTTCGTGGTCCTCATGCAACTGTTCGCCGAGGCCCGGAGCGATGGCGAGCGGTTCAACAAGCTCGTCGTCTTCGACGAGGCTCACAAGTACATCGAAAGCCCCGATCTGGTGGCGGGGCTCGTCGAGAGCGTCCGCGAGATGCGGCACAAGGGGATGAGCGTCCTGGTTGCGAGCCAGGACCCTCCGTCGGTCCCGATCTCGTTGATCGAGCTGTCCAACCATGTGATCCTGCACAAGTTCACCTCGCCCGCATGGCTCAAGCATCTGCAGAAGGCGAACGCGTCACTGGCCGAACTCACCTCAGCCCGGATGGCGGCACTCACGCCGGGTGAGGCTTATGTCTGGTCCAGCAAGGCGACGGACGCCGCCTTCACCCGTGGTGCCGTCAAGGTTCGGCTGCGTCCCAGGGCCACCCGCCACGGCGGCGGCACCAAGACCGCGCTCGGCTGAATGGCCGGTGGGCGACAAGGTCCGAACCCGGAACGCCGCGCTTCGCCGGTTGACTGCTCCGCCCAGTCCGCCGGCCTTCGGCGGGCCGTCAGTGGGCGGCGAAGGCGGGGGCCATTGGCCGGTGGGTGGTGGCGGGGGCGCAGGGGGAGGCGCCGGGTGGGCGGTGGTAGAGGGGGAGGCGGACGGTGAAGCGGGCGCCGCCGGTGTCGGCGGCGCCCGCCTCGATGCTGCCGCCGTGGGCGCGCACGATGTCACGGACGATCGCCAGGCCCAGGCCGCTGCCGCCGCTGTCGCGGCAGCGGGAGGCGTCCAGCCGGGTGAAGCGCTCGAAGATGCGCTCGCGGTCGGCCTCGGCGATGCCGTCGCCGTCGTCGCTGACCAGCAGTTCCGCGTAGCGGCCGTTGTGGCGCACTTCGACCTGGACGCCGCGCGCGGCGTGCCGCTGGGCGTTGTTGAGCAGGTTGGTGAGGACGCGGGTGATCTGGGTGCCGACGCCCATGACCACCGTTCCCCGGGCGAGCCTGAGCTCGACGGGGACCCGGTCGGTGGCGGTCCGCCGGCCGACCTCCATGCGGACCGTCTCGGCCAGGTCCACCTCGCACACCTCCAGCGGGGTGTCCCCGCCGATCTTGGCGAGGAGCAGCAGGTCGGCCATGATGTCCTGCAGCCGGTCGACGTCGCTCAGCGTGCGGTCCAGCAGCGCGGGCAGGTCGGTGTCGGCCGGGTGCAGCCTGGCCTCCTCGAGCTGGGCGCGCAACCCCGCGACCGGGGTGCGCAGCTCGTGGGAGGCGTCCGAGGCGAACTGCCGCTGGGCGGCGAGCGCCCGCTCCATGCGGCCCTTGGCGTTCTCCAGGCGCTCCAGCGTGCCGTTGATCGTGCGGGCCAGCCGGGCGATCTCGTCGTCGCCCTGCGGTTCGGGAACGCGGCTGCTCAGGTCGTTGACGTTGGTCGCGGCCAGTTCGGCGCGGATCGCCTCGACCGGTCGCAGGGTCCGTCCGGTGATCTTCCAGGCGGCCCACGCGGCCAGTGCGATCAGCGCCAGGACCTGGACGGCGAACAGGGCGTCGAACACCCCGGTCTTGATCCCCGGGTGGACCGGGCCGCCCGCGTAGATCACGTTCGAGCCGGCCGCGGGAGTGACCCGCACGGCCGAAAGACGCACACAGCCCAGCGGGGCCCGGCAGACCTGCAGGTCACGCTGCGGGTCGGCGGCCGTCGGCCGGACGGTGGACAGCGCCGGCAGGCCGGCCGCGTCGGGGGAGGCGGCGCGGACCCGCCCGTCCGGGCCGACGACCTGGATCACGTTGACCATCGGCACACTGCTGGTCACCACCGGGTCGGTCAGCCGCCCGGCCCGGTCGGCGGCGGCCATCAGGTCGGCCGCCCGCCGGGCGTCCAGCCATCCGGCGTCGGCCAGTTCCTGGCGCGTGACCATGCCCGCCAGCACCCCCGAGGGGATCAGCAGGAGCATCGAGAGCAGGGCGACCAGGGCCGTGACCCGGCCGCGTATGGAGCGCGGAGCCCAGTGAAACGCGCGGAGGCTGCGCGGGTGCCGGAACAAGGACGATCTCATGGGTACGCGACTCCTCCTCACGGTGATCACAAGGCTGATCACGGTGCCAGCGGGGGGTGCGCCGATCTGGGCGGAGATCCGGGGAGGGGGCGAAGGGGGCGAATGTGCGCCGTGCCCGTGGCGGTCCGCCGAGCGTCCGGGGACGGCGGATGCGGTGTACGAAGGTGGATCCCGGTTCTCGTTAACCATATCAGAAGTCTCAAGAGAGTACAAATCGGACAAAACTCTGTGGCGGGCAGCGTCAGCGGCGGGTCAAAACGCCATCTGTGCCGGCGCAAGGGGCCCGTCTCATGCCTCCTCCTCGGGCGCTCCCGCACAGTCGCACCGGGACAGTGGCAGACGGACCACGAAGCGCGCCCCGCCATCCGGGGAGGCGTCCACGACGATCTCGCCGCCGTGACCGCGCACCACTCCATCGGCGATGGCCAGGCCGAGCCCCGTGCCGCCCTTGTCCCGGCTGCGCGCGGCGTCCAGCCGGGTGAACCGCTGGAAGATGCGCTCGCGATCCGCCACCGCGATGCCCTCCCCGTCGTCGTCCACGACCAGCTCGGCGGACCGCTCCGCCCGGCGCACCGTCACGGTCACCGCCGTACGGGCGTGCCGCACCGCGTTGTCCAGGAGGTTGACCAGAACGCGGTCGAGCTGCGTGCGCACGGCGTGCACCCGCACGCCCGGAGTCAGCAGCAGGTCCAGGCGTGGCGCGCCCGATGGCCGCCGCGCGGTCTCGGCGCGCACCAGCTCGGCCAGGTCGACGCAGGCGCGCGGCGGGCAGGTGGCGGCGCCCACCCGATCCAGCAGCAGCAGGTCGAGGATGATCGACTGCAGCCGGTCGAGGTCTCTGAGCGAGCGGTCCAGCAACTCCCGCAGGTCGGTGTCGTCCGGATGAAGCTGAGCCTCTTCGAGCTGGGCGCGCAGGCCGGCGACGGGAGTGCGCAGTTCGTGTGAGGCGTCGGCGGCGAACCGGCGCTGGTGCTCCAGCGCCTGCTCCGTGCGCGCCTGGGCGCGCTCCAGGCGCGAGAGCGTGCCGTTGATGGTGTGCGCCAGGCGGCTGATCTCGTCCTCGCCGGCCGGTTCGGGCACCCGGGTGCTCAGGTCGTTCACGTTGATCGCGGCCAGTTCGGCGCGGATGGCGTCGACCGGCCGCAGCGTCCGTCCGGTGACCTTCCAGGTCATCGCGGCGGCCAGCAGGATCAGGCACACCCCCTGGATGACGAAGATGGAGTCGATGATCCCGGCGGCCCCGGGCGCCGGGACCTGGCCGCCCGCGTAGACCACCGGGGAGCCGGGGGCCGGCGAGATCCGCAGCGCGGTCAGGCTCACGCAGCCCAGGTGGTGGTCGGCGCAGGTGTGCACGTCCCGCTGCGGATCGTGCGTGGAGGGCCATACGTCGGTCAACGGCGGCAGCCCCTCGGCCATGGGGGAGGCGGCGAGCACGCTGCGGTCCGGCGCGACGATCTGGATGAGTGTGACACCGGGCACCTCTGGCCTTATGGGGCGGCTCAGGCGGCCGAGGCGGTAGGCGTCCGCGACGAGTGCCGACGCCTCCCGGGCGGTGGGCCAGATGGAGCCGCGTACCGAGTGGTGGGCGACCAGGCCCGCGAGCACACCGGAGGGGATGAGCAGGAGTGTGGCGACGAGGGTGACCAGAGCCGTGACCCGGCCGCGGATGGATCGCGGGCGCGGCCACGCGTGCGGCCGGACGCGCGCCGAGATCCGCGACCAGGGACGACGTGAGGAGTCGCGCGGCCGGGGACGACCGGATGAGCAGGTGTCCGGAAAGCGGGCGTCCGCGCGGCGTCCCACTGCGGGTCCACTGCGGGCGTACACCAGGCGGATAGCGCTTTCCATGGTACTGGCCCCCTTCGCCGAAGACTCTTCCACTTGGCCGGATCTGCCGGGACGCTTGAGTCGGGGACACGCGGAGACGGGCGCCGCTCACGGCGCCTCACCAGGGCGTTCGCCCTCGGCCCTCCCGCGTCCGTGTCCGTCGCCACGGGCGACGCGGGTTTCCGAGTTATCTGGAAGCACTCAAATTAGCACCACGCTCGTGCTTTGTAAGGTCGTCTGCTCGGGTTTTGGAGAATATGCTCCTTTCGCGGCTTGTGAATTGCCATATCCCGGCTCCCGATTGACGTCGGCTTGACTTTCCGTGATTTCCGTCATGCGCGGGGTGTGGACCGCGCGCGGCTCCGGCGGGCCCGGAAGGGGGACGGGCCCGCCGGAGCCGGCGCGCCGCTCAGGCGTTGACCTCCAGGGCGGCGCGGACGGCGGACTCCAGCGAGCCCTCGATCCAGGCGTGCTTGAGCGAGGTGTGCTCACCGGCGAAGTGCAACGGCCCCTCGGGCACCGGGATCGCCGGGTGGATCTCGGTCATCTGCCCGGGCAGGAAGACCGCGGCCTCGCCGAAGGCGTACCGGTTGCGCAGCCAGCTCTGGGTCCGGCCGTGGCCGGTGTAGAACTCGGCGACGCGGTCGCCGTGCACCTCCCGCAGGCCGCGCAGGGCGTAGGCGTACCGCTCGTCGTCGTCCATCGAGTCCCAGCGGGCGGCGTCGTCGGCCCAGACGTAGCTGGCCAGCACCACGCCGCCCTGGCTGCCCGGCACCGGGTGGGAGGGGTAGTAGGTGAACCGGTTGGCGTTGTCGGCCACCGAGCCGCCCCCGGTCACGTGGGTGACCGGCCCCGGCCGGTAGCGCGGGCCCAGCTCGCGCCGCCAGTCGTCCTCGTCGAACTCCCACCAGCGCCTGCGGAACTCCAGCAGCACCTTGGTCGCCGAGTCGTAGTGCAACTCCATGATCGCCCGCCGCTTGGCGTACGACGGCGCCGGGGTGATCTCGACGTGCCGCAGCGCGGGGAAGGGGATGGTGACGATGGCGACGTCGCCGTGGAAGGTCTCGGCGGTGCGCTGCGGCGCGGAGGAGGACTCGTCGCTCCCCTTCTCGCTGACGGTCTCGACGCGCACGCCGCCGCCGGAGGACGAGATGCGCACGGCCCGGCGGTCCAGGCGGACCTTCTCGCGCAGGCTCGCCGCCAGCCGCTCCGGCAGCAGGTGGCTGCCCCCGGCGAGCTCCCAGTAGGTGGCGGACGGGTTGACCAGGCTCCGGGTCAGGAACGTGTGCATGAACGCCAGCGGCAGCCGCGAGGTGAGGTTCTCCAGCGTGCCGACCGCGTCGATCGCCGCCTCACCCAGCCCGGCGTGCTCGCTCAGGAAGCGGCGCATCGAGTAGCCGTCGAACTCGCGCAGCACCCGCGCCCACCCCTTGACCAGCTCGGGCAGCGGCTTGTCGACGCGGCGGCCACCGCGCACCACCGAGAAGTGGTCGCGGACCGGGTCGAGCGCCTCGTCCAGGATGCGCCCGGCGGTCCTACGGTCGCGCAGGCCGAAGGAGGCGTTGATCCTGCGCGGGTCGGCGGCGTACTGCGCGCGCCGCTGGGAGATGCCGTTGACGTGGATCCAGGTGTGGTCGAGGCGCTCGGGCGGGGTGAAGGCGCCCCTGCCGGGCCCCGAGCGCCACACCCGGCCGCCGCGCGAGGTGTAGACGACCGGGGGGACCGGGCCGCGCGGCACCGCGCCCGGCCGCACGTCGACGTTGTAGAAAGGGCGGCGCGGGATGCCGAGCTTGTCGATCAGCGCGAGGGTGAGCGGGTGGAAGTCGGGGATGCGCATCGCGCCGGCCTCGGCGTACTGGCGCGGGTCGGCGAAGCCGGTCTGGAAGGTCTTGATCCGGCCGCCGACGCGGTTGCCGTTCGCCTCGATCACCGTGACGTGGTGGCCCGCCCGCTCCAGCAGCGCCGCGGCGGCCAGCCCGGCGATGCCCGCCCCGATGACCAGCACCTTCTTGGGCGTACGGGTGCGCGGCAGGCCCTGGTCGATGAGCACCCGCAGGTACTTCAGCTTGAGGTCGGAGCCGTCCTCGCCGACGAGCAGCAGGTCGCGCGCCACGCTCAGGCAGGTGTCCCAGCTCGGCGCGGCGGCGGCAGGGGAGGGCGCCGCGAGCGGGAGTGGAGCCGCGGCGGCCCGGGCGGGCGCCGCGGCGGCGCCCACGAGGGACCCGGCGGCGCCGAGCCCGGCCAGACGGGCGAAGCCGCGGCGGTCGATGGTCGTCATCGGATGTGTGCTCCCTTAAGGAGATCGGAAACGGAGGGTAATGAAATGACCACGAAGAGTTTCCGGTCACGAAGCGCGTCCGTCCGCGCGGCGCGCCCGGCGCGCCGAGCTGGTGCCCCAATCGATCGGCGGCACGGTCGCCCGTGCCGTCCGCATGGCGGTCGTCCGAGGTGAGCGCGGCCACGTCCGCCGCGGCCATGAACGGTGCCCCGCTCATGTCGGCCGCCCCTATGCCGGAGTGCGGGGTCGCGTGCCCCGCCCGGCGGCGGGCGGGTCCTTGAGAGGCGGCGGCGTACGTGCGGCGGCCGGGCAGAGCGGGATCGATGTCCGCGCTGCAAGGGCGCCCGCGCTCGCGAAGCCATGGACGGAGCGCCGAGGTGTGGGGTGCCCGCTGACCTGCGGAACATGTGGTCGGGCTCCGGCCTGTCGCCGGTGATTATGTGCGGCGCCCACATGGAACGGCTCGCGCGGCTCACCTAGTGTCCCCGTCACACCGACTTCGTCCGTTAACGGCTGGGCCATCCGCGGGAAACACCGCGCGTGCCGCCGGCGGAGGCGGTGCGGCCGGATCACACGACCCGATCGAGACGAGGAGGAAGGCCACATGGACGGTCCCGTCCTGCGGGCGCAGGGCCTGGCCAAGGAGTTCCGCGGCTTCCGCGCCGTCGACGGGGTGGACCTGGACGTCGCCGAGGGCAGCGTCCACGCGCTGGTCGGGCCGAACGGCGCGGGCAAGACCACGCTGTTCAACCTGCTGACCGGCTTCCTGAAGCCCAGCGCGGGCCGCATCCTGCTCGGCGACCGCGACCTCACCGGCCGGCGTCCCGAGCAGGTGGCCCGCCTCGGCGTCGCCCGGTCGTTCCAGATCACCAGCCTGTTCCCGCAGCTGACCCCGCGCGAGCACCTGGAGCTGGCCCTGGCGGGTGCGACCCGGCTCACCTGGCGGTTCTGGCGCTCCGACCGCCTGCTCGGCCGGTACGCCGGACGGGCGGCCGAGCTGCTGGACCAGGTCGGCCTGACCGCGCACGCCGCCACCCCGGCCGGCACCCTCGCCTACGGACACAAGCGGGCGCTGGAGCTGGCCCTCGCGCTGGCGCTGGACCCGCGCGTGCTGCTGCTGGACGAGCCCACCGCCGGCATGGGCGCGGAGGACATCGACCGCACCGTGGAACTGGTCAGGAAGGTCCGCGCGGGGCGCACCGTCGTCATGGTCGAGCACAACATGAGCGTGGTGTCCAGCCTGGCCGACCGGGTGACCGTCCTGCAGAGCGGCAAGGTGCTCGTCGAGGGCCCCTACGCCGAGATCCGCCACGACCCGCGCGTCATCAGCGCCTACCTGGGAGACCCTCATGCCGAGGACTGATCTCGCACCGCTGCTGGAGGTGGGCGGCCTGTCCGCCTGGTACGGCGAGGCGCAGGTGCTGCGCGAGGTGTCGCTGCGGGTGGGCGAAGGGGAGATCGTCACCCTCGTCGGCCGCAACGGCGCGGGCAAGACCACCCTGCTGCGCTGCCTGATGGGCCTGCAGGGCCGCTACAGCGGGAGCATCCGCTTCCGCGGGACCGACATCGCCCGCCTGCCGGCGCACCGGCGGGCCCGGCAGGGCCTGGGGTACGTGCCCGACGACCGCGGGGTGTACTCCACGCTCACCGTCGAGGAGAACCTGACGCTGCCACCCCGGGTCGGGCCCGACCCCTGGACGCTGCCGCAGGTCTACCAGACCTTCCCCCGGCTGGCCGAGCGGCGCGCGTTCCCCGGCACCAAGCTGTCCGGCGGCGAGCAGCAGATGCTCGCCCTGGCGCGGGTGCTGCGCATGGGGGCGCGGCTGCTGCTGTGCGACGAGCCGACCGAGGGGCTGTCCCCGCTGATCGTCCGGCAGATCGGCGAGATCCTGCGCGAGGTGAAGCGGCAGGGGACCACCGTCCTGCTGATCGAGCAGAACGTGCACTTCGCCGCCACCGTCGCCGACCGCCACTACCTGCTCGCCGAGGGACGGGTCGTCGAGTCGCTGGACAACGACCAGATGCGCACCCGCGAGCACGAACTGCTGGACCACCTCGGCATCTGACGCCGATCCCCCGAAGCGGAGCGCGGCCGGGGACGCGCCCCTCCTTCGCACCCCCCGGCCGCGCGCAGCGAGGCCCGAACACACATGCAAGGAGACACGTACATGAGAGCTCTGGGCCGAGCGGCCGCCCTGGTGGCGGCGGGTGCCACGATCGCCGGCTGCGCGGGCGGCCCCGGCGGCGGCGGGAGCGGGGAGAAGATCAGCGACGGCAAGGTCGTGCTGGCCGTGCTCAACGACCAGTCGGCGATCTACGCCGACCTGTCGGGCAAGAGCAGCGTCACGGCCGTGCAGATGGCGGTCGACGACTACAAGGCCAGGTACGGCGGCAAGGCGGTCGTGAAGGACATCGAGGTGGTGTCCGCCGACCACCAGAACAAGCCGGAGGTCGCCAACTCCAAGGCGCAGGAGCTCTACGACCGGCAGAAGGCCGACGTGATCCTCGACGTGCCCTCCTCGGCGGCGGCGCTCGCGGTGGCCGGCGTCGCCAAGGGCAAGAAGAAGATCTTCATGGACATCGGCGCCGCCACCACCGAGCTGGAGGGCGCCCAGTGCAACAAGTACACCTTCCACTACGGCTATAACACGTGGATGCTGGCACACGGCACCGGCGCCACGGTGACCGAGGACGGCTCGAAGAACTGGTACATCGTCTACCCGGACTACGCGTTCGGGCAGGACATGCAGAAGAACTTCACCGCGGCGGTCAAGGACGCGGGCGGGACCGTCATCCAGGCCGACCCGGCGCCGTTCCCCAACGACAACTTCTCCACCTTCCTGCTCAAGGCGCCCGGCCTCGACCCCAAGCCGCAGGTGCTCGGCACCATGCAGGCCGGCGGTGACCTGGTCAACCTCGTCAAGCAGTACAACGAGTACAAGCTGCGCGACAAGGGCATCGGCCTGGCCGTCGGGCTGATGTTCATCACCGACATCCACTCCCTGGGCCCGGACGCGCTGGCCGGCACCAAGTTCACCGACGCCTGGTACTGGAACGCCACCCCGGAGAACCGCGCCTGGGCCGACAAGTTCCAGGCCAAGGCCGGCAAGCGGCCGAGCTTCCCCAACGCCGCCAACTACTCGGCCGCCACGCAGTACCTGGAGGCGGTGCAGCGGGCCGGCACCGACGGCGCCGACGCGGTGGTCGGGCAGCTCGAGGGCCACACGTTCGAGGACGTCTTCGCCAAGAACGCCACCATCCGCGCCCAGGACCACCTGCTGACGCACGACGTCTCACTGGCCCAGGTGAAGCCGTCCAGCGAGGTCACCGAGCCCTGGGACTACGAGAAGGTGCTCAAGCCCATCCCGGCGGACAAGGCTTTCCAGCCCGCCAGCCCCGCCTGCAAGCTCTGATCCGCCGCGTGCCCGCCGGCCGGCCGGCGGGCACGCCCGCCCCCTCGTCCCCTGGAGGTCACCGTGCTCCAACAGGCGTTCAACGGCCTGGTGGGAGGCGCCTTCTACGCCCTGCTCGCCCTGGGCCTCGCCGTCATCTTCGGCATGCTGGGCGTGGTCAACTTCGCCCACGGTGCCTTCTACATGCTCGGCGCGTTCGGCTCCTACATCCTGCTCGACCACTTCGGCGTCGGCTTCTGGGCCGCGCTGGTGACCGTGCCGCTCGTGCTCGGCCTGGCCGGCGCCCTGCTGGAACGGCTGTTCGTCCGCAGGCTCGCCCCGCTCGACCCGCTGTACAACTTCCTGTTCACCTTCGGGCTCGCGCTGATCCTGCAGGACCTGGTCAAACGCGAGTACGGCGTGCAGTCGCAGCCCTACCCGCGGCCGGAGGCGCTCGCCGGCACCGTCGACCTCGGGCTGTTCACCTACCCGGCCTACCAGGTGTTCGTCCTGGCCGTCTCGCTGGTGGTCTGCGGGGCGGTGTGGGTCGTGCTCACCCGCACCCGGGTCGGCATGATCGTCCGCGCGGCCACCGAGCGGCCCGAGCTGACCCGCGCGCTCGGCATCGACGTCGGGCGCTGGGTGACGCCGGTCTTCGGCTTCGGCATCGCGCTGGCCGGGCTCGCCGGAGTGCTCGCCGCCCCCATGCGCGCGGTCAACCCGCTGATGGGCGCCGACCTGATCATCACGGTCTTCGCGGTCGTGGTCATCGGCGGCCTCGGCTCCATCTTCGGCTCGGTGGCGGCGGGGTTCGCCATCGGCCTGGTCTCGGCGCTGGGCAACCTCTACGTGCCCGCTCTGTCGCAGACGCTGGTGTTCATCCTGATGGCGGCCGTGCTGCTGTGGCGCCCGGCCGGCCTGTTCGGACGCGAGGAGTCGCCGTCGTGATCGCTTCCCGGCCGGCCGCCCGGCCCCTGCTGCTCGCCACCGGCCTGCTGCTCGCCCTGGCGCTGCCCTGGATGGTGTACCCGCCGGTCGCGCTGGACATCGCCTGCTGGGCGCTGTTCGCCGCGGCGCTGGACCTGCTGCTCGGCTTCACCGGGCTGCTGTCGTTCGGGCATGCGGCCTTCTGGGGGACCTCCGCCTACGTCGCCGGCCTCATCGCGCTGCGCAGCGGCCTGCCCTTCCCGGTCGCGGTGCTCGGCGGCGCGGCGTCCGCAGCCCTGCTCGCGCTGCCCATCGGCTACCTGTCGGTGCGGTTGCGCGGCATCTACTTCGCGATGGTCACCCTGGCCTTCGCGCAGATGGTGTACTTCGTGGTCAACCAGTGGCGCGGCCTGACCGGCGGCGAGAACGGCCTGCAGGGCGTGCCGCGGGAGCTGTTCGGGCTGGACCTGTCGGACTCCTTCCTGTTCTACTACGCGGGCCTGCCCCTGGTGCTGCTCGGCTTCCTCGCCGTCTGGCGCATCGTCCGCTCGCCGTTCGGCAGGGTGCTCGCCTCGATCAGGGACAACCCGGCGCGGGCTCAGGCCCTCGGCTACCCGGTCGACCGCTACCGCCTGCTGGCCTTCGTGCTGTCGGCGGCGCTGTCGGGGCTGGCCGGCGGGCTGTTCGCCGTCGGCCACGGGTTCGCCTCGCTGGAGAACGTCTACTGGACCACCTCCGGCCAGGTCGTGATGATGGTCGTCCTCGGCGGAATCGGCACGCTGTGGGGCGGGGTGCTCGGGGCCGCCCTGGTGGTCCTGCTCAACGACTACCTGGTCACCTCCGGCTTCGAGGGCATCGGCATCGTCACCGGCGCCATCTTCGTGATCATCGTGCTGGTCTTCCGGAGGGGCGTCTGGGGCACGGCCCGCGACCTGGTCCGCCCCCGCTCCGGCGGTGGGCGGCGCGACCGGCCGCCCGGGGAGGCCGACGGCACGCCCGCCCGGCCGCAGGGCGTCGGCTCGCCGGTCTGACCGGCCCGCCACCTATCGTCCGAGGCCGATGGCACGCGCCTCGCACACTCCGTACTCCGAGGAGCATTCGCTGTGGTTTCAACGAGCGTGACCGCCGGGCAGGTAGCCGGGGTGGATCTGAGCGGCCGCCGGGCCGTGGTGACCGGCGGGGCCAGTGGCATCGGCCGGGCCTGCGCCCGGCGACTGGCCGGGGCCGGCGCCCGGGTCCTCATCCTGGACGTCCGTGAGCGCGAGGCGCGCGAGGCCGCCGGCGAGGTCGGCGGGGAGGCGATCACCGCCGACCTGACCGACCTGGCCGCGGTGGACGCGCTCGACTGCGGCGAGGTGGACATCCTGGTGAACAACGCCGGGTTCCAGCACGTCGCCCCGATCGCCGAGTTCCCGCCCGAGACGTTCTCCGCCATCATGAAGATCATGGTGGAGGCGCCGTTCCGCCTGGTCAGAAGGGCCCTGCCCGGCATGTACGCCCGGGGGTGGGGCCGGGTCGTCAACATCTCCTCGGTGCACGGGCTGCGCGCCTCGCCGTACAAGGTCGCCTACGTCACCGCCAAGCACGCCCTGGAGGGCATGTCCAAGGTGATCGCCCTGGAGGGCGCGGAGCACGGGGTGACCTCCAACTGCGTCAACCCCGCCTACGTGCGCACCCCGCTGGTGGAGGAGCAGATCGCCGGCCAGGCGCGCGTCCACGGCCTGGCGCCCGAGGAGGTCGTCGAGCAGGTCATGCTCGCCCCGGCGGCGATCCGGCGCCTGATCGAGCCGGGGGAGGTGGCCGAGGCCGTCGCCTACCTGTGCTCGCCGCAGGCGTCCATGATCACTGGGGCGTCCCTGGCCATCGACGGCGGCTGGACGGCGCACTAGGGACCCGCCCGGCCGCCACATCGGGGGACGAACTATGAAGAACACGTTGACGATTCACGGGCAGGCCACGGCGGTGCGCGTCCCGGCCGTCCGGCACGCGAAGGTTCGCCCGCATGGCCGCTGACCCGGCAGTGCCGCGCGAAAGGGGTTCAATTGGCCCCATGAGCCGCACCGTCTTCCTCGACCTGCTCGCCCGGGAGGCCTCTCCGGTGGAGTTCGAGGCGCCCCTGGTCGAGGCGCGCGCCGCCGGCGCCGCCCCCGAACTGCTCGCCGAGCTCGACCAGGCCAAGCTCGCCGCGCTGCGCGTACGGGCGCTGCTGGAGCACCGGGCCCGCCGCGAGGCCGAGCTGTCGGCGCTGTTCGAGACGGCCGGCGACCTGGCAGGGCTGCGCGACGTCGGCGCGGTGCTGGAGGCCATCGTGCGCCGCGCCCGCAGGCTGCTGCACGCCGACATCTCCTACATGACCCTGCACGACCCCGACCGCGGTGACACCTACATGCGGGTCACCGACGGCTCGGTCTCGGCGGCGTTCCGGGCGCTGCGCCTGCCCATGGGGGCCGGGCTCGGCGGGCTGGTCGCCCAGACCGGCACTCCGTACGCCAGCGCCGACTACTTCTCCGACGGGCGGTTCCGGCACGCGGGCCACATCGACGCCGCCGTCAAGGAGGAGGCGCTGGTCGCCATCCTCGGCGTCCCGATGCGGCTCGGCGCCCAGATCATCGGCGTGCTGTTCGCCGCCAACCGCAGCGCCCGGCCCTTCGCCCAGGAGGAGGTGGCGCTGCTCGCCTCGCTCGCCGCGCACGCCGCCGTCGCCCTGGACAACGCCCGCCTGCTGGAGGAGACCCGCACCGCGCTCGGCGAGCTGAGCGCCGCCAACCGGCTGCTGCAGGCCCGCAGCGCCTCGGTCGAACGGGCCGCCCAGGCCCATGACCGCATGACCGGGCTCGTCGTCCGCGGCGGCGGGGTGGAGGACGTCGCCGCCGTGGTCACCGACATCCTCGGCGGCGCCATCGTCGTGCTCGACTCCGACGGGCGGCGCCTGGCCGAGGTCGGCTCGGCCGGCGACCTGGACGAGACCGAGGTGGGCGCCGCGGCCGCCGCCTCCCGCCGGCTCGCCCGCACCGTCCGGCGCGGCGACCTGTGGGTCACCTCGGTGGCCTCCGGCGCCGAGAACCTCGGCACGCTCGTGCTGCGCGCCCCCGAGGCGGTCTCCGACGCCGACCAGCGCATCCTCGAACGGGCCGCCCTGGTCACCGCGCTGCTGCTGCTGTTCCGCCGCACCGCCGCCGCGGCCGAGGGCAGGGTGCGCGGCGAGCTGCTGGACGACCTGCTCACCGGCCGCGCCGTGCACTCCGACGCCCTGCACGGCCGGGCGAGGCTGCTCGGCGTCGACCTGGACGCCCCGCACGTGCTGGTGGCCGCCCGCCACCGCGAGCAGGAGCCGCTGACGGCGCAGCGCACGGCCTTCTGGGCGTCCTCCGACGCCGCCTCCCGGCACGGGCTGGTCGCCGTCCGCGGCGAGGAGACCATCCTGCTGCTGCCCGGGCTGGACCCCTCGGCCGCCGCCCGGCGCGTCGCCAAGGAGCTCGGCGCCTCGCTCGGCACCGCGGTCACCGCCGGCGGGGCGGGCCCGGTGCGCGGCCCGGCCGCCGTCGCCGGCGCCTACCGCGAGGCCCGGCGCTGCGCCGAGGCGCTGCTCGCCCTCGGCAGGGCAGGAGAGGGCGCCGGCTGCGACGAGCTCGGTTTCGTCGGCCTGCTGATCGGCCGCGACCGCGACGTCGGCGCCTTCCTGGAGACGGCCATCGGGCCGGTGCTGGCCTACGACCGGCGCCGCGGTACCGCCCTGGTCAAGACGCTGGAGACCTATTTCGGCACCGGATCCAGCCTCGCGCGCACCGCCGAACGGCTGCACATCCACGTCAACACCGTCACCCAGCGCCTGGACCGGGTCGGCCGGCTCCTCGGCGACGGCTGGCAGTCCCCCGAGCGTGCCCTGGAGATCCAGCTCGCCCTCCGCCTCCACCGCCTGCGTCCTGTGACCGGCCACGACCTCCAACCGTGGTGACGGCCCTGACCGCCGGCGCGCCCGGCGCCTCGTGCGGTCAGCGGGAGTCGCTGAGGCGCTGGTTGAGCTGGGCGCGCATCTGCTCGGCGACGGGGGCGTCCATCTTGTCGGTCAGGATGAGCGCCTGGTGCAGTGAGTCGTGGGCGGCGTCCTCGTCGCCGGCCGCCTGCTGGGCGTCGCTCAGCCGCATCAGCGTGCGGGCCTCCTGCAGCGGCATGTTCATCTGGCGGAACAGTGACAGGGCCTGCTCCAGGTAGACGACCGCCTGGGTGGCGTCGTGGCGGGTCATGGCCAGTTCGCCGAGCCCGAGTTGCACCCGCGCCTCGACCAGGTGCTCGCTGGAGGTGCTCGCCAGCATCAGCGCCCGGGTGAGCGCGCTCTCGCACTCCGCCAGTTCACCGCGCCGCATGCGCGCCACCCCGAGACCGTGCAGGGCGTACGCCTCGCCGGTGGGGTCGCCGATGTTGCGCACCGCGGCCAGCGCCTCCTCGAACACCTCCACCGCGCGCGCCGGCCGGTCCGACTGCAGGTAGGTGTGGCCGATGCGGTGCAGGACCTGCGCCTCCACCCGCCTGCTGCCGCTCCTGCGGCTGAGCTCCAGTGCCTCCGACAGCATCCGCTGGGCGCCGGGCAGGTCGTCGAACTCCAGCCGCAGCTGGGCCAGGTTGTGCAGCACGTACGCCGAGGCGACCTGGTCGCCGTTGGCGTGGAAGATCTCCAGTGCGCGCCGGTAGTGCGCCTCGGCGTCGGCGAAGCGCCCGCTCAGCCGGTCCAGGAAGCCGATGTTCCTGATGACCAGCGCCGTGCCCTGGTGGTCGCCGACGTCCTCGAACAGCTGCAACGCCGCCTCGAAGTCACAGCGCGCGTCGCCGAACCGCTGCTCGGTGATGTAGAGCGAGCCGCGCGAGTACAGCATCGCGGCCTGCCCGCGCATGTCGATCGCCTGCCGGGCCGCCGCCAGCGCCACCTGGTGGGTCTCCCGCCAGTCGTCGAGGTAGACGCGCGACTCGAACAACGTCACCGAGCTGATCGCGAGGTCCCAGCACAGCGGCACAAGGCCGGCCTGGGCCGCCTGCCGGATGCCGGACACCAGCATCGAGCGCTCGCGCTCGTACCACTGCAGCGGCGAGGCGACGAGCTGGGTGACCAGCGGGTCCGGCAGCGGATAGCGCCGGGCGTCGCTGTGGATCTGCACGTAGTCGCCGCCGTACTCGCGGCGGTGGGCCGCCTCGGCGAGGAACAGCAGCCCGCCGAGCACCCGTTCCAGCGCCGCGTTGCGCTCGGCGGGGGTCTCCTCGGCGGCCAGGCGCTCGCGGGCGAACACCCTGATCAGGTCGTGGAAGCGGTACTGGCTGTGCACGCCGTACCCGATGCCGGTGGTCTCGATGAGCTGGGCGTCGGCCAGGTCGTCCAGCAGGTCCTGCGCCACGGGGAGCGGCTGGTCCAGCAGGGCGGCGCTCACCCAGGCCGAGAAGATCTGCGAGTCCAGGATGGTCAGCCGGCGGAACAGCCGCCGGGCGTCCTCGCTGACGCTGTCGTAGGTCAGCGAGATGCTGGCCCTGATCGCCATGTCGCCGTGCTTGAGCTCGTCGAGGCGGCGGGTCTCGTCGGCCAGGCGGCTGACCAGCTGCTCGATGCTCCAGTGCGGGCGGGCCGACAGGCGGGCGCCGGCGATCCGCAGCGCGAGCGGCAGGTGCCCGCACATGTCGGCCAGCGCCTCGGCGGCCTCGATCTCCGACTGCACCCGCTCGGTGCCGGCGATGTGGGAGAGCAGGTCGACCGACTGGCCGGAGTCGAAGGTGTTCACGTCGACGTGGACGGCGCCCGCGAGGCCGGCGAGCCGGGTGCGCGCGGTCATGATCACCGCGGACGAGGGGCTGCCGGGGAGCAGCGGCAGCACCTGGCTCTCGCTGCCCGCGTCGTCGAGCACGATCAGCATCTTGCGGTCGGCGAGCAGCGCGCGGTACATCTCGGCCCGCTCCTCCATGCCGTCCGGGATGGCGGTGCCCGCCACGCCGAGCACGCGCAGGAAGCGTTCCAGCACCTGCATGGGGCTGGTGGGACGGGAGGCAGCGCCGTGCAGGTCGGCGAAGAGCTGCCCGTGCGGGAAGCGCTCTCCGACGGCGTGCGAGGCGTGCACCGCGATGGTCGTCTTGCCCACGCCCGGCTTGCCGACGATCACGATGATCGGGACGGCGAACCGCGAGCGGTCCTCCGCGGCGAGCACCAGGCGCCGGCGGATGTCCTCGATCTGCGCGGTGCGGCCGGTGAAGTCGGCGATGTCGGTCGGCAGCATCCCGGCGGCGGGCGGCGCGGCCGAGACCGGGGGCGGGCGCACCTCGGCGCGCGCGGGCGGCGGAGGCGGCGCGGCGAGGCTCTCGTCGGAGGTGAGGATCGCGTGTTCGAGCTGCTGCAGGCGCTCGTTGGGCTCGATGCCCAGCTCCTCGATCATCGTCCGGCGGGCGTTGCGGTAGACCTGCAACGCCTCCGCCTGGCGTCCGGAGCGGTAGAGGGCGGTCATCAGCAGGCCGCGCAGCCGCTCGCGCAGCGGGTGCTCCTCGGTGAGCTCGGTCAGCTCGCCCACCAGTTCGTGGTGGCGGCCGAGGTCGAGCTCCAGCTGGATGCAGTCCTCGTTGGCGCTGATGCGGTCCTCGGCCAGCCGGCTGGCCGAGGTCTGCACGAGGGTGCTCTCGATGCCGTCCAGGGCGGGCCCCCGCCACAGCGCCAGAGCCTCGCGGTAGTACCGGATCGCCTCGTTGAGGTTGCGGGACTCGCGGGCGCGGCGGGCGCGCTGGACCAGGCTGTCGAAGCGCTGGACGTCGATCTGGTCGGCGGCGACCCTGATGCAGTACCCCAGCGACTGGGTGGAGATGATGTCGGGGCTGCCGTTGGCCGCGAACAGCCGCCGCAGGGCGGATATGCAGATCTGGACCTGGGATCGGGCGGTGGTCGGCGGCTCGTCGCCGTAGATGGCCTCCATGAGCCGGCCGATCGTGACCACGCGGTTGGCGTCGAGGAGCAGGGTGGCCAGCACGATCTGCTGCCGGATGCCGCCCAGATCGAGTCGCCGGTCGGCGGCGGTCGCCTCGAGCGCCCCAAGAATCCCGAATTGCACTGCATCTCCTCGCAACAAGACTCGCGGCCCATCCGGAAGCTCGATCACCCTCCGATGCGAGAGGTATACAGACGCGTGACGCCAGGAGTTCCGCTCTTGCGTGGACATCGCCCCCGAGCGGCTTATGGCCGGGCCTGGCATGTACGTTCGGCCGCAGATTGGTTACTAATAGCAATGTCACTTATGTCTGGATCGTACAACTATAAGTGATTCGGAGCTATAGAGCGGCTACGCATACTTCTCGCACGCACGGTGTTCGTTCGTCTGTGCAACCCGACTGGGGGGCCTTGGTGATACGGTAAGTGGTCGTCTGTCCCGCTATGGGGTCTTTTACAGGGCGGTAATATGAACGTCTCAACGCGAGGCGTGACCGGATGTGGACGCACGCGTTTCATCGCCGCCGGGGAGCGGTCACGGGCTTGCGGCCGCTCGGCCCCACGGCGGGTCGCCCCGCACCACCGCGTCGGCCGCTCCCGAGCCGGTGCCATCGGCATGGGTGTGACCTCTGCTGCGTGTCGCGGATGCGGTGTTCACCGGCGGATCACCGCCTGAGCACCGTCAACGTAGGAATCTTCGCCATCCACTCCTTATCGGCTCGCTTCTCATCCGCCATCCGGGCAGGTCACAGATGGGCGGGCGCGGCGTTCCCGGCTTGGCCGGCCCGCGCCGCGCGGGCTCGCAAGGCCCGATCGAGCCGCCGCGAATAGCGGGCTGAGCTGGGCGGACGCGCTCGCGGAGCGTCCGGGGACCGGCGGTCGATAGCGGGTGGAAAGCCCACCGATAGCACCCTTCGGCATTCTTACCGTCAAGGCAGGGGACTGGCCGGTGCCGTCGGCGTCCGCCGTCCCGCCGTGCACGCCGGGCCGGTGACGACACCCCCTTCCGGGCAGCGAGCCCGGGCCCGTGCGGGCCGGCGGGACGGCAGGCATGACCGGCGCGCCACACGGTGCTGGGAGCTGTCCGTTGCGGCGGGCACGGCAGATGGGTGTGCTGGAGATGAGTATTACCGCGCAGGCGTTGGACAGCGTCTACGGCCGATCGGCCGCCGGTGTACGTGCCCGCCTGGAGCGCGACGGCCTCGGCGGATGGCATGACCTGGCCGACGCCGAGACCGACAGCGAGGGCCGGATAAGCGAGTGGCGCGACAAGAAGCTCGAGCGCGGGCTTTATCGCATCGTCTTCGACAGCGATTACTACTTCGTCGGTCTCGGAGTCAGCGCCGCATATCCGGAAATCATCGTGACTTTTCGTATGCAGGACGAGACGGACTCCTACCAGATCCAGGTGATGCTGTCGCCGTACTCGTACTCCACCCATTTCCGGATCGCGTGAACGAGCGCATTCCGGCCGTGCCCGTTCACGGTCTCCTCCCTGCAGAGCGGCGCGCGGTGGCAACAGCGGCCAGGGGGGAGATGGGAGTCACGAAGATGACCACAGCGAACACGGCGTCCGCACCCGGCGGCGGGGGCGCCGCGCGGGCCGGCCGCTACCGCCCGTTCCCGGCCGTGGACCTGCCCGGCCGGCGCTGGCCCGGCAACGCCATCACCTCCGCGCCGCGCTGGCTGTCCACCGACCTGCGCGACGGCAACCAGTCGCTCGCCGCCCCGATGACGCCCGAGCGCAAGATGGCGATGTTCGACCTGCTGGTCCGCATGGGATACCGGGAGATCGAGGTCGGGTTCCCGGTCGCCAGCCAGGACGACCACGCGTTCGTGCGCGCGCTCATCGAGGGCGACCGGATCCCCGACGACGTGCGCATCTCGGTGCTGGTGCAGGCGCGCGACGAGCTGATCAGGCGCACCGTCGAGAGCCTGGAGGGCGCGCGGAGCGCCACCGTGCACCTGTACAACGCCACCTCGCCGCTGTTCCGCCGGGTGGTGTTCGGGATGGACCGCGACGAGTGCAAGGACCTCGCCGTGCAGGGCACCCGGCTGGTCGTGAAGTACGCCGACAAGCTGCTGGGCGACTGCGACCTCGGCTTGCAGTACTCGCCCGAGCTGTTCAACGACACCGAGCTCGACTTCTCGCTGGAGGTCTGCGAGGCGGTGATGGACGTGTGGGGCCCGGGGGAGGGGCGGGAGATCATTCTCAACTTCCCCACGACCGTCGAGCGCTCGACGCCCAACGTCTTCGCCGACCAGATCGAGTGGCTGGACCGCCACCTGAGCCGCCGCCGGCACGTGTGCCTGTCGGTGCACCCGCACAACGACCGCGGCACCGGGGTCGCCTCCGCCGAGCTGGCCCTGCTGGCCGGGGCCGAGCGCGTCGAGGGATGCCTGTTCGGCAACGGGGAGCGGGCCGGCAACGTCTGCCTGGTCACGCTGGGACTCAACATGGTCACCCAGGGCGTGGACCCCGGCATCGACTTCTCCGGCCTGGACGACGTGCGGCGCACCGTGGAGCACTGCAACGGGCTGCCCGTCCATCCGCGGCACCCCTATGGCGGCGACCTGGTCTACACCTCGTTCTCCGGGTCACACCAGGACGCCGTCAAGAAGGGCTTCGACGCGCTGGAGCGCGCCGCCGCCGAGACCGGCGCCGCGCCGCGGGACCTGCCGTGGGAGATGCCCTACCTGCCGATCGACCCGCGCGACGTCGGCCGAACCTATGAGGCGGTGGTCCGCATCAACAGCCAGTCCGGCAAGGGCGGCGTGGCCTACGTCATGAGCGCCTGGCACGGCATGAACCTGCCACGCCCGCTGCAGGCCGACTTCGCGCGGGTGGTACAGGCACGCGCCGACGCCGAGGGCGGCGAGATCGCGCCCGGACGGGTCATGGAGCTGTTCGAGCGCGAGTACCTGGAGTACGCCGCCCTGCCCCTCCCACTGGTGTTCGCCGGTGACCCGGTGGTCGCCGAACTGCACTTCGACGGCGACGGGTTCGACCTCGGCGGCGGCCGGTCCGCCCGCGTACAGGCGGTGCGCGACGCGCTCGCCCGGTGGGGGGTCGAGGTGCGCGCCGTGCACCACACCGCACGGGACGTGCCGGTGGCCCGGGAGGCCGGCGCCGAGGTGGCGGTGTACGCCGAGTGCTGGACCTCCGGCGGCGGGCCGAGGTGGGGCGCGGGGCTCGCCGCGGAGCCGGAGGCGGCGGCCCTGGCCGCCGTGCGCGCGGCGATGAGCCGTGCCCGCCTGGACCCGGCCGCCGCGCCGATCCGGCGGCCCGTCACGGCCGCGGCGCCGCAGGAGCCCGTTGCCGGAGTGACGCCGGAGCCGGCTCTTGTGCCCGGCCGGGAGGAGCGGGCGCGTCCGCTCGCGCCCGCGGCGATTCCCGCACCTCGCGCTGCCCGTAAAGCGGCCACGTCGCCGCGATAGCGACTCGATAACAGGCGAAAGGCGCTCCGACTTAGCGTGGCAAATGACACCGAATTCGGACAAGTCCTGACAAATGAAGGGCGCCACGCGGCGACATGTGTTGACGTCGGAGAGGGAGGCTCACGATGAGCCTGATCGAACGGCAGGACGCCGTGGTCTCCTTGGAGGGACTGCTGGCCAGCGCCATCATGGGTAAAGGCCGGGTCGCCCTGGTCAGCGGGACGGTCGCGACCGGAAAGAGCGGTCTGCTGCACTCCTTCGCCGAGCAGGCGGCCGAGCTCGGCGCGCTGCCGATCACCGCGACCGGTTCGCTCGCCGAGCGGGACCTTCCCCTCGGCGTGATCGGCCAGCTCATCCACGACGCTCCACTGGTCATGGAGGAGCGCGACCGCGCCATGGCACTCCTTGAGGAGGGCGCGCGCACCGTCGCGTCCTCGGCCACCGGAAACGAGTCGCTCAACCAGGTCGACGCCCAGATCGTCCACGCACTGTGCACCGTTCTGCTCGAACTGTCCGAACGCTACCCGCTGATGATCGTGGTGGACGACGTCCACCACGCCGACCGCGCATCTCTGCTGTGCCTGGCCTACCTGTCGCGCCGGGTGCGGTTCGCGTCCATCGTCGCCGTCTTCAGCCACTCGACCCACGGCCGGTACGCCGAGAGCTCCTTCCCCACCGAGCTGCTCCGCCAGCCGCACTGCCGTCGTATCCAGCTGTCCCCGCTGTCGCAGGCCGGCGTCATGAGCATGGTCGCCGAGCAGGCCGGCACGGAGGCCGCCGAGCGGTTCGCCGCGGAGTGGTACGGCCTCAGCGGCGGCAACCCGCTGCTGGTCTCCGGGCTGATCGAGGACTACCAGGTCGAGGCCAGGAACGCCGGGCGTCCCCCGGCCGAGCTGGTCCCCGGCGAGGGGTACGGCCAGGCCGTGGTCTCCTGCCTGCACCGCGCCGACCCCAAGATGCTCCAGGTGGCATCCGCCCTCGCCGTCCTCGGCCAGCCCGACGCCCTCGACCGTCTCCTCGGCACCGGGCAGGAGTACGTCAGCCGGGAGCTGCAGTCCCTGTCGGCCGCCGGCCTGCTGTCGCTGGGCCGGTTCCGCCACGAGGTGGCCCGCTCGGCCGTCCTGGCCGAGCTCGACCCCAAGGAGCGGGCCGAGCTGCACCACCGCGCCGCCGTGCTCGCCTACGACGCCGGCGGCTCCACCACCATGATCGCCGACCATATCCTGCACGCCGTCCGGGTGGAGGAGCCCTGGGCCGTCGACGTCCTGGAGGACGCCGCCCGCCACGCCCTGCGCGAGGGCCGGGTCGAACCCGCGGTCGCCTACCTGCGGCTGGCCTGCCGCATCTGCACCGACGAGCAGCAGCGAGTGCGCATCACCACCGCGCTGATGCGCGCCGAGTGGCGGATCAACCCCAGTACGCCCACCGGCCACTTCCCCGAGCTCACCGACGCCATGCACCGCGGGCAGCTGCGGGGCGCCGACGCGGTGATCCTGGCCAAGGCCCTGCTGTGGCACGGCAGGTTCGACGACGCCGAGGAGGTGCTCAAACACCTCGCCGAGGCGGCGGAGTCGGGCGAGAAGCTCGACGCCGACACCATCACCGAACTGGTCGTCACCCGGCCCTGGCTGCGCTGCTCCTACACCCCGTTCCTCGCCCACCTGCCGCAGGTGAGCGGTGAGCAGTCCCGCGCCGCCATCCTGTCGGTCGCGGCCTACCGCCGGCTGGAGTCGGCGATCACCCTGGCGGCCGTGCTCACCCGCGGCCCGCGCGAGGAGATCGTCGCCGTGGTCGAGCGCATCCTGCGCGGGTCCCGCCTGGACGAGATGTCCATGGACACCGTGGAGAGCGCCCTGCTCGCCCTCACCTACGGCGGCCGGCCCGACAAGGCCGCCCCCTGGTGTGACATGTTCATCGACGAGGCGTCCTCCCGCCACGCCCCGAGCAGGCAGGCGCGGCTGTCGGCGATCCGCGCCGAGGTCGCCCTGCGCCAGGGCGACATGCTGGGCGCGGAGTTCCACGGGCGGCTCGCCCTGGACATCATCCCGATGAGCGGCTGGGGCGTCGCCGTCGGCGGGCCGCTGTCCAGCCTGATGATCGCCTCCACCGCGATGGGCAAGTACGACGTCGTCAACGACCTGCTCGACCAGCCGGTGCCCGAGGCGATGTTCCAGACCCGATGGGGCCTGCACTACCTGCACGCCCGCGGCCGCTACAGCCTGGCCACCGACCATCCCCAGCTCGCGCTCAGGGACTTCCAGCGGTGCGGCGAGCTGATGGGCCGCTGGGACCTGGACGTCCCCTGGCTCATCCCGTGGCGGGCCGAGGCCGCCGAGGCGTGCCTGCGCCTCGGACGGCCCGACCAGGCCCGCCGGCTCGCCGAGGAGCAGATCAGGCGGTGCGGCACCGCGGCCCCGCGCGTCCACGGCATCGCCATGCGGCTGCTGGCCGCGACCAGCGAGCCGCGGCACCGTCCCATGCTGCTGCGCCAGGCGGGCGACCTGCTGCAGTCCGGCGGTGACCGCTACGAGCTGGCCCGCGTGCTGGCCGACCTGACCGAGGCGTTCCACGGGCTCGGCGAGTACCGCCGGGCCGGCATGATCGGCGGCCGGGCACGCGCCGTCGCCCAGGAATGCCACGCCGAACCGCTCACCCGGTCGCTCAGCCGGGAGGGCGACGCCGGCGCCGCGCCGGCGCAGAACGGAGCCGCCGAGCAGGCCGACGTCACCGCGATCCTCAGTGACGCCGAGCGGCGGGTCGCGGTGCTGGCCGCGGCCGGGTACACCAACCGGGAGATCGCCGACAAGCTGTACGTCACGGTGAGCACCGTCGAGCAGCACCTGACCCGTACCTACCGCAAGCTCGACATCACCAGCCGGGCGGAGCTGCCCTCGACACTGGAACTCGGGACGTCACTGCCCGCGTGACCCGAAGCTCCCGCAGGGCGCGTGCCGCGCCGGTCCTCCTGGCGAGGTCCAGCGCGGTGCGCGCCGCCCGTGCGCAGCGTTCGGCCTCGTGGGCCTCGGCGTAGGCATGCGCCAGCCGGGCCAGTTCGTACGCCGTGTCCCGGCCGCCCCCCGCGGCCGGGACTTCGCCGATCCCGGGGAACGTGCCGATTTCACCGATTTCGCCTGGTTCGCCCGGTCCGCCAAGCTCACGTTCCAGGATCTCGATGGCGGCGTCCGGGTGGCCGAGGTCGAGCAGGCAGTCGGCGGCCAGCAGCTGGTGCAGCGCCGGCGAGTAGCCCGGCCCGAATCCCGTGGTCTCCTCGGGCTCCTCGCCGGGCGGCTCGGCCGACTCCTCCAGCCGGCGGTGGCACAGGTCCTCCTCCCCGGCCATCGCGTGGCCGAGCGCCTCATGCAGCCGGGACACCGCCGCCAGCCGCGGCGAGGGGACGGCGTGCTCACGCGCCGCCAGGGCCGTCTCCACCACCTCGCGCGGGTCGCTGCCCGGCCAGATCAGCCCCGCCCGTCCGGCCAGGGCGCACGCCACCAGCAGCTCGTCCCCGGCCTCCGCGGCCTCGCGGCGGGCCCGCTCGGACCATCGCAGCGCCCCCGCCAGGTCCCCGGCCTCGTACCGCAGGCGCCCGGTCGCCTCGGCGTCCCGCGCCGCCAGCGCCGGCAGCGCGGCGCGCGCGCTCCGCCCCGCCTCACCGCGGAACCGCTGGACCACGGCGAACATGGCGGCGAGCGCCCCCGCCGGCTCGGCCGGGCGCCGGTCGGGCCGCTCGCACTCGCCGACGACGGCCGACAGGTAGGCCACCGTCGCCGCGTCCGCCCGGCGCGGGTCCTCGATCGCCCGGCCGGTGCGCTCCTCCTCCTCGGGCGTGAACCGGCCCGGCAGCCACGGGACGCCGGTGAGACGATGCCACAGCGCCGTCCCGGCCGGCTCCCCGCTCTCCTGGCCGAACAGCTCGGCTTCCTGGACGCCGAACACCCGGCACAGCAGCTCGCCCTCCAGCGGCCCCGGCCGCCGCTCGCCGGCCTCGAAGGCGCCGATCGCGGCGGTGAGGTCCGCCGCGCGGGGCAGGCGCTCGCGGTCCTCCTCGCCGGCGGCCACGAAGAGCCGGCCGGCCAACTCCTGCCGGTTCCACAGCCGGCCGTGCCGCCAGGCCCAAAGCCGCGCGGCCCACAGCGGGACGTCGATGCCGATCATCGTGCTCCTTTCCGCGCCGTCTCCCGGCGGGCACGGGCCCGCCACCTTTCTCATCCTTCGCCCGCTCCGGCCGGTCCTCATCCCCCGATCTGAGGGGATGGACGGTGCGCGTCCCCGGCCGGGGCGCCACGCCGGGTTACCGTCACAGCACCAAAGGCGCGCGTGCGGAGGAGGGGGATCGGTGCGGCGGGCGGTGACGGGCGGGGCCGACCCGCTGCCGGTGGCACTCGCGGCGCTCACGCTGGTCAGCGGCTGCGTCGACGCGGTCAGCCTGCTGGCCCTCGGGCACGTCTTCACCGCCAACATGACCGGCAACGTGGTGATCCTCGGGCTCGCGACCGCGGGCGCGGACGGCTTCTCGGCCACCGCCTCGCTCACCTCGCTGCTGGCGTTCCTGGCCGGGGCGGTCATGGGCGGCCGGATCGCCGTCCACGCGCGCACCCGCCGCTCCCGCGTCCTTGTGACCCTGGCCGCCGAGTCGGCTGCGGCCGCCGCGGCCGCGGGCGTGGCGGCCCTGATCCCGCCGGACGCCGAGGGACGGCGCCCGCTGGTCATCGCCGTGGTGGCCATCGGCATGGGACTGCAGAACGCCATCGTGCGCATGCTCGCCGTCCCCGACCTGACGACCACCGTGCTGACCAGGACGCTCACCGGCCTGGCCGCCGAGTCCACCCTGGGCGGCGGAGCCAATCCCCGCGCGCTGCGCCGCCTGTCCTCGGTACTGGCGATCTTCGTGGGCGCCTGCGCGGGCGCGGTGCTGCTGCGCTACCTGGCGCCCGGGTGGATCCTGCTCGGCGTCGCCGTCTGCGTCGCCCTCATCGCCACCGGCTACGCCTTCCACCCGGCCTCCTGCCAGGAGCGGTGACCACGGCCGGTGGCCACTGGGAGGCCGCACCATCTGCCGGGAGCGGCCGCCCCGGCACCCGCCGGCTCCGCCCGGGTCGGCATAGCGCACGGAAGGCCGGGTTCGGCGTGGTCAGGGGCGTGCCGGACCGGTCCGCACGGCCGCCGACCGCCATCCCGTCCGGGCCGTGCCACGCTGCCGTGACCCTGGTGTAACCGGTATGTGATCGAATACGAGCCGCCACGTCCCCTGCCGAACGCACGCGGTCCTGCGAATTATGGAAAGAATGTCTATGGAGACGGACGAGAACGTCCCAGCACCGGGGGAGGCGCGGAGCGTTGGGCATGCCTGGGGCCACCGGCCCGCCGATGAGCCTGGAGGGCGTCGACCACGCCTTACGGCGCCGCGTGGAAGAACGCGACCGCATCGCCGGTGACCTGCTCGATCTCGACGCCCACCCCGGCAACCGGCTGCTGTCCGGCATGACCCCCACCGGCGAGACCGGGCGCCGCTGGGAGCAGGCCCAGGCCTCCCTGGTCACCCTGTGGTGGTTGTTCGACGCCTACCGCCGCGTGCTCGACCTCGCGGCGGAGGCCAGGGCCGCCTCCCGCCCTGACCTCGGCCTGCTCACCGCCCTGCTCACCGGCGCCTCGGTCGAGCTCAAGCCGGACGACGTGCCGGTCGAGAAGCGCTCCCTGCTCCGGGCGGCCGGGGAGTGGGTCACCCTCGACACCGTCCTCGCCCGCATGGACCGCACCTACCGGGAGATCGCCGAGACCGCCGGAGCCGTCGACGCCGCGTGGACGGCGCTGCTCCCCGACCTGGACCGCGCCGACGCGGCCCGCCGCGCGGCCGGTGAGCTGCGCGAGTCGCTGGGCGCCGCCGACACCGAGCTCGACCGGCTCGACGCCGAGGCGCGCCGCCTGCGCGCCCAGGTCGCCACCGACCCCCTCGGCTCCGCCGGCCTGGCGGGAGAGATCGCGGCCCTGGCCCGCGCCGCCGAGGCCCGCCGCGCCGCCCTGGAGCAGGCGGCGCGGGTACGCGAGGAGTACGCCGACCGGGCCGCCCGCCTCGCCGGGCGCATCGAGGCGGTGGCCGAGGCCGAGCGGGAGGCGCTGCGCGTCCGCGACCTCGTCCTCGCCAAGATCGACTCCCCGGCGCTGCCCGAGATGCCCGGCCAGGCGCCCGCGCTGCGCGACCGGCTGGCCGCGCTCGGCACCGCCGGGGGCCGCTGGCTGGAGCTGGTGGAACGGCTCACCTCGCTCGAGCGCGGCGTGGAGGAGGCGCTGGCGCACGCCCAGCGGGTCACCGAGTCGATGACCGGCCTGATCGGCCGCCGCGACGAGCTGCGCGGCCGGCTGTCGGCCTACCAGGCCAAGGCGGTGCGCCTCGGGCACGCCGAGGACATCGCCCTCGCCGACCTGTACGGCACGGCCCGCGACCTGCTGTGGTCGGCGCCGTGCGACCTGCGGCGGGCCACTGTCGCGGTCGCCGAATACCAGCGGGCCATCACGCGGATCGGAGCGGCCGGATGACCGGATGCACCCAACCCGGCTGTGCCGGGACGATCGTCGAGGGGTACTGCGACACCTGCGGCATGGCGCCCGCGCCCGCCGCGGCCCATCCGCCGGCCGCCGCCCCCGGCCAGGGGCACTCCCCGCCGTCCGGCCGGCACGCCGCCCCCTCCGGGGCCGCCGGCCCGTACACCGCGCCGCCCCCGGCGGGCCCTGCGGCCCCCGGCGTACCGCCACCCAACGGGGCGCCGCCTCCGCCCGGCGGGCACTGGACGCCGCACGGTGCTCCGCCCGGCCCGCCCGGCCTCGGCACCTCCGGCCACCCCGCCACCGCCTGGCCCTCGGCGCCGCACCCGGCCGCCGGCCGCTCCGGCACCGCCTGGCCGTCGGCCACCGGCTCCGCCGCCCCGGCCTCCGGCGCGGTGCCGCCGTCCGGCGCGAGCGCCCCGTCGGCCGGCATGCCACCCGCCACCATGCCCACCGGGTCGGCCGGCGTCACCGGGGCCACCGGCGGCTCGCGCCGCAGCAGCCGGGCCCGCCGCGGCATGCTCGGCATGGGGCTGGTCGAGGTGCCCCCCGTTCCCTACCGCGACCCGTCCGCCGTCGTGCTCGCCGACCCCGTCGTGCCGGAGGACCGCCGGTTCTGCGGCAACCCCGACTGCGGCAAGCCGGTGGGCCGGCAGCGCGACGGCCGCCCCGGCCGCCCCGAGGGGTTCTGCCCGCACTGCGGCCAGCGCTTCTCCTTCACCCCCAAGCTGCACCCCGGAGACCTGGTCGCCGGCCAGTACGAGGTCAAGGGATGCCTGGCCCACGGCGGGCTCGGCTGGATCTACCTGGCCGCCGACCGCAACCTCGACGGCCGCTGGGTGGTCATGAAGGGCCTGCTCGACACCGGCGACCTGGAGGCGCTGGCCGCCGCGGAGGCCGAGCGGCGCTACCTGACGGCGATGGACCACCCGAACATCGTCAAGATCTTCAACTTCGTCAACCACCCCGACCCGGGCACCGGGACGATGGTCGGCTACATCGTCATGGAGTACGTCGGCGGCGAGCCCCTGCAGGACATGCTGCGCCGCCGGCTGCGCGAGACCGGCAACCGCGAGGCGCTCCCCCCGGCCCAGGTCATCGCCTACGGCCTGGAGATCCTGCGCGCGTTCGGCTACCTGCACGACCGCGGCATGCTCTACTGCGACCTCAAGCCCGCCAACGTCATCCAGGTCGAGGAGCAGCTCAAGCTCATCGACCTCGGCGCGGTGCGGCGCGTCGACGACCCCGACAGCGCCATCTACGGCACCATCGGCTACCAGGCGCCCGAGATCGCCGCCAGGGGCCCCTCCATCCCCTCGGACCTGTACACCGTCGGCCGCACCCTGGCCGTGCTGGCCTTCCCGTTCAGCCCGGCAAGCGGCGGCACGGCCGCCCCGCTGCCCGACATGGGGTCGGTCAACGAGTCCTTCCAGCGGCTGCTGCGCCGGGCGACCGACCCCGATCCCGGCCGCCGCTTCCTGAGCGCCGCCGAGATGTCCGACCAGCTCGTCGGCGTGCTGCGCGAGGTGCGGGCCGCCGAGGAGGGCAGGCCGCACCCGGCGCAGTCGGAGGTCTTCGGACCCGAGCGCGGCGCCGTGGGCACCGATCTGGCCCCGGCCACCACCGGCCGGGCGTTCGCCCCGCTCGACCCGGTCGAGGCCGCCTCGTCGCTCCCCGCGCCGCTGGTCGACCCGCTCGACCCGGCCGCGGGCCGGCTCGCCGGCCTCACCGCGGGCGACCCCGACGAGCTCGCCGGGATGCTGGAGAGCATGCCGCCCACCCCCGAGACCGGGCTCGCCCTGATCCGGGTGCTGAGCGAGCGGGCCAGGCCCGTCCCCGACGACCTGTACAAGGCCGTGGCCGAGGAGCTGCCCGGCGACTGGCGGCTGTGGTGGTACCGCGGCGTCGCCGCGCTGGCCGCCGGGGACGCCGGCACGGCCGCGCAGTTCTTCGACGGGATGTACGCCTGGCTGCCCGGCGAGGCGGCGCCGCGGCTGGCCTTCGCGTTCGCCCTGGAGATCCTGGGCGCGCTCGCCGACGCCGAACGGCACTACGCCGCCATCTGGCGCACCGACCGCTCCTACGTCAGCGCCTGTTTCGGCCTGGCCCGCATCCGGCTCGCCGCCGGCGACCCGCAGGGGGCGATCCGGGTGCTGGACGAAGTGCCGCCCACCTCGATCCACCGGACGGCCGCGCAGGTCGCCGCGGTCGCCGTGGGGGTGCGCGGGCAGGCGCCGGCCGAGCCCGAGCTGGTCGCCGCCGGCGAGCGGCTGGGCGGCCTGAGGCTGGACGCCCGTGACCGCGACGGCCTGGCCTCGGAGGTGCTCGAGAGCGCGCTCGCCCGGTTCGCCACCGGCCAGGCCCGCGCGGGCGGCGGCACGCTGCTCGGCGTCCGGCTGGATGAGCAGGGCGTGCGGGGCGAGCTGGAACGGGTCTACCGTTCCCTGGCCCGGTCGGCCCGCTCCACCGAGGAGCGTCACGTGCTCATCGGCCGGGCCAACGCCGTGCGGCCGAGGACGCTGTGGTGAGCCGCCCCTGCCCGGTGTGCGGGACCACCGTCCTGGCCGGCGAGGCGTTCTGCGAGCAGTGCGGGCACGACATGTCGTTCGTCGAGCCCGCCCCCGCCCCGCCCTCCGCCTTCGCCGTCGCGGCGGCGGCCGGCCGCTCCAGCCCGTGCACGGCGTGCGGGTCCGACAGCGTCGGCTCCGAGGGCTACTGCGAGAACTGCGGCATGCTGCAGCCCACCGGCCGCGACCACATGGAGATCGAGCTCGGCCCGATGGCCGGGGTCAGCGACCGCGGCCTGCGGCACAGCCGCAACGAGGACGCCATGGCGCTGATCACCGCCGGTGAGGACGCCATCGTGGCCGTCGTCTGCGACGGAGTGTCCACCTCGCCCCGTCCCGACGAGGCCTCCCAGGCGGCGGCCGACGTCGCCGCGGCCACCATCGCCAAGCGGCTCGCCGAGGGGGAGGGCCCCGAGAGCGCCACCCGCGACGCGGTGCGGCTGGCGGCCAGCACCGTCGCCTCCGCCGCCCGCCCCGGCGAGGACTCACCCGCCTGCACCCTGGTGTCGGCGGTCGTCGAGCGGCGGCGGGTGACGGTCGGCTGGGTGGGCGACAGCCGCGCGTACTGGCTGGGCGACCACTCATCGCTGCTCACCATCGACGACGCCACCCCGGGCACGCACATGCTCACCGCCTGGCTCGGCGCCGACGCCGGAGAGGTCGTCCCGCACGTGCGCAGCTTCACCACCGACGGCCCCGGCGCCGTCCTGCTGTGCAGTGACGGCCTGTGGAACTACTACCCCGAGCCCGAGGCGCTGGCCGCCACGACGCTGGGCGCCCCGCCACTGGCGGCGGCGCGCCGGCTCGTCCGGCTGGCCATCGAGGCGGGGGGACACGACAACATCACCGTCGCGGTGATCCCGTTCGGACAGGGGGAGCGGGCGGAGACGACGGTGGCATTCCCGAAGGAGAGAAGTGACTGACTTCGCCATTCGTGTGGACCAGAACAAGTACCTGCCCGCGGGGAGCCAGGAGGTCCACGCGATCGTCACGGTCGAGGCGAGCGGCCCGGTGGAACGGGCGACCGCCACGGAGGCGGCCGAGGTGATCATCGTCGACACTTCGGGGTCCATGGCGTACGGCAAGATCGCCGAGGCGCGCAAGGCCGCGCAGGCCGCGATCGACACGCTGCGCGACGGGGTGTACTTCGCCGTGATCGCGGGCGACCACCAGGCGGAGGTCGTCTTCCCCGGCGACGGGCGGCTCGCCCCGGCCGACCCGCGCAGCCGGGAGGCCGCCAAGGACGCCGTCGCCCGGCTGCGCGCCGACGGCGGCACGGCGATGGGCCGGTGGCTGCGCCGGGCCGCCGACCTGTTCAGCGCCCACCAGGTGAGCCACCCCGGCGCGATCAGGCACGCCATCCTGCTCACCGACGGTAAGAACGAGCACGAGCCCGCTCCCGAGTTCGACGCCAACCTCGCCTACTGCGCCGGGAAGTTCGTCTGCGACTGCCGCGGCGTCGGCACCGACTGGGTGGTCGCCGAGGTGCGCCGCATCGGGTCCACCCTGCTCGGCAGCGTCATGGACGTGCGAAGGCCCGAGGAGCTGGAGGCCGACTTCCGCGCCATGACCGAGGCCGCCATGGGCAAGACCGTGGCCGACGTCGCGCTGCGGCTGTGGACGCCGCGCGCGGCCACGCTGAACTTCGTCAAGCAGGTGTCCCCGTCGCTGGAGGACCTCACCGGGCGGCGCACCGACGTCGACGCGCTCACCGGCGACTACCCCACCGGCTCGTGGGGCGGGGAGACCCGCGAGTACCACATCAGCGTGCGGGTGCCCCCGGGCAACGTCGGCCAGGAGATGCGCGCGGGCCTGGTCAGGCTGGTGGTGCCCGACACCGGGCAGGTGCTGGCCGTCGGCAACATCCTCGCCCAGTGGAGCGACGACCCGGCCCAGTCCACCCGGATCAACCCCCGCGTCGCCCACTACACCGGCCAGCAGGAGCTCGCCTCGCTGATCCAGGAGGGCCTGCAGGCACGCAACGCCGGCGACGTCGAGACCGCGACCGCACGGCTCGGCAGGGCGCGCGGCATCGCCCAGCGGGCGGGCAACGAGGAGACCGCCAAGCTGCTCGACAAGGTCGTCGAGATCGATCCCGAGAGCGGGACGGCCCGCCTCAAGCGGGTCGTCGACAAGGCGGACGAGATAGCGCTCGACACGCGCTCGGTCCGCACCGTCCGCATGCGCAAGGACCCGGAGGGCTGAGCATGGCCATCTGCCCTGTGGGACACGAGTCGGCGGACGAGGAGTACTGCGACATCTGCGGCGCGCGGATGACCGGGTCGCCCGCGCCCGGGCCGCATCCGGGCGGGGCCTCCCCGTCCGCGGGGGGCCCGGCGCCGGGGGAGGGCTCCGGTGGCGGGGCGCAGGTGTGCCCCGACTGCGGCGCCGACCGCGACGGCCGGTTCTGCGAGACCTGCGGGTACGACTTCGTGCTCGGCGGCGCACGCCCGGCTCTGGCCGCCGCGCCGCCCCCGGCGGCACCGCCGTCCACGCCGAACGGCCCCGCCGCGCCGTGGCAGCCCGCCCAGCCGACGGGCAACGCCACGCCCGCGCCCCCGTGGCGGCCGGCCCAGCCGGTCCAGCAAGGACGGCCGTCCGGGCAGAACGCCTGGCAGCCGTCCCGGCCCGTCCAGCCCGCCGGGTGGCCGGCCGGCGAGGGCGCCCCGCAGCCGTCCGGCTCCGCGCGGACCGGCTGGGTCGCGGTGATCAGCGCCGATCGGGCCCACTACGACACCATGATCGGCCAGGGCGGGCCGGACGCCGCGCGAGTGGCGTTCCCGCCCTACTGCCCCGAGCGGCGGGTCCCGCTGTCCGGCCCCGAGATGCGCATCGGGCGGCACAGCCAGTCCCGCTCGCTGGTGCCCGAGATCGACCTGTCCGGCCCGCCGGAGGATCCCGGCGTGTCCCACCTGCACGCCGTGCTGCTCGCCCAGCCCGACGGCAGCTGGGAGCTCGTCGACCCCGGCTCGGCCAACGGCACGCTGGTCAACGGCGACTTGCTGGAGGTCAACGTCCCGGTGCCCATCGCCGACGGCGACCGCGTGCACGTCGGGGCGTGGACGCTCATCACGGTGCGGAGGTCCTGACATGACGCTTCCCGCTCCGGCCTCCGCGCCGGCGGCCCCGCCCGCTCCGGGCTCCGCGCCCGCCGGTCCCGTCCCCGGGCAGCCCGGGGGAGCCGTCGTCCCGGCCGCGGGGCCGGGCGCCGGGCCCGTGCCGGTACGCCGCGCCCTGCGGGTGCGCACCGTCCCCGGCTGGATCCGCCTGCTGGCCGGCCTCGCCGTCGCCGCCGTGCTGCTGGTCTTCGCCGCCGTCGGCCTGGCCGTCGGCCACGCCAGGGAAGGGCTGCGGGTCATCGGCCACACCGCCGGCCCGCAGGTCGTCACCACCGCCGACCTGTACTTCGCGCTGAGCGACATGGACGCCCAGGTCGCCGCCCTGCTGCTCACCGGGCGGGAGAGCGGGCTCGGGCCCGGCCGGCAGACCATGCTCGACCGCTACGACGAACGCCGCTCCCAGGCCGACCGCGCCGTGCTGCAGGCCGCCGACCTGGCCGGCGGTGACGCCAGCGCGCAGGCGACCGTGCAGGCGGTGCTGGACGGCCTCGGCCGCTACGAGCGGCTCGCGGCCCGCGCCCTGCTGCTGGACGAGCGGTCCGGCCACCCGGCGGGCCCGCCCCCGCAGGCCGTCCTGGACGTCTACCGCCAGGCCACCGACCTGATGCGGCTCGACCTGCTGCCCAAGGCCTACAACCTGACCCTGGACAGCGGCACGATCGTCCGGCGCGCCTACCTCGCCGAGCTGTCCTCGGTCCAGCAGGGACGCCTGTGGGTGGGCGTCGCCGGCGGCCTCGCGCTCGCCGTGCTCATCACCCTGCAGGTCTTTTTGAGCCGGCGCTTCCGGCGCACGCTCAACCTGCCCGCCCTGGCCGCCACCGTCGTCGTCGCCGCGCTGACCGTCGCCGCGGCCGTCGTCCTGCAGCACGAGTCCAACGTGCTGCGCGACGCCAAGGAGGACGGCTTCAACTCCGTCCTCGCGCTGTCGCGGGCCCGCGCCATCGGCAACACCCTCCACGGGGACGAGAGCCGCTACCTACTCGACCCGCAGCGCGCCGACACCTACGAGCAGGTGTACCTGGACAAGTCGCAGGCCGTGCTCTACGTCGAGGCCGGCAACCTGGACAAGTACTACGCCGCGCTCGACCAGCGGATCTCCGGCAACAAGATCGACTTCCTGGGGCTGTTCGGGACCGAGGCCGCGGGCGGGCTGTCACTGCCCGGCCAGTTCCCGGCCTTCCGGTCCGTCCTCACCGGCTACCAGGAGTTCCAGCGCAGCGACCGGCGGTTGCGGCAGCTCGCCACCTCCGGTGCGCGCCGCGCGGCGGTGAGCGAGGCCATGGGTCCTGCCTTCGCCTCCTACGACGACGCCCTGGTCAAGCTCACCGCCCTGCACCGCAAGGCGCTGGACGCGGCGGTGCGCGACGGCGACGCCGCGCTCGGCGGGTGGAACTGGCTGCCGCCGGCCGCCGCGCTCGCCGCCATCCTGCTGGTCCTTGTCGGTGTCCGCCCTCGGCTCGCCGAGTACCGCTGAAGGGAGCGACTCGATGGTCACGCTCACACGCACGCCTCCCGGCGGGTCCGGGCACGGCCGGCTCCGCCGCTCCGCGGGCCGGGCGCCCGGCGGCCGGCCGCTGCGCCGTGCCGCCGCCGCGCTGGCCGCGGTGGCGGTGCTCGTCCCCACGGCGGTCTCCTGCGCGGTCGGCACTTCGATCCTGGACAAGGAGACCCTGGTGGTCGGGGTCAAGGCCGACCAGCCGGCGCTCGGGGTGAAGGCGAGCGACGGCCGCTACAGCGGCTTCGACGTCGACGTGGCGACCTACATCGCCGGCAGGCTCGGCAAGCCGGTGCGGTTCGTCACCGCGCCCTCGGCTCAACGGGAGAAGATGATCAAGAACGGCACGGTGGACCTGGTCGTCGCCAGCTACTCCATCACCGCCGAGCGCAAGACCAAGGTCGCCTTCGGCGGCCCGTACTACGTCGCGCACCAGGACACGCTGGTCCGCTCCGGCGAGTCGGGGGTGTCCAACGTGCGTGACCTGCGCGGGCGCAAGCTCTGCCAGGTCACCGGCTCCAACTCCTGGAAGCGGGTGAAGGAGGAGCGCAAGATCCCGGTCGACCTGGTCCCCGCGGCCTCCTACAGCGAGTGCGTCGAGGACCTGCGCTCGGGCAAGGTGGACGCCGTCTCCACCGACGACCTGATCCTCACCGGTTTCGCGACCTCCGGTACCAAGATCGTGAACGCGCCGTTCAGCGACGAGCGGTACGGCATCGGCATCCGCACCGGGGACGTCGACGGGTGCGAGGCGGTCAACAAGGCCATCACCGAGATGTACCAGGACGGGACGGCCAAGAAGCTCCTGCAGAAGTGGTTCGCCCGCTCCGGGCTCGCCCTGACGTTCACCGTGCCGCAGTTCGAGGGGTGCGCCGAGGCCGCCTCTGCCGAGGCCGAGTGAAATTTCATGAACATGGCTGATTCGAATGCGAGGAGGTCTCGGATTCTCCTGGTCGGCCCGCTATAGTTCCGTGAACACGCTGCTAAGCGTGTTCACGAACAGCGGTGCTCTTCTGGATCGAGGCCGGCCGATGCACGAGGTGGTCATCGTCAACTGCACCGTCGTGGACGGCAGGGCGGCCGAGGGCGCGGCCCCGCTCCACGACGCCGCGGTGCTGGTGCGCGGCGAGCGCGTCGCCGCCGCGGGGCCGCGCGCCGACGTGCTGCGGACGGCGCCGGACGCCCCGCGCATCGACCTCGGCGGCGCCCACCTCACGCCCGGGCTGGTCAACATGCACACCCACCTGTCGCTGTCGCTGCCCGGTGCCGGCGGCGAGGCGGTCAAGGCCATGGGACCGCACGACCTGGCCCTGTACATGGCCGGCGGTGCCCGCCGCACCCTGGAATGCGGGGTCACCACCGTGCGCTGCGTCGCCGAGAAGGACGGCGCCGACTTCGCGCTGCGCCGCGCCATCGAGGCCGGGCAGGTCGCCGGGCCCCGCCTGTACACCGCCGGGCGCGCCCTGGTGAGCACCGGCGGCCACGGGCACGAAGGCGGCGACACCCTGGAGTGCGACGGCGCCGACGGATTCCGGCGCGGCGTGCGCAGCCAGCTCAAGGCGGGCGCCGACCTCATCAAGGTCATGATCTCCGGTGGCATCGCCGGCGAGCACGAGCGCATCGACACGCCCCAGCTGTTCGGCGACGAACTCGCCGCGGTGCTGGACACCGCGCACGCCTGGGGCCGCAAGGTCACCGCGCACGCCGGCCCGGCCGCCGTCATCGCCGCGGCCGTCGAGCTCGGGCTGGACTGCGTCGAACACGGCTACGAGCTGACCCCGCAGGTCGCCGCCGCGATGGCCGGGCAGGGCACCGCCCTGGTGCCCACCCTGCTCGTCACCCGCTGCAAGGAGTTCTTCGACCAGCTCGGCGTACCCGAGTGGATGCAGTGCCGGGCCCTCGGCGCCGGCCCGCGCCACCTGGAGAGCTACGCGATGGCCCTGGCCGCCGGAGTGACCGTCATGCTGGGCAGCGACATGCCGCCCTTCTGGCCGTTCGAGGGCACCAGCGCCACCGTTCGCGAGCTGGAGCACATGTCCGAGGGCGGGCTCGGCCCCGCCGGCGCGCTGCGCGCGGCCACCCTGGACCCGGCACGCTGGCTCGGCGCGGAGGCCGACATCGGCACCGTCCAGCCGGGCCGGTACGCCGACCTGATCGCGATGGACGGCGATCCCCTGGCCGGCACCGCGGCCTTCCGCGGCATCCGCTGGGTGATGAAGGGCGGCACCGTCGTCCGCGACGACCGCGCCACCCGCCGATGACCACCCGGCCTTCCCGGCAGGCCGTCCCCGGACGTCCTCGTCCTGGCCGTCCGCCCGTCCCAGGCCCTGCCGTTGCCGGTCGTGCCGTTCCCCGGTCGTGCCGTCCCAGGCCGTGCCGTTCCCGGTCGTCGCTGACGAGAGGCGCACCATGACTGACACCCCACTCCCGCACCCCGTCCCGCGGTTCCCCCGGCACCCGGCTCCCCAGGTCACACCCAGCAGCGCACCCGATGCCGAGCCCGCGGACGCCGGGCACGAGGCCCGAACCGCACCCCCGGGCGGCATCGCCACGCCGCCGGATGGGACGGACCCCGAATCCGGTGACATGGAGCTGTACGACCTGCGGGTGGTGGTGGACCGCATCGAGGGCCGCTCGGTCTGCGGCATGCGCGTCGGCGACCACTTCGACCTGGAGCACAGCGCCCACCTGCGCCTGCCCGACGGCCGGCACTTCTGCGTCTACGCGCTGGCGGCCGTGCTGCCCTTCCTCGCCGCCAAGCAGCGCGATCTGGCGCCGGGCGACTGGCTGGCGAGGGACTCGCAGTTCGCCTGCCCCGACCCCGAGGAACGGCTGGTCATGCGCGTCGAACGCATCCGCCGCCGCCGGATGGACTCCACCGACCTGACCTGACGCGATGGCCTGGGGAAGGAGGTGACCTGCGGTGGGAGCACGAACGGGAGCCGCACCTGGAACGGACGGAAGGGAGTTCGCGGAAATGACCGTCGCCGAGATCGGGCTCGGGCTGCAGAGCGACAAGCGGCCCGGTGACTACGCCAGGCTCGCCCGGCTGGCCGAGCGGCACGGGTTCGACGTGCTCAGCGTGTTCGGCGACCTGATGTACCAGCCGCCGCTCCCCGCCCTGCTGGAGATGGCCGCCGCCACCCGGCGCGTACGGCTCGGCCCGGCGTGCCTCAACCCCTACTCCCTGGCGCCGTACGAGATCGCCGGGCAGATCGCGGCCCTGGACCTGGCCTCCGCCGGCCGCGCGTACCTGGGCCTGGCGCGCGGCACCTGGCTCGGCGCGGTCGGCCTGGACCGGCCGCGCCCGCTGACCGCGCTCGCCGAGGCGGCCGAGGTCGTCTACCGGCTGCTCGGCGGGGACGACCGCGGGTACGAGGGTGAGATGTTCCGCCTGGACCCCGGCACGCGGCTGCGCTACGCGGTCCACCGGCCGCGCCCGCCGCTGCTCCTCGGCACCTGGGGGCCCAAAGGTGCCGCGCTGGCCGGGCGTGTCGCCGACGAGATCAAGGTGGGCGGCAGCGCCAACCCCGCGATGGTCCCGGTCGTCCGCGAGCGGGTCGCCGCCGGCGCGGCCGAGGCCGGACGCGACACCGGGCAGGTCGGCATCGTCCTCGGCGCGGTCACCGTCGTCGACACCGACGGCGCCGCCGCGCGCGACCGGGCGCGCACCGAGGTCGCGATGTACCTGGCGGTGGTGGCCGAACTGGACCCCACCGCGCACGTCCCGCCCGATCTGGTGACCCGCGTGCGAGAGCTGGTGGCGCAGGGCCGGGACCGGGAGGCGGGGGCGCTGATCCCCGGAGACGTCCTGGATCTGTTCGCCTTCTCCGGTACGCCGGAGCAGGTGGCGGCACAGGCGCAGGCCCTGATCGACGCGGGTGTGCGCAGGGTGGAGTTCGGCACGCCGCACGGCCTGACCGACGACCGCGGCGTCCATCTCCTCGCCACCGCCGTGCTGCCCCTGCTCGACCGTTCCCCCGCCCGCCGCGTGCGATGAGGCTGCGGTCCACTCCGGCGAGGCGAGGTGGTCGAAGGTCGCCTTGGTGATCGAGGGGGCCGTGACGTCGAACTCGCGAACCGCCGTCCGGGCGGCTGGGTGCTTCGGCTCCGGAGACCGGGTGAACCGCCCACGCGGCGCTGGACGCCGCCCGCGGCGCGCTCGCCGCACCGGGCGAAGACCTCGGCGCCCGCGTCGCCCAAGGCGAGCCACCGTGCCGGCGGGCCGACCACCGGCGCGGCTCGCATGGTGAGGATCGATGGTCTCCGGCACCGGGAAGGCAGCGGACTTCATCCAGGCACGTGTCGTGAGGAGGAGTGTGTGTTCGGATGAGGGCGGCCCGGAAGGGCTACCGGCGCCAGGCGCGCTGGAGGCTCCGGTAGTCGATCACCTGCACGCCCTCCTGCCGCAGGAGCTCTCCCGCCTGCGGCGAGGTCAGGAACTCGTAGTCGGTCCGGCGTACCTGCCATCCGCCGTCGACCGCCGCCGCCTCGGCACCGCCGGTGCTCGGATGCACCGCCCACTCGGTGAGACCGGGCCGCAGGTCGCGGAGCAGCCGCGCGTACCGGTCGTTCTTGCCGTCGATGTCCAGGGCGAAGCTGTCCAGGAAGTCGTTGTCGACGACCGGCAGGCCGCTTTCCCGCATCTTCCGGCGCGCGGGGCCGAGCCACACCCGGACGGCCAGGCCGTACTCCGCGGCCAGTGCCACGGTCAGGTCGAGGACGTCGTCGCGCCCGCCGTCGGCCAGGCAGTGGAAGTCCAGGTGGGTGGGCGCGAGCCCCGCGGCATCGACGGCGTCGATCTGCGCGCGGAACTCCCGCTCGACCTCCTCCAGGCGGGCGCGGGCCAGCAGTTCCGCGCGTCCCTCGGGTGTGGGGGCGAACAGCTCGCCCGCCGGGTCGAGCAGCGAGGGGACCTTCTCCTTCGCCGCCATCGGTCCCCACAGGTGCCGGGGGGCCTCGCACACGAGCGTGAGGTGGACCCCGAACGAGATCTCCGGCCGGCGGCGCAGCCACTCCATGGCCTGCGGGGCGGCCGGACAGGGCACCATCAGGCTGCACGAGCGGGCGATCCCGTTCTCGATCGAGGCGATCACCGCCGCGTTGATCGCCTCGGTCATTCCGAAATCGTCGCAGTTGACGATGAGTACGCGGGCTTCGGGCGGGAATCCCAGTAACTCGCTCGACCTGATCGGCGCGCCGCCGTTCTCGGACGCACTTTCTGTCATGAGCTCCAAACCTAGTGTGCCGCGCCAGAAGTTCGTCATCTGAGTCGATGGGCCCCAGTGACGCGGTAGGCGAGCGGTCCTCATGCATCCCGCCTGGTGGGAACCGGCATGACTTACCCGGCGGATTTCCGGCTCGGGACACTGGTGCGGTGACCGCGTACGTTCACCGGGCGCGGCTCCCCACTCCGGCCATGTGCGGGATGTGATCGGCGCCGAGCCGGCGGGTCGTGGTACGGCGCTGCCGGCACCGGCCACGGCGTCCGAGCCGGTCGACGTTCCTAGACGGCGCACTAGGCGACCACCGGGTCCACCAGGCCGGGCGATCGCCTGCCTGATGTCTCGTCGCGCCAGACCGGGCGTGTCGCCCCGGCGGAGGGAGACGAGAAGCCGGCCGCACTCAGGGGGCGGAGCGTCACGGCGGTAGCGTCGTCCATCGGCGCGCAACGGTCATCACCGTCGGCCGGGCGCGGATCGCGACCGGCCGCCGCCGTCGCCTCATGCCGGACCAGTGGCGCAGGGGTGTACGCGGCGCGTCCGAGCGGCCCGGCCCGCTCCGGGAGGGCGGTGCCCGCGTCGGTAGGGTGAGGCGGTCCGCGGTGCCCGCCCGGCGTGGCCGCGGTTCCACCTTCGCCGGGAGACGCCTGGGGGGCAGGAAAGTGCACGTGCTCGTTCTGGTCGGCCCGCGTGTCGCCGCGGACGTCCGGCTGCTGGAGGAGATGGCGGCCGGTGAGCTGGCCGCACTCGGCGTCGGGGGCCGCTTCAGGGTCGCGGCCGACGCCGCCGCCTTCCGCCACGAGCTGGACGCCGCGGACGGTGACGCCGCGATCGTCGCACTGCCCGGCCCCGACCCGGACCTGCGACGGCTCATCGCCACGCCCCCCGCGTGCGCGCCCCGCGTCGTCTGGCTGGACATCACCCGTGTCGGCCCGGTCAAGGCCGCGGGCGGCGCGGCGCACGTGCAGGGCCGCGGGGTCTGGGGGCTCGCGTGGGCCGTCCGGCACGCGGTACACCGGCTGCGCACGCCCGCACGCCGCATCCCCTATGGCGAGCACGCCGACCAGTGGGCGGAACTGCGGCTGCCGTCTACGGTCGCCGACGGGACACCCCCGTCCTCCGTCGAGCCGCGGTCGCGGTCGTCGGCCGCCGACCCGACGCCCCCGCCTTCCCTCGAGCCGCGGTCGTCGGCGGCGGCCGATCAGGCGCCCCCGCCCGTCGCCGTGCTGCTGCACGGCGGCTACTGGCGGTCGATCTGGGGTGCCGACCTGATGGACGCCATCGCCATCGACCTGGCCCGGCGCGGGTACGCCGCCTGGAACCTCGAGTACCGCCGGCCCGACCTGCACGGATGGGACGCGACCACCCACGATGTCGCGGCCGGCTTGGCGGCGCTGCGCGAGGCGGCGGCCGGTGTCCCGCTGGATCTGACCCGGATCGCCGTGCTGGGCCACTCGGCGGGGGGCCAGCTCGCCCTGCGCCTCGCCGCCGACACCGCCCGGCAGGCCGCCGACACCGCCCGGCAGGCCACCGGGACCGGCCCCGCGAGCCGGCCCCAGGCCGGCCTCGCCCAGGCCGCGGCCGGCGCTCCGGCAACGCCGGACGGCCCGTCGAAGACGCCGGGCGGCGGTCCCGTCGTGACCGTGGCGGTGTCGCTCGCGGGAGTGCTCGACCTCACCGAGGCGGACCGGCGGCACATGAGCACGGGCGCCGTCGCCGCGGCGCTCGGCGGCACCGCCGACGATCTGCCCGAGGCGTACGCCGCGTCCAGCCCGATGGAACGGCTGCCGCTCGGCGTGCCGCAGCTCGTCGTCCAGGGCGGCGGGGACGACCCCGACCTGGTGGACATGGCCCGCAGGTACGCGGCCGCGGCCGGGGAGGAGGCCTCCCTCATCGAGGGCCCGGGGGACCACTTCGCCGTGATCGACCCGGCCTCTCCTCTCTGGACGGCCACCATGACCGAGCTCGCCCGCCGCCTCGGCCGGCCCTGAGCCACAGCGGCACACCGCCTCGGCATCCACAGCCAGCCCGCACGCGTGGTGGCGGCGCGGCAAGGCCACCGCCTCCATCGCAGGTGGTGGATCGGCCGTGTCGGCTCCCGGGTGGCGTGCGGTCTTCCGGTGGGAGCAGGGGGATTTGGGGTGAACACTGTGTTACGCCTGGCGTGTCCGTATGTCCGCCGCGCGCGGGTGCGACAAGCTGGAGGCGTCACTACCCGGAGGACCCCCCAATGCTCAAGCGCACCCGGCTGTTCGGCCGCAAGACCCGTGTCACCTTCTGCCTGCCGGTGGACCAGCCCACCGGCGTCGTCAGCGTCGTCGGCGACTTCAACGAGTGGGCTCCTGGCCGCCACGAGCTACGCCGGCGCCGCAACGGCACGCGCACCATCTCGGTGATCCTCCCGGCGGGCGTGCACCGCTTCCGGTACCTCGCCACCGAGGGAGTGTGGTTCGACGACGAGACCGCCGACCACATCGACCACGAGGGCAGCCTCATCCACCTCTGATCGTCAGGCGGGCGCCGGGCGTGCGGCCGACGTGCCGAGCCCGGTCGGCGGAGGCGCCGTCCAGCTGCCCGGTGCACGGCTCCCCGCCGCGCCGATGACAGCGGGTTCCCGATCATCGGCCGGTGCGTCGTGCGCGGGCGGCGCGTGGTCACCAGCCGGGCCCAGGTGGTGCGCGACCGGTGGCGCGTGCGGTGCCGGCGTGGGCCTCGGTCCCGCCGTGGGTACGGTGGGCATGCCCCGGGCGGTGCTCGCCGGAGCCGGGACGGCCGCCGGGGTCGACGGCACCGGATGCGTGCGGGCCGGCAGCGCGGGGACGGCCGGGACCGGGAGCTTCGGCAGCGGTGGCATTGGGGCGACCGGAACCGAGGGCTCTGACAGCGGAGGGCCGGGGATCGCGGGCGCCGGGGACACCGTGACCGGGGCCAGGCGGGCGGTGGAGGACGACGCGAGGACGGGGGAGCGGCCCGCGGCGGCGGATGAGGGGCCGGCGTGGTGACCGCGCAGCCAGGCCTCGGTGTAGCGGGGGCAGCGGCGGTGCCACTCCAGGATGCCGGCCATCCAGTCCTTCAGAGAGTCGGCGTGGCCGGTGAGCAGCGCGCGGGCCGGCTCGTCGAGCCCGAGGTCGTCCATCAGCGCGGGAAGGTCCTCGGTGACGATCTGCTCGAACTGCCGCATGCGCGCCGTCATCAGCTCGGCCACCACGTCACGGGCCCGCAGGCGGTCCACCTCGAGGAACCGCTCGACGACCAGTACCATGTTGTGCACCTCGCCCTCGAACTCGATCTCCTTCTGGTAGGAGAACAGGTCGTTGGTGAAGCAGGCGTAGTCCTGGGCGGCGGTCTCCAGCTCGCGCAGCACCCGGGTCTGGTAGATCTCGGCGGGGATGGCTCCGGCGTGCGCCAGACGCGCCAGGCTCATCGTCATGTCGGAGCCGAACGTCTTGCGGCGCATCTCGACGTAGTCCACCGGGTCGGGGACGCGGTGCTGGATCTGGCCGGCCAGCTCCCACAGCCAGCTGGAGGTCATGTCGTCGACGGACGCGCGGAAGAACCGCCGCGCCTGCGGGTCCATCCCGGTGGCGGTGCGTCGCCACAGGTCGGCCAGGCCGCGTTCGAGGGCGTGCAGTGGCTCAGGGGTGGCGCCGAGGTCCAGCGGCATGAACAGCCGCAGGCGCCGCTGGCACAGCCGGGCCGCGGCCAGGTCGCGGGTGGTGCCGAAGTACACCGGGAACAGGTCGTCGCCGTAGGTGCCCCAGGTCAGCCAGTCGGTGCTCAGCGCGAGCCGCTCGGGCGTGGCGTCGGCGTGGATCATCGACGCGCAGTGGGCGAGGTCGATGCCGATGAAGCGCTCCTCGTCCCACACGGCTCCGAGGGAGGTGCCGGGCAGCGGGTCGAACATGCCCATCCGGCCCGCCCAGGTGACCGCGTGCCGCCGCGCGGCGGCCAGATGCGGGCTCATGCGGATCGGATAGGGCATGTACAGCTCGGGCAGCGGCAGATGGCCGACCGGCGCGAACAGGACGGCGGAGTGCTGCCGGGAGCGCGACCGGACGCCGAGCCGCACCGTCGCCGCGAACGCCCTGGCGGCCGAGGTGCCGAGACCGGACGGCCCCGGCGGCGGACCGCCGGCGTCCCAGCCGAGCGTGGGCGCGGAGGCGGCGCCTTCGTTCATGTAGCGGCTGGAGCGCGCGTGCCACTCGTGCCCGCCGGACTGCCAGTCCTGCAGGCCCTTGACGTAGGCGGTGACGGCGGCCTGCTCGTGTGCGGGCGCCGCCCGCTCGGCGAGCAGGGCGGGCACCTCGGTGAGCGCGGTGGTCTCGAACTGCTGCAGCCGGGAGGTCAGCAGGTCGTTGACCAGCTCGGCGGCCTCCTGGGTGGAGCAGCGGAAGAAGCGCTCCAGGACCAGCACGGCGTTGGAGTTCTCCCCCTCCTCGCGCACCTCGCGCTGGTAGGAGAACAGGTCGTTGCGCAGGTGGACGGCGTCGGCGAAGGTGTCGGACAGGACCTGCATCGGCCGGGTGCCCGCGAGGTGGGCGGGGATCTCGGCGCGCGCGGCGTACTCCACCAGGTCGGCCGACCACGGCGCGCCGCCGACCCTGCGGCGCATCTGGATGTACTCGATGGGGTTGGCGACCCGGCCGCGCTCGATGTTGTCCAGCTCCCACATGGACTCGACCATCAGGTTGTGGGTGCTGGTGGTGAAGCGCCGCCGCCAGGCGGGGGACATCGCCGGCACGGTGCGCGCCCAGAGGTCCTTCAGACCGGCCTCGGCGGGGTTGGCGGGCTCGGGCGGGGTGTCGCCCTCGGCGGTCATGAACAGCTCGAGGCGGTCGAGGTGCGCCTTGGCGCCGGCCAGGTCGCGCGAGTGCTTGAACAACTCCAGGAAGTGGTCGTCGAAGAAGAACACCCAGACGTACCAGTCGGTGATCAGGTCGAGGGTCGCGCCGTCGCAGTCGGGGTGGGTGTAGGCGCACATCAGCGCGTAGTCCATGCGGGCGAGCGCCGCCTCGTCCCAGACCAGGCCGCCCCCCGGCCGGGGGGTGTCCAGCATGCCCATGTCGCGCGCCCATGCCGTGCTGTGCAGGCGGGCCCGTTCGACGTGGGGGTTGAGCCGGGCGGGGTAAGGCATGTAGAAGTCGGGCAGCGTGAAAGCCTGCATGAGCCTGCCTAAGTCTCGTGGGCCGACCGTGACCGTGTGCTTACCGTGACCATACCATCGCCGAACGTGAGAACGGCGCTCGTGCCGCGGTCCGCTCATGCCGGGGCCGCGGGCGGCCGGCGGGCCGTCACTCGTCGGCGGGGGCCAGGGCGCGCCAGGGCAGCGGGCTGGAGAGCATCATCATGCTGGAGGGCTGCCCATAGGGGGCCAGGCGGTCGATGAGCTCCTCGAAGGCCGTCATCGAGGTGGCGGCGACGCGCAGCAGGCAGCAGGTGTCGCCGGTGACGCGATGCACCTCCACGATCTCCGGCCAGGCGAGTGCCTGCCGGTCGCGCAGTACGCAGCGCACGCCGTAGCAGGACATGCGGATCAGCGCGCTGACCTTGCGGCCGGCGCGGGAGGGGTCGACCCGGGCGTGGTAGCCGGTGATCACGCCGGACTCCTCCAGCCGCCGCACCCGTTCGGCGACCGCGGGGGCCGACAGGTGCACCCGGCGGGACAGTTCGCTGTAGGACAGTCGTGCGTCCGCCTGCAGTTCGGCGAGCAGGGCCCAGTCCATCGCGTCCACGGTCACGCTCCGTCATCCGTAAACCGGAAACCGCTTCGTACTTTCCGTTCCGAAAGTGAAGGGGCCAAAGCGGCGTCGGCCCGTCATTTCACTAAAATTCTATCTAAGTGAACATGGAGGTGAACTAAGGAGCTGAGCATGACGAGCAGACGGCGGGTCGCAGGCGCGCGGGCACGCGCCCTCGACGGGCGCCGGCGCGCAACCCTCCCGGTGGCCGACCACGCGTCGCCCAACCTGGAGTTCGCGAACGGCACCCCCTATGACGAGTACGTCGCCGCGCAGGCCCTGCACGGGCTCCAGCGGCCGGTCACCGACGTGCCGGAGGAGCGGGCCTTCCTGGTCACCACCCAGGTGATGGAGCTGTACTTCGGATTGATCCGCTCGGAGTGGCGCCTCGCGCAACGGCTGCTGGACGCCGGCGAGGTGGTGCAGGCCACCGCGGTGCTGACCCGCAGCGTGCGCTACTTCGAGGCGCTCAACGCCTCGTGGGCGGCCCTGAGCTGGCTGACCCCCGCCCAGTTCAACTCCTTCCGCGAGGCGCTGGGAGAGGCCTCGGGCTTCCAGTCGGCCATGTACCGGCACCTGGAGTTCCTGCTGGGCAACAAGTCCGAGCCGCTCACCCGGCCGCACAAGCGCAGCCCCGCCGTCTACCGCGAACTGCTGGACGCCCTGCGCCGGCCGAGTCTGTACGACAGTGTGCTCGCCCTGCTGGCCAGGCGGGGGTTCGAGCTGCCGCCCCCGGGGGATCCGGCGGCCGAGTACGCGCCGAACCCGCTGGTGGAGGACGCCTGGGTGCGGGTGTACGCCGAGGGCGGTCCCGGCGAGGAGCTGTGGCAGCTGGCCGAGGCGCTCACCGACCTGTCGGAGCGGTTCTCGGACTGGCGGTACCGGCACCTGATGGCCGTGCGCCGCTCGATGGGCGCCAAACCGGGCACCGGCGGGTCCAGCGGGCTGAGCTGGCTGGAGCGCAGCCTGCGCCGGGAGGTCTTCCCCGAGCTCTGGTCGGCCCGCACCCGGATGTGACCCCCGGGACCTTCACCGCAGAGCGCGCGCTCGGCGTGGCGTCAGAACAACCTCGGCGTGACCACCGAGACCACGGTGGTCACGCCGTCGGTGTCGTTGTACATCGCGTGTGGCACCGTCGAGCGCAGGTGGACGCTGTCGCCGGGGTACAGCCGGTGTTCCACGCCGTCCACCTCGTACAGCAGCTCACCCGACAGCACGAAGGCGAACTCCTCCCCGGCGTGGCCGTAGGCGTCCTCGCGGCGCCCGCCCGGCGCGATGTGCACCAGCAACGGCTCCAGCACGAGGCTTGGCCCGCGGGCCGACAGCATGCGATAGGTCTGCTGCCCCGAGACGTACTCGGTGGCGGCCGTCGCGGCGCGGGTCAGCGTGAAGTGCGAAGGCAACCGGGCGACGCCGGCGCGGCCGTCGGACTCCTCGCCTTCGAAGAAGTCGGCCACGCTGCGCTCGAGCGCCGCGGCCACGCCGTTCAGCGCGGTGAGGCCGATCGAGGAGATGCCCCGCTCGACCTGCGACAGGAAGCCGATCGACAGCCCCGACCGGGTGGACAGCCCGCGCAGGGTCATGCCCCGCTCCTTGCGGAAGCGGCGGATGCGCGCCCCGACGGCGTCCTGCCGCCCACGGTCGTCGTGGTCGCCGCGACCCGGACGCTCCGACGTGCCCACCGGACCTCCTCGATCGGGCGGCGCGGGGGCGCACGCCGGGTAAAGGACGGATAAAGACCAACCCTATTCCACCGCAGGCCCGGCGCACCTGCCAATGCGCCGCGACCCGGCGCGCCACCTGCCGTCCACGGCGTCCCTCGCGTCGCCGCGCCGCCGTCGGGGCCCGCCTCGGGCCGGGTGGCGGAGGGCGGGCAAAGATGAGGGAATCGTGGGATAGCCGGGAACGAATCGCGGGTAGGGCAGGCCGGGTGACAGGCCAGGCCAACACTTCCGGCGACGCCGCCGCCCCGCCCCCGGTCGGCGCCGACCTGCGGATATCGGTGAACGGTGCGTGGCACGCGCTCACCGTCGACACCAGGGAGTCGCTGCTGGACACCCTGCGGGACCGCCTCGGGCTGACCGGCGCCAAAAAGGGGTGCGACCACGGGCAGTGCGGCGCCTGCACCGTGCTCATCGACGGCAGACGGGTGCTGTCGTGCCTGACGCTCACCGTGTCCCTGGACGACGAGAGCGTCACCACGGTGGAGGGCCTGGGCCTGCCGGGCGCGCCGCACCCGCTGCAACGGGCCTTCGTCGAGCACGACGCCCTCCAGTGCGGCTTCTGCACTCCGGGGCAGATCTGCTCGGCCGTCGGTGTGCTGGCCGAGGCGGCGGAGGGCCGGCCGAGCCTGGTCACCCACCGCGACCGCGCGCACCCGGGCGGGTCCGCGGAGCCGGTGATCACCGGTGCGCTGCCGCTGGACGAGGAGGAGATCCGCGAACGTATGAGCGGCAATCTGTGCCGGTGCGGCGCCTATCCCGGCATCCTCGCCGCCATCGCCGAGGCGGCGCGCGCGGGAGAGGGGGCGCGGTGAGACCCTTCGCCTACCACCGCCCCGAGACCGTCGCCGCCGCCGTGGCGCAGGCCGGCGGAGCCGACGTCATGTACCTGGCCGGCGGCACCAACCTGGTCGACCTCATGCGGCTCGGTGTCCTCACCCCGGCGACGCTCGTCGACGTCACCCGCGTCACCTCCGCGACGATCGAGCAGACCCCTGGCGGCGGCCTGCTCGTCGGCGCGGGCGTGCGCAACTCCGACCTGACCGCCCACCCGCTGGTGCGCTCGCGCTATCCCCTGCTGGCCGAGGCCCTGCTGGCCGGCGCGTCCGGCCAGTTGCGCAACATGGCGACCGTCGGCGGCAACCTGCTCCAGCGCACCCGCTGCTCCTACTTCCAGGACGTCACCAAGCCGTGCAACAAACGCGACCCCGGCTCGGGCTGCCCGGCGCGCACCGGCGACCACCGCAACCTCGCGATCATCGAGCACTCCGAGCACTGTGTGGCCACCCACCCCTCCGACATGGCCGTCGCCCTGGTGGCGCTCGGCGCGCTGGTCCACGTCGAGGGGGCCGCCGGCGCCCGTCAGGTGCCGATGCCAGGACTGCACCGGCTGCCCGGCGACGACCCCTCCCGCGACACGGTCCTGGTCCCCGGCGAGCTGATCACCGCGGTCGAGCTGCCCGCGCTGCCGCTCGCCGCCCGATCGCTGTACCGCAAGGCACGTGACCGGGCGTCGTTCTCCTTCGCCGCCGTGTCCGTCGCCGCGGCGCTGCAGGTGGAGCAGGGGGTGGTCCGCGACTGCCGCATCGCGCTCGGCTCGGTCGCGCACGTCCCCTGGCGGGCCGGGCGGGCCGAGGACGCGCTGCGCGGCGCGCCCGCCACCGAACAGGAGTTCGCCAGGGCGGCGGACATCGAGCTGGAACAGGCCCGGCCGCTGCCGCTCAACGGCTACAAGGTGCCGCTCGCCCGCAATCTGATCGTCCGCGCGCTGGCCGACCTGGCGGCGGTCCGATGACCGCCCCCGTGACCGCGGGCCGCCGGTACGCCGGGGCGGCGCTCGACCGCGTGGAGGGCCTGGACAAGGTCACCGGGCGCGCCGCCTACGCCGCCGACCACCGCCCTGCCGATCTGGTGCACGCCGTCGCGGTCCCGGCGACGATCGCCCGCGGCGAGGTCGTCCAGGTCGACGTGGACGCCATGCTCAAACGCCCCGGCGTGGTCGCCGCGATCTGGCACGGCAACGCGCCCCGGCTCGCCACCTCCGACGAGGAGCTCGCCGTCCTGCAGTCACGGCGGGTCGCCTACCGGGGCCAGTACGTCGCCGTCGTGGTGGCCGAGACGCCGGAGGACGCCCGCGAGGCCGCCCGGACGCTCCGCATCGAGTACGTGGCCGAGGAGCACGACGTCATCCTCCGCGCCGACCATCCCAGGGCGTACCGGCCCGAGAACGTCAACGCCGGCCATCCGTCCGACACCGGCCAGGGCGACCCCGACGCCGCCCTGGCCGCGGCCCCGGTCGTGGTGGACGAGGAGTACGGCACCCCGGCCGAGCACAACAACCCCATGGAGCCGCACGCGACCATCGCCGACTGGCACGGCGACGGGCTGATCGTCCACGAGCCCTCACAGAACGTCAGCGGCCTGCGCGCGACGCTCGCCTCGCTGTTCGGCATGCCGCCCGGTCACGTGCACGTCGTGTCGCCGCACGTCGGCGGCGGGTTCGGCTCCAAGGCCAAGACCCTGCCGCACACGATCCTGGCCGCTCTGACCGCCAAGCAGGTGGGCCGTCCGGTCAAGCTCGCCCTCACCCGGCGGCAGCTCTTCGTGGCCACCGGCTACCGCACGCCCACCGTCCAGCGCGTCAGGCTCGGCGCCGAGCCCGACGGCCGGCTGATCGCCATCACCCACGACGCCGTGATGCAGAGCTCCACCTTGAGCGAGTTCACCGAGCAGACCGCCGTCCCGTCCCGGGTCATGTACGCCGCGCCGCACCGCCGCACCACCCACCGGGTGGTGCGGCTGGACGTCCCCACGCCGTCCTGGATGCGCGCTCCCGGCGAGTGCCCGGGCATGTTCGCGCTGGAGTCGGCGATGGACGAGCTGGCGATCGCCTGCGGCGTGGACCCGGTGGAGCTGCGCGTGCGCAACGAGCCGGCCGCCGGCCCCGAGAGCGGGCTGCCGTTCAGTTCCCGCAACCTGGTGGCCTGCCTGCGGGAGGGGGCGCGGCGCTTCGGCTGGGCCGGCCGCGACCCGCGGCCCGGGGTGCGGCGCCGGGGGCGGACGCTGATCGGCACGGGCGTCGCGGCCTCGACCTTCCCCGCCTTGCGCGCCCCCTCCTCGGCGACCGTCCGCGCCGAGCCCGGCGGGCGGTACACCGTGCGCATCGCCGCGGCCGACATCGGCACCGGCGCGCGCACCGTCCTGACCCAGATCGCGGCCGACGCGCTGGGCACCGCACCCGCCGCGGTCACCGTCGAACTCGGCGACAGCGCGCTGCCCCCGGCGCCGGTCGCGGGCGGGTCGATGGGCACCGCCTCGTGGGGCACCGCCGTGGTCCGGGCGTGCGAGGAGCTCGCCGCCCGGCTGGAGGCCGCCGGCGGCACCGTGCCGGACGGCGGGCTGGAGGTCACCGCCGACACCGGGCGGGAGGTGCGCGCCCAGGAGCGCTACTCCCGGCACGCCTTCGGCGCGCAGTTCGCCGAGGTCGGCGTGGACGCCGACACCGGCGAGACCCGCGTGCTGCGCCTGCTCGGCGTGTTCGCCGCGGGCCGCGTCCTCAACCCCAAGACCGCACGCTCGCAGTTCATCGGCGGCATGACGATGGGCCTGTCGATGGCGCTGCTGGAGGAGAGCATCATGGACGGCCGGTTCGGCGACTTCCTCAACTGCGACCTGGCCCAGTACCACATCGCGGCGCACGCGGACGTGCGCGACGTCCAGGCGTACTGGCTGGAGGAGGAGGACCCGCACCTCAACCCGATGGGCTCCAAGGGCATCGGGGAGATCGGCATCGTCGGCACCGCGGCGGCGATCGCCAACGCCGTCCACCACGCCACCGGGGTGCGCATCAGGGAACTGCCGATCCGGCTGGACAAGCTCGTGCGCTGACCGCGGCCGGCCGCCATGCCCTCGCTGTTCCAGCACTCCGCCGACCGGCTGGCCGGCGCCGCCCCCGGCTGGCTGGTCGAGACGGTGCGGCCGGCCCCGGCGCGGCCCGACCCGGTGGCGATGGCCCGGGTGGCCGCCTCCATCACCGGGCCGCTGCTCGCCGCCCTGGCCGCGGGGACGATCACCGCAGGCCTGCTGCCGGCGATGGGCGCCATGGCGGCGGCGCTGGCCGACCGCGGCGGCTCCTACCGCGCCCGGGCCGTCCGCGTCGCGGGCATCGCCGCCGGAGGCGCGGCCGGGTACGTCGCAGGGCACGCCGCCCGCGGGCTCGGCTGGTGGACGGTCGCGGTCATCGTGGCGGTCTCGGTGGTGTCCGCCCTGGTCAGCGCGACGGGCGCCGCCGGGTCACTGGGCGGGCTGCAGCTCGTCGTGATGACCGTGCTCGGCATGGGGGTGTCCTTCACCGAGCGGCCTCTCACCGGCGCCGCGGCGTACGCCGCCGGGGCGGCCTGGGCGCTGCTGCTGTCGGTGGCGGGCCGGCCGCTGCGCCCCCGCGCCGCCGAGGAGTCCGCGGTCGCCGCGGCGTACGGCATGCTGTGCGCCCTGGTGGGCCGGTGGGAGTCGGGCCGCGCCGAGGCGGTGGCCGCGTTCGACGCCGCCCTGAAGAACGCCTACGACACGATCATGAGCGCCCGCTCGGCGGCACCCGGGCCCGACGCCGGGCGCACCCGGCTGGTCGCCCTGCTCAACCAGGCCATCGCGGTGCGCAACGCCCTGATGTCACTGGGGGAGGAGGGCCTCGACCCCGGGCCGGAGGTCGCCGAGGCCGTCGGAGCCATCGCCGGGGTGCTGGCGGGCGGAGGCCTGCCGGCCCGGCCGCCGCTCCCGGCCGGATCGCCCGCCCTGCGCGCGGTGTGCACGGCCGTCGGCGAGGCGCTCGACCTGGCGACCGGGAACCGGATGCCAGAGCCGCAGGCGTTCCAGCGGCCGGGGCTCCGCGCCCGGGCGGCGCAGGCGTGGGAGCGGATGCGCTTCGGGCACCTGGCCCGGGTCCACACCGTCCGGCTGGCCCTGTGCATGGGCGTGGCCGCGGCCTTCAGCGAGCTGCACTGGACCCAGCGGTCCTACTGGGTCATGCTGACCGTCGCGCTGGTGCTCAAGCCGGACTTCGGCTCGGTGTTCGCCCGGGCGGTGCAGCGGGGCCTCGGCGCGGTCGCCGGCGCGTTCCTCGGCAGCCTGGTGCTCTACGCGGTGCCGTACGGGCCGGCGATTTTGATCCCGCTCGCGGTGTTCGCCGCGCTGCTGCCCTACGGCCAGCAGCGCAACTGGGGGCTGATGTCGACCTTCCAGGTGCCGGTGGTGGTGCTGCTGGTCGACCTGCTCACCGGCGCGGGGCCGCGACTGGCGGAGATCCGCCTGATCGACACGCTGATCGGCTGCGCGATCGTGCTGGTGTTCGGTTACCTGCCGTGGCCCGCGAGCTGGGAGGCGCCGGTGGGCCCGCCGTTCGCCGACGCGGTGACGGCCACGGCCCGTTACCTGCGCGGCGCCTTCGGCGCCGGCCCGCCGTCCACCACGGCGCACCGGGCGGCGTTCGACGCCCTGGCCGACCTGCGCACGGTCTTCCAGCGGGCGCTGACCGAGCCGCCGGTCGTCAGCAGGCGGGTCACCACGTGGCTGCCCGCCATGACCGCGCTGGAACAGGTGGCCGAGGCGACCGCGGCGACGGCCGCCCGGGCCCGGCACGGAGCCCCCGCGCCCACCGGCGAGGCGGTCGAGGAGGTCGCCGTGGCGCTGGAGGACATCGCCGGCCACGTCCGCGCGGGCGAGCCGGTGTGCGGCCGGGACGTGCGACCTGCGCACGGGGCCCTGGAGCCGGTCGCCGGCGCCGTCCGGAACCTGCGCGACACCCTCGCCGCCCGCTGTTGACGCCTGGGGCGGTGCGCCTTGTCGCCGGCGGTGTGCTCAGGCGTCCTCCCAGAGGATCTGGCGAGGGGTTCTGGGCAGGTGGACGGCGCCGCTGCGGTCGGCCAGGACGACGGCCTTGAGCAGCAGCGGGTGCCCGTCGCCGAGGGCCGGACGGCCGTGGGCCAGCGGGGTGCGGTCGAGCAGCGGGGCGAGCAGCTCCTCCAGCCCTTCGAAGCTGCCGGCGTGGAACCGCCGGGCCGCCTCGTCGAAACGTCCCTCCAGCAGCAGCGGGTGCAGCGGGTCGACGCCGGCGTGGGTCAGGCCGGCCAGTGCTTCGCGGTGCCGCCGGGCCGCCGCGGCGTCACCGCGGGCCTCTTCGCAGCGGGCGGTGAGCAGGAGCGTGCGCGCCCGGCCGGGCGGGTCACCCGGCATCCTCTCGGCGGCCTGAACCTTCGTCAGCTCGGCGGCGGCCGCCGCCGGGTCGCCCGACATCAGCTCCACCTCCGCGAGCGCGCGCGCCACCGCGGCCGTGTGGGTTTCGGCCGGCGCGGCGTGCGGGGCGGCGGCCAGTTCGCCGAGGGCCGCGCGGGCCGCCCCGATGTCGCCCGCCAGCGCCGTGGCCATCGCGTGCACCGTGCGCGCCTCGGCCCACAGCCGGCAGGAGACGTGCCTGGCGAACCACGCGTCCATGACGGGGGCGTCGTCGAGCAGCCGCAGCACGCCGACCGGTTCACGCAGGGCCAGCTCCACCTGGGCGAGCCGCACGGTGTCGTAGCCGGTCCAGTAGGCGATCGGCTGCACCAGTTCGGCGCGGTGCCGCCGCGCCTCCTGCAGCAGATGGCGCGCCTCGATGGGCTGGCCCGCCTCCAGCAGCGTCTCGGCGAGCGACACCCGCGCGGCGATCACGTTGATGTCGCCCGGCTCGCCGAGGCGCGCCAGCCGGTCGGCGACCACCGCCTCCGCCTGGCGCAGCCCTTCCACCACCCGGCCGGCCCGGGCCACGGCGCGGGCGGCGGCCTGCGCGGTGAGGGTGTGGCGACGCCACGCCGGCGACACCCCGGACGCGGGCCCGGCTCCCTCGGCGCGCGCGATGCGGGCGGGCTCGAACTGCTCGGCGGCCTCGACCGGCCTGCCCGCCTCCAGCATCAGCTCGCCGAGGTTGTGCCGGGCTCGTGACCGGTACACCGCGGCCTCCGGGGCGGCGCGCGCGGCGAGGTCCTTCTCGGCCAGTTCTCTGCAGGTGGCGAAGCTCGCGCGCGTCCCCTCCAGGTCGCCGTACCGCAGCAGCGCCAGGCCCCGGCGGCTGTGCACGTCGAACAGCGCCCGGGGGTCCTGCTCGCCGCTCGCGGCCAGAAGGCGCGCCAGGTCGGCGGCCTCGCGCCCGGCGCGGCGCAGCAGGATGCCGGTGTCCAGGACGCATCGCAGGACCTGCGCCTGGGCGTCGATCTCGGCCCGGCCGCCCGGGGCCGTGCGGCGGGCAGTGTCGCGCACGCGTTCGGCCACGTCCAGCTCGGCCACCCAGGAACCGGCGAGCGGCACCAGGTGGCGTTCGTACCAGTGGGCGCTCAGCGCCGCGGCCTGCCGGTCGACCGGCCCGTCGCAGTCGTCGGTGAGCGCGTCGAAGGCGAGGTCGGACAGCTGCTCGGCGCACGCCTGCGCCCACCCGCGCGGGGGTGGGCACACCGCCTGCGCCGCCGCCGACAGCACCGGTGCCAGATGGCAGGCGTAGGCGAGCACCCGGCCGGCCCAGCCGGCGGAGGCCGCCCGCCCGATCGCGCTCTCCGGCCAGGCCGGCGGATCGTGCGGGGCCGACTGGCGCTTCTCGGAGGTGGCGATGTCGCCGATGCCGAGCTGGACCTGCTGGGTGAGGAAGGATTCGGCGCGGTGGAACCGGGCGACCAGCAGCAGCGCGCGGGTGACCAGCTCGCGCGCCTCGACGAGGCCGCCGGGCACGGCCGGCCGGTCTGCGGGCTCGTTGCGTTCGGCGAACTCGGCGAAGGCGTGGTGGAGGGCCAGCGCGACCAGGACCCTGCGGCTCTTGACCTCGTTGTAGAGCCAGACCGCGCTGCGCCGGCCGGTGTGGCCCTCGCGGGGCAGCCGCACGGCCGCCGCGACCTCCTCGGCGCGTGCCAGGTGGTAGGGAGTGGTGCGGAGGACACCGGCCGCGGCCTCCCCGATCGCCGAGAGCCGTCTTTCCTGCGCCGACACCCTGGAAACCTCCTCGGCCTGTCGCCGTGGTGCACCGATCGAGGGATGCCAACGGCGAAACGTCGGATTGATCCCAAAGCATATATCCGGATCGCGGCACAGGGCGCATGGCGTGATCCGTGCCGGGATGACCCTCTGACCTGGGGCGCAGCGGAGAAGTCCCCCTTTTTATGCCGGTCTGGGGGACCGCACAGTAATTTTACCCGCCTGTGGGATTACCAGGGCGTTAGCGTTTACCGGACGGTTTCGAGAGGCCGCCGGCAATGGCCGGGAAATGCCGCTTATCCACCCCGGTACGCGCGGTGACCCCGCGGTTGCGGGACCGTCGCCAAGACGACGGCGAAGTCCCCCTGCGGGTCGCTGTACCAGCGCGTCACGGTGAAGCCGGCCAGCAGCAGTTCGCGCTCCAGCCGGTACCGGTAGAACTTGGCGCTGATCTCGGTGCGCATCTCCTCTCCCGCCCGGAAGGGGACGGTCATCGCCAGGTCGCGGATGTGGACGCGCATGGGCCGCGTGGCGCGCAGCCGCATCTCGACGCGGTGCAGCCTCCCGTCGTACAGCGCCACGTGCTCGAACGCCCGCGGGACGAAGTCCGCGCCGAGCTCCCGGTTGATCACGGTGAGCACGTTGCGGTTGAACGCCGCGGTCACCCCGGCCCGGTCGTCGTAGGCGGCGACCAGCCGCCCGGTGTCCTTGACCAGGTCGGCGCCGAGGAGCAGCCCGTCGCCGGGGGACAGGGTGGCGTGCAGCCCGTCGAGGAACGACGTCCGTGCCCGCTCGTCGAGGTTGCCGACCGTCCCGCCGAGGAAGGCGACCAGCCGCCGGCCGATGCCCGGCAGCCGGGACAGGTGGCGTTCGAAGTCGGCGCAGACCGCCCACACGGCCAGGCCGGAGTGCCCGGCGGCGACCCGGCGGGCCGCCGCGTCCAGGGTGACGGCGTCCACGTCGACCGGCATGTACGTGCGCAGCGTCCCGGCCGCGGTGAGCGCGCCGAGCAGCAGCTCGGACTTCTCGCTGGTGCCCGACCCGAGCTCGACCAGGGTCTCGGCGCCCGACAGCGCGGCGATCTCGGTGGCGTGCTCGCGCAGGATCGCCGTCTCGCGGCGGGCGGGGTAGTACTCGGGCAGGCGGGTGATCCGCGCGTACAGCTCGCTGCCGGTGGCGTCGTAGAACCACTTGGGCGGCAGCCACTTGGGCGTGGCGGTCAGCCCGGTGCGGACGTCCTCGGCCAGGGCCCGCCGCAGATGGCCGGGGCCGAGGTGGTTGACCGTGTACAGCAGCGGCAGCGGGATCTGGGTGACGGACACGCGAGCCTCCTGATGTGACGGCGGGACGGGCATGAGCGCCGGCGCTCCCGGCGGGCGGGCCGGACGCGGGGCGGCGCGGGTCAAAGGCGCGGGTCAAAGGCGCGGGTCAAAGAGGGTCGGCGCGCAGACCGTCCGGGGTGGCCAGCACCAGGTGACGGTCGGGGACGGGCTGCCAGCCGGGCCGGTCGTCCAGCGGCTCGCTCGCCAGCAGCACGCCCTCGCCGAGGTGGACGAACAGCGTCTCGTGCCAGGCGGTGGCCGCGACGGCCTGCCCGTCGGTGACCAGGAGGTTGAGCCGTGCGTCCGGGTCGGCGGAGCCGGCCAGCGCGACCACCTCGCCGACCGACTCGGCCAGTGGGCCGCCCGACGCGAGCCGGGCGAACACCGCCGCCGCCAGCCACGCCGAGTCGCAGGCGCTCTCCGGTTCCCGGTCGCGGGTGAGCGGCCTGACCGCGCCGCGCGCCACCCGCCCGTTGTGGCTGAGCAGCCACCGGCCCTCGGTGAACGGGGCGGTGGCGCTCTCCTCGACCGGCATGCCCGGGCTCGCCGAGCGCACCGCGGCCATCAGGCAGCCCGAGCGGGCGACCGCGGCCAGCCCGGCGAGGTTGGCGTCCGCCCAGATGGGCATCGCGCGCCGGTAGCGGACCGGCCCTTCGCCTGCGCGGTCGTACCAGGCGATGCCGAACCCGTCGGCGTTGACCTGCCCGCACCGCTGCAGGCGTGGCGCGTACGACTGGCGCAGCAGTCCGTGCCCGGGATCGCGCAGCAGCGCCGACACCGGGCGCGGGGCGCCGAGCCAGGCGGCGTGACGGCACATCTAGCCCTCCTCGTCAGGTCCGGCGGAGCGGGCGCAGCGGAACCCGGCGAAGATCTGCCGCCGGTACGGGTGGTCCCAGTTGCGGAAGGTCGCGCGGACCGCCGAGGGGTGCGTCGCCCAGGACCCGCCGCGCAGCACCCGGTAGGCGCGCCCGAAGAACACCTCGCTGTACTCGCGGTAGGGGAAGGCGCGGAACCCCGGATAGGGCAGGAACCACGAGGAGGTCCACTCCCACACCTCGCCGATCATCTGCTCGGCGCCGCAGGGCGACGCCCCGGCGGGGAAGGCGCCGACCGGCGCGGGGTGCGACAGGCGGTGCCCGAGGTTGGCGTGCTCGGGTCCGGGCTCGGCGTCCCCCCAGGGGAAGGCGCGGGCCCGGCCGGACGCCGGGTCGAAGCCGCACGCCTTCTCCCACTCGGCCTCGCTGGGCAGCCGCCGCCCGGCCCACCGCGCGTAGGCGTCGGCCTCGTACCAGCTCACGTGCTGCACCGGCTCGTCGGGCGGCACCGGCTCGGCCCTGCCGAAGCGGGTGCGCCACCAGGCGCCTCCCGCGTCGCGGGTCCAGAACAGCGGCGCCCGCACCTCGCGCCGGGTGCGCCAGGCCCAGCCGCGCGCGGTCCACCAGCGCGGGTCGTCGTAGCCGCCGCCGTCGGTGAACGCGGCGTAGGCGCCGTTGGTGACCGGGAACCGGTCGATCCAGTACGCCGGCAGATCGACCCGGTGGGCGGGCCGCTCGTTGTCGTAGGCGAAGGGCCGCGCACTGGTGCCGGCGACGAACGGCCCGGCCGGCACCAGCACCTCCGCCGCCCCGCCCGCGCGAGGGACCGCGCGGCGCGGCGGCGCCGGCGGCAACGGGCCGCCGTCGCCGGGCGGGCCCGGGTGGCCGGAGAGCTGCAGGGTGGCGAGCATCGTCTCGCCGTGCTGGTGCTCGTGCTGCGTCACCAGCCCGAACACCACGCCGCCGCCGCACAACGGGTCCGGGGCGGAAAGGTCGGCCGCGTCCAGCACGTCGAGCACCCGGCCGCGCACCCGGGCGATGTAGGCGCGGGCCTCGTCCGGGGACAGCAGCGGCAGCTCCGGGCGTTCGCCGCGCGGGTGGGCGAACGCGTCGTACATCTCGTCGATCTCCGGGCGCAGCGGGGCCAGGCCGGCCGCCTCTCGCAGCACCCACAGCTCCTCGTAGTTGCCGACGTGGGCCAGATCCCACACCAGGGGCGACATGATGGGCGAGTGCTGACGCACCAGCAGCTCGTCGTCGAGGTCGGTGTAGGCGAGCGACCGGGCACGCACCGCCTCCAGCCCGGCGGCGATGCGCTCCTTCAGCCCGCTCACGCCGCCACCTCCTCGCCCAGCCAGGCCTGCGGCGGCACGCCCGCCTCGCAGGCGCGCAGCAGGCCGGCCGCGGGGGAGTCGCCGGGGACGACGTGCCGTTCGGCGTAGGCCTCCACCGCGGCGACCAGGCCGGGGTCCGCGCCGAGCCGGGGCAGCGCCTCGGCCGCGGCGCGGAAGCAGGTCTCCGCGGCCCGCCGGATCCTCGGGTCGCCCAGGCCGACCTGCGCGGCCTGCCACCAGCGGTCGGCGAACGGCTCGGCGGCCTCCAGCGCGGTGCCGGCGGCCCGGTCGTCGAGCAGCAGCGCCGAGGTGACCGCGACGCAGGCGGGCCACCATCTCGGGTGGACCGCGTCCAGGTAGCGGACCTCCAGCCAGCCGCGCGGCCGCACCGGCGGGAACACCGTGGTCGCGTGGTAGGCCAGGTCGGCGGTGGTGGGCGGATGGCCGCCCAGGCCCGGGGCGCGCATCCACCGGCCGAACGTCGCCCGGTTCGGCGGGGTGAGCCGGCGCGGGCGGCGTTCGGGCGCGAGCATGAGCCGGGCGTCCATCAGGTAGCGTGCCCAGGCGGCGGCCGGGTCGCCGTCGCCGGCCGCGGTGACCGGGCGGGTGCGGGTCGGGTCCAGGTGCAGCCACACGGCCTGCCGGCCCGACATCCATCCGCAGGGCCGGCCGTGCAGCACAGGGGAGTTGGCGAAGCAGGCCGACAGCAGGGGACCGAGGCGGCCCGCGCGCTCCCAGCGCACCCTGGGGTGCTCGCCGAAGTCCACGTTGACCTGGATGGACGCGGTCAGGCACATCATGATCGGCCCGTAGGGCACGCCGAGCAGATCGGCCATCGCCTCGTAGCGGGGCTGGCGGAGCTGGCGCACGGGGGGACGCACCGGGTCCATGCCCATGCCGGCCAGGGCCAGGCCCTCCTCGCGCAGCGCGGCCCGCACGATCTCGACGTCCGCGGTCAGGGCGCGCACCGCGTCCGGCAGGGCGGCGGGCGGGCCGGACAGTTCGAGTTGCCCGCCCGGCTCGAAACCGGCCGCGGCGCCGCCGGGGAGCGCGGGGAGGGCCTCGGCGACGCGCTCGACCCGGACCTGCCGGGAAGGGCCGTCCTGGTCGAAGACGAGGAACTCCAGCTCGACGCCGATCCGGTCTCCTGGCGTGCCCGTGAAGCACCGCCGGGCGAACTCCTCGACGTCTCCGGGGCCGCGTACGCGCGCGGCGCCGGTCTCCGTACCGGTCATGGGCCCTCCTGCGCTGCTTCGGGGTGTGGACGGTCGGCGGAGCCGATGAGCCTCCTTGTGCACGGGGTCCGGGAGCGACGGCGCGGCCGGCAGGCGGCGCGGTGCCGCGTGCGCACGGCGCTTGGCGGCAGGCGGGATGCGGGGCGGGGTGGGAGTGGGCATGGGCGGCGAGGGACGCCGCCGGTGGCGGGATGGCCCGGGTTTCCGGCTCCGGCCGTGGACGGTGGCGCAGCGCTCACCGCCGGCCGGCGCGGGGCGACGGGCCGTGGGACGGCTACAAGGGTTGGGACGAGGCGCCTTGCCTCGCGGATGGTGATGTGGCCGGGCCGTGGCCCCGGCGAGATCGAGCGGACCGATGGGATGGGCTCGCCTGCAGACCTCCGAGTCTCCGATCACCGCGGTGCTTGCTAAGCACTTCGTACCCCTCACCACCGGCGATAACGCCCAAAAGGGATGATCGACTCAAACCATCATTATTCACGTGTATGGCGCGGAGGAGCCCGGCCAAGAGCGGCACACGCGGAGATGACACGGGAGGCCGCCTCCCGGCCTGGTCGAAGCCGGGAGGCGGCCGCCCGCCCCGCCTGCCGTCAGGTCCCGCGCCGGACCTGACGGGAGGAGCCGTCAGTCGTCGAGCACGTGGTCACGGACGGCGCGGGCGATGCCCGGGTCGTCGGAGAAGACGCCGTCGACGCCGAGTGAGAACAGCCGGGTCAGCCAGCCCATCACGTCGCCGGTCGCCCGCGGGTAGGCCGGGCTCGCCGGGTCGCCCTGCCGGTAGTCCACCGGAAGCTGGGAGTTCTCCGGGCGGACCGTCCAGGTGTGCACCAGCAGGCCGCGGCGGTGCGCGTCCTTCACCAGGGCGGTCGGCTGCAGCAGGCGGCCGTCGGGGCCGGGCGGCACGATGCGCTGGGTCGCCACCCCGACGGCGTCGGCGTACGTGGCGATCTCCCGCAGGCCCTCGGGGGTGACCAGGTCGTCGTAGGTGCGCGGGTCGCCGGCCGCCACCAGGTCGTACGGGGCGCCCGTGGCGTTGATGAGCTGGACCAGCCGCAGCCGCGTCAGTCCCCGCAGCCGCTTGAGGTTGCCGGTCTCGAAGGACTGGACGAACACCGGCGCCTTCTGGCCGTCCCAGCCGTAGCGCTTGAGCGTGGCCAGCAGCGGCTCCTCCAGCGACAGGCCGATCGAGTCGAAGTAGGTCGGGTGCTTGGTCTCGGGGTACACGCCGACGCCGTGCTTGCGCGCGAGCCGGACGACCTCCTCGAAGGTCGGGATCTGGGCGAGCCCGTCGAAGGCGGTGTTGTCCGGCCGCAGGTCGGGGATGCGCTCCTTGGCGCGCAGCGTGCGCAGCTCGTCCAGGGTGAAGTCCTCGGTGAACCACCCGGTGATCTGGACGCCGTCGATGGTCTTGGTGGTCTTGCGCGCGGCGAACTCCGGGTGGTTCGCCACGTCGGTGGTGCCGGAGATCTCGTTCTCGTGCCGGGCGACCAGCACGTGGTCCTTGGTGGACACCAGGTCCGGCTCGATGTAGTCGGCGCCGAGCGCGATGGCGGTCTCGTAGGACGGCAGCGTGTGCTCGGGCCGCAGGGCGCTGGCGCCGCGGTGCCCGATCACCACCGGGCCGTGCGCGTCGTGCCGCCCCTTGTCGGCCGTCGCGGTCTCAGGCTGGAGGCCGACCAGCGCCACACCGCACGCCAGGACGGCCAGCACTCCGGACATGGTCTTGTTCACCATCGGGCACACCCCACTCTCTGGTCTCGCGGGGCACGGTAGCCACAAGATCTGTACCCAAGGTGGCGCGGCGGTGAACGGCTCGGCGGGCGGACCGGCGAGGGGGACGGATGACGGTCAGAAGCGGGGGGTGGTGGTGCCGCGGATGACGAGCGAGGTGGGCAGGATGGCCGGCGGCGGCGCCTCCACCGCGGGCCCGTCCACCATCTCGATCAGCGTCGCCGCGGCCATGGTGCCGAAGCCCGCCTTGTCCTGGGCGACGGTGGTCAGACCGGGCGGCACCAGGGCGGCGAGCTCGATGTCGTCGAAGCCCACGACGGCGATGTCCTCGGGCACCTTCAGGCCCGCCTCGCCGATGGCGGCCATCGCGCCGATCGCCATCTGGTCGCCCGCGGCGAACACCGCGTCCGGCCGGTCGCCGCCCTCCAGCAGGCGCCGCATCGCGGCGTGCCCGCCGGCCAGGTAGAAGTCGCCCTCCTGCACGTGCCCGGGCCGGCAGGGCAGGCCGAGCGCGTCCAGCGCCTCGCGGTAGCCGGCCAGCCGGTCGGCACCCGGCCGGGTGCGCAGCGGCCCGCTGATCGTCGCGATGGCCCGGCGCCCGGTGGCGTGCAGGTGAGCGACCGCGTCCCGGGCGCCGCCCGCGTTGTCGGAGGTCACATAGGTCGCCCTCGGCCCGTCCACCGGGCGGTCGAGCGAGACGCACGGCACGCCCGCCTCGGCGATGGCGTGCGGCGCCGGGCTCTCGTTGCCGCTGTCGATGAACACCACGCCGTCGAGGCTGTGCCGCCGGACCGCGTGGAGGTAGCCGTCCAGTGACGGCCCGCCCGCGGCGTCCTCGTCGCTGGTGGACAGCAGCAGGAGGTGGTAGCCCTCCTCGCTGAGCGCGGTCTTCAGGCCGATCAGTATTTCCTGGAAGAAGGGGTGCCGCCAGCCGGGTGACCGGTGGTCGGTATCCCAGATGAGGCCCACCATGTACGACTTCTTGGTGGCCAGAGTGCGGGCCGGCTCATTGGGCCGGTACCCGAGTTCGCGCGCCAGGCGCAGAACATGCTCTCGCGTTTTGGGAGTCACCGCCTTGGGATTGTTGAAGACGCGGGACACCGTCGCCACCGACACCCCGCACAGATACGCCAGCTCTCTGATGGTCGCCACGGCCGCACGCAATCGCTCTCGATGTAACCGGTTACATGAAACCGGTTACATGGACCGTAGCCCCGCCGCCGCCGAGCGTCAAGATGCGGCGCGAAGAAACGCCGTCCGGCCTCCGGCCTGCGGCGATATCGCGGATCATCTCCATTTTCGCTTTCCCGGCCCTTGACAGACGGTCGAAGGGGAATGTGCAATCGGGTCCAGCGAAATCCGCCCGGGGTCACGCCGCCCCGCCGTCCGCCGCCGCCACCGGCCGCCGCGTTTCGCCTCTTTCCGCAAGCACGCACGGAGCCGTTCTCGCCCGCGCTTTCCGTGTGGTCCCCGTCGTCTTTTCCCCGGCAAGGAGTTCGCCGTGTTGGCTGGAAGAAGTGGAAGACCGCGCGTGGCCGCGTGCCTCATCGGCGCCGCCGTGCTCCTCACCGCCTGTGGCTCGGGTGGCGGGGGGCAGGCCGCCGGAGGCGGCGCGTCCGGCGAGCAGAAGATCACTCTGACCCTCAACCTCTTCGGCAACATGGGCTTCAAGGAGCTCTACGCCAAGTACGAGGCCGCCCACCCGAACATCAAAATCGTCGAACGGACCTCCGCGTACAACGACCACCACCGCAACCTCGCCGCCCACCTGGCCACCGGCCGCGGCGCGGGAGACGTCGAGGGCGTCGACACCGGCTTCATCGCCCGGTTCCGCCAGACCCCCCAGCACTTCACCGACCTCAACAAGCAGGGCGCGGCGGCGCTCAAGGACCGCTGGCTGCCCTGGAAGTGGGAGGCGTCGCTGGCCAGGACGGGCGAGCAGATCGGCTACGGCACCGACGTCGGCGGCCTCGCGCTGTGCTACCGGCGCGACCTGCTCGAGAAGGCGGGGCTGCCCACCGGCCGCGACGAGGTCTCCAAGCTGTGGCCCGACTGGGCCGCCTACTTCGAGACCGGCAAGAAGTACACCGCCGACAAGCCCGAGGGCACGGCCTTCTTCGACGGCGCGGCCCAGATCTTCAACGCGATGATCGGCCAGGCGCCGGTCGGCTTCTACGACACCGCGGACAACGTGGTCGTCGGCGGCAACCCCGAGGTGCGCAAGGCCTATGACCAGGTGGTCGCGGCGGTCGCCGCCGGCGAGTCGGCCAAGCTCGTCGGCAGCACCCCCGAGTGGAACACCGGCTTCGCCAAGAGCCAGTTCGCCACGATCGCCTGCCCCGCCTGGATGCTCGCCAAGATCCAGGACCAGGCCAAGGAGTTCGCCGGCAAGTGGGACATCGCCGCGATCCCCGGCGGCGGCGGCAACTGGGGCGGCTCGTACCTGACCGTGCCCGCGCAGGGCAAGCACGTCAAGGAGGCCGTGGAGCTGATCGCCTGGCTGACCGCGCCCGAGCAGCAGATCGAGGTGTTCAAGACCCACGGCATCCTGCCCTCGACCGTGGCCACCTACGACAAGCCCGAGGTCACCTCGCTCACCCACCCGTTCTTCAACGACGCCCCGATCGGAAAGATCTTCACCACGGCCGCGCGCAACCTGCGCCCGCAGTACCAGGGGCCGCGAGCCGGTGACATCCAGACGGCGCTGCGCGACGGGATCAACCGCGTCGAGCAGGGCAAGCAGACGCCGGAGGAGTCCTGGCAGCAGATCCTGCGCGACGTCGACCGAATCAAGCAGTGACCGCCGCGGGCCGAGGCGGGGAGGTGGCCCGGCCGCCGCGCGCCGGCGGCCGGGCCACCACCTCCGCCGGGCATCCGACGCCCCCTACCAGGAGGAGAGCAGCATGACCTCCCTCACGCGGCCGCGACGCGCCTTCGCCCACCGGCTCGACGTCAAGGTCTCGCCCTACCTCTACATCGCGCCGTTCTTCCTGCTGTTCGGCGCGGTCGGCCTGTTCCCGCTGGTCTACACCGCCTACGTCTCGATGACCGACTGGAACCTGCTGGACACCGGCCGCGACTGGGTCGGCCTGGCCAACTACGCCGAGCTGATGGCCGACCCGTACTTCTGGAACGCCCTGTTCAACACGGTCAGCCTGTGGCTGCTGTCCACCGTCCCGCAGTTGCTCGCCGCCCTGTTCATCGCGCACATGCTGAACCGCAGCCTGAAGGCCAAGACCTTCTTCCGGATGGGGGTGCTGCTGCCCAACGTGACCTCCATCGTCGCGGTCACCATCATCTTCGCCCAGCTCTTCGGCCGCGACTTCGGCATGGTGAACTGGCTGCTCGGCGTGTTCGGCGCCGAGCCGATCGACTGGGCGGCCGGCACCCTCAGCTCGCACCTCGCCATCTCGCTCATCGTGATCTGGCGGTGGACCGGCTACAACGCGCTGATCTACCTCGCCGCCATGCAGGCGATCCCCGGCCACCTGTACGAGGCGGCGACGATCGACGGCGCCGGCCAGGTCACGCAGTTCTGGCGGATCACCATCCCCCTGCTGCGCCCCACGATCATCTTCACCGCCGTCGTGTCCACCATCGGCGGGCTGCAGATCATGGCCGAGCCGCTGCTGTTCCAGGCCGGCACCGGCAACCCGACCGGTGGCTCGGACCGGCAGTTCCAGACCGTGGCCCTCTACCTGTACGAGCAGGGCTTCGCGCGGTACGAGTTCGGCTACGCCTCCGCGATCGCCTGGACCCTCGCCGTGGTCATCGTGATCATGGCCCTGGTCAACTTCACGATCACCCGACGAATCAAGAGCGCCTGATGACCACCATCACCACCCGCGCCGCCGCGGGCCCGCGCGATCCCGAGACCGCCCGCGCGCGCCGCGCGCCGCGCCGGGGCCCCGGCGTGTGGACCTACGCGGCCCTGGCCGCCGTGCTGCTCGGCTCGTTCTTCCCGATCTACTGGTCGCTGATCGTCGCCTCGCACGACGAGAGCGCCGTCTCCCAGGTGCCGCCCGCGCTGCTGCCCGGCGGCCACCTGCTGGAGAACGTCGGCGAGGTCTTCGACACCGCGGTCTTCGGCCGGGCGCTGCTCAACTCGTTCATCGTGTCCGGCACGGTCACCGTCTCGGTCGTGTTCTTCTCGACCCTGGCCGGGTTCGCGTTCGCCAAACTGCGCTTCCGGGGCCGTGAGGCGCTGCTGGCCGCCGCCGTCGCCACCACGGTCGTGCCGCACCAGCTCGGCGTCATCCCGCTGTACATCCTCATGGGGGAGCTCGGCTGGACCGGCCGCCTGGAGGCCGTCATCGTGCCGGGGCTGGTCACCGCGTTCGGGGTGTTCTTCATGACGCAGTACCTGTCGAGCGCCATCCCCGACGAGCTGCTGGAGGCCGGCCGTGTCGACGGCTGCACCACCCTGCGCCTGTACTGGCACGTCGTGCTGCCCGCGGCCCGCCCGGCGGCGGCCGTGCTCGGGCTGTTCACCTTCATGCAGGCGTGGAACGACTTCTTCTGGCCGCTGGTCGTGCTCACCCCGGAGGACCCGACCGTACAGGTGGCGCTCTCCACGCTCGCCAGCGGGTACACCACCGACTTCTCCCTCGTGCTGACCGGTACGGTGCTGGCGACCGTCCCCATCCTGCTGGTGTTCGCGGTGCTGGGACGGCAGATCATCGGGGGCATCATGTCCGGAGCGATCAAGGGATGAGCGTGACAGAGCAACAGCAGGCAGGCGGCTATCCGCGGGGTTTCGTCTGGGGCACGGCGACCTCCGCCTACCAGATCGAGGGCGCGACCGGCGAGGACGGCCGCGGCCCCTCCATCTGGGACGTCTTCTGCCGGGTCCCCGGCGCCGTGGCCGGTGGCGACACCGGCGAGGTCGCCTGCGACCACTACCACCGCTGGCGGGAGGACGCCGACCTCATGACGGACCTCGGCGCCGGCGCCTACCGGTTCTCGGTGGCCTGGCCCCGGGTGCTCCCCGAGGGGAGCGGGCGGGTCGAGCAGCGTGGCCTGGACTTCTACCGCCGCCTGGCCGACGGCCTGCGCGAGCGGGGCATCGAGCCGTACGTCACGCTGTACCACTGGGACCTGCCGCAGGCGCTGGAGGAACGCGGCGGCTGGCGCGACCGCGACACCGCCGAGCGGTTCGCCGACTACGCCGAGATCGTGCACGACGCGCTCGGCGACCGGGTGCGCAACTGGATCACCCTCAACGAGCCGTACTGCTCCTCCATCGTCGGCTATGGCGAGGGCCGGCACGCCCCCGGCGCCAAGGAGGGGCACGGCGCCCTGGCCGCCGCCCACCACCTGCTGGTGGCGCACGGCCTGGCGGTGCCGCGGCTGCGCACGCGGGGGGACGAGCGCGTCGGGATCACCATCAACATGTCGCCCACCGTGCCCGCGACGTCCTCCCCGGAGGACCGGGCGGCGGCCCGGCGGATGGACCTGCTGGTCAACCGGCAGTTCACCGAGCCGCTGTTCGGCGCGGCCTATCCCGAGGACATGGCCGAGACGTTCGGCCACCTCACCGGCTTCTCCTTCCGCCGGGAGGACGACCTGAAGGTGATCAGCGCTGCGCTGGACTTCCTCGGGCTGAACTACTACTACCGCATCCACGCGGCGGCGGCCCCGTACGCCGAGCCGGACCCGGCGCGGCGCTCGGCGTTCGACCTCGGGGTGCGCAGCGTGCCGCCCGAGGGCGGCACGGTGAACGGGCTGGGCTGGCCGGTCGAGCCGGACGGGCTGTACCAGACCCTCACCGGCCTCGCCGAGCGGTACGGCGAGGCGCTGCCACCGGTCTACATCACCGAGAACGGCTACGGCGGGGGCGACGAACTGGACGACCAGGGCCGGGTGGCCTACCTGCGCGACCACCTGGCCGCCACCAGGAGGGCGATCGCGGGCGGCGTGGACGTGCGCGGGTACTTCTGCTGGTCGCTGGTCGACAACTTCGAGTGGGCGCGGGGGTACGCGGCCCGGTTCGGGCTCACGCACGTCGACTACGCCACCCAGAAGCGCACGCCGAAGACCAGTTTCCACTGGCTGCGGGACCACATCGCCTCGGCGGGCTGACGCGAAGGCCCAGGGGACGCCCGGGCGCGCCGGGCGTCCCCCGGATTTCGCGAGATCTCCCCGAACCGGTCACAGATCGAGGTGCCGCACGGTCTCAGCTCGGTGAGCCGGGCGACACCGGCCCGCGACATGTACGGAGGACGGATGAGCCTGCCCATCGGAGACGGCGACTTCCTGCACGGGCTCCAGGCCGAGGTCGAGGCCGAGCTGGTCATGGCGGAGTCGAGCGGCCCGGAGGAGGAGATGAGCCTGCCGGTCACGGAGTGGTTGTACGACCCCGCCGACGCCCGGCAGGAGGAGATCGAGCTGCGCGGGCTGCTCGGTGCGGTCGAGGCGCTGGAGGACGGTCCGGGCGCCGGCCACATCGAGGGCGGGCCTGTTTGACAGGCCGGGCCGCACCCGGCCCGCCCGCCGGCGGGTCCGGGCCGGGTGCGGGCCCGTGCGGGCGGTCAGGAGGGAAGCGGTCCGGGACCGGCCTCGGCCGTGAGGGCGCCGGACCCGGGAAGCAGGGGGCGAAGGCCGGCGTCCCGCCTGCCGGAAAGCCAGTCGCGGGCCCGCGCCAGGTGAGCGTCGGTCAGGCCGGTGCGCGGATCCACCTCGACCAGCAGGAAGTCGCCGACCGCCGGGTGGTCCTTGAGGTACTGCCAGTCACAGGGGCCGAGGCTGTCGTCGAACCACACGAACGGGCGGCCGGTGACGTACTCCGCGACGTGCCGGGTCTTGAAGTGCTCCCCGGCCCGGCTGCCCGGGTCGCCGTTGACCTCGATCACCGGGAGATCGGGCAGGCCGAGGCGCGGGGCGATGTGCTCGTTGGCGTGGTGCTCCCAAGTGGTCGCCCACGCCAGCTCGGCACCGGTGTCGCGGGCCAGTTCGGTGAGCTTGGCGCCGTGCAGGGCGTTCAGCAGCACGGTGTAGGCCTGGCCGGAAAGGACGCACTCGTAGCGCCGGAGCCGCGGTGTGGCCCGCCGGGCGGGGTTGAGCACCCCGTCCACGTCCAGCAGTACAAGGGGACGCTCGGTCACGTGCCACTCCTCGCCTCGTCGGTGCTGGAAGCCATGATGCCGTCACCGGGGGTGGCTGTTCCATCGGAGCCCGCAGATCGCACCACGCCCCGGGCGGGGACGGCGGGCTCAGGCGGAGGGTTGCGGCGCCGGAGGCAGCGGGAAGCGCAAGGAAGCGGCGACGAGGTGCTCCCTGAGCCCGGTGTCGGCCACGACGTGCCGGACCGTGCCGCCCTCCTCGATCACCGCGTCGGTCAGCTCACCGAGGACGTCGGGCGTGCGCCGGACCGGCTTGCCGCACAGCGGGCAGGTGTCGCCGCGGACGCCGAGCCAGCCCGACTCGTCGCAGACCACACCCGGCGCGGTCGCCCCCTCCTGGACCAGCAGGGCGCCCACCGCGGCGACCGACCCGGCCCACAGGCACTCGGCCGGGCCGAGGGCCGCCGGCCGGCCCGCCGCCGCCCGTTCCAGCACCTCGGCGACCCACCGGCGATCCTCGTCGCGCTCGTAGTGCTCCAGGACGCGTTCGGCGGCGTGCCGGATGTCGGCGGGCGTCGCGGTCCGCGGGTCCACCGTGAAGGTCCCGGCGATCCTGGCGCGCAGGTGGCGGGGGAGGAAGTCGGTGAACACCGGGACCTCCTCGGGATGGCCGCCGAGGATCAGCACCTCGTGCCGGCCGGTGCGGAACAGCTCGTCCACCAGGCGCGCCGCGTTGCGGAAGTGCCTGCGGGCCAGGTCGTCGGCCCGGTTGCGCACCCGGTGCTCGGTGTAGCCGTACCAGCCGGCGTAGTTGGGCTTGCGCAACGCGGGGTCCTCCACCTTGCCCGCCTCGCGCATCTCGTCCTGGTAAAGCTCCCACGCCTCGGCCGAGCGCCGGTCGACCACCAGGACGCAGGCGCGGTGGTACTCGTCGAGCACGGCGAGCATCGGCCGCACCCACGGCGTCGCGTCCACCATCACCCGGTCGCGCACGGCCCGGGGCAGGACGACCTGCTCGAACAGGTCGGCCTCGCTGCAGGAGAACACCGCCAGGGCACCGGCTCCCAGCCGCTCCAGGCCCGCGAGGGCGGCGATGCGCTCGATGTCGCCGCGGACGGACATGCGGGCCCGGCGGCACAGCGAGCCGTCCTGGGTCAGCGGTCGGATCTCGTGCAGCAGGCTGTTGATCCGGGTGGCGGGGGTGGCCCCGTCGTCCGGCCGCACGCCCACGTACAGCGACACCACGGGGACCTCGTCCCCATGGAAGCGGATGATCCGGTCGATCTGTGCTGTGGTGATCATGCTCAAGCCCCCCGTCCCCGGTCCTCCCGGCCTGGTGTATTCGTTCCCATCTCGGTGCCCGGGCCGTCCTGGCGGGCCCGCCGGCGTGCCCGCGGAGCCGCGGGGGACGAGAAGGGAACGGGAGGACGGGAGGCGGAGAAGCCCGGCGGATGGCGTGGCCGCCGGGAGTCGCGCGGCCCGCCTGCTCTACAGTGGCCTCATGAGCGGGTGCCGCCCCGGCCGGCGTGACGGGCGGCGGCCCGCCCGGCCGCCCTCCGGCCTCCGCGACGGCCCGCCCGACCGGCGCTCCACGGCTTCGAACCGCCAGACGATCTCGATCCGCCATCCGAGGAGGACCCTTTGACCAGCGCATCCGCCGACAACCTCGACCTGGCCACCAGCGCCAGGGAGCTGGCCGACCGAGAGCCCGCGGGGTCGCTGACCCACGCCGCGGCGACGTCGGTCGCGATCACCTGCGCGACCACCCGGAACATCGCCGAGGCCCGCGCCGTCCTGTACGGGGTGACCCCGCCGGACGTGCGCGAGGCCGCCCTCGCGCTGTTCAACCGGCTGTCGACCGGCGCCGCCTGACCGCCCGTCGTCCCTTTCGCGCCGCGGGTCCCGCGGCCGGTGAGCCGCGTCACGGCACCGGCCAGCGAATCTTCCCCTGCCGCGCCCGCACGCGCCTCAACCGGGGCCTGCGTGCCGGACGTCCCCGGTGAGGGTGCGCACGAAGCCGCGCACGAACCAGGGCGCGTCCACCTGGGTGACCACCCGCGTGTCCGGAGCGGGCCCGCCCTCCCGCCGCACGGGCGCCGGCCGGGCCCGCCACAGCGGCCCGTCGGCGACCACGGCGACCGGCGCGAGCACGAAGCCGGTCACCAGGCCCGGGTCGAGCAGGACGCCCGCCGCCAGCGGGTCGTGCAGCGGGACGCCGCCCCGGCCGCGGTCCGCGCCGGCCGCGAGGTAGGCGGTGAGGATCTCGGCGGTGAAGCGGGCGACGGGGGTGCCGGCCGCGGCCAGGGCGGCGATCGCCTCGGGAGGCAGGGTGGCGGTGGCCGTGACGTCCACCCCGACGGCGGCCAGCCGGCGGCGCGGGGCGGCGAAGACCGCGCGGGCCGCCGCCGGGTCGCGGGCGATGTTGCTGTCCCGGGGGAGCGGGGCGGCGGGCGCGGCGAGCGGACCGGAGCCGCCCATCACCACCACCGAGCGGTACTTCGTCAGGAGCGCCGGGTCGGCGCGCAGCGCCAGGGCCAGGTTGGTCAGCGGGCCGAGCGCCAGCAGGTCCAGCTCGCCGGGCCGCTCGGCCGCGAGCCGGACCAGCAGCGCGGCGGCGCTCTCGCCCGTGACTGCGGGCAGGGGGCGCGAGAGGCCGAGGTCGCCCAGGCCGTCGCGCCCGTGTGTCCCCCGGGGCGCCGCCGGCGCGCCCGGCAACGGCCCGGCGGCGCCGCGGGCGACGGGCGGCGAGAGCCCGAGCAGCCGCAGGACGTACCCGACGTTGCGCGCGACGTCCGGCTCGGCGCAGTTGCCGGCCACCGTCGTCACCGCGCTGATCTCGGCGTCCGCTCGCCCGGCCAGGTAGGCCAGCGCGCAGGCGTCGTCGATCCCCGCGTCGGTGTCCACGATGACGCGGCGGGCCGCGGCCGGACCGGTCATCGTCCCGGGCCTTCCAGGGCGGCCCCGGGATCGGCGCCGGCGGGGTGCGGGGCGGAGAAGTGGTCGGCCACCCGGGAGGGCTCGAAGGCGCCCCGCTCGGTGACGATGCGGGTGACCAGGTGTGGCGGCGTCGCGTCGAAGGCCGGGTAGTAGCCCCGGACGCCGTGCGCCGCGGTGCGGGTGCCGAGCACGTGCAGCACCTCCTCCCCGTCGCGGTGCTCGATCTCGACGTCGGCGATGCCCGGGGACAGCGGGTCGGGAGCGTGGGCCAGCACGTACATCGGCGCGCCGAAGGCCCGGGCGGCGAGCGCGACCGCCAGCGTGCCCACCTTGTTGACCACGTGGCCGTCCATGGTGACCCGGTCGGAGGCGGTCATCGCGACGTCGGCCAGGCCGTCGGCCAGCGCCGAGGGCACCATGCCGTCGGTGATCAGCGTGGGTTCGTAGCCCATCTCCACCAGCGTCGCGGTGGTCAGCCGGGCTCCCTGCAGGTAGGGGCGGGTCTCGGTGCAGACGAACTCCAGTCGCTTGCCCATGCGCTCGGCGGCCTGCACGGCGGCGATGAGGAAGGCGTCGCCCCAGCAGTGGGTGAGCACCCGCGCGCCGTCGTCCAGCAGGTCCGCGGCGTGCCGGCCCAGGGAGGCGACGCCCTCCCGGTACCCGGCGTCGTAGGCGGCGGCGGCCTCGGCGACGGCGCCGAGCAGCTCTTCGCCGGACGCGCCGGACAGCGGGCCGTCGGCGGTGGCGGCCAGCACGGCGGTGACCGCATCACGGATGTGGTGGTTGGTGGGCCGGGTGGCGACCAGCCGGCGGCCGGAGGCCCGTAGCCGTCCGGCCGCCTCGCCGGGGGGAGCGTGCCGCGCCTCGCGCGCCGCGAGCACGAGGCCGGCGGTCGCGGCGAACAGCGGGCCGTGGCTCTGGGTGACCATCCGCTCGATGGCCACCGCGACCTCCTCCAGCGTGGCGCAGTGCACCCAGCGGCGCTCGAACGGGTAGACCCGGCGGTCGAGGATGTCCACCCCGTCGCCGGTCAGCCGTACCGAGTCGGCCAGGATCGGTGTCGTGCCGTTGCCGCCCAAATCGCCGTCCCTTCGTCGAGGACCCTTCGCCGGCTTCCAGATTGCCGCCTTGCCCGAGGTTCCCCGTCCACCCCGGGCCGTGCGCGTGCGGCCCGCCGCGGGGGTTCGGAGGTACGCGGGCCGCACTCATGATCTCGCGCTGGGGGTGCGGATGTCCGGGCGGCTGGGAGGGATATGCGAGGAAATCTGTGGTCGTGATGGCGCTGCGGGGGTGGTTGCTGTGAGATTGTTTCTGCTGCGGGCGGTGATGACGGCGGCCGTGTGGTGAGCTGGCATGGACATTGCCTAGTTTACCTACCAAATGGATAGGTATGATGTGGTCCCCGCCCAGAGGAGGCGACATGAGCCCGGCCCCCCGCCACCCGACGTGGCCCGATGGCGAGACCCCTCTGTCCGCGGCGATCACGACCGGCCGCTGGATCCGCTCGGCCGGGATCGATGACGCGCGCGGACGGCACTGGCTGGCCAACCCCGACCCCGGCCGGCGCTCGGCCCGGTCGGGCCGGCCCGGCTCGCTGTACGCGGGCGTCGCCGGCATCGTGCTGTTCTTCCTCGAACTCGCCGCCGCGACCGGGCACGAGGCCTATCTCGACGAGGCCAGGCAGGGCGCGCGCCACCTGGCCGCCACCTGGCAGGACGAAGCCGACCTGTCCCTCTACCATGGCCTGACCGGCATGGTGTTCGCGCTGGCCGAGACCGGCTGGGCCACCGGAGACGAGAGCTTCGTCGCCGCGGCCCGAGCCGCGGCCGACCGGGTGGCCCGCAGCGCCCGCCGCCTGCCCTCCGGCGTCAGCTGGACCGGAGATCCGGCTCAGCGCGGAGACGGCGGCATCATCCTCGGCCTGCTGCACGCCGCCGGCATCCTGGGCGTCCCCGAGTACGAGGAGATCGCCGTGGAGGCCGGCGCCCGGGTCGCCGGCCTGGCCGTCCCCGGCCACAAATTCGGCGCCGACGGCTGCCCGGACCTGCCGCTGGACGCCGTCACCCCCGGCTTCCTGTCCGGCACGTCCGGCACCGCCTTCCTGCTCGCCCGGCTGTACGCCGTCACCAGGGACGAGCGTTTCCTGCGCGCGGCGCTCAGAGGCGCCGACTTCGTGCGGACGATCAGCGTGGTGAACGGCCGGCACGCCTTCGTCCCGCATCACGTGCCCCAGGGACGCGGCCTGCACTACCTCGGCCTGTGCTCCGGGTCGGCCGGAGTGGCCCGCCTGTTCTACGAGCTGCACCGGGTGACCGGCGACCCCGGCCACCTGGAATGGGTCGAGCGGCTGGCCACCGGCATCGCCTGCAGCGGCCTGCCACGACGCCGCACCGAGGGCTTCTGGAACGTGGCCTGCCAGTGCTGCGGGGCGGCCGGCCTGGTGGAGCTGTTCGTCGGGCTGTGGGCGGCGACCGGCACCCGCGCGCACCTGGACTTCGCCCAGAGCCTGGCCGACGACCTGATCGGCCGGGCCACCGGCCACGACGGCGCGGGCTACCGCTGGTACCAGGCCTACCGGCGGCTACGCCCGTGGGAGGTCACCGCCGACACCGGCTACATGATCGGCGCCGCCGGCATCGGCGCGTCGCTGCTGCACCTGCACGCGGCCATGGCGGACGGCGAGGCGCGCCGGGTCATCCTGCTCCCGGACAACCCCTTCCCGGCCATCCCGGTGCCCGCCTCGGCACTGCGCCGGCAGCCCTGACCGCCGCGGGCGACTCCCGCGCTCGCCCGGCTCCTGCCCCCTGCTCGCCGCAGGCGACGGCGGGAAGGGCCGGCCGGGGGAGCGCGGCAGGCTCAGTCGGCCGTGTGCGCGGGAGCGGCCTCCGCGGCCTGCGCCGTGAGCGACCGCACCGCTTCCATGAGGTGGGCGACCTGGACTTCAAGGGTGTGGACCCGCGCCTCGAGCTCTCCGACGCTGGGGGGCTGGTTGGCGACGATCTGCCTCGGCATCGGCGGCCGCTCCTTTCACAGGGCTCACAACGCGGGATGTCGAGGACCGCGGCGGTCCGTCGTTCCCGGCTCTTCACCTTCGCCGGGCGGCGGAGAGGCAAAGTGCTCCTTACCTCTGCCCACACAGAGGCGAGGTAAAGCCCGTCCCGGTCTATTAGCGTACGTGGCCTGGCCCCTGGATCACGGAGGCGGTGCCCCGGCACGCGGCGAGGCTCGCCGCGTAGCGGGTGCGGGGGTACCGGGACACCTCCTCGGGGGTGCCCTCCTGCGTGATCGCGCCGCCCTCCAGGACGGCGACCCGGGCGGCCAGCGCGGCGGCCTCACCAGGGTCATCGGTCACCAGCACGCACGCGCCGGCGAAGCAGGACAGGTGCCGGCGCAGCAGGGCCCGCAGTTCGCGGCGCGTGTCGTCCGGCAGGCCGCCCAGCGGGTCGTCCAGCAGCAGGACCCGGGGGCCGGCGGCCAGGGTGCGCACCAGGGACGCCCGGCGCGCCTGCCCGGGGGTGAGCTCGCCGGGCGCGGCGTCCGCCAGCGCGCCGAGGCCGGCGTCGGCCAGCCAGGCCGCCGCCACCCGCCGTGCCTCGGCGCGTCCGGCGCCGTGGCGGCGCGGCCCGAAGGCGACGTTGTCCAGCACGCTGAGGTGGCCGAACAGCAGCGGGTCGCGCAGCACCATGCCGACCGCGCGGCGGGCGGGCGGACGCGCGTGCAGCGGGACGTCGTCGAGCAGCACGTGGCCGCCCGTGGGCACGGCCAGGCCCGCGATGATCCGCAGAGCGGTGGTCTTGCCCGCGCCGGGCGGCCCGAGCAGGGCGAGCACCTCCCCGGCGGCGACCCGCAGCCGGGCGTCCAGCAGGAACGGCGGCCGCTCGGCGACCAGGTGCGCGTCGATCATGCCGGGTCCGCCCACCGGTCCCGCAGGCAGGCCAGCACCGTCGCCGCGACCGCGAGCAGCGCCAGGCTGAGCACGACGGCCGCCTCGGGGTCCCCGCGCACGCCGAGGTAGACGGCGGCCGGCGCCGCCGGGGTCGTCCCGGCCGCCGCGCCGGCGAAGACCAGCGTCGCGCCGAACTCGCCCAGCGCGCGGGCCCAGCACAGCAGCGCGGCCACCCCGATCGCGGGCGCCAGCGGGGGCAGGGTCACCGTGCGGAACACCGTCCAGCGCGACCCGCCGAGCAGAACGCCGGCCTCCTCCACGCGCGCGTCCTGGCGCAGCAGCGCCCCTTCCACCGAGCACACCAGGAAGGGCAGCGCGACGAACGCCTGCGCGCACACCACCGCCAGGGCGTAGGAGCCTTTGGGCCCCAGGGCGAGCAGCAGGGCCACCCCGCCCGCCACCGGCGGCAGCAGCAGCGCCAGCCTGACCAGGCCGCGGAACGCCCGGCGGCCGCGGAAGCCGACCCGGGCCAGCATCCAGGCCAGCGGCACTCCGGTGAGCACGCAGCCCAGCGTGGCCACCGCCGAGGTGACCAGTGACAGCCACAGCGCGCCGAGCAGGGCCGGTTCGGCGAGGCGGTCCGGCAGCCGGGTCCACGGCGCCCGCGCCAGCAGCGCCGCGACCGGCAGCGCCAGCAGCAGCAGCGCCGCGGCGGCGGGCAGCGCCAGCACCAGCGGCGCGCCGCGCGCGCCGTCGTGGACGGGCCCGCGCGGGCGCCGGCGGGTGGTCGTCAGAAGCCTCATGTCCCGCTTCATCCCCGGCCGCCCGGCGCGCCACGCGAGCGGCCGGGTCCATGATCGGCATATCAGGTTTACTTCGCCGCTGAATGTGTAGAAGGAGGGCGATTCGGAAAGGAGCGGCCGATGAACTCCGTGGCCTCAGCAGGTCACCAGGCGCGCGGTGCCGCGCGGCGGGCGACCAACACCCGTACCTTCGACCGGCTCGCCCGCTTCGGCATGGCCTGCCGGGGCGTGCTGTACGCACTGATCGGCATTCTCGCCCTGCAGATCGCCCTCGGCGGCGGAGGCGAGGAGGCCGACAAGACCGGAGCCGTGCACACCGTCGCCCAGCAGCCCTTCGGCACCGCCCTGCTGTGGCTCATGGCGATCGGCTTCGCCGCGCTGACCCTGTGGCAGGCGTCCGACGCCATCATGAACGGATCGTCGGACACCGCGCACCGCGCGGAGGGCGCCGGCCGGGCCGTGGTCTACGCCCTGGTCGTGGGCACCATCATGAGCTTCCTGCTGCGCGGCACCACCGGTTCCTCCAGCGACGAGCAGTCCAAGGACCTCACCGCCACCGTCATGGACTGGCCGGGCGGTCAGCTCATCGTCGGCGCGATCGGCCTCGGCGTCGCCGCGCTCGGCGTCTACTGGATCTACGAGGGCGTGAAGAAGAAGTTCCTGAAGCACCTCAACACCGCCGAGATGTCCCCGCGGACGCGCGGCGTGGTGGAGAAGCTCGGCATGGTCGGCTACGCCGCGCGCGGCGTGATCGCGGTGGCCGCCGGCGTCTTCTTCGTGCACGCCGCGATCACCTACGACCCCGACAAGGCCAAGGGCGTCGACTCCACCCTGCGCGCCTTCGCCGACACCCCGCTCGGCCCGTGGCTGCTGGTCGTGGTCGCCCTCGGCCTGGTGGTCTTCGCCGCCTACTGCTTCTGCGAGGCCCGCTGGCGCCGCACCTGACCGCGCGCTTTCCGTCCTCGTCGCCGAAGCGGCCGGACCCCGGGGCACCAGCCCGGAGTCCGGCCGCTTCGCCGTGCCGTCCGGGCGGCTCAGAGGTTGCGGCGATACTGCCCGCCGGCCTCGAACAGCGCCTCGGTGATCTGACCCAGCGAGCACACCCGGGCGGCGTCCATCAGCGCGGCGAACGCGTTGCCGTCCGACATCGCCGCCTCGCGCAGCCGGCGCAGCGCCTCGGGCGCCTCGGCCGCGTGCCGCCGCTGGAAGTCCCGCAGCCGCTCCAGCTGGCCGTGCTTCTCCTCCTCGGTGCCGCGGGCGAGCTCCAGTGAGCCGTGCTCGACCACCCCGTCCGGGTTGCGGAAGGTGTTCACCCCGATGATCGGCAGCGAGCCGTCGTGCTTGCGCGTCTCGTACAGCAGCGACTCGTCCTGGATTCGGCCGCGCTGGTAGCCGGTCTCCATCGCGCCGAGCACCCCGCCGCGGTCCGACAGCCGCTCGAACTCGCCGAGCACGGCCTCCTCCACCAGGTCGGTCAGCTCGTCGATGATGAAGCTGCCCTGCAGCGGGTTCTCGTTCATCGCCAGGCCCCACTCGCGGTTGATGATCATCTGGATGGCCATGGCCCGGCGCACCGACTCGGCGCTCGGGGTGGTCACCGCCTCGTCGAAGGCGTTGGTGTGCAGGCTGTTGCAGTTGTCGTAGATCGCGATCAGCGCCTGCAGGGTGGTGCGGATGTCGTTGAAGTTCATCTCCTGGGCGTGCAGCGACCGCCCCGAGGTCTGGATGTGGTACTTGAGCTTCTGCGCGCGCTCGCCCGCGCCGTACCGGTCGCGCATCGCCACCGCCCACACCCGGCGCGCCACCCGGCCGAGCACGCTGTACTCGGGGTCCATGCCGTTGGAGAAGAAGAACGACAGGCTCGGCGCGAAGTCGTCGATCGCCATGCCCCGCGCCAGGTACGCCTCGACGTAGGTGAACCCGTTGGCCAGGGTGAAGGCGAGCTGGGTGATCGGGTTCGCCCCGGCCTCGGCGATGTGGTAGCCGGAGATGGACACCGAGTAGAAGTTGCGCACCCGGTTGGCGATGAACCACTCCTGCACGTCCGCCATCATCCGCAGGCTGAAGTCGGTGGAGAAGATGCAGGTGTTCTGCCCCTGGTCCTCCTTGAGGATGTCGGCCTGCACCGTGCCGCGCACCGTCGACAGCGTGTCGGCGCGCACCCGCCCGGCCTCCTCGGCGGTGGGCTCGCGGCCGCTTTCGGCGCGGAAGCGGTCCAGTGCCTGGTCCATCGCGGTGTGCAGGAAGAACGCCAGGATGGTGGGGGCCGGCCCGTTGATGGTCATCGACACCGAGGTGGTGGGCGAGGTCAGGTCGAACCCGTCGTACAGCGCCTTCATGTCCTCCAGCGTCGCGACCGACACCCCCGAGGTGCCCACCTTGCCGTACACGTCCGGCCGCTCGGCCGGGTCGTTGCCGTACAGCGTCACCGAGTCGAAGGCGGTGGACAGCCGCACGGCGGGCTGACCCTCCGACAGCAGCTTGAAGCGCCGGTTGGTGCGGAACGGGTCGCCCTCGCCGGCGAACATGCGGGTCGGGTCCTCGTCGGCCCGCTTGAACGGGAACACCCCGGCGGTGAACGGGAAGCGGCCCGGCAGGTTCTCCGAGCGCAGGAACCGCAGCAGCTCGCCGTGGTCGGCGTACCGGGGCAGGGCGACCCGCGGGAGGCGGCTGCCCGACAGGGTGGTGCGCCACAGCGGTGTGCGCTGCTCCTTGCCGCGCACCGTGACCACCAGCTCGTCGGCGGAGTACGCCGCGACGGTCGCGGGCCAGTCGTCCAGCAGGGCCCGGCTCTCCGGCGACAGCCCGGCCTCGGCGCGCTCGCGCAGCGCGTCCAGCGCGGCGAGCGCGGCCTCGTCGCCGCCGTCGGTGGCCAGCAGCTCGCGCACCTCCCGGGCCTGCTGACGGCGGCGCGCCGCCGCCGCCTCCCGCTCGGTGCGCCGGTGGTGGTCGCGCACGGTCTCGGCGATCTCGGCCAGATAGCGCACCCGGGCCGGCGGGACGACCGCGTCGGCCAGGGTGGAGGCGGTCACCGGTGTGCGGGGCAGCAGCCCCGGGCCGTCGGCCAGGCCCTTGGCGCCCAGCAGGTCGCGCAGCCGGTGGTAGAGCGCGGTGACGCCGTCGTCGTTGAACCGGGAGGCGATCGTGCCGTACACCGGCATCTGCTCGGGAGAGGTCCCGAACGCCTCCCGGTTGCGCACGAGCTGGCGCCGCACGTCGCGCAGCGCGTCCTGCGCGCCCCGCCGGTCGAACTTGTTGATCGCCACCACGTCGGCGAAGTCGAGCATGTCGATCTTCTCGAGCTGGGAGCCCGCGCCGAACTCCGGGGTCATCACGTACAGCGACACGTCGCTGTAGGGCACGATCGCCGCGTCGCCCTGGCCGATGCCCGGGGTCTCGACGATCACCAGGTCGAAGCCGGACGCCCGGCACACCGCGATCACGTCGGACAGGTGATCCGGCAGCTCGTGCGAGCCGCGGGTGGCCATCGAGCGGAAGTACACCCGGTCGCCGCCCAGGCTGTTCATCCGGATGCGGTCACCCAGCAGGGCGCCGCCGCCGCGGCGGCGGGTCGGATCCACGGCGATGACCGCCACGCGCAGCTTGTCCTCGTAGTCGGCGCGCACGCGGCGGACCAGCTCGTCGGTGAGCGAGGACTTGCCTGAGCCGCCGGTGCCGGTGATGCCGAGCACCGGCACCCGGCGCTGCGCGGCGGCCTCGCGCACGGCCCTCAGGTACGGCTCGCCCGCCCGGCCCGCCTCGACGAAGGTGATCGCGCGGGCCAGGGCCCGCTGCTCGCCGCCCACCACCGCGGGCGGCTCGGCGCCGGCGGTCGGGTCCACGTCGCACGCCTCGATGATCGTGTTGATCATCCCGGCCAGGCCGAGCCGCTGGCCGTCCTCCGGGGAGAAGATCTTGGCCACGCCGTGCCCCTCCAGCAGGGCGATCTCCTCGGGAACGATCACCCCGCCGCCGCCCCCGTACACCTTGACGTGCCCGGCGCCCCGCTCGCGCAGCAGGTCCACCAGGTAGGTGAAGAACTCCACGTGGCCGCCCTGGTAGGAGCTGACCGCCACGCCCTGCGCGTCCTCCTGGATCGCCGCGGTGACGATCTCCTCCACCGACCGGTCGTGCCCCAGGTGGACCACCTCGGCCCCCTGCGACTGCAGGATGCGCCGCATGATGTTGATGGCGGCGTCGTGCCCGTCGAACAGCGCGGCGGCGGTCACCACGCGAACGGGGTTGGCAGGTACGTGCACCGTCGTCTCCTCGGCAAGTTACTAGGACGTCCGAATAAATACTAGGACGCCCTAGCATCTCACCGGAACCCAAGCCCGCGATGTCCCCGAAATGAGGGGCGCCCGAAGTGCGGCGAGCACACGGCTCCCTCAGGGAAGCCGGGGAGCGGCGCGGCGGACCACTACCTCGGCCGTATGCCGGGTGCGGCCGCCCCGAAGGCGGCGAAGACGCGGACCGTCCCGTTCACCGTTCATCGAATCGATCGCCGTGGTGCCCCGCGATCGGCGCGCCGCTCGCCGGCGGGCGGCGCGGCGGGGGCGGGCGTGCGAACGGCCGTCGGGGAGTGGAGGTGGATAGGATCGTCGGTGTGACGGGCGACGGGGGGCTGGACGAGCGGGAACAGCGTCTGTGGCGGGCCTTCGGCGACATGCGTCAGCGGCTCGACGCCGCCATCGAGCGCCGGCTCAACAGCGCCGATCTGTCCGGGGCCGATTTCCAGTTGCTGCTGCCGCTGATGGAGGCGCCCGGCCGGGGGTTGCGGGCCCGCGAGCTGCGGCTGAAGGTCGACTGGGACCGCAGCAGGCTCTCGCACCAGATCCGGCGCATGGAGCAGCGGGGCCTGCTCGCCCGGGAGGACTGCCCGGGTGACGCCCGGGGCACGGTGATCCGGCTGACCGCCGACGGTCTGGCCGCCGTCCGGGCCGCGGCGCCCGGCTACGTCGACACGGTGCGCCGGCTGTTCGTCGACCTGCTCACGCCAGACGAGGTCGAGATGATGCTCGCGGTGTCCCACCGGGTGCTGGCCCGGCTGGCCGAGGAGGAGCTCGGGCCGGGCCGGTCGGTGTACGTCGGCACCGTCGACCATTCCCCGCCGCCGGCCGCGGAGGCGTCCCCGTCCGCCTGACCGCCTCGGCGCCGGGTCATGCGATGGTGTGAGAAGTGTCACCGGGATGCCCCGGGAGAGCCCTGGTGTGGGCTATTAAATGCGACATATGGTGATGAAACGGACAAAGAAGTCCAGTATTCGGCCGTTCTCCGCTCCACGGAAAGTCGCGTCATGGGCCACGAAACCGGGCATCCGCACATCGTCTTCGAGATGGACCTCACGCTCCACGAGACCCGCCGCCGCGCCGAGGTGGTCGCTGCGCTGGGCCCCGGCTGGGACCCCGTGGCGGTCATGCGCGGCGAGGAGGAGGCCTACGACCTGCTGTACTCCGGGCTGGACCGCGAGCAGCGGCAGACCTACGAGATGCTGGTGAGCGCCGGGGTGCTCCCGCCGCGGGGAGCCGATCGTGCTGCCGATTGACCCCACCGCGGACATCGGCCGCCGCGCCTGGATCGCCTGCCCGCACTGCCGGGACGACCGGCACTGCGGCGAGTGCCGCTCGGGCCGCAACTGCCGCGACCACTGGCGTTACCTGCTGGGCACCACCGGCAGCGTCCTGCACGTGCAGTGCCCCGGGTGCGCCCACCTGTGGGACCACGAGACCCACTTCGGCGCCGCCCGCCCCCGCCCCTTCCACTGAGCCGCCGCCCCACCGCCAGGGGCCGCGCCTGATGCCACTGGAGAGCCTGCCGCGCCCGGCGGCCCGTGCCCCGGCTCCGGTGGCCTGGGCCGTGCGAGGCCGGGTGTCCGCGCGAGCGTGGCCTGGAGGCAGGTGCGTCAGGAGGCCGGTGGCCGTGCGACGGTCTGGGCGGCCGCCGGTGTGGGGGACGGCGTCGCGCCGGTGGACACCGTGACCGGGTCGCCGTCCCGGACGACACCGGCCCGCACCACCCGCATGATCAGCCCGAAGATGTTGCCGTGCGCCTCGATCAGCTGCCGCTGCAGCTCCGGCCACCGCTCGCGGCCGAAGGGGTCCCAGCTCGGCACCGCGCAGCGGACGCACGGGCCGGTGTGCTCGCCCGCCGTGCCGAGCACCACCTCGCCCGCCGTGAGCGTCACCTCGCCCTCGAAGAACCGCTCGGCGAACGCCGGGACGCCGGCCTCCAGGTGCAGGTTGGGCCGGAAGCGCTCCAGGGCGACCGGCGCGCCCATCTCCTCCTCCAGCGCCCGCCGGGACGCTTCGAAGGTCACCAGCACGGTCGGCCCGCGGTCCTGCTGACCGTCGGCGGCGCGCAGCGAGACCGGGGCGCCGAAGGACTCCGCCAGCGCCGAGGGCAGATCGGGGTCGTCCCACGCCCACGCCGCGCCGCTCGCCGAGTACACCACCGGCGGCCCGGGCGGCTCGGGGGAGCCGTCGCAGGTGGCCGGGTAGGCGGCCTCCCAGGCGAGCATGCGGGGCGACTGCCGCACGGTCATCCGCGTGCCCGCGCGCCTGGGCCGTTCGTCCACCAGCGCGTACGCGCGGTCGCCCGCCATCCCGCGGGCGTCCAGCAGGGCGCTGCCGACCCGCTCGCCGCGCAGCGACTTCACCGGCCAGCGGTACAGGCCGCGAATCCGTCCCTGATACATGCCAGCAGCCTAAGAGCCGTCCCGTGGTGGGTGCGGTCCGGGGTCGCGGAATCCCGCCGAGCGCGAGCGGCCGGGCGGATCGTGCCGCCGCCGGACCGGCAGGGCCGCCAGGACGACGTCCCCGCCCGGTCAGCGGGCGGCGGCCTCCTCCTCCACGAGCTTGAGCAGGTCGGGCAGGCTCATGGACCCGGGCGGCCGCTGCTCGCGGGCGAACTCGGCGGCGAGCCTGCGCACGGTCTCGTTGGCCGGGACCGGCACGCCGTGCAGCCGGCCGAGCAGGATGATCTCGCCGTTGAGGTAGTCCGCCTCGATGCTGCCGCTGCCCTTGGCCAGGCTCTGCCAGGACGAGCCGCCGGGCCGGTCCAGCCCGTCGACGGCCACCTCGTGCACCTGGTCGCCCCGGACGCGGGCCTCCTCCTCCGGAGAGGTGAAGGGGATGCCTGCCGCGGCCAGCACGGCGCGGCCCTCGTCCAGCAGGCGCTCCACCAGCGGCCCGGCCCCGGGAGCCAGACCGCAGATCGCCTGCGGGGCGTTGCCGAGGTTGGTCAGCAGCTTGCCGTACTTCCAGCGCATCACGTCGGGCACGACCGGGGCGAGGAACATGGCGCCGCGCAGGTCGGCGGCGATCCGCTCGATCGTCTCGTCGGTGCCGCCGGGGTAGCGGCCGAGGGTCAGCAGACCCGACAGCGGTGCGCCGTGCGAGACCACCGCGCCCGGCGACAGGTGCAGGGCGGGCAGCCAGACGCACACGCCGTACACGTGGCGGAACAGGCGCAGCGCCATCCGCTCGTTCTCCACGGCGTTCTGGGCGCACAGCAGAGGCAGCACATCGGCCGCGGTGCCGCCCCCGGCGACCGGCCGCGGCGCCCACGCGGACAGGATCTCCTGGCTGTCCTGGGTCTTGACCGCGAGCACGAGCACGTCGTCCGGCCGCAGGTCGATCTCCTCGGGGCCGGCCGCGGCGGTGACCGGCAGGGTCACCGTGCCGTGCGGGGAGAGCAGGTGCAGGCCGTCCTGGCGGATCGCGTCCAGATGCGCGCCCCGCGCGACCAGGACGACCTCGCGCCCGCTCTGGGCGAGCCGCCCGCCGATCGTCCCGCCGACCGCGCCGGCGCCGATGATGATGTAGCGCATCACGCGATCATCCCACTGGCCGCGCGCCGCGCCGGGTCCGGGGGTCAGGCCGACTCGCGGACGACCAGCTCGGTGGGCAGGACCACCGGGTCGACGTGCCCGGCGCCGTCGATCAGGTCGAGCAGGAGGCGCACGGTCTCCTCGGCGACCCGCTCGAGCGGCTGGCGCATCGTGGTCAGCGGCGGGTGGGTGGACACCGCGACCGCCGAGTCGTCGAAGCCGCCCACCGCGACGTCCTCCGGCACCCGCCGCCCCGCGGCGCGCAGCGCGGCCAGCGCGCCCGCCGCCATGAGGTCGGAGCCGACGAACACCGCGTCGATGCCGGGCGTGCGCTCCAGCAGCTCTGCCATGGCGACCTCGCCGCCGCGCCGGGTGTAGTCGCCGTGGGCGATGAGCTTCTTGGTCGCCCGCCGGCCCAGCACATCGACGAAGCCCTCCAGCCGGCGCAGCCCGCCCGGGGTGTCCAGCGGCCCGGTGATGGTGGCGATGCGCCTGCGCCCCCGCCCGGCCAGGTAGCGGGTCATCTGCCGTGCCCCCTCGCGGTCGTCGGCGGCGGCGTAGGGGATCGGCGACCGCCGGCCGAGCACCTCACCGCAGGCCACGGCGGGCACCCCGGCGACCTCCAGCGCGTCCAGGAGCGGGTCGCCGGCGTGCGTGGAGACCAGCAGGACGCCGTCGGCGTGCCCGCCGCGCAGGTAGCGCATCACCCGGTCGCGGTCGCCGCCGTCCCCGGCGATCATGAGCACCAGGGAGACGTCCCGCTGCGCGAGCCGCTGGGTGGCGGTGCGCAGCAGGACGCTGAAGTTCGGGTCCTCGAACAGCTTCTCCTGCGGTTCGGACAGGACCAGGGCCACCGACCCGGTGCGCTGGGTGACCAGGCTGCGGGCGTTGCGGTTGACCACGTAGCCCGTCTCGGCGATGGCCCGCTCGATCGCGGCGCGCGCCGCCGTGCTGACGTACCGGTCGCCGTTGAGCACGCGCGAGACCGTGCCGCGCGAGATGCCGGCGGCGGCGGCCACGTCGTGGATGGTGGGACGCTTTCTGGTCACGCGCATCAGTTTTTCACGGAGCCGCTGGACAGGTCGGTGCGCCAGTACCGCTGCATGGTCAGGAACAGCGCGACCAGTGGGATGAGCGACAGCAGCGTGCCGGTGATGATCAGGTTGTACAGCGACGGCTGGTTGGCCCCGGCGGCGAGCATCGTGTACAGGCCGACGGTCATCGGGAACCGGTGGTCGTCGCCCAGCATGATGAACGGCAGCAGGAAGTTGGTCCAGATCGCGACGAACTGGAACAGGAAGATGGTCACCATGGCGGGCAGCATCAGCGGCAGCGCCACGTTCAGCGCGAGCCGTCCCTCGGTGGCCCCGTCGATGCGCGCGGCCTCCAGCAGCGCGTCCGGGATCGCCGCGGCGGCGTACACCCGGGCCAGGTAGATGCCGTACGGGCTGAGGATCTGCGGCAGCAGGACCGACCAGTAGGTGCCGGCCAGCCCGGCCTTCGACAGCAGCAGGTACTGCGGGACGGCGAGCACCACCGCGGGCACCAGGACGCCGCCGAGCAGCAGGTTGAAGGCCAGGCCGCGGCCGGGAAAGCGGAACTTCGCCAGCGCGTAGCCCGAGACCGCCGACACGGCCGTGGACAGCAGCGCCCCCACCCCCGCGTACAGCACCGTGTTGAGCATCCACAGCCAGAACACCCCGTCGCGGTAGGCCGCGAGGTCGGCGAGGTTGGCGAGCAGGCCGGTGCCGGGCAGGAGCGTCGAGGTGGTGAACAGCTCGGCCCTGGACTTGGTGGCCGCGACCAGCACCCAGGCCACGGGGAACAGGCAGTACAGCGCGCCGAGCAGCAGCACCGCGGTCGGCGCCGCTCCGTACGCGCGGCGGCGGCCCGGACGGGCCGTCCCGGCCGCCGGTGCGGTCGCGTTCGCCCGGGTCATCGGCCCTCCCCGAAGGCGCGGTCGCGCACCACGCGCAGGAAGCCGAACGACAGCACCACCGAGATCGCGGCGATCACCACGGCGGTGGCCGCCGCCGAGTACAGGTCGCCGGTGACGAAGGCGTCCCGGTAGACCTTCATCAGCGGGCTCCAGGTCGTGCTGATGGTGTTGGTCAGCGGGCGCAGCGTCATGGGCTCGGTGAACACCTGGACGGTGGCGATGATCGAGAACACGGTGGTGAGGATGATCGCGGGGGTCACGATCGGCACCTTGATCCGCAGGGCGATCTGCGTCTCGCTCGCGCCGTCGATGCGCGCGGCCTCGTAGTACTCGCGCGGCACGGCCCGCAGGGTGGTGTACAGCACCAGCATGTTGAAGCCGACGCCGCCCCAGACGGCCACGTTGGCCATCGAGAAGGTCACCGTGCCGGCGCCCAGCAGGTCGACGCGCGCGCCGAGAGCCGACAGCGCGTCGTTGACCGGGCTGACACCGGGCAGGTAGAGGAAGCCCCACAGCAGCGAGGCCGCGACGCCGGGCACGGCGTACGGCAGGAAGATCGCCGCCCGGGAGAAGCGGGCGAAGCGGACGTGCAGTGTGTCGAGCAGGAGGGCGAACAGCAGGGCGAGGCCGAGCATCACGACCAGCACCAGCGCGCCGTAGCCGAGCACGCGCAGCCAGCCGGCCCACAGTTCGCCGTCGCCGAGCGCCGTGGCGTAGTTGGCGAGGCCGACGAAGACCTCCTTCCTGGCGCCCTTGCCGAGCCCGAGCCCGGACACCTTGGTGCGGCGCAGGCTGAGGTAGGCCGTGTAGCCGATGGGCAGCGCCGTGAACAGCGCGAACAGCACCATCGCCGGGGCGAGGAAGAGATAGGGCGCGGCGCCCGCCCGCCGGGTGCGGGCGCCTGCCGGGCGGTGTGGGCTCACGGGACGATCTGGAACCCGGACTTGCGCATGTCGGCGACGGTGGCGTCCTGCATGGCGCGCACCGCCGCGGCGAAGTCCGAGCGGTCCTGGATCGCCTTGCCGAAGGCGTCCTTGAAGGCGTTGTAGGTGACGTTGACGTTCGGGCCGAAGGTGAAGCCGCGGGCGGTGGCGCCGATCTCGGCGGCGGTCTTCCAGAAACCGGGCCGGTCGGCGAAGTAGTCCGGGTCCTTGGACAGCGCGGCCTGGCCCTTGACCGACGCCGGGTACACCGCGCCCTGGCCGGCGAGCAGCGCGACCGCCTGCGGGTCGGTGTTCAGCCAGGTGGCGAACCGCACGGCCGCCTGCCTGCTGGGGGACGTGGCCGCCACGGCGGTGGAGGAGCCGCCCCAGAACCCGGTGTGCGGCTCGCTCGCGTTCCACTGCGGCAGCGGCGCGACCGCCCACTTGCCCTTGCCGTCGGGGGCGTTGCTCGCCAGCACGCCCGGTGCCCACACGGCGGAGATCCAGGAGAGCTGGGTGCCGTCGTTGAGGGCTTTGTTCCACTCGGGGGTGAAGTACGGCTTGTCGCCGATGACGCCCTCCTTGACCAGGCCGCCCCAGTAGCCGGCGACCCGCAGGGTCGGCTCGTCGGCGATCGCGACCTTCCACGCCTCGCCGTCGATGGACCACCACCGGGCGCCGGCCTGCTGGGCCAGCCCGGCGAAGGAGCCGGGGTCCTTGCTGGAGAAGGCGCCGAGCAGCACCTTGGGGTTCTTCTCGTGCAGGGCGCGCGCGGTGGCGGCGTACTCGTCCCAGGTCGTGGGCACCTTGAGGCCGTACTTGTCGAACAGGTCCCTGCGGTAGTAGAACATCATCGGCCCGCTGTCCTGCGGGATCGCGTACACCGCGTCGGTGCCGAGGGTGACCAGGCTCCAGACGCCCTCGCCGAACTCGGCCTTGGCGGGCCCGGCCTCGGCTTTGATGTCGGCCACGGCGTCGGCGGCCACGAACGAGGGCAGCATCTGGTACTCCGCCTGCACCAGGTCCGGCGGGTTGCCGGCCTTGGCGGCGGTGAGGAACTTGGCCGCGGCGTCGTCGCCGCCCGCCTGCTTGCTGACCGTGACCTGGATGTCGGGGTGGGCGGCGTTCCAGGACTGGACGATCTTGTCCATGTTCGGGACCCAGGTCCAGTAGGTCAGCTTGACCGGCCGGGCCGGGGCGCCGGCCGACGCGGCGGGGGAGGCGGTCTCCCCGGCCGTCCCCCCGGAGCACCCCGCTGCGAGTGCGGCGGCGAGCGCGACCGCCGCCACCGCCGAGAGCCGTCGTGTACCCATGCGTAGCTCCAAGTCCGAGGTTCGGTGCCACATGTCTGTGAACGTTCACAGAGTGAGAAGCCCGATACCTTCGCGTCAAGGTCTGTTACATGGTCGTTAAACCGCACGAAGGACCGGCCGATGCTTCCCGGCTTCCTGACCTTCGATTACTGTGCACGTTCACAGAACGGATACCGAGGGGGCACCATGCGGGGCATCGCGTACGGCGGGGACTACAACCCCGAGCAGTGGCCGGAGGAGACCCACCGCGAGGATCTGCGGCTCATGCGCGAGGCCGGGGTGAACCTGGTCAACATCGGGATCTTCGGCTGGGTGCTGATGGAGCCCTCGCCCGGCGCCTACGACTTCGGCTGGCTCGACGAGATCGTGGACGGCCTGCACGCCACCGGTGTCCGGGTCGGCCTCGGCACGCCCACCGCCGCCCCGCCCGCCTGGTTCTCCCGCCTGCACCCCGCGTCCCTGCCGGTCACCCGCGAGGGCCACCGCATCGGCGTCGGCGGCCGCGAGTCGGCCTGCCCCAGTTCCCCGGAGTACCGCGAGGCCACCGCGAACCTCGCGACCGCGCTCGCCGAGCACTACGCCGGCCACCCGGCGCTCTCGCTGTGGCATGTCCACAACGAGTACGGCGCCCCGCTCGGCGAGTGCTACTGCGACACCAGCGTCCTGGCGTTCCGGGGGTGGCTGCGCCGCGCCTACCGCGACCTGCCGGCGCTCAACGACGCCTGGGGCACGGCCTTCTGGGGGCAGCGCTACACCGACTGGGACGAGATCGACGTGCCGCGGGTCAACCACACCGTGGTCAACCCCGCCCAGCGGCTGGACTTCATGCGCTTCACCTCAGGCGAGCACCTCGACTGCTTCCGCCTGCAACGCGACATCCTGCGGCGGATCACCCCTTCGGTGCCGGTGACCACCAACTTCATGTCCACCAACTGCAAGTCGATGGACTACTGGGCCTGGGCCCGGGAGGTGGACGTCGTCTCCAACGACCACTATCTGCAGGCCGAGCGGCCCGGCAACCACATCGACCTGGCCATGTCCGCCGACCTCACCCGCTCGCTGGCCGGCGGCCCGTGGATGCTCATGGAGCACTCCACCGGCGCGGTGAACTGGCAGCCGCGCAACATCGCCAAGCGGCCGGGGGAGATGCGCCGCAACAGCCTCGCCCACGTGGCCCGCGGGTCGGACTCGGTGCTGTTCTTCCAGTGGCGCGCCTCACGGTTCGGCGCCGAGAAGTTCCACTCGGCGATGGTGCCGCAGGCCGGCACCGACTCGCGCATGTGGCGCGACGTCGTGGCCCTCGGCGCCGACCTCGCCGAGCTGGCGGAGGTGGCCGGCGGCGCGGTGCGCGCCGAGGTCGCCCTGGTGTGGGACTGGCAGTCGTGGTGGGCGCTGGAGCTGGAGTGGCGCCCGTCCGCCGACCTCGCCTTCCGGGAGCGGATGGACGCCTACTACGAGGCGCTGTGGCGCTCGCACGTCACGGTCGACTTCGTGCACCCCGCCGCGGACCTGTCCGGCTACCGGCTGGTGGTCGCGCCCAGCCTGTACCTGCTCACCGAAGCGGCGGCCAAGAACCTGCGCGGGTACGTCGAGGCGGGCGGGCACCTGTTCGTCTCCTGTTTCTCCGGCATCGTGGACGAGCACGACACCGTGCACGACGGGCCTTACCCGGGGGCGCTGCGCGAGGTGCTCGGCCTGAGCGTCGAGGAGTTCCACCCGCTGCGCGAGGGCGAGACCGTCGCACTGAGCTCCGCGGGCTCGGCCGCCGAGGCGGCGGGCGAAGGCCGCGTCTGGTCCGAGCGGGTGCGCCCCGCCGGAGCCCGCGCGCTGTGGTCCTTCGCCGGCGGCCCGGACGCCGGGCACCCCGCCTTCACCCGCCACGACCTCGGCGCGGGCGCCGCCTGGTACCTGGCCACCGCCGTCGCCGACCCGCGCGCCGCGCTGGAGGGGGCACTGGACGCGGCCGGCGTCGACCGCCCGCGCGGTGTGCCCGAGACGCTGGAGCTGGTGCGGCGGGCCGGGCACCTGTTCCTGATCAACCACGGTGACGAGCCGGTCACCGTCCCGGGCGTCACCGGGCGGGGAGTGCTGGACGGCGTGGAGTACGCCGGCGGCGCGACCGTCCCGGCCGGCGGCGTCACCGTCGTCCGCGAATCCTGAAGGCGCGTCAGGCGCCGCCGGATCCCGGAGCGGGCAGGGGAGCGGCGGCGCGGCCGGTCGCGGGCTCGGCGGCGGCGCCGTCGGGGACCGCGGGCAGGGTGAACACGAACGCGCTGCCGTCGGCCTGGCCGGCGTCCAGGCGGATCGTCCCGCCGTGGTACTCGACGATCTTCTTGCACAGGGCCAGCCCGATGCCCGTGCCCTCGTACTCGCCGCGGTCGTGCAGCCGCTGGAAGATGACGAAGATCTTGTCGGCGAACCGCGGCTCGACGCCGATCCCGTTGTCGCGGACCGCGACCTCCCACAGGTCGCCGGCGCGCTCGGCGGTGATCTGGATCCGCGGCGGCCGGTCGGCGGAGCGGAACTTCATCGCGTTGCCGAGGAGGTTCTGCCACAGCATGGTGAGCAGGGCCTCGTCGCCGAGCACCTCGGGCAACTCGGGCCGGAACACCACCGCGCCGGACTCCTCGGCCAGCGTCTCCAGGTTGGCCAGGGCCCGGTCGAGCGGCACCCGAAGCGGCACCGGCACCCGCTCGTTGTTCCCGCGCCCGACCCGGGAGAAGGTGAGCAGCTCGGAGATCAGCATCTGCATGCGCTTGGCGCCGTCGACCGCGAAGGCGATGTACTCGTTGGCGCGCTCGTCGAGCCGGTCGCCGTACCTGCGCTGCAGGAGCTGGCAGAACGCGGTCACCTTGCGCACCGGCTCCTGCAGGTCGTGCGAGGCGACGTAGGCGAACTGCTCCAGCTCGGAGTTGGAGCGGCGCAGCTCCTCGGTCTGCTCGGCGAGCAGGTCGGCCTGTTCCTGCAGGCGCCGCTGCGCGTCCCGCGACACCGAGAGCTCGGCGGAGATGCGCCGGCGCATGGCGTCCACATCGGCGGCGAGCATCGTCAGGTCGCTCGGGCCCCTGATGTCGATGACGTGGCCGAACTCGCCGTTGGCGACCCGGCGCGCGGCCGCCCCCAGCCGGTCGAGCGGGCGCAGGACGGCGTAGCGCAGCAGCAGGGCCACCAGCAGCAGGGTGAGCACGAACACCGCCAGGATGGCGGCGAGCACCAGGTTGCGCCACAGCCGGGTCTGGGTGAAGCCGGCCTCGGCCCGCGCCTGCGCCCGCTCCAGGTCGGCGGCCTGCTGGTCCATCGCCGCGCGGATGCGGTCGAACAGCTGGTTGCCGGCGGCGACGCGGGCCGGATCGGCCGTCCCCGCGCCGCCCACGCGCACCGCCTCGATCATCGGGCGCGCGTACCCCTCGCGCCAGGTGCCCGCGCGCACCTCGACGAGGTCGAGGTCGGCGAGCAGCGTGCTGTCGGCGAGTGACCGGCGCAGCGTCGCGACCGAGGCCCGCTCCCGGGCCAGGCCCTGCTCGAACCCGGTGGTGAACTCCTGCCGCCCGCTGACGATGTAGCCGTGGACGCCGGCCTCCTGGTCGAGCAGGGCACCGCGCAGGCGCTCGGCGGCCAGCAGGCCAGGGGCGACGCGCCTGGTCATCTCGTCGGCGGCGGCGGTGCTGCGGCCCAGCGCCAGTACGGCGGCGGCCGCGGAGACCGTCAGCAGCACGGCCATGACGGTCAGTGTGACGGCGAACCAGGCACGTGTGTTCAGCCGGGGCCAAGTGGCGGCACGCCCGTAGCCGGAGATGCTCACCGGTCCTCCTTCGTCATCGCCGGCCTGCCCTCGTGGACGGGGCCGCGCCCTCCCAGCATGCTCGCCACGATCGGCGCACCGAAACGTGGGCGGTGCTCCGCGACCGGCTCGCGTGCGGGCGGCGGAGCTCGGACGGGCGCAGAGGGAGGACGCGACGGGCCGCGCGGGTCAGGAGCCGGTGGGCCGGGCGGACTCCAGCAGGTCCAGGGCCAGGTCGAGAGCGGCCTGCTTGCGCTCCTCGTCGGGGATCTTCTCGTCCTTGAGCACGAACCACGCGGCGTGCAGCGTGAAGATCGCCATGGAGGTCCGCAGGCGCTGGGCGGTCGTGGCGTCCTCGTCCCACATCAGCCCGCTGAGGGTGTTCATCATGTCGCGCATCCGGTCGAACTTCGGATGGCCGCGCAGCGCGGTCTGGTTGCGCTCCATGAACCGCATGAACGCGTGGTGCCGGCCACTGTGCACCTCGTCGGCGTACCGCCGGATGAACTCCCGGCGGGTCTCGATCGTGCGGGGCAGGCCCTGCGCCCAGGCGATGAGCCGTTCCATGACCGCCTGCCGGTCCTCGGCCAGGCTCGCCACGATGTCCTCTTTGGTCTTGAAGTGGTAGTAGAGCGCCGCCTTGGTCACTCCGAGCGACTCGGCGATCTCGCGCAGGGAGGTCGCCTCGTAGCCCTGCTCCGTGAAGAGTTGCAGGGCGACCTCCTGGATACGGGCTCGCGTGTCGGTCTGTGCCCTCATATGCGTTCAGACGCTCCCTGGCTTCTCGAAATGAACTTGACGGCCGGCAAGTAAGGACCCTACCTTGGCAGTCTAATCACTAGCCGGTCGGCAAGTAAGTAAGCGTTCGCCAAGGGGGCGTAAAGTAATGACGGAGATCGAGGCCGAGACAGTTCCCGGCCGCCGGCGGGAGGTAATGCTCGTCCTGCCGGGGCTGATGCTCGCGATGATCCTGGCGATGCTCGACAACATGATCGTCGGCACCGCCATGCCGCGCATCGTCGGCGAGCTCGGGGGTTTGGCCCATCTCTCCTGGGTGGTCACCGCGTACGTCCTGGGGACCACCGTCTCGACGCCCATCTGGGGCAAGATCGGCGACCTGTACGGGCGCAAGAACATCTTCCTGTGGTCCATCGCGATCTTCATGGTCGGCTCGGCACTGTGCGGCATGGCCGGCTCGGCGATGTTCGGCGGCACCGCCGACGGCATGGCCGAGCTCATCGGCTTCCGCGCCCTGCAGGGCCTCGGCGCCGGCGGCCTGATGGTCAACGCGATGGCCATCATCGGCGACCTCGTGCCGCCCCGCGAGCGCGGCCGCTACCAGGGCATCATGGCCGCCATGATGTCGCTGGCGATGATCGCCGGCCCGCTGGTCGGCGGGTTCATCACCGACCACCTCAACTGGCGCTGGGCCTTCTACGTCAACCTGCCCATCGGCGCGGTGGCGTTCGTCCTGCTGGTCTTCCGGCTGAACCTGCCCAAGCACCGCACCGAGCACCGCATCGACTGGCTCGGCGCCGCGCTGCTGTCGGTCGGCATCACCGCGCTGGTGCTCATCACCACCTGGGGCGGCAACGAGTACGACTGGACCTCCTGGCAGATCCTCGGCCTGGCCGCGCTCGCGGTCGTGTCCCTCGCCCTGTTCATCCCGGTGCAGCGCCGCGTGGCCGAGCCGATCATGCCGCTGCACGTCTTCCGCGACCGCAACTTCACGCTCATCTCGGGGGTCGGCTTCCTGCTCGGCTTCGCCATGTTCGGCGCGATCAACTTCCTGCCGTTGTTCCAGCAGACCGTCCAGGGCGCTTCGGCGACCAACTCCGGCCTGCTGCTCCTGCCGATGATGGCGGCGGCCATGGCGGTCTCGCTGTTCGTCGGCCAGGCCATCACCAGGACCGGCAAGTACAAGATCTTCCCGGTCGTGGGCGGCGTGCTGATGGCGGTCGCCATGTGGCTGCTGTCCCTGCAGGACGTGCACACCTCCTCCCTGCAGACCGGGCTGTTCATCGCCGTGCTCGGCCTCGGCATGGGCGGCCTGATGCAGACCACCATGCTGATCGCGCAGAACAGCGTCGAGCAGAAGGACCTCGGCGTGGCCAGCAGCGCCTCGACCTTCTTCCGTTCGATCGGCGGCTCGTTCGGCGTGTCGCTCTTCGGCGCCGTCTTCAACAACCAGCTCACCGCGAACCTGACCGACAAGCTCGGCCCGCAGGCGGCGCAGATGGCCCAGGGCGGCGGCGGCCGGCTCGACCCCACGTCGCTGTCCCACCTGCCCGCGCAGGTGCGGCTCGGCTTCCTGGAGTCGCTGGCCTCCTCCATCTCCTCGGTCTTCTTCTGGGCGATCTTCTTCTCGGCGGCGGTGCCCGTCCTGGCGCTGCTGATCAAGGAGATCCCGCTGCGCAGCGGCCCGGCCGCCCCGGGGGCCGGCCGGCCCGCCGACCAGGCCGACCGGCCCCAGGACGCCGCCCCCGTGGCGGCCTTCGACTGAGCCGCCACGCCTCTGCGCTGTACCCGACGGCCGTGACCCCGCGAGGTCACGGCCGTCGCCGCATCCGGCCCGCAGGCCGGGCGGGCGGGACGTCCGGCTGTCCCGATCAAGGGCACGGCAAGCCGCCCGCAAGCGCGCCCGCCTATCTTCATCGTGCCCTCCCCCCGGTGCGGTGGCCGCCGCCCACCGCACCACACGGCACCAAGGAGTTCCCCGTGTCCACCACCGCCTGGATCGTGCTCGGCTTCGGGCTGATCGCCCTCGTCTTCGGCGGCATCGGCGCCGGTCTGCTGGTCTCCGAGCGCGAGTTCCGCCGCATCGCGCATCGCGTCCCCGGCCAGGTGGTGCGCCTGCGCCCGCATCACGACGACGGCAGCACGACCTACTACCCGACGATCAGGTTCGTCACGGCCCACGGGCAGCCCGTCGAGGCGGAGCCGCGCGTCTCGTCCAACCCGCCGGTCGCGCCGGTCGGCGGCGCGGTGACCGTCCTGTACGACCCGGCCGCCCCGACCCGCATCCGCCTCGACAGCTTCTGGCACGGCGGCTCGTTCCTCGGCGTGCTCTTCGCCGGCATCGGCGTGACCTTCCTCGCGGTCGACCTCGTCATGGTCCTGGTCAACCGCTGACCCACGTGACGCGGCGAACCGCGTGAAGGCACGGACACGGTGGCCCACGGGCGCACCCCGCCCCGGCGGCCGACCTGTCCGAGGCCGCCGGTCTCCACAGGTGGCGGGGGAGCTGGATCTTCCGGTCATCTGGAGTAGTAGCGTCGGCTCATGCGACTGGGGGTTCTGGACATCGGCTCCAACACGGTGCACCTGCTCGTGGTGGACGCCCACAGGGGTGCGCAGCCGCTGCCGGCGTACTCGCACAAGGTGGAGCTGCGGCTCGCCGAGCACCTGCACAACGGCGACACCCTGTCGGCCGAAGGGGAGCGCGAGCTGCTGCGCTTCGTGGAGGAGTCGCTGCGCATCGCCGAGGACAAGGGCGTCGAGGAGGTCATGGCCTTCGCCACCTCGGCCGTGCGCGACGCGGTGAACGGCGAGGAGGTCCTGGCACGGCTGCGGGCGGCGACCGACGTGGATGTGCGGGTGCTGTCCGGCAACGACGAGGCCCGGCTGACCTTCCTCGCCGTGCGGCGCTGGTTCGGCTGGTCGTCGGGACGGCTGCTGGTGCTCGACATCGGCGGCGGCTCCCTGGAGATCGCCTCGGGCATGGAGGAGGAGCCGGACGTCGCCGTCTCCCTGCCGCTCGGCGCCGGGCGGCTGACCCGGCAGTGGTTCACCGGCGACCCGCCGCCCGGCGACGAGGTGCGCGCCATGCGCAGGCAGGTGCGCGCGCGGATCGGCAGGGTCGTCGGAGACGTGGTGAAGTACGGCCGCGCCGACCATGCCGTGGCCACGTCCAAGACCTTCCGCCAGCTCGCCCGCATCGCCGGCGCCGCCCCCTCCAACGAGGGCGCGTACGTCAAGCGGGTGCTGCGGTACGAGGATGTGGTGCACTGGACCGCCCGCCTGGCCAAGATGGACAACGCGCACCGGGCCGGGCTGCCCGGGGTGTCGGCCGGGCGCGCCCCCCAGTTGCTCGCCGGGGCCGTGGTCGCCGAGGCGACCATGGACCTGTTCGAGGTGGCCGAGGTGGAGATCTGCCCCTGGGCGCTGCGCGAAGGCGTGATCCTGCGCAGGCTCGACACCATGCCGGGCGCTTGACGGCCGGCCGCGCGGGCGTCGCCAGGGCGCGGCGGCCGGGAGTGGTCCCGTCCCTGTGGGAGCCGGAACCCGGAATGCACGGGAGAATCGGTATGTCCACCTGAGTGGGAAACGTGTGGCCCTGTCCTTGCCGGGCACGAGGTCCGCGACGGCACAGAAGGAGGAACTGCCGATGATGGCGCTCATCGGAGCGGCCTACACCTTGCTGGCCGTCCTGGTGCTCATGGGAGTCGCGCTGGTACTGATCGCCGTGCTGGGGCTGATCGCGCTGGCCGTGCTCGCCTCGACCACCAGTCCCGAGCCCGAGCTGGGTGTGGACGGACGTCCGGTGCCCCGTGAAGCCGCGGACGGTCTCGCCCGCGCGCCGGGGGACGGCTCCACCACGTCGGCGGCGGAGACGGCCGCGCCCGGCACGGCCGTGACGTCGAGCGCCCCGGCGCCGGAGGGCAAGAAGGACGCCGGCGCCGGGGCGGCGAAGCGGCGGACGGCGCCGGATCCGGAGCCGGCATCGGATCGGGCGCCGGGCCCGGGACCGGAGAGCGGAGCGGCCCCGGAGACGGACGGCGGGGGCCGGGGGCCGGGGACTCCCGGGCCCGAACCCTGGACGCGAGACCTGCTCCGCGAATCCCTCAAGGGGTACGCCGGCCGCGTCCACCTGTGGCCGTCCGGCCGTCCCCGATCGGGCCGGGTGGCGGGCGGCATCGCGTACGCGCGTGACATGTGGAGCCGGCCGCTTCGCAGATACGGCGAAACCGCACAGAAGTTAATAGCGGCGAAACCCCCCAGAAATTGATAGGACGGTAGGGCCTACTGATCGAGTGGAGGGTCAACGCCATGCGGACCACACCCCCGTTCCGTGCCGACCACGTCGGCAGCCTGCTCCGTCCCGCCGCGCTGCTGCGGGCGCGCGAGGACTTCGCCGCCGGGCGCATCCCGGCCGAGCGGCTCAGGGAGGTGGAGGACGAGGCGATCCGCGAGGTGGTGCGGGCCCAGGAGGAGGTCGGGCTACGGTCGGCGACCGACGGCGAGTTCCGCCGGACGTCCTGGCACATGGACTTCATCTACCGTCTGGGCGGCGTCGGCCAGGCCACCGACGAGAACATCAAGGTGAAGTTCCACAGTGAGCAGGGTGACGTCGAGTTCGTCTCGGCCGCGCTGCGCGTCCACGACCGGGTGACCCTGCCCGAGACGATCTTCGGCGACGCCTTCACCTACCTGCGCGACCAGGTCACCACGGCCACCCCCAAGCTGACGATCCCCTCGCCGAACATGGTCCACTACCGCGGCGGCCCGGCCTCGATCGACCCGGCGGTCTACCCGGACATGGAGCGATTCTGGAGCGACCTCAGCACCGCCTACGCCGAGGAGGTCGCGCGCCTGGGCGAGCTGGGGTGCACCTACCTGCAGTTCGACGACACCAGCCTGGCCTACCTCAACGACCCCGCGCAGCGCGCCGAGATCGCCGAGCGCGGCGACGACGCCGACCACCTGCACCTGCGGTACATCAAGCAGATCAACGACGCGCTGGTCCGCAAGCCCGAGGGCATGTCGGTCACCACCCACATGTGCCGGGGCAACTTCCGCTCCTCCTGGGTGGCCTCGGGCGGCTACGACTTCGTGGCCGAGGCGCTGTTCGGCGAGCTCGCCGTGGACGGGTTCTTCCTGGAGTTCGACGACGAGCGGTCGGGCGGCTTCGAGCCGCTGCGCTTCGTGCCCAAGGGCAAGGCGGTGGTGCTCGGCCTGGTGACCACCAAGCGCGGCGCCCTGGAGTCCAAGGACGACCTGAAGCGGCGCGTGGAGGAGGCGTCCAAGTACGTCGACCTCGACCAGCTCTGCCTGTCGCCCCAGTGCGGCTTCTCCTCGGTCGTCGATGGCAACTCGCTGACCCGTGAGGAGCAGTTCGCCAAGCTCCGCCTGATCGTCGAGACCGCCGAAGAGATCTGGGGCTGACCGCCCGCTTAGCCGCCCGCCCTCGCAGGGCTCTCCTCGTCGCCGCGACCCCTCGTGCGGGTGGTCGCGGCCGATCACGCCGACTTCGTCCGGTACGGGGCGTTCTGCACTGAGCGGGCGATCGGGCGGCACCTGGAGCTCAAGGCGCGTCGGCGCCCGCGGCGCGACCGCGGGCGCCGCGGGCGGCGTGGCAGCGAACCGGCCGCGGGGAGGACCGGCCGTCGGACCGCGGCTCGCGCTCGGCACGCCGGCGTCCGCCCGCACCCCGGCCGACCGGCCGGTCAGGCGGGCGGGGCGGCCTGGACGCGGTGGGCGGCCAGGTGGGCCAGGACGGCCTGGTTGGCCTCCCATCCGTCGGGGAACTTGACCGGCACGCCGAGCTGCACCGTCTCGGCCGAGGGGTGCGCGTCCAGCAGCTCGGGGATCCCGGCCCGGGCGACGACCACGCACGCGTGCCGGTGCCGGGAGGTCAGGACGCACAGCCGCCCGGACTCCAGGTGGAAGGCGGTGGCGTCCCTGCGTCCCGACAGCGGGTGCAGCACGATCGTGACGTCGTACTCCCGGCCCTGCAGCCGGTTGGCGGTGTCCACGGTGACGCCCTCGGGCAGGCCCGCCGCCTGGATCGCCGCCACCTGGTCGCGGTGCGCCGCGCCCACCGCCACCCGGTCGGCGGTCACCGGCCGCTCGCCCCGCTCGGAGAAGGCGACCGGGGCGCGCTGCAGCAGCCGGGTGGCCAGCATCGCGACCGCCTGGACGGCCTCGGCGTCGGTGCGCACCGTGTGCCGGCTCGGCAGTTCGTACAGCGCCCACCCGGTCTCGGCGGCCTCCTCCAGCGCCCGGTCGGGGGCGGTGCGCGGGCCGCCCGCGGTGAACGACAGCCGCCGCTCGCCGGGCGCGGTGCCGGCGCGGAAGCCGGTGAACGGATAGAAGGCCTCGGAGACGACGGGCGCGGCGGAGGCGGGCAGCCGCCAGGACACCGGCAGCCGGTGCACCGGCAGGTCGGGGTTGTGCCGCAACAGCACCGCCACCGCGCTCTGCAGCGGGTCCCAGGACAGCCCGGCCCAGCGGTCCCCGTCCACGACCGAGAACGGGTCGAGCTGCCCGGGGTCGCCGACGAACAGCGCCCGCTCGAACAGCCCGGCGACGCGCAGCAGCTTGTCCGAGCGCATCTGGTACGCCTCGTCGACGATCGCCCATGGCCAGATGCGCCCGCCCGCGGCCCACGCCCACTTGTCGGCCGTGGCGACGACGATCGCCGCGTCACCCAGGTCGGGCAGCTTCGTACCGACGCGCGCCCTGCCGATCACCCGTTGCGGCACGGCGTAGTCGGCGGCCGACAGCCGGCCGACCGGCACGTCCGGATGCTCCTCGGCCAGCCGGACGATCAGGTCGTCCACCTGCTCGTTGGTCTGCGCGACGATCATCAGCGGCTCGCCGGTCGCGGCCAGGTGACCCGCGGCCCGGACGACGAGGGTCGACTTGCCCGCGCCCGGCGGGGAGTCGACGACCACGCCGCGATGGCGCGGCAGGTCGGCGAGCACCGCCTCCACCACGGCCGCCGCCTCCTGCGCGGGGGAGAGGATCTTCGCCGTCATGGGCCGAACGCTACCGGATTGGTCCGCAGCCAAGGCGGATCGACGTCTCCGCCCGGGCTGCGGCCGGCCTCGTACCGTGTCCGCCGGCATCGCTCGCACATGCCACTGGCACGTCCCCGCCGGCTCGCTGTCAACGGCCGTCGCCGCACTCTTCGGCGTGGGCGATTCATCTCGCGCCGCGAGCCCGGACTCCGCGTCGCTCAACGTGACGGTGGTCACCGGGACGGACGCCCTCGAAACCGGGGCGTGTCCGCCGCACCGCGCCGACGGCCGGCCTCCGGCGAGGGGCATGAAACACGATGAAAATGATCACTATGCTGGAGCCGGTTCACGCAGGGGCTATGCGGTGGGAGCACTTCCCTGCTTGACCGGATGGGCGCCTTGCGTGATCGTCGGCCTGGACCACCGGACGCTCGATCTTCGCGCCGCGGAATCCAGGCGCTGTACGAAGCCCTCGGCCGTCTTCCAGGGGTCAGCACCGTCCCGGCCGGGCCACTCGTTCCGGCGGGCGCAGGAGGGAGGCCGCGGGCATGAGGAACACGCTGGGCGGGGTCCGGCCGAACCGGTGGATCCGGCGTACGTACGGGCGGCACGCCGTCGCCGCGGCGCTCGCGGCGGTCACGATCGCGGCGTTCGCCGTGCCCGCGGGCGCCGCGGCCGGGACAGGTTCCGCGGCGGGCGCCGTACGAGCCGCCGGTGGCGTCGTTCCCGCCGGTTCTGCGGAGCGCGGGGCCTTGCGGTGGGGCGGCTGCGACGGGGTGGACGCCCCGGAGTTGCGGTGCGCGTCGCTCAGCGTGCCGCTGGATCACCGGCATCCGCGCGGCCGCACCATCTCGATCGCGATCTCCCGGCTGCCCGCCACCGACCCGGCCAGGCGCCGCGGAGTGCTGCTGACCACCGGCGGCGGGCCGGGCGGCCCGGGGGTGCCGCTGCCCGCGAGCCTCGCGCCGTCCCTGCCCGCCGAGGTCCGGGCCCAGTACGACCTGGTCGGATTCGACATCAGGTTCGTCGAGCGCAGCACGCCGATCGGGTGCGGGCAGGCGGTCGAGGAGCCGGGCGGCTACTGGGTGCGGGGGGCGACACCGGGAAGCTTCCAGGCCGACGCCGGTGAGGCCCGCCGGTACGCCTCCGGCTGTCTGCGCGCCGCCGGCTGGGCGCTGCCGCACGCCACCACCGCCAACGCCGCCCGCGACATGGACCTGATCAGGGCCGCGCTGGGCGAGGAGAAGATCTCCTACCTCGGCGGGTCGTACGCCGGGATGCTCGGCGCCACCTACGCCGCGCTGTTCCCCGGCCGGGTGGACCGGTTCGTCCTGGACAGCCCGGTGAACGGCGCCGACGCCTGGCGGGCCTACGAACTGGCCCGCACGCCGGCCTTCGAGGCGGGCACCGCCGCCTTCGCCGCCTGGACCGCCGAACGGCACGCCCAGTACGGGCTGGGAGCCACGGCCGGGGAGGTGACCGGGGCGGTGAGCGGCCTCATCCGCCGGGCCGGGCAGGCGCCCATCGTGCTCGGCGGCCACGCCTGGACCGGCAGCGAGCTCGGCGCGCTGCTCGTGGCCGGGATCTACGACGAGCGGGCCTTCGGGATGGTCGCCGCGGCGTTCGCCGCCGTCGCGGCGGGCCGGGAACCCTTCGTGCCGTTCCCGATCAGGCCCGTGCCGCCCGAGGGGGTGCCGGGAGTGCCGGCCGACAACCACACCGCCACCAACATCGCCTACCGCTGCGGGGACGGCCCCTGGCCCCGCGACCCACGTGCCTACCTGCGCGACCTCGCCGTCTATGGCGAGCGCTACCCGATCTTCGGGCCGGCGAACGCCAACATCACCCCCTGCGCGTTCTGGCCGCCGGCGCAGGACGCCGGGGTGCGGCCCGGCCCGGGGCGGGCGCCCGGCGTGCTGGTCACCGTCGCGCTGCGCGATGTGGCGGTGCCGCCGGCCAACGGCAGGGCGGTCGCCGCGCGCATCCCCGGATCGCGACTGGTCACCATCGACGCGCAGACCCACGCGCCGTTCCCGTACTTCGGCGACGCGTGCCTCAACGACGCGGTGAACGGCTTCCTGGCCACCGGCAGGCTCCCGGCGGCCGACCTGGCCTGCTGAGCACCCGCCACGCCCTGTCCGGCCGGGGCGTCCACATGACCCCCGGCTCGCGCATCTGGCCGCAGCGAATCTACACTGTAAAGGCGGCGCGTGAGTGCGCACCCGTCGTCACGACCATTCCTCCTCCGGTTCGTCCTCGGAGGGCTCGTGCTCCGGTGGTGGGCCGCCGTGCGTCCACGGGGTCTCCTCCGGGGCGGGTAGCGCGGCCGGAGGCTGGAACTCGTCCAGGAGCGCGGCGTAGCACACCCGCTCGCCCGCCTCCGGGACGGCCCCGGGTGTCGCCGTCGTGCCCCGGCCCATGCCCTTCACGATCTTCAGGGTGACGTGCTCGCCCTCGATCGCGACCAGCTCGGCCTGCTGGCCGCGCCGCTCGGGGGTGCCCAGCCGGGTGCCGGCGGCCAGGCGCACCGGGTCGGTGGTGCGGACGGTGACCAGCGGACGCAGCTTCCGCCCCCGGCCCTCGCCCTCGGTGCGGTCGGGCTCGGCGGATACCACCGTGCCGGTGAACGCCTCGCCGGTCAGCCGGTACCCCGCCATGACCAGCGGGTCGTCATAGGCGCGCTGCGCGTCGTAGGACGCCCGCGCCCGCTCCATGCGGGCCAGCCGCGCCGCCGCGCCGACGGCCCCGTCCCGCTTGGGCTGGGGCGGCGCGCCCTCGGCGATCTGCGCGGCGAAGGAGGTGAACGACGCCCGGTCGGCCTCCCACCGGCCGGCACACCCCTGTCCGGCGGGCAGCGCGGCCAGCAGGCCGATCGCGCGCCACATCAGCCGCCAGGTCGGCTCCAGCTGCGAGCGCACCGCGGCGCGCACCCGTTCGGCGGCCTGATCGCTCCGCGTCTCCTCGTACGCGCGGATGGCCGGGGCCAGCACCTCGGCGTCGAAGCCCGGATCGGTGGCGGGCCCGGCGGGCGGCCAGATCAGCGGGTCCTCCGCCTCCTTCGCCGCGGCCGCGCCGGTCGAGCCGGGCGGCGGATCGATCCACCCGGCCAGGGAGGCCAGGTTGGCGTCCTCCAGGGCGCTCTGCCCGGTGGCCCAGTGCGCCGACAGCGTCTCGGTGGCCGAAAGGAGCAGCGAGGACCCCGGATATCCGGCGCGCTGGCCGAAGAAGGTCAGCCACCGGCCCAGCAGGGGCACCGACGGATGGACGGCGAACGGGCCCTCGGCGCGGCGGAACCGGGTGGAACGGCCGAGCAGCCGGACGAACGCCGCCGCCCCAGGGTTGGGCACGATGAGCTGCGGAGCGTCCAGGCAGCGCTCGTAGGGCTCGGCGCCACGCCGCTCGACCGTCTCGGTGGCCTTCTGCAGGCTCTCGATGTACGGCAGCATGACCTCGGCCAGCTCGGCCGCGAAGGCGAACCGCAGGTCGCGGTCGCGCGGCTGCGGCACCACCAGCAGACGGGGGTGATCGGGGTCGGTGCCCACCATCGCGGCCAGCGGCGCCGCCGCCTCGCCGGCCAGCCGCAACGGGATGAGGACCATGGGCCGGTCGGACAGGTGGCAGTGCCGGACGGTCGCCAGCCGCTGCGCCGACCCGCTCCGCAACGCGCGCAGCCGCGCCAGCGCCGCCAGTGTGCTCATCGGCCCCTCCGCACACCCGCGCCGCGCGCCACCCATCCAGCGGCCGGGGTGCTCCTCGCCGGGACCGTCCGCGTGGCGGGCGGGGCATTGCTCGCCAGGGCCGCCTGCCTGGGGGTCGGGGTGATACTCGCCAGGACCGCCCGTCCGGGAAGCGAGGGCGCGAGCCCTCTACGGGAGGTCAGGGGCGCGAGGCGTCTTCCGGCGGCCAGGGGTGCGAGGCCCGAGCGGGGGAGTGGGGACATAGGGGCCGGCCCCTCCGGCGCGGACGCGGGGGCCCGGCCGGGCAGCGGGGGCGTGGGGGCCGGGATCCGCCGGGCGGGGCGGGTGAGGGGCGCGTTCTGGAGGCGCCCGTGCCGATCGGTCATGAGAGCTCCGCGTACATGCGGTCGGCGAGGCGCAGCAGCCGGGCGATCTCCTCCTGGCCCTCGCCCGGCTCCCGCGAGCCGTCGGCCAGGCCGAGCGCCTCGCCCACGGTCGCGACGCCGCCGAGCGCGTCGCGCACCTGGCGTCCCAGCAGGTCGGTGGACTCCTGCCCGGCGGCCTCGTCCCGGCAGAAGAAGCACAGGTCACAGGTGGACAGGCAGTCCGGCGCGTACCGCGCCTCGACCGCGCGCACCGCCTCGCGCAGCTCGGCCGCCGGCCGGCCCGGCACGCCGTCGTCGCCGGGTGCCAGGTCGAAGGTGAGCCCCGGCGGCAGGGCGTCCACGAGCGTGCCGACCCGGGTCATGCGGGCGAGCTGGCGCCGCAGCACGGCGAGCTGGCGGCGCACGTCCACCAGGGCCGCGGCCGGCCGGTTGGCGAAGTTCTCCGGGCACACCAGCACCACATCATGTGCCACCCGGCCCGGATCGTGGCCGAGCTCCTCCAGCATGGTCTTCAGCGCGAGCACGTACACCGCCGCCTGGCGCGCCGCGGCGGCGGCCTTGTCCGGCTCGGCCTGCCCGTCGATCACGGCGAACGACTTGATCTCCACGATGTGGAACCGGCCGCCGTGCAGGAACGCCACCACATCCGGCTCCAGGTAGGCGCTCTGCCCGGCGATCTCCAGCCGCAGCAGCGGATGGTCGTACAGCGTGCCGGCCCCGGCGCCGTCGCGCGCCGCCCGGTCCAGCAGCGTGCGGGTGTGCGCGTGCCGCAGGTGCGCCGAGGGGTCGCCGCCGATGTCGCCGAGGTCGGTGTAGGCCGCCTCGGCGACCGGCAGGCCGAGCAGCTCGCGCAGCAGCCTCAGCAGCTCGGCGCAGCCGCTCTCCTTGACCAGCGCCTCGAACGCGTTGCCCCGGGTGATCGCGAAGGGGGACCGGCCGAACGGCGCGGGGAAGCCGAGGTGGGTGGCCGTCGCGTCCTTGTCGATGCCCGCGGCGTCCAGCACGGAGCGGCGGGCGCACCCGGGGTTGGCCGCCAGGGCGGCGATGGCCCGCGCGTCGTGCGGGCGCGGCGGCACCGCGCCGCGCAGCCGGTCGAGCCGATCGAGATCCACCTCGCGCCTCTCCTTCGCCTCGTCCTTGTTCACCTGGGCCGCCTTGCCGCCCGGGTGGTGGTGGCCACGCCGAACAGGCGCCCCGCCTCGGGCAGCGCTTCGCGGGCCCGGCGGGCGATCTCGGCCCGTGCGGCGGCGTCGCCGGCGGCGTGCACCTCCAGCTCCGCGCGGGCCGCCCGGACGACGGCCGCCGGGTCCGGGCCGTCCGATCCCGCCGCGAACCGGTCCGGCTCACCGTCGGAGACCGGCCACGACATGTCCGCCTGAACCCCGGCGGCCGGCCACGACGCGGTGGTGGGGCCCGGCGTCGTGCCCTGGCCGCGCGCGCCGGGGACGCGCCCGGCCCGTCCGCCGGGGACCGGCCCGTCCGCGTCGCGCTCGGTTCGCCCGCCGGGGCCGTGCCGCGTCCGGGGGTATCCGTTCGACGTGCCCTGCCTTTCACCGATGCCGGGGATGTTGTGCGCCAGCCGGGACAGCAGGCGGTGCGCGGCCGGTGATGGCCGCTCGCCCGCCTCGGCCATGCGCGCCAGGTGCTCGGCCAGCCTGATCGCGGTGATGAGGAAGTCCACGCGCGGGCTGAGCGGACCGACGGCCCGCCGTTCCAGCGGCCAGGTGCTGAGGGCCAGCAGCCCGCGCGCCGCGGACAGGCGGTCGGTGAGCGCGGCGCACATGTAGTACGGCCGGGCGTGCGGTGCGGCCCGGAAGGACCGCTCCTCGTCCCTGCGCAGGACGGCGATCTGGGCGCTGCGCAGCGGGGCCGCGCCCAGGGCGGCGTTCAGGGCGACCACCACGCGGGCCGCGGCCGGCACTCCGATCAGCGTCAGTGCCTGACACACCTGCTCTCGCACGCCCGCGGGCGACGCGCCCTCGCGCCCTGTGGCTCCCGGCCGCACGACCCTCGCCCGCCACACCCCCGCCGCCGCGCCGCCGCGCGCCCCCGGAGCCCCCCCGCCGCCCAGCGCCCGCGAGGCCGCCCGGTCGCCCAGTGCGTGCGTCGCCGGTCCGTCGCCTAGTGCGTGCGGGGCCGGTTCGTCGCTCAGCGTGTGCGGGGCCGGTTCGTCGCTCGTGTCCGGTGCGGACCGGCCGGTCTGCGCCCTGCCCGTGCCCGGCGCGTCGTGGCGGTCTTCTGGCCCGGCGCCGTGTTCCTCGACGGGCGCGGAGTCGCGCGCGGTGAGTTCCTGCTGCCAGGAGTGCTCTGCGCGCCGCAGTTCGGCGCGCAGCGATCGGGCCAGGACGCTCTCGCGGGCGCGGACGGCCCGCCGGATCTCCCCGCGCAGCGCGTCCATCCGCCGCTCGAGATCGTCCGGCCGCTCACTCACGCCCGGAGCGTACCAACCTTCCCCGTCGTTTCTCGGCTCCCCGGCGTTTCAGACTCCCTACGCCGCCCGGTCATGACGACGCGAACGGGCGCCCTTTTCCGATGGCCCACGCGGTGCCGTGCGGGCTCGACGGCGGGCCGCGCGACCCTCGTACCTGGCGGCTGTGCGGTCCCTTCGGGTATCGCGGGGCGGGGGGTCAGGTCAGGGGACGGAAGTACGGGCCTTGGACCTTCTCGGCCATGACGGCGCCGACGCAGCGGTAGACCCGGACGCCCTGCTCGAACGCCTGCGGGCTGGGCGGCAGCGCCTCCACCAGCCACCTGGTGGCCTCGACCGACCTGGCCTCGCCGATGCGGGAGGCCAGGAGTATTCGCTTGGAGCACAGCCGCTTCACCACCGGGTGGCCCGCCAGGTCGTTCCGGTCGGAGGTCAGGCCGTCGGTGGGCAGCGGGGCGATCGCGAACGTCTCCCAGGTGTGGTCTTCCCTGCAGTCCCGGCGATTGATCGACACCGCCCCGTTGATCACGGTCATGTTGCCCCAGCACTCCGCCTGCCGCACGCACGCGGCCCCGGCGCCGGCGACAGTGGTGGCGGGGCAGGAGGCGGTGGACGTGGGCACCGCGCCGAAGGCCCCGCCGGTACCCGCGGCGGGTGGCGACGCGGGAGAGGAGGATGCGGACCCGGTCGTGCCGGGCGGCGTGCGGGGGTCAGCGGAGCTCGCGGAGCTCGCGGCGGCGGGAGTGTTCGCCGGGACGCCCGAGGAGGTGCCCTGATCGCGGTTCTCGTAGACCATGAGTGCCACGCCGGCGGTCAGCAGCAGCGCGAACACGCCCGCCACCGCCACGTACAGCCCCGTCTGCGCGTGTGACCTGGCCGCCGGAGGCGGCGGGAGCGCCGCCCGTGACCCCCTGCTCCGCGGCCCGGTGCCCTGGCCCGGCCCGCTCCGCCCGCCGGCCCCGTCGCCCGGCGCGTCCATGACATGCGCGCCCGCTCGCCCGCCCGGCCCGCTCCGCCCTCCGTGAGCCGCCCTGCCGTCGTCCCGGGCGTCCATCGGATATCCGCCTGGTCGCGCGCCCGAGGCGTCCCGCGCGCCGTACGGTCCGGGCGAACCGCCGCCTTCGGGGGCGTCCACCGCGTACGCCCCCTGAGGCGCGCCCGAGGTGTCGCGTCCCCCATATGGTCCCGGCATGCCGGTGCCGCCGTCCGGGCCGGTGGCCTCGAACCGCCGGCCACCTGGGCCGGTGAGGTCGAACCGCCGGTCGCCCGGGCCGGTCGCCTCGGCCGCCCTGCCCGGACCGGTGGCCTCCGCGCGGCCGGCCCACGCCGGTCCGCGGCTCCCTGTCCCGCCGCCCGGCCCGCTGTTCGCCGCAAGGCCCCCGCTCCCGCCGGGTCCGGAGGCCGCCGCTGGGAGGGGTGCGGAGGACGGACCGGGCCGGTTGCCGCCGGCGGAGGTCAGGATGCCGGCGGGGATGGCCGCGAGCGCGTCGCGCAGGTCGGCCGCCGACGGGATGCGCGCCCGGGGATCGGTCGCCATGCCCGCGCGCAGCACGGCGGTCAGCTCCCGCGGCACCCCGGCGATCTCCGGGATCGGCAGCCGGTGCAGCGCCATGATCATCGCGATGTTGACCACGCCGTTCTCCGGGAACCGCGGCGGCCTGCCGTTGAGCAGGGCGTACAGCGTGGCCGCGAGCGAGTAGACGTCCCCCGCCGGAGCGGGGGCGGCCAGCTCGAAGGCCTCCGGCGGGCCGAAGGCCGGGGTGAGCGACTCGCGAGTCGCCGACATGTCGCCGTCGGCGTGCGCGGCGGCGGCCAGGCCGAAGTCGGTCAGCGCCACCATGCCGTACCCGTTGATCAGGATGTTGGCCGGTTTGACGTCGCGGTGCAGCACGCCCGCCATGTGCGCGGCGGCCAGCGCGTCGCCGATGCGCACGCCGATGTCCCGCACTTCGGCCGGGGCGAGCGGGCCCTCGGCGCGCAACCGGTCGGCCAGCGACCCGCCGGGGCACAGTTCCAGCACCATGTACGGGCGGCCGTCGGCGAGGACGCCCGCGTCGTACACGTCGGCCACGTGCGGATGCCCTGACAGTGCGCCCGCCGAGCTGACCTCGCGCATGAACCGGCGCTGGTCGCGCTCGGACACCAGCACCCGGTTGTCCACCTTGAGCGCCACCTCGCGGCGTACGGCGAGCTGCCGGGCGCGGTACACGACGCCGAAGCCGCCCTGCCCGAGGATGCCGAGCACCTCGTAGCCCGGCACCTGCGGTGCTCCAGGCTCGGCCACCATCCACCTCCAACGGATCAGAGATCGGCAGACTAGCGGACCGGACCCCTACGTATCCGCGCATAACCCGTCGAAAGGGCCGCCGAGCGGGTGGCCGGCGCTCTCGGCGGACGGGCCGGTGGCCGCCGGGGTGATCCGCGACCGGACGCCCGGTGACACCGGGGTGGACGCGCGGACGCCTGCGCCGCGCGGGTGGAGGGGCGGGTAGGGGGCCATGCGGCGGTGGCAGGGTTCCGGAGCCGCGCGACGTGCCAGGAGAGGGGCGCGTGGAGAGCGAGCGGCGATGCCGGCCGGGTGGCGGCGGGGCGCCCTTTCCGGCGGCGGTAGGCGACGGTGAAGGCGCCCTATGCTGTGCGCATGGCGACCGTGGCGGGCAACGGCGGGCGAGATCCGGACCGGCGCAGGGCGCTGCTCGACGCCGCCGACCGCGTGATCCGGCGCGAGGGCCCGCAGGCGTCGATGGCCGCGATCGCCGTCGAGGCGGGCATCACCAAGCCCATCCTGTACCGCCACTTCGGCGACAAGAGCGGCCTGTATCAGGCGCTGGCCGACCGTCACGTGCGCAGCGTCGTCACCCTGCTGCGGCCGATCTTCACCGAGACGGGCGCCGGCCTCGCCGGCCGGGTCCGGGCCACGGTCGAGGCCTACCTCGACATGATCGCCACCAACCCGGACCTGTACCGCTTCCTGTTCCACCGGGCCGGCGCCGAGGACGGCCGCACCCGGTCGCACATGGCCGCCATCGTCCGGGGCCTTGGGGAGGAGCTCGGCGGCGTGCTCGCCGCCGAGCCCGCGGTGGGCGGCCCGGTGCGCGCTCAGATCCTCGGGCACGCCCTCGTCGGCATGGTCCAGGCCACCGGCGACTGGTGGCTCGAGCACCCCGAGGTGGACCGCGCCCAGGTCGTCGCCACCCTCACCGGCGCCGCCCTCGCCGCCATCTCGGACGGGGGAGCGGCCGGGGGCGCGGAGACCGCGGCAGTCGGCGGCCCCGTGCGGCCCGCAAGCCGCGGCGAGGCCGCGGGACGGGCGCGGCCGGCCCCGCCGGAGTCCGGCGAAGGCCGCTGAGAGCCTCCCGCCCCGGGCGAGTGCTCGCCCGGGGCGGGAGGAGAAGGCCGGGTGGACGGGGCTCGGCGTCGTCCGGTGTCAGTGGGAGCCGGAGAGTTCGACCTCGTGGACCCGGGGGTCGCCCTCGTCGGCGAAGTACTCCGACGGGCGGGTGGCGTCCCGGCCGTCGGCCACCTTGGCCGCGCGGGCGATGAGCGTGCCGGCGACCGCCACCACGACGTTGACCAGCAGCGCCAGGAATCCCGCGTAGATCGTGATCTTGGTGTCCAGACCGAGCTTGGCCAGCGGGAAGGCCGAGCCGCCGAAATGGGCGTGGTTGATGGCCGGGTTGGCGATGTTGTAGAGCATCACCATGCCGGCGGTCATGCCCGCGGCCCAGCCGGCGATCAGGCCGGCCCGGTGGAACCACCGGGTGTACAGGCCGAGGGCGACCGAGGGCAGGGTCTGCAGGATGATCACGCCGCCGATGAGCTGCAGGTCGATGGAGAACTGCGGGTCGATCAGCAGGATGACCAGCACCGCGCCGACCTTCACCACCAGCGAGGCGATCTTGCTGACCGCGGCCTCCTGGGCGTCGGTGGCGTCCCGCTTGATGAACTCCTTGTACACGTTCCGGGTGAACAGGTTGGCCGCCGCGATGGACATGATGGCCGCCGGGACCAGCGCGCCGATGCCGATGGCGGCGTAGGCCACGCCGGCGAACCAGTCGGGGAACATCTGGTCGAACAGTTGCGGCACCACCGTGTTCGCGTCGGCCTTGCCGTTCGCGGTGATCGGCTTGATGCCCGCGGCGATGGCCATGTAGCCGAGCAGCGCGATCAGGCCGAGCAGCAGGCTGTAGGCGGGCAGCGCCGCCATGTTCCGCTTGATCACGCCGCGGTTGCGCGCCGCCAGCACGCCGGTGACGCTGTGCGGGTACAGGAACAGCGCCATCGCCGAGCCGAGGGCGAGCGTGACGTACTGGAGCTGGTTGCCGGCGTTGAGCAGGTACCCGTCGCCCGGCGCCGGAGTGGCCTCGAACTTCTCCTTGGCCGCGCCGAACACCGACTCCCAGCCGCCCAGCCTCGCCGGGATGTAGATGATGGCCACCAGGATCACCACGTAGATGAGGGTGTCCTTGACGAACGCGATCAGCGCGGGCGCGCGCAACCCGGACTGATAGGTGTAGGCCGCCAGGATCGCGAAGGCGATGATCAGCGGCAGGTCGCCGGTGACGCCCATGGTCTTCAGCACGGCCTCGATGCCCACGAGCTGCAGGGCGATGTACGGCATGGTCGCGACCAGGCCGGTGATCGCGATCAGCAGCGCCAGGGTGGGCGAGCCGAACCGGGCGCGTACGAAGTCGGCGGGGGTGACCATCCCGTGCACGTGCGCGACCGACCACAGCCGGATCAGCACCAGGAACACCAGGGGGTAGGTCACGATCGTGTACGGCAGGGCGAAGAAGCCGGTGGCGCCCGCGCCGAACAGCAGGGCGGGCACGGCCACGAAGGTGTAGGCGGTGTAGAGGTCGCCGCCGACCAGGAACCAGGTGACCCACGAGCCGAATTTGCGGCCGCCGAGCCCCCACTCGTCAAGGCTCGCCAGGTTGTCGGGACGGCGCCATCGGGCCGCGACGAAACCCATGCCGCTCACGGCGAGGAACAGGAGGGTGAAGACGACGATCTCGGTGATGTGCTCGCTCATCGCCCGCTCCTCTTCCGGCCCATGCGGTACACGATCGTCGTCGTGGCGACGCCGAGGATGATGAAGGCGAGCTGGAGCCAGTAGAACAACGGGAAGCCGAATAGCCGCGGTTCGTCGGCGTTGTAGAGCGGCGTGATCAGCGGGATCACGATGGGGACGAGCAGCAGCCAGTTCCACGGACTGCGGTCGCGGCGGGCCGGGTCCTGCTCGCTTGGTGGCGTGGTCAACGCGCTCCTCCTAGGGAGAAGTGGGAAGCGTCCGGTGGCCGGCCCCGGGTGGAGCCGGTCATCAGGTCGTCCGGAAGCGTAAGTTCGCGAGCGGCCGGGGCGGCTCACGAATCGCCGAACGGACCTGTTGGCGCGCCGAATGGTGACTGCGAGTCAGGAGGGCCGTCGAGCGGTGGGTTCCGGGACTGGATGGACGGCAGGGAAATGACCGAAATGCAGGTCAAGATGGCAAGACATCCCTGTGTGTCACCGATGGTAGTTCACCGGGTACATGTCCGATCGCCCGCGCCGGAGCGCCCTGCCCGCCCGGTGGTCCGCACCGGGCGCGGAGCGACGGCCTCGCCGCGAAGCCCGGGCGTACCTCCGGGGGACGCCGGCATCATCGAAGGTGGAGCGGGTCAGGGCCCCGGCCGGTCGCGCCGCCGTCAGAGGGGGACGTGCGGGAGCAGGACCGCCGACGGGTGCGCGGGGTCATGGAAGATCTCCTGGTCGGCGACGACCCCGGTGCGGCCGGTGCCCAGCGGCTCGCCCGTGCCGAGGTTGCGGGCCAGCCGGGGGTAGGCCCCGCCGGCCACCTGCACCCGGATGCGATGGCCTCGCGCGAACCGGTGGGCGATCGGCCACAGGTCGACCTCCACCCGGCGGACGCCCTCGGCGTCCGCGGGCGGTGCGCCGGGCACCAGGCGGCGCACGCCCTCGCAGACGTTGAGCGAGGCGCCGTCGGGGTGGACGTCGCAGATCCGGACCACCACGTCGGTGTGCTCGGTCGTGGAACGCAGGTAGATCTCCGCCGACACCGGGCCGATCAGGTCCACGTCCTCGGCCAGCGTCTCGCCGGTGTACACCAGCACGTCCGAGCGGGCCTCCAGTCGCCGGTTGTCGCGGGGGCCGGAGTCGCCGAGCAGGGTCGGCCCGCCGACCACCGGCGTCGGCCGGGCCGGGTCGTAGCGGTAGCGGTCGGGACCGGCGCCCTCGGCGGGGTTGGCCGGCGCCAGCGCGAACCCCGGCTGCAGGTGCCAGCGCCGCCTGCGCATGCCGGGCACCGGCCAGTCGGGGTAGTCGCGCCACTCGCCCGCGCCGGTGACGTACACCCGCACCGGGTGGGTGCGCAGGCCTGAGGTGTCGCCGAGCAGGTGGGCGCGGAACCAGGCCAGCGCGTCGAGGTTGGCGATGCGCCCGTGCCGCACGTCGGCGTGGTGCCAGGGGCCGATGGTGAGGTACGGCCGGCGTCCGGCGGCGCGCATCGCCGCGTAGTCCTTCAGCTGCCAGGGCAGGAAGACGTCGTACCAGCCGCCGGTCATCGTGACCGCCGCGTCGACCTCGCCGACGGTGCCCGAGTAGTCGCGCTTCTTCCAGAACGGCACGGCGGGGTCGGCGTGGTGGGTGAGCACATCCTGGAAGAACGGCAGATGCCGGCCGGCGGCGAGCGTGTCCAGCTCGCCGAGCGGGCGCCCCGACAGCACGGCCCGCTGGGTGCGGCGCGGGGCGAAGAACACCGCCGCGCCGCTGAGCGGCCCGGACATCATCGACGTCAGCGTGCTCCAGCTCAGCGTGGCCTCCAGCGCGAACGAGCCGCCGACGTAGGCGGCGTCGCGGAACTGCGAGGCGGTCACCTGGGTGGCCATGGCCTTCAGGTCGGGCCCGGCGTACGGGGCGATGGCCCACTGGGCGTACCCCAGGTAGCTCGGCCCGTGCATGGCGAAGCTGCCGCCGTACCAGGGCTGGGCGCGCAGCCACTCGACCGTCGCCAGGCCGTCGTCCTGCTCGTCCAGCGGCGACGGCTCACCGCCCGAGCCGAACCCGCCCCGGCAGCTCTGCAGGATCACCTGGAAGCCCTGACGGGCGAAGGCGCGGCCGTAGGCGTAGCCGAACAGCCCGCGCCGGCCGTACGGCGAGCGGATCAGGATGGTCGGCGGGCTGCTCGCGCCGATCGGGACGTACCGGTCGGCGAGCAGCAGGACGCCGTCGGCCATCGGGACCCGCAGGTCCCGGTGCACCGTCACCCGGTACGTCCTGCCCATGCGCGCTCCTCTCGGGGAGATGTACCCCGCGACATGTAAGCGGCGTGTTACTTGCTAGTAACATAATAGTGCTATATGGGACAGAAGCGCTGTTACCCACATCACCCCGCCGCCGGCCCGCGGCGCGCCCACATCCCCGAACGGCTGGCGGCCGGCCTGCGCTGCCGCTAGCATTCCCCCATGCGAACCATTTCACCTGCGCAGTGGTGGCGCCGCTTCTAGGCGGCGCGTGTTTCGCATTTCACCGACGGCCGCCCCGGGAAGAGGCGGCCTTTCCCATTGCCCGCCCGGGGCCATTGAAGATCCAGAAGGGCGAGGCAAGGTGGACACCAGGGGCTATACCACTGCAGGCGGCATCGAGGTCGAGGTCGCGACCGCCGATGTTCCGGAATCGGTGCTGGAGGAGGTCGTCTCCTCGCTGAGCGAGCGCCGCGGCGGCGTGCTCTCCTCGGGCATGGAGTACCCCGGCCGATACAGCCGCTGGCACCTGGCCTACGTCGACCCCGTGCTGGAGATCGTCGCCCGCGGGCGCCGCATCTCGGCGCGCGCCCTGAACGACCGCGGCCGGGTCGTGCTCCCCGCCGTCGCCAGTTGCCTGCTGGCCGCCGGCAAGACCACCACCGAGCCGACCCTCGACCACGTCGAGGTGCACGTCCCCGAGTCCGAGGACATCCTGCCCGAGGAGATGCGCAGCCGCCGCCCCACGGTGTTCACCGCGATCCGCGAGGTGATCGCCGCCTTCGCGGGCGACGACGAGCACCTCGGGCTGTACGGCGCCTTCGGCTACGACCTCGCCTTCCAGTTCGAGCCGATCCGCCAGGCGCTCGAACGCGCCGCCGACCAGCGCGACCTGGTGCTGCACCTGCCCGACCGGGTCATGGTGATCGACCGCAAGCGCGAGACCAGCCGCGAGTACCTCTACGAGTTCACCGTCGACGGCGTCTCCACCCGGGGCCTGCCCCGCGCCGGCGAGACGCTGCCGCTGCCGCCCGCCCCGGCGGCCCTGCCGCCCGACCCGCGGCAGGGCGACTACGCGGTCGTCGTCGAGGCCGCCAAGCAGCGGTTCCGCCGCGGCGACCTGTTCGAGGTGGTCCCCGGCCAGGTCTTCCACGCCCCCTGCCCCGACCCCGCCGCGTTCTACCGGTCCTTGCGGCTGAGCAACCCCGCCCCGTACGAGTTCCTGTTCAACCTGGGGGAGGGCGAGCACCTGGTCGGCGCCTCGCCCGAGATGTACGTCCGGGTGCAGGGCGAACGGGTCGAGACCTGCCCGATCTCCGGGACGATCGCCCGGGGCACCAACCCCGTCGAGGACGCCGAGGCGATCCGCACCCTGCTCAGCTCGGTGAAGGAGGAGTCCGAGCTGACCATGTGCACCGACGTCGACCGCAACGACAAGTCCCGCATCTGCGTCCCCGGCACCGTCCAGGTCATCGGCCGCCGCCAGATCGAGATGTACTCCCGGCTGATCCACACCGTCGACCACATCGAGGGCCGCCTGCGCCCGGAGTTCGACGCGCTGGACGCCTTCCTCACCCACATGTGGGCCGTCACCGTCACCGGCGCGCCCAAGACCTGGGCGATGCAGTTCATCGAGGACCACGAGGCCACCGCCCGCCGCTGGTACGGCGGCGCCGTCGGCTACCTCGGCTTCGACGGGTCGATGAACACCGGCCTCACCCTGCGCACCGCGCAGATCCGCGACGGCGTGGCCACCGTCCGCGCGGGCGCGACACTGCTGTTCGACTCCGACTCCGCCGCCGAGGAGCGCGAGACCGAGCTGAAGGCGAGCGCCCTGCTCGGGGCGCTGGCCGCCGCCGGCTCCGCGCAGGCCCGCCCGGCCGCCCCGCGCCCGGCCGGGCGGGCCGGCGACGGCATGAAGGTCCTGCTGGTGGACCACGAGGACTCCTTCGTCAACACCCTGGCCGACTACTTCCGCCAGCACGGCGCCGACGTCGTCACGCTGCGCCACGGGTTCCCGCTGGCGATGCTGGAGGAGATCGGCCCCGACCTGGTGGTGCTCTCGCCCGGCCCCGGCTGGCCCACCGACTTCGGCTGCGCGGCGCTGATCGACGCGCTGTACGCCCGCGACCTGCCCGTGTTCGGTGTGTGCCTCGGGCTGCAGGCCATGGTCGAGCAGGCGGGCGGCACCCTGTCGCTGCTGGACCATCCCGAGCACGGCAAGCGGGGACGGGTGGCCCGCGTCGGCGACAGCGCCCTGCTCGACGGCCTCCCCGAGGAGTTCACCGCCGCCCGCTACCACTCGCTGCACGCCAAGCGGCCGGGGGTCACCGGGTTCGAGGTCACCGCGCTCACCCCCGACGGCGCCGTCATGGCCATCGAGGACGCCGCCAACCGGCGCTTCGCGGTCCAGTTCCACCCCGAGTCGATCCTCACCGCGGAAGGCGGCGCAGGCGCCCGCGTCGTGGCCAACGTCCTGCGGCTGTGCCGCCGCTGAGCCGGCCGCCGGCGCGGTGAACGGTCGCGGCTGTGCCGGGGTTGGGTAAAGAGCGGGCGATCCCGGCGCCGCCGCCCCGGCACGGCCGTAGAGTCCACAGGCGGCGCGGGCCGGGCGGCCGGGCGGGAGGCCACCCGGCCCGTTCCGGTGCCCCGCGCCCGCCGGTCCTGCCGCCGCATCTGGCGTTCATATCGGTATGGTGGAGATCGTCCGCTTCGGCGGCCCATGACGATCGCGGCGGCCGATAATCGGCACGATGGCTGCCATCGAGATCCGCAACCTGTCCAAGTCGTTCGGCGCCGTCCGGGCGGTGGAGGATGTGTCCTTCGCCGTGGAGGCGGGCGGCGTCACCGGCTTCCTCGGCCCGAACGGAGCCGGCAAGACCACCACGCTGCGCTGCCTGCTCGGCCTGGTCCGGCCCGACTCCGGCGAGGCGCTCGTCGGGGGCCGCAGGTACGCCGACCTGGCCGCCCCGCTGTCGGAGGTCGGCGCGGTGCTGGAGGCGACCAGCTTCCACCCCGGCCGCACCGCCCGCGACCATCTGCGCGTCCTGTGCACCGCCGCCGGGCTGCCCGCCGCGCGGGCCGGCGAGGCGCTCGACCAGGTCGGCCTCGCCGACGTGGCCGGCAAGCGCGTCGCAGGGTTCTCCCTCGGCATGCGCCAGCGGCTGGCCCTGGCGACCGCGCTGCTCGGCCGGCCGAAGATCCTCATCCTGGACGAGCCGGCCAACGGCCTGGACCCGGCCGGCATCCAGTGGCTGCGCGGCTTCCTGCGCCACCTCGCCGACGACCAGGGGTGCGCCGTGCTGGTCTCCAGCCACGTGCTGTCCGAGGTCGAGCAGACCGTGGACGAGGTGGTCATCATCGCCCGGGGCCGGATGATCCGCCAGGGCGCGGTGTCGGCGCTCACCACCGGCGGCGACCGCGGTGTCCGCGTCGCCGCCGCGCAGGCCGAGCGGCTGCGCCCCCGGCTGGAGGCCGCCGGCGCCACCGTCGAGACCGCCGGGCCCGGCGTGCTCCTGGTCCGCGGCGCGGCCCCCGAGACCGTCGGCCAGGCGGCGCTGGACGAGGGCGTCGTGCTGTCGGAACTGGTCAGGGAGCGCTCCGACCTCGAACAGGTCTTCCTGGAACTCACCGGGGAGAGCGCCGCGCCCCCTGCCGCAGCCGAGACCATCCCGGGGGGAACGCCGTGATCGGCCTGGTCCGCGCCGAACTGCAGAAGGTCTTCACCACCCGCATGGTCTGGGGCATGCTCGCGCTGTCGCTCGGCTTCACCCTGATCGGCCTGGTCGTGCTCGGCGTCTTCGCCGGTCAGCAGGGCACCCCGCCGCTCACCGAGCCCGACGGCGCGCTCACCCTCTTCAGCCAGGCGGGCTCCGGGCTGGTGTTCTCCTTCGTGATCGGCACCCTGCTGATCACCGGCGAGTACCGCTTCCAGACCATCACCCACACCTTCCTGGCCACCCCCCGCAGGGAACGCGTGGTCGCCGCCAAGCTCATCGCCTGCGCGGCGGTCGGCGCGATCTTCGGCCTGGCCGGCACGCTGCTGGCCTTCGCCGTCGGCGTCCCGGCGATCCTGATCAGGGGCGGCTCCCTGTCGGTGATCGGCGGCGACGTCGTGCGCCTGTGCGCCGGAGTGGTCGCCGCCATGGCCCTGTACACCATCCTCGGCCTCGCCCTGGGCTCGCTGCTGCGCAACCAGATCGCCGCCATCGTGATCGGCGTCGGCTGGGTGTACGTCCTGGAGAACCTGCTGGTCGTCCTGCTGCCCGGCGTCGGCAAGTGGCTGCCGGGCGGCGCCGCCCAGGCGGTCTACGGCCTCTCCTCGCCGATGGGCGGCGACTACCTGCCCGCCTGGGCGGGCGCCGCGCTGCTGCTCGGCTACGCGCTGCTGTTCGCCGCCATCGCCTCGGCCACCACCATCCGCCGCGACATCACCTGACCCGCCTCGCCGGCCCGCCGCTGCACTACGATGTGGGCGGCCGAGGACCGAGGGGAAGGCGGGCGCGGGTGCGATTTCTCAGCGACGTGACGGTGGAGCTGGTCAGGCACGACGCCGCCGACTCCGACGTGGTGTGGGCCGCCAGGGTCTCCACCGCGGGGGAGAAGTCCCTGGAGGCCGTCGGCCAGGACGCCGAGCGCTCCCAGGGGCTGATCAACTTCCTCATGCGCGACCGGCACGGCAGCCCGTTCGAGCACAACTCGATGACCTTCTTCATCCACGCCCCGATCATGGTCTTCCGCGAGTTCCACCGCCACAGGGTCGGCTGGTGTCTGCCGGGCGATGCGCGGATACCCGTGGGAACGCTGAAGAACGGTGTGACCAAGAAGATCAAGGACATCTATTCGGACTGGCATGAGGGAGTTCGCGACTCGATGGGACGAGTCCGCAAGCTCCCCTCGTGCCGATATCTGAGCACGCGGACCGTAAATCTCGACACCGGCCTCATCGAGTCGGCCCGGATGGTCGACGTATTCAAGAGCGGCGTCAAGCCGATCTTGAGGATCACCACGAGTGGCGGGAAGGTCTTGCGATGTTCGCCGGATCACGCCCTCTTGTCGCGAGGCACGTGGGTTAAGGCGAAGGACCTCGCGCCTGGCGATCTCATCTCCACCCAGGCCACGGTGCCGGTGGGAGAGTACACGGGCGTGCCCCGGCGTCTCCGAGAGGGAATCCAGTTCTGGACGACGCGGATGAAGCCGCAGGTCGTCGGAGCCATCGATGTCTGTCATGTCTGCGGCGGCGTCTTCGACTTCGCCGAGCTCGAAGTAGATCATGTCGTGCCGGTGAGCCGGCAGCTCAAGCTGGCGTTGGACGAGGAGAACCTCGCCCCGATCTGCACTTCCTGCCACGAGGTGAAGTCCGGTCGTGAGGCGTGGGAGGTGGAGCGCCGACCGTCCAGACTCGGCATCCGTGATGAGAAGATCACATCGGTCGTCCAGGATGGCGAGGAGGAGACGTACGACATCTCCATGCCGGAGCCATGGCACAACTTCATCGCGGACGGCGTCGTCGTGCACAACTCCTACAACGAGGAAAGCGGTAGATATCGGGAGCTTCAATCTGATTTCTACATCCCGGGGCGTGAGCGCAAGCTCGTCCAGGAGGGCAAGCCGGGGCGCTACCAGTTCGTCGAGGGCGATGACGAGCAGCACAAACTGGTGGCCGAGGCGATGGAGCGGTCCTACCGGCACTCCTACGAGGCCTACCAGGAGATGCTGGAGGCCGGCGTCGCCCGCGAGGTGGCCCGGGCGGTGCTGCCCGTCGGGCTGTTCTCCTCCATGTACGCCACCTGCAACGCCCGCTCGCTGATGCACTTCCTGTCGCTGCGCACCAAGGACGAGCGCGCCCGCGTGCCGTCGTTCCCGCAGCGCGAGATCGAGATGGTGGCCGAGAAGATGGAGGCGCTGTGGGCCGGGCTGATGCCGCTCACCCACGCGGCCTTCAACGCGGCCGGTCGCGTCGCCCCCTGAGCCCTGCCCGGTCGCCCCGGGCTCACAGGGCCGGCACCACGTAGACCTCGGCTCCCGGGGGCAGCGCGCACGACCGGCCGCCGAGCCGGCGGGCGTTCTCGCCGCACACGAACATGGTGATGTGGCGGCGGATGCCGCCGTGCTCGTCGCACAGCCGCCGCTGGAGGCGGGGATGGGTGCGGCGCAGGGTGTCCAGGGCCGCGCCGAGCGTCGGGTGCCCCTCATCGGAGTCGGCGACCGCGAAGACGCGCACCTCGGTCGCTCCGCTTCCCCAGTGCCCCAGCGCGCTGGGCAGCATGAACGTCACAAGGGTGACCGGGCGGGCCATCGGGGTCAGGGCGCCGCCGGGACGCGGACGAGGGTGGTGCCGGGGGGAGCGGGGGGCAGCGTGCGCATGATCGCCCCTTCCTTTCGCGGTGGCGGGCGCACATCGCCGGTCCCCCGGCCGGCGTGATGGCCCGATCGACAAGCTCGGCCGCTTGAGCGCGGATCGGCATCATCGTGTCACGCCGGGCGGGCGCGCGCCGGACTCCACGGGATTTGGCAGCGAGGTTGGCCGATATGGTCCGCCGATATCCGATCTGCCGGCCCCCGGGCCGGTGGCCGGATCCCGGTGGATCCGCTCGGGCGGCACGCCGTCGTGCCGCAGCCGGCACACGGTCTGCTCCACCATCGCCGGTGGCCCGCAGACGTACACCTCGTGCTCGGCGAAGGAGTGGAAGCGGCCCACCACGTCCGGCAGCAGCCCGTGCATGCCGTCGTGGCCCGGCTCGCCGGAGACCACCGGCAGCACGCGCAGCCAGGGGTACCCGGCCGCCATGCGCAGCAGTTCCGGCAGGTCGTACAGCTCCGCGGCGGTGCGCGCCCCGTACAACAGGTGGATGTTGGGGCGCGCGCCGGAGGCGATCACGTGCTCGATGACGGCCTTGAGCGGGGCCAGGCCGGTGCCGCCCGCCACGCACAGGATGTCGCGCGCACGCGCCTCGTCGTCCTGAGGCGGGGCCATGGTGCCGGCCGGTGGGCCGAGCAGCACCGTGTCGCCGATGCGCGTGTGCGAGACCAGGGCGGTGCTGACCCAGCCGCCGTGCACGGCCCGCACGTGCAGCCGCAGGCTGTTGTCCGGACGTGGCGCGTTGGCGATGGAGTAGGTGCGCCACACCCGCGGCCACCGGGACACCTGGAGGTCCACGTACTGCCCGGGGACGTAGGGCATGGGCAGGCCCGGACGCAGCGTGATCACCGCGATCTCCGGGGTGCGCAGCTCGTGGTCGGTCACCTCGGCCGGCCACCAGGCGGGGGAGGACCCCGCCTCGGCCTCGGCGGCACCGATCATGATGTTGGCCGCGGTCGTGTAGGCGGCCACCCACGCGGTCTCGATCTCGGTGGTCCAGGAGGCCCCGGAGAAACGCCTGATCGTCGCCAGGAGCGCGTTGCCGACGGCCGTGTAGTGCTCGGCCAGCACACCGTACTTGCGATGGCCCCGGCCGAGCTGCCCGAGGTAGGCGTCCAGGCTCCCGGGACTGTCCAGGCTCCACACGATGCGGGCCAGCGCGGCGAAGAGCCGGTCACGCTGCACGTCCATGGCAGGGGGGAACATGCCCCGCAGCTGAGGACTCTCGGCGAACAGGCGGCCGTAGAAGTAGGCGACGGCCTTGCCCATGACGGGCTCGATGAGGGAGAAGCTTTCCTTGATGAGACGCGGATTTAACGACATTTTCTGCTGCCACCCTAATTGACCGGATTTTCGGGATCCGATCTCGTTGTTCCACCTCCCTGGCGTCCGGGTCGTGAGCGCCCGGCGGCCCCGGCGCGTCCGGTCGCTCGGCATGGAGTCTTCCATTCCGTGGTGAGCGGCACCACCGTTTCGCCACAAGATGCCGCGAAAGGGGGCCGTTCGTAATCGGTGCGTGATTGCCGGTAATCGACATCGGTGCCGCGAAAGAGAATGTGAAAAGTAATCGCTTTCACCTTCTCTGGAGTCGTTGCCGGATCGCGGCCACCTCCTGCCCGGCCAGGGAATTCGGGCCCGTGCCGAGCCGGGAAAGCGGCTTCGGACCGGCCGGGCCGCGGGGAGGGCGAGCCCCGCCGGTCGCCACCGGGCCGCGTACCGGCTGGGGCTGGTGTGACTGGTGATACGGAAGTGACGTGACTGATACCGGGATACGTGACATACCCGAAATGTTGTGCGCAATGATGGGTGCGCCACTGCGAACGGGCGGAGCGCCGCTTCGGCTTGGCGGCAGACCTTGCGCGAGCCCCTGGAGACCGCATGTCCCGACCTCTGATCGGTATCACCAGCTACTTCGACCCCGCCCGCTGGGGCACCTGGGTACGTGAGGCGGTGCTGTCGCCGCCCGCGTACACCAAGGCGGTGGACCGGGCCGGAGGCGCGCCGGTGCTGATCCCCCCGCTCAGCCTGGGCGCGATCGACGGCTACGTGCGCGGGCTCTCCGGGGTCATCCTGGCCGGAGGCGTCGAGGTCGACCCGGCCGTCTACGGCGAGGAGCGCGACGAGCGGGTCGAGGAGCCGCAGCCCGGGCGCGACCGGTTCGAGATCGCGCTCGCCGCGGCGGCCATCCAGGCCGGCGTTCCGGTGCTCGGGGTGGCGCGCGGCATGCACGTCCTCAACGTCGCCCTCGGCGGCACGCTGATCCCCTGGCTGCCCGACGCGGTGCACCACGAGCGGCACGCCGCCACGGCGCCGCACGTGCTGCAGGTCAGCGTGTCCAGCAAGGTGGGCAAGGCCCTGGGCGACCGCGTGGAGGTCGCCATGCCGCACCACCAGGGCCTGCGGCGCCTCGGAGACGGGCTGATCGCGGTCGCCTGGGCCGACGACCAGATCATCGAGGCGGTGGAACTGCAGGGCCACCGGTTCTGCGTGGGCGTCCAGTGGCACACCGAACGCGGGGACGACAACCGCCTGGTGGACGCCTTCGTCGAGGCCGCCATGCCCTGACCGTGCCCCCGTGGCCGCCCGCCGCCGCGGGGCGGCCGCCGGACCGTCCCGCAACGGCGGGGCGAGCGGTCAGAAGCTGCGCGGCAGGCCGAGCACCTGGGTCGCCAGGTAGTTGAGCAGGAGCTCCTCGGTGACCGGCGCGACCCGGCCGACGCGGGCGTCGGCCAGCAGCCGGGCGATCGGGTACTCCAGGGAGTAGGCCATGCCGCCATGGGTCTGGAACGCGTGGTCGGCGGCCTCCCAGGCGGCCTGGGAGGCGGTGAGCTTGGCGATGTTGGCCTCGGTGGCGCAGGGCTCGCGCCGGTCGAACAGCCAGGCCGCCTTGTACAGCATCAGCCGCGCCAGCTCGATCTTGGCCTTGACCTGCGCCAGCGGGAAGGCGATCGCCTGGTTGGCGCCGATCGGCCGTCCGAACACCTCCCGCTCCTTGGCGTAGGCCACCGCGGCCCGCAGCGCGACCTCCGCGCCGCCCAGAGCACTCGCCCCCAGCAGGATGCGCTCGGGGTTGAGGACGTCCCACAGCACCAGCGCCCCCTGGTCCACCTCGCCCACCACGTCGGTGGCCCGCAGCCGCAGGTCGTCGATGAAGACCATGTTCGAGGGAGTGGTGTTGGCGCCCATCTTGGGGATCGGGCGGTAGGACAGCCGCCCCTGGGCCACCGCCTGCGGCACGTCGACCAGGAACACCGTCAGCCCGCTGGTGCGCGGGCGCGCCTCGGCGGCCGGGATGGTCCGGGTCACCAGCAGCATGCGGGCCGCCCGCTGCACCCCGGTGATCCAGATCTTCTGCCCGTTGACCACGTACTCGTCGCCGTCCCGGCGGGCGGAGGTGGAGATGGCCAGCGAGTTGGACCCGGCGTCCGGCTCGGTGAGCGCGAAGCAGGTCTCCAGCTCACCGGCGGCCAGCCGGGGCAGCAGCTCGGCCTTCTGCGCGGCCGAGCCGTGACGGGCGAGCGTCAGCGCGCCGAAGCCGGGCGTCAGCACATAGGTGAACGCCGAGCCGCCGGCCGCGCCCGAGGCGGCCAGGGTCTCGGTGGCGACGGTCAGCTCCAGCAGGCCCTGGCCGCCGCCGCCGTACTCCTCGGGCACGGCCAGCCCCAGCCAGCCGCCCTTGGCCAGCTCGGCCCAGACCTCCTCAGGCCAGCGCTTCTGCTCCTCGCAGCGCTGCCAGTAGGCCATGTCGTAGCGCGCGCAGATGGCGGCGACGCCCCGCCGAACCTCGCGGGCGCTCTCCGGAAGCGTGAAGTCCACCCTGATCACTCCAATCCCGTCGGCCGCAATCGTAGAACGATGTTCGGTCGGCGGGGGAGGGGGCGCGGCCGGCCGGGAAGGCCGGCGTGCCGCGGCTCAGTGGCGCGGGCGGCGGGCGTGGTAGACGAACGCGGGCGGCAGGTTGCCCCACACCGTGCGGCTCGGCACGACCTCCTCGAAGGTCTCCAGCAGGCGGCGGCGGAAGCGGATCGCCGGGGGCAGCGTGCGCGCGTGGGTGTAGGCGAAGGTGGTGAACGTGCCACCGGGGGCGAGCGCCCCGGTGATCGCCCCGAGCAGGCGATCCTGCAGCGTCGCGGGGAAGGCGGCCCATGGCAGCCCGCTGATCACCGCGTCCGCCCGCCCGAGCCCGTGCTCGTCGAGCAGGCGGGGCAGGCCCACCGCGTCGGCCACGACGACCTTGGCCCCGGGGTGCCGGTCGTTCAGCCGCGCCGCGAGCGCCGGGTTGATCTCCACGGCCAGGTGATGACCCCGGCCGCCCAGCCGCCGCTGGATCTCGCCGGTGAACACGCCGGTGCCCGGGCCGAGCTCGACGACGACCGGGTCGCCGCGCTCGGGCACCGGCGAGCAGATCACCCGCGCCAGGCGGAGCGAGCTCGGCGCCACCGCCCCCGTGGTGCCGGGAGCCCTGACGAACTGCCCGAAGAACAGCGCTGCATCGTTGGCCATGGCACTGACATTAAGCCCCAAGAGGATCTGCTCGCTTCCGCCGCCGGATGGATCTCGTGATCTGTAGGAGGATGCCATCTCCTCCCTCAGGAGGAGGCGGCTTCCCGGCGAATGTGCCCGGCTCGCCGCCCGTGGCCCGCACCTCATCCTCCGGCGCGCGGGACGCGGGGACCGCCGCGCGGCCGTGGGCCGGCCTGCCGGGTAGGGTCTGCACCAGGTTCAGGAGGGGAGTCATGCGGGTGAGGTCGGCCGAGGACCGGATCTTGACGGTTCCGAACGTGCTGAGCACGCTGAGGCTGCTCGGCGTGCCGGTGTTCCTATGGCTCGTTCTCGGGCCCAAGGCCGACGGCTGGGCGCTGGTGCTGCTCATGCTGGCCGGCTTCTCCGACTGGCTCGACGGCAAGCTCGCCAGGGCGTGGAACCAGACCAGCAAACTCGGCCGGCTGCTCGATCCGGTGGCCGACCGCCTCTACATCCTGGCCACGCTGGCCGGACTGACCCTGCGCGAGGTGATGCCCTGGTGGCTCGCCGCGTTGATCGTCGGCCGGGACGTGGTGCTCATGCTGGGCGTGCCCGTCCTGCGCAGGCACGGCTTCGGCCCGGCGCTGCCGGTCCACTTCCTCGGCAAGGCGGCCACAGCCTGCCTGCTGTACGCCTTCCCGCTGCTGTTCCTGGCCTCCCACCAAGGCTGGTACGCCGACGTGGCCCGGATCCTGGGATGGGCCTTTGCCATCTGGGGAACAGGTCTGTATTGGTGGGCGGGGGCGCTGTACGTGATTCAGGGGCGCCGGCTCATCGGCGGGGCGAGCCGGGCATGAGCGATCGTGGGGCGCGCCCCGGCGGATCCCCCGAGGCGAGTGCCCGCGCGGTCGTGTGCCCACCGTGACGAGACAGGCGGAGGGTGATCTGTGAAGGCCGTCGTGATGGCGGGCGGGGAGGGCACTCGGCTGCGGCCGATGACCGCCAACCAGCCCAAGCCCCTGCTCCCCGTGGTCAACCGGCCGATCATGGAGCACGTGCTGCGCCTGCTGCGGCGGCACGGCTTCACCGAGACCGTCGTCACGGTGCAGTTCCTGGCCGCCCTGGTGCGCAACTACTTCGGCGACGGTGACGAGCTCGGCATGAGCCTGCACTACGCCACCGAGGAGATCCCGCTCGGCACGGCCGGCAGCGTGAAGAACGCCGCCGACAAGCTGCGCGACGAGCGGTTCCTGGTGATCTCGGGCGACGCGCTGACCGACATCGACCTGACCGACATGATCAGGTTCCACGAGGAGAACGGCGCCCTGGTCACCATCGGGCTCAAACGGGTGCCCAACCCCCTGGAGTTCGGCATCATCATCGTGGACGAGGCCGGCCGGGTGCAGCGCTTCCTGGAGAAGCCCACCTGGGGGCAGGTGTTCTCCGACACGGTCAACACCGGCGTGTACGTCATGGAGCCCGAGGTCCTCGACGAGGTCGCCCCCGGCGTCCCGGTGGACTGGTCCGGCGACGTGTTCCCCCGCCTGCTCGCCCGCGGCGCCCCCCTGTACGGCTACGTGGCCGGCGGCTACTGGGAGGACATCGGCACCCACGAGAGCTACCTCAAGGCCCAGGCCGACGCCCTGTCGGGACGGGTGCGGCTGGACGCCGACGGCTTCGAGCTCTCCCCGGGCGTGTGGGTGGCCGAGGGCGCCTCGGTCGACCCCGACGCCGTCCTCAAGGGCCCGCTCTACATCGGCGGCTACGCCAAGGTGGAGGCCGGCGCGGAGCTTCGCGAGTACACCGTCATCGGCGACAACGTCGTGGTCAAGGAGGGGGCCTTCCTGCACCGCGCCGTCGTCCACGACAACGTCTACATCGGGCCGAGCGCCCACCTGCGCGGCTGCGTCATCGGCAAGAACACCGACGTGATGACCGGCGCCCGCATCGAGGAGAACGCCATCGTCGGCGACGAGTGCGTGATCGAGGCCGAGGCGTACGTCTCCTCCGGCGTCAAGATCTATCCGTTCAAGACGATCGAGGCCGGCGCGGTGGTCAACACCAGCGTCATCTGGGAGTCGCGCGGCCAGCGCAGCCTGTTCGGCCCGCGCGGGGTGTCCGGCCTGGTCAACGTCGAGATCACCCCCGAGCTGTGCGTGCGGCTGGCCAGCGCCTACGCCACCACGCTCAAGAAGGGCGCCTCGGTCATCACCTCCCGCGACTCCTCCCGGGCCGCGCGGGCGCTCAAACGCGCGGTGATCAGCGCGCTGAACGCCAGTGCGATCAACGTGCTGGACCTGGAGGCCGCCCCGCTGCCGGTCGCCCGGTTCCACACCTCCAACGAGACCGCCTCGGGCGGCATCGCGCTGCGCACCACGCCGGGCGACCCGCAGAGCGTCGACATCGTCTTCATGGACGAGAACGGCGCCGACCTGTCCCAGACCGCCCAGCGCAAGCTGGAGCGGGTCTTCTCCCGTCAGGAGTTCCGGCGCGCGTTCCCCGGCGAGATCGCCGAGCTGAGCTTCCCGGCCCGCGCCGTGGAGGACTACACCCGCGAGCTGCTGCGCTGGATCGACATGTCGGGCGTGCGCGACGCCGAGATGAAGGTCGTCATCGACTGCGCGGGCGGCACCTCCTCCCTGGTGCTGCCGAGCCTGCTCGGCCGGGTCGGGGTGGACGTGCTCACCGTCAACAACCGCCTGGACGACGCCTCGCCCACCGAGACCCTCGCCGAGCGGCGCAGGGACCTGCAGCGCCTGGCCGAGCTGGTGGCCTCCTCCCGGGCGGCCTTCGGGGTGCGCTTCGACCCGGTCGGCGAGCGCATCTCCCTGGTGGACGAGATGGGCCAGCTCATCAGCGAGGAGCGCGCGCAGCTGGTCGTGCTGGACCTGGTCGCGGCCGAACGGCAGGGCGGGCGGGTGGCGCTGCCGGTGACCACCACGCGGGTCGCCGAGCAGGTGTGCCGCTTCCACGGCGCCCAGGTCCAGTGGACCTCCACCGCCATCGACGCCCTCACCTCGGCCGCCGCCGACCCCGAGCTGATCTTCGCGGCCGACGGGCGCGGCGGCTTCATCGTCCCGGAGTTCGCGCCCACCGTGGACGGCCTGGCCGCGTTCCTGCGCCTGCTGGGGCTGGTGGCCCGCACCCGCCTGTCGCTCAGCCAGATCGACGCCCGCATCCCGCAGGCCAAGATGCTCAAGCGCACCGTGCCCACGCCGTGGGCGGCCAAGGGCGCGGTGATGCGCTCGGTGGTGGAGGCCGCCGACGGTCACCGGCTGGACACCACCGACGGGGTCCGGGTGGTCGAGGAGGACGGTGGGTGGGCGCTCGTCCTGCCCGACCCCACCGAGGCCGTGACCCATCTGTGGGCGGAAGGGGAGGATCTGGACGTCGCGCAGAGCCTTCTCGAGCGCTGGGCACGGGTCGTCGAGCACGCCGTGGGCACCTGACGCGTCCCGGCGCCGTTCTGCCGCGAATCACCCGTTTCCGGGCACAATCGAACGGCGCGGCGCATGGACCGGAGGGCCGTCCGGGCGGTAACTTTGGACCGGCGCGGCAAGCCGGGTCGCAGAAACGGGTGAGGCGAGCGTCGCCGACGGCACACGTGAGCTCCCCCCGCCAGCGAGGACCCCGGCGAGCCTTCGCCGCCGCAGCATGCCCGAACCCGCGAGCCTGACCTCATCTTGACCTTTGCGACTCATCAGCGTATGTTGCGGCATTCGCAGCCGAGCAACATGAGAAGCGAAGACCCGAGGCACGCCGCCCTGAGCACCGTCGCCGCGACTTCGCGGTAGGAGGCCGAGCCGATCGATGCCGAGCGTCTACTGCACGCAGTGCGGTCATGCCAACCCTGAGGACGCCCGCTTCTGCTCACGGTGCGGGTCGCCACTGACCCGTGCCGAGAACACGCCGGGGGACACCACCTCAACGATCTCCCTCAGCGGCATCGAGGCGATGGACGCCGAGGCGACCGGGCAGACGCTCATACCCGATCGGGCGGCGGTCGAGCAACTGCCGCCCGGCACGGCCCTGCTGGTGGTGATGCGCGGGCCGAACGCCGGGAGCCGCTTCCTGCTCGACAGCGACCTCACCACGGCCGGCCGGCACCCCGAGAGCGACATCTTCCTGGACGACGTGACGGTCTCCCGCAGGCACGCCGAGTTCTACCGGCGCGGCGACTACTTCACCGCCCGCGACGTCGGCAGCCTCAACGGCACCTACGTCAACCGGGAGCGCATCGAGGAGCTTCCGCTGTCGGGCGGCGACGAGGTCCAGATCGGCAAGTTCCGGCTGGTGTTCCTCACACGTGGGTGATCGGGGGCGGTGATGAGCGCGCAGGCGGCCAGGGCGTTCATGAGCATCGGGGAGGTGCTCGAGGTCCTGCGGCACGACTTTCCCGACGTCACCGTCTCCAAGATCCGCTTCCTGGAGGGCGAGGGGCTCATCGAGCCCCAGCGCTCTCCCTCGGGCTACCGCAAGTTCACCCACGCCGACGTCGAGCGCCTGCGCTACATCCTGACCGCCCAGCGTGACCGCTACCTGCCGCTGCGGGTGATCAAGGATCATCTCGACACCGCGGAGCAGGAGGCCGCCGGGCCCACCCGGCCGCGGGCCCTCGGCGCGGAGGCGCCGGCCGCCGAGGTGCGGCTCAGCAGGGCCGATCTGCTGGCCGCCACCGGTCTCGAGGAGGAGACCCTCGCCGAGCTGGAGGACTACGGCCTGATCACCCCGGTCGCCCGCTGGTACGACGCCGAGGCGCTGACCGTGGCCCGCGCCTCGGGCGCGCTGGCCGGTTTCGGGCTGCACCCGCGCCATCTGCGGGTGCTCAAGGCCGCCGCCGAGCGCGAGGCCGGGCTGGTGGAGCAGGCGGTGGCGCCGCTGCTGCGCCGCCGCGCCCCCGGGGCCGCCGGCCGCGCCGAGGAGACCGCCAGGGAGCTGTCGGGCCTGCTGCAGGAGCTGCACACCGCCCTGGTCCGCACCGGCCTGCGGGGCATTCTGGGCCGCTGACGGAGCCGCCCGGACATTTCGGGGTGCGGGGATGTTACGTTGAATTTTGCGGCGATGGTCACGCCGCGAGCCGAGAGCCGCGAGGGAACGGGCCCGGAGCGGGCCGGTGACCCGATGAGACGGAGCAGCCTGTGTTGCAGATGGAGGTCGTGGGGGTCCGCGTCGAGATGCCCTCCAACCAGCCCATAGTCCTGCTCAAGGAGGCCCAGGGCGAGCGTTATCTGCCGATCTGGATTGGGATGACCGAGGCCACGGCCATCGCGCTGGCGCAGGCCGAGGAGCCGCCGCCCCGCCCGTTGACGCACGACCTGTTCAAGGACGTCATCGAGGCGCTGGGCGTGCGCCTGACGGCGGTGAACATCGTCGCTCTGCGCGACGGAATCTTCTTCGCCGACCTGGTGTTCTCCAACGGGGTCGAGGTGAGCGCGCGGCCGTCCGACTCGATCGCGCTGGCGCTGCGCGCGGGCGCGCGCATCTTCGCCAGCGAGGAGGTCGTGCGCGAGGCCGGGGTGATCATCCCCGACGACCAGGAGGACGAGGTCGAGAAGTTCCGTGAGTTCCTTGACACGATCACGCCCGAGGACTTCGGCCGTGCGGGCTGACAATTTCGGGCATTTACGCTTCACGACGCGCCGGGCGGGATCGTTGACTGAGCATCTCGCCGGTCCTACGGTGCAAGGGAACTCACGGTTGTAATTCACGAACCCCCAGATCAGACCGTGGGATGAGAGGAAGCCGGAGGTCCGCAGTGGCGGTCAGCAGCGGCGAGGGTAAGACGGCCGGCCAGCACGATCCAGCCCAGCGTCAGTCGGCGCGGGAACGCGCGGGTGAGCAGGGCCTGCTGTTCGACGAGCGGCCGGCGTCGCTGCCCGCCGACGTCGGATACCGCGGCCCCACGGCGTGCTCGGCGGCCGGCATCACCTACCGTCAGCTCGACTACTGGGCGCGCACACGGCTCGTCGAGCCGTCGGTGCGCGCGGCGCACGGTTCAGGGTCCCAGAGGCTCTACAGCTTCCGGGACATCCTCGTGCTCAAGGTGGTCAAGCGCCTGCTCGACACCGGGGTGTCGCTGCAGCAGATCCGCACCGCCGTGCAGCACCTGCGCGAGCGCGGGGTCAACGATCTGGCGCAGATCACGCTGATGAGCGACGGGGTGAGCGTCTACGAGTGCACCTCGGCCGACGAGGTGATCGACCTGCTCGAGGGCGGTCAGGGTGTGTTCGGCATCGCCCTCGGCGGCGTGTGGCGCGAGGTCGAGGGTTCCCTGGCGCAACTGCCGGGGGAGCGCGTGGAGCCGGCCGGCCATGACTCCCTGGAGGACCACCCAGGTGACGAGCTGGCCCGGCGCAGGAAGGCCCGCAAGACGGGCTGACGCCGCCCCGGCGCATCGGCGGAGACGGGACGGACGGGTTCCGGCGGCACCAGGGGACCAGGGCCGATCGGCGTATGCCGGGGGGAGTCCATGGGCGTCCACCTTGCCCCGCTACCCACCCTATGGGGATAAAACCCGGCAAAGGCGAAATGTAGGGGTAACGCCCCTATCGCGGCGAGACGGTACGATTGCCGGGAAAGGCTGTTGACCCTGTGCGGGAGAGACCCGGCAACGGCCGGTGTCCGCGACGCGGCGCCGGGCGGCCGACCGGGCGCCGAAGGAGCAACCTCCCCGGAATCTCTCAGGCATCCGTACCGCGCAGGCGAGGCGACTCTGGAAAGTAGGCGTGCCCGCCAGGCGTGTCTCACCGACGGTGCAAGCCCCTCCTCGAGGGGTGAAGCTCTCAGGTCGCGATGAGGATGTCGCGCTGACAGAGGGGGAGACCCGGCATACGCGCGCGTCCAGCGCCGGTCTCGACCCCTTGTAGGAGGGCCCCATGACCGATCGGTCACCGCTTCGCGACCTGTCCGCACCTCCGTTCGCCACCCGGCACATCGGCCCCTCCGACGCCGACCGGGCCCGGATGCTGGAGGCCGTCGGCTACGACTCGGTGGCCGACCTGGTCGCGGTGGCCGTCCCCGGCGCGATCCGCTCCGCCGAGCCGCTCGACCTGCCCGAGGCGGCGAGCGAGGAGCAGGCGATCGCCGAACTGCGCGCCCTGGCCGCCCGCAACCGGACACCCGTGTCGATGATCGGCCTCGGCTACCACGACACCGTCACCCCCGCCGTGATCCGGCGCAACCTGCTGGAGAACCCCGGCTGGTACACCGCCTACACCCCCTACCAGCCGGAGATCTCCCAGGGACGCCTGGAGGCCCTGCTCAACTTCCAGACCATGGTCGCCGACCTCACCGGCCTGGACGTCGCGGGCGCCTCCCTGCTGGACGAGGCCACCGCCGCCGCCGAGGCCATGACACTGGCCCGCCGCGCGGGCCGTGCCAAGAGCCCGGTGTTCGTCGTGGACGCCGACGCGCTCCCGCAGACCAAGGCCGTGCTCGCCACCCGCGCCGAGCCGCTCGGCATCGAACTGGCCGAGGCCGACCTGTCCGCCGGGCTGCCCGACGGCGAGCTGTTCGGCGTCCTGGTCCAGTACCCCGGCGCGGGCGGCCGGCTGAAGGACTTCCGCGCCGTGGCCGAGCAGGCGCACGCCCGGGGCGCGCTCGTGGTCGCCGCCGCCGACCTGCTGGCCCTGACGCTCGTCGAGGCCCCCGGCACCCTTGGCGCCGACATCGCGATCGGCTCCTCCCAGCGGTTCGGCGTCTCGTTCGGCTTCGGTGGCCCGCACGCCGCGTACATGTCGGTCCGGGAGGGCCTGCAGCGGCAGATGCCCGGACGCCTGGTCGGAGTCTCGCTGGACGGCGACGGCCGGCCTGCCTACCGCCTGGCCCTGCAGACCCGCGAGCAGCACATCCGCCGGGAGAAGGCCACCAGCAACATCTGCACCGCCCAGGTGCTCCTGGCCGTCATCGCGAGCATGTACGCCGTCTACCACGGCCCCGAGGGGCTGCGGCGCATCGCCCAGCGGACCCACCGGCACGCCGCCGTGCTCGCCGCCGGGCTGCGCGAGGGCGGCGTCGAGATCGTCCACGACGACTTCTTCGACACCGTGCTGGCCCGCGTCCCCGGCCGCGCCGCCGAGGTGGTCGCCGCGGCGCTGGAGCAGGGGGTCAACCTGCGCCTGGCCGACGCCGACCACGTGGGCGTCAGCTGCGACGAGAAGACCACCGGCGAGCACCTGCGCGCCGTGTGGGAGGCCTTCGGCGTCTCCGGCGTCGTGCTGGAGGACCTGGACACCGCCACCGCCGACGCGCTCCCGGCCGCGCTGGTGCGCACCACCGGCTACCTCGCGCACCCGGTGTTCCACAGCCACCGCTCCGAGACCGCGATGCTGCGCTACCTGCGCCGTCTCCAGGACAAGGACATCGCCCTGGACCGGTCGATGATCCCGCTCGGCTCGTGCACGATGAAGCTCAACGCCACCACCGAGATGGAGCCGATCACCTGGCCCGAGTTCGCCGGGGTGCACCCCTACGCCCCCGCCGGCCAGGCCGAGGGCTACCTGGAGCTGATCGGTGACCTTGAGCGCTGGCTGGCCGAGGTCACCGGCTACGACGCGGTCTCCCTGCAGCCCAACGCCGGGTCGCAGGGCGAGTTCGCCGGGCTGCTGGCGATCCGCGCCTACCACCGGGCCAACGGCGAGCACGAGCGCGACGTCTGCCTCATCCCCTCCTCCGCGCACGGCACCAACGCCGCGAGCGCGGTCATGGCGGGCATGCGCGTGGTGGTCGTGGCCTGCGACGAGGACGGCAACGTCGACGTCCCCGACCTCAAGGCCAAGATCGACAAGCACCGCGACCGGCTCGCGGCCATCATGGTGACCTACCCCTCCACCCACGGGGTGTACGAGGAGACGATCACCGAGATCTGCGAGCTGGTCCACCAGGCGGGCGGCCAGGTCTACGTGGACGGCGCCAACCTCAACGCGCTGGTCGGGCTGGCCAAGCCGGGCGCCTTCGGCGCCGACGTCTCCCACCTCAACCTGCACAAGACCTTCTGCATCCCGCACGGTGGCGGCGGCCCGGGGGTCGGCCCGGTCGCGGTGCGCGCCCACCTGGCGGCGTACCTGCCCGGCCACCCGTTCGAGGACGGCCCGGTGGGCCCGGTCTCGGCCGCGCCGCACGGTTCGGCGGGCATCCTGCCGATCTCGTGGGCCTACGTCCGGATGATGGGCGCCGAGGGGCTGAAGGCGGCCACCGAGCAGGCGATCCTGTCGGCCAACTACCTCGCCCGCAGGCTGGCCCCGCACTACCCGGTCCTCTACACCGGTCGCGAGGGCGTGGTCGCGCACGAGTGCATCATCGACCTGCGCCAGATCACCAAGGAGACCGGCGTCACCGTCGACGACGTCGCCAAGCGGCTCATCGACTACGGGTTCCACGCGCCCACCATGTCGTTCCCGGTGGCCGGCACGCTCATGATCGAGCCGACCGAGAGCGAGGACCTGGCCGAGCTCGACCGGTTCGTCGACGCGATGGTCGCCATCCGCGAGGAGATCGGCAAGGTCGCCTCCGGCGGCTACGACCGCGACGACAACCCGCTGCGGGGAGCCCCGCACACGGCCGAGTCCCTGCTGGCCACGGAGTGGTCCCACCCCTACACCCGGGAAGAGGCGGCCTACCCGGTGGCCTCGCTCCGGGACGGCAAGTACTGGTCGCCGGTCCGCCGGATCGACCAGGCCTACGGAGACCGCAACCTGGTCTGCTCCTGCCCTCCGCTGGAGGCGTACGAAGACTAGGCGACCGGCCTCGGTGCGCCGTCTGGATCGGCATAATATGTCGCGCGCGACGGCGCGCCCGCGTCGCGAGACCGGGGTTCGATGACGCGGAGAAGAGGTCGCGATGGCGGCGCACGAGGTCGAGTCCGGGCGGCGGATCGACGAGGCGCGAAGGCTCGCCGAGAGCGGGGAGCTGGAGGCGGCCACCGAGATCTTCGCCGCGCTCGCCGCCGACGAGGGGGAGACCGACCGCGCCCAGGCGGCGGTCGGCCTCGCCCTGGTGCTCGAACGGCGTGGCGACCTCGCCGGGTCCCGCGCCGCCGCCCGGGCCGCGCTCGCGACCGGGCATCCCGAGTACGCCGCGCAGGCGGCCTGCCTGCTGGCCCGCGGTTTCGAGCAGGACGGCGCCGCCGACCAGGCCCGCGCCGCCTGGCAGGCGGTGATCGGCCTCGGCACCCCCGCCTACCTGCCCGGCGCCCACCTGGCCCTGGCCCGCATCGCCGAGGCACAGGGAGACGAGCGCGAGGCGGAGGCGTCGCTGCGCGCGGCCCTGGCCACCGGCGATCCGCAGGCGGGGTCGGAGGCCGCGCAGCGCCTGGCGGAGTACCTGCTGGCCGAGGGCGCGCCGGGCGAGGCCGCCGACGTGCTCATCGAGGCACTGGAGGTGCCGGCGGTCGCGGACCCCGGCCGGTTGCGCGTCCTGCTCGGCATGGCCCACCTCGACATGGCCTGCGGCGAGTTCGCCCTGGCCGCCGAGGGCGCCGGAGATGCCGACGGGACGGCGCTGGCCGTCGAGCTGCTGGCCCGCACGCTGCCGCTGCGCGGACGCGACGAGGACGCCGAGGCGGTGTGGGCCTACGGCCTCGGCCACCCCGACGCCGCGGTCGCCGGCCAGGTCCGTCTCCGCCTCCACCGCGAGGACCCGCCCCTCCCCGACGCCTGAGAGACGGCCTCCCCTCGCATGTCCGGCCTGGTGTCCTGCTTCGTCGTGACACCGGTGGCCTCCTCGACACCGGCACTCTTCGACGGGCCGGCGCAGGCCGGCCGGGGCGCGGCGCGCGGCGGAGCTTAATATGGATTGTCCGGCCGTGAGTGCTCATCCGGCCGGCGGCGTGCGCAGGCGGCCGAGCCGATCGCTCGCCCGGACGGCCCTGTCGCCGATCCGTGTTCACGCGGCCGCCGGGGAGGTGCCACGCCGATCGTACGTCGCCCTCGGCAAGATGCGCTTCCGCGGCCCGCACGACCGCGACCCGCCAAGGCAGGGCGGACGTGCCGAACGTCGAACGAGGGAGCAGTGATGCGTGCCATCGTCATCGAGAGATTCGGCGGACCGGACTGCCTGGTGTACACCGAGCTGCCGGATCCCGAGCCGATTCCCGGCCATGTCGTCATCAAGGTCAAGGCGTTCGGCATCAACCATGCCGAGATGCACATGCGCCGCGGTGAATGGGCCGAGGCCGCGAAGGTGAGCGGCATCGAGTGCGTCGGGCTGGTCGAGGCCTGCCCCGGCGGCGAGTTTCCCCTGGGCGCCAAGGTCGCGGCGCTGATGGGCGGCCTGGGACGCACCATCAACGGCAGCTACGCCGAATACACCCGGGCGCCGGCCTCCAATGTGGCGCTCATCGACTCCGGCCTGCCCTGGGAGCGTCTCGCCGCCATCCCGGAGACCTTCGCCACCGCATGGACCTGCCTGTTCCGCAACCTGGAGATCGTGGCGGGACAGACCCTGCTGATCCGTGGAGGGACCTCCTCCTTCGGCCGGGCGGCGATCGGACTCGCGGTCGACGCCGGGGCGCGGGTCATCGCCACCTCCCGCGACCCCGGGCGCTTCGCCATGCTGGAGGAACTCGGCGCGTACCGCGCCGAATCGGAGGAGCCGGGCCTTTCCCAGCGGATCCCCGAGGCCAAGCGGCTCGACGCGGTGCTCGACCTGGTGGGCAACAGCACCATCCTCGACTCCCTGGCGATGCTGCGCCGCGGCGGCCGCGCCTGCCTGGCCGGCTGGCTGGGCGGACTGGAACCGATCGCCGACTTCAATCCGCTGCTGCAGATGGCGAGCGGCGTCCATCTCACCTTCTTCGGCAGTTTCGTGTTCGGCACCCCAGGGTTCCCGCTGTCGGACGTACCACTGCGGGAGATCGCCGACCGGGTGGCGGCGGGCCGGTTGCGGGCCGGCCCGTCGCGGGTCTTCCATTTCTCCGAGATTCGCGAGGCGCACCGCGTGATGGAGGCGGGAGAGGCGAACGGGAAGATGGTCGTCGTCAATCCGTGAGAGGCCGGCGCCCGGCCGTTGCTCTCCACGCCGTGGGGCCGCTGCGGGCACCCGCTTGGCAGACGCGAGTGGGTTCGCACCGTCGCAGCGACGGAACGCGACGCGGAGCCGCCCTGACCCGCGCGCTCAGTGGGGGACGGTGACCACGATCTTGCCGAATCGCTCGCCGGAGTCCATGTGCCGGTGCGCCTCCACGATCTGCTCCAGCGGGAACAGGCGGTCCACGACGGGGTGGAAGGCGCCGCCGCGCAGCCCCGAGGTGATGAACGCCGCGGCCCGGCGCAGCAGCCGGGGGTTCCTGGAGATCTCGACCTGCGTGAACGTACGCATGTTCAGCGCGGGCATGCCCAGGTCGAACCCGGGATACGGAGTGGGCTGCCCGCTCTGCGCGCCCCACAGGAACAGCGTCCCGCCGGCGGCCACGGCGCGGGCCAGTTCGATCACCCCCGGCCCGGCCACGGCGTCGAAGACGTACTCCGCGCCCTTGCCGCCGGTCAGCTCCAGCACACGGCGTGCCACGTCCTCCTTGCCGGAGACGATCACCTCGGCCGCGCCCTCGTCGAGCAGCCGCCGCCTCTTGGCGTGGTCGCGGGTCACGGCGATCGGCGTGGCGCCCAGGCGTGCGGCGGTGTGGATCGCCGCCACGCCGACTCCGCTGGAGGCCGCGGTGACCACCGCGACGTCACCCGCCCGGATCCCGCCGACCTCCACCATCGCGCCGTAGGCCGTCAGGTAGGGCATCCACACCGCCGCGCCGGACACCGCGTCGATCCCGTCCGGGCGGGACAGCAGAGCGCTCGCCGGCACGATCGCCCGCTCGGCGTACACCCCGTAGTCGTTGTGCGAGAAGTTCGGCACGACGCTGACCGCCTGGCCCTCCTCGAAGCCGGTCACGCCGGGGCCGATCGCCTCGATCACGCCGGCGGCCTCGTTGCCGAGCCCCGACGGTAAGCGTCTGACCGGTTCGATGTACCTGCCGCTCCGGAACAGCGCCTCGGCCCGGTTGATCCCGATCGCGTCCACCCGGATGCGTACCTCGCCCGGCCCCGGATCACCCGGCTCGACCGCCTCCAGGCGCATCACCTCGGGCCCGCCGATCTCGTGGAACCGCACAGTCCGCACCATGTTCGTCCTCCGCTCGCTGGAAACGTCGCCCACCGTGCCACACAGTTCGATCACCGTCAAACTTTGATGAAGGTCGTACCATCTGGTGTCATGGAACGCACGCCGCCGCATCCGGACGTCTCGGAATTCGACCTGCAGCGAGTGCTGGAGGCGCTCGTCGATCCGGTCCGCCGCAGCATCGTGGCGCAACTCGGCTCGGCCGGCGCGGACATCGCCTGCGGAGGCTTCGACATCCCGGTCGGCAAGTCCACCGCCACCCACCACTTCAAGGTGCTGCGCGAGGCGGGGCTGATCCGGCAGTACTACCGGGGGACCTCCCGGATGAACGCCCTGCGCCGCGCGGAGGTGGACCAGGCGTTCCCCGGCCTGCTCGACGCCCTGACCGGTCCGCACACCGCTGGATCCCCGCACCCGGAGCCGACCGTGCGGCACGCGCCGCCGGCCGGCCGGCCGGCGGCGCGGTGAGCCCTTTCGCCGGTACGTTTTCTCCCGCCCGCATCGGCGGGCGGACATCGCATCGGTTTCCGCGCGTGCACGGCGGTTCGATTTCGTGATGCCGTTGGCGCCGTCCTGACTCAATGCCCCCGTACGCCGGCCGTGGCGGGTTGAAAGTTTCAGTTCGCCGGCCCGGTTGGGGTGGGCACGTCCAGCGAGAAGACCGGCGGGGAGTCATCGCCCCAGCCGCCGGGGCTTGACGGGAATCGGTGCTTCGTATTTGCTTCGCCGCACCGGCGTGTACCGATTTTCCGATCGGTGGGCTGACCGGGGAAATTACGTTGACGCTAACAATATAGCGATGGCCCCATCGTTCGTGGAAATGCGATGGGCCGCGGTGGCGGCCACGACGGAATGATGGCGTCGACTAGCTTGTGTTAGCGCTAACAGTCGATCTTGACGCCAGTTGAGCATCGCCACTCCGGGAGTGAATGTGAAGTTCGGAATCCCGCATGCGGGGGACATCGGTTCCCGGCGCGGAATCGCTCTGCTCATGGGCCTGCTCTGTGCCCTGGTGATGTTGCCGGCCGGTGCGGCGCGGGCTGACAATCCGGTCGTCCAGACGATTTACACGGCCGATCCGGCGCCGATGGTG
>NZ_BMNT01000019.1:0-59133 GCF_014646695.1 Sphaerisporangium melleum
TGGTCTGACCGGTGTCCCACTTGTTGGTGATGTCCTCGGTGGTCCGCCAGATGTTGGCCACATCACCCCAGTTGCGCCGCGGCCCGGTCTTGTCGTGCACACTGTTGGAATTGATGCTGTACAGGATCGGCCGCCCCGTCGCCGCCAGAGCATCCCGCATCTTGGCGAACGTGCGCACCTGGTCATCGATCGTCCCGCTCGGCGAGCACCAGTCGTACTTGAGGTAGTCCACCCCCCAGGCGGCGAACTGCCGGGCGTCCTGCTCCTCATGCCCCTGCGCACCCGTCGCCCCGGGGTAGGAGTTGAAGTACTGCGCGCACGTCTTGTCCAGCGGCGCCTGGTAGATCCCGAACTTCAGCCCCTTGCCGTGCAGGTAGTCCCCCAGCGCCTTCATCCCCGACGGGAACCGCGACGCGTTGGCCTGCAGATTGCCCGCCGAGTCCCGGGTGGAGTTCATCCAGCAGTCGTCCACCACCACGTACTGGTAGCCCAGATCCCGCAGCCCCGAGTTCACCATCGCATCGGCCATCTGCTTGATCAGCGACTCACTGATGTTGCACCCGAAGGTGTTCCAGCTGTTCCACCCCATCGGCGGCGTCCGCCCCACCCCGTTCTCCAGCGCCTGCGCCGGCGCCGCACCGGTGGTCACCACCACCGCGGCCGAGGCCACGGCCACCACCGCCGACACGGCCGGGGCCAGCACGGCCCGCACCCGTCTCCTGGTCATCGAGGTCTTGGGGGTCATCGCGGCTCCTTGGGGGCGGAGTTCAACGGCGAATCCTGTTTTGTTAGCGCTAACAAACAGGTCGGGACGGCACGCGCGAAGGCGTGGGTGGTCCAGCGGAGCGTGCTTGCGCCGCGGACCGTTGGTCAAGTCCCGGACGGCCCGAAACCGGGCGAACTGCGTTGACAGCGCACCGCCCCTGAAAGTTTCAGCTCCGCCTCACCATGGCCGCGGCGGGCGGTGAGGCCGCGGCCGGTGACCGGTTCAGTGCTCGGGCAGCGGCAGGTACTCGAACCAGTCGAAGTCGGCGACGTTGCCCGTGGGGTCCCCCTCGCCGCTGAGGTACACGCCGATGTAGGCGCCGATGAAGCCGCCCGCCATGGTGGTGCTGAGGACGCGGCCGTCCACCGGCTCGCCCAGCTTGCGCCACTCCCCCGGGCGGATGCCGTAGAGCATCTGGTACTCCTGGCCATGGGCCTCGACGCCGAGCCACAGCCTGCCCGGCGCGACATCGGCCTGGACGAGGGTGTGGTCGACGCCGTTCTCCCGCCTGATCACGGTGAGACCGCTCGCGGTCATGACGAGCAGGATGTGGAAGTCGTCGTTCTGCACCAGGGCGAGCCCGGCGCGTTCGCGGCCCTCGGGGACGAACTCCATCGCGGTGTGCACCGCGAAGTGGACGTGCTCCTGCCGCCGGGCGATGAGGGTCGGGTTGGCCCGCTCGGTGATGGACTCCGGCCGGCCGCGCAGCCGCAGGAAGCCTGGGCGCTCGGTGAGGGTCCAGTACGGCTCGCGGGGCGTGCGCAGGTGGTTCCACTGGGGCAGCAGCCGCAGGGTGTCGAAGTTGTCGCAGGCGGGCGGGGCCGGCCAGCGGCAGGCGGGCAGATCGGGGGCCTCGCCCTCCGGGCGGACCGGCTCGGCGACCGGCCAGCCGTCCTCCCAGTGCACCCGGGTCAGGAAGGTCTCCCGGCCGAGGTTGTAGTGGTAGCCGCCGTAGGGGCGCATGGCGAGCAGCACCATCCACCAGTCACCGGCGGGCGTCTGGACCAGGTCGCCGTGCCCGGTGCCGACGATGGGGTGGTCGCGGCCGAGGTTGCGGTGGGTGAGGATCGGGTTGCGCGAGCTGCCGGTGTAGGGGCCGGTGACGTGGTCGGCGCGGGCGACGCTGATCGCGTGGTCGTGCGCGGTGCCGCCCTCGGAGACCAGCAGGTGGTAGCGGCCGTCGACCTTGTAGATGTGCGGGCCCTCGGCCCACACGGCGCCCTTGACGGCGCCGTCCCACAGGACGTGCTCCTCGCCGACGAGTTTCACGCCGTCGAGGTCGAGCTCGCGCAGCCAGATCTCGGTGTGGCCCTCGTACTGCTGCTGCCGGGCGGGGCGCGTGCCGTGCACCCACGCCCGGCCGTCGTCGTCGAAGAACAGCGACGGGTCGAACCCCTCGGTCTCCGGCAGCCAGTAGGGCTCGCTCCATGGGCCCGCCGGGTCGGTGGCGGTGACGATGAAGTTGCCCGACTCCATCAGCCCGTCGATGAGCGTGGTGATCATGTAGAAGAGGCCGTTGTGGTGGCGCAGCGTGGGCGCGTAGATGCCGCCGCTCGGCCGCACCCCGTCGAGGGGGAGCTGCGAGGCGCGGTCGAGCACGTGCCCGATCTGCCGCCAGTGCACCAGATCCTTGCTGTGGAAGATCGGAACTCCGGGGAACCATTCGAAGCTCGAGGTGACCAGGTAGTAGTCCTCGCCCACCCGGCAGATCGAGGGGTCGGGGTGGAACCCCGGCAGGATCGGGTTGGTGAACCGCACCTCAGACGGCCTTTCTCTTACATAGGGACGCTACGTTCCCGGCTACCTGCCCAATTCCAGGACGCCCCATCCCGCCGTGCTCGAATACGAGCGGCCGGAGGAGTCGTTCCAGGTCACGACCGCGGTGCGCGCGGGCCCTGTCGCGTCGTTCACCTGGACGTCGAAGCCCAGCAGGTCGCCGGCGGACGGGGTGATCGTCGGCAGCGCGATGGAGGCCTCCACGACGTACCCGCCGGGGACGGTCTTGGCCGCGCTCACCAGGTTGTCGCGCACGCCGGCGGCGTCGAAGGTGCCGCCCACCGTCTGCCTGCCGGTGAACGAGACGCGGTACTGGCCGTCGTCATCGTCGTACCCCTTGGTCTTGCCGTTGCCGGGGTCGGCGAAGATCTCGACCGAGTCCTGCTCCCAGGCGTTCTGCGACTCCTCGCTGAGGTGCGCGTCGGTGACCCGCGCGAGCACGTACAGGTGCCCGGCGTCCCACAGGGCCCGCACCTTCGCGGTCGCGCCGCCGCCGCCCTGCACCCAGGTGGCGGTGGTGACCTCGGGGGCCTTCGTCCAGAGCGCGTCGGGTACGCCGTCGACGACCGGGGTGCCCTTGGCCGCGCTGGTCAGCTTGACGGCGGGGGTGAGGGTCAGCTCGCCCGTCCAGGAGGTCCGGGCGCCGCTGGTGGCGTCCCGGGCGACCAGTTCGAAGAGGAGTGTCCCGCCGGGCGCGGCCGCGGCCGGCAGCAGGGCCTCGGCGCGGTAGCCGTCCTTGACGGCGGCGGTGCGGTACCAGGTGGCGCCGGTGTCCCGTTTGACCACCCGTTCGGCGCCGCCGAGCCGCAGCGTCACCGTGTCGGCCCGGTCGCGGGTGCCATCGTCCACCTCGGCGAGCACGGCCAGGCCGGCGGCCGACCAGCGGGCCTGGAACCGGGCGGCCACCGCGCCGACGCGGGCGACCGGCGTGCCGGGCAGCAGGTCCCACTGCCGTTCGCGCGCGCCGTCGATCCGTACGGTGCCCTGCGGGACGTCCAGGCGGCGGGTCAGCGGCGGCAGCCTCGCGGGGTCGACGACGCCCCAGTAGGCGGGCTTGGCCTGCAGTTCGTCGTCGAACAGCAGCGGCGGGTCGAGCCGGGTGATCGGGAAGGACGACAGCCAGGTGTCGTCGTCGGCCAGGCCCCAGAGGGTGACCGAGGACAGGTGGGACGCCTGGCGGCGGAAGACGTCGAAGATCTCCTTGTACCGGTGCCCCTGCTCGGCGAGCACCTCGGCGGGCACGGTGGCGTAGGAGGAGACGAAGTCGGTGTAGACGCTCACGTCCAGCTCGGTGACCTGCTGGTCCACGCCGAGCCCGGCGAACAGCTCGATGGTCTTCTCGATCTCGGCGGCGGCGGGGTACTCGATGTTGACGTGCACCTGGTGGCCGACCGCGTCGATCGGCACCCCTTCGGCCCGCAGCCGCCGCACCAGGTCGTACACGGCCCGGCGCTTGCGCGGGAGCTCGGTGTTGTAGTCGTTGAGCACGAGCCTGGCCGCCGGGTCCACCTGGCGGGCGACGCGGAAGGCGGTGCGGATGAAGTCATAACCGGTGATGGTGAACCACGGGCTGCGGCGCATGCCGTCGGGCCGGTTCTCGTCCACCACCTCGTTGACGACGTCCCAAGTGCCGATCTTGCCCTTGTAGCGGCCCATGACGGCCCTGATGTGGTCGGTCAGCCGCTTGAGCAGCAGCGCCTTGTCCGCGGGAGTCGCGGTCAGGTCGCGGTCGCCGTCCTTGAACACCCAGTCGGGGGTCTGGCTGTGCCAGGCCAGGGTGTGGCCGCGGACCTTCATGCCGTTGCGCAGGGCGTGGTCGACGAGGTAGTCGCTTTCGGCGAAGGTGAACTCGCCCTCGCGGGGCTCGGTGGCGTCCCACTCGAGCGCGTTGCCGGGGGTCAGGCTGTCGAAGTGCCGGGCGAGCAGTTCGCTGTGCTCGCCGAGGGTCTGCGCCCGCCCGGCGGCGGCGCCGACGTCGAACGGGAGGACGTCCTTCACCGCCGGGATGTCGGTCTGGACGGGCTTGGCGGGCACGTACGCCAGTGTGAAGTCGTCGAGGTGGAACGGGAAGGTTCCGCTCGGCGACTCGACGTACACGCTGAGGAAGTCCACGTCGTGGGCGAGGGTGTATGAACCTTTCAGCTCCGTCCATCCGCCGGCGGCGACCGCGGTGGGCGCGGCCACCCGGTCGTAGCTCGCCGTGCCGTTCAGCCTGCGTTCGACCGACAGGCCGAGCTCGCCCTCGGCGGTGCCGGCGCCGAGGCGCACCCACACCGACAGCGTGTACTTCGACCCCTTGGCCATCTTGCCGAGGACGCTCAGCGCGGGGCCGTCCCAGGACGCGCTGCGGCCGGTCGTGAGCAGGCCGCGGGTGCCGCCGTGGGCCTGGTCGCCGGTCACGGTCAGCGTGGCCGACGCGCGCGGCGACCGTCCCTGGGTGGTGCCGGTCTCGAAGTCGCTGGTCACCCCCGAGCGGCCGGGCTCGGTGTCGGAGGTGATGGTGATGTCGTCCAGGTGGAACGCGGCGGTGGCGTCGGTGCTCTCGGCGTAGAGCTGCAGGTCGGGCGATTCGGTGGCGAACGAGTAGGTGCCGCTGATCTCGGTCCAGCCGGTGGCGGTGACCGTGGCGGCGCCGACCCGCTCGTAGGTGGTCTCGCCGCCGTCCGGGGTGCGCTGGACGGTGAGGGCGATCGTGGTGTCCGGTGTCCCGGGGGCCAGGCGCGCGTACGCGGTGATCGTGTAGGTCACCCCCTTCTCCAGGGGCGGGGTGACGGACGCGCCGTGCCAGGTCTCGGTGCGGCCGGTGGTCAGCAGGGAGGCGCCGCCGGAGTGGGCGGCGTCCGGGACGACCTGGACCGACACCCCGGAGCCGCGGGGCGCCCACCCCTGTGCGGTGCCGTCCTCGAAGTCGTACCGGGCCGTCTGGACGGTCGCCGCGGCCCCGCTCGCGCCCGCCGTCTGCGCGCGTGCGGCAGTGGACGACAGGATGGACAGCGGAAGGCATAAGGCGGCGATCGCCGCCGCCCATGAGCGTGGGAACCGCATGCTGGTCTCCTTGGAGAGGTCGGGCGGGGCAGGGTGCGGGAAGGCCCTGGCAACGCCGATCGCCGGGACCGGAGCGGTCCCGGCGATCGTCCGCCGAAGGTCTGGGCCGGGCCGTGGCCGCGGGTCAGCCCTTCGTCGCGCCCGCGGTGAGACCGCCGATGAGCTGGCGTTCGGCCACGGCGTAGAAGGCCAGTGCGGGGACCATCGCGAGGACGACGTAGGCGAGGATCTTGGCGGTCTGGGCGGCGTACTGCCCGTAGAACTGCTGCACGCCCAGCGGGACGGTCCACCAGTTGGGGTCGTTGAAGATGACCAGCGGGAGGAAGAAGTTGTTCCAGCTCGCCACGATCGCGAGCACGGACACGGTGGCGAGCGCGGGCCGGGCCATCGGCAGCAGGATCCGCCAGAAGAAGCCGAACGGGGTGCAGCCGTCGATGGTCGCGGCCTCCTCGACCTCCCGGGGGATGGTACGGAAGAACGCGCGCAGGATGATGATCGTCATCGGCAGCCCGAACGCGGCCTGCGGCAGGATCACGCCGAAGGGGTTGTCCAGCAGCCCGAGTATCCGCAGCAGGACGAACAGCGGCAGGATGGCCACGGCGAACGGGAACATCAGCCCCATCGCGAACAGCGTGTACAGCAGCTCCCTGCCCCGGAAGGCGAAGCGGGCGAACACGTACGCGGCCATCGCCGACAGGCCGACGACGATGAGCGTCGTGGCGAGGGCGATGAAGACGCTGTTGACGATCTGACGCCAGAACGAGCCGGAGAACAGCACGTCGGTGTAGTTCTCCGGCACCCACGGCGAGGGCAGGCCGAAGGGGTTGGTCGAGAGCTGGCCGGTGTCCTTGAACCCGCCGATCAGGGCGAACAGGAGCGGCACGACGACGAACGAGCCGAGCACGAGCACGATCGTGTGCAACGAGATGCTGCGCGGCAGGTTGCGGCGGCGCCCGGGCGCCCGTTCCCCGGCCCGCGCGGTCATCGCTGGTCTCCCATGGTGGTGATGGCTCCTTGGGTGTCGCGGCGCATGACGAACCGCTGGTAGGCGAGCGCGAAGATCAGGCTGATCAGGAACATCACCACGCTGATCGCGCTGGCGTAGCCGATCTGCGAGCGCTTGAAGCCGAACTGGAACATGGTGACGGCCATCGTCTCGGAGGAGTGGATCGGCCCGCCGGCGGTGAGCACCCAGACCAGGTCGAAGAGCTGGATCGCGCCGATGACGGAGAGGAAGACGCTGATGCGGATCGTCGGCCCGAGCAGCGGCAGGGTGACGTGGCGGAACTGCTTCCAGGGGCCGGCGCCGTCGATGGCGGCCGCCTCGCCGAGCTCCTTGGGGATGCCCTGGCGGCCGGCCAGGTAGAGGATCATGTGGAAGCCGAAGTACTTCCAGGTCATCACCAGGAACAGCGACATCATCACGGTGTCCGGCTCGGCCAGCCAGCTCGACTGCAGGCCCGACAGGCCGACGGTGCCGAGGATCTGGTTCGCCAGGCCGGCCTCCGGCGAGAGGATCATGGTGAACAGCACACCGGTGATCACCTCCGACAGCACGTACGGCGCGAAGAAGACCAGCCGGTAGAACGCGCGGCCCCGCATCTTCTGGTTGAGCAGCATGGCCAGGCCCAGCGACAGCGGGAGCTGGATCACCAGCGACAGGACGATCAGCAGCCCGCCCCGCCGGAGGTCGCCGAGGAAGACCTCGTCGGCGAACATCCGGGTGTAGTTGTCCAGCCCGATCCAGTTCTGCGGCAGGCCGCCCAGGCCGTTCCACTTGAACAGGCTCGTGTACGCCGCCAGGGCGATCGGCGCGAGCACCAGCAGCGTGAACAGCACGAGCGCCGGCAGCACGAAGAGCGTGATCGTCACCAGGACGCCGAGTCTGCGGCGTCGGCGGGAGGGACCGGAGGCCCGGCCCGCCCGGCGCGGCGGGTCCGGCGCGGCCGGCGGGCGGTCGGTGAGCGCGGGTCGTGTCATCGTCTTCCCTCAGCGTGAAGCCCCGGGCGCGGCCCCGGGGTGACGCGGCACGGTGCCGCACTGTGGTCGAGGTGGAGGGCCGCGGCCGGGCCGCCGTCGGGGACGGCGGCCCGGCACCGCGGATGGTGCGGAGGGCTACTCGGACTTGGCCGTCTCGGTGATGGCCTGGGAGACCTGCTCGGGGGTCTTGGAGCCGGCGATCAGGGCCGCCACGCTGTCGTTGACCTCCTGGCCGACGGCCGGCGGGTAGGCCTGGTCGAGGTAGAGCTGGAATCCGGTGGCCGAGGCGAGCTGCTTGGCGACCACGGAGAGGTTCGGGTCCTTGACCACGCCCTCCTCGCCCTTGAGCACGGGCAGGACGGCGCCGGTCTCCACCTCCTGCTTGTGGATCTCCTTGCTGGAGATGAACTTCAGGAAGTCCAGCGCGGCGGGCGGGGCGTTGACGCCCACCGAGTACCCGCCGCCACCGCCGAAGGCGTCCGAGATCGAGCCCTTGCCGCCCTCGACGGCCGGGAAGGGGAAGAAGCCGAGCTTGTCGCCCAGGCCCTTGCCGACGTCGCTCTGGACGCTCGGCGCCCACTGGCCCATCAGCTCCATGGCGGCCTTGCCGTTGCCCATCGCCGCGGCCTGCCCGTCGGAGGTGCCGTAGCCGGCGCCGAGGAAGCCCTTCTGGAACGGCTGCAGATCGACCAGTTCCTTCAGCTTCTGCCCGGCCGCGATGAAGTCGGGCTTGGTGAAGTCGTCGTCGACGGCCGCCTGCTTGAGGGCGTCCAGGCCGGCGATGCGCATAGCGAGGTAGGCCCAGTAGTAGTGGCCGGGCCACTTCTCCTTGCCGGCCAGCGCGATCGGGGTGACACCGGCCGCCTTGAGCTTCTTGACGGCGTCGAGGAACTCGGTCCAGGTGGCGGGCGGCGTGGTGATGCCGGCCTTCTCGAACAGCTCCTTGTTGTACCAGAAGCCCACCATGCCGATGTCGTGCGGAATGCCGTAGGTCTTCTGGTCGAACTGGTACGCCTGCAGGGCCGCGGGCGTGAAGTCGGCGATCCAGGTGGCCGCCTCGGAGGAGAGGTCCTTGACCAGGCCGGCGTCGATCTGCTGCTTCAGGACGCCGCCGCCCCAGGTGGTGAACAGATCGGGCGTCTTACCGGACTGCGTGACCGTGGTCAGTTTGGCCTTGAAGGCCTCGTTCTCGATGGGTACGTTCTTGATCGTGACGTTCGGATGCGCGTCCTGGTACTCCTTGACCTTCTTCACCCAGAACGACTTCAGCGGCTCGGTGGTGGAGATGTTCCACCACTCGACGGTGACCTTCTCGGCCGCCCCTCCGGTGCCCGTCGCCGTGCTTCCCGAGTTGGACTGCCCACCGCAGCCTCCCGCGAGCAGCGCCGCGGCCGCCGCGACCACCACCACACTTCGCCGACTCAACGACATCTTCGTGGCTCCTCCCTCGCACGCACCCGCCGAGAGCTGCGGCTCCGCGTCGAGAAGTTGAAAGTTTCTCTGACACCCCCGAATATTTCGTGCTGCGGAGAGTACGTAAACCCCGTGTAACACGTCAATAGTCCCGCTGAACCTGTTACTCGCGCCAAGAACAGCATGGCGGGAGGAAGACCCCCGGCGACAGACCCCCTCGCGGGGAAATTCCGAAAGCTTTCGGATACACTCCGTGGCATGCCAGCGAAGAGGCGGGTCACCATCGCTCTGATCGCCGAGGAGGCCGGTGTCTCGGTCCCCACGGTGTCCAAGGTCGTCAACGGCCGTCCCGAGGTCGCGCCCGAGACGCGCCGCCGTGTCGAGCGCCTGCTCCACGAGCACGGCTACCGCCGGCGCACCGGACAGGGAGACGGGCCGGTCGGCCTGATCGACCTGGTCTTCGCCGAGATCGAGAGCCCATGGGCGATGGAGATCATCCGCGGAGCCGAGACGGCCGCGCGCGAGGCGGACGCGGCCGTCGTGGTCTCGGTGCTGCACACCCACTCCGGGCCCGGCCGCGACTGGCTCGACCGCATCGCCGCGCGCCGCACCGACGGCGTCGTCCTGGTCGCCTCGCGGCTCACCCGCCGCCAGCACGGCCAGTTGCTCGCGCGCTCCATCCCGTTCGTCATCGTCGACCCCGAGGGCGAGCCCGCGCCCGACGTCGCCTCGGTCGGCGCCACCAACTGGCACGGCGGCCTCGCGGCCACCCGCCACCTGCTCGAGCTCGGCCACCGCCGCATCGGCATGATCGGCGGACCGGCCGAGATGCTGTGCAGCCGGGCGCGCATCGACGGTTACCGCGCCGCCCTGGAGACCGCGGGCCTGCCGGTGGACCCCGAGCTCATCCGCTACGGCGACTTCCTGGTCGACTCCGGGCACAAGCACGGCAAGGCGTTCCTGGAGCTGCCCGACCCGCCCACCGCGATCTTCGCGGGCAGCGACATGCAGGCGTTCGGCGTCTTCGAGGCGGTACGCCGGGCCGGGCTGCGCGTCCCCGACGACCTCAGCGTGGTCGGGTTCGACGACCTGCCGCTCGCCCGATCGGCCTGGCCGCCGCTGACCACCGTCCGCCAGCCGCTGGAGGAGATGGCCGCGCTCGCCACCCGCATGGCGCTGGAGATCTCCCGCGGCGACTCCCTGGAGACCCGCCGGGTCGAGCTGGCCACCGACCTGCTCGTCCGCGACAGCACGGGGGCGCCCCGGCGGTGACGCCCGCCCTCCGGGGAGGCGGGGCCGCGCCACGAGCCGGGAGCCGCCCTGCCGCGCGGGCCCGCGTGAGCGTGGAAGCACGCCACCGCCACCGCGAGACCGGCACCGCGGCCCCTGATCGATCGTCATGGTCTTGACGTGCCGTCCGCCCGCGTTCTACGTTGCTGAAGCGAAAACTCTCATAAAACTTATGAAACGTTTCGGAGGGTCCGGTGGCCGCCCCGCTCGTCGCCGGCGGAACACAGGCTGATCACGGCGGCGGAGCGCGGCACCTTCGCCGCCGTGGTCTCCGGGAACCGCCACGACTCCCGGACGCGCCACCCGCGCCGGCCGGTCGCCGGCGGTGATCCCGGCCGTCCTCCGGCCGGCCCGTGCGTCCCCGCCTGGCATCGGGACCACGCCGGAGCCGGCCGTCCAAGACGTGGAGGGCACCTCATGGGCGCTCGAGGTGTCCTCCACCTTGACCAGCGCGAGGCCTGCGGGCGATGAGGACCTCGGTCTCGACCGTCTCCGCCCAGCTCCCGCCGGGCTCTGCCCGTGACAGCGCCTCGTCGAGCGCCTCGACGAAGCCGGGGAGCCGGTCGCCCAGCCGGGCCGGGGTGGAGAACGAGAACGACAGCTGCAGGCCGATCACCTGCTCGATGTCACGTCGCACCGTGCGGCGGAACGTCGCCGTCGAGATGTCGCCGAACGCCGACTCCGCCACCACATCGGCGTGGTGCCGCCCGGACTGCTGGAAACCCTCCTTGCCGTTCAGCCGCCACTCGATGTCGAACCGCCGCCGCACCGTCTGCACCACCGGCTCCCACGGCGGCTCGACGGGGTCGCGGCCCGGCCCCACCAGCACGACCGCGCCGTCCGGCGGCAGCATGGCGTCCAGGTCGGCGAGCACCCGGGCCCGCTCCATCCAGTGGAACGAGCGCCCCATGACGACGTGGTCGACGCGGCCGAGAGGAAGCGCGGCGAGCCGGCCCGAGTCGCCGCGGATCCAGCGGATGCCGGCCGGCGCCTCCCGCGCGCCCTCGGCGAGCATGTCGTCGCTGGGGTCCACCGCGGTGACGGTGCCGGCGTACCGCGAGAGCGGGATGGCCAGCGTGCCGGGGCCACAGCCCAGGTCGAGGACCCTGGAGCGCGCGCCCAGGGACAACTCGCGGGCTATGTGGCCGATGACCTCCTCGCCGTACCCGTTGCGGTAGCGGCGGTAGTGCGCGGCCGCGCTGGCGAAAAGCAGACGTGGCTCCACCTGGGCCATCCTAGTGCGGTGCCCGATCGTCCCCGCGTCGGCCGGAACGGGCGGGCCGGCCCGAGGGCGGCCCGCTGCTCGCGTACGGCGTTCGACCGCCCGCCCGGCCGACTCGGCCCCCGGCTCGCGATCGCGGTGAGCAACGGCTACACCGTCGGCAGCGGCGCGCATCGCGGCGAATCCCCGCGGGGTGCACCTGGTGGTTCTCTCGCTAGATTCTATGCAGCGTCCGCTGTCACCAATGGAAAGGTCATGTCCCTTGAGGTCCAGTTTCGGCCGGAGTGTCCGGTGAGACGGCTGTTCACGGTCCTGCTCGTGACAAGTGCGGCACTCGCCGCGCTGGTCACGCCCGCCCAGGCGCACAACGTCCTCACCGGCAGCGACCCCAAGGACGGGGCCACGGTCACCGCCGTGCCCCGGCGGGTCACGCTGACCTTCGACCAGCCGGTGCGGGCCGACTTCGCCAAGGTGGCCGTGACGGCTCCGGGCGGCGCGGTGACGCAGGCCGCCCTGGAGGTCGTGGACGCCAAGGTGTCCGCCGAGCTGCCGGCCGGCGGCGCGGCGGGCGCGTACATCATCGGCTACCAGATCCTGTCCAATGACGGGCATCCGGTCACCGGCAAGATCGAGTTCACCGTCACCGGGCCGGCGGCGGGCCAGAGCGCCTCCCCGCCCTCCGCCGGGACCACCGCCTCCCCGGGCACCGGGTCCACTCCCGCGACCGGTGCCCCGTCTCCCGCCGCTCCGGGGCAGGGGGTGGCTTCGCCGGTCGCCGGTGCCGCCGTGCCGGGCACCAGCGGCGGCGGCTGGGTGTGGGGAGTGCTGATCGCCGCGCTCCTGCTCTCGGGTCTCGGCATCCTCGTCGTCGCGCGGCAGGCCCGCCTGGCGGGCGGGGGCGGCGCATGACCGGCGCGGACGACGGCGGCGGCGCCACCGTACGGGAGGCCGCCGTCGGAGACGCCGTACGGGAGGCCGCCGTACAGGAGTCCGCCATCGCCACACCGGCCGGCAACGGCCGGTCCCCCGGCGACGGGGCAGCGAGCGCGAGCGGGGCCGTGTGGCGGTGGCCGGTGTGGGGGCTCGCCGGGGCGTCGCTGGTCGCGGTGCTGGTCGCGACGTGGCGCACCGCGCCGCAGGCCGTCCCCGGCATCACGCTGCCCGGCCCGCTCGTCCAGTACGGCCTGCCGGTCACCCGCCTGTTCATGGAGCTGTTCGCGCTGGCCGCCGTCGGGCTCAGCCTGCTGCCCAAACTCCTCGGCTTCGACGACCCCGGGCGCACCGAGCCCGTCATGGCCCGCGCCCGCGTGTGGGCGGTGCTCGCGGCCTTCGGATGGGCCGTCGCCGCGCTGGTGGCGATGCTGCTCGGCGCCGCCGAGGTCGTCCCCGGCCGGTTCCCCGACCCGGGCGGGTACGTCGAGGCGATCGGCGCGGGCCAGGGCCTGGTGCTCAGCGCCGCGTGCGCACTGGCGTACACGTTCTTCGGCCTGCTGGCGCTGCGTTTCGGGGAGAAGGTCCCCGCCGAGCTGCGGGTGATCGTGGCCGTGTTCGGCCTGCTGCCGCTTCCGGTGAGCGGGCACGCGTCCAACTGGTACTGGCACGACCTGAGCATGGTCTCGATGGAGCTGCACGTCGTCGGCGCGGCGCTGTGGACCGGCGGCCTGGCCGCCACGGCCGTGCTCCTCGCGCGGCACCGCGACCTGCTGGCCCGCGCCCTGCCCGCCTTCTCCCGCCTGGCGACGGTGGCCCTGCTGGTGGTGGGCCTGTCCGGGCTGTTCAGCGCCCTGGTGGAGCTGGCGCTGTCCCCCACGACCCGCCTGCCGGGGTCGTTGTTCACCACGGAGTACGGGCTGCTGGTGGTCGCGAAGCTCGTCTGCTTCGGAGCGCTCGGCCTGCTCGGCGCGCACATCCGCTGGCGGCTCATGCCGGCCATCGCGCGGGGCGGGACGACCGCGTTCGCCGCCTGGGCGGCGATGGAGGTCACGGTGATGGGCCTGGCCTACGGCGTCGCGGTCGCCATCACCCGCGCCCCGGTCGCCTGACGAAAGCCAGTGGGTCCGCCCGATCGGGTGGACCCGGTGGCCGCCGGCGAGCCGGCATGCGCATCATCTGGACCTTGATCCGCTTCGCGGCACGCCGCCCGCGCCCTCATCCGGCGGGTCGCGGCGTGCCGCGGGCAGGGGCGCTCAGGGGGTGGCGGGGGCGCTGATGGGCAGGGCGGCGGGGGCCTCGGGCTCGCCGGAGCGGCGGCGGTACCACTCGACGCCGTACCAGCCCGCGCCGAGCAGGACGGCCGTCACCGGCGCCGAGACCACGAGGAAGGGCGGAGCCTCCAGCAGGCGGTCCTGCAGGGCCAGCCCGCCGTAGACGCCCGCCGTGACCAGCAGGGCGCCGAGCGCGGCCCGCACGGCGGGCATGCGGACCATGAAGGCCAGGTCCACGCAGACGGCGGCGGCGAGCAGGAAGAAGGGGACGGCCGAGGGAGGGAAGCCGCCGACGACGAGCAGCGGCCAGATGACCGCACGCAAGCCGACGTAGACCCCGGCGACGGCGGTGGCCGTCCATCTGCGGCCGACCAGCGCCCGCGCCATGACCAGCACCAGCATGGCGGCCACGCCGAACCACATCGGGTAGACCCAGTCGGGCACCGGCAGCGAGAAGGCCCGCGCCATGTCGAGGTCGATGGGCTTCTGGAGCTGCTTGGCGGCGAACTCGATCAGGCTCGGCTCGGCGTACGGCTGCCCGCGTTCGAATGAGGCCAGCTCCAGGATGCCGTACTCCTGGTGCTCGCTGGGGAAGAGCGTGTTCTCCAGGAAGAAGACGAAGAAGCCGCCGAGCACGACCGTGCGCCGCCGCCCCTGGGGGGCGTTGAGGTACCAGCCCCGGATCACTCCCGCGATCATGAACGCGGTGCCGATGTACAGCAGCATGTGGGACGGGCTCCACGAGGTGATGTCCACCCCGTTGATCCGGTGGTTGATCAGGTCGATGGGCACCGCGATGAGGAACGTTCCCGTTCCCCACTGGATGAGCCGCTGCGCGGTGCGGTCGACGCCGTAGCCGGTGTACCCGTGCACGATCGTGAGCGCGAGCACGATGGCCGTGCCGGCGCTGTTGAGCAGGTGTGGCGGCGCGAGGTCGTCGCGCAGCCACTTGAAGTGCCAGGACACGTCCCACGACGCGCCGAGGACCTTCAGCACGAAGGCGACGATCCAGCTCGTGTACAGCACGCGGAGCAGATCGGGCGGCGTCTCGCGCCCCGCCTCGCCCCGGGTCCAGTAGGGCAGGGCCCACTCGCCGGCCCGGACGGCCTTGCCCTTGGCCCATCTGTACGGGAAGAGCATCCGCCCGCCGGCCCCGGCGTTCTTGACCTTGTCACCTGCGCCTTGCTTCACGCCAAGCATGATGCCGGTCCCTGAGATGCTCCGCAATCGGGAGTTTCCCCGAGAAATCCCTTACTCACCTGGCACTCGCCGTCGCAGCGGTACCTCGACGGGGGGTGAGTAGGCTCTCGGCATGAGGCTTCGGGGCAGACGTGGAGTGGCGCTGGCCGTGGGTGTGCTGCTCGCGCTCGCCGCAGTGGGGTGGGCGGTGTGGCCGGCTCCGCCGGTGCGCGCGATCGCGCAGGTCATACCGGTGGTGGACGGCCCCGCCGACGACCAGCGGGTGCTGCTCGACACCACCTTCTTCCCGCCCGCCGACGGGGGCAGGGGGCCCGCCGTGCTGCTCGCCCACGGCTTCGGCGGCAGCAAACGCAGCGTGCGCGACCAGGCGGTGCGGCTGGCCCAGGCGGGGTACGCCGTGCTCACCTGGTCGGCCCGAGGTTTCGGCGCCTCCACCGGCGAGATCGCGCTCAACTCCCCCGACTACGAGGTCAAGGACGTCCGGCAACTGATCGACTGGGTGGCCCGGCGGCCCGAGGTGCTGCTCGACGCGCCCGGCGATCCGCGTCTCGGGCTCGCGGGCGGCTCCTACGGCGGCGCGATCACCCTCATGGCCGCCGCGTACGACGACCGGATCGACGCCATCGTGCCGCAGATCACCTGGTACGACCTGGCCGACGCGCTGTTCCCCGACGCCACGGGCCAGGGCCCCGAGCAGGGCGTGTTCAAGCGCATGTGGGCGGGCCTGTTCTTCAGCCGCGCCGTCGAGTCGCCGCTCGCCGGCGCCGACTCCGGTTCCGGCTCCCCGCTCACCGGCGACCCCGGTGTGCCCTCCCCGCCCGCCACACCCCTCCTCTCCCGGCCCGGAGGCCTCCCGTCCTCCCCCACCCCCGCGACGAGCCCGCCGGGGGGCGCATCTCCCTCCCCCGGCGCCGGTGCGGGGTCCACGGACCAGGGCACCGGGGCGGCGTCCAGGGACAAGGACACCGGGCAGGGGGCGCCGGGTGGGATCGACGGGCGCGAGGTGCGGTGCGGGCGGTTCCTGCCGGCGATCTGCGACATGTACCAGCAGGTCGCGCAGACCGGGCGGGCCACCCCGGCCGCCGTCGAGACCCTGCGCAGGTCCAGTCCCGTCTCGGTGCCCGGGAAGATCCGCGTGCCGGCGCTGCTCATCCAGGGCAAGTACGACTCGCTGTTCCCGCTGTCCCACGCCGACGCCAACGCCAGGGCGATCGCGGCGACCGGGGCCCCGGTGCGGGTGGCGTGGTTCGACGGCGGGCACGACGGCGGCGACGGCGAGCTCGACTGGGTGGCCGACCGCACCATCGGCTGGTTCGACCACTGGCTGAAGAACCGGAGCGGCGGCCCGCCGCCGGGTGAGGCGTTCTCGGTGACCAGGAACGGCGGCCGCGACCCCGGCACGCGCCGCCCGGTGCTGCTGCACGCCGCCGCCGGCCGCTACCCCGGGCTGGCCGGCGCGGCCCGCACACCGGTGCCCCTCGCCGGCCCCGACCAGGAGGTGGCCGGCCCGCCGGGCGGCTCGCCGGCCGCGATCTCCACGGTCCCCGGCATGGCGGGCCTGCTGGGCGGCCTCGGCGGCGCCGGCCTGGCGATCGACATGCCGGGCCAGGCCGCCGCGTTCGAGTCCGCGCCGCTCACCGCGCCGCTGGAGGTCACCGGCACACCATCGGCGAGCGTGCGGGTGCACGGCGAGGGCGAGGTGATCCTGTTCGCCAAGCTGTACGACGTGGGCGGGCAGCGTCCCCTCCTGCCGCAGGGGCTGGTGGCGCCGTTCCGGGTCACCGCGACCCCGGCCGGCACCCCGGTCACGGTCACCCTGCCGGCGATCGACCACCGTTTCGAGGTGGGCCACCGGCTCCGCCTGGTGGTGAGCACCACCGACATGGGCTACGCCTCCCCCATCGCCCCGGCCGTGCACCGCGTGGGCCTGGCCTCCTCCACGCTGACCGTGCCCACCGATCCCGCGCTGCGGACCACCGGCGGCGGGCTCGGCTGGTGGACCTGGGCCCTGCCGCTCGCCGCGCTGGCCGTCGCCGCCGCGATTCTGTTGACCGGGCGGGTACGGCACGCCGGCCGGCCCGACCCGGCGCTGGCCGGGGTGCCGTTGCGGATCACCGGGCTGAGCAAGCGCTACCGCGACGGCGAGCCGGCGGTGGACGATCTGTCGTTCCAGGTGGACAGGGGGCAGGTGCTCGGCCTGCTCGGGCCGAACGGCGCCGGCAAGACCACCACCATGCGCATGATGATGGGGCTGATCCATCCGGACGCCGGGGAGATCCGCATCTTCGGCCACCGGGTGACGCCGGGCGCGCCGGTGCTGTCCCGCCTCGGCTCCTTCGTCGAGGGGCCGGGCTTCCTGCCGCACCTGTCCGGCCGGGAGAACCTCGAGCTCTACTGGCGGGCCACCGGGCGGCCACGGGACGACGCCCACCTGCCCGAGGCGCTGGAGATCGCCGCCCTCGGCTCGGCGCTCGACCGGGCGGTGCGCACCTACTCCCAGGGCATGCGCCAGCGGCTGGCCATCGCCCAGGCGATGCTCGGCCTGCCCGATCTGCTGGTGCTGGACGAGCCCACCAACGGCCTGGACCCGCCGCAGATCGCCGAGATGCGCCGCGTGCTGATCCGCTACGCGGCCGGCGGGCGTACGGTGATCGTCTCCAGCCACCTGCTGTCCGAGGTGGAGCAGACGTGCGACCACGTCGTCGTCATGCACCGCGGCAGGCTCGTCACCGCCGGTCCGGTGAGCGACCTGCTCGGCGACCCGGCCGCCGCGGGCGGCTCCCGTGGCCGCCTGGAGGACGTCTTCCTGGACCTGATCGGAGACAAGGCGTGACGCTGGAGCGGAAGGTCCCGGGCGGGCGTGAGGAGCCGGTGGGCGGCGGGTACGCCCCCGGGCGGACGCTGCCGCTGCGGGTGGAGGTCGTGCGCCAGTTGAAACGGCGGCGCACCGCGGTGATGTTCGGCCTGCTGCTGGCCCTGCCATGGGTGCTGGTCGTGGCGTTCTCGCTGGGGCCCGCGGCCCAGCAGAACAACGCGCTGCGGCTGTCGGACCTGGCCACGCAGGGCGGGCTGAACTTCGCGGCGTTCACGCTCTCGGTGTCGGCCACGCTGCTGCTGGTGGTCGCGGTCGCGCTGTTCTGCGGCGACACCGTGGCGAGCGAGGCGAGCTGGTCCTCCCTGCGCTACCTGCTGGCGGCCCCGGTGCCGCGTGACCGGCTACTGTGGCGCAAGCTGCTGGTCGCCCTGGGCTTCTCGGCCACGGCGGTCATCGTGGTCCCGGTGATGTCGCTGCTGGCCGGCACGCTCGCCTTCGGCTGGAACGACGTGCGGCTGCCCGGCACCGGCGAGGTGATCCCGGCCGTCGCGGTGCTGCCGCGGTTCGGCATCGTCGTGGGGTACGCGCTGGTGAGCCAGCTCGTCGTGGCGGCCCTGGCGTTCCTGCTGTCGGTGAGCACCGACTCGCCGCTCGGCGCGGTCGGCGGCGCGGTCGGGCTGGTCATCGTGAGCAACATCCTGCAGGCGGTGGAGGCACTCGGCACGCTGCGCGAGTTCCTGCCGACCTTCTGGAACACCGCCTGGCTGGACGCCCTGGTCCCCGAGCTCGACTGGAGCGGCATGGCCCGCGGCGCCGCGCTGTCGGTGACCTACGCGTCGATCCTGACCGCCCTGGCCTTCCGACGCTTCCGCCGCAAGGACATCGTCTCCTGAGCTGCCGGTGGTCCTCGCCGAGCGGTACGGGCGGCCGCACACGAGCGCCCGGTGCCCGCCGCGATGCGGGTCAGGCCTCCGGCGCGGGAGCGACCCGTCCCGGTTCCGGGGAGGCGCTGAGACCAGGTCTCGACGCGCGGGCGGGCCGGGTGAGCCAGGTGGGAGGGGCGAGGGTCGCGATCGCCGCTGCGAGGACGGGCAGTCCGGCGGCGAGGACGGCGATCGCCGTCCATGGCGTTTCGAAGGGTGCTCGCGGCGGCGCCGGCTCCCAGTCGACATAAGTGGTCATCGGCCAGGCCAGCGACAGGCCGATGACGCACCCGGCGGCGAGGCCGATCACCGTCCCGCATGCGGCGCGGAAAGCCGCTCGCCAGCCGTTGAGGAAGCGCAGGGCCACGGCCGAGCCGCCACCGAGCCTGCGCAGGACGCGCTCGGAGCCGGCCGAGCGGGTGGCGGCGAGCGCGCCCGCGAGGGCGAGGAGAATCAGCAGCGCGACGACGTACACCCACGAGGTCTGCGGCTGATATCCCTGAAGGTCCCTCGCCCTCCCCTGCGCCGTGACGGCAGGCGCGATGATCATCAGTGCGACCGCGACGGCGGTCGCCACCATCGTCGCCGCCACTCCCGCCGCGGTGCCGGCGGGCGCGCCCGCCTGGTGGACGGCCGGCCGGAGCGCGCGCGGCAGAAGCGCGACGCGGCGCCGGAGCGTCATCAGCAGCAACGAGACGAAGGGACCCAGCCCGAGGACGAGCAGAGCCGCGCCGTACACGCCCGCCAGGGCGGTCATCGCCGACCCGAAGTCGTCGTAGTGCATGTCTTCGCTCGTGCTCCAGGCGGTGAGCCCGGTCGCCGCGGCGCCGGTCGCGACCAAGGCCGCTCCCCAGATCAGGAAGCGCGCGCTCATGCGATCGCGCGTGCGGACCGGGGCCGACACCGCCGCGAGACCCACCGAGCCACAGAGGAATGACAGCGGGATGCCCGCGATGACCAGATAGAACAGCATGGATAACACAGCGAGATGCTACGCAGCGGTGCGCACGACGTCACGGGGGTGAAGGAGACGAAGATGTCCTGCGACAAGGCGGTGATCTGAGCGGCGTGATACCGATGGGGGCGGTGGGGATGGTGACTTTCCGGAGACGAATGTCGGCTCCGGTGCGCGCGCGGCCCGGCACTCTGCGATGATCCTCCCGGTAATCCTGTCGGACATCGAGAATGACGGACAGAGACTGATGCCCCCCTTCGAGCAGATAACCACCTTCGCCGCCGATCATCCAGGTCAAACGGCCATCATCTGTGCGTCCGCCCTGGTGCTCTTGGTCCTGGCGTTCTTCACTCTCCGCGCGACCTACCGCGCCTGCGCCGTCGCCTACCGCAAGTTCGCCGAGAACCGCCCGGCGGAGGACATCCTCACCATCGTGGCCGCCAGCATCGCCACCGGGGTGTCCGCGCAGGGCATGTGGCGGTTCTCCGGAGACGTGCTCGGCTTCGACGGGCCGCTGCGCCTGCTGCTCTTCGCGTTCATCGAGGTCGCGGTGATCACCAGCGCGGTGCGGGCGCGCCGCAACATGCGGGAGAACTTCTCGGCCGGCATCGACGGCATCGCCGTGTGGGCGCTCACCAGCCTGTCCGCGGTGCTGTCCAGCCTGGACGCCCGCAGCCTGGCCGAGGCCATCTTCCGGCTCGCCGCCCCGCTGGTCGCCGCGTGGCTGTGGGAGCGCGGCATGGCCATCGAGCGGCACCGCATCACCGGCCGCTCGCGCATCAAGTGGCGGCTCACCCCCGAGCGGGCCATGGTGCGGCTCGGGCTGGCCGAGGTCAGCGATCGCACGGCCAGCGAGGTGGACGCGCACCGCAGGCTCACCCGGGTCGCGCTGGCCGCCAAGCGGGCCCGCGCGCTGCGCGAGGCCGGCGCCTCCGACCGCAAGATGCGGGCGGCGCTCGCCAGGCTCGACCGGGTGATGGACCAGGCGGTGGAGCACACCGGCCTCGCCGTCGACTCCACCCGGCAGGAGGCCCTGCTCCAGCAGATCGGCGCGCTCTACAACACCAGCGCGCTCATCGACCTGCGTCCGCCGGTGCCCTGGGGCCCCGAGGAGGAGGACGAGCGGCGGCACGCCCTGCCCGCGTCCTCGGCGCCGGTCGCGGCCTACAACGCCCTCGACGACGAGGAAGAGGAGGCCGAGATCATGGATCCGGACCACGCTCCGCAGGTCGTCGACACCGCCCAGCGCGCCGCCCTGCTGCGCGCGGCGCGGGCGTACTGGGACAAGCAGATCGAGCGCAAGATCGTGCCGAGGGCGGCCGACATCGCCCGGGAGGTCGGCATCCCGCTGACCACGGCCAGGGAGGTGCGCGCGCTGTGGAAGCTCGAGCCGCGGGCGCACGCGCTGATCGAGAGCGCCTACAACGAGCACGGCATCGTCGACACCGGGACCTTCCCCGCGATCCTCGTCCCCGAGAAGGCCGAGCGGCCGGCGGCGGACCGGGCCGAGCGGCGCGAGCCGGAGCTCGAGCCGGTGTTCAGCATGAACGGCTCCTCGCCCACGGCCGATCCGGTCGGCGCCTGACCGGGCTCGCACGGCGAACCGCCCGCGGCGCCGGAGCGCGCGGGCGGTGGTGGCGGCCCGAAGACCGGTGAAGCCTTCGGGCCGTGACGGACATGAGATGGGCTCCGCGCGGGACGCGGAGCCCGGGCGACGGTGTCCCGGTCAGTCCCAGTGCGGCGGGCGCTCCTCCAGGAGATGGGACACGTCGTCGGACGAGCGCCACTCGCCCCAACCGGTGTCGGTGTCGTCGCTCGTCTGGTCAGGCAGCACCGGCAGTCCCTCATCGAAGAGGTCCACCGGACGCAGGTCATCCGGCTCGTGCACAGTCACGCTCCAATGCTACGCGCCCGGCGGCCGGTGCGACCCGCACCCCCACCATCACCACCCGTCCCATCGCCCCCACCCGTTCCACCGCCTCCCGGCCGGGCATACGCCCGCGGCACTGGGACAGCCGACGGTCGGCACGGGTACGATGCCGAAGCAGGCAGCACGCCGGAACCACCCCCGTGAGGCGGCCCATGGCATCCCCCGCAGAGTGGCGGAGAACGGGTAATCTTCCCGCGGAGCTCACGAGCTTCGTCGGACGCGAGCGGCTGCTCGCCACCATCCGGCAACGCTTCCAGGAGTCCCGCCTGGTCACCGTGACCGGCATCGGCGGCGTCGGCAAGTCCCGCACCGCGCTGCGCGTCGCCCACCAGATGAGCCCGCAGTTCCCCGACGGCGTCTGGTACGTCGACCTGTCGCGTCTGCAGGACCCGACGATGGTGCCGCACGCCGTCACCGCCGCGCTCGGCATCGCCGACCAGTCGGCCCGGCCGGAGGTCGAGACCCTCACCGAGTGGATCTCCCAGCGCGACCTGCTGGTCGTCCTGGACTCCTGTGAGCACCTGCTGGAGGCGTGCGCCGTGCTGGTCCAGCAACTGCTGCACGCGGCCCCGCGCCTGCGGGTGCTGGCCACCAGCAGGCAGTCGCTGGGCGTCCAGGGCGAGCACGGCATCCCGCTCGCGCCGCTGCTGGTGCCGGGCGACGACGGCGGCGAGAGCCCGTTCCTGAACGAGTCGATCCAGCTGTTCGCCGAGCGCGCCTCGGCGGTGCTCCCCGGCTACACCGTGGACGAGGACAACATCGGGGCGGTGTCGGAGCTGTGCCGGCGGCTCGACGGCATCCCGCTGGCCATCGAGCTGGCCTCGGTCCGGTTGCGCGCGCTGTCGGTGGAGCAGATCCTCGCGCTGCTGACCGACCGGTTCAGCCTGCTCGCCGGGGCCAGCCGCACGGCGCTGCCCCGCCACCAGACGCTGCGCGCGGCCATCGGCTGGAGCCACGAGCTGTGCGAGCCGGCCGAGCGGCTGCTGTGGGCGCGCCTTTCCATCTTCTCCGGGGACTTCGAGCTGGAGGCCGCGCGCCATGTGTGCGCCAGCGAGGACCTCCCGGCCGAGCAGGTCCTGGACCTGATCGGCGGGCTGGTGGAGAAGTCCATCCTGCTGAGCGGGAACGAACGGGCCGGGGTGCGCTACCGCCTCATCGACACGCTGCGGCACTACGGCAGGGAGTGGCTGGACAAGCTCGGCGAGACCGACCAGGTGCGCCGTCGGCACCGCGACTATTACCTGCAGCTCGCCGAGCGGGGCGAGCGCGCCTGGTCCGGGCCGCGCCAGGTCTACTGGTTCGGGCGGATGCGGCAGGAGCACGACAACATCCGCGCCGCGCTGGACTACTGCCTGGGCGATCCCGCCGAGGCGCGCACGGGGCTCGACCTGCTGTCCTCGCTGTGGTTCATGTGGGTCGCCTGCGGGTTCGCCCGCGAGGGCCGGCTGTACCTCGAGCGGGCCCTGCACGCCAGCCCGCAGCCGAGCAGGGAGCGCTGCAAGGCCCTGTGGGTGCTCGCCTACGTCCGCAGCGCGCAGGGCGACACGGCCGGGGCGCTGGACGCCGCCGAGCAGTGCGCCTCCGAGGCCGTGCGGGTGGGCGACTCGATCGCGGTGATCCTGGCGACGAAGATGCAGGGCACGGCCGCGTTCCTGCAGGGTGACCTGCACAAGGCGACCGCGCTGCTCGGGGTGGCCATCGAGTTCCACCGCAGCGGGCGCGAGCTGAATCCCGGGCTGCTCCCGGCGATCGTCGAGCTCGCGGTGGTGCTCACCCAGCAGAACGAGCTGGCCGAGGCCGAGGCGCTGCTGCGCGACTGCCGCCAGCTCTGCGGCGAGCGCGGCGAGCTGTGGCTGCGCTCGTACGCGGTGTGGGCGACCGCGGCGATCGAACGGATGACCGGGCGCGTCGAGGACGCCGTGCTGAGCGCGCAGGAGTCGCTGCGCATCAAACGGCACTTCCACGACGTGCTGGGCGCCGTCCTGGCGATGGAGACGCTGTCGCAGCTCGCCGTCGAGCAGGGCGACCCGTCCCGGGCCGCGCGCATCCTGGGCGCGGCGCAGACGAACTGGCGGCTGTTCGGCCTGCCGCAGTTCGGCTCCCCGTTCTTCGGCACCGAGCACGAGCAGTGCGTCAAGGAGTGCAAGCGCATGCTGGGCGAGGACGCCTATCTCGACGTCTACCAGCAGGGCACCCGGATGAACTTCGATGAGGCCGTCAGCTACGCCATGGGCGAGATCGACCCCGCCGCCCCGCCCGCCACCTGATCGCGGCGCCGGGCGGGGCACCGGCGAGGGGTCAGCTCCGTTCGGCGTGGTCGGGGGTCAGCACGAGGTCCTGCCAGGCCTTGGTGTAGCGGCTGCTGGTGAGGGAGTAGGCCACACTGCCGCTGATCCAGTGTTCGAGGCCGCGCACGTAGGCCGAGACGGCGGGCGAGCCGAGCGCGTCCAGGCCGGCCCGCAGCGCGACCATGCGGGTGACGGCGGCGTCGCGCATGCGGCCGATCTCGTCCATCGACTGCTGGATCGAGCGGTGCAGGTGCCGCACCAGCACGTTGACCAGGTTGTTCGGCGCGTTGACCCCGCGGCGCTCCTTGGCGTACGACAGCAGGTCGTTGTCCCAGACCACCACGTCGTTGGCGCTGTCGGTGATCGCCCGCAGGTCGCGGTGCCGCCATTCGTCGGTGGTGAGCGGGTGCCCGGTGGCCAGGTCGATCAGCGCGAAGACGGTCAGCATGGCGCCGGTTCTGCGCCGCATGAAGATGTAGTCGCCGTAGGTGGGGATCACGGCGTCCTCACGGTTGGCGGCCTCCCAGACCTGGGCGTACAGATAGTCCTTGGTGACCGTGCGCCAGCGGTCCAGCTGGTCGGCGCTGCCCGCGTCGCGGACCCGGCACATGATGTCCAGCAAGGCGCACGCGAACGGAGCCTCCACCCGCACGCGGGAGCCGGCGTCCTCGTCCAGGACGGCGAGCAGCTGCGGCAGGGCGCGGGCGATCTCCGCGGCCCGGCGGTCGGACTCGCAGAAGGCGTCGTCGAAGGCGAACAGCCAGACGCACCAGTCGGTCACCAGGCGGAGCATGTCACGGGAGGCGTAGGGGTAGGTGCGGGCGCCCAGCCAGCCGTAATGGGCCTCGCGGTAGCGATCGAGCTCCGCGGGGTCGTCGATCATCCGGCTCTCCACCAGCCAGGAGAAGGTCTCGGCGTCGACCTGCTCGGCGTGCGGGCTGACCACGCTGGGGAACGGACACGACAAGGAGGGAAGAAGAAGCTTGAGCGGCGCTAAATCAGCCATTCCCCCATGATGGCAACAAAGTAACCAATTAACTACAGGCCGACAGTGGTGATTCGACCGGTTACTTCGCTTCCGGCGTGAACCACGCCAGCATTTCGGCCTGCCCGAACATCTGTGCGGTCGCGTACGCCGACGGGTTGCCCCGGTGCGGATCGGCCCCGGCCGCGAGCAGGGCCCGCACCACGTCCGGCTCCTTCTTGAACACCGCGCCGGCGAGCGGCGTCTGCCCCCGGTCGTTCGCCCGATCGGGGTCGGCGCCGCGCTCCAGCAGCGCGCGCACGGTCTCGGCGTGGCCGTGGTAGGCCGCGAGCATGAGCAGGGTGTCGCCCTTGTCGTTGGCCAGGCCGGCCGGGACGCCCGCGTCCACGTACGCGCACAGCCGGTCGGTGTCGCCGGCCCTGGCCATCTGGAACAGCCGGGTGGCCAGCTCCACGACCTCGGCGTCCTCTTCCACGTCTCCATTGTGCCCGGCGCCCCCGTGCCCGGCGGCGGAGGCCCGGCGCGGGGCCCGCGCGGGGGGGACCGGATGTGGCCGCCCGGGCAGCAGACCAGGGGACTCACCGGCGGAATCGTCAGGACATCCCATAGGTTCTCTGTTGAGAGACGATAGAAAGGCTGGGACCCAAGGTGTTCGACCCGACGGATCTTTACCGGCTCAGCGGTGATGTCCCTGAGCTGACCGATCCGGTGCTGCTCTACCACTTGGAGGGGTTCGTGGACGCGGGCGGGGCGGGCCGGCTCGCGGTCGGCCACCTGCTCGCCGAGTTGGAGCACCGGGTCGTCGCGACGTTCGACGTCGACCGTCTTCTGGACTACCGGTCGAGGCGGCCGCTGATGACCTTCGACACCGACCGGTGGGTCGACTGCGAGTCGCCCGAGCTGGTGGTGTACCTCACGCACGACGCGGCGGGCACGCCGTTCCTGGTGATGCACGGCCCCGAGCCCGACCGCGAGTGGGAGCTGTTCGTGGAGGCCGTCGGCACGCTCGCCACCCGGCTGAACATCGGCAAGCTGGTCACCGCGCACGGCATCCCGATGGCCGCGCCGCACACCCGGCCGCTCGGCCTGACCGGCCACGGCACCCGTCCCGGGCTGACCAGCGGGCCGGGCAGCCCGTTCGGCCGCATCCAGGTGCCGGGCAGCGCCGCCTCCCTGCTGGAGCTGCGCCTGGGCTCGCGCGGGTACGACGCGCTCGGCTACGCCGTCCACGTGCCGCACTACCTGGCCCAGGCGGAGTACCCCCGGGCGGCGGTGACGGCGCTGGAGGCGGTCAGCCGCGACACCGGGCTGGTGTTCCCGATGGACGGCCTGCGCGACGCCGCCGAGAAGACCACGGCCGAGATCGAGGAGCAGATCATCGCCTCGGCCGAGCTGTCCACCGCCATCCAGGGGCTGGAGCAGCAGTACGACGCCTTCCACGGCGCCGAGCGCGAGAACCTCATGGCCGAGAGCACGCCCATGCCGACCGGCGAGGAGCTGGCCGCGCAGTTCGAGCGCTTCCTCGCCGAGCGGGACGAGAAAGACTCGTGATCAAGGTCGGACTGGCCGGATACGGCCCGGCAGGGCGGTTCTTCCACGCGCCTTTGATCGGGGCCACGCCCGGCCTGGAGCTGGACGCCGTGGTCACCCGCAGCCCCGAGCGGGCGGCGCTGGTGGCCGGCGACCACCCCGGGGCCACGGTCGTCGCCTCGGCCGAGGAGCTGCTCGCCCGCGAGCCCGGCCTGCTGGTGGTCGCCTCCCCCAACCGCACGCACGTCCCGCTCGCCCGGCTCGCCCTGGCGGCCGGAGTCCCCGTGGTGGTGGACAAGCCGCTGGCCGCCACCTCCGCCGAGGCCGTTGAGCTGGACGGGCTGGCACGCGAGCGCGGGGTGATGCTCACCGTGTTCCACAACCGCCGGTGGGACGGCGACTTCCGTACCCTGACCACGCTCGATCTCGGCGAGGTCCACCGGTTCGAGTCGCGGTTCGAGCGCTGGCGGCCGGTGCCCAAGGGCGGCTGGCGGGAGAACGGCGGCGCGGAGGAGCTGGGCGGGCTGCTGTACGACCTCGGCAGCCACCTGGTCGACCAGGCGCTGCGCTACCTGGGGCCGGTGACCGACGTGTACGCCGAGGCCGACGTCCGGCGGGCGGGGGTGGGCGCGGACGATGACGCGTTCATCGCGCTGACCCACGCGGGCGGCGCCCGGTCCCACTTGTGGATGAGCGCGGTCGCCGCGCGCCCCGGGCCGAGGTTCCGGGTGCTCGGCTCGCGCGGGGCGTACGTCAAGTGGGGGATGGATCCGCAGGAGGACCGCCTGCGGGCGGGCGAGCGCCCGGGCGGCCCCGGGTGGGGCGCCGACTCTCCTGAGCACTGGGGCCTGCTCGGCACCGAGGGCGACACCCGCCCGGTCGAGACGCTGCCCGGCGCCTACCAGGAGTTCTACGCGGGCGTGGTGGCGTCCCTCACCACGGGCGCGCCTCCCCCGGTGGACCCGCTGGAGGCCGCCGAGGCGCTCGCCGTCCTGGCCGCCGCCCGGGTGTCGGCCGCCGAGCGCCGGGTCGTGGCCCTGGAGCCGCCCGGCGCGCGGGTCAGCTGAGCAGGCGCGAGCGCAGGGCGGCGGCGTCCTCGCCGGTCCAGCCGTGGCGGGACAGCCAGCCGAGCGGGCCGTCGTCCCGGTCCTCCAGCATCCGCAGGAAGTGGTCCATGTACTCCGGCCGGGGCAGGTGGCTGTCGGCCGGACGCGAGTCGAGGTCGTCCCGGTAGGTGTCGCTGGCGCGCAGGCGGGCCAGGATGGCCGCCATGCGGTCGCCGGTCGCCGCGTAGTCGGCGACGATCGCGTCACGGGTGACTCCGGCGACCGAGAGCGCCAGGGCGCACACCACCCCGGTGCGGTCCTTGCCCGCGGCGCAGTGGACGATCGCCGCGCCGTCGCCGTGCGCGAGGACGCGCAGGGCGGCGAGCACCGAGTCGGGCCGGTCCAGCAGGTAGGCGTAGTAGAACCCGAGTGCGCGCACGTCGGGGTGCTCCTCGTCCTTGCCCTGCCAGGGCAGCACCTTGTCGGCCTCGATGTGCGGCTGCGCGCCGCCGCTTCGCGAGGGGGCGGCGTCGCCTGCGAGTTCCGCGAGCTCCGCGGCCTCCGGCGTGTCGGCATCGACGTCGGTGTGCCGGCCGACCTCGGGAAAGAGGGTCAGGTGATGGATGCTCACCTCGGGCACGCGGGTGAGCGGGCCGGGCCCCTCCAGCGCGACCTCGGCGTGCGAGCGCAGGTCGACCACGTCGCGCAGCTCGAGCTCGCCGACGAGCCGCCGTACGTCGGCCTCGGTCAGTCCTTGCAGGTTGTCCGAGCGCAGCACCCGCCCGAACCTGGTCGTCCGGCCGTCGGCCGTGGGGAGACCTCCCAGGTCCCGCACGTTGACGGCGCCGTCCAGGGCTATCCACCTCGTTGCTTCACTCATCACCGACAACCCTATATGCGCGGTATGTCGGGCATGAAGAAGGCGGGCGGGACCGGTGAGCCCGCCCGGCCGCGGCGGCCCTGCGGGCCCGCACGGGGAAACGGCGGCGTAACCGTCGCCCACCAGCGTGACACGCAAATGTAATTAAGACCCCCGAAACCGGATTTTTCGGCTACACCATCCCAATACCGGCCTTTCACCAGCAATTGCGTAAGGCATTGATCTCCCCTTTAATCTCCACTGGACGACCATCCGGCACGCGCCACCACGGCGCCCGGCGGGCGGAGGGGAGACAGGGATCGCGTCATGACCGCGCTCATCGAGGTCCGTGACGTGAGCGTCCGCTACCTCTCCACCGGCCACACCGCGCTGGCCGGGACGAGCCTCACCGTCCGCCCCGGTGACCTCACCCTGGTCTGCGGACCGTCCGGCTGCGGCAAGAGCACCCTGCTGCGCCTGCTCAACGGGCTCATCCCGCACGCCTACCGCGCCGAGGTGACCGGCGAGGTGCTCGTCGGCGGCGCGCCGGTGGCCGGACGGAGCATCCGCGACCTGTCCACCGTCGTCGGCACCATGCTGCAGGACCCGCGCAAGCAGATCGTCGGCACCACCGTCGCCGCCGAGATCGCCTTCGGCCCGGAGAACCTCGGCCTGTCCCGCGCCGAGATCCGCGGCCGGATCGCCGAGGTCGCCGGCCGCGTCGGCATCGAGCACCTGCTGGACCGCGCGACCGCCTCCCTCAGCGGCGGCGAACTGCAGATGGTCGCCTTCGCCGGCGTGCTCGTGATGCGCCCCCAGGTGATCGTCGTGGACGAGCCGCTGGCCAACCTCGACCCCGCCGCCGGGCTGCGGCTGATGCGGGAGATCAGGAGGTTCGCCGACGAGGGCGGCGCGGCGGTCGTCGTCGAGCATCGCGTCGAGGAGATCCTGGAGTTCTCCCCCACCGGCGTCCTCTACCTGGAGGAGGGCCGGCCCCGCCACCAGGGCCCGGCCGAGGGGTTCTTGAAGGTCGCGCCGGTCGGGCACGTCAAGCTGCCCTTCTCCACCCTGGTGGCGCGCGCCGCCGAACTGCCCGCCGTGCCCGAGCCGGCCGCGCGCGGGTCCGGCGTCACCGTCCCCCGCCTGGAGTACCACGGGGTGGGGCTCGGCTATGGCGAGCGCACCGTATTGTCCGGCGTCGACCTCTCGCTCGGCCCGTACGAGCGGGTCGCCGTCCTCGGCCGGAACGGCGCGGGCAAGTCCACGCTGCTGCGCGCCGCGGTGTCGCTGGTCGACGCCACCCGCGGCGAGGTCCTGGTGGACGGCGCGCCGGTCGCCGAGCGTTCGGTGCTCAGCCTGGCCACCACCTTCGGCTACGTGTTCCAGAACCCCGGCCAGGCGCTGTTCTGCGCCACCGTCGGCCAGGAGCTGGCGTTCGGCCCGCGCAACCTCGGCTGGAGCGCCGAGAAGATCGCCGAGGAGTCGGGCAGGGCGCTGCGGGCCGTACTGCTGGACGGTGAGGCCCAGATCATGGCCCGGCCGCCGCGCACGCTGTCGTTCGGCCAGCAGCGCCGCCTCACCGTCGCGCTCGCCCTGGCGATGCGCCCGCGCACGCTGATCCTCGACGAGCCCACCGCCGGGCAGGACCTGCGCACCACCACGGAGTTCATGGGCCACGCGCTGGCCGCCGGCCACGTCGAGAGCGTCTACTTCATCACCCACGACGTCGACCTCGCCCTCACCCACGCCGACCGCGTCATCGTCGTGGACGACGGCGGCATCGCCGCCGACGCCACCCCGGCCGAGCTGGCCGGCGACGAGGCGGTGTGGTCGCGGGCGGGCCTGGCCGCCACCAGCCTGGTGCGCGCGGTCCGCGAGCACCTCCCGGACGCGGGATCGATCCCCCACCCCTTCGATCTGGCCCGCCGTGTTGCACTCCTTCCCCCTTCCCCCTCTTCCCCGCAGGAAGGAACCCCCTGATGAGCACCGACGCGACGACTCCGCGCGAGCCCGTCTTATCCCTCTCCTCCCGCACCGTCGTGTACGGCGCGGTCGGCGCCGCGCTCTACGCGGTCCTCGGCCTGTTCAGCTTCCTGATCCCCGGCACGCAGGCCGTTCAGGTGCGCCCCGCCTTCGCCCTGGTCCCCTTCTTCGGCAAGCGCTTCGGCGTGATCGCCGGCCTGTTCACCGGCCTGGTCGGCAACGCCATCATCGACCTGATCTCGGGTTACGGCCTGACGTACTGGAACTGGAGCGTCGCCAACGGCCTGGTCGGCGCGCTCGCGGGCCTGCTGTTCGCCTACCTGCCGCCGATCGCCAACGAGGCGCTGCGGCTGGTCGTCACCGCGCTCGGCGCGCTGCTGGCCACCGCCGTCGGCCTGCTGTTCGTGTTCACCGACATCTGGGTGCAGGGCATCGACGTCACCACGGTCATCTCGATCAACTACCTGCCCGCGCTGATCTCCGACGCCATCGCCGTCGTCATCCTGGTCCCCGCGCTGGACGCCATCTGGGAGCCGCTGTCCAAGCGGACCGGACGGTAACCGGGTGGACGTCACACCGCGCTATCTCGGCGCGGGGTCCTTCCTGAGCCGCCGCGACCCCCGCGTGCTCCTGCTGGTCCCCGTGCTCTACATCGTGGCCGTGGCGGGCGTCGACGACCTGCGCGTCGTGCTCGCCTGCACCGCGGTGGCCCTCGCGTACTACCGCGCCGCGGGCATCCCGTGGCGCGGAGTGCGCGCCAACTGGGCGTTCATGCTGACCCTGACCACGCTTCTGGTCCTGGCCAACAGCATCCTCACCTCCGCCGTCAGCGCCCAGGCCGGCCCGGGCGAGCAGGTGCTGTTCAACGCCCCGATCACGCACTCCCCGGTCACCTGGACCACGCTGTCGTACGCGGCGACCGTCCTGGTGCGCTATGTCTCGCTGGCCCTGGTCAGCTTCCCGGTGGCGTTCAACATCGCGCCCTCCGACCTCGGCGTGGCGTTCGCGCGGCTCGGCCTGTCCCAGCGGCTGGCCTACGGGGTGGACCTGACCTTCCGGTTCCTGCCCTCGACCGCGGCGAGCCTGCGCGAGACCGTGGACGCCCAGCGCATCCGCGGCTACGAGCACAGCCGCAGCCGCAACCCCGTCCGGCGGCTGCTGTCGCTGCGGCCGGTGGTGGTCCCGCTGACGGTGAACGCGCTGATCGACGCGGAGGACACGGTGAACGCCATGGACCTGCGCGGCTTCGGCGGGCGGCACCGCACCTGGATGCGCGACCTGGCCTTCGACCGCACCGACCTGCTGATCCTCGCGGGCTTCTCGGCCGTGGCCGCGGTCATGGTCACCGCCAAGATCCTCGGCCTGACCGGCGAGGTATGGGTTCCGTGATCCACTCGGCGCCGCTGCTGCTCCCCGTCTCCCGCCCGCCGATCCGGGACGGCGCGCTGGCCGTGGCCGACGGCATGGTGGTCGCGGTCGGGCACCGGCGGGAGATCCTCACCGCGTATCCGGACGCGCAGGAGCTGCGCTGGCCGGGCATGATCGTGGCCGGCCTGGTCAACGCGCACACCCATCTGCAGTTCACCGGCATGGCCGCGGTCGGCGCCCGCCGGTACGGCTCGTTCGAGGAGTGGTCGGACACCTTCGACGCGGCCTACCGCGACCGCCCGGCCGCCGACTGGGCCTCTGATGCCCGCGACGGGGCGCTGCTCGCGCTGCGCCACGGCACCACGGCGGTCGCGGACGTGGTGACCGACATCGAGGCGATGCCGGTGGCCCGGCAGGCCGGGCTGACCGGCGTCTCCTACCTGGAAGTGCTCGGCGACACCGACGCCGGCTGGGCCGAGACCGGCCGCGGCCACCTCATCTCGACGCTGCGCGAGCTGAGCGGCGCCCCCGGTGGCGTCATCGGCATCGCCCCGCACGCCCCCTACACCCTGGACACCGGCGTGCTGGCCGACCTCGGCGTCCTGGCCCGCAGGTTCGGGCTGCGCCGGCACATCCACCTGCTGGAGTCGGCGCACGAACGCGAGTACACCATGTCGGGCAGCGGGCCGCTCGCCCGCATGGTCCGGCGGCTCGGCTTCGACTTCGAGATCCTGCGCGCGGGCGGCAGCGGACAGGGCCCGGCCCACTTCCTGGACTCCCTCGGGCTGCTGGGGCCGGACTGCCACATCGCGCACGGCGTCCACCTCGACGCCCGCGACCGCGCCCTGCTGCGCGAGCGCGAGGTGAGCGTGGCGCTGTGCCCGCGTTCCAACCGCACGCTCGGGCAGGGCGGGCCGCCGATCGCGGCGCTGCTGCGGGAGGGGAACCCGATCGCCGTCGGCACCGACTCGCCGGCCTCCAGCCCTTCGCTCGACCTGCTGGAGGACGTACGGGCGCTGCACCGGCTGGCCCGGCGGCAGGGATACCAGAGCCCGGACCTGGCGCGGCGGCTGGTGGAGGCCGCCACGACGGGCGGCGCCCGCGCGCTCGGCATGGCGAACGGCGCGGGCCGCATCGGCGTGCTGGAGCCCGGCGCCCGCTGCGACTTCGCGGTCTTCCCCCTCGACCCCGGCGAGCGCGACCCGTACCGGGCGCTGGTCGAGGACGGGCCGGGAGGATGCGTCGCGACCGTCACCGGCGGCGACCAGGCCGGCCAGGTGCACCTGGCGATCTCGGCACCGGAGCGGCGCCATGGGCACTAGCCTCGCCGCGATCCGCACCAAGGTGCGCGCGGCATCCCCCCGAAGGACCTCACGCAGGCCCAACGCAAGGCGCGGAGACATGGCTTCTCAGAACCGCACTATTCGCTTCAAGCTGTACTCGCTGCTCAGCCTGCCGATCGTCGCCCTGATCGCCATCTGGATCACGATGACCGGGCACCTCGTCGGCGACTTCTTCGACCTGCGCCGCGCCGTCACGCTGTTCGACCAGGTCGCCACCCCGGCCGCCGGGCTGGCCGGGCACCTGCAGCAGGAGCGGCAGCTCACGGCCGTCTACCTGAGCGGCACCGGCCCGGACGGAGGGCGCCTGTCGGCCGCGCGGGCGGAGACCGACCAGGCCGTGAGCCTGTTCCACCAGCGCGCCACCTCCCTGGAGGCGCAGTCGGCGACCGGACCGGAGACCGTGCACAGCGTGGCCGAGCTGGAGCGGCAGCTGCATCGGCTGGGCGAGCTGCGCCAGGAGACCGACGGCCGCATGCTGAGCCGCCTGGCCGCGATCCGCGGGTACACCGAGATCCAGGACACGCTGTACCAGATGTACGACCAGCTGGTCACCGTGCCCGACCTGGCGTTGTACCGCAAGGCCGTCGGCCTGCAGACCGTCGTCCGGTCCCGCGAACTGCTGTCCCAGGAGGAGGCCCTGCTGTCCGGGGCCATCCTGCAGGGCGTGCTGGGCGACGAGGAACGGCGCACGTTCGCCGACATGGTGTCCGGCCGGCGGCTGCTGCTGTCACGCGGCACGGACGCGCTGGACACCGAGCTGCGCCGGCCCTACGACGATCTGGTCGCCTCGGCCGACTACAAGCGGCTCACCACCATGGAGAACCAGGTGATCGCCCAGGGCCGCGCCCCCGAGCAGGCCGCGGCCTGGCCGCCGCTCGCCGCCACCCTGGGGTCACGGCTGGACCAGGTCGCCACCGGCCGCGCCGCGCTGCTCAACGACCGCACCGACGCCACCGCCTCGGGCATCATCGCGCAGATCGTGGCCTCGGCCGGGCTCGGCCTGGTCGCCATCCTGATGGCCGTCGTGCTCTCGGCCCGGTTCGGGCGCGGGCTCGCCCAGGAGCTGGCGGACCTGCGCAGCGCGGCCATCGACCTCGCCGACGTGCGGCTGCCCCGGGTCGTGGCCAAGCTGCGCGTCGGCAAGCCGGTGGACGTCGAGAGCGAGGCGCCGCCGATCCTGGTCACCGGCACCACCATGGAGGTGCAGGACGTCGCCCACGCGTTCTCGACCGTACGCCGCACCGCCGTCGAGGCCGCGGTGGGGCAGGCCGAGCTGCGCAACGGCGTCAGCCTGGTCTTCCGCAACCTGGCCCGGCGCAACCAGTCGCTGCTGCACCGCCAGCTCACCCAGCTCGACGCGATGCAGCGCAAGACCAGCGCGCCCGACTCCCTGGCCGACCTGTTCCGGCTGGACCACCTGACCACCCGGATGCGCCGCCAGGCCGAAGGCCTGATCATCCTGTCCGGCGCGCCGGCCGGCCGGGCCTGGCGCAAGCCGGTGCCGATGCACGACGTCGTGCGCGGCTCGGTGGCCGAGGTGGAGGACTACACGCGGGTGACCGTGCTCCCCATGTCGGACGCCTCGCTGGTCGGCACGGCGGTCGCCGACGTCATCCACATGCTGGCCGAGCTGATCGAGAACGCGACGGTGTTCTCGCCGCCCAGCACCCGGGTGAACATCCGGGGCGAGCTGGTCGGCCGGGGCTTCGCCGTCGAGGTGGAGGACCGCGGCCTCGGCATGGGCGACACGGACCGGGCCGAGATCAACCGGCGGCTGGCCAACCCGCCGGAGTTCGACCTGGCCGACAGCGACCGGCTCGGCCTGTTCGTGGTGAGCCAGCTCGCCGAGCGGCACAACATACGGGTCACGCTGCGCCGCTCGCCGTACGGCGGGACCACGGCCGTGGTGCTGCTCCCGCACGAGCTGATCATCACCGCTGTGGACGACGACCTGCCGCCCGACCCCGACCACGAGTTCACCCCCCGCCCGGCCACCGCCCCCGAGCCCGGCGGCAACCTCGTCTGACCGCGTCCTTCAGGCTCCCCGTCGCGCGGCCGTCCTGTAGCGGCGCGGTCTTCAGGACGGGCGCGGGGCGCCGAGCCCGCCGTCTTCGGCGAGGAGGGCCGCGAGCTGGTGCAGGTCGTCGACGACGGCGTCCGCGGCCCCGGCCTCGGGGCGGTCGGCGTGCAGGTGCCCCCAGGGGCCGCGGCGCAGCAGCGCGGTGCGCAGACCGGCCGCGCGGGCCGGGAGCACGTCGTTGTCCAGCCGGTCGCCGACGTAGAGGATCTCGCCGGGCTCGCGACCGGCCACCGCGACGACCTTGGCGAAGAAGTCCGGATGCGGCTTGCTCACCCCCCAGGCGGCGGAGGTGTGGACCGCGTCCACCGGCAGGTCCATGGCGACGAGCGCGTCGTACGCCTGGGGCGGCTGGTTGCCCGCGATGATCACCTGCAGGCCCGCCGCGCGGAGCGCCGCGAGGCCGGGCCGCACGTCCGGGTACAGGTCGTCGGCGTCGAAGTTCTCCCGCAGGCCGGTGGGGTCCTCCCGTCGCCAGGCCTCGATCTCGGCGTCGGGGTCGAGTCCGGGACGGACGATCTGGAACGCCTCGGGGAAGGACCGGTCGAGGGCGGCCATCCCGCCGAGCACCCCGAGCATGGTGAACCGCGAGATCCCGAGCCGGTCGGCCCACCTCGACCAGATGCGGGTCTCGTCGATCAGCGTCTCCCCGACATCGAACACCACGCTGCGAACCACGACACTCCTCCCGTACGCCACGACCCGACCCTACTTTCCCCATGAGGCGGGCGGTCCGCCGGGGAACGCGCCCGCGGGCCGGCGGGTCGTACCAGAAGAAGTGGACATGGGTGCGGCGTGGCGCCCCGAGGAGATCGCCACGCCGCACACCGGCCGCCGCCGGCGCCCTCAAGCCGGCGACGCCGGGCTCATCCGGACTGGCAGGAGACGCTCGGCCAGGTCCAGTTGCCGTTGTGCTGGATCGTCACGCCCCAGTTGTTGCCGCTGCCGTTCGGCCGGGCGACCAGTTGCTGGGAACTGGGATAACTGGCGCTGATGTTCCAGGTGTTGATGATCCTCGCCGGTGACGGCACGTTCATCGTGACCGTCCAGTTGCTCGAACCGGACACCGACACGTTGAGGTTGTAGCGGTCGCCCCACTGCTGTCCGGCCGAAAGGGTGGCGGTGCAGGAGCCGCCGGGCGGCGGACTACTGGGCGGCGGGCTGCTGGGCGGGTCGGACGGGGTGCCTCCGCCGTCGGGCGCGACGGCGCGGCCGGTGGAGGGCGAGATCATTCCGGCGCACAGGTTGCGGCTGCGCAGGTTGGCGGCGATCTGCGGGATCGCCTGGACCGTGGTGGCGTACTGGTCGTGCATCAAGATGACCTGGCCGTTCTGCAGCCGGCCCGCGGCCTGCACGATCGCCGAGGTGCTGGCGCCGTTCCAGTCCTGGGAGTCCACGTCCCAGATGATCTCGGTGAGGCCGAGCTGCTGCTCGACCGACCTCAGTGTGCCGTTGGTCTCCCCATAGGGCGGGCGGAACAGCCGCGGCGCGGTCCCGGTGGCCTGCTGGATGGCCTGCTGGGTGCGCTGCAGCTCCGACTGCATCTGCGAGCTGCTCATCTGGGTCAGGTGGGGGTGGGTGTAGCTGTGGTTGCCGATCCACATGCCGGCGTCCCGCTGAGCCCGCACCAGCGCCTGATTGTTCTGCGCGTTCTGCCCGATGTTGAAGAACGTCGCCCGCAGGCCGTTGGACTTCAGGGCGTTCAGCAGGTTGTTGGTGTTGCTCGGGTTGGGCCCGTCGTCGTAGGTCAGCCCGACGTAGCCGGCGCTGCAGTCCGCTGCGCTTGCCGAGGTGGGCAGGTTCACGGCCAGCCCGGCTCCGAGAATGCCGACGATGCCGGCGACGAGTGCTTTGCGGACGCCGGAGAGGCGTCTGCGGGTCCCGGTGTCCGGGACGGCGCTGTCGACCACGTCTGTTCCTCCAGTGGAACGCTGATCGTCGCGGGTGGGGATGGTGCGGGCGGCCGGCCTGCGCGCAATTCTGGGAACTGCCCTGAAATATGTCAATGCCATGCAGAAACGTTTCAGCTCAATGAACCGGTTAATCCACGAGTGAGCAGGTCGGATGCCGATGAAACTTTCGAGTCCCTGCCAGGATGCGGTCGGTAGCGCGGCGGTGGGTACGCCTCCAGAGATGCGCCGCCGGCCGCCCGGGTGGCCGCCCGCGCCAGAAACGGACCCGCCGGAGGTCAGGCGGTGAGCCGCTCCAGGGCCTTCCTGACGCGCTTGTCGGAGACGGGGTACGGCGTGCCGAGGGTCTGGGCGAAGTAGCTCACCCGCAGTTCCTCCAGCATCCAGCGGATGTCGATGACCGCCTGCTCGGACCGCCGCGCCGGGGGCAGCCCGTCCACGGCGTCCTCGTACGCCACGCGCACCTCGTCGAGTTTCAGCATCAGCTCGCGGTCGCGGTAGGGGTCGTCGGGAAGCTTCTCCAGCCGCCGCTCCACCGCGCGCAGATAACGCTGCAGGTCGGGCAGCCGCCGGAGACCGGTGGCCGTGACGAAGCCGGGGAACACCAGCGACGACAGGTGCTCGTCGATCTCCTCGATGACGTCCTGCGGGTCCTTCATCGCGCCGAGCACGGCGCGGGCCTTCTGCCAGACCACCAGGACGCGCTCGACCCTGGCCACGACCTCCGCCGTGGTGTCGTGCAACTCGGCGCGCACATGGTCGTGAACGCGGGTGAACGCCGCGGCGTCCCACGCCGGGCCGCCCGCCTCGGCGATGAGCGCGTCGGCCGCGCAGGTCACGCAGTCCTCGAACAGGTCGGCGGCGTCGCGGTGCGGGCTGTGGCTCAGCGCGAGCTTCTGCTGGGTGCTCAGCCCGCGCAGGATGGCCTTGGCCGGGGAGTTGACGTTCAGCAGCACCAGCCGCCGCATGCCCGCCCACATCGACGCGCGCTGCTCGGCCTCGGTCTCGAAGACGCGGATGGCGACGCTGCTCCCCTGGTCGACCAGCGCCGGATACCCCTTGACCCGGCCGTGCTCGAACACCTTGGGCAGCTCGCCGAACGTCCACGCGCGCAGGCCGGTGCGTTCGATGCTCTCCCCGGCCCGCGACAGCGTCTCGCGCAGCCGCGGCGCGAGCCGGCGCTTGAGCGCGTCGAGGTCCTTGTCCTCGGCCACCGCGCGCTTGCGCTCGTCCACGACGCGGTAGGTGACGCGCAGATGGTCGGGCAGCCGCTGCGGATCGAACGCCTCGGCCGGCACCCGCACGCCGGTGAGCGCGAACAGCTCGCGGGCCACGGCCTCCACCAGCGGCTCGCTGCCGGGCGTCACCCGTTCGAGCACGGCCTTGGCGTAGTTCGGGGCCGGGACGAAGTTGCGGCGCACCACCTTGGGCAGCGAGCGGATCAGCTCGGTGACGAGCTCCTCGCGCAGGCCCGGGATCTGCCAGTCGAACCCGTCGTCCTCGACCTGGTTGAGCACCTGCAACGGGATGTGCACGGTCACGCCGTCGGCGTCCGCGCCCGGCTCGAACTGGTAGCTCAGCCGCATCCGCCGGCCGTCCTGCCGCCAGACGTCGGGGTAGGCCTGCTGCAGGTCGGCGGCGTCGGCGTTCTGGTTGATCAGCATGTCGGCGGAGAACGTGAGCAGCTGCGGCTCGTCCTGCCGCTTGCGCTTCCACCAGCTGTCGAAGTGGGCGCCCGACACCACCGACTCGGGCACCCGCTTGTCGTAGAAGTCGAACAGCGTCTCGTCGTCCACCATGATGTCGCGGCGGCGGGCGCGGTTCTCCAGCTCCTCGACCTCCGACAGCAGCCGGCGGTTGTCCTGCAGGAAGCGGTGATGGGACTCCCAGTCGCCCTCCACCAGGGCGTGCCGGATGAACAGCTCCCGCGACAGCTCGGGGTCCACCCTGGCGTAGTTCACCTTGCGGTCCACCACGACCGGCACCCCGTACAGGGTGACCTTCTCGTAGGCCATGACCGCGGCCTGGTTCTTCTCCCAGTGCGGCTCGCTGTAGGTGCGCTTGACCAGGTGCCGGGCCAGCGGCTCGATCCACTCGGGCTCGATCTTGGCGACCACCCGCGCCCACAGCCGGGAGGTCTCCACCAGCTCGCCGGCCATCACCCATCGGGGGTTCTTCCGGGCCAGCGCCGACCCCGGGAAGATGGCGAACCGGGCGCCCCGCGCGCCGATGTACTCGCGGGCCGGGCGGCGGCGCGGGGCGGCGTCGCCCCGGTCGGACTTCTCCACGACGTCCAGCACGCCGATGTGGGACAGCATGCCGGCCAGCAACGAGACGTGGACGAGGTAAGGGTCGGCCCGGTCGGCGCGGTCCTCGTCCAGGGTGATCCCGAGCCCTCTGGCGACCTGCCTGAGCTGGCTGAAGATGTCCTGCCACTCGCGTACCCGCAGGTAGTTGAGGAAGTCGGCCTTGCACATGCGGCGGAACTGGCCGGAGGACAGCTCACGCTGCTGCTCGCGCAGGTGGTCCCAGAGGTTGAGGTAGCTCAGGAAGTCCGACTCCTTGTCGGCGAACCGCGCGTGCTTCTGGTCGGCCTGCGCCTGCTTGTCGGCGGGGCGCTCGCGCGGGTCCTGGATGGACATCGCGGCCGCGATCACCATGACCTCGGTGGCGCAGCCGTTGCCGTCGGCGGCGAGCACCATGCGGGCGAGCCGGGGGTCGATCGGGAGCTGGGCGAGCTTGGAACCGATCGGCGTGAGCTTGCGCTGCTCGTCGAACGCGCCGAGCTCCTGCAGCAGGTTCACGCCGTCCTTGACCTGCCGCTGGTCCGGCGGCTCGACGAACGGGAACGCCGAGATGTCGCCGAGACCCAGCGTGGTCATCTGCAGGATGACCGAGGCGAGGTTGGTACGCAGGATCTCGGGGTCGGTGAACTCGGGCCGGCCGAGAAAGTCCTCCTCGGAGTACAGCCGGATGCACACGCCGTCGGAGGTGCGGCCGCAGCGGCCCTTGCGCTGGTTGGCCGACGCCTGGGAGATCGGCTCGATCGGCAGGCGCTGGACCTTCAGCCGATGGCTGTAGCGAGAGATGCGGGCGAAGCCGGGGTCCACGACGTACTTGATGCCGGGAACGGTCAGCGAGGTCTCGGCGACGTTGGTGGCAAGGACGATGCGGCGCCCCCGATGCTGCTGGAACACCCGGTGCTGCTCGCCGGCCGACAACCGCGCGTAAAGCGGGAGCACCTCCTCCGGCCGGCCCTTGAGCGCCTCGGCGGTGTCCCTGATCTCGCGCTCGCCGCTGAGGAACACCAGGATGTCCCCCGGCCCCTCCTGGCACAGCTCGTCCACCGCGTCGACGATCGCCTGCGCCTGGTCCTCCTGCTCGTCCTGGATCGGGCGGTAGCGCACCTCCACCGGGTAGGTGCGGCCGGACACCTCGACGATCGGCGCGTCCCCGAAGTGGCGGGAGAACCGCTCAGGGTCGATGGTCGCCGAGGTGATGATCACCTTGAGGTCGGGCCGCTTGGGCAGGAGCTGCTTGAGGTAGCCGAGGATGAAGTCGATGTTGAGGCTGCGCTCGTGCGCCTCGTCGATGATCAGGGTGTCGTACCGCGACAGCAGCCGGTCGCGCTGCATCTCGGCGAGCAGGATGCCGTCGGTCATCAGCTTGACGAGGGTGTCGTCGCCGGAGTGGTCGGTGAAGCGCACCTTGTAGCCGACGGCGCCGCCCATCGGGACCGACAGCTCTTCGGCGATGCGCTCGGCGACCGTGCGGGCGGCGATGCGGCGCGGCTGGGTATGCCCGATCTGCCCCTTGACGCCCCGGCCGAGCTCCAGGCAGATCTTGGGGATCTGGGTGGTCTTGCCGGAGCCCGTCTCGCCCGCCACGATGACCACCTGGTGGTCGCGCAGCGCGGCGAGGATGTCGTCCCTGCGCGCGCTGACCGGCAGGTTCTCCGGATAGGTGATCTCGGGCATCAGCGCCCGCCGGGCGGCGACCCGCGCCTCGGCGGCGTCGATCTCGGTGGCCACCTGGTCGGCGATCGACCGCAGGGCCTTGCCGTCGCGCACGCGTCGCGCGCCGTCGATGCGGCGGCGCAACCGCAGCTCGTCACGCAGCATGAGCGCGGGCAGGCGGTCCCGCAGATCGGTCAGGGGCGATTTCAACGAAGACGTTCCCATGGTCGCTTTCTCGGCCGTCTCGTCGAACGACCGCCACCGGCAAGGATAAGCAACCTTCCGGGGCTCTCCGCCAATGGTTTACCGCCTCCCGGCCGCCGAAGGCGCGGCACCCGGCCTGGCCTGCGGCGATGCCCCCGGGCGGCGCGCCGCGCTCCCGGGACTCCCCCACCGGGGCCGGCCGGGGGGCACGGCCGGCGCTCGCGGGCCCGGCGGCGGACGGGCGCCGGCCGGCAGGGGCCGGCCGGCGCTCAGTGCGCGCGCAACAGCTCGCCCGGCGAGTCGTGGGTGTACTTGAGCGACTTCTCCAGGCACACGATCGCCCCCTGCCGGGGCCTGGAGATGAAGCGCACGTCGTCGGCGAGCGCGCGCATGATCTGCAGCCCGCGCCCGTGCTCGGCCATCGGGCCGCGCGTGCCGACCTCGTCCGGGTCGAACCCCTGCCCGGCGTCCATCACGGTTATCACGAATTTCTCGGCGACGAGCTGGGCGCTCACCGTGTAGTCGTCACCCTCCGTGGCGTGCTTGATGACATTGGAGCACGCCTCGGTCAGCATCAGCAGGATGTCCTCCTTGATCTGCTGCTCGACACCCAGGATCGAAAGCTCCGCCCCAAGGATCTGCCGGGTGACGGACACGCTCGCCGCATCGCGTGGCAAACGCAATGCAATGGTCACCTCCACACTTCCTCCTTCCGGCCCACTTCCGTAAAGTGCCCCCCTGGACCGGGGCAAACACGAAAGTGACCGAGGCCATGCGATCTCCCTGACGTCCGGATGCGGACGGCACCGGCGTGCGGCACGTCAGGCCCGGGCGGAGGCGGTGCCGACCGCGGCCCCCGCGGTCTCCGCGGCGAGCGCGGCGCCGATGATGCCGGCCTCGTTGAGCAGCCGCGCCGGCACGACCGGCGTGCCGGGCAGATCGATGTGGTGCAGGAACTTGTCGGCCTTCTTACTCACCCCGCCGCCGATGACGATCAGTGACGGCGACAGCAGCGCCCGCATGTGCTCGAGGTACTTCTGCACGCGCTTCGCCCACTCCTCCCAGCCGAGGTCGTGCTTCTCACGGGCGTGGTCGGAGGCACGGTGCTCGGCCTCGTGCCCGTCGATCTCGATGTGCCCGAACTCCGTGTTGGGCACCAGCACGCCGTCCATGATGAGCGCGCTGCCGATGCCGGTGCCGAAGGTGAGCACGAGCACCAGGCCCCGGCGTCCGAGGCCGGCGCCGAACCTGGCCTCGGCGACGCCCGCCGCGTCGGCGTCGTTCAGCACGGCGACCGGCAGCCCGGTGGCCCGGGAGAACAGCCCCCGCGCGTCCAGGCCGATCCACCCGCGGTCCACGTTGGCGGCGGTGCGGGTCTGTCCCTCCACCACCACGCCGGGGAAGGTCACCCCGACCGGACCGGTCCAGGCGAAGTGCTCGGCGATCTGCCGTACCACCTCAGCGACGGCATCCGGGGCGGACGGGACCGGTGTCGGGATGCGCAGGCGCTCCTGCGTCAGAGCCCCGGCCACCGTGTCGACCGGAGCGCCCTTGATGCCCGATCCGCCGATGTCGATTCCCAGAACGTTCATTTCCACTCCTCGTCGAGCCCGTCCCGCATTGATTACCGCTATCGTCGGCATGATGCCGTACTCGCTGAGATCACCGCTGACCTTGCTGCTGTCCGCCACGCTCGCCGTGACCGCGCTCCCCGCCGGAACCGCCGCGGCGGCCGGCACCGCGGGAGCGGGCACCGTCCGGGCCGCCGCGCCGCCACGCGTGCCGGCCGGCACGACCGCGGGGTACATGGTGGTCGACCGGGTGACGGGCCGCACGGCACTCGCGCACAACGCACGCGGCCGCTTCCGTTCGGCCTCCCTGGTGAAGATCCTCATCGCGCTGGACTACCTGGAGTCGCGCACGCCGGGCAAGGCCGTCCCCGCCGCCGACGGCGAGTCGCTCAAGCGCATGCTGCGGTCGAGTGACGACGCCGCCGCGTCGGCCTTCTGGCGGCGCGGCGGGCAACGGGCCATCATCGACCGCATGGTGCGCCGCGTCGGCCTGCGCGACACCGACCCGCCGCCCCCGTCCCGGCCGGGTTTCTGGGGCTACACCGCGCTCAGCGCCGCCGACATGGTGCGCACCTACCGCTATCTGCTCGACCGCGCCGATCCCAAGATCCGCGACCTCATCCTCGGCCACCTGCGGCGCTCCACGCGGTGCGCGAGCGACGACTTCGACCAGTCCTTCGGCATCCCGAGCGCGGTGCCGAAGCCGTGGGCGGTCAAGCAGGGCTGGTCCGGGTACGGCACCGTCCCGGCCGTGCCCTGCTCCGGTGGCCGGTCCGCCGGTTCCGCCGCCGCGCAGGCCGCCACTCCTTCGCCCGCCACCGCCCCGCAGGTCACCGCTCCCGCGCACGCCCCTGTACAGGGCGCCACTCCGGCGCAGGCCGCCGCCACGCAGGCCGCCGCTCCCGGTCAGGCGAACGCCGGGCCGGCCACCGGGCCGGTCTCCACCCGGCCGCCGGTGAACCTCGCGCGCCCGGTGCTGCACACCACCGGCCTGGTGGGCAAGGGCGACCGCCTGATCGTCGTGGTGCTGACCCTGCAACCGGCCGGCGCCTCCTACGCCGCCTCGGCCGCCCGTCTCACCGCCCTCACCAAGCAGGTCTACCGCGCCGGCCTGGCCCGGACCCACTCCTCCTGAGAACCCCGGCGCCGGTCGCCCCGGCCGCCGGACGTCCTGTCCCTGGCCGGCTCCCGGTCGCGCCCGGCTGATACCGCCGCGGGGAGCCCGCGTCGGGCCATCGTGGTTCAGGTCCGTGGCGGCCGGCGGTCGGTGGGGGAGATGGCGTCGAAGGGGGCGGTGTTCTCGCCGAAGCGCCAGCGGGTGGAGGTGTCCAGCGGGTCGAGGCGGCCGTGCCGGGGGTCGTCCCGGCCCACGACGAACGGGTCGGCCAGGTAGGCGGCCGCGGCCGGCGAGGAGGAGTCGGTCGGGTAGGTCATCGGCTGCCTGGCGGGCGCCTGATCGGAGTACGCCCGGTCGCCGGAGGAGGCCGGATAGGCGTCGAAGCGGGCCGCGGCGGACGTCACGTACGTGTCGGAACGGGACGACCGCGTCAGGTACGCCTCCGGCCCGGTGGACGACGCCGGGTAGGCCTCCGGCCGGGAAGACGGCGCGGCGTACGGGTCCGGCCGCGAAGAAGACGCCGGGTACCCGTCCGATCGTGAGGAAGCCGGGTACCCGTCCGACCGCGAGGACGGCGCCGGGTACGCCTCCGGCCGGGAAGATGACGGGGTGTAGGTGTCCGGCCGCGAGGACGGCGTCGCGTAGGGGTCGGTGCTGGAAGAGGCCGCGTAGGCGTCCGGCCGGGCCGAGGAGGACGTCAGGTAGGTGTCCGGCCGCGCGGAAGCCGTCGAATACCCCTCAGAGCGGGACGACGGCGTCAGGTAGGCCTCCGCACGGGAGGACGGAGCCGGATACGCGTCCGGCCGCGACGAGGAGGCGGCGTACGTATCGGGCCGCGAGGAGGACGCGGCATAGGTGTCCGGGCGCGAGGAGGACGCGGCGTAGGCGTCCGGACGCGAGGACGGCGCAGGGTAGGCGTCGGACCGGGGGGACGGCGTCGCGTAGGTCTCCGGCCTGGACGAGGAGGTCAGGTAGGCGTCCTGGCGGGTGAGGGCCGGGTAGGGCTGCGGGGCGGCGGACGGGACGTCCGGGGTGGAGGACAGGGCGATGGGGCGGACCGTGTGGTGGGCGTTGCCGACCGAGAACAGGAACCCGTGCATGCCGTCGATGAGCCGCTGCACGTCCTCGCGAGGCCGGACGGCGAGGCGCAGGAAACCGCCACCGATGCCGAGGTCGTCGCCGCAGTCGCGGACCGCGATGCCGTGCGCCGACAGCAGGTGCTCGCTCAGCGCGCGACCGTCCTTGCCTTCGGGCAGCCGTACCAGCAGGAAGTCCGCCTGCGAGGGGTACACCGTGACCCCCGGCAGCGCCGACAGGCGCTGGGACATCGACTCGCGGTCGGCGGCCAGCGTGCGCAGGCTCTCCCGCTGGTCGCGCAGGTGCTCCCTGATCATGAAGACCAGTGACTCGGCGAAGGAGTTGAGGTTGCCGGGCGGCAGCGCCCTGCGTACCTTCCCGGCGAGCGCAGGCCCGGCGACCAGGTAGCCGAGCCGGGCCCCGGGGAGGCCGAAGGGCCGGTCCAGGCTGCGCAGCACGATGACGTTCGGCCTGATCGCGGCCTCGTCGGCGACGCTCGGCGCGGCCTCGGCGTCCACGTGGTCGCCGCAGGACTCGTCCACGACCACCAGGTCCAGGTCGCCCAGGGCGTCGAGGAACTCCAGAACGCGGGCCCGGGGGAGGTAACCGCCGTCGGGGTCGCCCGGGTTGCACAGCACGGCCACCCGGGAGCCGCGCCGGCGGATGAAGCGGACATAGGCCTCCACGTCCAGCGCGAAGCCGCGGTCCTCCTGCAGCGGGAACATGTCCAGGCGCCTGCCGGTCCCCATCGGCTCGCGGGTCCATCGGCCGGGGCCGGGGATGGGGACGGCGAGGCTCTCCTGGACGAGCAGATGGTCGATCCAGGTGACCAGCTCGTCGACCCCGTTGCCGGGGACGACCGTCTGCGGCTTGTGCCCGAGCGCCGCGCACAGCTCTGCCGTGACGGCGGCGGGGTCGCCCGGCGGGCGGCGCAGGACGGCGACGGCGTCCCGGGCGAGCAGTTCCGACAGCTCGGCGGTGGGGAAGTACGGGTTGCCGGGGAAACGGAAGTCGACCGGGGCGCCGTGGTGCCCCCCGGCTCCCCGCTGGTGGGCGAGGGAAGGCAGGCCGTTCGCCTCGCCGCGCAGCGGGCTGAGATCGGTGGAACCGGCCAAGGGGTCTCCTCATGACTGTGGTGATCGCGCCGCGCGCTCGGGCGTCCCCGGGGCGCGACACCAGGAGGTACGCGTCCCGGTCGTCGCGGGTTCATCCCGTTCGACGGCGCCGGACACCATCCGGTTTCACCGATCTTGACCGATCCGGAGCCGGCTCGAGGCCGTCCCGGCGACGCCCGGCCGTCCACCAGGCACCTTTCACTGGACGCCCGAGTCTCCCGGCAGGCGCCCGGATCTCATCCCGGCCGGCGGAATCGGCCGGACGGCTTCGATTCCCCGGCCGGCGGGGTCGTCGAGCGGCCGGTCTTCGTCCCGTTCGCCGGGGAAGACGGGGCAGGCGTCCCCGCGGCCCATGGCGATCACCACGGCACTACGCCCGGCGGATGCCGAGGCCGGCCTGGAAGTCCGTCCGGTCCGGTTCAGCGGCCGGCGGTCTCGCCGGAGGCGCGTCCGACCGGCCCCGCGACCGGCCCGTCCGCGGGCCCCCGACCCGGGGCACCATCCGCGCCGTCCGGCGCCGAAGGGCCGGGGGTGTGGTCGTCGACGAAGGTGGCCTCGTCGAAGGGGGCGCGTCCGGAGAGCACCTCGACGGCCCGCTCCCGGTCGAAGTCGCGCACCCAGGTGCCGATCAGCACGGTGGCCACGGCGTTGCCGGCGAAGTTGGTCAGCGCGCGGGCCTCGGACATGAAGCGGTCGATGCCCACGATCAGGCCGACGCCGTCCACCAGGCCCGGCCGGTGCGACTGCAGGCCCCCGGCCAGGGTGGCCAGGCCCGCGCCGGTCACGCCCGCGGCGCCCTTCGACGCGATGATCATGAAGACGAGCAGGGCGACCTGCTCGCCGATCGACAGCGGGGCGCCGGTGGCCGAGGCCACGAACAGCGTCGCCATCGTCAGGTAGATGGCGGTGCCGTCGAGGTTGAAGGAGTACCCGGTCGGCACGGTGATGCCGACGACGGCGCGGCTTACGCCGAGGTGCTCCATCTTGGCGATCAGGCGCGGCAGCGCCGACTCTGATGACGAGGTGGACAGGATCAGCAGGAACTCCCGGCCCAGTTGACGCGCTCCCCGGCCTGAAGGCCGGGGACTCAGCCCGTGCCACGTCATGCGGCACCTCTGAGGCTTCCTGTTTCGCCGACCTGTGCCACCGCGAGCGGTGGTCTTACCTGGTCTCCACAGGCGTTTAGCCTGTCCGCCCGCCCGGCGGCCAGGATGTTGATCGCCGCGTTGACGTCCCGGTCATGGGCCACCCCGCACGGGCAGGTCCACGACCGGACGTTCAACGGCATCGACTCGGCGACGGCCCCGCACACCGAGCACAGCTTCGACGATGGGAACCATCGGTCGATCTTGACGAACGTCCGCCCGTGCCGGGCGGCCTTATACTCCAGCATCGCGACGAACTGTGACCAGCCCGCGTCGTGGACACTCTTGGCCAGTTTCGTGCGTGCCAGTCCCTTCACCGACAGGTTCTCCACGTGCACCGCTTGGTTGTCGCGGATGAGCCGCGTGGAGAGCTTGTGGGCGAAGTCGCGGCGCGCGTCGGCCACCCGGGCATGCGCCCGCGCGACCCTCACAACGGCCTTCTTCCGGTTCGCCGACCCCCTCGCCTTACGGGACAGGGCCTGCTGGGCTTTGCCAAGCTTCTTGGCAGCCCGGCGCAGAAATCGGGGATTGCCGATCTTCCGGCCGTCCGACAGCACCGCGAAGTGCGCAAGACCCAGGTCGATCCCGACCTCGGACACCGATTCGGCCAGCGGCTCGTCGCCGGCGTCGACCACGAACGATGCGAAGTACCGCCCGGCCGCGTCCTTGATGACCACCACGGAAGACGGTTCACAGGGCAGATCACGGGACCAGCGCACGGCCACGTCCCCGATCTTCGGCAAGCGCAGCCTCCCGCCCGCTGTCACAGAGAATCGGGCGTTCTTGGTGAACCGGATGGCCTGCCGGTTGTCCTTACGGGACCGGAACCGGGGCGGGGCGATCTTGCGGCCCTTGCGCCTGCCCGAGATCGAGGCGAAGAAGTTGCGGTACGCCGTGTTGAGGTCCGCTAGGGCCTGCTGCAACACCACGCTGGAGACCTCGCCCAGCCAGCAGCGCTCGGGCGTCTTCTTCGCCTCGGTGATGACCCGCTTGGACAACTCCCCATCACAGACGTACGGCAGTCCTTGAGCGCGAGCTTCGATCCGTACGCGCAGCCCGTCGTTGAACACCACCCGCGCACACCCGAACGCCCGCGCCAGCGCCGCACGCTGGGTGGCGTCCGGGTAGAGCCGGTACCGGTAACGAAGCCGCACGGCAATCATTGTCACCCAACCCGTGACTCAACGTAGGGGAATCCGAGCGATCCGTGAACACAACGGCGACCGCGCCGGCGCCGCCCAGCACCTCGGCATGCGTTACACCCATCCGGACCCGCGGCGCATCGGCGGGCGGTTCCTCGGCACCACCGCGCCCGCCCTGGCCGGGGCCACGTTCACCGAGACCTACACCGGAACGCTGGGCCCCTCCATGCGGGCCGTCACGCCGGTACGCGACGCCGCCGGCCGGGTGCGCGCGCTGGTGAGCGCCGGCATCATCATCGGCAAGATCAGCGCGCAGTTCCGCGAACAACTCGCCGGGGCGCTGCTGACCGGGCTGGTCGGCCTGTCGGCGGGCACCGGGGGCACCTACCTGGTCGGCGTGCGGCTGCGCCGCCACACCCACGGCCTGCGCTCCTCGGAGCTGAACCGCATGTACGAGTACCACAACGCGATCTTGCACGCGGTACGCGAAGGGCTGCTGCTCATCGACGGCGCGGGCCGGTTGACGCTGGCCAACGACGGCGCGCGCGAGTTGCTCGATCTGCCCGCCGACGCCGAGGGCCGGCCGGTCGGCGAGCTCGGGCTGCCGCCCGCGCTGGCCGCCTCGCTGGCCTCGGGCGAGGACCGCGCCGACGAGATCCACCTGACCGGTGACCGGGTGCTGGTGGTCAGCGCGGCCGAGGTGCGCTCGGGCAGCCGGTCACTGGGCAGGGTGGTGACGTTGCGGGACCACACCGAGTTGCAGGCGCTCATCGGGCGGCTCGACGCCGAACGCGGCTTCGCCGAGTCGCTGCGCTCGGCCGCGCACGAGGCGGCCAACCGGCTGCACACGGTGGTGACGCTGGTCGAGCTGGGCCGCGCCGAGCAGGCCGTCGCGTTCGCCACCGCCGAGCTGAAGACCGCCCAGCAGCTCACCGACCGCGTCGTCGGCGCCGTACGCGAGCCGGTGGTCGCCGCGCTGCTCCTGGGCAAGACCGCCGAGGCCGCCGAGCGGGGCGTGGAGCTGTCGATCAGCCCGGACAGCGAGCTGGACGACGTCGCGCTGGACGGCCGCGACCTGGTGACCATCCTCGGCAACCTGGTCGACAACGCCGTCGAGGCCGCCATGGGCGGGGCGGCCCCGGCACGGGTGCGCGTCCACCTGCGCGCCGGGGACGGCCGCTTCCTGGTGCGGGTGAGCGACAGCGGCCCCGGGCTGGACGCGGCGGCGGCCACGGAGGCCTTCCGGCGCGGCTGGACCACCAAGGGCGACGGCCGCGGCCTCGGCCTGGCGATGGTGGGGCAGGCGGTGCGCCGCCTGCACGGCACGATCGAGGCCGGGCGGGACGATGACGGCGCGGAAGGCGGGGGCGCGGTGTTCACCGTACGCCTGCCCCTCCCCGAGGCGGCGTCCCCGGCGGAGCCGCACACCCCGGGAGGCGCGGCGGGCCTGGCACTCCCCGGGGACGGCCCGGCCGGGCGGGAGACCGGCGGCCGGACGGCCGGGGACGCGGAGGGAGCGTCGTGATCTCGGTGCTGATCGTGGAGGACGAGAAGCTCGCCGCCGAGGCCAACCGGCTCTACGTCGAGCGGGTGCCGGGGTTCCGGGTCGCCGGGGTGGTCCACTCGGGCGGCGAGGCGCTGGGCTTCCTGCGGAGCCACCCGGCCGACCTGGTGCTGCTCGATCTGTACCTGCCGGACATGCACGGGCTGGAGGTGTGCCGGGCGCTGCGCGCCGCGGGCGTGTTCTGCGACGTCATCGCGGTCACCTCGGCCCGCGACCTGTCCGTCATCCGCTCGGCGGTGTCGGTCGGGGTGGTGCAGTACCTGCTCAAGCCGTTCACCTTCGCCGCGCTGAGCGAGAAGCTCGGGCGGTACGCCGACTTCCACTCCTCCGTATCGGGGGCCGGAGAGGTCTGCGGGCAGGGCGATGTGGACCGCGCGCTCTCGGCCCTGCGCGACACCGCCGGCATCTCGCTTCCCAAGGGCATGGCGGAGCAGACGCTGGAGGCGGTGGCGGGTGAGCTGCGCCGGGCGCCCGGCGGAATGTCGGCGCAGGCGGTGGCGGCGGCGATCGGGGTCTCGCGGGTGACGGCCCGCCGCTACCTGGAGCACCTCGCCGGTGCGGGGTTCGCCCGGCGGGTGCCGCAGTACGGGGGCCTGGGGCGGCCCGAGCTGCTGTACCAGCTCATCTGAGCGTTCTCACCTGGGGCTTTGGCACGATGTGAGAATTCGTCCGGCGCGGGAGGTGTAAGCGCGCCGGAGACGGGCAGAGCCCTCGCGGACGCGCGCCGGGCCGTGCGGGGCCCAACGCCCGCAGGCACCGACGACGTCCGACCGTCGGCAGAATTCCGACTTTTGGTGCTTTACTGGCTATGTCAGGACTTGGCCAGTTCCTTGCTGATTCCGTTGGGTCCGTCGTACTCCTTCTCCGGGAGTCGGCGCAGCGCCTGCATGGCCTGTTCGTCCGCGCCCTTCTTCCCGGCGTGCTCGACGAGCTGTTCCTTGGTCGCGGGGTAGTCGACCCCGGACAGGAATTTCTGAACGTGGATGAAGTCCACCTGCGTCATGCGTCCTCCTTTGTCGCGATGTACTTCGTGTCCCTTCACAGATGTCAAGAAACTACGCATTCCACCTAGCCGGTCGGTCGCGACGGACTCTTTGCCTGATCCATCCGAACGGGATTCCGTTCTAGTCGGTCGCCTCAGGCGTCACGGAACACGACATGCCTAAATAGGTGGATATAGCACATCCTAATGAGCATCAAACCGGACAAACCCCAGGCAGAGCGCCAGGTCACATCCACGGATCACCCGAGCTCCGCGCCGGCCCCGCCTCCCCGGAGAGGCCGGCGGAGCCGCTCGGGATTCCCCGCCCGGCGCACCATCTCCTGTCAAGGTCAGATTTTTCGCACTGTCAACTGCATTGTCGTTAGTAGCGAGAAGTACTGGTCAAGCCACCTGACTATGACAGTTATCACGAAAACAATAGTGACATTGGCACATGACGACTATGGGACCGGTCACTAGGCACGGCTGGGGCTATCCGTAACCCTCCTCTTAGCGCGACGCGGCGCCGGATGACGAGAGGGGTGCAGGGCGTGATCGACAGGTACGAGATCTATTGCCTCGCCGATCCACTGTTTTACGACACCCTTGACAGCCAGCGGGGAAAGTATCCAGACTTCCCCATATCGCGGAGCGAAGTCCCGGACGGATGGCAGCACCGCGCCACCGACACCTGGCTGCACTACATGCCGGAGGAGCGGTCCCTCCCTCCGCAGGGGTGGAAGATCCACATCTCGGCCCGTCTGGACGACGCGGAGCGCACCCTCGCCACCGTCTGGGACTACTGCGTCGGCCGCCGGCTCGCCTTCAAGTTCCTGCGCGGCCCGCGCGTGGTCATGATGCTCAACTCCAAGTACGCCGAACGCGGCAGCAGCGGCAAGCTGGTCACGATCTACCCGGTGGACGAGGCCGAGCTGGAGCTGGTGCTCAAGGAACTGGGCGAGCTGCTGCACGGCGTCCGCGGCCCGTACATCCTCAGCGACCTGCGCTACGGCGAGGGGCCCCTGTACGTGCGCTACGGCGGCTTCGCCGAACGCTACTGCCTGACGCAGAACCGCGAGCAGGTCCTCGCGATCGAGAACGACGAGGGCGTCCTGGTGCCGGATCGGCGCGGACCGTCGTTCTCGCCGCCCTCGTGGGTGCCCCTGCCGGACTTCCTGCGCCCGCACCTTGAGGCCCGCAACTCGGTGACGCTCGCCGGCCTGCCGTACCAGGTCGAGAAGGTGCTGCACTTCTCCAACGGCGGCGGCGTCTACCAGGGAGTGGACACCCGCACCGGGGAGACGGTCGTGCTGAAGGAGGCCAGGCCGCACGCCGGCCTGGACGCCGCGGGGCGCGACGCGGTCGCCCGCCTCCGCCACGAGGCCGACATCCTGCGCCGCCTCGAAGGGCTGGACGTGGTGCCGGCGCTGCGCGACTACTTCGTCCTCGGCGAGCACCACTTCCTGGTGCAGGAGTTCATCGACGGCACCACGCTGAGCCAGGAGTCGGTGCACCGCCACCCGCTGACCCGGGCCACCATCACCCGCGAGGACGCCGCCGAGTACACCGAATGGGCTCTCGGCATGCTCGACCGGGTCGACCGGGCGGTGACCGCGCTGCACGAGCGGGGCGTGGTCTTCGGCGACCTGCACCCGTTCAACGTGCTGGTCGAGGACGAGCGGGTCGTGCTGATCGATTTCGAGGTGGCCGGGCTGGCCACCGACCAGGCGCGGCCGACCCTGGCCCACCCCGGCTTCTGCCCGCCCCCGGACCGGCGGGGCGTGGCGGCGGACCGCTACGCGCTCGCCTGCATGCGGCTGAACCTGTTCGCCCCGATGTCCACCGTGCTGATCCCGCTGCACCGCGCCAAGGTCACCCACCTGGCGGAACTGATCCTGGACACCTTCCCCGTGCCGCGCCCCTTCCTCGAGGAGGCCGTCCGCACGATCCTCGGCGACTCCTCGACCGCCCCCGATTCCGCCGCCGTGGTCCAGGCCTCGGCCACGGCGGCATCCCCCGTCCCGCTGAACACCTCGGCTCCCGCCCCGGCGCAGGACCCGGCGGCGATGCGCGAGCTGCCCCTGCCGGGGCGCGACCCGTGGGCGGCGGTCCGCGAGGCGGCGCACCGCGCCATCCTCGCCTCGGCCACCCCGGACCGCCAGGACCGGCTGTTCCCCGGTGACGCCGCGCAGTTCCAGCCCGGCGGCGGGCTCAACCTGGCCAACGGCGCCGCGGGCGTGCTGTACACGCTCGCCCAGACCGGCGGCGGGCGCCATCCGGAGTACGAGAGCTGGCTGCGCGAGCGCGCCATGGCCCCCAAACCCGGCACCAGCCTGGGCTTCTATGACGGACTGCACGGCGTGGCCTACGCCTTCGAGGCGCTCGGCCGCCGCCAGGACGCCCTGGAGCTGGCCGCCGCATGCCTGCGGGAGAAGTGGGACCAGCTCGGCCAGAGCCTGTACTCGGGCCTCGCGGGCATCGGACTCAACCTGCTGCACCTCGGCGCCGCGACCGGCGAGCGCGAGCTGACCGCGACCGCCCTGCGGGTCACCGAGATGGTGGCCGGCCGCCTCGGAACGGTGGACAGCGTGCCCGAGGTCAGCGGCAGCGGCAACCCGCACGCCGGGCTGATGCGCGGCTCCTCGGGCCCGGCGCTGCTGTTTCTGCGGGCGTACGAGCTCACCGGCGACGCCGCGCTGCTGGACCACGCCGAGGTCGCGCTGCGCCAGGACCTGCGCCGCTGCACCCACCGCTCCGACGGGCAGCTCCAGGTGCAGCAGGGCTGGCGGACCAACCCCTACCTGGACGAGGGCTCGGCCGGCATCGGCGTCGTCCTCGCCCGCTATCTGACCCACCGCGACGACGAGGGCCTGCGGCAGGCGCTCGCCGACATCGGCCCGGTGGCCACCCTGGACTACTACGTGCAGTCGGGCCTGTTCGCGGGCCGGGCCGGCATGATCGCGGCCCTGGCCCTCGGCCTGCGGCCCGGTGCCGGGCCCACCTCCCCCGAGATGGCCGGGCAGATCCGCCGGCTGGCCTGGCACGCCATGCCCTACGCGGGCGGGCTCGCCTTCCCCGGCAACCAGTTGCTGCGGCTGTCGATGGACCTGGCGACCGGCACGGCGGGCATCCTGCTCGCCCTCGGCACCGTCCTGCACGACCGGCCGGTGGCCATCCCCCTGATCTCCCCGCCCGGCGCCCCCGCCGGGCCGGCGGACCCGACGAGCACCGGAAGGAGGTGATCGGTAATGGCTCTCCTCGACCTCCAGGAGATGGAGCTCCCCGGCGGCGGGCACGGCGGCGGCGGCAGCAACCTCAGCCTCGTCGGCTGCACCCCCCACGAGAACAGCAGCCTCAGCCTGCTCTGCGGCTGATCCCCATCCTTACGAACCATCAAGAAAAGGGCGTGATTCGAATGGCGCTTCTCGACCTGCAGCAGATGGAGCTCCCCGGCGGCCACGGTGGCGGCGGCGGCAGCAACCTCAGCCTCCTGGGCTGCACCCCCCACGAGAACAGCAGCCTCAGCATCCTCTGCGGCTGACCCCTCCCGTCCGGATCTCCCGGACAGCGAACCCTCCGTACGTATAGAAAGGGCGTGATCCCCATGGCGCTTCTCGACCTGCAGGACATGGAGCTTCCCGGCGGCGGCCACGGCGGTGGCGGCAGCAACCTGAGCCTCGTGGGCTGCACCCCCCACGAGAACAGCAGCCTGAGCCTGCTCTGCGGCTGACAGCGGCACTGAAGCCTGGGGCGGCCCTCACCCGGCCGCTCCAGGCTTGACCATTCCCGAGATCTCCGGAGGGAAAACCTTGGCAGCGTCGGCGACCTCGGCCGGGCCGGCGACGCCCGCGGTGCCTCCCGGGGCGGACGGGCTGCTCTTCCAGGTGCTGCGCCGCAGCGGACACTGGCCCGCCGTGTACGCGGTCACCGCACTGGCGGGCGCCGTCGTCGAGCTGCTGCTCCCCGCCGCGCTGGGCGAGGCGGTGGACGACCTGGTCGGCCCGGCCGCGCTCCTGCCGGACGCCGGTACGGCGGCCGGCCTCACGATCCCGTCCGGCGCGCTGCTGCACTGCCTGCTCCTGGTGACCGTGCTCGTCGCGTGCGACGCCGTGGCGGTCTTCGCGGCCGGCGCGGGCGGCGCCCAGGCGGCGCGCCTGCTGCGGCTGCGCGTCGTCCGGCACCTGCTCGGCGCGGGCCCCGCCGTCACCCGGCGCTTCTCCCCCGGCGACCTGGTCACCCGGGCGGGCGCCAACACCGACGAGGTCGGCACCGCGCCCGAGTCGATCATCACCGCCGTGGCCCTGCTGGTGCCCGCGGCCGGTTCCCTGGTCGCGCTCGCCCTCATCGACATCTGGCCCGCGCTGGCCTTCGCGGCGGGCCTCGCCCTGGTCGCGCTCGTCCTGCGCGCCTTCCTGCACGGCACCACGGCCGCGGCCGGCGGCTACCAGCAGGCGCAGAGCGACATCGCCGCCCGCCTCATCGACGCGCTGTCCGGGGCGCGCACCATCGCCGCCGCGGGCACCGAGGAGCGGGAGGTCCACCGGGTGCTCGCGCCGCTGGCCCGGCTGCGCACGCACGGCATGGCCCTGTGGCGGGTCAACGCCCGGGCGGGCGTCCAGGCGGCCCTCGCCGTGCCGCTGCTGGAGATCGCCGTCATCGGGGTGAGCGGTGTCCGCCTGGCCGCAGGCGAGATGAGCACCGGCGAACTGTTCGCCGCCGCCCGGTACGCCGTGCTGGGCGCGGGCATCGGCGCGGCGCTCGGCCAGCTCAACCGGCTCGGCCGGGCCCGCTCGGCGGCCCGCCGGGTCCGTGAGGTCCTCGGCCATCCCGTTCCCGCGTACGGCGAGGCGCATCTGCCCGCCACCGGCGACGCCGGTCGTCGTGGCACTGCCGGGCGGGACGCCGGTGATCATCGGAACGGCGTCGGCAAGGACGCCGCCCACCGGAACCTCGCCGGACGGGACGTCGACGACCCGCGCCCTCTGTCCTCGGGTCTGGGCCTGCCGACCGGCGCCGGCCACGCCGAGCGGGGGCGGCTGGAGCTGCGGGACGTCACCGTGCGCGTGGACGGGCGGCCCGCGCTGCGCGGGGTGAGCCTCACCGTGCCCGGCGGCGCCGCGCTGGCCGTCGTGGGCCGGTCCGGCAGCGGGAAGTCCCTGCTCGCCGCGGTGGCCGGCCGGCTGGTGGACCCCGACGAGGGCGAGGTGCTGCTGGACGGGATGCCGCTCCCCCGGCTCGCCCACGACGCCCTGCGGGAGGCCGTCGGGTACGCCTTCGAGCGGCCCGTGCTGTTCGGCGCCACGATCGGCGAGGCGATCGCCGTGGGCCGGCCGGACGGCGCGGCCCGGGCCGCCGCCCGGGCCGCCGCGGCCGACCCGTTCGTCCGCAGGCTGCCCCGCTCCTACGACACGCTCGTCGACGACGCCCCGATGTCGGGGGGCGAGCGCCAGCGCATCGGGCTGGCCAGGGCGTTCGCCCACGGCGGGCGGCTGCTGATCCTGGACGACGCGACCTCCAGCCTGGACACCGTCACCGAGTACCAGGTCGCCCGCGCCCTGACCGAGGAGCTGCGCGACCGCACCCGGCTGATCGTCGCGCACCGGGCCGCGACGGCGGCGCGCGCCGACCTCGTGGTGTGGCTGGAGGAAGGGCAGGTCAAGGGGCGCGGCACGCACCAGGCGCTGTGGCGCGACCCCGGCTACCGGGCCGTGTTCACGGTCGCCGCGGCGGAGCGGGAATGAAGGCCCTGCGGGTGCGCCGGCGGCCCCCCGGCCACGGGGAGAGCGGCACGCCGTCGCGTGTCTGGGAGGTGCCGCGGCGGGCGCTGCGCGAGCGCCGGGGTCATCTGGTGCGGCTGCTGTGCTGGTCGTTCGCCGAGGCGGCGCCATCGTTCGCCGCGGGACAGGCCATCGCCCACGCCCTGGACGACGGCTTCGCCGCGGGCCGCCCGCTGACCGGTCTCGGCTGGCTGGGCGTGCTGGCGGCGGCCTGGCTGGTGGGGGCCCTGGGCGCGCGGCAGGGGCTGCTGGCGCTCGCGGGCATCGTGGAACCGTTCCGCGACGAGCTGCTGCGCCATGTGGTGGACGGCACGCTGCACCGGGCGGCCGCGCTCGGCACCCGGCCGGACAACGCCGCGGTCGCCCGGCTGACCCGTCAGGTGGAGCTGGCCCGCGACGCGTTCGGCTCGGTGATCGCCGTGGTCCGGTCGTTCCTGTTCTCGGTGACCGGAGTGGTGTTCGGCGTGCTGACGCTGATGGGCGCCGTGCTCCCGCTGGTGCTGCTGCCGCTCGCCGCCGGGCTGGCGCTGTTCGCGATCTCGCTGCCGGCCATGGCCCGGGCGCAGCGGACGCTGATCCTGGCCGAGGAGCGCACGGCCGCGTCGCTGGCCGGGGTGGTGGACGGGCTGCGCGACGTGACGGCGTGCGGCGCCGAGGAACGCGTGGCCGCGGCGGCGGGGCTGGACGTCGAACGGCAGGCACGGGCCGCCCGCGCGCTGGCCCGGCTCACCGCCGTGCGCACCGTCGCGCTCGCCATAGGCGGCTGGCTGCCGATCCTGCTGGTGCTGGTCGCCGCGCCGGCCCTGGTGCGGCAGGGCGCGACCGCCGGGATGATCCTCGGCACGCTCACCTACGTGGCGCAGTCGCTGACCCCCGCTCTGGGCGGCCTGGTGCAGGGCGCGGGGGTGAACGGCGTGCGGCTGATGACCGCGCTCCAGCGGATCTCGGCCACCAGCGCCCGGCCACCGGCCACGACCGGCGACGCGGGGCCTCCGCCCGGCTCGGCGCTGCGGCTGCGCGGGGTGCGCTTCGCGTACGGGCCCGGCGCCGACCCGGTGGTCGGTGATCTGGACCTGGCGGTGCCGGACGGCGACCACCTGGCCGTCGTCGGGCCGAGCGGCATCGGCAAGTCGACCGTGGCGGCGCTGGTGGCCGGGGTGCTGCGGCCGGACGCCGGGCAGGTGCTCATAGGCGGCGTCCCGGTCGGGGAGCTCGGCCCGGCGGCCCTGCGCCGCGCTCGGGTGCTCATCCCGCAGGAGGCGTACGTGTTCCGCGGCACGCTGCGCGACAACCTGGCCTACCTTGCGGACGACCCCTCGCAGGCGGATCTCGACCGGGCCGCCGAGGCGGTCGGCATGGTAGAGCTGGCCGGCAGGCTCGGCGGCTACGACGACGAGGTGGATCCGGGCGAGCTGTCGTCCGGGGAGCGGCAGCTCATCGCGCTCACCCGCGCCTACCTGTCTCCGGCACGGCTGGTGCTGCTGGACGAGGCGACCTGCCACCTGGACCCGGCCGCCGAGGCGCGCGCCGAGGAGGCGTTCGCCGCGCGGGGCGGCACCCTCATCGTGATCGCGCATCGCCTCACCTCCGCGCTGCGCGCGCGGCGGGTGCTGGTGATGGACGGCAACCGGGCCCAGGTGGGGACGCACGAGGAGATGCTGGCCGCCTCGGGGCTCTACCGGGACTTGACGGGCCACTGGGACGGGACGGGGCACGCGCAGGTCCGTACGCCGGTGGCCGGCCTGCGCCACACGTCCAGATAACCAGACATTTGCCGCAAATCGCCATATATCTCCTTGTTTACGGGTACGTCCTCACTTACGCCGGTTGTGGCCTTCCTATACGGCGACGCAGGCCGGTCCTGCGGGAACGGAGGACGCCAAGGTGAGCACACAGATGAACCAGACCAAGGCCCAGGGCACCGACGTGGCGCAGACCCGGCCATCGGCGCACCGGGGCAACGCCGAGCTCCTCAGCGAGCACGGCAGGACGACGATCGCCGACAACGTGGTGGCCAAGATCGCCGGCATGGCGGCCCGCCAGGTCAACGGCGTGTACGCCCTCGGCGCCGGGATGTCGCGGGCACTGGGCGCGATGCGCGAGGCGCTGACCGGAGGCGGTGGCGCGGCGAGCACGCAGGGCGTCGTCGTCGAGGTCGGCGAGCGCCAGGCCGCCGCCGACCTGGACGTGATCGTCGAGTACGGGGTGTCCATCCCCGACCTCGCCGCCGGAGTACGCCGCAACGTGATCGACGCGGTGGAGAACATGTGCGGCCTGGAGGTCACCGAGGTCAACATCACCGTGGACGACCTCCACCTGCCCGGTGAGGAGTCCGCCGAGCCGCAGGAGGCCCGGGTCCGATGACCTCTCCCGCGGTCCGCCACGGGCCCGAGGTGGAACGCCTGGCCGACGGCATCGCCCAGGCGGTCCGGGGCTGCCCGGACGTCGCCGCGATGGCCGGCGGCCGGGTGGCGACCTACCTCGCGGGGCGCGCGGTCGCGGGCGTCGCCGTGCGCGACGCCGAGGTGGAGATCGCCGTGGTCGCCCGATACGGCCGGCCGCTCGTGGAGGTGGC
>NZ_BMNT01000019.1:59174-118986 GCF_014646695.1 Sphaerisporangium melleum
CGCGGAGGTCCGTGCGGCGGTGGAGCCGCTCGCCCCGGGGATGGCGGTCCACGTCCGCATCGACGACATCGCCCTCCCCGGCGACGAGCAGCCCGCCGCGGGCGACTCGTCGCAGGCCACCGCCCCGGAGTCCGCTCGCGAGGAACGGCCGTCCGGGCCGCGCGGAGCGGGTGGTGCCCGGGAAGGCGGCCACGACACGGAGGCGGACGGGTGACCGGCGGCGAGCGGCGCCGCCGTACCAGACGGACGCCGCCGCCGCTCGACAGTGGAAGGTGAACGAGATGGATGAGAACCGTTTGTGGCCGGCGATCGGCCTGCTGTTCGGCGCCGCCCTCGGCTTCGCCGTGATGCTCGGTGGCCTCACGGCCTTCCTCGTCGTGCTGGTGCTCGGCGTGGTGGGCTTCCTGGTCGGCCGGGCGCTGACCGGCAGCCTCGACATGAGCGGCATGTTCGGCGGCCGGAGACGTACGTGAACCGCGAACCGGCCCCTCCGGCGCCCCCGGGCGCGGGCTCGACCACCGCACCGGCCGAGCACCGCCCCGGAACGTCCGCGCCGCCTGAGTCGCGCGGGCACACCGGCATCTCCGACCGGGTGTTGGAACAGATCGCGGCCCGGGCCGTCCAGGAGGTCGGGCAGGTCGGCGGGGCCAGGCCGCGGATGCTGGGCGTGCCGCTCGGCCGGGAGGCCGAGGGGACGGCTCCCCGGGTCAGCGGGCACGTCGAAGGACGGATGGCGATCCTGCGGGTGACCCTGTCGGTCGTCTACCCCGCGCCGATCCGGCAGATCGTGCACCGGGTACGCGAGCACGTCACCGCCCGGGTCGGGGAGCTGACCGGCCTGGAGGCGCGGCAGGTGGACATCGACGTCAGCCGCCTGATCCACCCGGCCGAGGAGGAGAGGCGGGTCCGATGACCACTCCCGGCCCCGGCGAACACGGCCCGCAGGACAGGCCGGCCACCACTCCCGGCACCGGCGAACCCGCCCCGCGGCACCGACCGGTCACCGCGTCCGGCCCCGGCTCACAGGACAGGCCGACACCCCCTTCCGGAACCGGCGAACCCGGCCCGGAGGTGACTGCGGCGAGCACTCCCGGCCCGGGCGAGCGCGTTCCGGAGACATCTGCGATGACCGCTCCCGGCGAGCCCGCCGTACCCGGCCCCGAGGCGGGACCGGCGGGCCCCGTCCAGCCCGCAGAGTGGGGCGGCCCGGACGTCCCGGACCGGAACGCCCGGGTGGCGCCCAGGCCGCGCAGGCAACGGAAGGCGGCCTCCCGGACGTTCCGGTCGAACCGCACGGTCCCCGCGACCATCGTCGCGCTCGTCGTCCTGGCGGCGGCCATCGTGACCCTGGTCGGGGCGGTGGCCGCCGCCGTCCGGGCACGCGCGACGATGCCCGCGTTGTCATGGCTGGCGCCGCTCGGCCGGGCCCGCTGGGACGACCCGGCGACGCTCGCCACCTCGGCGGCCAGCCTGCTGCTCGGCCTCGTCCTGCTGACCACCGCGCTGAAGCCGGGACGGGCCCGGCTGATCCCGCTGGCCTCGGACGACCCGCAGACGGTCACCGGGATCACCCGGTCCGGCCTGCGCCGGCACCTGGCCGCCGTCGCGGCGGCCGTGAACGGCGTCTCGCGCGCCCATGTGCGACTGCGCCGCCGCGGGGCCGCGGTGACGGTGGCGACCCCGCTGCGCGACCCGGGAGAGCTCTCGGGGCAGGTCGGCCAGGCCGTCGAGGAACATCTCGCCGAACTGCGCCCTCTGCGGCCTATGCGGGTCAAGGTCGCCGTCCGGCGGAAGGGAGAGTGAACGGTGAGCCGCTGGAACGCCCGCGACACCCATCTCGCCCGGATCAACCGCACCTGGCTGGCGATCATCGGGCTGATCCTGATCGCGGCCGGCGCCGCGGCACTGGCCAAGGGCCTCGGACTGCTCGGGCGGAGCACCGAGCCGGTGGTCTCCGCGCCGGTCGCCGGCTTCGCGACCGGCAACGCGTGGTTCTGGCCGGCGCTCGCCGTCCTCGCGCTGGTGATCGGGCTGCTGGCCCTGCGCTGGCTGTTCACGCAGGTCCGCCGGAGCGGCATCCGGCATCTGGACCTGGAGACCGACCCCGGCCACGGCGTCACGCACCTGTCGGCCCGGGCCACCGCCGAGGCGTTCGTGGACGACGTGGAGCACGCCCTGCACGACGAGCACGCGACGCGCGGCCCGGCCCGCGAACGGGTGCGGGCTCGGCTGAGCGGCGACCCGGCCGCGCCCCGCCTCGCCTTGGCCGTCGTCCTGCCCGACGAGTCCGACCCGGCAGCCGCCCGGCGGGGCATCCAGAACGCGGTGGCCCGGCTGCGCCGGTCGCTGGAGACCGACAAGCTGCCGGCCACCGTCCGCATGCACACCGTCCGCACCCACCACTGACCGGCAACCGAACCGCTCCACGATCCGCCCCGGCGGCCCGCATGGTCCCGGCGGCCCGCCCGCGCGGCCCGGCCCTACGGCACCGGCGAAGACCAAGGCATGGACCGCGGGACCCGGTCCGGCCACACCACAAGCCCGCTCAAGATCGGCACAACGGAGGCCTCATGAGTGCGCACACCCATCAGATGACCAGGACACCGCTGCAGACCGCGGCGTTCGTTCTCGGCATCATCTTCCTCGTGGTCGGCGTCCTGGGGTTCGTCCCCGGCATCACCACCGGCTACGGCGCCATGAAGTTCGCCGGGCACACCTCCGGCGCCCATCTGTTCGGGCTGTTCCAGGTATCGGTGCTGCACAACCTCGTCCACCTGGCGTACGGGGTCGCGGGCCTCGCGATGGCCCGCACCTGGGAGGGTGCCCGCAAGTACCTCGTCTGGGGCGGTGTGATCTACCTGCTGCTGTGGATCTACGGCCTGATCGTCACCGGCCCGCACGCGGCCAACTTCGTCCCGCTGAACACCGCCGACAACTGGCTGCACTTCCTGCTCGGCATCATCATGATCGGCCTAGGAGTGGCCTTCTCCCGCCGCGGCGCCCCCCGCCGACCCTTCGCCACCTGACCCAACAGACTCTGCTCCCCCCGGGACGTGCCCTGGACCTCGGCTGCGGGCCGGGGCGCAACGCGATCTACCTGGCCTCGCGCGGCTTCGAGGTGGACGCCGTCGACCTCTCCCCTACCGCCGTCAAGTGGGCCGAGCAGCGGGCTCACGAGGCGGGCACGGAGATCCGCTTCCTGCGCGGCGACGCCTTCGCCCCCGGCCTGGACCTCGGCCGGTACGACCTGGTGTACGACTCCGGCTGCCTGCACCACCTGCCGCCGCACCGCCGGGTGAGCTATCGCGCCCTGCTCGACCGGGTGCTCGTCCCCGGCGGACACCTCGGCCTGACCTGCTTCGCCGCCGGCCAGGACGGCTCGGAGCTGCCCGACGAGGAGTTCTACCGCCAGGGCCGCCTGCACGGCGGCCTCGCCTACACACCCGAGGCGCTGCGCTGGATCTTCGCCGATCTCACCGAGGTCGAGACCCGCCCGATGGAAGAGCAACCCGCCGACTCCCCCCACTTCGGCGTCCCCTTCCTCCTCACCGCCCTCTTCCACCGCCCTTCCCCCTGACCTCAGCGAAGTGGTTCGAGACCCGCGACGAAGCAGCCGAGCCGACGGAAGACCACCTCGAGCTGACCATGAGGCTCGGACCACGCCTGGACCATGAGAGCCCGCACCGCGGTGCGGGCTCTCATGGTCCACTGCTCGGTCAGGTCGAGGGCCTACCCGGAAGCGCGCCACTCTTGACGGCACGCAGAAAGTCCGACCAGTCGTCAGACCGGAAGACCAGAACCGGTCCGGCCGCGTTCTTGCTATCCCGAACGGCTACGACGTGCGGGAGGCCGCCGGCGACCTCGACGCATTCGCCGCCGTTGTTACCGCTGCGGGAACTTCTCCGCCACGCGGCCTGCGACAGGTCCGCGGTGGCCGGCTCTGCACGCTCCATTGCCCTGCCGTCTCTTGATCATTTCCTTGCGCTACTCGTGGTGGGATCGGCGGCCTGCGCCTAGAGCACGCCGCTCTTGACGGCCCCCAGAAACGCCGACCAGACGTCAGACCGGAGCACCAGGACGGGGCCGGCCGCATTCTTGCTGTCCCTGACGCCGACGACCCCCGGCAGATCGCCTGCGACCTCCACGCAGTTCCCGCCGCTGTTTCCACTGCGCGAACTCTTCTTCCATACGGCCCCGGAGAGTTCCGGGAAGCTCACGTCTTCTGCGCCCACAGAGCCGCCGCCTCCTTGATCATGTCCAGCGATCCGCCAGGGCGAAACGCCTGCGCTCGCGTCGTGCCTTATCCCCAGAACGTTCGAGGACCACGCCCAGGTCCGCCGAGGACCACGGCCGGGTGAGCGCGGAGGTTGAGGCGGTGTGGGTGGGTAGGGGCTTTGGTATGGACCCACGACTGAATGTCAGGCTGATCGTGGCCTGCGGCGCATTGATCTTCTTCTTGGCGCTCGCCCTCTACGCGGGGATCTGGCAGCACTGGTGGTTGTTCCTGGCCGCCGTCATCCTCACCATGGCCTCGGTGTCGTACGCGATCGTCGAGGGCGAGTGGTGGAAGAGCACCCACGGCGACGACTCCGTACGCCCCGGCGCCCCCGACCGCGATCAGTGAGCCAGAACGAGCGATGGCCGACCGGCAGGGCCTTTTCCGGTGCTGGGCGCGGCGAGCCCGAGTCAGCCGTCGCACAGTGAGTCGGCCGCGGTAAGCGGGTCGGTGAGCCGACGGTCGCGGTGTGCGGGTCAGTGGGACAGGCGGTCGAGCCATTCGGTGAGGAGGGCCTGTTCGGCGGGGGTGAGGCGGGGGTCGCGGTCGGGCAGGGCCGCCTGGAGCGCGACGGCGCGGGCGGCGAGCACCGCGGCCCGGTCGCCGGTCGTACCGTGCCCTTCGGGGGGCGGCGCGTGCGGGGCAGGGCCGTCGGCGGGTGGGGCTTCCGCGGTGGTGATGGCGGCCAGGACGGCCTCGCGGGTCATGGGGGACAGTTCCGGGTCGCGTTCCTCGGGGGCGGCGGCGATGAGGGAGAGCGTGACGCCGACGCCGGCGGCGTGCACCACGCGGGCCGCCCGGTCCACCGGAACCTTCAGCCGGCCGGCGGCCGCGATGCGCTCCACCAGGCCCCGTAGGAGCTTGGACGCCTCGCGCGCGGCGGGGGAGTCGGTGTCCGGGCGCGCGTCGCCGTACATGAGGGTGTAGAAGGCGGGCTGGGACAGGCCGAACCTCACGTGCAGGTCCCACCCCCGGCGCAGGTCGGTCACCGGGTCGCCGGTTCGCTCCATCGCCACCTTGTCGGCCAGGTACCGCTCGAAGCCGTGGGCCGCGACGGCGGCCAGCAGTCCGTCCTTGTCGCCGAACAGCCGGTAGAGCGTCGGGGCCTGGACGCCGGCCGCCGCGCCGACCGCGCGGGTGGAGACCGCTTCACGTCCTCCCTCGGACAACAGGTCGGCTGCGGCGCGCAGCACGCGCTCTCTGGTGCTGGGTGTCTCGACGGCCATGGAACAACGCTAACAGAACCGGAGTAGCGTCGCTAAGTTAGCAGCGCTACTGTGAAGTCGTTAGCAACGTAACCTCAGCGGCACACCGTCGAATGACAGAGAACAGGACGAACGTCGATGCGTACCCGAACCCTTGGCAAGACCGGTCCCGCCGTCTCCGAGCTGGGCCTCGGCCTCATGGGCATGTCCGACCTCTACGGACCGGCCGACGAGGCCGAGTCGATCGCCACGATCCACGCCGCCCTCGACGCCGGCGTCACCCTGCTGGACACCGGCGACTTCTACGGCATGGGCCACAACGAGATGCTGCTGCGCGACGCGCTCGCCGGCCGGCCCGGCGCCCGCGAACAGGCGGTGATCAGCGTGAAGTTCGGCGCCCTGCGCGACCCGGACGGCGGCTGGTCCGGGTACGACGCCCGGCCGGCCGCCGTCCGGAACTTCCTCGCCTACACTCTGCGCCAGCTCGGCACCGACCACGTGGACGTCTACCGTCCCGCGCGGCTCGACCCCGCGGTGCCGATCGAGGAGACGGTCGGCGCCATCGCCGAGTTGGTGCAGGCCGGGTATGTCCGCAACATCGGCCTTTCGGAGGTCGGTGCCGACTCCCTGCGGCGCGCGCACGCCGTCCACCCGATCTCGGACCTGCAGATCGAGTACTCCCTGCTGTCCCGCGGCGTCGAGCAGGAGATCCTGCCGGTCGCGCGCGAGCTCGGGATCGGGATCACCGCCTACGGCGTGCTGTCGCGGGGCCTGCTCAGCGGGCACTGGCGCCCCGAGCGCGACCTGGCCGCGGGTGACTTCCGCTCCCGGAGCCCGCGCTTCGAGGGGGACAACCTGCAGCGCAACCTGGAGCTGGTGGAGGCGCTGCGCCGCATCGCCGAGGACAAGGGCAGCACGGTGGCGCAGATCGCCGTCGCCTGGGTCGCCGCCCAGGGCGAGGACATCGTCCCGCTCGTCGGCGCCCGCCGCCGCGACCGACTGAGCGAGTCCCTGGCCGCCGCCGAGCTCACGCTGACCCCGGAGGACCTCGCGGCCATCGAGAACGCGATCCCCGCCGGAGCCGCGGCCGGTGACCGTTACGCCCCCGCGCAGATGAGCATGCTCGACAGCGAATCCGGCGCCCCCCGCTCCTGAGCCCGTCGCCCTGGTGCTCGAACGGCGCGGCGACCTCGCCGGGTCCCGCGCCGCCGCCCAGGCCACGCCGTCTCCCCGGAGCGCCCGTTCGCGCGCCGGTGACCGAACGACTTCGGCGCGGCTCTCGTGGTCCGCAGCGAGGCGGGTGCTGACGGCTCCCGGAGACATCTCCGAGCAGAGCGGAGAGCACCTGCGGGAGAAGTCCGGGCACCGGAGATCGGCACGCCGGATCGCCAGGGAAGTGCGGAACCCGTCCCGAAACATGAAAGGACCCCGCCGGGCTGCCGGCGGGGTCCTCCCACGTTGCGAACCGGTGTGTGGGTCGCCTCTCGGCGAAACGCTCAACGCGGCTCCAGCCGAACGGTAGTCCGCGAAGGCAATAGGTGAGGCCCGGGGACACCGAGCACACCGGCCACGAGTCATGTAACGGCGACTCCCCCGGGGTTGTTCCCGCCCGCCGGGAAATTTCTTCGCCGCTCTCCGCACCAGGCGACCATCAGGAAATCCCTGCATTTCCGCCCGGAAATTTAACTTTGCCCCGCGTCCCGGCCCTCGGCCACCGAGCGCGGCGGGGCGAAACTCCACTTCGGGCCACCGCGGAGGAAAGAGCGGCCATGGACCGGATGCGTCGCGACAAGACACGCTATGACCGGCACGAACGGACTTGCCGGGCGATGTGCGGGTCTGATGTCGTGGCCTGGGGGTTTCCATGCTGCGAGTCATCGGAGCCGGTTTCGGCCGGACGGGGACAATGACACTGAAGACGGCGCTGGGCATGCTCGGGTTCGCGCCGTGCTACCACTTCACAGAGGTGTTCGCCCATCCCGAACACCTCCCGCACTGGGCGGCGGCGGCCGACGGGCGGGAGCCGGGCGCCTGGCGGGTGCCGTTGCACGGGTACGCCGCCACCACGGACTGGCCCGGGGTGGTGTTCTGGCGGGAGATGTCCGAGGCGTTCCCGGACGCCAAGGTGATCCTGACCATCAGGGATGCCGCCGAATGGTACGAGTCGATGCGCAACACGGTGTTCGCGGCGATCGGCGGGCGGTTCCCCGAGACGGCCGAGCGCTTCCGCGCCTTCGAGGCCGCCGAGCACCTCGCCGCCTTCCGGGAGGCCGGGCTCATCGGCCGCTCCTTCGCCGGCCGCATCGACGACCGCGACCACGTCATCGCCTGCTACGAGCGGCACAACGACGAGGTCCGGCGGACCGTCGCCGCGGACCGGCTGCTCGTCTTCCGTGTGGAGGACGGCTGGGCGCCGCTGTGCGCCTTCCTCGGCGTCCCGGTCCCCGATCGGTCCTTCCCCAGATCGAACGCTCGCGAGGACTTCCGTTCCACCGTGCTGCGCGCCCCCGCCGGCTGAGATCCGTCCGCATCTCGCACGCCGTGTTCCTTTTTCGGCCCGAGGACCAACGGGAGAAGACCGTCGCACGAGTGGCGGCGGCGGGTTCGTCCCGGCCGGCCCGGTGAACTCTCCGGACAAACCGGCTCATCTCACGGACGCACCACCGAGGTGGAACGACCGCTCGTCCGCCGCGTGCGGGAGGGCCGGGCGCCGCTGTCAGCGCGGGACGATCGGCAGGGTGATGAAGGAACGGGGAAAGACCTTCTGGTGCTGCGCGACCAGGTCCGCCTCGGTGGCGGGCCGGCCGGTGCCGGGGTTGCGGTCGAACCGGGGGAAGTTGGAGCTGGAGATCTCCACCCGGATGCGATGGCCGGCCTTGAAGACCTGACTGGTGGCGACCAGGTCGACCAGGAACGTCCCCGAGGGCTCGGTCGCGCGGACGATGCCATCGGTCACGCTCATCGCGCGGCCGTCCGGATGGACGTTGACCAGCTTGGCCGTCCAGTCGGTGGCGGTGGCCGAGGTCTCCGCGTGCAGGGTCACCGTGACCGGGCCGGTCACCTCGACGTCGGAGCCGAGCGTGCCGGTGGTGTAGCAGAGCACGTCGGCCCGCGTCTCGACGTCGCGCTGATCCTGCGGGCCGACGTTGGCCGGGTCGCCCAGCATGACCGGGCCGCCCACCGTGGGGACCGGGTCGCGGGGGTCGAAGGTGAAGGTCGCGGGCTCATCCCCCCGGGGCGGCTCGGTGGACAGCGACCCGTCGGCGTGCAGGTGGTAGCGGGTCTCGACGGCTCGGGCGAGCGGCCAGGCCTCCTCGTCCCGCCAGGTGTCGTCCCCCATGACGAACAGCTTCACGGCGGGCCCGGTGTCCTCACCTCGCAGGAAGGCGAGCTGCCGTTGCTCCAGTTCGATCGCCTGGGCGGAGGCGGACGCGCCGAAGTACAGCCGCCCGGCCGCCGGCGCGCGCGGGGACAGGTGGGACCAAGGACCGATGACCAGCGGGCCGCCCAGGCGGCGGTGGTTCTCCAGCGTGCCGGCGAGGAACAGGTCGAACCAGCCGCCGATGTGCATGACGGGCACCTCGATGCGGTCGTGCCGCAGGGTCTGTGCCGCCTCCTCCCAGTACGCGTCGCGCTCGGGGTGGGCGGTCCACTCCTGCCACCAGGGGATGCCCGGGACGGCGGAGAGCGGCAGCGTGCGCGCGGCGGTCTCCTGGTCGCCGAGAACGGCGAGAACGACGCCGGCCTCGGCGGTCACGTCCTCCCCCGCCGCCGTGGCGTGCGCGAGCCCGAGCATCGCCTGCACCGCCCCCCAGTTGAGCGCCGAGCCCAGCGCGAACGCACCTCCGTGGTACTTCAGGCCGTCATGGAAGTCGTGCGGCGTCATGGCGGCGACCACGGACCTCAGCCCCGGCGGACGGGTCGCCGCCGCCTGCAGCGCGCAACCGGCCAGGTACGACATCCCGCTCATCACGACCTCGCCGTTCGACCAGGGTTGCCTCCCGATCCAGGCGATGGTGTCGTACCCGTCGGCGCCCTCGTCCAGCCAGGGCCGGAACTCGCCGTCGCTGGTCCCCCGTCCGCGGCAGTGCTGCAGCACCACGGCGTACCCCGCTCTCAGCATGGGCAGCAAAGGTGTCCCCTGGAACGAGTCCTCCCCGTACGGCGAGCGCACGAGCAGCGCCGGGAACGGTCCGTCCTCCGCGGGCCGATGGACGGAGCCGCGCAGGACGGTGCCGTCGCGCATGGGCATGGGGATGTCGTGCTCGACGACGACGAGGAGCGGGCGGATGTCGAGTTTCGGCACGGTGCCTCACAGGGAGAAGTGGCGGACCCGATCGACTCACGCGGCAGAGCGTCCGCTCCTTGGCGCGACGCACCATCATGCCCCGTCGCCACGCCTGGTGCGGCACGAGAAGGGGGACGGCGATCGCGGGACCGGACACGTCCATGGCCGCGGGCGGACATGCCCCTGTCTCGGCAGGCCGCCGGGGGCGTGACAGACTCAGCCTGACCTCACACGGCCGGCGGCTCGCGCCGCCTGTCGCGCGCGCCCTCCGGGCGGCGGTTCCCTGCGACATCCGGAGCGATTGAGAACCCATGACATCGCATGTGCTGGCCGCCGACATCGGCGGTACCAAGCTGGCCGCGGCCCTGGTCGGCAAGGACGGGACGGTGCTGCGCAGGGCCGAGGTGCCCACTCCGGCCGCTCCCCCGGGCCGGCCGGGTGTGGTCGCCGACGCGCTGACCGGGCTGCTGCGCGAGGTCGCGGGTGAGGAGCCTCCGCTCGCGGTGGGCGTCGCCTCGGCCGGTCCGCTCGACCCGCAGGCCGGCACGGTCAGCCCGGTGAACATCCCCGCCTGGCGGGACTACCCGGTCCTCGCGCGGGTCGCCGACGCCGTCCCGGGGGCGCCCTGCCACCTGTTCGGGGACGCCGTGGCCGCCGCGGCGGGCGAGCACTGGCGCGGCGCAGGGCGCGAGGCCGGGGCCATGCTCGGCATCGTCGTGTCCACCGGCGTCGGCGGCGGGCTGGTCCTCGACGGCGTCCCGTACACCGGGCCGACCGGGAACGCCGGGCACATCGGGCACATCGTGGTGGACCCGGGCGGCGCCCGGTGCCCGTGCGGCGCGACGGGCTGCGTCGAGACGATCGCGAGCGGGCCCTCGATGGTCCGCTGGGCCACCGGGAACGGGTGGCGGGGCGCCGACGCCCGTGAGTTGGCGCAGGCGGCCGCGGCGGGCGAGCCGGTCGCGCTGGCCGCCTTCGACCGGGCGGCCGAGGGGCTCGCCGCCGGCATCGTCGCGGTGGCCACGATCTGCGATCTGGACCTGGTGGTGGTCGGCGGCGGGGTCTCGGCGGCGGGCGAGGTGCTCTTCGCCCCGCTGCGCAAGGCGGTCGCCGGGCAGGCGAGCCTGGAGTACGTCCGGCGGCTGCGTGTCGTCCCCGCGGCGCTCGGCCGGGACGCCGGACTGGTCGGTGCGGCCCGCATGGCCCTCCCGCCGTCCTGACCTCTCCCCCGGCCCCAGCCGGTCGGGTTTGGACTTGAGAGTCCATTTTGCTGCGGCCAGACTCAGTGAACCACATGGTCCAGAGGGTGTCGGTGCCCGTGAGAGTGCCGGCGGCTCCCTGGGGCCGGCGGCGACTCGCCGCCGCGCGTGTGGTGGAGACCCACATGTCTCGCGAGCACCCGGCGACCCGGCGATCCCGGCGCCGCCGGCCCCGCCAGGGCGGTGCGCGCGGGCCGTCAGCGAACGAAAGCGATAACCGTCATGACCATGGACCAGTACTACCTGCTCGGACGTTCCGGTCTGCGCGTCAGCCGCCTCGCGCTGGGCACGATGAACTTCGGCACCGGCGGCTTCCACGCCGCGTACGGCAAGACCGCCGAGGAGGCCGCGCCGATCTTCCACCGCTACCTCGAAGCGGGCGGCAACCTCATCGACACCGCCGACTTCTACACCGCCGGCGAGAGCGAGACCATCCTCGGCGACCTCATCGCCGCGGCCAAGGTGCGCGACCGGGTGGTGCTGAGCACCAAGTACACCTACAGCGTCGACCCGGGAGACCCGAACGCGGGTGGCAACGGCCGCAAGCACATGATCAGGGCGCTGGAGGCGTCGCTGCGCCGGCTGCGCACCGACCACATCGACCTGTTCCTGCTGCACACCTGGGACCGGATCACCCCCGTCGAGGAGGTCATGCGGACCTTCGACGACCTGGCCAGGGCCGGGAAGATCCGCCACGCCGGACTGTCCGACGTCCCCGCCTGGTACGCGGCGCGGGCCCAGACCTACGCCGAGGCGCACGCTCTCGAACCGGTGGTCAGCCTGCAGCTCCCGTACTCGCTCGTCCATCGGGGGATCGAGCTGGAGCACGTCGCGATGGGGCAGCAGCTGGGCCTCGGCATCACCGCGTGGAGCCCGCTCGCCGGCGGCCTGCTCAGCGGCAAGTATCACGCCACCGATCAGGGCCTGGGCGGGGAGGGCAGGCTCAGCGGCGCGGGCGGCCTCGGGCGCACGATGACCGAGCACGACCGGCGGGTGCTGGAGGCGCTGGAGAGCGTCGCCGGCGAGCTGGGCGTGACGATGGCGCAGGTCGCGCTCAACTGGACGGCCACCCAGCCCGGCATCGCGTCGGCGATCGCCGGGGCGAGCAGCGTGCGGCAACTCGACGCCAACCTGGCCGCGCTCGACTTCGAGCTGCCGGCCGAGCTGCGCGCCAGGCTCGACGAGGCGAGCGCCGTGCCGGTGCCGCAGGTCTACCAGATGTTCGCGCCGGGCTACCAGAACTGGCTGATCAACCCCGGCGCGAAGGTCGGCGACAAGCCGGCCGGCTACGCTCCCGCCGTCCTGAACTGGGTGGACGGCGCCGAGGGCTGACCGGCGCATGAGCCCGCAGCGGCGCCGCCGGGCCACCCCGGCCGGCGCCGCTCAGGCCAGGGCCATGAGCTCGTCGAGGGCGTCCGGGAGGTGGCCGGCGAGCGTCCAGACGTCGGGGATCATGGCCCGGTCGGCGACGATGCCGAAGCCGATCTGCCCGTCGTAGGAGAACGCGGTGATGTTGAGCCCGCCGCTCGCGTCGCTGATCACCGAGACCGGGTACTGCGCGAGCAGGCGGCGGCCGCACACGTACAGCGGGATCTGCGGGCCGGGGACGTTGGAGATCAGCAGGTTGATCGGCGGCGTGGTCTGGGCGACCAGGCTGAACGCCGCGCGGTCGGCCAGGCCGGTGAGCGCGGCGGGCATGCCCTCGCTCAGGTGGCGCAGCCAGCGCGCCGGGGAGAGGTTGAAGCGGTCCTTGATGCGGCGCATCGAGTCGCGTACGGCGAAGAGCCGCTCACGCGGGTCGGCGACCTGCGTGTCCAGCGAGGTGATCATCAAGGTGACCTGGTTGCCGGGCCCTGCGGCGCCGTCCACACCGCGCAGCGAGAAGGGAACGCCGGCCACCAGCGGCCCGTCCGGCAGCGCGTGGTGGGCGTCCAGCCAGCGCCGCACGGCCGTCGCGGCCAGCGTCATGACGACGTCGTTGACCGTGACGCCGAAGGCGTTCTTGACCTTCTTCACCTCCTCCAGCGGCACCTGGACGAAGGCGAACCGCCGGTGCGCCGACACCGGGCCGTTGAACGGCGTGCGCGGCACCGCCAGCTTGGGCAGCTCGGGGACCTCCTCGCCATCGGTGATCCGCAGCTCGCGGGCCAGCCGCCGGGTCGCCCGCGACAGGGCGCCCGCGCCGGGGATGCGCGAGACGATCGGGATCTCGTCGAGGTAGGGCACCGCCTCGGCGAGGAACCTGAGCAGGTGCGCGGGGTTGGCGGCCAGCCGGGCGGCCGTCCTGACCAGGATCTGGGCCATCTCGGGGGCGAGGTCGGGCTCGGCGGCCGGCCGGCCCGGCCCGCGCCGCGGGTTGGGTTCGAGGTCCATGAACGCGGCCAGCACGTCCGCGCCGCCCAGGCCGTCGATGGCCGCGTGGTGCAGCTTGGTGTAGATGGCGGTGCGCCCGCCCTGCAGCCCGTGGATGAGGTACATCTCCCACAGCGGGTGGCGGCGGTCCAGGCGGCGGGCGTGCAGCCGGGCCACCTGCGCGGCGAGCTGCCGGTCGGTGCCGGGCGGCGGCAGCGCCAGCTCGCGCACGTGGTAGTCGAGGTCGAGCTCCTCGTCCTGCACCCAGTACGGGTGGTCGAGGCCGAACGGCACCTGCATGATGCGCTGGCGTAGCGGCGGGACCCGCTCGGCGCGTTCCTCGACCAGGCTCAGCAACTCGTCCCGGTCGACCGGCCCCTCCAGGATCGACAGGCCGGCCACGTTGGCGACGTTGGTGTCGGTCTCGAAGTTGAGAAACTGCGCGTCGAGGGCGCTGAGCTGCCGCAAGGCGTCCACCTCCTGGGCACCGGTCGCGTCCGGAGCCGCTGCTTTCGTTCTATCAGCCCCGATCCTGCCCTACCACGCGGCCCTGGCACACCGCCGCGGCGACGGCCGCGCGAAGGCCGGCCGGCTCGCGCCGGGAGAGCCGCCACGCCGGTGACCTGCTCGGTCACCGGCGTTTCTTCGTCATACCCGCTTCCGGGCGCGGGGATTGGCAGCATGCTGCCACCCGCGTGCAACTTGCTGACTTCGCTTCTTCTGTTCCGGCGGTGCCCGATCCCGCAGAGTTGGGTGTGCCAGAAGAAATCGGCGGACCCGGCAAGGGCCGCCCGTAAAAGAAAAGGACGGCAGCGGAGAATGCGGCGGACGAACATTATCAGGTGCGAATTCTGCGGCCCGCGCGGGCCCGCCGCGCGGGAGCCGTGCGGCGCCCGCGCCCGGCACGACCGGGGATCGAGGTGAGGTCGTGCTCGTCGAACTCACCATCCGAAGGACGGCGGGCGATCCGGTGCCGAACTCACCGGTCGACGGGATCAGGATCCTGGCCCTGCTTCCGCAGCGGTGGCGTAAGGACCTCCGGGCCGTCACCGGGGACATCGCCATCCGCGTGCACACAGACGAGGAGACCACTGACACGCAGATCCGCGCCGAGGTGACGCAGATTCTGACCAACCCCGAAGTGAGCGACTGGGAACTGGTGACCTGCCGGACCCTGACCAACGGCCGGTCCGCGACCAAGGAGGAAAAGTCATGAACGTTACCGCTCTCCGCACCGCCGAGTGCCACATCTGGTGGGCCGACCCGCAGAACCACCACCTGGACGACATGGTCGGCGTGCTGGACCCCACCGAGCTGCGGCGGGCCGCCGGGTACCGCCGCGAGGAGGACCGGCAGCGGTTCGTCACCGCCGCCTGGCTGCTGCGCACCGCCGCCGGCGCCCAGCTCGACATGGCCCCCGAGCGGGTGCCGATCGAACGGCGCTGCATGAGCTGTGACAAGCCGCACGGCCGGCCCTACGTCCTCACCGACGACGGGCTGCACGCCTCGATCTCCCACTCCGCCCATCGGGTGGCGGTGGCGCTGACCACCGCCGGTGAGGTGGGCGTGGACGTCGAGCAGGTGCCGACGGCTCCGGTGAGCGAGCTGGTGGGGTGCGCCCTGTCCAAGGGCGAGCAGGACCTGCTGAAGACGCTGCCCGAACGGCACCAGCAGGCCGGTTTCGCCCGCATGTGGGTGTGCAAGGAGGCCGTGCTCAAGGCGACCGGCCACGGCCTGCGGATCTCGCCGCACCGGGTCGAGGTGAGCGGCCCGCGCGAGGAGCCCGCGCTGCTCAGCTGGCCGCTGGACATCCCTCCGCGCAGGGTGCATCTGCGCACGATCTACCCCGGTGACGGGTACGCCGGCGTGGTGGCCGTCATCGGCGATGTGCCGATCCGGGTGTCCGAATGGGACGCCTCCGACCTGCGTTCCACGGCCCCGCTGCTCATGGCCGCCTGACCGGCAACCCCGACCGACATTGCCACCATTGACGCCATCCGGCACGAGCCTGTTCAATAACTACGGAAAATCATCTCGCCCCGGCTCGCATACTAAAAGCACCGCCAGGTCCGAATTCCGTACCGTTCAGGCAGTCCAGCCGTAAAGGAGAGGAAGCTGACCTGCCGTGAAAAACCAATTCATCCTGATTCCCGGCCCCTGGATGGGCGCGTGGGCCTGGGAGCCGGTCGCCCGCGGGCTGCGCGCGCGCGGCCATGACGTCCACCCGATCACCCTGTCCGGGCTGCGCGACGCCGACGCCGACGTGTCCTCCGTGGGGCTCGGCACCCATGTCGAGGACGTGCTGGCACTGATGGAGAGGGACGACCTGCGCGACGTGATCGTCGTCGGCCACAGCTACTCGGGCATCGTGGCCGGCCAGGTCGCCGACCGCGCGCCCGAGCGCGTGGCGCGCACCGTGTTCGTCGAGGGGTTCCTCCCGCACGACGGCAAGTCGATGCTGCACGCCTTCCCCGAGCGTGTGCGTGCCGGGGAACTGCAGCTCATCGCCGAGAACCACGGCCGCTGGCCGGTCCCGGACGTCGCGGCCGTGGCCGAGGGGCAGGGCCTGTCCGCCCGCAAGGCCAGATGGCTGGTCGACCGCCTGGTCGGCCACCCCGGGCACACCCTGATGGAGCCCGCCGTGCTGAACCGCCCGCTGGGCCACCAGCGGGCGAGCTACATCGTCTGTACCAAGGAGCACTTCGGCGGGCGGGTCTCCGACGACGTCGCGGCGATGCGCGCCGAGCCCAACTGGACCTTCCACACGCTCGACACCGGCCACTGGCCGATGGTGTCGGCCCCCGACCGCCTGGTCCGCCTGCTGACCTCCATCGCCGCCGAGCGCGTCTGACGCGCTCCGGCCCACCGGGCGCGACGCTCAGCGAAAGGCCGCGGCGGGAGGGGCGGAGACGCCGCCCGGCGCGAGACCGAGCGCCTGGAGGAAGACGGCGGAGAACGCCGCGGCGATCTTGATCTCCCCCGAGATGTTCGGATGGACCCCGTCGTAGGAGTCGACGCGGGGATCGTAGACCCCGGCCATGTCCACCGGCACGACCTTCGAACGGTCCGTCGACAGGGCCGCCAGCAGCGCCGGCAGCTCCCGGTTGCAGGCGGCGGTGTCATCCGCCAGATGCGGGTGCTCGGGCAGCGGAGTGCGCGGCACGACGTTCCCCACCAGGAATCGCACGGTGGGACGGGCCGCCCGGGCACGCTCGACGAAGGCCGAAAGATCCGCGAGCACCCGGTCCGGGCCGGAGACGCCCCACGCCAGGTCGTTGAAGCCCAGCGCCACCAGCAGCCAGTCCGGCTCGAAGGCGGCTACGGCCCCCGCGATGTTGTCCTTGGCCTCGTGGAGCAGGCGTCCCCAGCTCGCGTAGTGCCGGCACGCCGGGAAGTGGATCCCCCGCCGGTAGGCGCCGTTGTGCGCCGGGTCGTCCGGCCGGGCGGGGTGGACGGGACGTTCGTCCGGCCAGACCGCGGAGGGCACCCAGGTGCCCTTCCACGGTCCGACGAAGCGCGCCGCGATCTCCCGGTCGAGCAGAGCCCGCCAGAACCGGTAGCGCCACGTGTGGTCGCCCTCCCGGCCCTGGCTGATCGAGTCTCCGACGATCATGATGCGCGGCGGCGCCCCGGTCATCGTCCCGGCCCTCCCGGCACGGCCATCTCACGGGACGGGGCCGCGGGCCGCAGCAGGCGGCGCAGCGGCCGGACGTACGGGAACAGCATGACGGCGAGACCCGCCAGCAGGAGCAGCGCGGTGAACACCCACTCGTTGGAGCCGCCCGGCCCGTAGACCCGGCTCTCCCGCCCGATGTCCACGGCCGGGGTGCGCTGCCCCGGACGCAGCATGTCGCGGTCGGCGCCGTAGAGGGTGATGCCGGTGCGCCGGATCGTCCCGTCGGTGGAAAGGAAGTCCCCGCTCCAGGAGCAGCTCTCGTGCCCCGGGTGCGAGATGCACGAGACGGACTCGGCGGTGAAGACTCCGGGAACGCCATCGGCCCGGGCCGCGCGGACGACCGGGCCGATGTTGGGAACGGCGAGGTAGAGCAGGAACGCCCCCACGAGCGTCAGCGCCAGGCTGAAGACCGGGGAGCGTCCCTGCCGGGTTCCGGTCTCGCTCATGCCCGCGCCGGCAGCGCGCAGGTGCAGAGCATCGCGGACCGCTCCGCGGGGCTCGGGCGCATGTGGCGCACCACCGCGATGACCATGGGGACGAACACGACCGCGTTGTAGAACAGGTGCAGTTCCACGCGCGGCGCGAAGAGCTGCAGGATGCTGGTGGGCACGGGGCGGTCCGCCAGGTGCCAGCCGGTCTGCGCCTGGACGAGCAGCAGCAGGTGCTCGAAGTGGTGCCACACCTGGATGCCGAGCGAGATGTTCCACCACGTGCGGGACGTGCCGGTGAAGCCCTTGCGCAGCGCGATCAGGCCGATGAGCATCAGCAGGGCGTAGCCGTAGTGCATCCACTCGGAGGTGAAGGCCGGCGGGTAGAGCACGCCGATCACACCGAGCGCCTGCTTGGGCGGCCAGCCGAGCACCCACAGCTGGATCGCCTGGGCGATGTGCTCGGCCCAGTGCGCGATCACGATGAACATGAAGATGTTCAGCCAGAGCTTGTGCTGGGCGCCGTTGAGGCGGGACACCTTCGGGGGGGACGCGGAAATCGTCTCGGTCGCCATGAAGAACCTCGATCCCGGAATCGACCGTCGGCCCGCCGCGCACCGGCGCAGGCGGGCGGTTTCCCGCGGGGCCCGCCGCGCGGGCACCGGGGAAACGCCGAAGTCAATTTTCCGGCCCTGTTCCAGGTGATTCTTCTTCCCGATTGCGCTGTTTTCCCACGGGAAGATTTCGAAGTCCGAGACCTCGACCCGCGCGCTGCGCAGGCCCCGGCGCAGACCCCGTCCGCGTCGATCGGTTCCGCCGCTTTCGTCCATCGCCCGCATTTCCCGGCCCGGCCGGTCAGCTGAATTCCGGCCGCCGCACCGCGGATGAGGAAGGCCCCGCCAGAGCCGGCCGGAGAATGCCGGCCGGACGGGTCACAACGGGACGTTGCCGTGTTTGCGCTGCGGAGCGGGCTTGCGCTTGTCGCGCAGCATGGCCAGGCCCCGCGCCACCGCCGCGCGGGTGTCCACCGGGTCGATGACGTCGTCGACCAGCCCGCGCTCGGCCGCGTAGTGCGGGTGCATGAGCTGCTCGGCGTACTCGGCGACCAGCTCGGCGCGCAGGCGGGCGGGGTCGGCGGCGGCGGCCAGCTCCTTGCGGAAGATGACGTTCACCGCGCCCTCGGCGCCCATCACGGCGACCTCGTTGGTGGGCCACGCGAGCGACAGGTCGGTGCCGATGGTGCGCGAGTCCATGACGATGTACGCGCCGCCGTACGCCTTGCGCACGATGACGTGGATGCGCGGCACGGTCGCCTCGCAGTAGGCGTACAGCAGCTTGGCGCCGTGCCTGATGATGCCGGCGTGCTCCTGGTCGGTGCCGGGGAGGAAGCCGGGGACGTCGATCAGGGTGACCAGCGGGATGCTGAAGGCATCACAGAACCGGACGAAGCGCGCGGCCTTCTGCGAGGCGGAGACGTCGAGCACCCCGGCGAGCACCATCGGCTGGTTGCCGACGATGCCGACCACCTCGCCGTCGATGCGGGCCAGCACGCACACGACGTTCTGCGCCCACCCCTGATGGATCTCCAGGTAGTCGCCGTCATCGACCAGCTCGGCGATGACCTGCCGCATGTCGTAGGGCTTGTTCGGCTCGACCGGGACGATCTCGGCCAGCCTCGGGCGCACGTCGTCGGCGGCGTCGCAGGACGGCGCGCGCGGCGGGAGGGACAGGTTGTTGGACGGCAGCATCGAGACGAGGTAGCGGACCTCCTCAAGGCAGGTCTCCTCGTCGTCGTGGACGAAGGTGGCCACGCCGGACTTGGTGCCGTGCACGTCGGCGCCGCCCAGCTCGGCGTGGGTGACCCGCTGGCCGCTCACCGCCGCCACGACGTCGGGCCCGGTGAGGTAGAGCTGGGCGGTGTCGCGGACCATGAAGGCGAAGTCGGCCAGCGCGACGGTGTAGGCCGCGCCGCCCGCGCAGGGCCCGAGCACCACGCTGATCTGCGGGATCACCCCGGACGCCTGGACGCTGCGCTGGAAGATCCCGCCGTACCCGCTGAGTGCGACGACCCCCTCCTGGATGCGCGCGCCGCCGCTGTCGATCAGCCCGATCAGCGGGGATCCGGTGGAGATCGCCAGGTCCATCACCTTGTGGATCTTGGCGGCGTGGGCGGCGCCGAGCGAGCCGCCGAAGATGGTGAAGTCCTGGGCGTAGACGAAGACCCGGCGGCCGTCGATGGTGCCCGACCCGGCGACCACGCCGTCGGTGTGCGGGCGGTTCTCCTCCATGCGCAGCCCGTGCGCCTGGTGCCTGCGGTACATGTCGAGCTCGATGAACGAGCCCTCGTCCAGCAGCATGGCGATGCGCTCGCGTGCGGTGCCCTTGCCGAGCCGGTGCTGGCGCTCGACGCCCTCGCGGCGGCCGGCGAGGATGCCACCGCGCAGCCCGCCGTGCCGCTCGCGCAGCGCCTCCATCGTCCTGGCCTCCTCCCCCTCCTCCGCCGGGCGCGGCTCGCCGGGGGCGGCGGGCGGGGTGCCCGGGCGCCGGGGCACGGCGACCGGGACGAAGTCGATGCCGACGGGGCTCAGCGGCTCCGGTGCCGGGTAGTCCTCCACCAGCTCGGGGCTCGTCGTGATCTGCTCGCTCATGGCGGCCTCTCCCCTCATCGCACGCCTGCCGACGACAGGCCCGGCCGGTCAAGGCCCGCCTGCCGGGCCGACAGATGCCCGTTCTCCTGCAGCCAGCGCACCGTGTCGGCGAAGGTCTCGGCGACCGGCCGGGGGGCGATGCCGAACGTGCTCGCGTGGCCCGCCACCCGCGTCGCGCAGGCGCATGTGTAGATGGCTCCGAATTCAGCGGGAATGTGCCACGGCCACGCCCGCTGCGCGAGACCCGCGAGCACGCCCACGGGAAGCATGGCGCGGGCGGGCAGGAAGGCCGCGGGCAGCGCGCGCCCGGTGGTCTCGCGCAGCGCCGCGAGATACTCCCGCGTGGTCAGGTAGTGCCCTGGCCCGAAGTGGCGCCCGGAGGCGGCCAGTGCCCGTTCGGGGGCGTCCACCAGCGCGGCGTGCAGCGCCGCGGTGTCGCGGACGTCCCCGACCGGGAACCCGCCGTCCGGCCAGAGCGGGGTCAGCCCGCGCAGCACGGCCCTGACCCGGGAGACCTGGTCGCCCAGGTTGGGGTCGTGCGGGCCGAGCAGCGCGGGAGGGTAGGTGATGACGACGGGCGCGCCCTCGGCCCGGTGCCGGCGCGCCACGTGCTCGGCCGCCGCCTTGCTCGCCATGTACGTCTCGCGGGGCCGGCCGACCGGCGAGGCGGCGTCCACCACGCGGCCGGGAGTGGGGAACAGGGCGACGACGCTGGAGACGTGGACGATCAGTCCCGCCCCGGCGCGGCGCGCCGCGTCCAGCACGATCTGCGTGCCGCGCTCGTTGACCTGCCGCATCCGCCCGTGCAGCCTGCTGTCGAAGGAGTACACCGACGCGGCGTGCAGCACCGCGTCCGCGCCGCGGGCCGCGCGGGCCACCGAGGCGGCGTCGGTGACGTCCCCGGGGACGAGCTCGACCGCGCCGGGACCGAGGCGGAAGGGCGCCAGAGCGGGGGCGGCCTTGGCGGTGTCGCGCACCAGCATGCGGACGCGGTGGCCACCGCGGACCATCGCCGCCACAGAATGGGCGCCGACGAATCCCGTGCCCCCGGTAACGCAGACCAGCATCACACCATCTCCTCGATTTACACCAGTGAAAAGCCTGCCGGCCTTCGCTGTCATCTCCGAGTGTGCGCGGCGGCGGTCTAGATCCAGCCTTCTTCTTTCGCGCGCAATGCGGCCTGGAAACGGTTCACCGCGCCGAGGCGGGCCATCAGGTCGGCGACATATCGGCGGTACGTGCGCACCGACACGTCGATTTCCCGGGCCGCGATCTCGTCCTTGTCCGCGATCGCCATGACGGCCAGGACTTTCCGCTCCAGTTCGGAAAGGAGCGGCCCTTCCGTGCTCGGCTCGAGATATTCCTTGAAATCGGTGGCGGCATCCCACACGCCGTCGAAATAGGTGACGAGCTGCGAGACCAGGCCGGCCTCCTTGACCAGCAGCGCGCCGCGCGCGCTCTCCTTGGGGTGGATGGGCACCACGGCGATGCTGCGGTCGAAGATCAGCATGCGGTCGAACGGGTCCTCGGTGATGTGGATCTGGCCGCCGAGGTTCACCAGCTCCCGCAGGTAGGCCATCATGTTCGCGTCGTCGAGCGCCTTGGGGTGGTACACCGCCTTCACCGCGAGGCCGCGGCGCAGCGAGCGGGTGTCCAGCGGGAGCGCGGTCTCGATGGCACCACGCGAGAGCGGCCCGCCGGGGTGCAGGCACAGGGTCTCCTTGTAGGAGAAGAACCCGAGGTCGTCCAGGCGCTGCCGCACGCGGTCCAGGCCCTCGACGCGCTCGATGTCCAGCGAGGAGCTGGAGTTCTCGCCGGCCCGCTGGTCCTCCATCAGGGTGGTGATGGCGTCTCGGGCGGTCAGGACCCGGCGGATCTCGGAGTTCAGCTCGTTGAGGCGGTGCTCGACCAGGCGTTCGATGCCGATGCGCGGCTCGGTGGCCATCACGCGGTGACGGTCGGTGAGGTCGAGCAGGGACAGGCGTTCGAGGACGTCCACCGCGGCCTCGATGCTGTCGGGGTCCATGTCGAGCGCCTGGCGGATCGAACCGATGCCGTCGCCACGATGCCGCAGGAAGTACCGGTAGATCTCCAGTGCTTCAGCAGGGACACCGATGACGGAAATGTCCATGGCTCGCCTCCTGGCCATGTACTACTTCACCCAGGCGGGACCGGGGCCCAGCGGTCCCCGCCCTGCTCTCGTGGATATGCGTAAATACAAACTATCAGAGATCCAGATGGTTTCTTATTCTTCCAAATTGCTCTGTTGGCGGGATCCCCGGCGAATATCGCGCCGCCACGGGTTCGCGGGCAGGGCGGGAGAAGGGCCGGTTCAGGCGTCCCGGGCGGGCCCGGCGAGCCGGGCGAGCAGGCGGGTCAGCGTCCGGCGCTCCCCGGGCGTGAGGCGGCCGAGCACCTGTTCGTGGACGGCGTCGGTGAGCGGGTGGAGCACCTCGGCCAGCAGGGCGCGCCCGGCGCCGGTCAGTTCGACGGCGTAGGCCCGCCGGTCGGCGCGGTCGCGGCCGCGGGCCACCAGCCCTCGCTGCTCCAGCACGTCGATGACGTGGACCATCGTCGAGCGGTCGACGGCGAGCCGCCGGCCGATCTCCTGCTGGGACAGCGGACCGGCCGACTCCAGGATGACGAGCACGCCGTAGTCGCGCCAGCGCAGCTCGTCGCCCCTGAGCGCCTCCTCCAGGCGCAGCGTGACCTCGCGTGCCACGTCGCCGAGCAGCCAGCCGGCGGACCCGGCGAGCAGCCGCGTCGCCGGCGCCGGCTCCCGCCCGTTCGCCCCCATGGCCTAGACCTTCCCATCGGCCGGGCGGCTCAGCCTTCCGGCTCGCCGGCGGGCTGCGCGCCCTCCCACTCCATCACGATCTCCCGGACCTCGTCCCAGATGTCGCCGATCTGGTCCCACGTGGTCCCGGGGGCGGGGACGGCTCTGTCGGACATGAGGACCTCCCTCACCACCATGTTCGGTGCTCTCTGGCCGGAGCCCTCACTCGCCCAACACGCTATCAGTAGCTTCGCAGACCATCAGCTCCACTGTCAATCAGTTTTACTGACGATTTTGATGTGTGACCATCGGTTGCGCTACTCATCTCAGCGTGTGACACTCGTGCCAGCGGAGCCGTACTCGATATGCGGCATGCCGCACATCTCGGCGACAGGGACCACGGAAGGCACGTCTGTGAGCGCTGATTCTCCGAACTCCGACGTCTCCCTGCCGGACTTCTCCGCCGGCTCCACCGGCATCCTGCTCGGCAAGGCCGGCGACCTGTTCGACGAGCTCCTGGAGACGGCGGTCGAGCCGTTCGGGCTGCGCGCCAAGGACGTCGTGGTGCTCACGGCGATCGACGCGATGGGGCCGCAGTCACAGCAGCAGCTCGCCCGCGGCCACGGCATCGACCGCACCACCATGGTCAGCGTCGTGGACGGGCTGGAGCGCCTCGGCCTGGTGCAGCGCGCCCGCAACCCCGACGACCGGCGCAAGTACGCCATCGGCCTGACCGTCGAGGGTCAGGCGCTGCTGCGGCACAAGCTCGGCCCCGCCATGCTGAACGCGCTGGACACCTTCCTCGCCCCGTTCACCCCGGACGAGCGCGAGATGTTCGGCACGTTCCTGTGGCGCCTGGTCCACGACCGCGGCGTGGCCGCGAACGGCACGGCGCACGGGAACGGCACCGCGAGCGGTGCGGCGGGGGCCAACGGTCAGGGCACCGGGCAGGGCAGAGAGGTGCCCGGCGGCACGGTGCGATAGCACGCCGCGCCCGGGCAGACGACCTTCACCGGCTCGCCCGCCTCCGACGCGACCACGACCGGCTCGTGCCCGAACCTGCGGCAGGCGATGTCCGCCCAGCTCGACGCCGCCTCCCCCGGCCGGCCGAGCACCGTGGCGTCGGCGTCCAGCGCCGACCATTCCAGGTGGGCCAGGTAGTCCACCTCGCGGTGCCACACGGTCAGCCGGCGCAGCGAGTCGGCCGTGGGCAGGGTGTTCCACGGCTCCGTCCGCGCCGCGAGCGCGCGCAGGAACGCCTCGGCCACGGCGTCCTCCACCGAGCGGGCGGCGGCGGTGGCGATCGTCGTCCCGTCCCCGCTCACGCCCACGACGGCGATCTGGAACCCCGGACCGGGCAGCGCGAACGCCGACACCCGCAGACCGAGCAGGGACACCGCCTCGGCCACGCGCGGCGGGATCATCGCCGCCAGGTACTGCGAGACCCGCAGCAGCGGCATGCGCGGGTTCGCCCACCAGCGGGTCACCATGTCGTGGGCCAGCAGGTCGGCGATCGCCCCCGGCACTCCGGCGGCGCCGACCACGCCGACCGCGGTCGGCTCGACCCGGCAGTCGCGGTCGCCCAGCCACACGACCTCGGCCGGCAGCGTGTACCGCTCGCCGCTCAGCAGGCCGTCGCCGGACACGCGGACGTGCCGCTCGGCCGGCGGCTCGGGCATGAAGTCCGCCAGGCACAGCTCTCGCTCGTCCGGGGAGCACGGCGCCGCGAGGCCGTCCGGCAGGCCGTGCAGGACGACCAATGCCGAGGCCCGGGCCCGCGCCCGGGCGCGTGCGGTCTCGGGAGTGAACGCGGCGGCCACGGCGGTGATCCCGGACTCCGGGCGGTGGGCGTAGGCCAGGTGGACCTCCCCGGCCAGGCACTCGGCGACCTCCTCCAGACCGGCGTCCGGCGGCGAGAGCGCCGGCGGCGAGCTGTCAGGTGTGGGCGCCATCAGGCACCTCCTCGCGACGGATCTGCGGACCCCCAAGACCTCCCGGGAGGGCCGCCACAGCCGGAGCCGCCGCCGGAAGGGGGGCCGGCGGCCGCTTCGCCGGCAGGGCCCGCCCGGCGTCCCGCACCCCGGCGCGTGCCGCGGACCACCCGGGGTGCTGACACGCCTCCAATGGAACATGCAGGAGAAAGGCCACGTCAACGCGGGAAAACGGATTCGGCAACGTGGAAGAAGAAGGCGCGCCGGCGCCCGGTCGTCCGCCGGTTCGCGACGCGCTCGCGGCCGAGGCCGTCACCCACGTCCCGGAACGCGGCCGGGACCGGCCGGCGGCCGCGCGTCGTTGCGCGCGTACGCCGGGCACGGTCCCGGATCTCGCGGTGTGACTCCCCCGGTGCGACGGTCAGACCGCCTTCAGGGGGCTGTTCTGGTAGGCGGCGAGCTTCCACGCGCCCTCGTGGCGCACGACGAGCCAGGTGGCGCGGACGGCGCGCGCGTCGGGCACCTTGTTCTCACCCGCGGCGAGCACGCCGCCCTGGGTGATCACCACGGCGGTGTCGGGGTTGAGGAAGCGCAGGTCGATGGGCAGGCCGGTGACCTGGGTGCCCTTGTAGGGGCCGGCGAAGGCCGCGGTCATGTACGCCTCGATCTCCGCGGCGCCCTTGCTGAACGCGCCGGGCAGGATCATGGTCCCGTCCGGGGTGAAGACCTCGGCGAAGGACTTGGCGTCGTGGCTGGCCCACGCCGCGACGATGCGGCTCGGGACCGAGGCGACGGCGGCCTTGTCGGCGTCGGTGATGGGAGGGGCGGTCGTGGTCACGGTCATGGCGGAACCCTTCCGGCGTCGTTGCTCAGATGTACAGCGTGTTGGGCTCGAGACCGCAGAGGACCCGCCCGTACAGCTCGGCGTTGGTGTTGGGGTGCATCAGCGCGTGCAGGTTGGCCGCGTGGGTGTCGCGGGCGATGCGCTGGATCGGCACGATGCTGTAGATGGACGACCCGCCGCTGGCGCCGGCGAAGATGTCCACGGCCTCCTTGGCCAGCTTGACGACCTGGCCCATGTCGGCGCGGGCCCTGACCCGCTCCTCCAGCGTCCAGGCGGCGCCCTCGGCGCCCTTGCCGTCGACGACCGACGCCAGCCGGTGCGCGTGGAACTCCGCCTGGTCGATCTTCATGGCGGCCTCGGACACCTGCAGGTGGGTCAGCGGCGCCTCGGCCTGGCTCTCGTACCCGGTGTAGGTGATCTTGCGGCCGGGCAGCCGCTCCAGGAAGGTCTCCTTGGCGGCCCTGGCCAGGCCGATCAGGGTGCCGACCGAGGAGGCCGAGGCGACCGGCAGCAGCGGGGCGCTGTAGATCGGGCGGCCGGCGACGGACTCCGAGACCGCCTGGCCCTGCAGCACGACCGGCAGCGGCAGCCAGCGGTCGTTCGGGACGAACAGGTCCCGGGCGATGGTGGTCACGCTCCCGGTGCCCTTCAGGCCCGAGGTCTGCCAGTCGTCGACCACGGTCAGGTCCGACATCGGAACCACGGTGACGATCGGCAGGGGCTGGCCCTCGCCGCCGATCAGGACGGCCACGACGACCTGGTAGTGGGCGTGCAGGGCGCCGCTGATGAAGCCCCACTTGCCGTTGATCACGACGCCGCCCTCCACCGGGGACGCCATGCCGGTCGGGCTCAGCGTGCCGCAGATGCGCACGTCGGGGGTGGCGAACACCTCGTCCAGGACGTGCTCGGGGAACATCGACGCCATCCAGGTCGGGATCCAGTACACCGACGCCACCCAGGAGGTGGATCCGTCGGCCCGGCCCAGCTCCGAGGCGACCTCGACCAGGGTGCGGGTGTCGGCCTCGTACCCGCCGTACTTCTGGGGCGTACGAAGACGGAAGACGCCGGCCTCGGCCAGCGCCTCGATGGACTCCTCGTGGATGCGACGGTTCTCCTCCGCCCAGGCGGCGTGCCCGCGCAGGAGCGGCACCAATTCCGACGCGCGACGGACGAGCTGTTCCCGGGTCGGAACATCGGTCGTCAGCACCATATCCTCCTAGAAATGTCCGGCGGGAAAACACGGGGCCGGCCGGGCGCCGGAGTTCCCGGAATTCGCATGTGGCCGGGTCGCCGGCCGCCGATGCTCACCCCTCCGACGGTCGCATCGGGCCCTGCGCGCCGCATCTTCTGAATTGCCGAAGCGGCATTCCACGAGCTGCGGACCGCAATGTGAGAGATGTGCCGGCGGCGCGCCGGATGTGACTATCAAACTCCGCGACAGGCTTCCGGTGCGCCCACCCGCCACCGTCGCCGGGCGGAACGTTTCGTCGGCGACACCACGGCCGGCCCCTGGGCCGGCCCGCGTGCGACAGCGGACTTTTCTCCGGGCGCGTCCCCTGGACGGCTCGCCCGGCGGCCACCGATTCATCGAGGAGTTGAGGTGCACGTAGAGGAAAGAAGTCCGGCAGCCGGCGACGCGGCCCCCGCCGCCGGCGACGCCGGGGCTCGGACCACGACACGTCCACTGACCGGCGAGGAGTACATCGAGAGCCTGCGCGACGACCGTGAGATCTACCTGTACGGCGAGCGCGTGAAGGACGTCACCTCCCACCCCGCCTTCCACAACCCCATCAGGATGACCGCGCGGCTGTACGACGCGCTGCACGACCCGGCCACCCGCGACGTGCTCACCACCGCCACCGACAGCGGCGGCGAGGGCTACACCCACCGGTTCTTCACCACCCCGCACAGCGTCGACGACCTGGTCGCCGACCAGAAGGCCATCGCCGCGTGGGCGCGCATGAGCTACGGCTGGATGGGCCGCAGCCCCGACTACAAGGCGTCCTTCCTCGGCACGCTCGGCGCCAACGCCGACTTCTACGAGCCGTTCGCCGACAACGCCCGGCGGTGGTACCGCGAGTCGCAGGAGAAGGTCCTGTACTGGAACCACGCGATCGTGCACCCGCCGGTCGACCGCAACCGGCCGCCGGACGAGGTGGCCGACGTGTTCGTGCACGTGGAGCGGGAGACCGACGCGGGCCTCATCGTCAGCGGGGCCAAGGTCGTGGCCACCGGCTCGGCGCTCACCCACTACAACTTCATCGCCCACTACGGGCTGCCGATCAAGGACAAGAAGTTCGCCCTGGTCGCCACCATCCCGATGGACGCCAAGGGCATGAAGCTCATCTGCCGGCCGTCCTACTCCACCGCGGCCACGGTGATGGGCACGCCGTTCGACTACCCGCTGTCCTCGCGCCTGGACGAGAACGACACCATCCTGATCCTGGACAAGGTGCTCATCCCCTGGGAGAACGTCTTCGTCTACGGCAACCTCGGCAAGGCGCTGCTGTTCAGCGGGCGTTCCGGCTTCTTCGAGCGCTTCACCTTCCACGGCTGCACGCGCCTGGCGGTGAAGCTGGAGTTCATCGCCGGCCTGCTCATCAAGGCCACCGAGATCACCGGCACCAAGGACTTCCGCGGCGTGCAGACCCGCATCGGTGAGGTGCTCGCCTGGCGCAACCTGTTCTGGGCGTTCTCCGACGCCGCCGCGCGCAACCCGGTCGAGTGGAAGGACGGCGCGCTGCTGCCCAACCCGGCGTACGGGCTGGCCTACCGCTGGTTCATGCAGACCGGCTACCCGCGGATCAAGGAGATCATCCAGCAGGACATCGCCAGCGGCCTGATCTACGTCAACTCCAGCTCCGAGGACTTCAAGAACCCCGACGTCCGCCCGTACCTGGACAAGTACCTGCGCTCCTCGGACGGCAGCGACGCCGTCGAGCGCATCAAGGTCATGAAGCTGCTCTGGGACGCCGTCGGCACCGAGTTCGGCGGCCGGCACGAGCTGTACGAGCGCAACTACGCCGGCAACCACGAGAACACCCGCGTGGAGCTGCTGAACGCCCAGATCGTGGGCGGCGAGGTGGACGGCTACAAGGCGTTCGTCGACCAGTGCCTGTCGGAGTACGACCTGGACGGCTGGACCGTCCCCGACCTGTCCTCCTTCGACCACCTGCGCCGCATCGGCAACGGCAACACCCTCAACCCCTGACCCCTGAACCCCGCGAGGCCACCGACCCCCGTCGGTGGCCTCGTCCGCGTACGTACCCCCTTCGGCTTCGTCCCGCCGAGGCGGCCCTCACCGCACGCCGCTCCGCCGTCCTCGGCCGCTGGTCCAGGGGATCCGGTACGGTCACCGGGCATGAGGGTGCTCATCGTGGGCGGGAGCGGGTTTCTCGGCGGCGAACTCGTGCGGCGGGCCACGGCCGGCGGGCATGTCGTGGCGGCGACCTTTTCGACGCGGCCGGGAACGGCTGCGGGCGCCGACTGGCTGCCGCTGGACATTCGTGACCGTACTGCGGTGACCCGCGTGATCGGCGCGTTCGGCCCGGAGGTGGTGGTCAACGCGGCCTACCGGCAGTCGGACTGGGTGACGACGGCCGAGGGCGCCGCCCATGTGGCCGTCGCCACCGCCGCGAACCGCGGGCGGCTGGTGCACGTGTCCAGCGATGCCGTCTTCTCGGGGGCGGCGATCACCTATGCCGAGGACCGCGTCCCCGACCCGATCTCGCCGTACGGAGCGGCCAAGGCCGCCGCGGAGACGGCCGTGCAGGCGATCGATCCCACGGCGGTGATCGTACGGACGTCCCTGATCATCGGTGACGGCGGCTCTCCGCACGAGGCCCTGGTGCACGCGCTGGCCACGGGCGGCCTGCGGAAGGTGTTGTTCACCGACGAGGTGCGGTGCCCGGTACACGTCCGTGACCTGGCCGCGGCGCTCCTGGAGCTCGCGGGCTCGGGGCGCACGGGGATCCACCACGTGGCCGGGACGGACGCGATGAGCCGGTACGAGCTCGGGTGTCTCATCGCGGAGCGTGATGGATTGGACCCGGCCCGGCTGCCGTCCGGCCTGCGGGCCGGCAGCGGCGTTCCCGGGCCGCTCGACGTGCGGCTGGACTGCACCCTGACGCAACGTCATCTGGCGACGAAGCTGCGCGGTGCGCGGGAGTTCCTGCAGAGGTAGCCCGCTCGCGTCCGGTGGGCATGGGAAGACCGGCGGAGGCGGGGCCTTCGCCGGTCTTGGTGGCGGCCGGTCGCCGCCGGTGTGGTGTCAGACGCGGACGGCGGGGGTCAGGGGGACGCCGGGGCGCTCGTCGGTCTCCAGGGCGAGGTAGGGGTCCTCCATCTCGTACCAGCCGAGGCCGGGCGGGCAGCGGTCGTAGCCGAGCAGGCGCCGCACCTCCTCGGGGTAGGCCAGCACGGTCTCCTTGGGCACGGCCAGGTACTGGTTCTCCTCCTGGCGCAGGTTGCCCAGGTCCAGCGCGATGGTCATGCCGGTGCGCGGGGTGTCGGTGTCGTTGCGGCCGCCGCCGTGGTAGACCCCGCCGAGCCAGATGAGGCCCGACCCGGCCGGCATCTCGGTGGGGATCGCCTCGGTCGCCTCCGGGGCGCGCTCGTCGTCCCAGTGGTGGCTGCCCGGGATCACCATCGTGCCGCCGTTGGCCGCGGTGAACTCGCTCATGGCGAGCATGAGCTGCACGCGGCTGGTCGGCCCGGGGTGGCGGCGCAGGTGCAGCGCGTCGTCGCGGTGCAAGGGCTGCTTGCCCTGCCCGGAGTGCAGCTGGATGAGCTGGGTGCCGCTGATCTGGATGGTCGGGGTCATCTCGACCCGCGACTTGCCGAGCCACATCGGCACCGGCTTCTGCATGATCCGCCGCGCGGCCCCCAGGTACAGCGGGTGGGTCACCACGGGGGTCAGGTGCGTGGTGCGGGCGAACAGCGACGACACCCGCCGCGTGCGCTTGCCGTTGTACCAGTCCTGGCTGTACTCGCAGGCTTCGAGGGCCGGCCCGAAGTCGTCCCACAGCGCCGCGAGCGTGGTGTCGTCGGCGAGGTTCTCGACGATGATCGCACCGTCGCGTTCCAGGATCTCCACGACCTCATCGAGGTCGGCATCGGGTCCTACCCGGGTCAGGCCCGCCATCGCAGACCACCTTTCCTCATGAGAGTTGCCGCGCCCGCGCGCGGGCCGCGCGCGGGCGTCGCGGATGACCGGCCCAAGGAGGTCACACGCGCGTCGGGTCGCCGGCCTTCGCGACGACGGTGCGGATGAAACCGGCGAGGTCGGGGTCCTCTTCGAAGATGTCGCCGACCTCGACGAAGATGCCGAGCTCGCCCTCGACCCGGGACACGAGCCGGTTGGCGGCCATGGATTCGCCGTTCAGCTCGAAGAAGGTCTCGTCCTCGTGGCCCTCGGGCACCTGCAGGACGGCCCGCCAGATGGCCTCGACCTTCTGCTCGATCTCGGCCACGGTGTACTTCCCGGTGCCCTCTGCGCTCATTTCGACGTCCTCTCGCTCGCTGTCGGTTCGACTGGTGCTTGCTGGTCTCTCGGTCCACCGGACGGGGGCGTCGGGGGCGGTGACCGCGTCGGCGACCACCTGGTGGAACTCCGACGCCATGTCGGTGATGGTGTTCTTGTCGAACAGATTGCTGTTGAAGCCGAGGGTCCCGACGATGTCGCCGGTGGAGTCGATCTCCAGGTGCCACATCGCGCCGTCGGGGATGTCCCCGCCCACCGGCTGGGACAGCAGCCGCCGGCGGATCTCCGAGTAGGACAGGCCACCCGCGGAGGAGTCCTCCCCCGCGAGGGGCGAGCGGAAGACCTGGAAGGCGCACACGGCGCGGTCGTCGGCGATGGAGGGGAGCATCAGCTCGGGCGCCTCTTCGAGGACCTGCGCGAAGGGGATGTCGTTGGAGTACGCCGCGATGCAGGTGGACCGGGTGCGCTCGACCACCTGGCGGAAGGTCTCGCAGCCGGCGAGGTCGATGCGCAGCGGGACGAAGTTGAAGAACGAGCCGACGGTGTCCATGAAGCGCGGCTGGGCGCGGCCGGAGGTGAAGGTCGGCACGACGACGTCGGTGACCCCGGTCCGCTTGCGCAGCAGCGTCGCGTACGCGGAGAGCAGCACCATGAACGGCGAGGCGCGCAGGCTCTTGCCGATGTCGAAGACGCCGGAGGTCAGCTCGGCGGGGATCCAGAACCGGTGCCAGGCGGTGGCCTTGGGCAGGCCGGCCGAGCGCAGGTGGTCGGTGGGGGTGGCCAGGATGCGCGCGTCGCGCAGCTTCTCCCGCCAGTACGCGCGCTTTCTCGCCGAGGCGGCGCCGGTGGCGTTCTCCTGCTCCCAGATCGCGTACTCGGGGTACTGCGGCACCGGGGGTGGTTCGTCACCCTGCCCGGCGCGCCACGCGTAGCAGGCGACCAGGTCGCGGATGAGCAGGCGCATCGACCACTCGTCGGCGGCGGTGTGGTGCGCGATGAGGACGAGCACCGCGTCGTCGTCAGAGAAGCGGCCGAGAACGGCCCGCAGCAGCGGAAGCTCCCCGATGCCGTAGTTGCCGGCCTCCAGCTCGATGAGGAGCTGCTCGGCGCGCAGCTCGCGCGCGTCGGGGGCCACGGCGGTGAAGTCGTGGACGAGCAGCGCGGCGGGGGTCGGCGGGAGGACCTCCTGGTGGCGGGGCGAGGCGTCGCGGATGATCAGCGTACGCAGCGACTCGTGCCGGGTGACCACGTCGTCCAGGGCGTCCTGCAGCGTCTCCACGTCGACGGCGCCGGCCACCCGCCAGCCGCAGACGATGTTGTACTTGGGGCCGAACGGCCCCTCCTCATCACCCTTGTCGAAATTGCAGAGGAATTCCTGATTGAAGGAGAGCGGAATGCGATCCGCCGTGCCGGCCGGCGCGTACGGCGCCGCAGAAATCGTCATGATGCTCCAGATCCTCCTCCGGGTCCGCGCGGTCCCATTACCCGGCGCCGACGGGTCCGCGCGGAATTCCGGAACGCGCCGGAGAATTCATCGGGCCGTCCGGGCCCGGGATGGAAACGAACGGCCGCGCGGCCATACCGATTCACCATAACCATCCCGGACCGGGTCGCTGTTCTTCTGTAGTGCTGGATTCCGGGACGACTCCCGGGCGCCGGGCCGCGCCGCCGCGGCGGCGGCGCGGCGGGTCAGCGCAGCGTGACGTCGACGCTGGCGGCGGCCTCGAGGAACTCGCCGCGGGACACCGCGGCGGCCACCAGCTCGATGTCGTCGGACATGAACCGGTCGGCCTCCAGGGTCGGCACCAGCGAGCGCACGAGCCCGTAGGTGGCCTTGCCGGCCGGGCTCAGCTGGTCGTACCTGCCGGAGACGTCCACGGCCTGGGCCGCGGCGAGGAACTCCACGGCGAGGATGCGGTTGTTGTTGCCCAGCACCCGGCGGGCGTTGCGCGCGGCGATCAGGCCCATGCTGACCACGTCCTGGTTGTCGCCGTTGGACGGGACGCTCTGGATGCTGGCGGGGCCGATGGTGCGGTTCTCGGCCACCAGCGCGGTCGCCGGGTACTGCGCGCCGGCGAAGCCGCTGTTGAGCCCCGGGTCGCCCTTGACCAGGAACTCCGGCAGGCCGTCGCTGAGGTGCCGGTTGAGCAGCCGGTTGGTGCGGCGCTCGGAGAAGACGCCGAGCTGGGTGAGGGCGATCGTCACGTAGTCCATGGCGAACGCGATCGGCTGGCCGTGGAAGTTGGCGCCGTGGAAGATCTCCGGTTGGCCCTCGAAGAACAGCGGGTTGTCGTTGGAGGAGTTGAGCTCGATGCGCAGCTTCTCCATCGCGTGGTACAGGGCGTCGCGGACGGCGCCGACGACCTGCGGGATGGCGCGCAGGGTGTAGGCCTTCTGGATGTAGACCTCGGTGCGGTCGACGCCCTTGCCGGCCCGCTGCTCCTGGGCCTGCCGCCGCAGCTCGGCGTGCTCCAGGGTCAGCCCGCTGCCCTTCATCAGCGCGCGCATGTTGGCCGCGTTGTCCATCTGGCCCTGGTGCGGGCGGGCGAGGTCGTGGCCCTCGGCCAGGAACGGGCTGGTGGAGCCGCGCAGCGTCTCCACCACCAGCGCGGTGACGATCTCGGCCTGGCGCACCTGCTCGATGGCCCGGCCGACGACCAGCGACCCCAGCCCGGTCATCCCGGAGGTGCCGTTGATCATCGACAGCCCCTCCTTGAAGCGCAGCTGCAGCGGCTCGATGCCGTGCTCGCGCAGGACGGTGGCCGTCTCGACCCGCTTGCCCTCGCGCAGCACGTACCCCTCGCCGATCAGCGTGGTGGCCACGTGCGCCAGGGTCGCCAGGTCACCGCTCGCGCCGAGCGAGCCGATCTCCGGGATGGCGGGCGTGATCCCCAGGTTGAGGTAGAGCGCCAGCCGCTCCAGGAGCTCGGGCCGCACCGCGGAGTACCCGCGGGCCAGCGCGTTCAGCCGGGCGGACAGGATGGCCCTGGCCTCGTCCTCGGCGAACAGCGGGCCCACGCCGGCGCTGTGGCTGCGCACCAGGTTGGTCTGCAGCTCCACCTCCTTGGAGGTGTCCACCAGCATGTAGATCATCTCGCCGTAGCCGGTGGTCACCCCGTAGACGGGAATGCCCTGCCGCACGGTGTCCTCGAACATCCGGCGGCTGGTGGCGGCCCTGGCCAGCGCCGCGGGGGCGATGGCGACCTTCGCCCAATCCTCGGCGACCCGCCGGACGTCGGCGATTTCCAGGCTCTCGCCGTCGAAATCAACGGACAGTTCGGTTTCCACCAGAGTCACGTTTCTCACCCCATCATGGTTTGGGTAACAGCTTTTCTCGGTACGGATCGCGCCTGGACCAGGGCGGCCAGACCGGCCGGTGTCGGGTCGGCGAAGAACTGTGCCGGAGACACCACCGCCCCGAAGCGCAGGCGGATCCGTTCGAGCAGTGCGGGGATCAGCAGGGAGTGCCCGCCGGCGGTGAAGAACGTCGTGTCCGCCTCGATGCGGGCGCCGCCCAGCGACTCCGCCCACAACTCCGCCATCTCGGCTTCGGCGGGTGTGCGCGGCGGCCGGCCGGCGCGGGCGGCCGGCGGTGCGGGCCGTGGCAGTGCGTTGCGGTCCACCTTGCCGCCGACGTTGCGCGGCAGGGCCTCGGCCGTACGGAAGGACACGGGCGGCATGGTCTTGCCGAACCTGCGCCGCAGCGCCGCCCGCCAGGCGTCCGGCCCGCCGTCCTGCCCGGGGCGCGGGACGACGTGGCCAACGAGCCGGGTGACCAGGCCGTCGCGGTCCGGGACGGCGACCACGGCGCACTCGGCCACCGACGGGTGCGCGGCCAGCGCGGCCTCGATGTCGGTGAGCTCGGTGCGCACGCCGTTGAACTTGACCTGGAAGTCGGCGCGCCCGCCGAACTCCAGTGCGCCGTCCCAGCGCCTGCGGCCGAGGTCGCCGGTGCGGTAGCCGGGGCAGGCCGGGTCGAAGCCGGTGAGCGGCCGGAACGGGGCGCGCTCTCCGGCGGCGGCGCCGATGTAGCCGGGGGTGACGTGCGGGCTGCGGATGACGAGGTGCCCGGTGACGCCCGCCGGGCAGGGCCGGTCCTGGTCGTCCAGCACCAGGACCTGGCGTCCGGGGATGGACCGGCCGATCGGCGCGACGCCGTAGACCGGGCCGGTGATCTCGTGCCAGGTGGCCAGGATGGTCTCGGTCGGGCCGTACATGTTGACCAGGCGCACTCGTGGCAGCGTGGTGCGCAGCCCGTTGGCGAGTTCCCCGGCCAGCGGCTCCCCCGCCAGCAGCAGGTGCCCGAGCGCCTCCGGCGCCGCCGGGGTCTCGTCCGGGCCGGCCTGGGCGCTCTGGTCGACGATCGCGGCGAGGAGCTGGCGGGCGAAGCTCGGGACGGTCTGGAAGTGCGTGATGCGCTCGGCCGCGAGCCAGCCGGCCATCCGGTCCGGGTTCGCGCGGACCCGGTCGGGGACGGGGCAGAGCGTCGCGCCGGCGGCGAGCGTCGCGAAGATCTCCACCAGGCTCGCGTCGTACCCGGCCGCGGCCCACTGGGCGACGTGGGAGCCGGGGCCGATGCCGAACTCGGCGGCGAACCAGGTGACGAACTGCGCGAGCGCGGCGTGCGACTGCGGGATGCCCTTGGGCCTGCCGGTCGAGCCGGAGGTGTAGGCCACGTACGCCCGCCGCTGCGCGTCCGGTACCTCCCGGCCCTCCGCGGACTCCGTGGCGTCCTGTCCTGGCGTGCCGATCGGGGCGGCGCCGCTCGCCGTCGTCGTCGTGTCCAGGGCGGACAGGTCGATGATCCGGCCGTCCAGTTCGCCGCGGTACCAGCCGGCCAGCTGGTCCGCCTCCGGCTCGCCGTCCAGCACCAGGCAGGCGGGGACGATGTCGGCGAGCACCGACCTGCCCCGTTCACCGGTGTCGCCGGTGCCCAGGCAGACCAGGTGCGCTCCCGCGTCCAGCACGCCGAGCAGCGCGGCGACCTGGCGCGGGCCCTGCGGCATCCGCACCGCCACCGGCCGCCCCTCGACGCCGCCCGCCGTGCGCAGCGCGGCGGTCAGCGGCGCCGCGAGTGCCGCGAGCTCCCGGTAGGTCACCTCGGCGCCGTCCCAGCGGACCGCGACGGCGTCCGGACGCTCGCGGGTCCGCCGGCGCACCAGCTCGTGCACCGGCTCCGGCGCGATCGCCGTGCCCTGCTCGCCAGGCGCGCCGGACAGGTCCGCGCGGCCGGTGTCACCGACCGGCGCGGCGGTGACGCGGTCGGCGGCGCGTACGGCGGCGGCCAGCGTGTCGGCGTCCTCCAGCGGAAGCGCCTCGATCGGCGCGCCGGGGTCGCGCAGGGCCGCGCCGAGCAGAGTCCGGAGCTGGCCGAGCATCCGCCGCGCGGACGAGAGGTCGAACAGCCCTTCGCGGTACTCCAGGAAGCCGGTGATCGTGGGCGCGGCCCGGTCCACGACCAGGGCCAGATCGGTCCGGGCAGCGCCCACGGACACCGGCAGGGGACGCACGAGGGTCCCGGTGAGCTCCAGCTCGCCCTCGGGCAGGTCGCGCGGGACGAGCATGACGTCGCACCACGGCAGGCGGTAGGGGTCGCGGTGCGGGTTCAGCACGCGCACCAGCTCGTCGAACGGCAGGTCGCGGTGCTCGTGGACGTCGCGCAGCAGCCGCGCCGCCCGGGCGACGACCGCGCGGAACGAGGGACGTCCCGACAGGTCTCCCGGCAGGACGAGCAGGTTGGCGCAGGGGCCGACGACCCGCTCGAAGCCCGGCGGGCGCACATCCGCCGTGATCGCGACGGCCGGACGCTCCTCTCGCCCGTACCGGCCCAGCAGGCACCAGAGCGCGGCGAGCAGGACGGCGAGCGGCGCGGCCTGTTCGGCGGCGGCGAGAGCGTGCAGGTCAGCGGCCACCTCGCGGTCCCAGTCGAAGCGCACCTGACCGCCGCTCTCGGCGGGGCCGGCGGGCCGGGCGCGATCGGTGGGCAGCGCCGGGGCCGGCGGCTGCGGGTCAAGGGCGGCGGCCCACCAGTCGCGCAGCCGGCGGAACTCCGGCGTGGACTCCCGCTCCCGCTGGGCGAGCGCGAGGTCGGCGTAGCGGCGGGGCGGCTCCGGCAGCGCCTCGTGCGGCGCCCGCCCGGCCACCAGGGCCGCGTAGCAGGCGGAGATCTCCTCCGCCACGATGGTCGGCGAGCGGTCGTCGGCGACCGCGCGGTGCAGGGTCAGCGCCACCAGATGCTCGCGGGGCGCGATGCGGGCGACCGCGAGCCGGGCGAGCGGCCCGGTCGCGAGGTCGAACGGCGTGGCGGCCTGGTGGGCGCACCACCGCTCCGCATCGGGGCTGGCGGTCAGGTCGGTGAAGGCCGGGGCCGCCGGCGGGGTGGGCGCGGATCGGGGGACGGGGCGGCCGCCCTCCTCCGCCAGGGTCGTCCTGAGGATCTCGTGCCGGGCGGCCACGTGCCGCCAGGCCGCCTCCAGCGCGGCGAGGTCCACGTCGCCGGTCACCCGGTACGCCCGGTACGCGTGGTGCGCCGGAGAGCCGGGGACGAGCCGGTCGAGGAACCACGCTCCGTCCTGCGCGCGGGATGTCACCGCCCGCCGGGCGGGAGATGCCTCAGTCACTCGCGTTCCCTTCGAGGTTCGGCCGCCGGGTCGGGCCCCGGCGGCCGGTCCATCGCGTCGCCCCGGTGCCGGGACGCCGCCGCTTCAGGAGGTCGTGACCTTGCCCTTGGCGGTCGTCTTGGCGGTCTTCGTGGCCGCCGTCGTGGTCGCCTTCGGGATCTCCCGGGTGGAGATCTCCGGCCCGGGCGTCTTGGACAGCCCGAGCGCGGCCAGGATCACCCGCAGCAGGAACTTCGGCTTCATCAGGGTGCTGGGGTGCTCGACCTGGCCGGCGACCCGCATGTACCCGGCGGTGACCCGGCTGTCGCGGGCGGCGGCGGTCTGCACCAGCGTCATGAACGCCTGCTCGAACTTCAGGCTGAGCGGGCGCTTGCCCTCCACGCCGGGGAAGCTGAGGTCGACGTTGTGCGTCATCTGCCACGGCGGGTCGATGACGTTGCGGGCCAGGTCGCGGAAGTAGTCCAGCGGCTGCGGGGTGGCGCCGCTGTGCAGGTGCTCGCGGATGGTGAGCGCCGACAGCGCGGCGACGGTCATGCCGCCCGCGTACACCGGGTTGAACGTGGTGACCGCGTCACCGACGACGAGCAGGCCGTCGGGGAAGCGCTCCATGTCCTCGTAGCGGCGGCGCAGCGTGGTCGGGAACCGGAACGCGACCGGCTCCTCCAGCGGCTCGGCCTGGACGACGGCCTCGTAGATCTCCGGGATGCCGATCGACCGGATGAACTCGAACAGCCCTTCCTGGTCGGTGGGCGGGTGGTCGCCGAGGATGCCGTAGGTGGTCATCTCGGCCCGGTCGCCGTCGGTCTTGGCGAACAGGATGCCGCGCGGCGTCTTGGGGTAGGCGACGCCGTTGATGGACAGGTCGCCGTTGTAGGGGTCGTTGCGCAGCTTGTAGTGCTGGGTGACGTAGCCGAGGCCGATCTTCTTGCGGTCCTCCTTGACCCGGGGGTAGCCGAGGTCCTCCAGCCAGATCGGGGTGCGGGAGCCGCGGCCGGTCGCGTCGACGACCAGGTCGGCCTCGATGACCTCGACGCCCTTGTCACCGTCGAGGTTCTGCACCCGCACGCCGGTGATCTTGCGGCGGTCGGAGGTGGCCTCCAGGCCGAGGATGTCGTGCCGCTCGGCGAAGGAGACGTTGCCCAGCGCCAGGGTGCGGCGGCGGACGTGGTACTCCAGCATCGGACGGCTCGCGCCCACGCACAGCATGTCGGCGTTCTGCGGCTTGAGCCGCTTGCCGCGCACGTACCACCGCACGGTGCCGGCCAGGTCGCCCTGCGGCACGCCGTCGGCGAAAAGCTCCTCGACGATACCCGGGTACATGCTCTCGATGGCCCGCTGGCCGCGGGTCAGCAATCCGCTGATGTGGCGTCCTTGCGGGCAGCCGCGCCGGGCCTCCTTCACCTCGGTCAGCAGGTCGCGGTCCACTACGACGACCTCGTCGTAGGCGTCGGCGAGCACTCTGGCCGCGAACAGTCCGCCAAGGCTGCCGCCGAGCACCACCGCGCGGGTATTGGCGTCGTTGCCCATCGTGGTCATCTCCTCGAAAATCCGTATTGTGATCCGGCATCGGCTGTGGCTGTGGCCGGTGGCGGCCGGTGCCGTACCGGCCATTTCCTGCCTGCTGACCACCCGCGCCACAGCGGTTTTCCCGCGGCCGTTCCCTGGGCCGGTCACGACCGGGGGAAAGGGCATGCGGACCGCGGTCGTGCATACCGCTCGGGCGGGTGCCCGGAAATCGCGTGCGAGCGTGGCGGACAATGTGTCCGGCGCCGGCGCACGCCCGCGGCGGCCGGCCTTGCGGCGGCCCGGGACGCGGCGTCCGGGTGGCGGTCGAAGAACGTGGTGGAATCGCCCCTGCTGCGGAAGTCCGGAGCATGCCCGCAGGTCGGGGACGGTTTACGGCCCGGCGAAGATCCCGCCCGGCCGACGTGGAAAGCGATTCCACCCGGCCCGTGACGGCGTGCCGATAGCGATGCTAGCCACGGGTACGAGGCACGGCAGGCTCCTTCCTTGACCTTACGGCGGCGCGGTGTATCCGCCGCCGGTCAACACCGCTACATCGTCACGCCCGATCGCGCGGCGTCGCATCTCTGTAAATGCTGTGCTCGCCGCCCGGCAGCCACTCGCGGCACCCGGAGTTCACTTCTACAAAAGCCCGGTTCACGGCAGGTGGAAATGGCCCGGAGAAAGCGGTGGGCAAGCGCGGCGGGGAAGGCGCGGAGAATCGCAATCACAAAGATGTGCGCGAGCCCGCGGGGATGTGACCCTTACGCCATGGCCGAGTTCACAGGAAAGACGGTACTGATCACCGGTGGCGGCAGCGGCATGGGCCTGGCCACCGCACAACGGCTCGTCGAGGCGGGCGCCTCGGTCGTGCTCGCCGGTCGCGACGAGGATCGCCTGGAGAGCGCGGTGAAGGAGCTCGACGCGGGCGACCGCGTCCTGGCCGTCCCCACCGACGTCTCCAGCACCGGCGATCTCGACCGGCTCGCGGCGCGGATCACCGAGCGCTTCGGCGGGCTGGACGGAGTGTTCGCCAACGCCGGCGTCGCACGCTTCGGCCTGACCGGCGACGTCTCCGAGGAGGACTTCGACTCCCTGGTGGGCATCAACTTCAAGGGTGTCTACTTCACCATCCAGACGTCGCTGCCGCTGCTGCGCGACGGCGGCTCCGTGGTGGTCAACGGGTCGTGGCTGACCCACCGCGCGATGGCCTTCAGCTCGGTCTACGCCGCCACCAAGGCCGCGGTGATCAGTCTGACCCGCAGCCTCGCCCCGCACCTCGGCACCCGCGGCATCCGGGTGAACGCCATCAGCCCCGGCTACATCGTGACGGACATGTTCACCTCCATCGCCTCCGCTCCGGAGGCGCAGGAGGAGTGCCGCAGCCACACCTCGCTCGGCCGGCTCGGTCTCCCGGCCGACATCGCCGACGCCGCCGTCTTCCTGCTGTCGCCGCGGTCCTCCTACATCACCGGCCACGAACTCGTCGTGGACGGCGGTCTGACCACCTCCATCCCCCTCTGAACCACTCCCGTCCGGCGGCCCGGTCAGGCCCGCCCCTCAAGACGGGATCGGGAGAAGGCCGTGGGGGCTCCCCCCACCTCCGCGGCCTTCTCCCGGCCCTCCCGTTCGCCACGGCCCGCCCGGTCCTTCCACCGTGGCGGGCCTTTTCACGAGACCTCGGGCGGTCCGTCAGCGGAAGCGGCGCAGGCGCAGGCTGTTGCTGACGACGAAGACCGACGAGAAGGCCATGGCGGCCCCGGCGATCATCGGGGTGAGCAGGCCGGCGGCGGCCAGCGGCAGGGCGGCCACGTTGTAGGCCAAGGCCCAGAACAGGTTGCCCTTGATGGTGCGCAGGGTGCGGCGCGACAGCCGGATGGCGTCGGCGGCCACCCGCAGGTCACCGCGGACCAGGGTGAGGTCGGACGCCTCGATGGCCGCGTCGGCGCCGGTGCCCATCGCCAGGCCCAGGTCGGCCTGGGCCAGCGCGGCGGCGTCGTTCACCCCGTCGCCGACCATGGCCACCGTCCGGCCCGCGGACTGCAGCCTCTTGACGACCTCGACCTTGTCGGCGGGCAGCACCTCGGCGATCACCTCGTCGATGCCGACCTCGGCCGCGACGGTGCGGGCCACGGCCTTGTTGTCGCCGGTCAGCAGCACAGGGGTCAGGCCGAGGGCGCGCAGCCGGGCGATGGCCTCCCCGCTGGTCGGCTTGATGACGTCGGCCACCACGAGCACGGCGCGGGCCCGGCCGTCCCAGCCGGCGGCGACGGCCGTGCGCCCGGCCGCCTCGGCGGCGCGCACGGCGCCCTCCAGCCCGGCCGGCAGGGCCTGCGACCATTCGGCCAGCAGGCGCGGGCGGCCGACGAGCACGGCGTGCCCGTCCACGACGCCCTGGACGCCGAGCCCCTCGACGTTGGCGAACTCCTGCGGGGCGGGGAGCGGGCCGGCCTTCTCGGCCGCGCCGCGGGCGACGGCCTGGGCGATCGGGTGCTCCGAGGCGTGTTCCAGCGCGCCGGCCAGCCGCAGCACCTCGGCCTCGTCCTCGCCCTCGGCCAGGTGGATCTCGATCAGGGTCATCCGGCCCTCGGTGACCGTGCCGGTCTTGTCCAGCAGCACCGTGTCGATCGCCCGGGTGGACTCCAGCGCCTCGGGGCCCTTGATCAGGATGCCGAGCTGGGCTCCGCGGCCGGTGCCGACCAGCAGCGCGGTCGGGGTCGCCAGGCCCAGGGCGCACGGGCACGCGATGATCAGCACGGCGACCGCCGCGGTGAACGCCGCGCCGGCCCCGGCGCCGGTCGCGAGCCAGAACCCGAGCGTGCCCAGCGACAGCGCGATCACGATCGGGACGAAGACGCCGGAGATCCGGTCGGCGAGCCGCTGCACCTGCGCCTTGCCGGTCTGGGCCTCCTCGACCAGCCTGGCCATCTGGGCGAGCCGGGTGCCGGCGCCGACCCGGGTGGCGCGCACGACCAGCCGTCCGCCCGCGTTCACCGTGGCGCCGGTCACCGCGTCACCGGGGCGCACCTCCACCGGCACCGACTCGCCGGTCAGCAGGGAGGCGTCCACCGCCGAGGAGCCCTCCTCGACCACCCCGTCGGTGGCGATCTTCTCGCCGGGGCGCACCACGAAGCGGTCCCCCACGGCGAGCCGGTCGCTCGGGACCCGTACCTCCACGCCGTCGCGCAGCACGGCGACGTCCTTGGCGCCGAGCTCCAGCAGGGCGCGCAGCGCGGCGCCGGCCCGGCGCTTGGCACGCGCCTCGAAGTAGCGGCCGGCCAGGATGAAGGCGGTCACGCCCGCCGCGGCCTCCAGGTAGATGTTGCCCGACCCGTCGGTGCGCTCGATGGCCGACTCGAACGAGTGGGTCATCCCTGACATGCCGGCGGTGCCGAAGAACAGCGCCCACAGCGACCAGCCGAACGCGGCGATCGTGCCCATGGAGATCAGCGTGTCCATGGTGGCCGCGCCGTGCCGCAGGTTGGTCCAGGCGGCCTTGTGGAACGGCCAGCCCGCGTAGACCACGACCGGAGCGGCGAGGGTGAGCGACAGCCACTGCCAGTTGGTGAACTGCAGGGCGGGGATCATCGCCATCGCGACGACCGGCACCGACAGCACGACGGCCGTGACCAGCCGCTGCCGCAGCGGCCCCGCCTCGTCGGGCTCGCCGGCCGTCCGATCCCCGTCCTGATCGGAGAGGGCGGGCGGCTCGGGAAGGGCGGCGGTGTAGCCGGCCTTCTCCACCTCGGCGACCAGCGACTCCGGGTCCAGCCCTTCGGGGAAGGTGACCTTGGCCTTCTCGGTGGCGTAGTTGACCGTCGCCGTGACCCCGTCGAGCCTGTTCAGCTTGCGCTCGATGCGGTTGGCACACGAGGCGCAGGTCATGCCGCCGATCGAGAGCTCGACCGACCCGCCGGCACCCGGCGTCTTCTCATCGGTGACCGAAGCCATGCCTTCTCTCCTTGTCCAGCCGTCCGGCGGGCGTCGGGCGGCGATCGTCAGCCGGCGACCACTTCGTACCCGGCCTCCTGGACGGCGGCGGCGACCGCGGCGGCGTCGACCGGGCCCTCGCTCCGCACGGTCACCAGGCCGGTGGGCAGGTCCACCTCGACGCCGGTGACGCCCGGCACCTCGCCGACCTCTTCCTGCACCGAGCTGACGCAGTGGCCGCAGGTCATGCCCTTGACGGTGTAGGTGGTGGTGGTCAACGCGATCACTCCTGTCGTCGGTGCGGGCGGGAGGCTGCGCTCCCCTCTCGGTAACACCATACCCCTGTACCGTATTTCGATGGGCGCCGAGGGCGCACGAGTCCCGCACGGCATTCGCCTCGGCGCGCTCCCCCACAGGCCCGCGGAGCCCACGGTTCCCGCGGGTGCGGCCCCACCTTCCGACGATACGGGCCCCCGCCCCCCAGGTGACGCGCCGGCATGCGACGGCCCCGCCCGCCGGCGGCGGCGCACTGGGCGCGGCCGGAGGCGGGCGGGGCCGGACGAGAGCGCCGGGCCGCGGCCCGATCTCAGATGAGGGCGGTGGTGGACCGCATCGTGTCCTGGCGGAACAGGCCGGCCGGGTCGACCCGGGCGCGCACCCGGTCGACGGCGACCACCTGGTCGGCGGTGAGGTGGCCCTGCGGCTGGTCGAACCGCTCCACGAACGTCGGCGCGGTGCGGCCGGTGTCGAACGGCGCGAGGGCCTCCCGCACGGTGGCGCAGTGCGCGAGGATCGCCTCCCTGGTCAGCCCGCCTTCGGGCACCCCGGCCCCCGAGTAGGCGAACCGCGCGTCGAAGTGGCTCAGCACCCCGCCCGCCGGATCGGCCACCGCGTACGCGCCGCCGAGCTGGCGCAGGCCGGCGACGACCAGCGGGGACCCCGAGCCGGGGCCGATCACCCGAAGCAGCTCCGCCACGCCGTCGTCGCCGATCTCACCGAGCAGCATGTGGTCGCCCACGATGGGCACCGGGTCGGAGGGGTCCATGTGCGCCTGCAGCACCATGGCGGGCGTGGTGAGCTCGAAGGTGTCCATCACCGGCTCGGCCACGGCGCGCAGCGGGCCGAGCAGGTCCTCGGCCTGGGCCAGCGCGGCCGGCACGGCGTCCTCGTCCGCGGCGAGCACCACGCCGTCCACGCACAGCATCGGCCCCGCGGCCAGCACGGGCGGCACGTCCGGCAGCGGTGGCAGGTTCATCACCCGGGCCGAGGTGGCCGCCTCCCAGGGGGCGTCCTCGGTCCACCGGCGCCAGGCGCGCAGCAGCGCCGGGGCGTGCTCGGCCGGCCAGAACGCGGCGCCGGTGACCACGCGGGCGACGGGGAACAGCTCCACCTCGACCGCGGTCACGACGCCGAAGCCGCCGCCGCCCCCGCGCAGCGCCCAGAACAGCTCGGGATCGGTGGCGGCGTCCACCCTGCGCCACTCGCCGTCGGCGGTGACCAGTTCGACGGCGCGGACGCTGTTGACGGCCAGGCCGGCCCTGCGGCTGTAGAAGCTCATGCCGCCGCGCAGCAGGTACCCGACCACGCCGACGTCCGGGGAGGAGCCGTGCGGCGGGATCAGCCCGTGGGCCGAGGACGCCGCGACGACCTCGCCCCAGCTGGTCCCGGCGGGGACGCGGGCGAGGCGGCGGACGGGGTCGATCTCGACGGCGCCCGCCATCCGGGTGCGGATGAGCAGGGCGCCGTCCATCGGGCGCGCGGTCGCCGAGGCGTGGCCGGTGGTGTGCACGCGCACCGGCATGCGCTCGACGGTGGCCAGGCGCAGCGCGGCACGGATGTCCTCGACCGTGCGGACGGTCACCGCCGCGGCGGGCCGCGCGGGCGCGACCAGGTTGAACACCCGGGTCGCCTCCTCGTACGGCGCCTCGCCGGGCAGCGCGACACCGGTGTCCCGCTCGTCGATCGTGGTCATCGCGGCCCCGCCTCTCTGGTCAGGTGTCTGCGGCCGGTTCACCGGTCAGTCGCGGACGGCGGTGATGAAGACGAAGGTGCCGGGGCCGGAGGCGTCGATGATCGACATGCCGGCGTCGGCGAACCACCGCTCCAGCTCCTCCATCGTGAAGAGCAACTGGCCCTCCGGGCGGCTGGGGAAGTAGTGCGACTCCTGGAAGTGACGGGCGATCGGGTCGAGGTCGAACAGGAAGGTCATCGCGGTGAACGTGCCGCCCGGCCGGAGCACCCGGCCGACCTCGGCGATGGCCTCCGCCGCGTCGTCGGGGAAGGCCTGCAGGGCGTTCCAGCAGTTCACCGCGCCGAAGGTGGCGTCGGCGAACGGGATGTTCAGCGCGCTGCCCCGCACCGCGGGCACCTGCGGGAGCTTGCCGCGCATCACGGTGAGCATCGGCAGGCCCATGTCGACGCCGACGAGGCGCTCCTGGCCGACGGCCCCGGCGACCACGGTGGTCCACCGGCCGGCGCCGCAGGCGAGGTCCAGCACGGGGCCGTCCACCGGGCGGATCTGCCGGGCGATGTAGGCGTCCTCGTCCTTCGCGGTCACCGCGCCGCCCCAGTTGGCCCCCGCGATGCGCAGGTAGGCCGGGCGGAGCACCTTCTCGTAGTAGACCCCGAGGCTGGGCATCTCGGCGAGCTTGGCCAGCAGGTTCGCGGTCGCCTCGTGCGGCAGGTCGGCCGTGGCCTCGCTGATGCCGTCGGACAGGTCCAGGATGCCCAGGGCGATCGGATAGCGGACCGCGCACGCGGGGCAGCGGACGATCTCACCGTCGAGCTCGAGGGAGCCGGAGCAGGTGGTGCAGCGCAGCACGTCGGCGTACTGCGCGAAGACCTCGATGCCGAGCTCGCCGGCCGGTGCGGGCGACTCGCCGCTCCCGGGAGCCGGCGGGAGGTCGACCGGCATGCCGTTGCGGACGGCCCAGTACGCCATGGCGCCCGAGTAGGCGTACAGCATCCGGGTGTCGTTCTCCCAGTTCGTGGTGACCTGGGCGGGGGTGAGGCTGCGAAGCTGCTGCCGGTGGAACTCCAGGTCCGCCGCGCTGAGGTCCCACACCGACGGGGACGGCCACATCCGGCCGATGTCGGGGTCGTCGCGGTCGAGCGAGGCCAGGCCGCGCTCCAGGCGGCTCTGCTCGGGCGGGTCCAGGTCGAGCGGCGCGACGGCGGCGAGAATGCGGTCCCGGTCGCCGGGGAAGTGCGACACCAGGTAGAGCAGGGCGAGGGTCAACGGCGTGCCCTTGCCGGCGGCCGCGAGCAGGCCGAGGTAGCGGTCCAGGCCCTCGCGGACGGCGGCGTTGAGTGGGCCGTCGACGATCGGGTACTCGGCCTCGGCCAGCAGGCCGAGCAGGACGGCCAGGTACCCCTTGCGGTCGTCACCGGCCTCCTCCAGCGCGGCGACGAGCGCGGGGACCGCCTCCCGGGCGTCCTCCGAGGCCTCGCCGCGGTGCCACAGCGCCGCGACCAGCCGCTGGAAGTCCGCCTCCAGGCTCGCCGGCGCGGCCGAGGTGAAATCGGTCAGCAGTTCGGCGACCGCGGGCCCCGTGGTGGAAACACTCATGCGCGCGTCCTTTCACGAAAGGGTGGAATGGGCGGGCGCCCGTCCGGCGAAATCCGTCCACGAAATCTTCGCACCGGCCCCCATTACCAGGCTTCTCCGAGCGTGCTTACCGGCGTTCCCCCTTCCGAGCTGGCGCGATGCCCTGGCAGGCAGCACGCGTAAAGATGCGGACCGGCCCGGCGCGCGGCCACCATGAGGGGTGGGAAAAGCGATTCGGCCGTCTTCCGCCGTCGGCCGCGGGATGCGGGTCACGGCGATCCGGCCGCCGGCCCGCCCCTTTCTTTCCTTGGGTCCCGCCGCCGGCCGCCCATCGTGTGGAGTGAGGGATTGATGTCCAGCGAAACGATCGACTCGGCCGACATCGGCATCCATTACGACCAGCGTTCGCCGATCGGGGACGAGTTCCGCAACGGCCAGTTGCACATGTGGTACTGGTACGACAACGACGACGACACGCCGCTGAAGGACGCCGTCCACCGGGTCAGCCGCAAGGTCACCGAGACCCTCGGCCTGCGCCCCGGCGAGCACGTCCTGGACGCCGGCTGCGGCCCCGGCGAGACGGCGGTGTTCCTGGCCAAGGAGTACGGCGTGCGGGTCACCGGCGTCACCGTCAGCTCGTTCGAGATCGACAAGGCGAACGAGCGGGCCGCGGCCAACGGCGTGACCGACCGGGTGACCTTCGAGTACGGCGACTACACCGGGCTCACCTACCCCGACGACTCCTTCGACGCCGTCCTGGCCCTGGAGTCGCTGCAGAACGCCCCCGACCTGCAGCTGGTGCTCGGCGAGCTGTTCCGGGTGCTGCGTCCCGGCGGCCGCATCTCGTTCTCCGACTTCAGCCTGGAGTCGGCGGCCGAGCCGGCCCGGGTGCGGCGGTTCATGAGCACGCTCAAGCTGCGCGAGCTGCCCACGCTGCAGGAGTGGATCGAGCACGCGCGGCGGGCCGGCTTCGAGGTCGAGGAGTACACCCAGTGCGGCCCGCGGGTGTTCGGCAAGAAGAGCAAGTACATCCGGGCCGCGATGGACCACCGGGACGAGATCGCCGCGAAGTTCGGCGAGGAGGCCCTGGCGGAGTTCTCCCGCAGGCACCTGGGCTTCTTCGCGCCGCGCAAGGACCAGATCGGCTACGTGATCGTCTCGGCCCGCAAGCCCGTCCGCTGAGCCCGCCCCGGCCGTACCGGCGGCTCGCCCCTTGAGGGCACGGGCCGGCGGTGCGGCGCGAACACCGCATCAGTACACGAAACGGCTCCGCCGCCCGGATGAGTGATCCGGGCGGCGGAGCCGTTTCGCGCGTTTCGCCGGCGCGGGCCGGGTGCCGCGGAGCGGCTCCCGGCAGGGTGGTCCCAGGGGTGGTGAGGTCGGCGCGGATATTCTCTGCCGGCCGTGCGCAGCGTCGTCGATGGACACGGCCGGCAGGGTCGATGCGTCCCCCGGGGCAGGCCCTGCCGGGCCGGTCCCCGATCGCGGGACGGTGGGCGGTCGCGCCGCCCACGGGGTCAGTGCTCGTCCTCCACGCCGAAGCGGGCCTTGGCCAGTTCACGCTTGGCGATGGTGGACAGGAAGACGGCGAACCCGGCGTGGCTGTGGAACATCGACATGTCCCGCCAGACCCGCTCGATGCGCTCGCCCTGCCGCACCGCGCTGGAGCCGGCCGTCGGGAACAGGTAGTTCTCCACGGCGTGCCAGCACAGGTCCACGACCTGGTGGCAGATCGCGGCCAGGCGCATCTCGCGCTCCTTGGTGACCGCCGCCGGGCCCTGCGCGCAGATGTCCATCCACTGCTGGATCGCGTTCAGCACGGCCGCCTCGCCGGTGGCGATCATGCCGGCCGCCTGGCCGTACCAGTACTGGTAGTCGGGGTCCTTGGTACGGGGCACGTTGAACTGGAACATGGCGAAGCGGTCGCGCATCAGTTCCTCGTAGGCGTCCAGCGCGCCGAGCGCCATGCCCACGGCGAGCGCGGCGTCCTCGATGACCATGAAGCTGAGCTGGCCGCCGCCGTACTCGGGGTTGCCGTGCAGGGCGCGCCCGGGGGTGCCCTTGGACACGTCGACCTGGCTGACGTGCGTGGCCAGTGTGAAGTGGCCGGGCACGACGCCGTTCTCCATCGTGATGCTGTGCGAGCCGCTCCCCTTCAGGCCGAGCTGCTTGCCCCACGATCCGGGCACGCGCTGCCACTGGCTGCGCGGGGCGATGAACATCATCGGCGCGGGCGGCTCGCCCTCGGCCTGGGACACCATGGTGTGCCCGATGAAGTGCGTGGCGTACGGCGAGCCCGAGTTGTAGTGCCAGGTGCCGTTGAGCACCCAGTCACCGCCGGGGGTGCGCTCGGCCGTACCGCTCGGCGCCACCGTGGCCGGGCAGATGAAGTCGCCCTCGGCGAAGATCTCCGCCTGCGCCCGCTCGTCGAACAGCGCGGCGACGACCAGGGCGTGCGCGTGGCCGAGGCAGTACATCCAGCCGGTGGACGGGCAGCCTCTGGTCAGCGCCATCGCCACCCGCATGAACGTGTCGATCCCGTACTCCAGGCCGCCGTAGCGGCGCGGGACGAGGATCCGGTAGAAGCCGGCCCGCCGGAACTCCTCGTGGGTGTCCTCGGCGTAGAAGGTGCGCTCCTCGGTCTCGGCCTGGCGGTCGACCAGCGTCGCCGCGATGGCCTCGGCCCGCGCCACCATCTCCACCGGGGTGAGGGCGGGTTCGCCCCGGAGCGCGACTCCATGCTCGGTAACGTTCGTGGCCACTGCCATCGGCGCGCAGTCCTTCGTCTCGGATGGTCGGCGGAACCGTGTCGTAGAGCCAGCGTTCCCCGCCGCCCGCGGCGCGGGCATCTCCTGGAATGCGCTGTGCCGCGCCGCCGGGCAGCGCCGGCGGCGGGAAAGGTGGCCTGACCTGCGCGGGTCGCCTTCCTCCTGCCCCGGCGTCCGGCGCGCCCCGGCGCGAAGACCGCAATCTGGAAAATGCGGCGCCGTATCCCAGGGTGCGAGCGTCATGTCCTGCCGATCGATGAACGGTGGCTCCCCCGATCGACCGCGCGAAAGGGCACGCCGGGCCGTCCGCTCGTCGAACCCGAGTCGGCCAGAACTTGAGAAGGTGCGTCATGGTGGAGTTATCGCAATCCGTCGGTTCCCGTCCCGTTGCCCTGCCATCGCGGCTTCCGTCGCTGACCGGCATGCGGTTCGTCTCGGCGGGGCTGGTGTTCCTCACCCACGCCATCGGGGCGACCCTGTTCGCCGACCAGGCGTTCGCCGGTCTGTACATGTCGACGGTCGTGCAGGGCGGCTGGGCGGCGGTCTCCTACTTCTTCATCCTGAGCGGATTCGTGCTGACGTACGCGGCGCGGTCCTCCGACACCGCGGCGTCGTTCCTGCGCCGCAGGTTCTTCAAGATCTACCCCAACTACATCATCACGCTGCTGGCCGCGCTGGTCCTGGTGGCCTGGGTGGGCAAGCAGACCATCGACGTCGGCGTCGCGCTGCTGCACGCGACACTGCTGCAGGCGTACGTGCCGGTGCTGAGCATCCGCACGGCCCTCAACTCGCCGGCGTGGTCGCTGTCGTGTGAGGCACTGTTCTACCTGTGCTTCCCGCTGCTGCTCCGCTACATCAGCCGGATCAAGGCCGAGCGGCTGTGGGGGTACGCGGGCCTCACCGTGGCCGCCATCTTCGCCGCCCCGTTCGTGGCCAAGCTGCTCCCGGCGCAGCCGACCATCCCCGGCTTCCCCATGACGGAGCTGGAGATGTGGTTCGTCATGCAGTTCCCGCCGGTGCGGATGCTGGAGTTCGTCTTCGGCATGATCCTGGCCCGGATCGTCATGACCGGCCGGAAGATCCCGGTCGGCCTGGGCGGCGCGGTGGCGATCGGCATCCTGCTGTACGCGGTCTCGTCCTCGGTCCCGATCGCCTTCGACGTGGTGGCCATCTCGGTCATCCCGCTCGGCCTGATCATCGCCGCGGGCGCGGTGAACGACTCCGAACGGCGCACCGGCTGGCTGGGCAGCAAGCCGATGGTGTGGCTCGGCGAGGTGTCGTACGCGTTCTACATGTGGCACTTCCTGGTGCTGATCTACGTACGTCAGTGGTTCGGCAACCCGCAGGGCTGGAGCACCTGGGCGGGATTCGGCATCATGGCGCTGCTCGTCGGCATCACCCTGGCGCTGTCGTGGGCGCTGTACTCGCTGGTGGAACAGCCGATCATGCGGCGGTTCGCCTCCACGCGGGGAGGCAGGACCGCTCCGGCGGTGCCGCTGCCGATGCCACCCTCCTCCTCCGACGACCTGCCCGAGAAGGTGCCCGCCGACCCGGTGCCCCCGCCCGGCCGCTGAGCACCCCACGCCCTCCCGCACCCGTGGCGGCGCGGAGGGCGTGGATCCGGACCGCCTCCGCCCGTGGGACATCCCTACCGGGCGGCGGCGGTCTCCGGCATGCCGGGCATCGCACCGGTGGCGGTGAGATAGGCGTGCAGGTGGCTCGCGCCCTGCAGCATCGCGGCGGCCCGCCGGGTCAGCTCGCCCTGCCGCCGGGCGATCGCCGTGCGCAACGCCTCACTGCCGCCCGTCCGGCGCAGGCCCTCGATGATCTCCTTGATCTGGGGCAGCGGATAGCGGCCGCGCCGCAGCATGTCGATCATGCGCGCGTCCCGGACGTCGGCCGGGCCGTAGCGCCGGTAGCCGGTGAACTGCTCGCGCCGGGGGGCGAGCAGGCCGGCCGACTCCCACAGGCGCAGCGCGGAGGTGCGCACGCCGAGCAGCGCGGCCACCTCGCCGACGCGCAGCCCCCGCTGGGCCTGCGCCGCACTCCCCTGCGCCGCACTCCCCTGCGCCGCACTCCCCTGCGCCGCATTTCCGTGGGCCGCCCGCGCCTCCCGGCCACCGCCCTGCGCCGTCGCGCCGTCCTGCCCGGTGGCCCGCGCCCGCCCGCCCTGCTGCGGCGTCACCTCGTCCTGCGCGGCGTCCTGGGCCGCTACCGCCTCCAGGGCCGCGCCGGTCGCCCGCAGCGAGCGCCGCTGCTCGTGCAGCGCCGCGTGGCCGGCGTCCATCATCTCCAGCGCGCGCGGGACGTGCCCGGCGTGTACGGCCTGCATGATCGCGCGGGCCTCCTCCCAGCCGAACCCGGGCGCGAGAGCGCGGTAGGTCAGCATGGCGGCCCGGTGCTCCTCGCCGAATCTGCGATGACCGGCGGGGGTACGCGGCACCGGAGGCAGGATGCCGTCGTCGGCGTAGTTGCGGATCTGCTGCGGCGAGACGCCGGCGAGCCGGGCCAGATCCACCGGGCGCAGGCCCGCCCCCGTTCCGCCGCCGCCCATCGTCCTCGCCTTCCCGCCCAACGTTACATGGCGAGTTGAAGGTTATCCGCCTCCACGCCCTGCCCGGCCTGCTGATCGGCGGCGCAAAGTTCAAGAGGGCACTTCAATGACAGAATCGAAGGTATGAATTCGGGCGACAACGACGACGAGATACCCGAAGAGGCGGCGATCGAGACCCGCGGCCTCCACATGCGTTACGGCTCCACCGAAGTGCTGCGCGGAGTGGACCTGCGGGTGCGCCGCGGCGAGGTGGTGGCCCTGCTCGGCCCGAACGGCGCCGGCAAGACGACGACCATCGAGATCCTGGAAGGATTCCGCGGACGCTCCGCGGGCGAGGTGCGAGTGCTCGGCACCGACCCCGGCCACGGCGACGAGGCGTGGCGGGCGCGGCTCGGCATCGTGCTGCAGTCGTGGCGTGACCACGGCAAGTGGCGGGTGCGCGAGCTGCTGGACCACCTCGGCCGCTACTACGTCCCCTACAGCACGCCCTCGCGCAGGCGGCCGTACGACACCGACGAGCTGATCGCCCTGGTCGGCCTGACGGGGCGGGAGGACGCCGTCGCGGGACGGCTCTCCGGTGGCCAGCGGCGCCGGCTGGACGTGGCGATCGGCCTGGTGGGACGGCCCGACCTGCTGTTCCTCGACGAGCCGACCGTCGGGTTCGACCCGCAGGCCCGGCAGGACTTCCACGAGCTGGTGCGCCGGCTGGCCGACCTGGAGGACACCACGATCCTGCTCACCACGCACGACCTGGACGAGGCCGAGAAGCTCGCCCACCGCATCCTGATCCTGGCCGGCGGCACGATCGTCGCCGACGGCACCGCGGCCGAGCTGGCCCGGCGGGTCACCGGGCGGGCCGAGGTGCGCTACAGCAGGGACGGCGAGTTCCACACCGAGTCGGTCGAGGACGCCACCGGCTACGTCCGCGGCCTGTTCGCGCGGTACGGCGACGCCATCGGCGACCTGGAGGTCCGCCGGGTGCGGCTGGAGGACGTCTATCTGGCCATGGTGCGCGACTTCGAGGCCGGGCGGCACACCGGGATCCCCGGCGAGCTGGCGGAGGTGTCCGCGTGAGCGAGACCTTCGCCCCCGCCGTCTCCCGCAGCCCGCGGGCCGCCGCCTTCCGGGCCGGTCTGCACCGCGCCCGCATCGAGTTCCGGCAGAGCGCGACCAGCCCCCAGGAGATCTGGGGCGCGCTGTTCCTCCCGGTCATCGCGCTGCTGGTGATGTACCTGATGAGGGGGCAGAAGGTCCCCGGGGTCGCCTTCTCGCTCAGCTCGCAGTCCATCCCCGGCATCATCGGCCTGAACGTCGTGCTCAACGGCATGATGGGGCTGGCCATGGCGCTCACCATCGACCGCGAGGACGGCACGCTGCTGCGGGCCAAGGCCACGCCGAACGGCATGCTCGGCTACCTCACCGGCAAGGTCGTCAGCCGGGCCGGCCTGGCCGTCGCGGGCGCGCTCCTCCCCCTGGTCCCGGCGGCGTTCCTGTTCGACGGCCTGCGGCTGGGCGAGGTGTCGTCCTGGCTGACCATGGCGTGGGTCATGACGATCGGCCTGGTCGCGATGCTGCCGTTCGGCGCCGTCATCGGCTCGCTGTTCGAGGGCACGCAGAACGTGGGCGTCATCACCCTGCCGATGATGGGGCTGATGGGGATCTCCGGGGTGTTCTACCCGCTCACCGCCCTCCCTGATTGGCTGCAGTGGGTGGGCCAGACGTTCCCGATCTACTGGCTCGGCCTCGGCCTGCGCTCGGCCCTGCTCCCCGACACCCTGGCCGCCGCCGAGGTCGGCGACTCCTGGCGGCACCTGGAGACGATCGCCGTCCTCGGCGTGTGGGCGGTGGCCGGTTTCCTGATCGCGCCGCTCGTGCTGCGCCGCATGGCCCGGCGCGAGTCCGGGTCCCGGGTGGCGGCCCGCCGCGAGAAGGCCATGCGCCGGGCGATGTAGCCTGCTACCTGCGGTTTTTCCCTCACGAGCCGGCGCCGGCCCGCGTCGACCCGCCGGCCGGCGCCGCTCCGCCGTCTCGCGCCGACCTCTTTTCCCTCCCGCGTTCCGCGCCGCCGACGCGCCTCACCCGGCAGGCGGCTCGACGCTGCCTGCCACGGCCGGTTTCTGTCGGTGCGGGCCCCTATCCTCACGCAACCACCACTCGACCTTGGAAGGTCCCGTGATCCCCACCCAGCAGGCAGACGACGTACGGCGCCACGACGACCCGCGCGAGCCCGGCACCGCCGGGCGGCCCGCCGAGACGACACACGCGGCCGCGGACGGCCACGACCTCATCCAGGTGCGCGGCGCCCGCGAGAACAACCTCAAGGGCGTCTCCCTGGACATCCCCAAACGGCGGCTCACCGTCTTCACCGGCGTCTCGGGCTCCGGCAAGTCCTCCCTGGTGTTCGACACGATCGCCGCCGAGTCGCGACGGCTGATCGACGAGACCTACACGGCGTTCCTGCAGAACTTCATGCCCAGCCGCCCCCGGCCGGACGTCGACGCGCTGCGCAACCTGAGCGCGGCGATCATCGTCGACCAGGAGCGCATGGGCGGCAACGCCCGCTCCACCGTGGGCACCGCCACCGACGCCTACACCATGCTGCGCATCCTGTTCAGCCGCATGGCCACCCCGCAGATCGGGCCGGCGGCCGCGTTCAGCTTCAACCGGGCCGAAGGCATGTGCCCCGAGTGCGAGGGCCTGGGCAAGGTCTCCGACATCGACGTCGACGAGCTGGTCGACCGCGAGCTGTCGCTGAACGACGGGGCGATCAAGGTTCCGGGGTTCGCCGTCGACACCTGGTACTGGCAGGTGATGGCGAACTCCGGCTTCTACGACCCGGCGGTCAAGCTGAAGGACTTCACGCCCCAGCAGTGGGAGGACTTCCTGCACAAGCCGACCACCAAGGTCAAGATCGGCACGCACAACATCAGCTACGAGGGCCTCATCGTCAAGGTGCGGCGGACCTACCTGGCCAAGGACCGCGAGTCGATGCAGCCGCAGGCCCGCGCGTTCGCCGACCGCGCCGTCAAGCTGATCGGCTGCCCGGCCTGCGGCGGCGCCCGGCTCAACCCCGCCGCCCTGTCGGCGACGATCGACGGACGTAACATCGCCGACTGCTCGGCCATGCAGATCAGCGACCTGGCCGCCTTCGTCAGCGGCATCCGCGCCCCCTCCGTCGGCCCGATGCTGGACACCCTGCGCGAGACCCTGGACTCACTGACCGAGATCGGCCTCGGCTACCTGAGCCTGGACCGCGAGTCCGCCACGCTGTCCGGCGGCGAGGCCCAGCGGGTGAAGATGGTGCGCCACCTCAGCTCCAGCCTGACCGACGTCACCTACGTCTTCGACGAGCCGACGGCCGGGCTGCACCCGCACGACATCCAGCGGATGAACGACCTGCTGCTGCGGCTGCGCGACAAGGGCAACACCGTGCTGGTGGTCGAGCACAAGCCCGAGACGATCGCGATCGCCGACCACGTGGCCGACCTCGGCCCCGGCGCGGGCGCGGCCGGCGGCGAGCTGTGCTACGCGGGCGACCTGGCCGGGCTGCGCGCCTCCGGCACCCTCACCGGCCGCTACCTGGACCACCGCGCCGAGCTGCGCGACAAGCCCCGCACCCCGGCCGGGTGGCTGCCGGTCACCGGCGCCTCGCTGCACAACCTGCGGGACGTCAGCGTCGACATCCCCCTCGGCGTGCTGACCGTGGTCACCGGCGTCGCCGGCTCGGGCAAGAGCTCGCTGATCCACGGGTACGTCGCCGGGCGCGAGGGCGTCGTGGTGGCCGACCAGTCGCCGATCCGCGGCTCGCGCCGCAGCAACCCCGCCACCTACACCGGGGTGCTCGACCCGATCAGAACGGCCTTCGCCAAGGCCAACGGCGTGAAGGCCTCGCTGTTCAGCGCCAACTCCGAGGGGGCCTGCCCCGGCTGCAAGGGCGTCGGCCTCATCTACACCGACCTGGCGATGATGGCCGGCGTGGCGTCGGTGTGCGAAGACTGCGAGGGCAAGCGGTTCACCCCCGAGGTGCTGGCGTACCACCTGCGCGGCAAGAACATCAGCGAAGTGCTCGCCATGCCGGTCGAGGAGGCCCGCGCGTTCTTCCCCACCGGGCAGGCCCGGGTGATCCTCGACCGCCTCGCCGCCGTCGGCCTCGGCTACCTCGGCCTCGGCCAGCCGCTCACCACCCTGTCCGGCGGCGAGAGGCAGCGGCTCAAGCTCGCCATCCACATGGCCAAGAACGGCACGACCTACGTGCTGGACGAGCCGACCACCGGCCTGCACCTGGCCGATGTCGACCAGCTCCTCGCCCTGCTCGACCGCCTGGTCGACGACGGCAACACCGTCATCGTCATCGAGCACCACCAGGCCGTCATGGCCCACGCCGACTGGATCATCGACCTCGGCCCCGGCGCCGGCCACGACGGCGGCCAGATCGTCTTCACCGGCCCCCCGTCCGACCTGGTCGCCTCCGCCGACACCCTCACCGCCCACCACCTCCGCCAGTACGTCGGCACCCAGAAATAACCCCGCCCCAACCGCCCCTCCCATCCCTGAGGGGCGGCATGGCGGCGCGGTCAGGACGATTGGGTGAGGGACATCACCGCCCATGGGGGGAGGTCGATGTCGAGGTCGAGGATGCCGGTGGGGGGGACGGTGAGGGTGTGTCTGAGGAGGGCGTCGGCGACCGTGTTCAGGTGGTCGATCTCGGCGCGGGACGGGTTGACGGGGGCTCCGAGCCGGTGCCATGCCTCGGCGGGGTTCCCGTGCTCCCAGTCCATGATCTCGACGAGGAACGTCGTGCCGGGCTCCAGTCCGCCGATCGAGTGGTGGATCCTGCGGCTCGGCCCCACCTCGGCCAGCTCGCGGGTCGCCGGGTAGGAGTTCACCGAGCGGAGCCCCTTGAGGGCCATGTCGTCCGGGTAGTTGTAGAACACCGCCGACACGGCCGACGTCCGGCTGTCGCGGGTCACGACGCCGTCGGGCGTCGACAGGAGCAGCCGGTCGCCGAGCCGTTCCAGCATCCTGAACGCGTGGAAGGTGGGCTTGTGCACGCCTGCCTCGTTCACCACGCCGAACCCGCCGTGGAAGGGCCCGATGCCGGCGCCGCCCTCCTCGAACACGTCGGTGAAGGTCCAGTAGGAGATCGAGTCGGCGAGGGTCGCGCACCGCAGGTACGCCCGGGTGATGTAGGTCGCCGCGAACAGCGTGTCGTGGATGAAGTCCCGCGATGACGGCGACGTCGACCACTCGGTGATGTGGATCTCCGCGTCGGGGTACGGGCTCTTGTTCACCAGTTCGCGGAGCAGGGTCAGGTCGTCGAAGGTCGCATCGGCATACCGGGTGATCGGCACCGCCTCGCCGTCGGCGCCGAAAGCGAAGTCGGTGGGATAGGTGTGGGTGGAGATGAAGTCGATCGGCAGGTCGCGCTCGGCGCACCAGGCGATGAACTCCTCGATCCACACCGGGCGCCAGTCGAGCGCGTCCACGTCGGCCGCGGCGGCCGTCTCACGCATGGCGGAGCGGTCCTCGACCTCGCCCTTGTAGCGGTCGTCGGGCACGAAGACGCTGGTCGCGGGCCCGCCTACCTGCAACGCGGGATCGATCTGCTTGATCGCCCGCACGGTGTGCTCGTAGAGCTCGAAGTACTCGGTCCTCGTCCCGGTCCAGAAGTGCGGTACGAGGTTCGGCTCGTTCCACACCTCGAACCGCCACTGCCGCACCTCGTCGAGGCCGTACCGGTCGATCCAGTGCTCGACCGACCTGGTGACCAGCTCGACCCAGCGTGCCATGTCCTTGGGCGGGCTGCAGTGGGCGCCCCACCAGAACACCGTGTCGGTCTTCGTCGCCAGCTCGCGCGGCATGAAGCCCAGCTCGACGAACGGGCGGACGCCCTGGTCCACGATGAAATCGAACACCTTGTCCACGTAACTGAAGGTGTAGACGGGTTCGGCGAGCGGTGCGTTCGGTCCGAAACCGCCGCCGTCGCTCTCCCGGTACACGAACATGTCGTCGTGGAAGACACCGTGGAAGCGGATGTACCGGAATCCCGAGGCGGCGACGACCTCGGCGAACTGCCGCTGCCAGTCCGCGCGCAGCGCCTCGTTCGCCCGCCCGGCACCGATGCACCAGGTCCAGGTGTGCGGAAGCACGCTCTCGTCGCACAGCCTGCCGTCGATCCGGAACCGGGGTCCGGACACACCGACGCTCGTCATGGCCTCACTTCTCTTCGCGGGATGGTTCGGGTGGAGATGGCCGGCGCCGCACACGTTCTCCTGCCGGCCCCTGGTGGTAAGGGGCCCGCGCGGGAGACCGCGTCGTGCGGCCACCGGGAGGGGCGGACGCCGGGCCGGGAACGCCGGCGTCGCGGTCCTAGCCCTTGACGGCGCCCAGCGACAAGCCGGACCGCCAGTACCGCTGCAGGCTGAGGAACGCGATGATCAACGGGATGATCGTGAGCAGCGAGGACGTGATCACGAGGTTCTGGATGAGGGCCCCGCTCCCGGCCGTCGAGCCCAGCTTGTTCCACTGGTTGATGCCGACGGTCAGCGGATACCAGGCGGGGTCCTTCAGCATGATCAACGGCAGGAAGTAGTTGTTCCAGATCGACACGAACGAGAACAGCAGGACCGTCACCCCGGCCGGCGCGAGCAGCGGGAGCGCGATCTGGACGAACGTCCTGAACTCCCCGGCACCGTCGATCTTCGCGGCTTCGAGCAGGCCGGTCGGCACGGCGTCGGCGGTGAACACCCACATCAGGTACAGGCCGAACGGGTTGATGAAGGACGGGACGAGAATCGCCCACGGGGTGTTGGTCATGCCGATGTGCGCGAACAGCAGGAACTGCGGGATGGCCAGGGCGATGCCGGGGACCGAGATCGAGCCCAGTACGACGAAGAGGAACACCCGTTTGCCGGTGAAGTGGAGCTTCGCCAGGGCGTACCCGCCGAGCGCGGCCAGGAAGGTCGACACGGTGGCGCCGACGACGACGTAGAGCACGGTGTTGAGCAGCCACCGGGAGAAGATCCCGTCCTGGTAGGAGAAGACCTGCACGATGTTGTCCCACAGGGCGAACTCGCGGCCGGGGGCGAGCCCGAACGTCGACACGAAGTCGGCCTGCGACTTGGTCGCGTTGATGACCAGCCAGGCGAGCGGCAGCAGGCAGTACAGGGTGAACAGCCCGGTCATCACGGTGAGGGTCGCGCTCTTGCCGGGGTTCTCCACCGTGGGAAGCCGGCGGGCGCGACGGCCGGGGCGGCGGTTCGGCGTTCCGGAGGCGTTCGCGTCCTCCGCTCGGCGGCTACTTGTCGGACGCATTCCGCAACCCCCTGATCTGGACGGCGTAGGCGACGGCGATCGTGATCGCCGCCATGACGAGCGCGAGTGCCGCCGCGTAGCCCTGCTGGGATCCGGTGAAGGCCAGGTTGTAGGCGTACAGGTTGGGCGTGTAGAAGGTGGTGACACCGCTGCCGGCCACCATCGAGGGCAGGATCTGCGGCTCGTTGAACATCTGGAACGTCCCGATGATCGAGAAGATGATCGTGACGATCAGCGATCCGCGGAGCGCCGGCAGCTTGATCGCGCGGACGATCTGGAACTCGTTCGCACCGTCGATCGCGGCCGCCTCGTACAGTTCACGCGGTACGGCCTTGAGCGCGGCGTAGAAGATGAGCATGTTGAAGCCGGTGAACGCCCACGTCACCATCACCCCGATGGAGATGAGCGTGG
>NZ_BMNT01000019.1:119012-173287 GCF_014646695.1 Sphaerisporangium melleum
TGCCGGGAGCGAAGGGGTTGAAGTCCGTCCCCAGGGCGTCGTTGAGGCTGCCGAACAGGCCGTACTTGACGCCCAGCAGGAATCCCCACATGAGCGTCGACACGATCGCCGGCACCGCGTAGGGCAGGAAGATCGTCACCCGCAGGAACCTGGTGCCGTGCAGGCGCATGGAGTCCAGGGCCAGCGCCAGCGCCATGGAGAAGATCAGCATGATCGGCACCTGGACGAAGGTGAACCGGAAGACGCGTCCCGCGCCGTCCCAGAACTGCGGGTCCTGGAACAGCTTCAGGTAGTTGGCGAGTCCGACGAACGTGTTGCCCCCGACGAGCTTCTCCTGGAACAGGCTCAGGTAGCCGGCGTACAGGATGGGCACGATGAACACGAGCGCGAACAGCACCCCGAAGGGCGCGATGAACGCCAGCCCGATCTGCGTCTTCCGGCGCTCGGGAGCCGGCGCCGGATGCCGCGTCGCATCCGGCGATGCCATGGCTTTCGGGGGTACGTCGAACCGACGTGCCAGGTCCATATACGTATTCCTTCCGAATCCAGTGCGTTGCCCGGCTCGTTTCCGCATCGGCCGGCGGCGGCCGTCGCCACAGGCGGGACCGCCGCCCTCGATGAGGAGCTAGTCCACCTGGAAGCCCTGCTCGTTGCCGTACTGGACGCAGCGCTGCTTCCACTGCTGGAGGATCTCGGCGAGCGAGCCCTTGCCGGTGGTGTAGAACGGTGAGGCGATGTCGCCGTAGACCGAGCGCGCCCACTCGAAGAACGGCGGGTACTGCCAGCCGGTGCCGACGGTCTCCGACGCCTCGGCCAGCACGGCGCCGACCTTCTGGTCGCCGAAGTACTTGTCGGTCTTGCCGCGGAACTCCGCGTTGTTCAGCACCGAGGTGTTGGGCACGAAGGCGCCGTCGTCGACCCGGGACGCCAGGCCCCCGCCGTGCGTGAAGTACTCCAGGAACTTGAAGGCGGTCTCCTTGTGCTCGGCCGCGGCCGGGATGCCGAAGGAGCTTCCGCCGTTCTCCGCGCCGACCTTGTCCCCCTGCTTCCACTGCGGCATCAGGGCGACCCGGAAGTCACCGGCGGCCTTGGGCGCGCGCTCGGGCAGCGTCGCGGTCAGCCAGCCGCCCATGGTCTGGGTGGCGAGGCTTCCGTCGTTCAGCGTGCGGTTCCAGTCGTCGGACCAACCGGTGATCTTGGTGTTGACCAGCTTCTCGTCGAGCATCTTCTGCCAGAACGCCACGGCCCTGGTCGTGCCCTCGTCGGTGAAGTCGATGTGCACCTTGGTGCCGTCCACCTTGAAGGGACGGCCGCCGGCCTGCCAGATGAGCGAGAGCAGGAAGAAGATGTCTCCGGTGTCCTGGGCGATGTAGTGGTCGCCACCGAGCGCGCGGACCTTCTTGGCGGCCTCGTAGTACTCGTCCCAGGTGGCCGGGGGCTGGTCCACGCCGGCCTTCTTGAGCGTGGCCTGGTTGTAGAACATCGCCGACGGCCCGTAGTCGGACGGCAGCGCGTAGACCTTGCCGTTGACCGTCACGTCGTTCCACGCGGCCTGGACGTAGTCCCCCTTGAGGTTTCCCGCGCCCAACTCACCGAGGTCGGTGAGTTTGCCGGGAATGGCGAAGTAGGGGACCACGAAGTACTCGAACATCGCGAGGTCGGGTACGCCGGAACCGGCCTGGATGGCGTTGTCGAGCGCCTTGTACTCGTCCGTGGACGAGCCCGCGTTGACGACCTCGACCTTGATGTTCGGATTCGCGGCCTGGAAGCCGGGGACGGCCTTCTCGACGGTGCCGTCCCAGCTCCAGACCGTGAGCTTCACCTGTTCGTCACCACCCCCGGTCGCGCCGCCGCCGCTGGTTCCGCCCGAGCAGGCGGTCAGCGCGAGCATCGGCACGAGTACCGCGGAAAGGATGGTTGCCCTCCGGGAGAGCCGCATGGGCCTCTCCTCTCGTCCTGAAGCCGGTTGCGAAAAGATTTCGCAACTTGTTCGTCATTGCGAGGACACTAGGTTGTGCGTCCAGCCCATGTCAACGATGTGAATCCGGAAGAATTCGGGGCAGCGATCGACGATCGGGCCGTGCTAGATTTCGCAAAAGTTTCGTAGCCCGAAGGGAGCCCCGATGCCCCGAGGTCGTGCCGAGCGGGCCACCCTGGCGGACGTCGCCCGGCTGGCCGGCGTCTCCCCGACGACCGCCTCGAAGGTCCTCAACGGACGCAGCGACGTGGGCCCGAACACCCGCGAGCTGGTCCTCGGCGTCATGGCCGAGCTCGGCTACCGGCCCACGACCGCGCGTCACGAGCGCACCCGCGGCCGCACCCTGGTCACCGTGCTCGACATCGTGCGGTCCCGTTACGCCGGGACGGTGCTCCAGGGGATACTCGTGGCCGCGACCTCCGCGCAGGCCGAGCTCCTGCTCCGCCTGCCGCCCGAGGAGCCGATCAGCACAAGCCGTACGACGGCCCGCACCTGGTTGGCCGAGCAGAAGGAGTCCGGCATCGCCGGCATCATCGCGCTCGCCGTCTCCGTGCCCGACCCGGTGCTCCTCGCCGCGGAGGACCTCGAGGTGCCCGTCGTGACCATAGACCCGATAGACACCACCGAGTCCCGGGTCGTCAGCATCGGCTCCACCAACTGGGCGGGCGGCCGCTCGGCCACCGAGCACGTCATCGGGCTCGGCCACCGCAGGATCGCCTGGATCGGCGGCCCGCCGGGGTCGGCTCCCTCGCTGGAACGGTTCCACGGGTACCAGGCCGCGCTCGACTCGGCCGGCATCACACCCGACCGCACGCTGATCCGGCACGAGGCGTTCTCCGTCGAGGCGGGCCTGCGGCACGGCCATGACCTCCTCACCCTCGGCGAGCGGCCGACCGCGATCGTCGCGGGCAACGACGAGATCGCCGTCGGGGTCCTCGCCGCGGCCAAGGAACTGCACATCAGCGTCCCGGGCGAGCTGTCGGTCACCGGGTTCGACGACACCCCGCAGACCCAGTGGACCACGCCCCGGCTCACCTCCGTCCGGCAGCCTCTCGTCGGCATGGGCCGGATGGCCGTCGAGACCGTCCTCGGCATGGCGGACGGCGTCCAGCCCGCCTCCCGGCACCTCCAGCTCGCGACCACCCTCAACGTCCGCGACTCGACGGGCCCCGCCCCGGCGTCCTGATCGGCCCCGGCACCGGGCCATGTCCGCCACGACCCCGCCGCCTCGCCCGCGAGGAGGCCCTGCCGGCCGGCGGGTCCTGGCGGTCCCCCGCTCCTTGCGGCGGACGCCAGGCCACCGGACAAACGGCCGGGGTGAGGCCGGGAGGTCGTAAGATCGACGGGTAGGTCCGCCGCCCCCGGGCATCGCATCGGCGACGTCCATCAGCTCGATCAGGGAACGATGCAGTCACCGGTCATATCGGAATCCGGCCCCTTACTGGACATGCGCCGCATCACGCGGCCCGACGCCGGGGGGACGCCGGTCGCCGACCGGTCGATGTCCATCGGCGTGATCGCTGCACGGTTCGGGCTGGCGCCACAGGTGCTGCGCAGGTGGGAGTCGGCGGGCCTGCTGGCGCCACCGCGGGACACCCGGGGCCGCCGCCGCTACGAGGACGCCGATCTCTTCCGCGTCGCGGTCATCCTCCGGGCCAGGGAGGCGGGCTTCGCCGTGCGCGACATCCGGGACATGCTCGACGCCGGCGCCCCGTCGGTGCGGCACAGCGCCATGGAACGCGGCCGCGTCGTGCTGATCCGGCGGATCGCCGAGGCGCGCACGGCGCTCGACATGATCGACCACGCGCTCGACTGCGACCACGAGGACTTCACCGCCTGCCCCCACTTCCAGTCGATGGTGGCCGGCCGCATCGGCACCGGCTTCCGCCGACCCCGCTGAGCCGGGGGCCTGCCAGAGCGATCCGGTGCCCCGCCGTCAGCGCGGCGGTGTGCCGGTGATCTCGGTGGCGATGGCGGGGCGGTTGGGCTCGTCGAGGAGGTAGAAGTGGCCGCCGGGGAAGACGCGCATGCGCGCGCCGGTGTCCGACCACTCCTGCCAGCCGACCAGGTCGCGCACGGGTACGAGCTCGTCCCGGTCGCCGCCGAGCACGGTCAGCGGCATGGTGAGGCGCCCGCCCTGGTTGCGGGCGGCCAGGCGCGCGGCCAGGGTGAGATCGGAGCGCAGCAGGCCGAGCAGGTGGCCGCGCCAGTAGGCGTTGTCCAGGATCTCCCGCGGGGTGCCGCCGCCCAGCCTGATCACCTCCAGCAGCACCGCGTCGTTCCAGCTCGCCTGCCGCTCGAACCGCACGCCGGACGGCGGGTGCGCGCTCAGCACGAGCCGGGAGCAGGCGGCGGGGTCGGCCAGCGCCGCGGCGACCGCGAGCGACGCCCCCATGCTGTGCCCGAAGAACACGGTGGGGCAGGACGGTAGCCCGGCCAGCTCGGTCACGACGCCGTCCACGACCGCGCCGGGGTGGTCCGGTGTGGTCTCGTGGCGTTCGCCGAAGCGGCGTTCCCGGCCCGGCAGGGTGACGCCGACGATCTCGTAGCCGCCGGGCAGGCGGGCGAGCAGCGGCATCAGGGCGTTGGGCCCGGCCCCGGCGTGCGGGAAGGCCACGACCCGGCCCCGCGGCCCGTCCAGCGCGGGCCGCAGTTCGGAGATCCACACCCCGGGCTCGGCCCGCCGGGGCCGCCGCCGCACGGCCGCGACCGGCTCCCAGCCCATCGTGCCGGCCGCGGTCATGCGAGGGTCACCACGGGACGGCCGGACGTGGACGTCGCCGGCCCGGCGGCGGGCGGGGCGTAGAGCCGGGCGACGCAGGCGGCGGCGAGGGCGTCCAGATTGGAGATCATCATGTTCGCGGGGAGCCGGCCCGCGGCGTAGGCCAGGGGCAACTCGGCGCACGCGGCGAGCAGGGGGACCTCCTCGCGCTTCCACAGGCCGCGCGTCACCGTGCCGAGCAGCGCCCCCGCCTGGTGCGCCCGCCCGGCCTTGACCATCCGGGCGACGTGGTGGACCGACTCCTGCGTGCTCTCCGACGGCAGGATCAGGCGGTAGCCGAGCGCCTCGGCCCGCCGCTGGTACAGGCCGCTGGCGAGCGTCCCCTTGGTCGCCGCCAGCCAGGCACCGCCGGGGGCGAGCCGGACGGCCGCCTCCAGCGCCGCGTCGACGATGTGCACGAGCGGCACGGGCAGCGGCTCGCGGATCCGCTCGACGTACACGTGCGCGGCGTCGCACGGCACTGCCAGCAGGTCGGCGCCCCACTCCACCAGCGTGGCGAGGCCCGCCCTGATCGGCGGCAGCGGCCCCTCGCCGCCCGACAGCACGGCGGCCGACCGGTCGGGGATGGAGGGGTCCGACAGCATCACGACGCGCGGGTGTTCCTGGTCGCTTCTGGCGGGGACGCGGGCGGCGAGCAGGCGCAGGAACTCGGCCGTCGCGGACGGGCCCATCCCGCCGAGGACGCCGAGCGTCGGCGCGAGCGGCGGCAGCGGGGACGGCGGTCGCGGCTGCGGCGCGGGGCCCGGGCCGCTCATGTGACGGCCCCGCGAACCCGGGACAGCACGTCGGCGACCCGCTGCGGCACGTCGCCCTCACGCAGCAGCGCGCACAACTGGGGGCCGCACCACCAGTCCAGGCACGGCCGGCCGTCCACGACGGTCCCGTACACCGACAGCACGCACGGCTTGATGTGCGCCCGCGCGGTGACGGCGGAGTGCTGGCTCACCGGCCCCTCGACGGGCAGCGGATCGGCCAGCGTGCCGAAGTGCTCGTACCTGACCCGCGCGGCCGGGCCGTCCTCCGGCGGGAGGCCGCACGGCCCGTCGGCGGAGACGACCACCCTGGTCACGGCGGCCGGCGCGGCGGGGTCGCGCCGGCCGGCGGTGTGGTCCACCACGTCGATCGTGATGTACTCGCCGCCGAGCCACTCGGTCAGCACGTCGGCGATCGCCGCGAGTACCTCGGCGGCCGACGGCGCCGCCGGGCCGGCCAGGTCGCCCGCGAGTGCCCGGGTGAGGGTCGGGGTGCGGGCGGCGTCGCCGGAGCAGCCGGGCAGGATGCAGTCATCCGGCCGGGCCGTCCACCCCGCGGGGACCGTGATCGATCCGGTCATGTCAGTTCTCGCTCTCGCGCGCGGCGGTCATGGCACTAGGCGTCGGCGACGGCGGGGACGACCTTCTTGCCGACGATCTCCACCGTGCGCACCGGATCGGGGCCGCCGATGATCCCCATGGCCGTGTCCACGCCGAGCGCGGCGAGCCCGCGCAGCATGTCGGTCAGCTCTCCGGCCTGGGCGCCGTCCGCGCCGACGTCGAACGGGAAGATCACCGTCTTCTCGATGGCGTCGTAGTCGCGGCCCTCGGCCTCGCAGTGCCCGCGCAGGACGTCCAGCTTCGCCGGCAGGTCCGGGCCCGGGTACAGGTTGCAGGCGTCGGCGTACTTGGCGACCAGGCGCAGGGTCTTCTTCTCCCCGCCGCCGCCGATCAGGATCGGCGGGTGCGGCCGGGTGATGCTCTGCGGCAGGTTCAGCGTGCGCTCCAGCCGGTAGTGCGCGCCCTCGTACGGCCGCTCGTCGCCCTGCTCACCGTCCCACATGCGGTGGCAGATCTGGACCGTCTCCTCCAGCATGGCGAACCGGTCGGCGAGGGACGGGTACGGGATGCCGAGGCCGCGCGCCTCGTCCTCGTACCAGCCGACGCCGAGGCCGAGCATCGCCCGCCCGCCGGACAGCACGTCCAGGGTCGTCACGGTCTTGGCGAGCATGCCGGGGTGCCGGAAGTGCACGCCGGCGACGATCGGGGCCAGCCGGATGCGCCGGGTGTGCGCGGCCAGCAGCGTGAGCGTGCTGAAGCATTCCAGCATGGGCGACTCGGGGCCGCCCGCGTGCGGGCCCTGCCATACGTGGTCGCCCACGCCGAGGAGCGAGAAGCCGGCGTCGTCGGCGGACTGGGCGATCTCGGCCAGCGTGTCCGCGATGCGGGCCGGTCCGCCCGTCCAGGCGAAGTCCCCGATTACCAAGCCAACCTTCACGCCGGCCTCCATAGCTTCGTGTGACAACGGTTCAACGCGGGTGTCGCGGGCCGGCCGGCGGCCCGGGGTGGCTCACGCCGGCCGGTAGCGAAGGATGCACACCCCGGTGTCGAACACCCGGGTGTCCACCAGTTTCAGATCGATGCGGTCTTTGAAGTTCTCGAACAGGGGCGTGCCGTCTCCGAGGACGACCGGGTGGACCCACAGCCGGTACTCGTCGATCAGGCCGAGCCGCATGAGGTCGCGTGCGAGCTCGGCGCTGCCGTAGATCAGCATGTCCTTGCCGGGCCGGTTCCGCAGGGCGGTGATCTCCAGCGCGACGTCGGTGGCGATCCTGGTGTTGCGCCAGGTGGCCTGGGTGAGGGTCCGCGAGAAGACGACCTTGTCGATGCCGTTCATCTTGTCGGCGACCTCACCGGTCTCCGCGGGCCAGTCCCGCGCGAACAGCTCGTAGGTGCGGCGCCCCAGCAACAGGGTGTCGACCTCGTCGAGCTGCTCGGCGGCGTACCGCTCCATCTCGTCGTCGAAGACGTCGATGTTCCAGTCCTGCTGCCCGGTCGCGTTCTCGATGCGGCCGTCCAGGCTGACGAATATCGACAGGATCACTTTCCGCACGGCGTGCTCCGTCCGGTCCGGTCGGTGGGCTCGGTCAGGGGGTCGGTCTGCGTGCGGCGTCTCAGTGGGCCTCGGCCGGCACCCGGGCGTGCAGGCGGACCGGCAGGCTGCGGTGGCCGTTCATGATGAACGTGGGCAGCGGCTGCAGCTCCTCGGCCGGGACCGCGAGGCTGATGTCGGGGAAGCGCTCGAACAGTGTCGACAGGCCGATCGCGCCGACCAGGCGCGCGATGCCGGCGCCCAGGCAGTAGTGCGGGCCGTAGCCGAAGGAGATGTGCTCCTTGTCGGCGCGGGTGATGTCGAACTCGCAGGCGGTCTCCCCGTGCACCTTGGGGTCGCGGCCGGCGGCGAGGTAGTTCACCAGGATCGGGTCGCCCTTGCGGATCAGCACGCCGTCCAACTCGATGTCGTCGGCGGCGAAGCGCAGCGGCAGGCTGGCCAGCGGGGCCTCGGCGCGCAGCACCTCCTCCATCACGTCGTCCCAGGACTTCTCGCCGGACTTCACGAGTGCGAGCTGGTCGGGGTGGGTGAGCAGGTTGGTGACCGCGTTGCTCAGGAAGTTGATCGTGGTCTCCGACCCGGCGCCGAGGATGGCGAAGATGGTGTCGGTGAGCTCGCCCTCGGTCAGCTTGCCGCCGTCCTCGTCGTCCCGGGCGGCGATCAGGTCGCTGGTGATGTCCTCGGCGGGGTTGGCGCGCTTGGACGCGATGAACTCCGACATGGCGTCGCGCCAGCCCATCAGGATGGAGTGCGCCACCTCGGGGCTGACCGTGGTGTCCACCATCATGTTGATGACCGGCGCGGTCTTGGCGAGCGCGGTCTCGTCCATGCCGATGATGTCGGCGACCAGGCGGGCGGGCAGCGGGTAGGCGAACTGCGCGCGCAGGTCGACGACCGCGTCCGGGCCCGCGGCGGCCAGGCCGTCGAGGATCTCGTTGGTGAGCTGGACGATCAGCGGCCGGATGGCGTCGATGCGCCGCGGGGTGAACGCCTTGCCGACCAGGCGGCGCAGCCGCTTGTGGTCGGCGCCCCAGGAGGTGGAGATGTTGTCCATCGCGACCCAGCTGATCAGCTCCCAGTCGGGCCGGATCTCACCGCTGGTGAACGCCGGCCAGTGCGCCCGGGCGCTCTTGGTGACGCGCGGGTCGGTCAGCACCTTGCGCAGCGTCTCGTACTCGGTGATCGCCCAAGCCGTGACGCCGCCGGGCAGCTCGATCAGCGTGGCCGGGCCGAGCGAACGCAGGTGCTCGGCCTCGGCGTGGATGTCCTTGCCGGTGATGTCCAGGGCGACGGGGCAGCGATTCTCCATCAGTGACTCCAAGATCTCGTTTGGTGGTGCGGTCCGGGCGCGCGTGCCGGGCCGGGCACGGCGCCCTCGATCGGGACGCGCGGCCGGCGGCCCGCCGCGTCCCTTCGAAAAATCGCGGAGCCCCGGGGCTGGTCACCAGGCCCCCGGGGAAGGGGCTGTCGGGTTGCTCGGATGGGTCGGGGTTACTCGGGAAGCCTGATGGACAACGCGTGCCGGAAGACGTTGCGCGGGTCGTAACGCTTCTTGACCTGCTGCAGCCGGGGGTAGTTGTCCTTGTAGTACAGGGTGTGCCAGGGGACGCCGGAGGTGTTCAGCTCGGGGTCGGCGAGGTCGGCGTCCGGGTAGTTGATGTAGGCGCCGTCGCTCCACTCGTCCGGGCCGGGGACGCCGCCGCTGTGCGCGTACACGTCGCGGTACAGGTCCCTGATGAGGTTCAGGTTCTTCTCGTCGTCGGCCGGGCTCGCCCAGGCGCCGAGGTAGGCGGCCTTGAGGATGGAGTCGCGCTGCGCGGTCGCCGTGGCGTCGGGGGCCACCGTGTTCACCTGGCCGCCGTAGCCGACGAGCAGCAACTGCGTCGGGTTGTACACCTCACCGGTGAAGTGCTCGTGGATCGCCGTGATCTGCGCGTCGGTGTAGCCCTTGCGCAGGTACGCGGCCTTGATCTTGAAGCGGCGCACGCCCGGATTGCCCGGGTCGCCGTAACCGGGGTAGGCCGCCGCGTACAGCCAGGGCTGGACCTCCTGGAACCGCGCCACCGGCGCCACGCCCACCCCCTCGCCGCACGCGTCGAGGAAGCCGTTCATCAGGGCCTCGGCGTCCGCGACCCCGTCGTCGATGAGGGCGCCCACCATCAGACCGGGCGGGGTGTCCTTGTGCGTGCCGTGGAAGTACGGGAACAGCGCCGCCTGCGGGGTGCCGGGAGCGCTGTTGTTCTCCATCCAGGTGCCGAAGTTGCGCAGCAGCGTGGTGAAGCCCTCCTGCGACATCCCCTCCCAGGACCAGATCGCCACCCCGCTGCGGGTGGCGGCGGGCGCCTTGGGCAGCAGCTCGGCCGGGTCGGCCGAGACGGCGTCCGGGCTGCGCACCCAGTAACGGGTGACCACGCCGAAGTTGCCGCCACCGCCGCCGGTGTGCGCCCACCACAGGTCGCGGTGCGGGTCACCGGGCTCACGGGTCGCGACGACCGCCTTCGCCCGGCCGTCCTCGCCGACCACCACGACCTCGACGGCGTACAGGTAGTCCACCACCGCGCCGAGAGTGCGCGACAACGGGCCGAAGCCGCCGCCGGCGAAGTGCCCTCCGACACCCACGTCCGGGCACATGCCGGCCGGGACGGTGACACCCCACCCCTTGAACAGCACACGGAACACGTGCCCGAGCATCGCGCCGGACTCGATGGCGAACGCGCGGCGCCCGCTGTCGTAGTAGACGGCCGTCATCTCCGAGATGTCCAGCAGGACCTTGACCTCGGCATTGGCGATGAAGTTCTCCAGCCCGTGCCCGCCGCTGCGCACCGCGATGCGCTTGCCGGCCGCGACCGCCTCGTTCACCGCGTCCACGACCTGCTCGGTCGTCGTCACCACCCGCACATAGTCGGGGCTGCCGACGAAGCGGTGATTGGTGCCACGCAGCATGCTGTCGTACCGGGGATCGTCCCGGGTGATCGTGGCGGGCCCGAGTACGGACTGGTGCTGCCCCGCGGCCGTGGAGGAAGCGGCGGCGGCCCCGTTGGAATGGCCGTGACTCTGCAGCTCGGTCATATTCGTTCCTCCGATGGCGGCCGGGCGGCTCGACGCCGCCGCCCGGCCGGGTCATGGTCGGCTCGGCTGCCATAAGCCTGCTATCCGGGCAAAACAGCTGCATCTTTCTTCGTGCTGTGTTGGTTTTGCCTAGCTCCGCTCGGCCGGCTCACATCTTCTTCAGCTCCGACATGACTCCCGAGGAAAGCCGGGGACCGCTCGTGGCGCGGCGGTGTCCTGAGGAGGAGAGAGCGAGTGCGAGGAACGAGCGCTCGTGAACGACGACGAAGGGCGCCGCCTCAAGGGCGCCACGAGCCGCCGAGCGTAGCGAGGCAAAGCAAGCACAGCAACCGGCGAGATGCGGGGGGGCGGGGTGGGGCGGAGCATGGGCATTTGGACATCGATGTCCCGCTTTGCTGGCGGTGAATGTCCCCACCTCTCGCCGGCCTGGTCGCCGCGTCGAAGACGGCCGGGCCGATCAGGCTGCGCGGGCCTGCCCGCCGTTAATCCGACGAAAGGACGAGCACGTGAGTGAGGCGGACCGCTCCGAGAAGATCGTCATTGACGCTTGGTTCTCCGAATACACGTTTCCGAACTTTCTGGAGCCGATCAAACAGCGGGCCAGGGAGTTCGAGCGGCTGTACCCGCGCTACCAGATCAACGTGGGCAGCTCCTACTTCCAGACCCTGGCCGCGGACGTCACGCAGGCCACCCAGGAGGGCCGCCCGCCCACCATGGCCTCCTACTACAGCGGCGCCAGCCAGCTCGCCCGCGACACCCTGGACCGTGAGGGCAGGCCGTTGTTCACCTCGGTGGAGAAGGCCATCGCCGGGCGCACGGAGATCCTCGGCCAGCCGGTGGTGCTCAACGACGTGCACCCCGCGGGCCGGTACTTCTACACCATCGACGGGACCTTCGCGGCGATGCCGATGACGCTGTCCACGATGCACATGTACACCAACGTCACGCTGATGCGCGAAGCCGGGATCGAGGAGGTGCCGCGCACCTTCCAGGAGGTCGAGGCGGCCTGCGCGAAGATCGCCGCCATGGAGAACGCCCCGCCGTACCGGATCAGCTGGGCCAACGACGGCAAGTTCTTCCAGCAGATGCTCGCCCACCAGGGCGGGTTGCTGACCGACGGGGACAACGGCCGCAACGGGCGCGCCACGACCGTCGACCTGCTGTCGCCGCAGATGATGGCCTTCGTGATGTGGTGGTACCGCCTGCACCGGGACGGCCACTACATGCACACCGGCGTCCTCGAGGACTGGGCGGGCTGCGGGAAGGCGTTCCGGGAGCAGCGGGTCGTGTTCCGGTTCAGCTCCTCCTTCGAGGCGCCGTACATGGTGAAGGCCGGCCAGGAGAACGGCTTCGAGGTCGCCGTCACCCCGACGCCCTACAACGCCGAATACCCCTTCGCCGGCAACTGGATCGGCGGCGACGGCATCTGGCTGCGCGACGGCCTCGACGAGGAGACCCGGGACGGCGCGCTGGCGTTCATGCAGTACCTGAACAGCCCGCGCAACGCCGCCACCTGGCACCAGGTCTACGGGTCGGCGCCGGTCACCCGGGCGGCGGCCGAGCTGCTGGAGCGGGAGGGGTGGTACGACGAGCACCCCTACCACCGGGTGACCACCGCCCAGCTCGACATGACCGCTCCGTCGGCGGGCGCGCAGGGCGCGATGCTCGGGCACTTCGCGCAGATCCAGCACGCGATGATGTACGCCTTGGAGGACATCATGGGGCAGGGCGCCGACCCGGTGGAGCGCTTCACCCGGGCGGCGAAGGAGGCCGAGCGGCTGCTGGAGGACTACGGCAGGTACTGCCTGGCCACCGGCCCGCGTCCGGCCCACTGCATGCTCATCGACAGCTGACCGGCAGCCGCCACTGCGGCGGAGGCGAAAGGCCGGCGGTCCCGTACGGGACCGCCGGCCTTTTCCCTGTCGTCGTCGGTGTCCTTGCCACACGCGTCGCCACGTCCCTGGCACGCGGAACGGCCGGCAGGGGAATCTCCCTGCCGGCCGTGCGCGGGTTCGTGCGGCGAGTGTTCAGGCGCTGACGCGCTTGCCCTTCGCGCCGCGCGGAAGGCCGATGTCGCGGCCCTCGGTGTGGTAGAGCCACCACTGGACGAGCATCAGGTTGAACACCCAGCCGGTCCAGCGGGCGGCCTCCAGCATGTAGACGAAGTTGACCTCCCACGGCAGCCGCATCAGCACGTTGACGATCAGCACGCCCCAGATGTTGTTCATCACGATGGCGAAGCTGTACAGCATGAAGCGGCGGTGCAGGTCGTAGCGGCCCTTGCGGGCGTAGACCACGGCGACGATCGTGAAGATCATCCACAGGCTGACCGCGGCGCTGACGCCGATCTGGCCGACGGGCGGGGCGAACCGCACGATGATCAGGCCGGTGATGCCGCCGACGACGGCGCCCAGCAGGTACACCCGGCCACTGGCCCGGTGCACGGCCGGGTGCTTCTTGCGCAGCCACGGCCACACCTGGAAGACGGCCGTGATGATCGCGAGGGTGCTGGCCACCATGTGCGTGACCAGCACCGGGTAGTACGCCGGGAAGCCGTCGTGCGGCGGGACCGGGGCGGTGCTCTCCGGGACGTACGGCGAGATCTGGTAGAAGAGGTACGTCGCGACGACCGCCGCGAGCGGGAGGATCCACGGCCGGCGCCAGAACGGCTTCCTGGCCTGGGGCGCGGCCGGCACCCGCGTGGTGGCCGGCGGCTCGGCCAGGCCCGTGGGGACGCCGGCCTTGTCCGTATCGATGGTCACGGTTCTTCTCCTTGCTGAACGAGGCCCGGCATCGAGCCGCTGCGTGCTCCCCCGTTGTGGCCCAGCCGGTGCCGGACGGCCCTCGCTGTAGCCCTGCCGGCGCCGGTCAGGCCTGGTTGTGGCCCGGCCGGCGCGTGATCGCCATGGACGTCGGACGGTGAGCGCGCCGGGCCGCCGCCCGCGCGGCCCGGCCGGTGTCCGCCGTCAGGGACGAAGGACGTAGCCGAGGTCCGGGGGCTGCTTCCCGGCGAGCAGGTCACCGAAGACCTCGGCGAGGGCCTCCGGCCCCTGGGCCTGCTCGATGGTCAGCCACGAGGTGGTGCTCTCCAGGAAGCGCCGCTCGGAGGCGTCGTACCGGGTGTAGTAGTTCTCCGGGCCCTCGGCCTCGGCGACCGCCCACTCGACCGCCGGGGTGAAGAACACCTCGGCCGCCGGGCCCTGCAGGCCGGGCGGCGGCGGGACCTGCGCGCCCGGGTGGGTGAAACCGATCAGCGTGGTGTTGACCAGCTTGTCGGCGAAGCGCTCGGCGACCGCGAGCCGCCAGGTGGCCTCGCCGGTCAGGTCGACGAACACGGCCGGGCCCTCGATGGACACCGAGGCCAGGTCCTCGTAGGAGGCGACCGTGTCGTACAGGCCGAGGCCGCCCACGAACGCGGCGTTGCGCTCGGAGGTGAACGCCACGGTGGTCAGGCCGAGAGCGCGCGCGGCGGCCTCCTCGGCCAGGCCGATGGCCACCTTGCTGGAGGCGCTGGTCAGCACCAGGGTCCGGGCGCCCGCCTCGGCCTGCCGCTGCAGCATGTCGGCCAGGTTGTAGGCCGCCGGGTAGACCGGGTGGATGAGCGTGCGGCGGTCGTCCAGCGCGTCGGGCTCCGCGGCGCGCTCGAAGTGCCAGTACCACGGGTGCAGGAAGTGCCGCTGCGGCGTGCCGTCGGCGAAGCCGCGCGGGGTGACCTGGGGCGCCACGACGTGGTGGGTGGACATCGGCACGTAGCCGAAGAAGCGCTCGCCGACCGCGATCTCCGGGTGGCGGGACTCCTCGACCCGGACGTGGCCCCACACCGGGACGCGGCCGTACCCCTCGGGGCCGGGGAAGGCGTCGAAGAAGGGGATGTCGGACTCGCCGAACCGGGCGTAGGTGGCGTTGTTGGCGGTCAGGCCGAACTTCTCGACCGCGAGCCGCACCTCGCCGGGCCCGAGGTCCGGTGTGGAAGCGTCCCGGAGTTCGCTCACCGTCAGATCGTCGCGCTTGTAGATCAGATCCCATCTGTCGGGGTGAGACACTGCCATCTCCTTCGTTCGTCGCGCCGGCGGGCCGGCGGTCGCCGGAAGGCCGGGCACCGGAACACCGTGGGGAGTGGGCCCGCCGGCCCACACCGCCACATCGTTCTCCGCGGGCGTTCCGGGGCGCATCTTGTGGATTGCGCGGTTCGCTCCCTCCCGGCCGGAAACGGCGAACTCAGCAATTCGCGATATGTGGCGGACTGGACAGGAAGCCACTCTTGTCTCACCGGGCTCGTCGACTGTGGGTGGCCTGACCGTGGCGGGCCGCTCGTGTGCCACCGCTTCATCGAGTCCTCGTGTCGATTCCAGTGAGCCCAGAACGTCGAAAGGCACGTCCCATGGTGGCTTCACCGTCCACGAGAGCCGAGGCGCCTCCGCCCGCCGTCCCCCCCCACCTGAACTCGCTGACCGGAACGCGGTTCCTCGCCGCGATGGCCGTCTTCGGCTTCCACGCCCTGTGCACCACGCTGTTCGCCGACAAGACCTGGCAGATGATGCCGGTGCCCGGCACCTTCGCCTCCTACCTCTGGGAGGGGAACTGGGCCTCCGTCAGCTTCTTCTTCATCCTGAGCGGCTTCGTGCTCACCTGGTCCATGCGCCCTGGTGACACCACCGCGAAGTTCTGGCGCCGCCGGGTGCTGAAGATCTGGCCGAACCACCTGCTCACCTTCGCCGCCGCGGCGATCCTGTTCGGCACGGTGCTGAACATGGGGTTCGGCTGGCAGAGCGCCCTGCTCAACGTGAGCCTGCTGCACGCCTTCTTCCCGCCGCTGGAGACCTGGACGGCGTTCAACTCGGTCTCCTGGTCGCTGTCGAACGAGGCGTTCTTCTACCTGCTGTTCCCGTTCCTGGTCCGCTACATCGGCCGCATCCGGCCCCAGCGGCTGTGGGCGTGGGCCACCGGCGTGATCGCAGTGATCTTCCTGGTCCCGCTCGTCGCCACCCTGCTGCCCGGCGCGGGCGGGATGTTCCAGCCGTGGACCCAGTCGCCGCACCTGGAGTTCTGGTTCACCTCGAAGTTCCCGCCGGTGCGTCTGCTGGAGTTCGTCTTCGGCATCATCATGGCCCGCATCGTCCTCACCGGCCGGAGACTGCCGGTGGGAGTCGGCGGCTCGGTCGCGCTCACGGCCTTCGCCTATGTGGTGGGCCCGCACCTGCCGTTGACCTACCCGCAGGCGGCCGCCACGGTGATCCCGCTCGGCCTGCTCATCGCGAACATGGCCCGCGCCGACCTGAGCCGCCGGCCGAGCCTGCTGCACGGCCGGGTCATGGTGTGGCTGGGCGAGGTGTCCTTCGCCTTCTACATGTGCCACCTGCTCGTGATCATCTTCGGCACGATCTGGCTGACCGGCGGCAGGAGCTACGATTTCCCGGCCGCGCTGGGCATCGTCGCGCTGCTGTTCCTGATCTCGCTGGCCCTGGCCGCGGCGATGTTCCACCTGGTGGAGCAGCCGATCATGCGCCGCTTCGCCGGCACTCGCCGCGCCGGGGCCGCCCTCGTTCCCGCTCCGGCGGCCGCCCCGGCCGCCGCCGAGCAGCCCCCGGCCCTCGCCGGCGTCGCCCCCACCACTCCGAACCCCTGACCTCCGCCCTTCCCTCTCCCCACGGCCCTCGCGCTCCCGGCGAGGGCCGTCGTGGTCCCTCCGCCTCATCCGGAACCAGGCGTATGCCCCCGCCGGACGGCCTCACCGCCCAGCTTGATCGTCAAAATTACGACCAGCGACTCCGCGAAATGCCGACCAGACCTCTGGCAGAATTAAGAACACCACACCCGCGTTTTCAAGAACACCGAGGTCAGAGCATGTCTGATCGGCCTCAGACGGACTGCCGACATCTGAGGTCCCCCCGTGCCGTTGAGCCTGTCACCGGAACGCGCTGGAGCGCCAGATTCGGGATCCGGTGGCGGGGATCAGCGGTCTGAAGTAGTTCAGATAGCATGCGAACCATGGCGACGAAGAGTTTCCCGTACAGTGCTTTCCTGCGCGGGCCCTCGCAGGTGCTGCCCTCTCTCGACGACGCGGATGTGATCCTGGAGCGGCGGGACGACGAGAACCTCATCCTGATGCGCGCCGAACGCTTCGAGGCGAGCGTCGCCACCCTGCGCATCGCCGCGCGCGCCCTCGCCATCCTCGCGCGCCGCAACAGCGGCCTCGCCGAGGATGTGCTGCGCGAGGAACTGCCATGGACGACCTGGCTGCCCGAGACCGAACGTCACGCCTGCGTGAGAGAACTGCTCGACCATCTGATCGCCGGCGCCGACACGGGCGAACTCGTCCCGTTCAGCCGCGCGCTTACCTCCTGGCGGTCCACCGCGATCGCCTGGAGCGATCCGCGCCTCGCTCACGAGCTCCAAGGCCCGTTCCCCGGCGACGGCGGCGAGGCCCTCCGTCCTGCGGCTCCCGCGGAATGACCCGGCGAGGAGACGAGGTGCCCACATGGAATCGCCGCGGCGGGCCGGTGGCGCGCCGCGGCGAAACGCGGGTTCGTGCGAGCCCGCCAGGCAGGGCGGGTGGGTCAGTCAGCCGAGCAGCGGACGCACCTCGATGCCACCGCGCCAGGTGCCGGGGCTGAGCTTGGCGATCTCCACGGCGTGGTCGATGTCCCGGGCCTCGATCACGGTGAAGCCGCCGAGCACCTCCTTGGCGTCGATGAACGCACCGTCGGTGACGCCGTCGCTGCGGACGGACTTGGCGGTGGTGCTGGGGTGGAGGGCGTACCCGGCGACGATGCTGCCGCCGAGCTCCTCGATCTTGCCGGCGTACTCGCCGTGCGCCTCCAGCTCCTCGGCCGGCGCCTCCGTCCAGTCGGCCGGGGCGGGGGCGTAGAGCAGAACCGCGAACTGAGCCATGTCAGGCTCTCCTTTCATCGTTGTCAATTCCATTTACCGCGAACCGGCCACCAGGCCGCCGGGTTTGTTTTCCCGGGCAATGCTACGGACCGATTCATTTGCCCGTCCCGATATCGGGGTATTCGGTGGACGAATAGGGGTGCGGTCGGGGTGGACCGCCGGGGCCGCGGCGGTCCCGGCGATCCGCTCCGCTAGGCGTCCGCGCGGCCCACCGCCACCTCGTCGCGCACGGCCTCGGTGGCCGCATGCGGCTGGACGTCCGCCTCCGGCTGGGCGCCGCCCGCCTCGCCGCCCTCCGGGGCGGCCGGGGGCTGCCCGAAGGCGGGCAGGTCCTTCAGCACGACCGCGTTGAGGACGGCGATGCCGAGGACGACCAGCGCGCTGATGGCCGCGACCACGTGCAGACCGCTGGTGAACGCCTCCCGGGCGGGAGCCAGGAGCGTGCCGGCGATCTGCTCCGGCAGCCCGCCGGCCGCGGCCGAGGCGCCGGCGATGCTCTCGCGCGCGGCGCCCGCCGCGGCCTCGGGCACGCCGGCCGGGATGGCGTCGGCCACCTGGGTCCGGTAGACCAGGGTGCCGATGGTGCCGACCGTGGCGATGCCGAGCGCGTAGCCGAGCTCGTTGGAGATCTGGGCCAGCGACGAGGCCGTGCCGGCCTTCTCCGGCGGGACCGAGCCGACGACCAGGCCCATGCCGATCGTGAGCAGCGGGCCGCCGCCGAGGCACCAGATGGCGTACCCGATGATCAGGCCCGGCACCGAGTCGACGAACGCGAGCACGGTCAGGCCCGCGGCCACCAGGACCAGTCCGCCGCCGATGAGGTGGGCCGGCTTGATCTTGCCGCCGAGCTGCGGCCCGACGGTGACGCTGACGATGCCGAGCACCAGGCCGGGCACCAGGCCGAGTCCCGCCTGCAGCGGGGTCAGCCCCGCCACCGACTGGAAGTACTGCGTGATGAACAGCATCGTGGTGCCGGTGAGCCCGCTGTAGAGGAGCATGCTGCTCAGCTCGGCGTTGAACATCTTGTTGCCGAACAGGCGCAGGTCGAGCAGCGGGTCGGCCAGGGTGCGCTGGCGGCGCAGGAACACCGCCGCCATGACCAGGCCGATCACCACGGCGACGACCGGGCCGGCCTGCCAGCCGAGCCGGGCGAGCTCCTTGATGCCGTAGATGACCGGCAGGATCGCGGCCAGGGACAGCGCGACGCTGAGCAGGTCGATCTTCCCGGACTGGGGGCTGCGGTACTCGGGCAGCAGGAAGGGGCCCGCCACGAGCAGCAGCACCATCGGCGGGACGCCCAGCAGGAACACCGAGCCCCACCAGAAGTACTCGAGCAGCACGCCCCCGACCAGCGGGCCGATGATCGCGCCGATGGAGAACGATCCGGCCCAGATGCCGATGGCGCTCGCGCGCTGCTTGTCGTCGCGGAACATGTTGCTGATCAGGGACAGCGTGGACGGGCCGAGCGTGGCGCCGGCGATGCCGAGCACGGCCCGGGCGAGGATCAGCGTGATGGCGCTGGTCGAGTAGGCCGCCACGATCGAGGCGACGCCGAACGCCGCGGCGCCGATCAGGAGCAGCTTGCGGCGGCCGATGCGGTCGCCCAGGTTGCCCATGGTGATGAGGAAGCCGGCGACCATGAACCCGTAGATGTCCACGATCCACAGCTGCTGGGTGCTGTTCGCGCCGAGCTTCGCACTGAGCTCGGGCAGTGCGAGGAGCACCACGAAGATGTCCAGGGCGACGATGAGGGCGGGAAGGCACACGACGGCCAGGCCCACCCACTCACGTCGTCCGGCCTTCAGCCGCACGTCGTCGGTCACATTCTTGTCCTCTCTTCGTCGGCCGACACCGCCGGGGGTGGCCGATTTGAGTTGGGTGGTGCGTTTCGAAGGGATGCGCTCGATATCAGGCCGGTTCTCCGGACTCCATGGGACAGGGGCGACCGGCCACGGGTTTTTCCGGCAGCGGCGCCCCTTTCTCAGGATCCGACATCGGGCTGATCACACCGGCGGCGCCTGCGGGGTGGCCGGAACCCGGACGAACGGAGCGCCCAGGGAACGCCACCAGAGGACGCGGCGGGAGACCGAGCGACATTCCCGCACACCCCACCTCGCGAGAAGAGAGAAAGCGGGGACATGAACGGGCCGCGCCGACGGCCCGGAAATTCGGCCGGTACGCGATGAGGGCATGGTCATCGCATCCGGCCGACGTACGTTACTCCGGACCTGGCCGGCAGGGCACGCCACACGACGAAACTTCGCGGGTAAAGCCGAGTCAAGTCGTCCTGTCATGCCGGTCGGCACACTCCTTCCTGCTGACGGTGGCCAGCCTGCGGCCATCCGCCGATGCTCTCCCCCAGCATTGTCTCGTCAGCCATGCGGCCGTACTTCTTCCAGATTGCTCTGTACGCGGGCGTCGCCGGCGGTCAGGCGACGACGGCGAGCGGGCGCCCGGCGGGAGCGTCCGGCCCGGCCCCGGCGATGTTCGCCCTGCCGAGGTTGCCTCTGGTGAGCAGGCCGGCGAGCACCTCCGCGGCGGCGGGGCCGCCGTCACGTAACGCGGCGGCCACCTCGGCCAGGTCGCGTGCCACCGCCTCCAGCACGGCGGCGACCGGCTCGGCGTTCTGCCGAAGGATGTCGCACCACAGACCGGGGTCCCCCGCGGCGATGCGGGTGGTGTCCCGCAGCCCCGGGCCGACCATGGACAGCATCGCCGCGCCGGCCCCGGCGAAGTGGGCCGCGAGCGCCGCCGACACCACGTGGGGGGCGTGCGAGGACGCGGCGACCACCTCGTCGTGCTGGCCGGGGTCCAGTACGTTGACCCGCGCCCCGCACATCTCGACCAGCCGGGTGACCAGCGCGACCGTCTCCCGTGGCGTCCCGGCCCTCGGGCACAGCGCCCATGGGCGTCCGGCGAAGAGCTCTTTCTGGGCGGCGGCCGGGCCGGACGTCTCGCGTCCGGCCATCGGGTGCCCGGGGACGTAGGTCGAGAAGTCGCATCCCGCCCGCTCCGCGCCGGCCACGACGCCCGCCTTGGTGCTGGCCACGTCGGTGTAGGCGGCGCCGAGCCCGCGGGCCTGGGCGTCGCGCAGCACGGCGGCGATGGTGGAGGGCGGGGTGGCGACCACCACCACGTCGGCCGCCGGGGTGGCGGGCGACAGCGGCACGCCCGCGCCCATGCGCACCGCCTGCGCCAGCGAGATCTCGTCCCGGTCGGTCAGAGCGACCTGGACGCCGGCCTGCCGCAGGCCGAGGGCGATCGAGGTGCCGATCACACCGGTGCCGATCACCGTGACGCGGCGGATCTTCGGCGAGCGCGGCACGCCGATCGCCGTGACGTGCGTGGTCGAGGCGTCCGCGGCCATCATGCTCACCATGGCGGTGCTCCCTTTCTTCGCTGCTTCGCCGTCCGTGGCGGATCCGGCGGTTTCTCCGGTCGCCGTCCGGTGCTTTTCCCGGCGGTTCTCCGGTACCGGATTCTCCGTGCGGCGGTATTCGGATTCACCGCCGCGCACATCACCTACTGTGCGGCATTCCGCGCGCCGGGAAGGTGGCCGGAGCAGGCAGCAAACTGCGGACGGGCATCCGTTTCCTGCCATCGAACGGCTGGACACGCGAGACCGGGGCCGCGGTGGTTCACCACGCCCGCCCGCACCCTGAGCGATTCGCGGTGCCGGGCGCCTGCCGGAAGCGGGTCGTTGACGGCCTCGGCGGTTTTCTGCTGGCATTGACTCGATTCACGCAAGGTGCGGGGAGCCGGCCGGGAATGACGGCCGCCGAACGCGTGCACCCGTCATCCACTCCGCGAGGACGAAGAGCAGCCCCATGACAGACGAACGGCCGTTACCGCAGATCGACACCACGACCCCGCATTCGGCGCGGGTGTGGAACTACTGGCTGGGCGGGAAGGACAACTATCCGATCGACCGGGAGGTCGGCGACCAGGTCCGCCAGGTGTACCCGGGGATCGTGGACGTGGCCCGCCAGTCGCGGGCCTTCCTGGGGAGGGCGGTGCGCCATCTGGTGGGTGAGGCCGGCGTCACGCAGTTCCTCGACATCGGCACCGGCCTGCCGACCGGCGACAACACCCACGAGGTCGCCCAGCGGGTCGACCCCGCCTGCCGCATCGTGTACGTGGACAACGACCCGCTGGTGCTGGTGCACGCCCAGGCGCTGCTGACCAGCACGCCGGAGGGGGTGTGCGACTACGTCGACGCCGACGTGCGCGAGCCGGAGTACATCCTGGAGCGGGCGGCCCGCACCCTGGACTTCGAGCGTCCGGTGGCGCTGATGATGCTCGGCATCCTCGGCAACGTGTGGGACGACGCCGAGGCGATGGACATCTGCGAGCGGCTGGTGAAGGGGCTCGCACCGGGCAGTTACGTCGTCATCGAGGACGGCACCGACGCGGTGGACCCCGAGGCCGCCGCGCAAGCGGAGAAGACCCGCGCCGAGGCGGGCGACCCGTACAAGTTGCGCACCGCGGACAAGCTCGCCGCGTTCTTCACCGGCCTGCGGTTGCTGGAGCCGGGCGTGGTGTCGGTGACGCACTGGCGCCCGGAGACCGGGCCGTGGAATCCGGCCGACGAGGTCACCGCCTTCTGCGGCGTCGCGGTGAAGCCCTGACCACCGGCTGAAAGGGACCCTGCCCGATCGGGCGGGGTCCCTTCGGCCGCGGTGGCGGGGTCAGACGGTGGCGGGGGCGAACTGGCCGGGGCGGCGGCCGGCGCCGGCCGGGCCGCGGTAGCACTGGGCGATGTCCAGCCAATGGTCGGCCTCGGCGCCGACGGCGGTGACCGCCAGGTCGTCGCGGTGACGGCGCCGGGTGGCGAGCAGGCAGAAGTCCACGGCGGGACCGCTGATGCGCTGCTCGGCGTCCTCGGGCCCGAACGCCAGCAGCTCGCCGGACGGGAGGGTGAGCTCCCAGCGGAACTCGACGGGGGGCGGGGTGAGGCCGCGCGCCTGGTAGCCGAAGTCCTTGGTCAGGATCGCGAAGACCACCAGGTGCTTGATCCGGTCGGTACGCTCCAGCTCGACCCCGAGCGCGTCGGCGATGTCCTGACCGTGCGCGAACTGCTCCATGATCCCGGCGCTGGCCAGGATGATCGGCGGCAGCGGGTTGACCAGCCAGGGGACCACCTGGCCGGCCGGCACGGCGGCCAGTGCGTCCACCACGAACGACCGCTCGGCGCGCCAGCGGGACAGCAGCACCTCGGGGGTGTCGCCGGCGTAGTCGGCGAGCGCGGCGTTGACGGCGCCGTCGAAGTTGTGCTGGGCGGAGGCGGTCACCGCCGTGAACTTCTCCGGGTCGGCGGCCGCGGTGCCGGCGATCCGGAAGATGAACGCCAGGTGGGCGATCTGGTCGTGGACCGTCCATCCCGGCGCGGGGGTGGGCAGGCTCCACTGCTCGGGGGTCAGTCCGGCGACCAGGTCGTCGAGCCGGTCACCTTCCGCGGACAGGTCTGCGAGCACGACATCCAGCTCGGACACGTTCTTTCCTTTCACCGGGTCATCTTGGTCAGGTCAGGTGGTCACTGCGTCGCGGGGCGGGTCGCCGGCCACCGCGCCGGCCGCGGCGGAGGGCGGCGGCGCGATGCGCAGCCGTCCGCCGATGTGGCGGGCGGCGGTGAAGGCCGACCAGGAGGTCAGCTCGACCAGCGCCCGGTCACCGGGCGTCTCGGCGCGGAAGCCGGCGATGACCGAGGCGTCGACCTGGTAGGAGGCGAGCGCGGTCAGCAGCGCCAGCCGGCCGGCCGGGTGCAGCCCGGGCGGCAGCGCGGCGATCGCGTCGTTCACCCAGGCGCGGCTCGGACCGCGCGGCGCGCCGTTCCAGCCGGCCAGTTCGGCGGCGACCAGCTCGCGGACCGGCTCGGGCACCGAGCGGCGCCCGGCCTGCTCGAAGGCCGCGGCGGCGCGGGAGAAGGCGCCGGCGACGAACGGGGCGCCGTCGGCCCACGCCAGGTCGGCGGCGGGCGGCGCGGGCGGCAGCAGCACCAGGGACGCGCCGGGCGCGGCGGCCCGGCGGGCGGCCGGGCGCATGACCAGGCCGAACAGCCGCATGGCCGTGCCGCGTGCCCGGGCGGGCAGCTGCGGCGGCAGCGGGGACTCGCCGAGGAAGACGTTCACCATGCGGTTGAGGTAGTGGAAGGTCACCGCGACGGCCGCCAGTTCCCTGGCCGCCTCGGGCGGCGCGTGCGGGTCGAGGGGCGCGGCCCCCGGAGCGTTCGAGGCGGCCCACGCGGCGACGCGGCGCAGCGCCGGGTCACCGATGGTCTCGATGTGATCGCCGTCGACGCGGCTCGCCGGGCGGCCGGGCGCCAGGCCGTCCATGGTGGCGCGGTGGACGTCCACGCAGTACGGGCAGGCGTTGCCGGCGGACACGGCGGTGGCGACCGCCTCCTTGACCGATCGGCCGACGGTCCCTGCGGCCAGCAGCGACTCGCGCAGCATCGCCCAGGCGGCGGCGAGCGGCTCGGGGGCTGGCGAGTGCAGGATGAGGGGCGGGGCGAGCATGCCGAACTCCCGCTCGGCCTGGGCGTACACCCGGGCCACCAGCCCGTCGGCGTCCTTCGGCCGCACCGGCGTGACGTGCCCGATCTGCGCGAGCACGCCGGGCAGCATCACCCTGCTGAGCACCTTGCCCATCGTCTGCCTCCCTGTCGGGCCGTCTTCGCGCGCGGCGCGGCCCGGGCCGTCGTTCGTGGTCGCCTTCGCGGGTTCCCCGCCCGCCGGCCGCCTCCGTCGTGGACGGCGGAGGCGGCCGGCGGGGCGTGGTCACCGGCGCATCAACTCGGGGACGAGGGGGGCGGCGGCACGGCGGGCGGCGACGCCGCCGTTCGGGGCCGGGGCGCCGTAGGTGACGTCGATGCCGCGCTCCTGGGCGGCGGCGACGATGCCGGGGATGGCCCGCTCGGCCAGGGCCGAGATGGTCATCGCCGGGTTGACGGTGAGCGCGCCCGGCACGGCGGAGCCGTCGGTGACGAAGATGCCGGGGTGCCCGCGCAGCTCGTGGCGGTCGTCGAGCGCGGAGGTCGCCGGGTCGTCGCCGATGCGGCAGGAGGACAGCGGGTGGACGGTGTAGGCGCCGACCACGTCGTTGGTCCAGGCGGCGACCTCGGCCAGGCCGTCCCGCTCGAGGATGTCCTTGCACTCGGCGTCGGCCAGGGCCCAGGCGCGCAGCGTCTGCGGCGTCGGGTCGTAGCGCAGGCGGCCGACGCCGAGCATCTGCTGCGACAGCCGGTCGGCGTTGCCCCGGGCCGGCGGCGGGCCGAAGACGCCCTCGTTGTTGTCCTCGATCATCTGGAAGATGATCAGCCAGGACCGCCAGCGCTTGAGTATCTCCTTCTTGTCCACGCCGAACCAGCTGATGCCCTCGGCGCCGGGGACCTGGGCGAGGATGGTGCCGAGGCCGGGCGGGAAGTAGAGCTGCTCCAGCGAGAAGCGCTCGAACTCCGGCAGCGAGCCGTCCAGGCGGTCCCAGTTGGCGACGACCGGGCCCTTGCCGATCTGGTTGGCCTCGTACGCCAGGCCGTTCTCGCGCTCCAGGCCGAGCACCTCGCGGACGCGGTCCTCGTTGATGATGGCGGTGTTGAGCCGCTCGCCGTTCCCGGAGAAGTAGCGGCCGACCGCGTTCGGCATGGTGCCCAGGTGCGGCTCGCTGCGCTGGAGGATGACGGGGGTGGCGCCGGCCCCGGCGGCGAGCACGATGATCTTGGCTTCGATCGTGCCCGAGCCGGTGGTGATCCGGTAGTCCTCGTCGTCCACGATCTGGTAGTGGACCTGGTAGGCGCCGTCGTCGGTGCGGGTGATGTGCTGCACCTCGTGCAGCGGGCGGATCTGCGCGCCGTGCGCCAGCGCCGCCGGCAGGTAGGTGAACAGCAGCGACTTCTTGGCGTCGAAGCGGCACCCGGCCATCATCCAGTTGCAGTTGACGCACTGCGTGGGGTCGATGGCGGCCGGCACCGGGTTCGCCGTGCGCCCGGCGTGGTTGCACGCCGCGGCCCACAGACCGCCCGCGTAGGAGACGTCGTTCCAGGTGTTCTGGTGGATCGGGATCGACTCGGCCACCCGGTCGTACCACGGGTCGAGGGTGTCGCGGTTGACGGCGGCCGGCCACATGCGGCGGCCGATGCTGCCGTGGCGCTCGAAGACGAACCGCGGCGCGCGGGGCATGGCGGCGAAGTAGACGACGCTGCCGCCACCCACGCAGTTGCCGCCGAGGATGCTCATGCCCTCGCCGACGACGAAGTCGAAGGCCCGGGTGTAGGAGGAGCCGAGCTTGAAGTCCTGGTCGAAGTCCTCGCCGGTCAGCCACGGGCCCCGTTCGAGCACGACGACCTTCGCCCCGCCCGCGGCGAGGTGGTAGGCCGCGATCGCGCCGCCGAAGCCACTGCCGATGACGAGGACATCGGTGCGTTCGGTGCTGGTCATGCGGGACTCCCTGATGGCGTCGTGTCCGGGTGCAGGCGGGCCAGCGGCCGGCCGTAGGAGTAGTGGTCGAACCGCCACAGGCCGTCGGGACCGGGCTTCTCGATGCCGAGGGCGAGCAGGCCCGGATGTCCCTGGGCGATCGCGTCGGCGGTGTGCATGTGCGCCGCCGAGTCGAAGGCCATGTTGCAGAACAGCGCGAGGCTCACCCACAAGGGCTTCTCGGGGTTGCCGGGCAGGGTCAGCCGTTGCACCAGCTCGGTGCGGTGCTCGAACGGCAGCGCGACGAACGGCGGCACGTCCTCGTCCAGGGTGAGGCCGTGCTCGGCGGCGAGGGCGCCCGCGTGGACGTCCAGGGCGGAGGCGAGGTCGTCCAGGGCTTCCGACAGACCGGTCGCGTCCCACTCCAGCAGTTCGAGCGCGCCGGCCTGGACGGCGCCGCCGCCCGTGGTGGCGCCCGCGATCGCCCGGTCGTCGGGCGACCGCTTCTCGCCGGGGACGATCGTGTCCGCGAACGCCTCCAGCGTCATCGTCGTGGCCTGTCTCCCCTCAGGGGCTGGCGACGGCATACGCGCTCTCCTTCGTCGGTCCAGGGCCGTGAGCTGACCTGTTCAACGGTCTGTCACGTCCGTCCCCGCCGCATCTTCTGAGTTGCTTTCACATTTCCCCTCGTTCTGGGGCGGGCGGAAAGCGGATATCTGCAGGCAGGGGGGGCTTAGGGGTTGTCCCGAAGGGGGTCGCGCCCAATTCTGATGGCATGGCCGAGTGCCGTCGAAGTGTCGTCGTTGAGCGTCGTCTTTCCCGGAATTCACACGGTGACCGGGTGGGGTCCATTCACTGCAGTGAGGTGTGAGCAAGATGACGGAGGCTCGCGAAGACGAGTTCTCCCGTGGCGATTCGGGGTCAATTCCGCGTACACCTCCGGTGCACGGGAGGAGCAATGGATAGCGCAATCGAACAGGCCGTCCTCCGGGTGGTCAGAAGCATGCACGAGAACCTGGGTGAGCAGCTGACCATCAATGACATGGCGCGTACGGCGATGTTCAGCAAGTTCCACTTCTCCCGGGTGTTCCAGCGGGTCACCGGGCTGTCGCCCGGCCGTTTCCTGTCCGCGGTGCGGCTCCAGGAGGCCAAGCGGCTGCTCGCCTCGACCTCGCTGACCGTCACCGACATCAGCCACCGCGTGGGGTACTCCAGCGTCGGCACCTTCAGCTCGCGGTTCACCAGCAGCGTCGGGGTCTCGCCGACCAAGTACCGGCAGCTCAAGAGCCTCGCCCCGGAGACGCCGTACGACGATGCCCTGTACGAGCAGCCCGCCTGCGGGCCGGTGCGCACGACGATCAGGGGGGACATCTTCTCCCCGCTGGAGGACCAGCCGGTCTTCGCCGGGCTGTTCCCCGACCGCATCGTCGAGGGGCGGCCGATCCGCTACACGATCCTGCCCAAGCCCGGCCCCTACGTGCTGGAGGACGTGCCCCAGGGTGAGTGGCACCTGATGGCCCAGGCCATCGCCCCGGGATTCCAGGACCCCCTGGACCTGGTGCCCGGCGGCGACGCCGCGGTCTGCGTCGGCCGGCACGGGCCGATCAGCGTGCGTCCCGGCACGCAGACCAAGGTCGCGGACCTCTCGCTGCGGCCGATGCGGCCGCTCGACCCGCCCGTGCTGCTGGCGCTGCGCGATCTGCTGCCGGTCAACGTCCCCCAGCTGACCCACTGACCCACTGACCGGCTCCGGCGGTCCTCCGCCGGACTCCCGGCCCTCCCGCGGGACCTTCCCGCCCGCCCCGGGCGGGACCCGCCCGCCGGCCGGAGGACCTCCCTCCGCCGCCCCGCGACCTCTCCCCCGTCCGCCCCGCACGCACCGGCCCGGTCATCGGACTTTCGGATCTTTCCCGTCTCCTCCCGGACTTCCCGGGTCGCCTTCCGGACTTTCCGGGTCAGGTCGCGGACTTTCCGGGGTCGGCTCGCGGACTTCTCCGGGTCACCTGCCCGGACTTCTCCGGTCACTTCGCGGACTTTTCCCGGCGACCCCTTTCCCACCTCCTGCGCCGCTCTTTTCCGCCCTCCTTTTCCTCGGTTCCGCCCATGGAATTCACCGGCGGTTTCCCCGGTCGTTTTCGGCGGGCCGCCGCTCCGGCGGTCCGTCGTTCGCCGCGGCCCCACGCGTCTGTTTCTCCGGGCCCTCGATGCGGCGCGCCCGGCCCGCCGGGATGTACGGGGAAGCGCCGGCGAATCACCGCACTCGCCGGTCGGCGATGAACCGGCTGCCCTACCGCCTGCCGGATATATCAGGAAATCACGCGGAATTGCGGGAGAATGCGAGGAGCGGGCGCCCCCGAAGGTCGCGCCCGCCCCCCTGGCGGATGACCGCCCGTCAGGCCGGGTGGACGGTCATCGGCAGCCCGCCGCGCACCCGCAGCGAGAGCATCGGCTCGGCGACCACCTCGTGCCCGGGCAGCCGCTGCAGCCGCAGGTCGCGGGCCACCATGGCGATCACGAACGTGGCCTCCATCATCCCGAGGTGGTTGCCGACGCAGAACCGCGGCCCGGCGCCGAACGGGATGTAGGCGTACCGCGGCCGGTTCACCGGCCGGTCCGGGTTGAACCGCTCGGGGTCGAACCGGTCGGGCTCGTCCCAGAACGCCGGGTGCCGGTGCAGCGTGTACGGGCTGATCAGCACGTCCGACCCGGCCGGCACGTGGTAGCCGCCGACCTCGTCGTCGCCCTGCGCCTCCCGCGGCAGCATCCACACCGGCGGGTACAGCCGCATGACCTCCTCGACCACCATCGCGGTGTACCGCAGCCGGTGCAGATCCTCGTAGACCGGCAGCCGGTCGCCGAGCACCTCCACCGCCTCGGCGTGCAGCCGCTCGCGGACCTCGGGGTGCCCGTCGATGAGATGGAAGGTCCAGGCGAGCGTGCTGGCCGTCGTCTCGTGCCCGGCGAGCAGCAGGGTGACCAGCTCGTCGCGCATGCGCTGCCGCCCGACGCGCGGGTCGGCCTCCTGCCGGGTCGAGCCGATCAGCCGCGAGACGACGTCGTCCCCGAGGCCCTCCGGGCGCGACAGCCGGTCGGCGACCAGATGGTCGACGATGCGCTGCAGCTCGGCGCGGGCGCGGCGGAAGCGCACCTGCTTGGGCAACGGCACCCACATGGGCACCTTGCTCAGCGTGACCAGCTCGAACATCGCCTGGTCCTGGACGGCCTCGAAGGAGTGCCCGATGGAGCTGAACGCGCCGAGGTCGGCGTCCAGCAGCGTGCGCCCGAGCACGCCGAGGCTCAGCCAGGTCATCTCGTTGACGACGTCGACCGGCTCGCCGCCGGCGTGCGAGCGCAGCCGCTCGACCAGGCCCGCCGCCTCGGCCGCGATGACCGCGTCCATCCGGGAGATGCGCTTGTTCTGGAAGACCGGCTGGATCATGCGGCGCTGCTTGCGCCACAGCTCGCCCTCACTGGTCAGCAGGCCGTCACCGATGGCCCGCCGCGCCTGCACCAGCCCGACGCCCTTGTGGTAGTTGCCGCTGTTGTCGGCCAGGACGTGCTTGGCGTGGTCGGGGTGGTTGAAGAAGTACAGCGTCTTCGGCCCGATGCGCAGCCTCGCGGCGTCGCCGTACGTCGCGGCGAGGTTCATCAGCGCGAGCCGGTCGGTGGCGAGCTTCTTGAACAGCCCGGGGCCGGCCCACAGCGGCGGCCCGGGCGGGACCCGGCGGGCCGAGGACGGCGCCGGGCCGGGCGAGCGGCGGGCGGTCCCGCGGGGGCCCGCCGCCTCGCCGGTGGTGGCCTGCCCCGCGTCCGGTCGTGTGCTGGTCATACCGGCACCTCGCTCCAGTCGGGGCTCATCTGGCGGACCTTGCCCTTGAAGAACAGCAGGCAGTCACGGTCGGTCTGCTGGATGAGGGTGAGGATCCTGCCGACGAAGATGGTGTGGTCACCGCCGTCGTAGGTGCGCCACACCTCGCACTCGAAGCTGGCGAGGGTGCCGTTGAGCAACGGCACCCCGGTCTCCTCCCCCGGAGCCCAGTCGATGTTGTCGAACTGGGCCGCGCCGAGGGGGCGCCAGCGGTTGGCGAAGTGCATCGCCTCCGGCTCCTGGTGCGCGGCGAGCACCGACACCCCGAAGTAGCCGTTCGTGGTGAGGCACTGGTGCATCATCGCGCCACGGTCCACGCAGACCAGCACCAGCGGCGGATCCAGCGAGACCGAGGTGAAGGAATTGGCGGTCATGGCGTGCGGGGTGGCGCCGCCGGTCGTCACCACGGTGACGCCGGTGGCGAACGTCCCGAAGGCCCGCCGCAGCGACTTCGCGTCCGCCACCGGGCGGGTTCGCGTGGATGGTTCGGCGTTCACGCAGTCCTCCTGGCTAGCCGTCGGGGAGCGCCCCTATGAGGCATACGGTTCGAGCGCCCGTGCCAAGGGATCGGGCACCCGGACGGGAACGGTGCGGGTGTTCGGCCCGCGCATGCACGCGATCCGCTGCCGGCCCCGGGCGATCAGGACCTCGCTGCCGTCCGGGTCGAGCCGGATGTAGTCGAAGCTGAACTCGACCTGGGTCTGGGCCAGCTCCTGCAGCCGCATCCTGATGGACAGCTCGCTGAAGGCCGTGATCTCGGCGAAGAACTCGCAGTCGACCTTCAGCGTGAACAGCTTGAGGTCGTCCTGGAGGTCGGCCAGCACCTCCGGCGCCCGATCCTTGAGGAACATCTCCCGGCAGCGTCCCTGCCAGCGCAGGTAGTTGACGTAGTAGACGTTGCCCACCATGTTGGTCTCTTCCAAGCCGACCGTGTGCAGGTATTCGTAGTACTTGCCCATCCCGCTAGGACCGCCCTTCGGTGTGGGACCGGGCCGCCCGGTGAGGGCGGCCCGTCCGCGTCGAACTCCCCATGGACCTACGGCCGCCCTTCGGTGAGGACGGCGAACACGACCGGGCCGGGGGCGTCCCGCAGGGTCGTGACCAGTGTCGATACGTGGCCGCCTCCGCAGGAGAGCACGGCCCAGGCGCCCCGCGGCTCGGCGGTGAGGGTGACCGGGCCACCGGCCGGCAGTCCCGCGCCCTCCAGCGCCGCGGCGGCGGCCAGCACGCGCGTCGCCGCGGTGCCGTACTCCTCGCCGGTCGCCTCGGCGATCCGCTCGGCCAGCGAGGCGTTCGCGCCGAGCAGCTCGGCCCACTCCTGCGCCGTCCGCTCGGTGACCGCCTCGACGGCCGCGCCGGCGACGCCCTCGGCGACCACGCACAGGGTCACCCCGGCGCCGTGGGCGGCCGAGACGGTACGCCCGTCGTCGGTCAGCGTCCGCCCGCCGGACCCCTGGGCGAGCTCGGCGGCCCGCCCGAGAGCGCGTCCCGCGGCCACGACCGTGCGCTCGGCGCGCGCGGCGTCGTCGTCGGCGCCGGGGAACGGCTCGACGGCGATCGCGGCCCGGGTGCCGGTCAGGTCCTCGTGCGTGCGCTCCAGGTACGACCCGAGCAGCGGGGCGACCCACGGGCCGCGGCCGTCCTTCTTGCGGACCGCCTGCAGGCGCAGGCCCTCCCACCGTTCGACGACCTCTCCCGCGGCGTCGCGCACGGCGATGTCGTAGATGTAGGTGTCGCCCTGGTGGAAGCGCTCGGTGGCGCAGTAGCGGAGCTGTCCGGCGTCGGCCAGCGCCGCGCCGCCGGGCCAGATGCGCTCGATGCCGACCGGCAGCAGGGTCGCGTCGGGGACGCAGACCTGGTTGCCGTGCATGAGCGCGTCCCGCATGCCGGGGTCGCCGAGCAGCAGCTCGCCGGACAGGAACCCGGCGAACCAGTTGCGCGCGTCCAGCGCGGCCACATCCGCGTCCACGTGCCGGGCCGCGGCCCGGTGGTAGCGGCGCAGCCGGTGGAACCGGCCGCCCTGGAACAGCACGTCGCCGTACATCTCGCTCGGCGGGTCCAGCGGCACGGGCGGCAGGCCCGCGCCGACCTGCTCCGGCGGCCCGTCGGGGGCGCCGTCGGCCGTGTAGCGCAGGCGGGCGCGGAAGTGGTCGACCTCGTAGCCCGTCTCGGCGCTGCGGATGGCCACCCGCACCTCGCCGTCGTCCACGACGGTGGCGGCGACGCGGATGGTGGTGCTGCCCTCCGGCGGCACGATGATCGGCCGCAGGAACTCGGCCTCCTCGATGACCGGGGCGGCCTCCTCGCCGGTGGTGGCCGCGGCGACCTGCGCCATGGCCTCCATGCCGAACACCGCGGGGAACAGCAGGTTGCCGTCCAGCAGGTGGTCGGCCAGGTACAGGTCGGTGCCGGCGTTCATCTCGGCCTCGACGACCATCTCGACGCCGTGGTAGCGGATCAGCGGCTTGTCGACGAAGCGCAGCAGCGGCAGCTGCGGCTCCTCGCGGCGGACGGTGTCCACGCCCTCGGCGCGCCCGCTGATCACCACGACCGACGGGGCGTCGGGGTCGGCGACCAGCCGCCGCATGATCTGCACGCCCTGCTCGGGGGTGATCGGCGCGATGCCCTTGCGGGACAGGCCCTCGACCACCGACAGGCGCTCGCCCATGCCGACGTCCGACCAGACCGACCACTCCATGCAGATGGCGCGGCAGTCCTCGTTGGCCTCCCCCACCCCGCAGGTGAGGCCGGCCAGCCAGTCGTTGGCGGTGGAGTAGTGCGCCTCGCCGTGCAGGCCGGCGCGGCCGATGATGCTGCCGAAGGTCACCAGCAGGCGCAGCCGGCCCTGGTCGACGGCGTCCAGCACGTTCCGCAGACCGTCGATCTTGGGGGCGAAGGTGCGCCGGAAGGCGGCCATGTCCAGCGTGGTCAGCCCGCTCGGCTCGTTGCGGCCCGCGCCGTGCAGCACGCCGGTGACCTGCCCGAGAGCGGCCTCCAGCTCGGCGATCCCGGCCCGCACCTGGTCGGCGTCGGTGACATCGGCCCTGGCGTAGTGGACGGCGACCCCGGAGTCGGCCATGCGGCGCAGGTTGTCGGCCAGCTCGGCGTCCTTGGCCGGGTCCGAGCGGCCGAGGACGGCCAGCTTGGCCCCGGTGTCGGTGGCGACGGCCAGCGCGCACTCGGCGGTGATGCCCTTGCCGCCGCCGGTGACCAGCAGCACGTCATCGGCGCCCAGCGGCAGCTCGGTACGCTCGGCGCGCGCCGGCATCGCGCGCAGGGTGGGCACCCGGCGCACGCCCTCGGCGTCGTAGAACGCCTCGGAGAACCGCGTGGTGGCCGCCACCTCTCCCACGACCCAGCCGACCGCCTCGGGCGTCACCGGGACGTGGACGATGGTGGTGCGCAGGTGCGGCGCCTCCAGCTGCAGGGTCTTGGCCAGCCCGGCCGCGCCGCGGTCGTGCTCGACCAGGACGAACCGCGTGCCGGGGACCGCGGCGACCGCCGACTTGGCGGCGAGCAGCGCCTGCTCCAGGTGCTCCTCGGCGCAGTCCGGCGGCAGCGCCACCAGGATGCCCCCGCCGACCTTGCCGCGTTCGAGCGCCTCGCGCAGCGCCCCGGCGAGAGGGGCGTCCCCGGCGGTGTACAGCTGCCAGGGGCCGTTCTCCTGCGGGGAGGTGCGAGGCGGCAGCGGCAGCTCGTCCAGGTCGACCCGGAACGGCCGCGCCCACGGCGCCGCGCCGGCCACCACCGACGGCGCCGCCGCCTCCGCGGTGTCGGCGCCGCCCGCGAGCAGCTCGTCCAGCGCCTCCGACAGCTCCCGCAGGCTGGCGGTGGCCAGGTTGGTCGGGGCCTTGGAGGCGGGCACGCCCAGGCGCTGGGTGGCCTGGTCGATGATGTGCATGACGGTGACCGAGCTGAGGTGCAGCTCGTCCAGCGGCCTGCTGTCGGGGCCCACCATCTCCAGCGGCAGCTCGGCCCGCTCGGCCGCCAGGCGGCGCAGCAGGTCGATGCTGGTCTCGGCACCCTCGCCCGCCGGCTGCGCCGGGGCCTCGCCGGCCACCGGCTCGGCCGGGCGGGCGACGGGCTGCAGGACGGTGCCGGTGATGCTGACCGCCGGAGCCTGCTCGGTGGGGTTCTGGAAGAAGGTGAACGTGGCGCCGACCTCCAGCGGCCGGACCAGCCGGCCGTGGAACAGCTCCTCGTGCACGACCGGCACGCCGGCGACGTACGCCGCGCCGGCCACGCGGAGCAGGCCGGTGAGCGACTCGTCGTCGGTGTCCAGCGCGAGCGCGGGCACGTCGGTGACCGAGGAGGCCAGGTTGCTGAGCACCCGGCCGGGGCCGACCTCGACGAGCAGGTCCATGTCCTTGGCGGCCGTCTCGACGGCCTGGGTGAACAGGACGGGGGCGGTGATCTGGTCGCGCAGCAGCTCCCGCACGTCGGTGTCGGGGGGCAGCGTCACGCCGGTGACGGTGGAGACGACCGGCCGGTCGACCGGGCCGAACTCCTCATCGGCCAGGTAGGACGACAGCGCCTCGGCGGCCGGGGCCACCAGCGGCGAGTGGAAGGCGTGGGACACCGCGAGGCGGGTCCACTTCAGCCCGGCGGCGGTGGCCTTGCGGCCGAACTCCTCGATCGCCTCGACCGGGCCGGCGACGACCGTCTGCTCGGGGCCGTTGTACCCGGCGATGACGACGGGCAGCTCGCCGGTCAGCTCGGTCACCGTGTCCGGCGTCGCGCGGACGCTGGCCATGGTGCCCGAGGCGCTGTGCTCGGTCATGGCCTTGCCGCGGACGCCGGCGACGCGCAGCAGCGCCTCCTCGTCCAGCGCGCCGGCCCAGTGCAGCGCCGAGATCTCGCCCAGGCTGTGCCCGACCGCGACGTCGGCCTCGACGCCGATGATGGACAGGGCGCGCAGCCCGGCCATCGATCCGGTGACGATGCGCGGCTGGGCCACCGCGGTGGCGACCATGTCGCCGCTGGTGGGCAGCGCCGCCTGCAGGTAGATCTCCTCGACCTCGGGGAAGCGCCGGCGCAGCGCGCCGCCGCTGGTGCCCCGTCCCGACCCCTGGCCGGGGAACAGGAAGCCGACCCGGGCCGGCCCTTCGGTGTGGCCGTAGAACGCCTTGCCGTCCGGGGTGAACAGCCGGGTCTCGCCGGAGTCCAGGGCGGCCAGCACCTTGCGGAGCTGGCGCTCGGCGTCCTCGGGCGAGGAGACGACCACCGCGGCGCGGTAGGGCAGGTCGCGCAGGCCGCGCTGGAGGGTCGCGGCGAGGTCGGCGATCTGGGCGTAGGACACCGTGACCACGAAGTCGGCCAGCTCGGCGACCCGCTCGCGCAGGCCGTCGGCGGTGGCGGCGTCGATGAGCAGCAGCTCGGCGTCCTGGAGCGAGGCGGCCAGGGTGCGGGTGCGCGTCGAGAGCGGGGTCCGCTTCCTCGGGCCGGTCTTCTCCAGCACGACGTGGGTGTTGATGCCGCCGAAGCCCATCGCGGTGATGCCCGCGCGCACCGGGGCGCCGGTCGGCCAGGGCTCGGCCTTGCGCAGCGCGCGCAGCGTCGCCCCGTCCCGGGCCAGCACCTCGTGCGGCTCGACGCAGCCGATGGCCGGCGGCAGCACCTGCTCGTGCACCGCCATGGTGGCCTTGATCAGACCGGCGATGCCGGCGGCGGCCTTGGCGTGGCCGATCATCCCCTTGATGGAGGTGACCGCCGCGGGGGCGGCCGAGGCGTCGGCCTCGGCCCTGGCCTCCGACAGCGCCGTCAGCTCGGTGGCGTCGCCGACCGCGGTGCCGGTGCCGTGGCCCTCGAACAGCTCCACGGTCTCGATGCCGAACCCGGCCCGCTCGTAGGCCCGCCGGAGCGCCAGCTTGTAGCCGCTGACCTCGGGCCGGGTCATGCCGCCCTTGCCGTCGGAGGAGATGCCGTAGCCGGCGATGGTGGCGTAGATGCGGCGGCGGGCCTTGACGGCCTCGTCCTCGCGCATCAGCACGATCATGCCGCAGCCCTCGCCCGGCCAGAAGCCGTTGGAGTGCCGGTCGTAGAGCCGGAACTCGCTCTTGGCCAGCGCCCCGGTCTTGGCGAAGCCGACGATCTCGAACGGGTCGATGGACAGGTCCACGCCGCCCGCGATCGCCACGTCGACGTCGCCGTCCTGCAGCGCCTTGCAGGCCGTCGTGACCGACAGCAGCGAGGAGGAGCAGGCGCCGTCGACGATGTAGCCGCCGCCGTTGAGGTCGAAGTAGTTGCAGATGCGGCCGGCGATGGTGTTGGCCAGGCCGCCGGCCAGGGTGTCCTCGTCGATGCCGGGGAACGGGCTCTTGTAGGTCGCCTCCAGGCCGGCCAGGAAGGTGGCCAGCCGGTCGTCGTCCCAGCCCTGGTCCTTGAGCGCGGCGGCGACGGTGCGCTTGACGTACGGCCAGCGCAGTCGCATCACGTTGGCGCGGGTGAACTCGCCGGTCAGGGTGTTGCCGACCACCACGCCGGTACGTTCCCGGGGCAGGCCCTCCGCCCCGGGGAAGCCGGCGTCGGCCAGCGCCTGGCCCGCCATGTCCAGGGCGAGCCAGTGCGTGAGGTCGGTGGAGCGGTACGTGCTGCCGCCGATCTTGTAGCCGACGCGGTCGAACTCGTAGCCCTCGATGACGGCGGCGGTACGCGCGTAGAAGGTGTCGGGGTGCGCCGGGTCGGCGTTCCAGTAGTCCTCCAGCCGCATGCGCACGTCGGGCAGCCTGCGGAACGCGCGCCGGCCGGCGACGGCGTTCTCCCAGAGCTCCCTCGGCGACGCGGCGTCCGGATACCGGCACGCCATGCCGACGATCGCGATCCTGGTCATACCGTGGCGACCTTCTGCTCCGGGGCGGCAACCTGGTCGACGGGGAACTCGGCCACCGCCTGGAGGGCCGCCTGGGCCTCGCGCTGCTCACGCGCCTTGTTGACGAAGTGGACGGCCCAGAAGAACCCGCCGCGGATGGCGCAGACGCCGGCGACGGCGAAGAACAGGGCGTAGGAGATGTGGATGGCGGTCAGCACGCCGTACATGAGGGCGACACCGCCGCCGAAGAGCACCTGGTTGGCCGGGCGCGAGGGGCTCGTACCCGGGTCGGTGATCATGTAGTTGCTGAACAGCACGAACGCGACGCCGGTCATCATGCCGAGCGCGGCGGGGATGGAGGTACCGAACAGCAGGCCGCGCACGATCGACTGGAGGGCGAAGACGCCGACCCAGCCCATGATCAGCGGCATTCTGCCGGTCAGCTTCCCGTTGAGCATCGTGCCACCCAGGATGATCAGGCAGGGGATCGCCCAGTCGAAGAAGGTGTCGGTGTGCTCGGTGAAGTGGTACGGCGGGGCGATGCTGGCCCAGGGGAACAGCAGCAGGATGACCGCGATGCCGAAGTTCGACGGGTTCATGTAGTGCCGCATCCGGCCCTTGACCGGTGCCCGCAGCACCCATTTGGCGCCGACCGCCACCGTGATGCCGAAGATCAGCACCCAGATCTGGTCGTTGACGTAGGTCAGCATGTTCATGGCGAGGCTGGTGATGTGCGCCGGGTAGAGGAAGATCATCAGACCCTTGAAGCCGCCGCCCTTGTACCGCGGCGCGCGGCCCTCCACCTTGGCCCCGATCCACTCAAGGCCGATCTCGATGCTGTAACCGGTGGCCAGGGCGATGAACGGCCACAGCCACGGCTGCTCGAACCCCAGGACCACGTAACCGAAGATGTTGAAGACCGAAATCGAGATCGCGAAGTTGCGCAGGGCGGTGACCACTTTGGGGTCATGGCGCGGCGGCGCCGCCGCGGGCTTGGACTCGGCCACGATGGGCGTTGACTCAGCCATGTCGATCACTTCTCCTTGGCCTGCAGGCCGAGCTCGATCGTGTGCCAGCCCGTGGCGAGCTGGACATCCTGTTCGTGTACCTGGCCGGTGCGGTCGCGCCACTGGAGGTTCACGGTCAGCGGGCCGGTGACGTTCTTGCCGAGGCCGATGTGCACGTCGGTGGAACGCCGGCCGGAGTGACCGCTGCTGCCGTCGACACGGCCGACGTACATGCGCCCGTCCGGCGTCTTGACGCAGACCTGCGCGCCGGTGACCGGCGAGCCGGCCGCGGGGAGCGTGCCCGGGGAGGCGGGGGTGTCACGGAGCAGCTTCAGGCCGAGGTAGGCGCCGGTGTCCGGGCTCTGGTTGGAGTAGAAGACCGGCTCGTCCCACTGGCGGGCGACCGCGAAGTCCAGGCGGCCGTCGCCGTCGGCGTCACCGGTGGCGATGCCGCGGGTCGGCGTGGGGATGGCGAGACCGAGGTCCTTGGCCATGTCGACGTACCGGCCCGAGGGGCCCTTGACGAAGAAGTGCAGCGTCTGGTGCCCGCCGATGTCGTCGCCGGCGCGGGCGTTCGGCCACCAGAACGGGTTCTGCAGCAACTGGTCGTTGGCGGTGGCGAGCTCCTGCAGCTGCGGCCAGCGGTCGGTCTGGCCCTTGACGAAGCCGGTGGCCTGCGCGATCTGCAGCTCGCCCCCGTTGTTGAAGTCGGCCATCTTGATGTCCCAGCCCCAGCCCGACCAGGCGGTGCCGGAGGGCGCGCTCTCGTCCTTGAACGGCGCCACGCCACCGCGCATCTGCGCGGTCAGGTCCGCCTTGTCCTTGGCGGTGTTCATGTACTGGAAGTTGCTCTCCTCGATGCCCCACGAGGTGGTGATGTTGCTGACGAACATGTCGTAGAGGCCGTCGTGGTTCAGGTCGCCGAAGTCGACGCCCATGCCCTTGAAGGAGTCGTTGCCGACCGTCTTGGACTTGGGAATGATCGGCGAGCGCACGCCGGTGACCGGCGAGAGCTTGATGTGCCCCGGCGTGGACCGGTTGTAGAACATGCGGTCCGGACCGAAGTCGTTGGCCAGGTACAGCTCGGGAAGCAGGTCGCCGTCCAGGTCCGCGGCCGCGGCGCCGAGCTCCCAGCCCTTGGAGGCCTCCTCGGGCAGGACGTTGTCGAGGCACTGGTAGGTGACCGAGGGGGTGGCGCCGGTGGAGGAGCCGGTCCAGCGGAAGAAGTAGTCCTCGCCGCCGTTGAGGCCCTCCGACATCGAGTGGTTCATGTGGACGCCGCCCTCGGCGGTCGGGTCCAGGACCGGGCTGTCGGCGAAGTAGTTGCCGATGAAGATGTCGTCGTGGCCGTCGCCGTCGAAGTCGGCGACGGTCGCCGCGTTGGTGTTCCACTCCGCGCCGATGTAGACGCCGTTCTTGGAGTTGGGGCCCGAGACCAGCTCGGTGGGCTGGTAGGCGGTGGCGTCCAGCTTGGTCGCGCCCGGCTTGGCCAGGTAGATGATCGGCGTACGGCCCCACATGTAGACCAGCAGGTCGAGGCGGCCGTCCTCGTTGTAGTCACCGGGGACACAGCCCATGGGCGCCATGTGGTCGTTCATCGGCAGCGGGGCCGGGTTCAGCGCGAACGGCGCGTACCGCGAGCCGCCGGCGCCGGGGGTGGGCGTCACCACGGCCTGGTCGATGCGGGTGTCCACCAGGCACAGGTCGTTGGACAGCCCGTCACCGTCGAGGTCGTTCATCGCGATGGCCGCACCGACCGAGGAGATCCAGGCGTCGATGTGCTCGTAGTCCTTGTTCACCTTGCGGATCGTCTGCTGCTGATAGCCACTGGGCAACGCGATCGACAACGGCTTGAACTGGAACTTGCTGGCGATGGTCGCGGTCTCGGCCGCGGAGTACGACGGCAGGCGGGCGATCAGGAAGACACTCGTGACCAGCACGAGAGCGACGATTCCCGGTAGCTGCCTGCGCAGCCAGCCAAGGGTCGCGGTCACCGGCTAACACCTCCAAGAGAGACGAACTGGTCGGCGATGCGCTGCCGCCACACCTCATAGGCCGGCACATCACCCTGAACTGGCTGATCGGGAATGGAGCCGTTGCTGATCCGCGCCGCCTCCTGCGGCGTCACGCCGCAGAACACCCGCGTCGCCACCTCCGTGGCGGGCACCACCAGGCCGGGCCGCACGCGGGCCTCGGCCGCGAACGCCGACCCCTGCGCGAGCTGGGGGCGGTACGGCCCGGCCAGCTCGGCGAACCTGCGCAACTCGTCCTCGGCCGCGCCGCACGCGTAGGTGGCGGCCAGACCGGTGCCGGCGTACAGGTCGCCGCGGCGGTGCTCGGGGAACTTGGCGATGAGCGAGGAGACCACCTCGACGTCGGTGCCGCCGACGAACCACAACGCGCGGCCGATGCCCTGGTCGATGACCCGGTTGGCGTACGCGGCGGACCCGTCCGGCCACCGGAAGCCGGAGTCCTGGTACTGCCCGTGCACGTACTGGTCGGTCTTGAAGTAGGCCTGGTGGAAGCCGTAGCCGTCCAGCGCCAGCCACCGCAGCAGCGGGTCCGGCAGGTGGATCTTGGACCACAGCATCCGGGGCAGCCGCGCCATGGCCCAGCCCGCGCCGACGTAGATCAGGTAGACCTGCTCGGCGCCCCGTCCGGCGAGGGAGCCGGCCAGCTTGCCGCTGGTGGCGAGCGGAGTGGCGTCGAGGATGGCGTAGGCCATGCCGGCGCCCTCGTAGGCGAAGCCGCGGAACCTGTGGGGGATCTGCTCCAGGCGCTCCTCGGCCTCGGCGGGCGTACGCGCCTCGGCCGCGTACGCGTAGCCGGTGAGGAACATCTCACCGACGGTCTCCAGCAGTTCTCGCGCCGCGTCGTCCTTCACGTGGAAACCGCGCGTCGCGAGTTTCGTCTCGTGTACGCCGGGTGTGATGATACGCCGCCGTAAATTCCTCAGAAGGCCGGCCAATTCCCTCTCCCTCCCCCGGGGGTTTTCCTGCTCCGTGGGGTGATCTGTGTATAGAATGTAGCCATACGGGCGTACTGAAGAGCCACTTCAAACGTGCTCACTCGGTGCCCTGTTCTCCGTGCGGGCATGCGGAAATGCCGTGCGAAATCAACCCGCACGCCGCGGAGAAACGAAATCTCATAATCAGCGGCCCCGGTTTCCCGGGGCCGCGGCATTTCCGCCGGGCGCGTTCGCACGCCGCCGACGGCCTGCGCGGGCCGTTCGGGCGGCGGGCGCCCGGCGGGCGCCCGCTACGTCAGCGGGCGACGCGCTCGGCGGCGGCGCTGAAGTGCGCGCGCACCGCGCGGCGCCACAGCTCGTACGCCGGCACCGCCCCCGGGCCGGCCTCGACGGCGGTGGCGTCGGCCAGCGCGACGGCCGCCGGCATCGACAGGCCGGCGAGCACCGAGGCGGCGACCTCGGTGTGCTCGGGGACGAACCCGGAGAAGTCCCGCGCCTTGGCGGCGAAGACCGAGCCCTGGGCCAGCTCGGGCAAGTACTCTCCCGCCGCGTCGCGCAGCGCGGCCAGCCCTTCGGCGGTGGACCCGCCGGCGAACGTGGCCGCCAGCCCGACGCCGCTCCACAGGTCGGGCCGCCGCCCGGAGGCGAAGCCCGCCACCCGGGCGGCGATGCCGGGGACGTCGCCACCGTGGATGAACCACAGGGCGCGGCCGATGCCCTGGTCGACGGCGCGCAGGAAGTAGTCCGGGTCGCCCTCCCAGGCGTAGGGGGCGGGGACGCGCTGCTCGTCGACCCAGCGGCGGGTCTCGAAGTAGGCCCGGTCGAAGCCGTAGCCGTCGACGGCCAGCCAGCTCATCGTGGGGTAGTACGCCGACCCGCTGAGGTCGGGCATGACCTTCTTCCACAGCGGACGGGGCAGCCGGGCCATGGCGAAGCCGATGCCGATGTAGGTGAGGAAGATGTGCGGCTGTCCGGGGCCGAGCAGCAGGTCTCGGGTGCGGTGGCCGCGCCCGCCCGCCATCGCGTCCAGCACGGTGAAGGCCATGGTCGCGCCCTCATAGGCGAAGCCGAGCATCTCGGGGTTCACCAGGCCGAGGCGGCGCTCGACCTCCCACTGGTCGCGTGCGTCGATGCCCCACTCGAAGCCGCAGATCACCGCCTGCGGGATCGCCTCCAGCTTGCGCGTCGCGTCCGAGGGCACGGCGGGGAAACCCCGTGCGCCGAATGTCACCTCGGCCAGCGATGGAGTCAGCACGAGCCTGCGCAGAGAACCGATCAAGGTAGGCATAATGCTCCTCGTCTTCACCGTCGGCCAATTGACGGTTCCATACCCCGCCGAACCATTTCATGGTGATATGCCGGACGGTTAAGCGACATCTCCCGTATTGCCAAGCTCGGTGGACCTATTTGAATCTGGGGATGACCGCGGGCGAGCAGGGGTGATGGCGCCCGGACCCGGAGCGGCCCGATGTCGTGGCCACGGGGAGCCGCTTGATCGAAAGGCGCCGGCCGGGTGAAATCCGATGCCGAGCGGTGCGGCATAAGGCTCAGCGGGGGCCGGGGAAAGGCACGATGGCACGGCGCGGCCGCCGCCGGAATGGAACGGCATCCGCCGTCCAGCGAGGACGGACGGCCTACGGCAGGCGCTCGCCGCCGTGATCGCCGGGCCGCGTACGACCGCACAGATCGCACTGCGGCGCGCGGCCGGCGCCCTGGACGCCGCGCTCACCGGCGCCCACCCTGGGCGCCCGGCGGCGGTCGGCTTGGACGGACGCGTCGCGGCGGGCCGTCAGCCGGCCCAGCCGCTGATCCGCCAGGCCGCGGGGTTCGCCGAGGGAACGGCCGGCCTGCGGACCTTGTGGAGGCCGTCCTGCCAGGCCGTGACGGCCTCCGCCGGGACCTCCTCCTCGGCGGCCAGGCGCACCCGCGCGGCGCGGGCGGACAGCGCCGTGATGAGCGCCGCCAGCTCCTCGGCCGTCGGATTTCCCCGCACGACCTTCAGATAGAAATCCTGCGCCACGTCGACCCTCCCGGAATCGAACACCTCCCGCAAGCGTCACACCCGGCCGAAAGGCGGCACAACTTCACGAATGCGCACCTGGAACCGGCGGTCGCCGCCACGGCCGATCCTGCGGACCGGTGTCACGCCGCCGGATCAGGCGGGGCATCACCACCTCGGGCAGGCGCCGGGTGCACGCGAAGAAGCCGGGTGGCCACGGTCGTGCCGGGCCACCCGGCTCCGGGTGTCGTGGATCGATAGATGGCGCCGGATCAGTCGACGGTCGCCAGGTCGGGCTCGACGTCGCGCTCGGCGGCGGGCGCGGCGTCGGGCGCGGCGTCGGGGGCCGGCGCGGGCTGGTCGGTGCGGCGCAGGATGGTGACGGAAAGGATCGCCAGGCCGATGAAGATGGCGGCGCCCACGGCGGCGACCACGTTGAGGCCGCTGGTGAAGGCGGTGCGGGCGACCTCGGTCAGCCCGCCGGCGAGCCGGCCGGGGAGCTGCTGGGCGGCGCTCAGGGCTGCGGTGATGCTCTGGCTCGCGGTCTGCGCCGCGCCGGCGGGCAGGCCGGCGGGCAGGTGGTCGCCCAGCTGGGTGCGGTAGACGAACGTGGCCAGGCTACCGAGGGCCGCCACACCCATGGCGACGCCGAACTCACCGCTGGTCTGGCTGATCGAGGCGGCCGAGCCGGCCTTCTCCGGCGGCACGGAACCCATGATCAGGTTCATGGTCAGCGACATCGGGAAGGCGATGCCGAAGGCGGCCAGCACCAGCCCGGTGACCAGCCAGGGCAGGCCGCCTGCCGCGGGAACCTGGCTGTGGACGACCAGGCCCGCTCCGGCGATGACGAGACCGGCGGCGATGACGTACGCCGGGCGGATCTTGCGGGCCAGCGCGGGGGCGGCCATGGAGCCGACGACCATGGCGATGTTCTGCGGCAGCAGCCACATGCCGGAGTTCAGCGGACCGAGGCCCTGGACGGTCTGCAGGTACAGGCTCGACAGAAGGGTGGTGCCGGCCATCACGATGCCGGCCATCAGCATGACGCCCATCGCGGCGCTGAAGTTCCGGTTGGCGAACAGGCGGAGGTCCAGCAGCGGGCTGGCGAGCCTGCGCTGACGGGACACGAAGACGACGCCGATCGCGATGCCGATGACCAGCGCCGCGACCGGCAGCGGCTGGACGCCGTTGCGGGCGAGCTCCTTGAGCCCGTAGATGGCGGGGAGGATCGCGGCGAGCGAAAGGGCGACGCTCGCCAGGTCGAGGCGGCCGGCGTTCGGGTCGCGGTACTCGGGCAGCAGGCGGGGGCCGACGATGAGCAGGAGCACCATGACCGGGACGCCGAGCAGGAAGGCCGAGCCCCACCAGAAGTGCTCCAGCAGTGCCCCGCCGACCAGCGGGCCGACCGTCATGCCCCCCATGAAGCAGGCGAACCAGATGCCGATGGCGGTGCCCATCTGCTTGGGGTCCTTGAAGATGTTGCGGATCAGCGCCATGGTCGAGGGCATCAGCGTGGCGCCGGCGATGCCGAGCAGGGCACGGGAGGCGATCAGCATCTGCGGGCTGACCGAATAGGCCGCGAGCACCGAGGCGACGCTGAAGACCGAGGCGCCGATGAGCAGCAGCCTGCGACGGCCGATGCGGTCACCCAGCGTCCCCATGGTGACCAGGAACCCGGCCAGCATGAACGAGTAGATGTCCAGGATCCACAGCTGCTGGGTGGAGTCGGCGTGCAGGCTCTCGCTCAGGTGCGGCACGGCCAGGTAGAGCACGCTGATGTCCAGAGAGGTCAGCAGGGTGGGCAGGGCCAGCACCGCCAGCCCGGCCCACTCGCGCCGCCCCGCCTGCAGGCCGGGACCGGCCTCCAGGTTCGCCTTCATCGCATATTCCTTTCGTCATCGTGGTCCACGACGTGCTCTGCTCGCTCTCGGACTCGTGCGGCATCGCCCACCTTGCTCGGCTCGATGCCATGACGCCGCCGACGTCGCGATCCGCGAGGGTCGTCCGCCGGACGCCGGCGTGTGCCCAGCCGGTGGTCACATCCGCCTTGTCGCTCGAATCACGGAAGGACCGCGTAAATGATCATGATGCCGCGCATCCTCCCTCGGGTCGTCGCGGGCGACAGGGCGCCACCGAGGTCCGGAGGAGGGCCGTTCGAGCAGGGTACGGATCGGCACCCGGCTCGGGAACAGGACGAACAGTCACTGTGACCCACTGTAAGCGCCCCGAGTCGGATCGTCCTTCTTCTGAATTGCCATATGACGTCGCCACCTGCGTTGACGAGGTGCACCCCGTCCCCCTTTTCGGACAGACCAACGGCCTGCCGGGGCTGCGAGGAACAGCAATCACGAAGATGTGGCACGGCGCGCCCGGATGTGACGCTGACCGCATGGCCGAGACGAAGATGAGCCGGGCTCGAACACCGGTGGTGGCATGAACCCTGCCCCGACACAACGGCTCCCCGGCGCCGGGACGTGCGTGGTGCCCGCCGAGCACCAGGCCGCCTTGACGTGAATCACCCTGCTCCACGGCACCTCTTCCGGAGTGCGGACTTCTCCTCCCCCGGCGGCCCGGGCGTGAAGAGAGCACTTTGCGACATGCGCGGCCGGCATGGGGATGCGAGGGTCTAGTCCTGTTATTCGGAGGGCTGCCGCTTCCTGGCGACGTGCAGGCATTCCTGGCGGCCCTTGACCCCGTTCAAGCCGGCCGGAAGTGAAGGTGCGTCACATGGTGGATTTACCATTATCCGCGAGTTCCCCTCCCCCCACTCGACCATTACGGCTCCCGTCGCTGACGGGAATGCGGTTCGTCGCCGCGTTTCTGGTCTTCCTCACCCACGGCATCGACGCGAATCTGTTCGCCTCGGCGGGTGCGCGTGGCACGTACATGTCGGTCGTCCTGATCGCCGGACTGGCGGCGGTCACCTATTTCTTCATCCTGAGCGGCTTCATCCTCACCTACGTCCAGCGGGCCACCGACTCCGCCAAGTCGTTCTGGTGGCGCCGCTTCCTGAAGATCTACCCGAACCATCTGGTCACCCTCGTCGGCGCCCTGCTGCTGGTGAGCTTCGTGATGAAGCAGACCATCGACGGCGGGACCGCGGCACTGCACTTCCTGCTGATCCAGTCGTACTTCCCGCAGTTCGAGCTCAGGGCGATCTTCAACGGCCCGGCGTGGTCGCTGTCCTGCGAGGTGCTCTTCTACCTCTGCTTCCCGCTCCTGGCCCGCTCCATCGGCCGCATCCGTCCTGAGCGGCTGTGGGCGTGGGCGGGGATCGTGGTGGCCGCCATCTTCGCCATGCCGCTGGTGGCCAAGGTGATCCTGCCGGCCCAGCCGCCGATGCCCGGCTTCGGCATGACGGAACTGGAGTTCTGGTTCGTCGCGCAGTTCCCGCCGGTGCGGATGCTGGAGTTCGTCCTCGGCATCATCCTGGCCCGGATCGTCCTGACCGGCAGAAGGATCCCGGTGAGCCTTCCCTCGGCGGCGGCGCTGGCCGTCGCCGTTTACGTCATGACCCCGCTGTTCCCGCTGAGCTACAACGTCGTGGCCGTCGAGGTCATCCCGCTCGGCCTCGTCATCGCCGCCGGTGCGGCGAGGGACGCGAGTGGCCGGCGGAGCTGGCTCGGCAGCCGCCCCATGGTGTGGCTCGGCAACGTGTCCTACGCCATGTTCATGGTGCACTACCTGATCCTCGTGTACGTCCGCCAGTTGTTCGGCTCACCCGAGGGCTGGAGCACCCCGATGGGCTTCGTCATGCTGGGAGTGCTGTTCGCGATCACCCTGGTGCTGTCCTGGATGCTGTTCCGGCTGGTCGAAGATCCGATCATGAAGCGCTTCGCCTCGTCGAAGCCGCGCCCACGGCACGCCGCTCCCCCTCCGCCACCGGCCGGGGGTCCGCCGGCGGAGACGTCCAAGCCGGTCGCGTCCGCCGCGCCGTCGATCGTCCCCTGATAACCGTCCTGCCACGGGGAACACCGGGCCGCCTGCTCTCAGAGCCGGCGGCCCGCGTGACGTCAAGGAGTGATGGCGACCATCACCTCGGCGCGACCTCGCGTTCTCCGGCCATGGCGACGACGGCCGCGTGGCCGAACGCATCGGCGAACCGGCACCCGCCCAGATGCCGATGGCGGAGGCCCGTCGCCTGCCGTCGCGGAACATGTCGCGGACGAGCGAGAGCAGCGTTGACAGGCCGATCCGGTCACCGAGGCCGCCCATCGTGACCAGGAAGCCCGCCACCATGAACCCGCGGACGTCCACGAGCCACGACCGCTCGGTGCCCGCGAGGTGAAGCGAGGCGGCTCGTCCCGCCCCGGACTTCCCATCGCTCACGTTGCCGTCCTCACCGCAAGACACACGTTATTTCCGGTCAGCCGCTCGGTATCCGGCCGGAGTCAGTGAACTTGACACCTTGTCTCCACAGCATTCTCGCGCCGCGCGCTCGTCCGCACTTCTTCCAGACGGCTCTATGCGGTGGCTTCCTGATCGCCGGGCCGCGGTCAAGGGGACCGCCCGGCAGGAAATGGACTCCGCCCGGCAGGTTGCTGCCCGCCATTCCTCTGTCCGGGCGCCGGGGGCCGGTCGCACAGTGGATTGTGCGAGCTCACTTCGCTCCCGGAAAGAAGGGTCGTCCATTGTCGAACGCCGTCGCCTTACCGATACGTGTGCTTGCCGACCGGTCGCCCCCCGAATTCGGCGGTGAGCCCGAGCACAGAGTTGGTCATGCGAGCAAATCCCCTAACGGAAGAAGGTTGAGTATGTCCAATGCCCTTGCCCTGCCCGTCCGCTCCGAGGTCTCGCTCGACGTCTCCGACCTGCCGGAGACCGCGGGCCTGTCCTGTGGTCTCGAATGGCCGGCCCGCCCTCCGCTCGTGCCGTTGGGAGAACCGAGCCCGAGCCGAGCGCATATCGCCTTGAACACCGATGAGCCGGGCATTCGCGGGCTGTTCCGGTTCCGGCCGGAGGCGGCGCTGCCGTTGAACGCCCTGTCAGAGGTGCTCTTGTGCGGCGACAGCACGTTGACCCGCGGGGAGCGCGAGCTGATCGCGGCGTACGTCTCGGCGCTCAACCAGTGCCGGTTCTGTTTCTACACGCACGCGGCCTTCGCGGCCGTGCGCTCACCTGATGGCATGATGCTGGTCGAGCACGTGTGCGCGGACCTGTCCTCCGCACCGGTGTCGGAGAAGATGCGCGCGCTGCTGGCGATCGCCGGGGCGGTACAGGAGAGCGGCAAGAAGGTCACCGAGGAGCAGGTGGCCGCCGCGCGCGCGGCGGGCGCGACCGACGTCGAGATCCACGACGCGGTGCTCATCGCCGCCGCGTTCTGCATGTACAACCGCTACGTGGACGGGCTGGCGACCTTCGCACCGGACGACCCGGCGGTGTACGCGGCGCGGGCGAAGATGGCGAACGGCTATCTCGCCGTCTTCGCCGCCGAGACCCAACCGCAGCCATGAGCCCGGCACGCGAGCCGCCCGCGTGGCGCCGGCAGGGGGCCGGCGCCGCGCGGGCGGCCAAGAGCCGAACGGTCCGGCCGTGCCCGAGGACGGTTACGGCCGGACCGTTCAGACGGTCGAAGGGGCAGCCGGTCGAACGGCCGGCCTGCCGGACCGGTCAGGCGAAGAACTCGTCGATGACGTGCGTGTCGTACGGGAAGCTCCACCGCTCGGTGATCTTGCCGCCGGCCAGGTGGAACACATGGACGCCACGCTCGTCCAGGAGCTTGCCGTCCCGTTCACCCCTGATGCGCAGCAGCGCGGCCACGTGCCCGTCGTCGGCGAGGAAGGTGTACGGCTCGTACTGCAGCGAATTGTCGGTGTGCTGGGCGAGTTTTCCCAGGTAGCCGAGCACTTCTTCCTTGCCGTTGTAGTCACCTGCCAGCGGGCCCCGCCCGGGGACGTGGAACGACACGTCGTCGGCGAGCAGACTGTCGCGGATGTGGTCCAGATCGCTCTTGGCGATGGCGTCGTAGATCTCGCGGACCGGATTGACGTTCGGGTGTTCTGACATGGACGGCCTCCTCATGATGGTGCGGATCGTCAGGGGGCGACGTGGTGACGCTACGCCGCCGCTTCAGCCGCGAACAAGGGAGTGAGAAGACACTTACCTTATGGCCATACCGGTAAGGACAATTCAATTTAGGGGGTCCGATCAAGCCGGTTAGGGGTGACCGAAAACACCCATTGACAGGGGGGTGGTCGTATGGCGAGCATGAACGATTGGCAGGGGGAATGCGCACCTCCGGCCATCCGTCATGCCCCGACTGCAGCACCGGCGAGGGAAGTCACCATGCCCCACATCACCCTTACCACCGATGAACCCGGCATTCGGGGCCTTTTCCGGTTCCGTCCGGAAACCGCCCGGCCGCTCAACGAGCTGGTCGAGGTGCTGCTGCGCCGTGAGAGCACGCTCACTCCCGGTGAGCGCGAGCTGATCGCCGCCTACGTCTCGGCGCTCAACGCGTGCCGCTACTGCTACTCCTCGCACGCCGCCTACGCCGCGGCCCAGCTCCCCGGCGGCATGGAACTGGTCGAGCAGGTGCGCGACGACCTCCAGGCCGCCCCGGTCTCCGCCAAGCTCAAGGCCCTGCTGGTCATCGCCGCCGCCGTGCAGCGCAGCGGGCGCGAGGTCTCCGAGCAGGACGTCGCCGCCGCCCGGGCCGAGGGCGCGACCGACCTGGAGATCCACGACACCGTGCTCATCGCCGCCGCGTTCTGCATGTACAACCGCTACGTGGACGGGCTCGCGACGATCGCCCCCGACGACCCGGCCTCCTACGCCGCGCGCGCCAAGCGCATCGTCTCCGACGGCTACCTCGGCCTGCTGGCCGAATCGCAGCGCGACTCCTGACGGCAGCACCGCCGCCCGGCCCCGGCCGGGTGGCGGCACACCCCCCTGCCGTGCGGAGCGGAGCGCGGCGCCCGCTCCTCCGGCGTGTACCACCCGACCCCCGCGGAGGACCCAATGGCCAGCCACTCGAGCGCATTACCCCACCGGAGCGACCTGCTCACCTCGCTCAACACCGAACACCACCGCCTCGGGCTGAACGTGTTCCTGGCCATCGTGATCGCCCACTGGGCCGAGCACGTTGTCCAGGCGATCCAGATCTACGCCCTCGGCTGGCCGATCCCCGAGGCCCGCGGCGTGCTCGGGCTGTTCTTCCCGTGGCTGGTCACCTCCGAGTGGATGCACTACGGGTACGCGCTGCTCATGCTGGTGGGCCTGATCGTGCTGCGGCGCGGCTTCACCGGCCGGGCCCGCACCTGGTGGAGCATCTCGCTCGGCATCCAGGTCTGGCACCACCTGGAGCACCTGCTCCTGCTGCTGCAGGCGCTGACCGGGAACAACCTGCTGGGCCGGCCGGTGCCGACCAGCATCATCCAGCTCCTGGTCCCCCGGGTCGAACTGCACCTGTTCTACAACGCGATCGTCTTCATCCCCATGGTGGTCGCGATGTGGCTGCACCGCCGTCCCACGCCCGCCGAGCGCGCGCAGATGCGCTGCAACTGCGCCGTCGTGCCGGCCTGACTCCGTGACAGCCGAGGCGCCGGACGGGCGCGTACACCGCTATCTGATCATCGGAGCCGGGCCGGCCGGGCTGCAGCTCAGCTACTACCTGCAGCGGGCCGGCGCCGACTACCTCACCCTGGAGCGCGAGGACTCCCCCGGCGGCTTCTTCCGCCGCTTTCCGCGCCACCGCAGGCTGATCTCCCTGAACAAGGTGCACACCGGCGAGAAGGACCCCGAGATCCTGCTCCGCTGGGACTGGAACTCCCTGCTCAGCGACTCGCCGGACCTGATGTTCCCCCACTACTCGCGCGAGTACTTCCCCTGCGCCGACGACCTGGTGCGCTACCTGGCCGACTTCCAGCGCGGGCACGACCTCAACGTGCGGTACTCCACACCGGTCGAGCGGCTGGAGAAGACCGGCGGGGTGTTCCTCGCGCACACCGCCGGAGGCGAGGTGTTCCGCGCCGAATGCCTGATCGTCGCCACCGGCTGGGGCGGGCCCAACATCCCCGACATCCCGGGCATCGAGCTGGCCATGGGGTACGAGGACGTCCCGATGTCGGGCGAGACGTTCACCGACAAGCGCGTGCTCATCATCGGCAAGGGCAACTCGGCGTTCGAGACCGCCCAGTCGATGCTCGGCGAGGCCGCGATCATCCACCTGGCCAGCCCGAGCCCGGTCACGCTGTCGTGGACCACCAAGCACCCGGGCCACGTGCGCGGCCAGTACGGCGCCCTGCTGGACAGCTACTGGTTCAAGACCCTGCACGGCGTGCTGGAGTGCACCGTCGACCGGCTGTGGCGCGAGGGCGACGTCTACAAGGCCGCGATCACCTACACGCTGGCCGAGGGCGAGACGGCCGAGCTGGAGTACGACGCGGTGATCCGCTGCACCGGGTTCACCATGGACACCGGCGTCTTCGACGACTCCTGCCGCCCGGAGCTCGCCCCCAACGGCCGGATGCCCGCCATCGGCCCGGACTTCCAGTCGGCCAACGTCGACGGCATGTACTTCGCCGGCACGCTCATGCAGGCCCGCGACTTCAAGCGGGCGTCCTCGGCGTTCATCGACGGGTTCCGCTACAACCTGCGCACCATGGCCGCGCTGCTGGCCGAGCGGTACGAGTCCACCCCGCTCGACCGGCAGGTGCTGCCGCGCGACGCCGACCGGCTGACCGCCACCATGCTCGACCGGGTCAACTGGAGCTCGGCGCTGTGGACCCAGTTCGAGTACCTGTGCGACGTGTACGTCCTGGACGAGGACGCCGGGGTGGTCGTGCACTACACGGACCTGCCGGAGGACTACGCGGTCGAACGGTTCGCCGCCCACCCGCTGGTCTTCACGGTCACACTGCGCTGGGGGCGTGACCGGCATGAGGACGTGTTCGCCATCAAGCGCCACCCGACGCCCGAGCGGGCGCACGAGAGCGCCTTCCTGCACCCGGTCGTCCGGGTGTGGCAGCACGGCGAGCAGGCCGGCGAGCGGCACCTGCTGGAGGACCTGCTCGCCCAGTGGCGCGACCCCGTCCGCCACGTCGCCCCGCTCAGATCCTTCCTCGCCCCCTACCTGTAAGCCTCCGTGGGGCCCCGGGCCGTCCGCCCGGGGCCCCACGAGGCTCCAGGCCGTCAGGAGACCGGCACGAGCGTGTCGATCAGGTGGTCGACGACGTCGGGGAACAGGCCGCGGCGCGCGTGGGCGGCGCGCTGCCGGGCGGCGCCGGTGCCGGTGACCCTCAGCCGGGCGAGCCGTTCGGTGACCAGTTCCAGGTCACCGGTGGCCTCCAGGCCGGGACGGATGTGCGCGAGCAGCACCTCCGGCAGCTCGTCGGCGGGGCGCAGGCGGCCGGTGACCGGGTCGGCGCCGTGCCCGTCCAGCCCGTCGCGAGCCGCCCGCCAGTAGGCGACGCGCAGCCGCTCGGCCGCGAGCCGCGGCCCGGGGTCGCCGCGCTCGACCTTCTCCAGCGACACCATCACCAGCGCGCGCACGATCGCCGCGAGCAGCGCGGACTCCTCGGCGGTGGCCGGCACGTCGGTCACCCTGACCTCCAGGGTGGGCAGCCGGGCCGAGGGCCGCACGTCCCAGAAGATCGTCCCGGGGTCGACCAGCGCCCCCAGCTCGGTGAGCGCGGCGATCGTCGCGTCGAACTCGTCCAGCGAGCCGAAGTACGGCGGCGGGCCGGCCACCGGCCACTTGCCCCACGACAGCGTCCGCCAGCTCGCGTAGCCGGTGTCGCGGCCGGTCCAGTACGGGGAGTTGGCCATCAGCGCGATGAGCACCGGCAGCCAGGGCCGCAGGTGGTTGCCCACCAGGACGGCGCGCTCGCGGTCGGGCAGATGGACGTGGACGTGGCCGGCGCAGATGCTCTGCTCATCGTGCAGTGAGCGGTAGTTCGCGATGCCGATCTCGTACCGCGGGTCCTCGGTGATCGGGGGCGGGACGGCCTCGCCCAGCACCGGCGTACCGGAGGCGACCAGGGCCAGGCCCTCCTCGCGCGCCGCCGCGGCCACCGCGCGGCGCATCTCGCGAAGCTGGCGCTCCAGCTCTCCGATGCCCGCGCAGGGGGCGGTCTTGGCCTCGACCTGCAGCCGGGTGATCTCGGCGCAGACCCGGTCGCCCATCTCCGCGGCGGCCCGGGTGACGACGCGGGCCGCCCACGGGCTGACCTCCCGCGTCACCGGGTCGACGACCAGGTACTCCTCCTCCACTCCCATCAGGGGGCATAGCGCGTCGAAGGGCACCGGCTGGGGTGCGTCCACGATGGCCGTCATCATCTACTCCAGTGAGGGCTTTCCAGATCGCCCGCGCCCGCGGGCTCACGTACCGAATGACGCCACGCTACCGATCCAGATCTTCACTAGGGGCCGCAATGGGGTCCCGGCACACCGAACCGGGGTCGCCCCGGGGACACGGCGAAAGCACATCACGGGACGAACCGGTCGACGGTGACCAGAGCACGTTCTGCGCGGGTCTCACCGGTGATCGACCAGGAGCAAGGTGAGGACTCTGTCGCGCAACGGAGACCTGTGCATCATCGGCACCCTATGTAGAGTTCTAGTCATGCCGAACGTCCCGCCGACGCCCTCCCCGGTGCACCCGGTGCTGGGCGCGCTCCCCACCCCGCCACCGGCCGGCCAGGCACGCCTGATCGAGCGCGCCTACACCGTCGCCGCGTACTGGCACCGGGGCCAGACCCGCCGCAACGGCGACCCGTACATCACCCACCCGCTCGCCGTCGCCGCCATCCTCGCCGGGCTGGACATGGACCACGAGGTGCTGTGCGCCGCCCTGCTGCACGACGTGCTGGACGACACCGCCTGCCCGCCCGCGCAGATCGCCGCCGAGTTCGGCTCCGGCGTCCTGGCCCTGCTCAACCGCCTCACCCTGATCGACGACCCCGCCCGCCGCCCGGACGGATGGGCGAACGCGACCGACGCGCGCGTACTGGCCCTCAAGCTGGCCGACCGCCTGCACAACCAGCGCACGCTCGCCTTCCTGCCCCCGGCCAAGCAGCGGGTGAAGTCGCGGGAGAGCCTGGAGGTCTTCGTCCCCATCGCGCGGCGGCTCGGCATGGAGGGCGTCGGCCGGGAGCTGGAGGAACTGGCCACCGCGACCGTCCTCACCCTGGACCGCCTCGGCGAGGACGGCGGTGTGCCCGCGCGCGCCCGGCGCGGCGCGAGGGACGGCGCCGGCATGACGTTCCGCGCGCTCTCCCTGGCCGCGACGCTGCTGCCGGCCGCGTCCCGGGCCCGCTGGCTGGAGGAGTGGCACGCCGACCTGCACGCCCTGCCCACCCGCCGCGCCCGCCTCCGCCACACCGCCCACCTGATCGCCGCCATGCCCCGCATCTCCCACACCCTCCGCCACCCCCGTTGATGCCGGATCTCGCCAAGGATGTCCCACAGCCGCCGCGGCCGCCCAGACGGCGTCCCGAATGTGATCGACGCCCGAGGGCGCGGCATGGCCCGCGGGGCTGCGGAGGCCAGGACCTGTCCGCAGGACGATCCCCGGCCACCGCGAAGTGACGGAGCGTCTTCAGCACCATTGACCGGCCCGCGGTGTGGGTGGTTCGCGGGCCGGCCGGGGTGGGGGTTGTCAGTTGATGACGGCGAGGCGGGTGATGAT
>NZ_BMNT01000020.1:0-925 GCF_014646695.1 Sphaerisporangium melleum
CGTTGACGTCCCGGTCATGGGCCACCCCGCACGGGCAGGTCCACGACCGGACGTTCAACGGCATCGACTCGGCGACGACCCCGCACGCCGAGCACAGCCTCGACGACGGGAACCACCGGTCGATCTTGACGAAGGTCCGCCGGTACCGGGCGGCCTTGTACTCCAGCATCCCGACGAACTGCGACCAGCCCGCGTCGTGGACACTCTTGGCCAATCTCGTGCGCGCCAGCCCCTTCACCGACAGGTTCTCCACGTACACCGCTTGGTTGTCGCGAATGAGCCGCGTGGAGAGCTTGTGGGCGAAGTCGCGGCGCGCGTCGGCCACCCGGGCATGCGCCCTGGCGACCTTCACAACGGCCTTGTTCCGGTTCGCCGAGCCCTTCGCCTTGCGGGACAGGGCCTGCTGGGCTTTGCGGAGCTTCTTGGCCGCCCGGCGCACCAACCGGGGGTTGCCGATCTTCCGGCCGTCGGACATGACGGCGAAGTGCGTCAACCCCAGATCGATGCCCACCTCGGCGGCCGTCTCAGGCAAGGACACCTGACCGGTATCGACGACGAAGGAGGCGAAGTAGCGGCCCGCCGCATCCTTGACCACCGTGACCGAGGACGGCTCGGCGGGCAGGGGCCGTGACCAGCGCACCGGCACGTCCCCGATCTTCGGCAGGCGCAGCCTCCCGCCTTGCGTGATCGAAAACCGGGCGTTCCTGGTGAACCGGACGGCCTGCCGGTTGTCCTTCTTGGAGCGCAACCGCGGCGCGGCCACCCCCGGCCCCTTCCGCTCACCGGTGATCGAGGCGAAGAAGTTGCGGTAGGCGGTGTTCAGATCGGCCAGCGCCTGCTGGAGGACGACCGCTGAGACCTCACCCAGCCACGCCCGCTCAGGGGTCTGCTTGGCCTGGGTGATGACCCGCTTGGACAACTCCCC
>NZ_BMNT01000020.1:1136-1410 GCF_014646695.1 Sphaerisporangium melleum
CAACGAAGCCGCACAGCAATCATTGTCACCCGACCCGTGACCGAACGTAGGGGAATCCCAGCGATCCGTGAACACATCGGCCGCCGCGCCGACGCCGCCCACCACCCCGGCGAGCACACCATCATCGAACGCAACGACCGCCCTCCGCCGTCCGGGTGACCTGCGCCTCGTGGATCAAGCAGCAACGCCACGAAGGCCAGGGCACGCTCGCGCCCTAACGGGCACTCCCGCGCGGGCCTTCACCCCCGGCGTGAACACCGGAGCACTGGCCCGC
>NZ_BMNT01000020.1:1449-11605 GCF_014646695.1 Sphaerisporangium melleum
CGGCCCGGCCGCCGCGGTTGACCCTGACACAATGTGAGGCCGTATACCGGAGGGCGTCATGTTCAGTATTGGAGATTTCGCCCGTCTCGGCCGGGTGTCCGTGCGCATGCTGCGGCACTACGACACACTCGGACTGCTCCGGCCCGCCATGGTCGACCAGGCCACCGGCTACCGCTACTACGAGGCGGGGCAACTGTCCCGCCTCAACCGGCTGATCGCGCTCAAGGATCTCGGCCTCAGCCTCCAGCAGGTGGGCCGGATCCTTGAGGAGAAGGTCGGCCCCGAGGAGATGCACGGCATGCTGAGACTGCGCCGCGCGGAGCTGGAGACGAAGGTGGCCGACGACACCGCGCGGCTGGCCAGGGTCGAGGCGAGACTCCGGATGATCGAAATGGAGGGCGTCGTGCCCATGGACGTCGTGATCAAGAGTGTTCCGGGGGTCCGGCTCGCCGAGCTCAGCGGCATCGCGGAGAGCTACGATTCCATCGGTCCGGTGGTCCAGCCGCTGTACGGAGAGCTGACCAAGCGGCTCGGCATGGCCGGGCTGGCCATCGTGGGGCCGGCGGTCGCCTACTACGAGCAGGTCCCCGAGGGCGTGCGGGTGCACGCCGGGGCCCCGGCGCACCTGGAGCCGGGCAAGACCTACGACTTCGACGTCGTGGACCTGCCGGCGGTGGAGCAGGCGGCCACCATCGTGCACCACGGGGCCATGGAGGACATCGGTGCCACCTGGCAGCGGCTCGCCCAGTGGATCGAGGCGAACGGCTTCCGCAGCTCCGGCGTCGCCCGCGAGGTCTACCTCGTGTACGGCGACGGCGACCCGGCCGGCTGGGTGACCGAACTCCAGGAGCCCGTCACCCGCTGATCGCGGCACACCGTCCCGGCCACGGCCGGCCGGGACGGTGTACGGCGGAGCGGGACGACAGGGCCGCGCGGAGGCGACCGGCAGATCCCTCGCCCGGTGGGACGACCTCCGCCCGTGGTCACCGCGGATTCGATCCTGATAGCGGCGATGATGCACGGAAATACAATGCGGCCGCCGAATTGCAGTCGCCTGTCCAATTCGCGAGTCGGCCGCCATTCCGTACCGGCATCTCCAGCGAATGAGTGGATCAAGATATCGTGCTGGATGCCGTCCCCCGGTTTTGCCGTCATCGCGCGGCGGTAGATGCACCCCGACGCCACCTTGAGGTGTGGCTCACCCGAAATACCTCCGGCGATTCTGGCGAAATTCCACCAAGACCACGCCGGGCACTTCGTTGCCAATCAGGCCGGGCGCATCTGGCCTCTGATCGCCATGCGGGAATTTCCTATGGACGAACTTCGCCGGAGCGTCAAGAGATCGTCGGCCGACGCAGGAGGAAGCCTTCGGCGGGGTGCCACATTCGCACTGGCGGTTCTGCTGACGGTGGCGGCCCTCATGGTCGCCTCCGTCGCGTCGGCGGCCGCGCCATCGGGCGGCGTGCTGGCATGGGGGCAGAACACCACTGGGCAACTGGGCACCGGGAACACCACCAGCAGCAGTGTCCCGATCTCCACCGCACTACCGGCGGGCACCATCATCACCGATGTCGCCGCGGGCTCGGCACACAGCCTGGCGGTCACCGCGACCGGACGGGTGCTCGCCTGGGGACAGAACACCTTCGGCCAACTCGGCAACGCGACCACCACCAACAGCAGTGCCCCGATCTCCGCCTCGATACCGGCCGGCACCATCATCACCGCCGTCGCCGCGGGATCCGGGCACAGCCTCGCGCTCACCTCCACCGGACAGGTGCTCGCCTGGGGACAGAACACCTTCGGCCAACTCGGCAACGGAACCACCACCAACACCAACGTTCCCGTGCTCACCTCGCTACCGGCGGGCACCACCGTCATCGCGATCGCCGCAGGTGCCGGGCACAGCCTCGCGCTCACCTCCACCGGACAGGTGCTCGCCTGGGGACAGAACTCCTACGGCCAACTCGGCAACGCGACCACCACCAACAGCAGCACGCCCGTGCGGACCTCCCTGCCGGCCGGCACCACCGCCGTCGCGGTCGCCGCGGGCAGCTACCACAGCCTCGCGCTCACCTCGACCGGACGGGTACTGACCTGGGGATACAACTCCTACGGCCAACTCGGCAACGCGACCACCACCAGCAGCAACGTCCCGGTCACCACCTCGCTGCCCGCGGGCACCACGGTCACCTCGGTCGCCGGCGGCACGTACCACAGCTTGGCCGTGACCTCCACCGGGCAGGTGCTCGCCTGGGGATACAACGGCTATGGCCAACTCGGCAACGGAACGAGCACCAACACCAACGTCCCGGTGAACACCTCCATACCCGCCGGCATCACGATCACGGACGTCGCCGGGGGCGCCCTGCACAGCGTGGCGGTCACCTCGGCCGGACGGGTGCTGGCCTGGGGATACAACTTCTACGGCCAGCTCGGCAACGGGACCACGGCCACCAGCAACGTGCCGGTGAACACCTCCATACCGGCGAGTGAGACGGTCGAGGCGATCGCCGCGGGGTCGTACCACAACCTGGCGATCGCGGAGTCGACGCAACCGCCCTTCGGCATCAGCACCGCCTTCTACACGCCGAGTGGCGGCACACAACCCACCAAGTACATCGGATACGTGAACGGCACTCTGCACGTGTACGTACGCTCGGAATTCGACACCGCCGCCGGTAACTGGGTCGATATCGCCGCGACATCTCTGGCCGGCCCGCCGCCCCTGGACGCGCTGGAGATCTCGCTGGCCTCGGGCGACAGGATCACCGGAAACCCGCCGAGCGCCACTCCCGTCCTCACCATCACGATTCGCGACACCAACAACGACGTGTACGAGAGCGACTGCACGAGCGCGCCGGCGACACCTGCCGGACGCCTCAGTGCCTGCTCACGCTGGAAGCCCTACAGCCGGCCCGGCGCCGCATCGGCGGCCTCGACCCGCGCCGGCCGGGGGCCGGAATGATTCAGGATCGCGGCGAGCGGTGCTCGGCGGTCAGCTTCTCCAGCACGGGCACGATGTCGTTCGGGGTCGGCATCGCCAGGGCCTCGGTGCGCAGCCGGGCCGCCTTCGCCGCGAACGACGGGTCCTCCAGGACCAGCTTGAGGCTGTCGCGGAGCACACTCGCGGTCAGGCTGCGAGCGTTGGCCGCGTACACGCCGGCGCCGCGCTCCTCCAGGCCGATGGCGTTGGCCAGCGGTCCGAGCCACTTCTCGACCGTGAAGTCATGCGGCACGATGACCTGCGGCACGCCGTTCTCCAGCGCCCCGGCGAACGCCCCGCTGCCACCCTCGTGGACGATCGCCGAGCAGGTGGGCAGCAGGGCGTTCAGCGGTACGAAGTCGACGACACGCACGTTGTCCGGCACGACCGACACCGACGCGAGTTGCTGTGCGTTGAAGGTCGCGACCACCTCGACGTCGAGGTCGGCCACGGCGTCGAGGAGTTCCTGCACCGAGATGCCGCTCATGCCGGCGTCCCGGTGCGTGACGCCGAGCGTCATGCAGACCCGCCGGCGCGCCGGCGGCTCCTCCAGCCACCGCGGCACGATCGACGGCCCGTTGAACGGGACACGACGCGCCGGGACGTAGTGCACGCCCTCGACTCCCGGGATGAAGCTCGGGAGCGGGGAGACGGTCCACTGCCCGAGCACCGCCTCCTCGTCGAACGCGCAGCCGTAGCGGTGCATGATCGGCTCGAGCCAGTCGCGCAGCGGGTCGCCGCCGGAGCCGGGCCTGGCCAGGCAGGCCGCGCGGACCTGCGCGATCCGGTCCATGCCGAACAGCTGCCGGGCGTGCGCCGCGCCGACGGTCCGGGCCGCCAGCGCACCGGGGAACGCGGTCGGGTCCGTGATGACCAGGTCCGGGCGCCACGCACGGGCGACGCTCACCAGGTCGTCGATGGTGTCGTCCGGGAACAGCGCCGTACGCACGCCCGCGATGAAGTCCGCGAGTTCGGCATGCGGATCGCCCCACCCGAAGTCGGTCTGCAGGGACTTCCCGGTGCGCATCCCGCGGGGGTCGGCGGGCTCCATCTGGTCGTAGAACGGCACCGCCTGCGCCATCTTCTCGTGGATGCGCAGTTCACCGCCGATCAGTACGCCCGGGAGCCCGGTGTGCACGATGTCGCCGGCGATGTCCGGCGGGCCGGCGACCCGCACGTCGTGCCCCGCGGTGCGCAATGCCCAGGCCAACGGCACCAGCGCGTACAGGTGGGAGCGGAACACATTGGTCACGAAGAGAACCCGCATCGAAAGGTCCTTCCACTCGGATGGCCGGTGACGGCGGCGCGTCCTCGGCCGCGCCGTCCGGGACTAGTGGTCGCGGTTCATCAGGGAAGCGGTGAGAGCGCCGAGGCCGGCGCGGGCGGAGCCATCGAGGTCGAGGTCGTCGATGAGATCCCACGCGGCGGAGACCTGGCGGTCGGCCTCGGCGAGGGTCCAGGCGCGGCCCCCCGCCTCCTCGATCAGCTCGGTCAGCAAGGTGACGTCCTGGTCGGTGAGCGGCTCGCGCCCTGAGTAGAGGTCGGCGATGCGCGCCGGGCCGGTGCCACCGGCCGCGAGGGCCGCGGCCACCGGTGCGCTCTTCTTCCTGGCCCGCAGGTCGGCCCCCACCGGTTTGCCGGTGACAGCGGGATCGCCCCAGATGCCGAGGACGTCGTCGACGAGCTGGAACGCCACGCCCAGATGGACGCCGAAGCCCTCCAGCCGGACGGCCCAGTCGGGCGGCGCCGGTGAGCGGGCGGCGCCCAGCCGGCAGGCGCAGCCGAGCAGCACGCCGGTCTTGCCGGCCATCATGGCCAGGCATTCGTGCACCGTCACCGTGCTCTCGGACTCGAACCGCAGGTCGAGGTCCTGCCCCCCGGCCAGCAGCCGCAGGGAGCGGGCCAGGACCGCCACGCTGTGCGCGGTCCGCGCGTCGTGCCGGTCGGCCAGCGCCTCGAATCCCAGCGCGATGAGCGCGTCCCCGGCGAGGATGGCCAAGGACGTCCCGTACCTGGCCCAGACGGTCGGCCGATGCCGGCGTTCTGTGTCGCCGTCCATGATGTCGTCGTGGATGAGCGAGGCGTTGTGCAGCAGTTCGATCGCGGCGGCGGCGGGCACCGCGTCCTCGGGCCGGCCGCCGGCGGCGGCGGAGCACAGCAGGGTGAAGGCCGGCCGCAGCAGCTTGCCGATCACCTGGCCGGTCGGCCGGCCGTCCTCGTCGTACAGGCCGAGCTGGTAGCCGCAGACCTGCCGCAGTTCCCCGTCCAGCCGGTCCACCCAGGCGCGCAGCTCCGGCGGCAGCAACCGCCGGGCGAGCAGCACCCCGGGGTTGACGTCCGGGACCGGCCGGACGACGTCGATGGGGGCGTTCATGCCCCGCTCACCCGCTCGACCAGCGCTGATTCCAGGTAGTCGGCCGGGGCGGCCCCGTCGCGCAGCGCGTCACGGTACCGGCGGGTGCTCGCCGACCAGTCCAGGTTCCCCCGCATCCAGGAGCGCATGCCGGCCAGGTACGCCTCCACCTGCGGCGTCCATCCCCTGCTCTCGGCACGGACCGCGGGCTCCAGGGCGAGGTACTCGGCGAGCCGCTCGGTGATCATGCCGGCCACCGTGCCGATCGCCTCGGCCCGGTCGAGGCCGCGTGCTCGCCCGACGACGGTGACCAGGTTGTGGTACTCGCCGACGGAGGTCTCCTTGTCCAGCGAGTACAGGTCGTTGGTCCAGCACACCACGTCGCAGGCCGCCTCCAGTGCCCGCGCGAACGCGTCGCCGTCGTAGACCTCCGCGGGGACGTCGATGTGCTCGACGATCTCGATCAGGTCCATGCACACGTAGATCGCCCCGGTGTGCCGGCGGTTGGCCACGTAGTCCTGCTCGCCGGGGACCGCACCGGCCGTCCGGTTGGCGGCCTCCCAGCAGGCCGCCATGCCTCCGGCCACCACGTGGGAGATGAACCGCTCGCGCCAGGCGGGGCTCGCCGACGCCGTCGCACGCCGCCACAGGTCGTCCAGCGCGGTCACGATGGACGGGCCGGCCGGGTCGGCGCGGTGGCCTTCGAGGACGTCGAACAGCTCCCCCATGAGCCGCCCCGCCCGGTCGGGGTCCCGGCCGAGCAGCCCGTCGTCGAGCTGGTCGTCGAGCAGGAACAGCCACGCGAACCAGTCCGCGACCAGCCCGAGGTCCGCTTCGCTCGCCGTCGGGTAGGTCACGGCGGCGAACCAGCCGAAGTCCGCGCGGTCGAACCGCTCACGAGCCGAGTCCCGCCCGATCAGCCCTCGCTCGGCCACCCACTGGTTCAGGTGCCGGACGGCGGTGCCGGCGTGCGGATTGGTCTCGGGGGCGATGGCGTCGAACGCCTCGGTCATCGCGGCGATCCGGCCGGCGGTCATCGCCGCACCATCCGCACGTGCACGCCGCCCGCGGGGTGCAACGTGATCAGCGGTTCCGGCCGCACTTCGCGGTGCCCGTCCGGGATCACCACGCGGTACGCCTGCGCGATCATGGCGAGAATGATCGTCAGCTCGGTCAGCGCGAAGTGCTTGCCGATGCAGACCCGCGGACCGCTGCCGAACGGGATGTAGGCGTGCCGGGGCCGTTTCGCCACCTCCTCGGGAGAGAAGCGGTCCGGGTCGAACACCTCGGGGTCGGGCCAGAACTCCGGGTGGCGGTGCAGTGCGTAGATGTTGAGGTACAGGTCCGACTTCGGCGGGATCCGGTAGCCGCCGATCACGTCCTCCTCGATCGAGGAGCGCATGGTCTGCCACGCGGGGGTGTACAGCCGCAGCGTCTCGTCGACGATCATCCTGGTGTACTTCAGCCGGAACACGTCGTCGAAGGTCGGGACGCGGCCCCCGAGGACGCTGTCGACCTCGGCGTGCAGCCTTTCCTGCACCTCTGGATGCCGGCCCACCGTGTACATCAGCCAGGAGACCGAGTTGCTGGTCGTCTCGTACCCGCCGATGATCAGATTGAGCACCTCGCGGTGCAGTTGCTCCTCCGACAGGCCGGTGCCGGTCACATCGTCGACCGCGTAGATCATCGCGTCCAGCAGATCGTCATGCTGCTCTCCGCCGGCCACCCGCTCGGCGATGATGTCGGCGACGAACCCGTCCATGGTCCGGATGATCTCCGCCAGCCGGCGGTGCGACGGCGTCGGCCAGGTCAGCGGGATGAGCGGGAACCGGAAGAAGGCACAGGCGATCTGGTTGGCCTCGAAGAACATGTCCTCGATGACCTTGCCGCGTGCGCCGACCTTGGCACCGAACAGCGAGCGGAACACGATGCGCATGGCGAGCTGGCCCAGCTCGGTGCTGACGTTGACGACGTCCGACGGCCCGTACTGCCGCTCCCATCGGCGCAGCATCATCGACGTCTCGTCGGTCATGTTCTCGGCGAAGCCGGCGACCTGGGGGCGGTGGAACGAGGGCTGCATGGTCCGCCGCTGGTGCCGCCAGGGTTCGCCGCCGACGTTCCCGATCAGCCCGCCGCGCAGGATCGGCGCGATGGCGCGGAACAGGAACGTGTTCTTGTCGTAGTTCTCGTGGTTGCGCACGAGAACGTGCTCGAAGTAGTCGGGGTGATTGAGCATGGCCATCCTGATGCCGAGCACCCGGATCCAGACGATGTCCCCGTAGTCGGCGATCATCTGGTTCAGGAAACCCACCTGGTCACGCCGCATCGCGAACGTGCCGCGTAATTCGTCCCACAGTCTCGGACGGGGCACCGGTTCCGCCGTTCGCCCACGTGAATTCACCGTCCGGGACGCGGCGCGCACCCGGCGGTCGTCAATGATTCTGTTGGTCATGGTTTCCATCCTGCGGTCGCACCCGATATCAGGATGGTACGAGCGGCCGCGACCGCCGATCTCTTCTGAATTGCGCTTTACCGGCCGGCCCGGCGTCCTGCTTTATTCCGAATATCGGCCGGTCCGGTTCTGCTGCCCCATCTTCCCGTATCGACCCCCATATTGGCCCCCGTTATCGGCCCACCGCAAATGCCGCCGACCGCCGCGCGTCTCCGAACGTGCGGTATCGGTCTCCCACTGTTGTCCCACGGGCGGATATCGTTCATCGTGTGATGGCATAAGCCCACGACCAGGAGTTTCGCCATGACGATCGCACCGCCGGGCCATGAGACGGTCACCATCGTCGACCGCTGGTCGACCGCCTTCAACAGGCACGACGCCGCGGAATACGTCGCCTGCTACGCAGCGGACGCCGTTTTCGAGGACGTCGGATTACACCGGATATTCCACGGGCGTGCGGAACTCACCCAGTTCTTCAACGAGTGGGACGAGGCCAGTCCGGACAGCCGGGTCGACGTGGAACGGATCATGCCGACCGACGGCGGCGCGGTCGTGACCTGGACCGGCCGGGGAACATTGTCGGGGGAATTCTCACACCTGTCGCCGACCGCCGTCCCGGGCAGCCGCATCGAACTGCGCGCGATCAGCGTTCTGGAAATATCGGCCGACGGGCTGATCCAGCGGCACACCGACTACTACGACGTTCTCACCCTGCTCCGGCAGATCGGCGTGGTATCCGGCTGACGAATCACGCCCGCCGCGCGGGAAAAGGAGCACCAGGTCGATACGGCCCGGTGCGGGAAACTTTTCGGCCGGCCGAGAAGGCCGGGCATAGGGAGGCGACGGCATGAGGGTCGAGACCCGAGAGACGACCGGCCATCTGGACCTGGACCGGCTCGGCCAGGATTTCATCGACGACCCCTATCCGGTGCTGGCCGGGCTGCGCGAGCGGGACCGCGTCCCGAAAGTCGTCTACCACGGGATCCCGGCCCTGATGGTGACCCGCTTCGACGACCTGAAGGCGATGTACACCGAGCCCCGGCTGTCGGTGAACCCCGGGAACGCGCCCGGCCACGTCCGGGCCGTGCCCTGGGTGGCGGCCGCCGAGGCCCTGGGACTCGGACAGTGCCTGGCGGCGGTGGACCCGCCGGAACACACCCGGCTGCGCCGGCTGGCGAACGCCGCCTTCACCCCCCGGCACGTCGAACGGCTGCGCCCCCAGGCGCGGGCGATCACCGAACGGCTGGTGCGCGACGCCGCCGCACGGGGCCGGGCCGACATTCTGGCCGACCTGTCGTTCCCGCTGGCCATCGAGATGATCATGGGGCTGATCGGGGTGCCGGCCACCGACACCCGCGCGTTCCAGCACAACACCTACACGTTCCTGTCCAGCGACCCCGCCGACCTGCCCAGAGTGCCGGAGGCGCTGGTCTGGCTGAAGACCTACATCGCCGGCCTGGTGACCGCCAAGCGTGCCGCACCGGGCAACGACCTGCTCAGCGCGCTCATCGCGGAAGGCACCGACGACGAGCGGCTCACCGGGCCCGAGCTGGAGGCCATGACCCTGATGCTGCTGGTCGGCGGCTTCAACACCGTGTCGAGCCTGATCGCCTGCGGGCTGCTGACGCTGCTGAGGCACCCGGACCAGCTCGCCGCGCTGCGCGCCGATCCGGAGCTGATCCCGGGCGCGGTCGAGGAGATGCTCCGGTACGACGCGACCCTCGGATCGAGCCTGATCAGGTTCGCCACCGAGGACCTCACCTTCGCCGGGGCAGAAGTCCGCCGCGGCGACGTCGTGGTCGGCTCGATCCTGGCGGCCCACCGCGATCCGCGCCGGTTCACCGACCCCGACCGGTTCGACATCCGGCGGGACGTGGGCCGGCACCTGGCCTTCGCCCACGGCATCCACTACTGCCTGGGCGCCGCACTGGCCCGGATGGAGGCGCAGACGGCGTTCGCGGTCCTGCTCGAACTGTGCGGCGACATCCGGCTCGCGGTGCCCGTCTCCGAGCTGTCCTATCGGGTCATGCCGACCGTACGGGTCCTGGAGAGCCTGCCAGTACTCCTGGCGCCCGCCGAGAGGAGCCGGCCCGGCCGATGACGGGCCGGTGTGTCCCGCCGTTCCCCGCCGGCCTGCACGACCCCGTTCGGCAGATCTCCGACCTCGGGTTCGGCGAGTTCTTCCGCCGGCTCGAGTACAAGACCCAGTGGTACGGCTCGAGCCTCTGGGCGGCCGACCGCTGGTTCCCGTCCTCGAGACTCTGCAGCGGCTGCGGAGCTGTCAATGGAGACCTCACGCTCGCCGACCGGACGTGGACATGCGGGTGCGGTCTCGAGCACGACCGGGATGTGAACGCCGCCCGCAACC
>NZ_BMNT01000020.1:11650-89100 GCF_014646695.1 Sphaerisporangium melleum
GACTCGAGCGGCAAGCGGCCTCGCTCCACGTCGCCGGGCAGTTCCCCGGAGACGCAAAACGCCTGTGGAGGCGACGTAAGACCCCAGCAATCGAGGCAGATGCCAACGAAGCAGGAACGAGGATCACTGAGATTCTCCGAACGGCTCACAGAAGGTTGTCAGGGGGCGTTGGCGTGGCGGTATGACACCTATAGAGTCTTCTGGCCTGAGATCGGGGCGATGTCGGATCGGAGGAGGGGGATGTCCACCACGCCGCTGTCCCTGCCGCAGCCCCCGCCACGCCCTCCGGAGTTCGGACAGGACGCGCTGATCGTCTGCGAGAGCCTGGTGCGGATCTACCAGTCCGGGTCGGTCGAAGTGCAGGCGCTGCAGGGGCTCGACCTCGTCGTGGACAGCGGCGAGATGGTCGCCGTCGTCGGGGCGTCCGGGTCGGGCAAGTCGACGCTGCTGTCCATCCTCGCCGGCATCGACGCCCCTACCGCCGGGCGGGCGCGCGTCGACCGGTGGAACCTGCTCGCGATGTCCCGCGCCGACCGGGTGCACTACCGGCGGCACACCGTCGGGTACGTCCGGCAGCAGACGGCGAGCAACCTCGTGCCCTACCTGACCGCGCGGCAGATGGTCGACCTGCCGATGACGGCGGCCCGTACACCGGCCCGCACCCGCCGCGCCCGCGCCACCGAACTGCTGGACACGCTCGGCGTCGGCCACTGCGCCGACCGGCGTCCCGCGCAGCTGTCCGGCGGGCAGCAGATGCGGGTCGCCATCGCGGTGGCGCTCGCCAACGACCCGCGCGTCCTGCTGGCCGACGAGCCGACCGGCGAGCTGGACACCACCACCTCCGCCGAGGTCTTCTCCGCGTTGCGGGACGTCAACCGGGAGCTCGGGGTCACCGTCGTCATCGTGACCCACGACCCCGAGGTCAGCGGCCAGGTCGAGCGGACGGTGGCGATCCGCGACGGGCGCACCAGCAGCGAGGTGGTACGCCGCACCGCCACCGGAACCGACGGCGACACCCAGGTGATCGCCGAGGAGTACGCCGTGATGGACCGCGCGGGGCGGGTGCAGGTGCCGCACGACTACCGCGAGGCGCTGGCACTGACCAGGCGCGTACGGCTGACGCTGGAGGCCGACCATGTCTCGATCCGCCCCGACCTGGATGAGCGGCCGCGTGTGAACCCTGACCTCTCCGACCCCGCGGGCCACGAATGAACTCCGACCTGCCAGATCGCGATCCGGCCCGTGTGACCACCGACGGCCCGGCGCGCGTGAGCGCCGATACGGCCGGCGCGCCGCTGCTCACGGTGCGCGGCGTCCACCGGCGCTTCGGCACCGGGGCGACCGCCGTCCATGCCCTGCGGGACGTGTCGTTCGACGTCGCCGCCGGCACCATGGTCGCCCTCGTCGGCCGGTCCGGCTCGGGAAAGACCACGCTGCTCAACATCATCGGCGGCCTGGACCGCCCGGACGCCGGCAGCGTCCTCGTCGACGGCACCGACGTGACCGCCCTCGACGAGGACGGCCTGTCCCTGCTGCGGCGCGAGAAGGTCTCCTACGTGTTCCAGACGTTCGGCCTGATCCCGGTGCTGTCGGCCGCGGAGAACGTGGGCGCGCCGCTCCGGCTGGCCCGCGTCGCGGCGCAGGAACGCGAGCGCCGGGTCGAACTGCTGCTGGAACTGGTCGGCCTGGCCGACCACGCTCAGCAGCGTCCGGGCGAGATGTCCGGCGGGCAGCAGCAGCGGGTCGCGATCGCCCGGGCCCTGGCCGCCTCGCCCCGGCTGCTGATCGCCGACGAACCGACCGGGCAGTTGGACGCCGAGACCGGTCTGGCGGTGATGGCGCTGCTGCGCGGGGTGGTCGAGTCCGAGGGGGTCACGGCGCTGGTGTCCACACACGACCCGGTGATGATCGCCCTGGCCGACCGGGTCATCCGGATCAGCGACGGACGGATCGAGGAGCAGCCCGCAGAGCACCCCGGCGAACAGACCCCCGAGCGATCCGGCGAACGGTCCTACGATCGGTCTGACGAGCAGATCCACTCGGGATCCGGCGAACGGTCCCACGACCGCTCCGATGAGCAGACCCACGAGCAGTCCGGCGAACGGCTCCGCGGCGGGGACATCTCGTGACCTTCCGGTGCCGGCCATGCTGAAGCTGCTCGCCCGCCGCGCCCGCGCGCAGTGGCCACTGCTGGCGGCCCTCCTGACGGTCGTGCTCGTCGGCCCGACCCTGCTGGGCGCCTGCGTCCTTCTCGTCACCCGTACCGCCGATCGGGCGCTGGAGACCGCCGCGGCCCGCGCCACCACCGGCGAGATCGAGGTCACCGCCTACACCGTCACCGTCCGCGGCCCCGACGCCCGATCCGTCGCCGCGGACACCCGTACCGTGCTGACCTCGGCGCTCGCACCGTTCCCCTCGACGACGTCCACGCGCGTGTCGTCGGCGATGCGGTGGCTGCCCGCGGCCCGCGCCGGGAAGAACGGCGTCCCGGCCGAGAGCTACCTGTCCGCCGTACAGGACCTGCCGGCCCGCGCCCGGCTGACCGCCGGACGCTGGCCACAGCCCACAACGGACAAGACCGCGACCGGCACGGCGCCCGGAACCGGGACGGCCACAACCGGCACCGGCACGACCGAGACCGGGCCAACGACCGGCACGACTGAGCAGAAGGCCGAAACGACCGGGACCGGGACGGAGGCTGACACAACCGGGCGCGGGCGCGAGCCCGGGACCGAAAGCGGGACCGGGACCGGGACCGGGAGCGGGACGACCGGGAGCGGGACGACCGGGAGCGGGGGCGATGGGGCCGCCGCGGCAGCAGGTGGGGGCCGGTCCGGTGGGGGGCCGCTGGAGGCGGTCGTGCTGGAGCCCACGGCGCGGCTGCTCGGCCTCACCCCAGGCAGCCGCGTCCACCTCGGCGCTGAGCTGTCCGCGCGGTCCGCCCCTGATGTCGACGTGACCGTCGTCGGTATCGTCCGCCCGCTACCGGGCTCCGGCTGGGACCGCGACCCGCTCGCCGCCGCCGGCTACGACCTCGCCTACCGCGACGGCCGCTCGCAGCAGCCGGTGCACGCCTACGGGCCCTTCATCGTCGATCTCGCCGACCTGCTCGCCGGCGGCTCCACGATCGACCGGCTGGAGATCATCGCCCGGCCCGACCTCACCACCGCCACCGTGCGTGACCTCGACACCGTCACCGGGGCCGTGCGCGGCGCCGACCGCCGGCTGGCACGAACCCTCGGCGACCGCGTGCAGATCGAACGCGTCTTCTCCCGGCTGCCGGCCACCCTGCTGGCCGCCCGCGCCCAGCAGCAGGTCACCGCCGCCGTCGTGCTCACCGTCGCCGTCCTCGGCATCGTCCTGACCGCGACGGCCCTCGCCCTCGCCGGCCGGCTCACCACCGGGGTCCGCGCCGAGGAGACCGCGCTGCTGTCCGCTCTGGGCACCAGCCGTGGCCAGCTCGCCGCCGTCGCGACCGTCGAGGCCGGCACGCTCGCCGTCCTGGCGACCGCGCTCGCCATCCCGGCCTCGTCGGCCCTGCACGCCGGCCTGACCCACCTGCCGCCGCTGGCGGGCGCCGGGCTCGCCGCCCGGCCGGAGGTGACCGCCGCGCAGGTGGCCGCCGTCGCCGCCGGCGCGCTGGCGCTCGCGGCCGTGCTCGTCATCCCCGCCGTACGACCCGCCGTCGCGCCCGGCGAGCGTCGCCAGCGGCGCGAGCTGCTGGCCCGCTCCGGCGCCGACCTGCTGCTCGTGGCCTTCGCCGCCGCCGGCTGGTGGCAGCTGTACGCGCAGCCCGCCGGGTCCGACACCGGCGCCGACGCCGTCCGCGTGCTCGCTCCCGCGTTGCTGCTCACCGCGGGTGCCGCGCTGGCGCTGCGCCTGGTGCTGCCCGCGCTGCGCGGCGCCGAGCGTCTTGCCCGCCGTGCCCGCGGGCTGGTGCTCCCCCTGGCCGTGTTCGACGCCGCCCGCCGGCCGCAGGCGGTCGCCGCGGGGCTGCTGATCGGCCTGGCCTGCGCGGCGAGCACGTTCGGAACGGGTTTCGACGCCACGTGGCAGCGCTCGCAGCAGGACCAGGCCGACCTGTCGGTCGGCACCGACCTCGCCATCACCCTGGACGCCCTGCCGGTCGCCGGGCAGGGGGCTGCGGTCCGCGCGGCCACCGGCGGCACGGCGACCCCGGCCACCGACCGCGGCATCGCGGTCGGGCAGTGGCTCGGCAACGGCGGCGAGGCACCGCGACTGGTCGCCTTCGACGCCGCCCACGCCGGCACCCTGCTGCGCGGCCGGCTGGACGCCGACCGCGACTGGACGGACGTGGGCGCCGCGCTCGCGCCGCCGGCCCCCGCCGTCGGGGTCCCCGTCCCGGCCGGTGCCGCGCTCACCCTGACCGGGAGGACCAGCGGCGGCACACCTCTCACCGTGACGCCCCGGCTGCTGCTGCAGGACGCCACGGGCCTGCGGACTCCCTGCACCGGCGCGCCGACCCGGCTCGACGGCAGGGCGCACCCGCTGCCGGCGTGCGCGACGGCGAAAGGGCTGCGGCTGGTCGCGGTGTCCCTCCCGTTCAAGGCGGACGAAGCCGCACAGGAGCGCACCGGCATCAGCGGCACCGTCACCGCGCCGAAGAACACCGGAGACGACTCCGGCGACAGGCCCACCCCACCGGCCGACACCGCGAACGAATCAAGCGACACCAGTGACGCCGCCACAGAGGGCGACGGCTCCGGCGACGCCCTCGACGTGCCGCCGTCCGGCGGGAGCGGCATCGGGGTCGCCGTCACGCTCACGGTGGCCGGGGCCGCCTCCGCCGGTTCTGAGCCCGGGTCGTCCTGGACCGCCACCTCCGCCGCGCCCTTTCCCGGGGCGCTCGCCACTCCAGCCGTCGCCCTCAGCGCCGGCTCCGCGGGCACCACGCTGCGCATGACGACGAGCGTCGAACGCAGAGGCCACCCGGACGCCGCCCGGACCCTGGTCGCGACCGCCTTCCCGGTCCCCGGACCGGTGCCCGCCGCCGTCTCGGCCCGCTTCGCCGGCGAGACCGGCGCCCGGCCCGGCTCCCGGCTCAGCCTCACCGTCGGCACCACGCCCGTCACGGTACGGGTGACCGAGGTGCTGCCCACCGTCCCGTCCGCGCCCGGCGCCGCGACCGTCCTGGCCGACCTGGACGCCCTTTCCCGGGCCCTCGTCGTCAACGCCGACCTGGACTTCCCGGTGGACGCCTGGTGGGTCGGGCACCCCACCCACCCCGACGCGGCCGCGCGTGCCACCGCGCTCCGCCTCGGCCCGGTCACCACCCGCGCCGCCGAGGCCGCCCGGCTCACCGGCGGTCCCCTGCGCGCCGGACTGCCGGCCGCGCTGCGGCTGCTCGTCCCGGCCGCCGTCCTGCTGCTGCTCGCCGGTGTCGTCCTGCACGTGACGTTCGACGTGCAGGTCCGCGCGCTCGAAGTGGCGCGGCTTCGAGGCCTGGGGATGACCCGGCGCGAGATTCGCAAGGTGCTGCTCGGCCAGCACGTCGGCGTCCTGCTGCCCCTGCTCGCGGCGGGTGCGGCCGTCGGCGCGCTCGCCACCCGGCTCGTCGCGCCTCTGCTCGTCCGCTCCGACACCGGCGCCGCGCCCGTACCGCCCGTCCTGCCCGTCTGGCCATGGGCCGCCGAGATCGTGCTGCTCGCCCTGCTCCTGGCCGGGTGCGCGGTCGCGGTGACGGTCGTGGTCACCGTCCAGGCCCGTCGCGCCGACGCCGCCCACCTGCGGGTGACGTCGTGAGCGGGCGCTCGCCCCTGCGGCTGCTGGACCGCAGGCGAGCAGCAGGGCCTGGACAGGCGCCGGAGCAGCGGCACGCGCCCGTCCGGTGGCGGCCGCCCACCCTGCACTGGCCCAGCGTCCGCGGCCGGGCCGTGGCCGACGCCGGGCCGCTGCTGCTGGTCGCCGTCGTCGTCGCGGTCGTCACCCTGCTCGCCGGCGCCGTGCCGCCACTGCTGCGCGCCACCGCCGACGCGGCCGTCCAGGACGCGGTACGCCGCGCCGGCGACGACGCCGACATCCTGGTCCACGCGAGCCTGGAACCCGACGACGGGGCCCTTGGCGGCCGCGTGCGCGCCCCCCACCTCGCCGAGGACGTCGACGGTCTGCGCACCAGGGCCACCGACGGGCTCGGCCCCGGCCTGCGCGCCGCCGTACGCCCACCCGTCGCCAGTGTCACCAGCCCCATCCTCAAGCTCACCGATGGCAGCGTGCTGCGCACCTTCCAGCTCACCTACCTCACGACCGGCAGCGGACCACGCGTGACCTGGATCTCGGGAGGTCCGCCCCGGCCCGCCGAAGCCTCGATGCACGGCGCGGCGGTCACGGTCCCCGATGGCGCGGCGTGGCAGGTGCAGATCGGGCTGTCGGAAGCGGACGCCGCGGCACTCGGCCTGCGTCCCGGCGCGCGCATCCCGCTCATGGACGACCAGGGGCGCGACAAGAACGTCCAGATCAGCGGCATCTTCCGGCCCGCGGACGCCACCGATCCCGCCTGGCGCCTGGCCCCCTGGCTGTTGCGTCCCGTCTCCGGCGCGGACGGCGTGGGCACCACCCGGCTCGGCGGCCTGCTGTCCGCCGAGTCACTGCCCGACGCCCGGCTCGCCTTCGACCGGGACGGGCTCCGCCGCACCGTCACCTTCACCCCCGACCCGGGCAGGCTCACCTGGGACGCCGCCCAGGCGATCGCCACGACCGTGGTCGCGCTCAAGGCGAACTCCGGCTCCTCCGGCGCCCTCGACGGTTCACTGAAGTGGGAGACGGCACTCGACGGCGTGCTGCGAAAGGTCCAGGCCCAGGTCGGCGCCGCGTCCGCACAGGCATCGGTGCTGCTCATCAGCGTGCTGCTCGACGCGGTACTGGTCCTGCTGCTCGCCGCCGACCTGCTGACCCGCCGGCGCGCCCCGGCGCTGGCCGCCGCCCGGCAACGGGGGGCGGCGCTGCCCGGCCTCACCTGCGAGTTGCTGCTGGAGTCCGCCGCGGTGGCCCTGACGGCCGCCGCGGCCGGGCTGGCGCTGGCCCGCACGCTCGCTCCGGACGCCACGTGGGAGTGGGCGCTTCCGGTGGTCCTCGCCGCCGCGGCGGCCGGCCCGGCGTTCGGCACGCTCGCCGCCGCCCGTGCCACCCGCGACCGGCGGGTCCCGGCCAACCGGGCCGCGCGCCGCCGGATCCGCGGCACCGGCCGGCTGCGCCGCCTCACCCTGGAGGCCGCGGTGCTCGTCGCCGCGGTCGCCGCCCTGGTCGCGCTGTACCAGCGCGGGATCGTGCCGGCCGGCTCCTCCGGCGGCACGACCGGCCCAGGATCGCCGCTCGGGACCGGACCGGGCGGTGGCGGGGCGCTGCCCGCGAGCGCGCCCGCCCTCGGCGTCCTCGCCGGCGCGATCGTCCTGCTGCGGCTGCTGCCCGCCGGGACGCGGCTCGCGCTGAGGCAGGCGCTGCGCTCGCGCCGCCCGCTCGCGGTGTTCGGCAGCGCACGGGCGGCCGAGACGTCCGCGCGGGTGCTGCCGCTTCTGGCGCTGGCCACCGCCACCGCTCTGGCGTCGTTCACGCTCACCTTCGACGCCACCGCCGGCCGGGGCCTGACGGACGGCGCCTGGCGCGCGGTCGGCGCCGACGCCCGCCTCGATCTCTCACCCGCCGCCGCGTCCTCCACGCCGGAGCTCGCCCGGCACATCGCCGCCGCACCCGGTGTCCGCCAGGTCGTCCCGGCAGAGGTGAACGACGGAACGCGCGTCGTCACCGACTCCGTGGCCGTCACCGCGCGCCTGGTCGTCGCGGACGCGGCGGCTTACCGGAGGCTGCTGGGCGCCACTCCGCTACCGGACGTGCCGGCGCTCACCCGGCTCACCGCGGCCGGTGGCGGCGACGTCCCCGTGCTGGTGCGCTCCGGTGACGGCAGCCTGCGTCCGGGCATGCGGCTGCGGCTGCTCCGGAACGCCGCCCCGGCCATCCGGCTCGTCGCCGTCGGCACGGCGCCCGCCGTCGGCGACGCCGAGGAGGTCGTCCTGGTGGACGCCTCGACCCTCGCCGCCGCCGGCCGGCCCGCCGCGCCCAACACGCTGTGGGTGGCCGGCCCCGGCGCGGCGCGCGCGGTCAGCGCGAACGCCGCCGCGGGCAAGGCCGTGCTCCGCGCGGACGTGCTGCGCGCGAGCAGCGCGGCACCGCTGACCTCGGGGTTGCTGTGGCTGGCCTGGATCTCGACCGCGACCCTGGTGGCCCTGGGACTGCTCGGGCTCGCGCTCGGCGCGGCCGCGAGCGCACCCGAACGGTGGCAGACCCTGACCAGGCTGCGCACCCTGGGCCTGCGGCCACGGGACGCCCGCTGGGTCGCGGCCGGGGAGTTGCTGCCGCCGGTGCTGGTCGCCGCCGTGTGCGGCCCGCTGCTCGGCGTGCTGCTCGCCCGCCTGACCTTCGACTCGCTCGCGTTGCGCCTGCTCACCGGGCAGGCCGGCGACCCGGCCCTGGCGTTGCCGTGGTGGGGCCTCGGTCTGCTCGTCGTCGCGTTGCCGGCGGCGGTCGCCGCGCTGGTGCCCATCGAGTCGGCGCTGCGGCGCCGCCGGCGGCTGAGCGAGGTGCTCCGCGCGGGCGAGGGCTGACCGCACCGGCAACCGGGCAGGCAGGTGCCCCGCGCCGGCGCGGGCCCGCCAGAGGCGGAGAGCAGCTCGATGTGCGGGTGGACCGGCTGTCCCGCCCAGCGGGGTGCACCAGAGCGACCCCCACTTGGCTGGGCGAGGCCCGGGGGCCGCCGCGCGGAGAGCAGGTCTGGGTGAGGCCGGGGCCGCCGCGCGGAGGGCGGTCGTGGCCCGGCCGATGTGGTGCCGCGGCCGGCCGCCTTCGCGCGCGGAGGTTCCCGAGCATCATCAACCCCGATCGGGCCTGGTACGACGTGCCGCCTTCGCGCGGAGGGCGGTCGCGGCCCGCCGATGTGGTGGCCGCGGCCGGGGCCGCCTTCGCGCGCGGAGGGGCCCGAGCATCGTCAACCCGAGCGGGCCTGGTACGACGGGACGCCTTCGCGCGGAGGTGCCCGGGCCCGGCCCCTTGGCTATCCCTGTGCTTCGCCCTTCGGCTGCTCGTCAGGCAGCAGGTATCGCCAGGAGAGCACGAAGAGCTTCCCCGAACCGGTCTTGAACAGCGAGCGGCCGTACTGCTCCCCGGTGGGAACGGCCTTGGTGATCGCGCTCACCGCCGCCCCCTCCAGGTCCTGCTGCCAGACCGGGTCCAGCGTGCCCGTGGGCTCCGGGACGCCGGCGGGCCACGGCGCCGGCTTACCCTCCGCCGACTCCGCCCCCTCGGCGACCACGCGGACGCGGGTGGCGACGTAGTCCGTGCCCTTCTCGGTGGCCCGGGTCGCGAGGCCGTCCATCAGCTTCTTCGCGTCCACGATCTCCTTGGGGTAGAAGGCCGCGAGCTGGTCCAGAGCCGGCACCCGGACCTCCAGCAGCTTGCCGTCCTTCCCCCGCACCCCGAGGACGGTGTCGGGAAGGTCCGTCACCATCGGCGCGCCGGGCTTGGGCTCCGCGGTCGGCGGACGCCCCGCCAGGTACTTCTCCATGGACGCGACCGTCTGGCGCGTCTCGGCGTCGGTCAGCTTGATCTGCTTGCTCGCGTCGGCGATCACCAGCCCGTCGCTGTACAGCACCACCCTCGGCGGTCGCAGTGCGTTCGTGGTCGCGGTCACGAACCCGCCTTCCGCGCGCCACACCGCGACCGGCTGGGCAGGCCCGGCCTCGGCCGAGGTCGCCGTCATATCCTTCTCCGCCCCTCCGCAGGCCGCGGTCAGCGACAGCAGTCCCAGGAGCAGCGTCATTCGTAGTCTCACGCCCTCAAAACGCACTTTTGGGGCATTCGGTTCAGACGGCTCCGGGAGCACCTTCCCGCACGGCCACGCGTCTCCGCGGCGAGGGGGTCACCGGCAGATGAGGCCGTTGAGCTGGAAGACCGTGGGAGCGGGGTCGACGCCTCCGTTCGTACCGTTGAAGCCGAGGGTGACGGCCCCACCGGGAGCGATGTTCCGGTTGTACGCGAGCGGCGCGGCGTTGACCATCTGACCGCTCTGTGACCACTCGGCCTCCCAGCCGTTGGTCAGGCGCTGCCGGGAGTCGGGGAAGGCGAAGGTCAGCCGCCACCAGGTGATCGGGATGGAGCCGGTGTTACTGATCGTCACGTACGCCGTCATACCGCCGAACCAGTTGTAGGTGTGGTACGAGACGTGACAGGCGTCCAGGTACGTCGGGGTCGGAGACGGGGTGGGGGACGGAGGGAGGTCGTTGTAGATCGTGGCCTGAACGGTCGGCGACGGGGGGCTGTCGGCGCCCCACCGGTCGACGGCCACCACGTAGAGAGTGGCGATGCGCGACGGCGTGCCGGTCGGCGGCCAGGACACGGTGAACGTGCCCTGGGTGACGTCGGGCCCGAAGGTGGCGACCTTGGCCTGAGTGCCGTTGCGGTCCTCGTACACCTGGTAGCAGGCGAGCCCGTCCGGGTCCGAGGCGGCGCCCCAGCGCAGGGTCACGTAGTTGTTGGCGGTCTGCACGACCGTGGGGGCGCCGGGCGCGGTCGGCGGCGTCAGCGGGGGGGTGCTGGGCGGCAGGGTCCGGGGGTCGTAGCACGGCCACAGCAGCGACGGCGAGGGGGACGGAGGCACCGTGGTCGCCGGCCTGACCTGTGCCGACATCGCCCCACTCGCGGAGGCGCTCGCCACCGCCGGGATCAGGAAGGCCGCGGCGACCAGCATCGCGACCCCCCAGGAGACCGCCCATCGTCCCGTCATGGCTTTGCCCTTCCCGCGAGCCCGGATCGCCGTCTGACCACGAGCATGAGAGCGGGTGCGCACCCGGTCAACCAGCGGCGGAGCGGCCCGGCGGCACCGGCGAGGGTGAGCAGGTGGCGGACCTCGGCGAGGAACCCGGTCGTCCACACGCGATGAACCTTTCACATCACCGCCCGCGGATACCGGTCCCGGCGCGAGTGTCCCTGGAGATCGTCGGGCCGCACTCAGCGCCCTGGAGGGGTGCGGGCCGTGTCCGTCCTTCGTTCCTCGGTGACGGTCTTGTCGAATCCACGGCCCGGGATCGCCGGCAAGGTGCCGGTTCAGGCGTTGTAGCCGCCGTGGGCGTCCAGCACCGCACCCGTCACGTACGACGCGGCGGGACCGGCCAGGAAGGCGATCGCCGCGGCGATCTCGTCGGGGTGGCCCATGCGCTGCAGGGACAGCGAGCCGAGCAAGGTCTTGAGGGTCTCCGGGTCCGGCGGTTCCATTCCGCTCTCCATCAGTCCGGCCTCCACGACGTTGGCCGTGATGCCTCGGGACCCGAGGTCCCGCGCGACGCCCATGGTGTACCTCTCGATCCCCGCCTTGGTCGCCGCGTAGTCCGCGACGCCCGGGACTCCGACCCTGGAGCCCAGTCCGGAGCTCACCGTGATGATGCGGCCGTCCGCGCGCAGCACTCGGGAGGCGGCCCGGATGACGGCGATCACGCCGAGGTAGTTGGTGGCGTGCATGCGATCCAGCGCGGCGGTGTCCGCGTCCGGATCATCCACCGTGCGGCCCTCCCCGGCCGCGATGGCCGCGTTGTTGACGAGGATGTCCAGGCCGCCGAAGTGCGCGACCACGTCGTCCATCAGCGCCGGCGCCCCGCTCATGTCCGCCTGGTCGGACCTGAAGGCGACGACCTTCGCTCCCTTGCCCCGCACCTCGTCGACGACCGCCTGTGCTCGCTGCTCGGAGCTGACATAGGTGAACGCGATGTCAGCGCCCTGCTCGGCCAGCAGCCGTACGGTCGCGGCTCCGAGGCCGCGGGACCCTCCGGTGACCAGGGCGACCTTGCCCGTGAGCGGCTTGTTCATTCTTCTCACTCCACTGGATTGATCGTTTCCGACGTCGTAACACTAATGGTTACGACATCCTGATCGCAACAATTTCTGTTACGACAGGCTCCGTCGTAACATGGACCGTTGCGACAAGAGGAGTGGCTTCATGAGCGCCAACAGCAGGTTGACCATCGCCGCCCACGCGCTGGCCTGGATCAGCCTGTACCAGCGCCAGGGACATGAGGTCGCCACCTCCGAGCAGATCGCGACCAGCGCGAACACCAATCCCGTGGTGATCAGACGGCTGCTCGGCGACCTGCGCAGGGCAGGGCTTGTGGAGTCCCGGAGGGGCGTGGGCGCAGGCTGGACACTGGCCCGCGAACTGGAATCGATCACTTTGCTCGATGTGTACGAGTCGGTGGAAACCGGCCCGCTCTTCGCGATGCACCGAGCCACCCCTGACCAGGGGTGCGTAGTGGGCTATGGCATCCAGCCGGCGATGCAGAGCATCTACGAGGGCATCGAGGAGACCCTGAGGCGCGAGTTGGCCCGCGTCACACTAGAGGATGTACTCCGGGACATCCTCGCGGCACGTCGCTAGCCCAGAGAGTCGCTAGCCCAGAGAGCGGTGAACCGGCCCGTGGTCATCGGGCGGGCGCGGCCCGCCCGATGACCACGGCATCACACTTCACCGTGTCACCCCCGCTTCAGTGGGCGGGTGCCTGGAACTCGCCGGTGCTCTGGGAACGGGCCGGCAGGAGCAGGGCGGCGATGACCACCACCACGGACAGCACCGCGCCGATGATGAAGGCCAGCCGCATGCCGCCGAGAGTGGCGAGCGTCTCGCCGACTCCCTCGGCGCGCAGGACGTCGGCTCGCGCGCCCATCACGGTGATCACGAGCGCGGTGCCGATGGCCGCGGAGACCTGCTGCAGCGTGCTCAGGATCGAGCTGCCGTGGGAGTAGAGGTGCGGGGGAACCGCGCCGAGCCCGAGGGTGAACACGGGGGTGAAGGTCGCGGCCAGGCTCACCATCAGCAGCGCGTGCAGACCGAGGAGCTGCCAGAACGGCATGGTCATCGTGACCTGGGTGAAGCCGGCGAGCGAGAGCATGATCCCGATCGCGCCGGGGATGACCAGGACCCGGCCGCCGAACCGGTCGAACAGGCGGCCCACGGTCGGGCCGAGCAGCCCCATCGCCAGGCCGCCGGGCATCACGAGGAGCCCGGTCTCCAGGGCGCTGAGCCCGCGGAGGTTCTGCAGGTACAGCGGAAGCAGGATCATCGAGCCGAGCATCGCCATGAACGACACCGACAGCAGGATCAGCGCGACCGTGTAGGTGCGGTTGCGGAGCGTACGAAGGTCCATCAGCGGCACGCCGCGCTTCTGCAACGACATCTGGCGCAGGACGAAGACGGCGATCGCCGCCAGGCCGACCGCGACGATCGTGGACGCGACGGCGACGTCACCGCCCTCGAACCGGCTGAGCCCGTAGACCAGGCCGCCGAACCCGGTGGCGGCGGTCACCACGCTGAACCAGTCGATGGTGCCGGCCTGGGGCTCTCCGACGTTCTCAAGCTGCTTCAGGCCACGCCAGGTGATCACGGCGGCGATGGGGAGCACCACGGCGAACAGCAGCCGCCAGGACCCGAACTGGAGGATCACTCCGGAGACCGCCGGGCCCATCGCGGGGGCGACCGACATGGCCAGGGTGACGTTGCCCATCACCCGGCCTCGATCTTCCTCGGGAACCACCTGCATCAGCGTGGTCATCAGCAGCGGCATCATCACGGCGGTCCCGGACGCCTGGACGATGCGGGCGCCGAGCAGGATGCCGAACGACGGCGCGATGGTCGCCAGCGCCGTGCCGGCCAGGAACAGACCCATCGCGGTGGCGTACGCCCCGCGGGTGGACACCCGTTGCAGGAACCACCCGGTGATCGGGATGACGGCGGCCATGGTCAGCATGAACGCGGTCGACAGCCACTGCGCGGTCTGCTCGGTGATCTGCAGCGCGCCCATCAGCTTCGGGATCGCGTTGATCATGATGGTCTCGTTCAAGATCACGACGAAGGTGGCGAGCACCAACAGCGGGATCACGGGCGGCGTGCGACCTCGTACGGCTTTACGAGAAGTCGCGGACTCGGCGGGTGAGTCGAGCTGTGAGATGGGCACGGGACCTCGATCGGGGTTGTCGGACATAACGTGATCATGGCTGGCGTTCCAGCCTCGAACGGGCTTGCGAGAAGTCGCGATAAGGCAAAGACTGACGGATGCCACCGACAAAACTCGGCGGGTGCGTCCAGCATTCCGGCAGTCCGTGCGGGGCGTCACCCGGTTTTCGGTGACATCGACCGCTTGCGACCCATCTGACCTGCGGAGATACGAAACCCGCTCGTCGATCTGTTACCGACTTCACCAAGTCGCAGGCACTTGTCGGCGAGTGGGCACGGCGGACGCCTCGGTCATCCCGTCACAGAGAACAGGATGTCGCCTCGACCGGCACACCGAGTGGAGAGCCTGCCCGTGGGACGAGTGGAGGGGCTCACGGGCCGAGCCGCCACAGGGCCGAGAGCCGGACCCCGCGGGGATCTCTGATGACACCCAGCGCGTAGACGGTGGTGCCGACGACGGCGAGGTCGCTGATCTCGTACGGCAGGCCGCCGTCGACCGGGAGGAGTTCCCTGGTCCAGCGGCCGCCGGCCAGGTGCCACACCTCGCCCTGCCCGTCGAAGCCGTGACTCGGATGGCGGATCGCCCACAGGCCGCCGGAGCCGTCGGGTTCGGCGTCCGAAAAGCCGCGGTTCCCGCGCGACGCCGGTCCCCACGTGCACGTCCACCTGCCGCCCGCGAGGTGGAGCGCGACGGGCCTGGACCGGGTCACCGGCTCATCGCCGTCCGGCGGGTACTCCTGCCAGCGGTGGTCGCCGAGCACCCAGAATTCGCCGTCGCCCGTCGGCACGACGCCGCCGAGGCGCAGCCGGCCCTTGTCCGAGGGCACCGGCCTGGCATCGCGCGGCGGTGTCACGGCGGGGAGCCGAACCCGCTGTCACGCCGTACCGGTCCATCTGACCGGCTCCGCGACCGGTTCGTCCTCCCGGGCGAAGAAGACGCCCAGCAGCCAGGGCGAACGGTCGGTCCCGCTCATCCCGCTGACGCTCTCGACGGGTACCGGGGCGAGTTGCCAGGTCGTGCCGTTCCAGTAGGCCGACGCGGTGGTGCCGATCACCCAGCGACCGCGGGCGGCGCGCACGGAGCCGTCCGCCTGGTCCAGCGGGGAAGGCCGCCGTTGCCAGGTCGCGCCGTCCCAGAACCGCACGGAGTCGGCGAAGACCCATACATGCCGGGCGTCGGCCACCGAGTACGGCCACAGGGCGCTGTCGCCCGGCATGACCGGCAGTTCGGTCCAGGCCCGGCCGTCCCACCGCATGAGTCCGGTCTTGGCGTCCTCGCCCGGTGGAGTGTGCATGGCCCACAGCGAGCCGTCGGCTGCCGTGCCGGCGTTCAGCCCTTCACCGGGCGCGCTCCATGCCAGTTCCCAGCCGGAAGCCGCCTCCTGCGCGCGGAACCGGTCCACCCGCTGAAGCGGGCTGGGGCAGGAGCCCGTCGCCTCCAGGGGATCGGCCGTGGCCGGCGGAACCGGCGTGGCGGTGGACCGCACCGGTGCCGGACCGGCGCCGCAGCCGGCGACGAGCAGCGCCAGGAGCAGGACTCGCTTCATACGCGAGAAAGTCTGACAGCCCGCGGGCGATCGGTGAAACCCGGTCGAGGGTGCCGTGAAACCGGCGGCACCGACAGTGGAGCCATGAGCATCACTGAACTCGGACGTACCGGGGGCGGCCCGGCCCCCTCGGGGGGCGTCGATCTGGCCGTACGTGCGGAAGGGCTGGTGAAGACGTTCGGCGAGCACCGTGCCGTCGACGGGATCGACCTGGCCGTACGCCCGGGCGAGATCTTCGGCGTCCTCGGCCCGAACGGCGCCGGCAAGACCACCACCCTGCGGATGCTGGCCACCCTGTTGAAGATCGACGCGGGTCGCGCCGAGATCTTCGGAGTCGACGTGGCCGGCAACCCGCACGTGATCCGCCAGCTCGTCGGCGTCACCGGACAGTACGCGTCGGTCGACGAGAACCTGACCGCCCGCGAGAATCTCTGGCTGTTCAGCCGCCTGCAGGGCATCGCTCCGCCGCGCGCCCGGCGCATCGCCGCCGAGCTGCTGAGCCAGTTCGGCCTGGAGGACGCCGCGAACAAACCGATCGCGCACTTCTCCGGCGGCATGCGCCGCCGCCTCGACCTGGCGGCCAGCCTGATCACCAGACCACCGTTGATCTTCCTGGACGAGCCGACCACCGGTCTCGACCCCCGCACCCGCGGCCAGATGTGGGACACCATCCGCGGTCTGGTCACCGACGGCTGCACGGTGCTGCTGACCACGCAGTACCTGGACGAGGCCGACCAGCTCGCCGATCGGGTCGCCGTCATCGACCACGGCCGCAAGGTCGCCGAGGGCACTCCTGACGAGTTGAAGACCGCCGTCGGCAACTCCACCCTCCAGGTGCGGCTCGCCGACCCGGGAGAGACTCCCACCGCCGCGGAGGTCGTACGGCGCGTCCTCGGCTCCGACCCGATCCTCAGCCCCGAGCAGGGCCGCCTCAACGTCGCCCTCGACCAGGCCGACCTGGCCGCGGACGTACTGATCGCGCTGCGCACCGCCGGAGTGTCGATCTCCTCGGTGAGCGTGGCCAAGCCCAGCCTGGACGAGGTGTTCCTCGCCCTCACCGGCCACGAGACGGACGAGGACCGCGGGACCGGCACCAAGGAGAACCGATGAGCACGATGATCGCACCCGTCCGTGAGAGGGTCCGGGCCGCCGACCGCGTGGCGGCCGCCCGGCGGCGGGTCTCGCTGAGCGAGACGCTCGGTCAGACCCTGATGATGGCGTGGCGGGCGCTCAAGAAGATGCTCCGCAACCCGGAGCAGTTCTTCGACGTGGCGCTGCAGCCGATCCTGTTCACCGCGATGTTCGCCTTCATCTTCGGCGGCGCCATCGCCGGCGACGTGGCGAGCTATCTGCCCGCGATGATTCCCGGCATCCTCGCGCAGACCGTGCTGACGACGTGCATGGCCACGGGCACCCAACTGCGGGAGGACATGGAGAAGGGGGTCTTCGACCGGTTCAAGTCGTTGCCGATCGCCCGCATCGCGCCGCTCGCCGGCCCGATGGTGGCCGACCTGCTGCGCTACACGATCGCGGCCACCCTGACCTTCACCATGGGCCTGATCATGGGATATCGCCCGGAGGGCGGGCCGGGCGGTGTGCTCGCCGCGATCCTGCTGGCGATCTTCACGGGCTGGTCGCTGGCGTGGGTGTTCACCTGGGTCGGCACGATCGCCCGCAGTGCCCAGGCCGTGCAGGGCATCTCCATGATGATCTTGTTCCCGTTGACGTTCCTGTCGAACGCGTTCGTCCCGGTCGAGACGCTGCCGGGCTGGCTGGCGGCCTTCGTCCGGGTCAACCCGGTCTCACACCTGGTCACGGCGGCCCGCGACCTCGCCAACCGAGCCGTGGTCAGCGGGGAGGTGGCCTGGACGATCGCGGCGTGCCTGATCGTCATGGCGATCTTCGCGCCGCTGTCGGTGCGCAGCTACAAGCGGCACATGTGAACTCCGTCCGGCCCGGCCGGAGATCTGCTCGACGAGCCCGCGCGCCTCGTCGAGCAGATCGGCGCCGCGCCGATCGCCGTACCCCGCCCGCAGGGCGGCGATCATCCCGGGCGCCGCACGCTCCGCGTACGGCTCGATGCGCTCGAAGGCCATGCTGGGCATCCTGCTGTTGTACGAGAACCGCTCGGCCAGCACCAGCAACCCGATCGCGTCGCCGGCGGGCATGGCGCCCCGCAGCAACCCCCAGACACCGAGCGCGAAGAGCACCGAGCCGCACAGCGGGTAGTCCAGGGCGGGATTCCGCACGTTCAGCAGGTCGTGGTCCAGGATGGTGGCGAACAGCTCATCGCCGTACCGGACGTCCTCCGGCGCGGCGTGATACGCGTACGCCGTCAAAGTGATCGTCACCGCGACGAGCGTCCAGGGCGTGAACTCCACGTGCGGCACCCCGGGCAGGCGCAGATCGCGCGCCCGCTGCACCGCCAGGCGATATTGCGCGAGCGCGGCGGCCGTCTCACCGCGGGCGAGGGCCAGCTCGGCCGCGCACAGCGAGACGATCGCCACCCCGCTCAGCACCGCCTCGTTGTCGTTGATCCGGATGATCTCGGCGAACTCCGCGTCGGCGGCGTCGACATCGCCGTCGGCGAGCGCGGCGGTCAGCAGCAGCGCGCGAAGCTGGGTCTCGTCGTCGGTGGCGCCGAGCCTGCTCAGCACCGGCAGGGCGACCCGCGCGTGTTCGACCGCCCGCCCGCGGTCGCCGTGCCGCATGAGCAGGTGCGCCAGCACGGTGCGCATGATCGCCGCGTACCACGGCCCTTCGTCCTCGCCGAGCATCGTCAGCAGGTATTCGGCGGCCTCGATCGCCTCGGTCACCTCACCGGCGTTCTCCAGGACGTGGACGCTCATCTGCGTCGCGGCCACGACCACCGCGCGGTCCTCACTGCGCCGCAACTCGGTCAGCCGGCGGCGCACCTCGGCATTGTCCGGCACGTAGCACGCGAGCAGCACCTCGACCATCGCCGCCACGCGGGGTTCGGTCCTGTCACTGGTGGGCAGCCCGAGCAGGAGATCGCGCACCGGGTCGACGCTGCGATCGGGGACGATGACGGCGTTCATCATCGCGATCAGCATCGCGCCCCGGGTGACCTCGACGAGCTCCGGTGGCGGCGTCCACCCCCCGACCACCTGGTTGATCGCGTTCCAGTGCACGAGGATCCGGGAATGGTCGCCACGGATCGACCACAGCGACCCCACGCCGAGCAGCAACTGGACCGTCGTGCCGGGATCGGACTCCGCGAGCGCCTGCCGGAGCAGGTCGGCGAGGTTGCTCTCCTCGAAGCGCAACGCGTCGACCGCCGCGAACTGTGCCGGACTGAACACCGCGAAGGCGTGTTCGAGGGCGTACTCCGTGGCCCAGGCCCGCTGCGCCGCACGGGCGGGCGCCTCCTCGCCGGCCTCCGTCAGCCGCATCCGCCCGAACTCCCGGACGGTCTCCAGCATTCGGTACCGCAGGCCGTACCCCGTCTCGCGGACGCTCAGCATCGACTGCTCGGACAGCGCGTCCACGACGGGCAGGGCGTCCGGGCCGAGCACGTGCTCGGCCGCCGCCAGCGTGAAACCGTCACCGAACAGCGACAACCACCCCAGCGCCCGCCGTTCCGGCTCGTCCAGCAGGTTCCACGACCAGTCGATCACCGCGAGCAGCGTCTGGTGCCGGTCGGGGGCCGTGCGGTTCCCGCCGCGCAACAGGGCGAACCGGTCCGCCAGGCGCCGCGCGATCTCCTCCACCGACATCACCCGCGCCTTGGCCGCGGCCAGCTCGATCGCGAGCGGCAGGCCGTCCAGGCGGGCGACGATCTCCCCGACCGCTCCCTCGTCCACCCGCACCCCGGGCCGGGCGGCGGTGGCGCGCTGGCGGAACAGCTCGACCGCGTCTTCCCTGGGCAGCTCGCCGAGCAGGTAGACGCGCTCGGCGGGGATCGACAGGGGGGCGCGCGAGGTGATCAGCACCCGGAGGTCGCGGGTCGTCACGGTCAGGAACGCCACCAGATCGGCGACGGCCTCGATCACGTGCTCGCAGTTGTCCAGGATCAGCAGCACCGGAGCCTGGTCGAGATGCCGGGCGATCCGGGCGCGAACGTCGGAGCGCTGCTCGGCGGTCAGGGCACGACGGCCCCTGACGGAGTCCCGGACCCCGAGCGCCGACCCCACCTCGGCCACCACGCCCTCCGGCGAGGACACGCCGACCAGTTCCACGAAATGGGCGACGGGCTGCGCGGCGTTCCTGCCCACGACATGCGCCAGTCGCGTCTTCCCCAGCCCGCCGGGGCCGATGATGGAGACCACCCGGCCGGTCTGCAACAGGGCGTGCACCGCCCGGATGTCGTGGTCGCGGCCGAGCAGCGAGGAACCGTCGAACAGGATGCCCTCACGCACCGGCCGGTCGGCCACGAGGAGCTCGGCGTACACGCGGGCGAGCTCAGGCCCCGGCTCGGTGCCGAGGCGCGCGACCAGGCCCACGCGATAACGCTCGTAGCGCTCCAGAGCCGCGGCCCCTCCCCGCACGGCGGCCTCGCTGCGCAGCAGGCAGGCGAGCAGCTCCTCGTCGTGCGGCCGATCACCGAAAGCCCGCTCCAGCAGCGGCAGCGCGCCCTCGTGCGCGCCGCTGCGGCTGCGCGCGATCGCCACCACCCGCCGCGCCTCGGCCACCCACTCAGCGGCGGATTCCCTCAGCTCGGCCAGCGGGCCCGTGGCGCCGTCCAGGCCGCCGGGCACCAGCCCCATGGCCTCCTCGGCGCGGCGGCACGCGAGCACCATGTCGCCTTCGCCCAGCGCGGCCCGCGCCTGCTCCACCAGCGCACCGAGCAGCAGTGCGTCCACCTGGCCCGCGGGCAGCCCGAGCCGATAACCATGCGGCATCCGCACCACGGCCTCGGCGCAGGTCGCCGCTCTGGTGCGCGAGACGACCACCTGCAGCGACTTGGTCGGGTTGACCGGCGCCCCGTCGGGCCACAGCTCCTCGATCAGGCGCTCGTCACCGACTCCGGCACGCGCGTGCATGACGAGCACGGCCAGCAGGGTGTGCGCGCGATCGCCGACCACACGCGCACCCTGCCAGCGAACGCCATCGAGCAGCACCAACGCGGGGGACACATCCCCAGCTTACGGACGAGTCCCCACCGGCGAGCGCGTCCGCGCGTCAGCGTGGCCAAGTTGCTCCTGAGCGTCCCCGACTCCCTGACCTTGGAGGCTCCGGGGACGCGCGGTCGCCGTAACGGCGTATCCGGGCGCGGCGTCGCGGCGGCTCCGGCTCGCGATCCACGGACCCGCCGGGAACTTCGACGCGTCTTACCGGCAGGAAATCCCTACCCTTGCGATAGTTGTACGACGTCCCCCGACCCGTATCGTCCCCACCAGTGATCTCGGCTGCGCAGGAGAGGACCGGCATGACCGACGAAGTGGTGCGACGCGTCTTCCAGATGGTCGACACCTCCGACGCCGACGCGTTCGGGCGGCTACTGGCCGACGACGCCACCTTCGTGTTCGGCAACGCCGAACCGCTGATCGGACGTGCGACGATCGTCGCCGGGTTGCGGGACTTCTACGCGACCATCGGCGGCCTGCGGCACCGGATCATCCGGAACTGGCAGGTGGACGCCGACATCATCGCCGAGACCGAGGTGACCTACCGCCGGCTCGACGGTAAGGACGTCAGCGCCGTGGCCGTATCGATCTGGCACACCCGCGACGACGGCCTGATCACCGACTACCGCATCTTCGCCGATCTCGCCCCCATCTACGAGGCCTAGCGCCCAAAAAGCGCTCCAGCGACCGCCCGGCGAGGCTGGTCTGGGCCCGCGACGGCGGTGAGATCAGCCCTTCAACCCGTAGAACCCGATCGGCGAGTTCGAGCGGAAGCCGATACGCGGGTACACCTTGGCCCCGTCGGCGGTCGCGTGCAGGGTGGCCCGAGTCAGTCCGGTAGCCTGGGCGCCCTCGTACAGTGCCTTCCGCGTGACCGCCTCGCCGTAACCTCTGCGCTGCCACTCAGGGTCCGTGGCGACCAGCACGACGAAGAGCCGGCCGTCCGCCGCCACGGCCCCCGCACAGGTCACCGGAACTCCGTCCCGCAGGCCCAGGTACGCGTACACCTGCTCTTTCCACAAGGTCGAACCGACGAGCCCGTCGCGTCCGTCCTCCAGGTCGAACCCGTAGGCACGCGAGTTGAGGTCCGCGTAGTCGCGCAGCTGCTCGTCGCTGGTCACGCGCACGAACGTCAGGTCCGGGTGGACCGGCTCGGGAATCGGGAGCAGATCCCCGGCCATGCCGGTGCCGGAAAAGGCGAACTCGAGGCCCGCGCGCTCCGCCGCCGTCGCGAGCGTCGCGCGCGCCTCGCTGCCGAGAAGGTCCTCGAAGAGCCACAGGAAGCCCGGTCGCGTCTTGGACCGCATGATGTCCACGACCTGGCCGAGGCGCCGTTCGAGAAGCTGCGCGTCCACCCCGGCCTCGGTCAATGTGACGGCGTTCCAGAAGGCGAACCTGGAGTCCGCCCAACGAACCGCGATGCCGGGAAGGTCCCGTACATCCGCGTTCGACGTCCGGTCGAGCACCATGGCCCGCCAGACCAGCGCGAGCTGCTCCATCGACTCGACCGGCTCTCCAAGATCAGTCACAGCGTCTCTCCAGGTTGACGTCATCACGCGTGAGGCCGTTGTGACCCTACGCTCATGGCACCCAATAGCGAGCGGGTATGGCTTTCTCGCGGTACCGTCCGGGACCGTCCGGTTCGACCAGCCAGGCATTCCGGTCAGGGAGCACGCCGAGCGCTTCATGGAGTCGCGTGCCCACGTAGTGCAGAGCGACGCCGTCCTCGGTCGCGTGACCCGCCGGCAGTCCGCCCTGCGCGACGAAGTAGCGGTACCGCTCACGCCTGGGCTGGTCGCCGAGGTCGTCGTGCACGCCGTTGCTGAACGGCAGGAGGCCCAGGCCGTCGTCGATGGCATCGAGCGCGTCGCCGAAGGAGTCGGTGACGCCGCCCGAATGCCAGCACAGGCTTCCCGCGCTCTGGCCGGCCAGCACGACTCCGGCCTCCCAGCACTCCCGCAAGATCTCGTCGAGACGATGAGCGCGCCACACCGCCAGCAGGTTGACCACGCTTCCACCGGTCACGAAGATCACGTCTTGCGCCAGCAGATGGGCTCGCACGTCCGCCACGTTCGGTCTGACGAACAACTCCAGGTGTGATACCTCGGCCTCGCCGAACGACGCGGCTCGCGCGTACCAGCGATCGATGTACTCCCGCGCGTCGCCGACGGCCGTGGCGATGATGCACACGCGCGGCCCGCGCACGCCGGCGAGCCGCATGGCCTGCCACAGCTGGGCGCCCATGCGTTCGGGAGGGAAACCCCCGGGCGGATACAACACGCCGGAACACGCCAGGATCTGCCGTTCTCGCCCCATGATCACATCGTCGAACGATCGGAGCGCCCGCGCAACAGCCCGGCCGCTCGGGCCATGCCAGGCCGAGGCGACGGCTACACCGGAAGATGACCTGGATCTGGGCCGGTAGTGGGGAATCATCTGACTTCGCCCGCCACTACGGGTTTCAGCTTGAGTGAATACTGTCCGCGCTGTTAGCGTCACCCCGGTGGACGACATACGTGCACGGGCGGAGGCGATCGAGGACTTCGCGGCGGCGCTCCGCGAACTTCGCAACTCTGTCGGCAACCCGCCTTTCCGTGAGATGTCCGGCCGGTCAGGTGCCATCTCGCACACCACCTTGCACGAAGCCACGAAGGGCAACCGGCTCCCGAGCTGGGAGACCACCGTCGAGTTCGTCAGGGCGTGCGGCGCGACCCCGGACGCGTACCGCGAACGCTGGGAGCAGGCGAACCTCACGGTCAGATCGGCGAGCGCCGGAGATCCTCCGGCCCGCACGGACCCCTCGGCGGCCCGTCCGCCCGGTGAACTCGCGGCCTCCGCCTCTGACGCCGCGGAAGGTCCTGCTGCCGTGCACACCGCCACCGGGTCACCGGCGCCATGGCCGGCCGGTGAGCCATCGGCGTCCGTGCCGCCGCCACCGCACGGCGAGGCCCGCCCGGTCCTGTCCGCGCCGAGGGGCCGCGGACGGCGGCTGTCCCGCCCCGCCATGGCCGCGCTCGCGACGGCGGCCGTGGGCACCGCGACAGCGGTCTTCGTCGCGGTCAACGCCGGCCGCGGGACCGACGGAGGCGGCCTGCCCCCGTCCGGCGGCCCGTCGAGTACCGCGCTGTCGGCGGCCGACTGCCCGGTGCGCCCGACCAACCCGCCGTACGCCCCGCCCGCCCACCAGGGTGACTCGGCCGCGTTCATCGGGGACATCACGCTGCCCGACTGCACGCGCGTCGGCCCGGGCCAGACCAAGGCCAAGGTGTGGCGGCTCAAGAACGCCGGAAGAGTGCCGTGGAAGGGATATTCACTGCACCGCCTCGACCTCCCGCAGCGGCAAGACCAGTGCCAGACCATCTCCGATGTGCCGATCAAGGACACGGCCCCCGGGGAGATCGTCGACATCCGGACCCTCATCACCACGCCGAGGAACTCCGGCCTGTGCTACGTGCGGTTCAAGATGATGGACGGTTCGGGACAGGTGGCCTTCCCCGGCGGCCGGCCGCTCAACTTCCAGGTCATCGTCGAGTGACGCGAGTTCCCCGCCGCGTGACACGCGGCGGGGAACCCACGAGCGGAGCGTCTCCGCGCGGCTCAGGAGGTCAGAACGATTCCCTTGTAGTAGTACTTGACGATCCTGGAGTGGCTCCAGCCCGCCTCGGCCTTGTCACGGGTGCCGTTCTGCGACATCCAGTCGCCGGTGACCCAATGGCCGCACGCCGTGGTCGTGGAGCAGTACTGCGCCTTGAAGATCTTCCCGCCGCGCGTCATCCGGGTGCCCCACGTCGCGTCCACCGCGGCGTTCGTCGCCGCCGTCGCCGAGCCCGGCTTGTACATCTGGCTGGAGGTGTGGTCGGTGACGTCGTAGCACTGGCCGCTCGGCGTCCTGCTCGCCGAGTTCAGCGCCCAGTACCAGCCGAAGTTCTTCACGGCGATCGCCCCGGCCTTGAGTGACTCCTTCGGCCAGTGCGACCGCCACTCGTTGGGCAGGACGTTCTTGATGTAGGTCTTGAACGGCACCCGTTCCACGCGATCGAGGGATTTCCGGTAGACGAGGATCGTCGTGGGCAGCTTGGTCTGCGTGCCGTCGGTCTTGCATTCGGCCGGCGACCCGGAGCCCATGAACCGGTGCGAGGCGTTCTGGTTCTTCAGGCCCGCCTTGAGGTTGCCCTTGGCGCCCGCCTTGAAGTCCTGGTAGACGCTGCCGCCGTAGTTGCTGTTGTAGTAGACCCGGACGGTCTTGCCGCTGCGGTTCCACACCGACGCGGCGGAGTTCTTGACGCACTTGCCCTTGCCGTTGCCGGGCCCCTTGAAATCGAAACAGGACGGCTGCTTGGTGCCGTAGTCGCCGGCGGATCCGGCGAAATCCGAGACCGACCCCTTGTTGTCGCTGTTGAAGTAGTAACAGAACTCGCCCGCCTCGCACACGCCGTTGCGCACCGCCGCCGAGGCCGGCGGGGCGGTGACGAACACCATCCCGCCGACCACCATCGCGGCGGCCCCGGCGAGCCGCGAGATCAGCCGTGCGGTTCGTGGAGACATGATCGCCTTCCTCTTCATCGCAGGCCTCGGCGCCCTAGCGGACGTTGTAGCCCTGGGAGACCCAGAACGCGTTCGGGTTCGGGTTGCTCAGCGTCGGGTCGCCGACGCTCTTGGCGGCGAGCGTCTGGCGTCCGGGACGCATCTCGACGTGGGTGTGCGCGGCACCACTGGACGACACCCCGTGCCACGCCTCGTCCGCGATGCGCTGCCCGCGCGAGATCTGCTGGCCCACGCGCAGCGAGGACAGCGGCGCGGAGTGCAGGTAGATGATCGTCTTGTTCAGCGAGGCGTTGTAGATGGAGATCGTGGAGAGCCCGGAGCCGCCGTTGTGCCCCCGCGCGAGGTAGATGAGCTGACCGCTCACCAGCGCGTGGACGTCCGAGCCCACGCTGCGGGCGATGTCGATGCCCTCATGCCGGCCGGAGGTGTGGGTGTAGCCGTCGAAGCCGCAGCTGATCCCGCCGCCGCCGGTCTTGTACAGCGCGTACGACATGTTGGCACGCGGCGCGGACGACGGGCCGAACTGGTGCGAGGCGTTCTGGTTCTTCAGGCCCGCCTTGAGGTTGCCCTTGGCGCCGGGCTTGAAGTCCTGGTAGACGCTGCCGCCGTAGTTGCTGTTGTAGTAGACCCGGACGGTCTTGGCGCTGCGGTTCCACACGGAAGCGGCGGAGTTCTTGATGCACTTGCCCTTGCCGGCGCCGGCGCCCTTGAAATCGAAACAGGACGGCTGCTTGGTGCCGTAGTCGGCGACCGACCCGGCGAAGTCCGAGACCGATCCCTTGTTGTCGCTGTTGAAGTAGTAACAGAACTCGCCCGCCTCGCACACGCCGTTGCGGACGGCCGCCGAGGCCGGCGAGGCGGTGGCGAGCATCGCCCCACCGGCCACCATCGCGGCGGTCGCGGCGAGGATCTTGTTGAACGTGCTCATCGTGTTCTCCTTGTTTCCGTGGTTTCCGTGGTTTCCGTGCGTCCTGGGTTTCGGGTCGTGCGATCGTCAGCGGCGCCGGTACTCCTCCCAGGTGCGGATGGTCACCTTCGGGCCGTCGTCCGGGCCGCGGCCGGAGAGCCCGTTCAGGCCGAGGTAGTAGTCACCGACCTGGTGCTGTGCCTGGCCGGCGAGATCGGTGTCGCTGATCGCGGCGGCGTGGATGTGCCACGGCCAGTCGGCCTGATCGGGGTTGCGCACCCATGCCGCGAACCCGACACTTCGCAGCGCGCGGACGGCCGCGGTGCGGGTGGCGGCGTTCATGCCCTTGACCGAGATGTCGACGACGCCGCCGCCGTCGTGGGTGCCCGCGGACGTGGGGTCGCCGCCGGGGTTGTACGAACCCTGCAACAGCACGAGGTCGCGGCCGAGCAGCCGCTTCGCCTCGGCCAGCATGCTCCGCGTGCGGGTGTTGACGACGCCGCCGTCGACGGCCACCTTGGCGCCCGGGACGATGGGATGGGTGACCTGGAAGCGGCCGGCGCCGAGCTTGGTGAGCGACGTCTTGCCCGGCAGGCCGTTGGCGGCGAGCCCGGTGAGGCCGAGCGACTTCTGGTACTTCGCGAAGGCGGTGACCGTCGTGGTGCCGAAGTACCCGTCCACCCACTTCGCGTCGAGCAGGTGCCGGTCGCGCAGCGCCCGTTCGACGAGGAGCACGCTTGCCTTGGCTCCGGGGGTCAGCTTGTCGTCCGGCCGCCGCGGGTCGATCTGGGCCGCCTTGACCGTCGCCTCCATGTTCAGGCTCGGCAGGGCCCTGGCGTCGGCCGCCTGTGCCGCCGGCAGCCCCGGCACTCCGGTGAAGGAAGTGAGCAGGGCGGCCGCCACGGGGGCTGCGGCGTAGGAAGGCAGCTTCATCGTCTCTCCTGGTCTCCGGCGCTGAGGGGGGTTCCTGCGGCGGAGACCACGGTTCCGAATCGCTGACGCTGTCCACAACGAGATCGTGTTGTCAGCCTGTCCGGCAGGCGCTCCGTACAGGCGTACGCGCCGTCTGACAGGTGCTTCGATGGCCGGTGAGACGTACTTCCGCACAGCCGCGTAAGCGCGTGGCCGCCGGCTCGCAGCGTGGCGTCAAGCGGACGGTCGGGCGTGCGGCAGTGTCACCGCTTGGGCGGCCGGCGGTAGGTGACCGGCTTGTCGCCCTTCCCGGGGAACGCCATGATCAGCAGACGCTGGCCCCTGCCATGCGGTCGAGTCGCACATGCGCTGCGCGTCGGCTTCCCACTCCCGCATCTCCCGGTTCTCTTCAGCGGCCTCGGCCTTGACCACGGCTCCGGCACTGGGGCAGACCTCTGCGAGCGGGTAGGTCAGCGGCCGGCGCGACCGAACTCGCGACGGCTCACGGCCAGCGCACCTCCGGGGTGCGTTCCACGAACCGTGCGTACTGCTCGAACGCCCGCTCGACCTCCGCCCGGTCGCCGCCGTGGAGCGGTACGAGCGGCTGGACGGAGATCAGCACCCGGCTCTTCGCGAGGATGCGCGTCCAGGTGGCCACGACCCGGCCGCCGCGTACCACGGTGGACCGGAAGACCCCGTTGCCGCCGGGGATGATGGCCGCCTTGTGCTCGTCGGCGACCATGAACGAGCGGTCCTTGTAGCCCAGCAGGTATTCGTCGAACCCGGGCAGCACGAGCACCTCGTCGTCCTCGGCCGGGAGAGGAGCGTCGAGGAGCGCGGCGTCGAGGTACGTCTCCAGTCCGTCGACGGTCACGCGGGCCAGAGCTTCGCCTGCCACGGCGATGCCGCGTTTGGCGTCGGCGGCGGTCAGGCCGGTCCAGCCCGCGAAGTCGTGCCGGGTGGCCGGCCCGCGGCCGCGGAAGTAGCGCAGCGCGATGGTGCCCAGCGCCTCGTCACGCTCCGGCCGGTGCGGGTCGGGGACCCACTCGTCGAGCAGCACGAAGCTCTGCTCGTTGCCGATGTTGGGGGCGATGCACAGCAGCCCAAGCTGGCTCGCGTGACACAGCAGGTGGTAGCCGCGCTGGCCACCGGTGTCGATGCCCTTGGCGCCGAGCACGGCCAGGCACTGCGACCGGCTCAGCCGCCCGCCGCCGGCCAGCGCCCCGCCCAGCACCTCCATGGCCTCGGCGACGGTCTCCTCTGGGAGGCCGAGCTGCTCGCGCCGCCGCGCGGCGGCGTTCAGCACCCGGACGGCCATCAGGTCGAGCATCCATCGGGCATCGCGGGACGGGACGAAATGGATGGTGCCGCGCATCGGCCAGGTGCGCAGCGCTTCACGCCGCTCCAGCGCGGCGGTGACGTCGGCGACGGTGTGTCCGGCCAGTCGCGCGCCGAACGACCACAGACCGCTGGCCAGATCTTGCGCCTGCATCGCGCCGAGCCAGGTCACCACCTCGGCCACGCCCGTCGCCCGGCCCGCGCCGCCGGACGACGCTCCCAGCAGCAGGCTGGACATCCGCAGGCCGAGCACCTGCCGGGGAGTGAGTTCCACTGACGATCGCACCTCCAATGGCGCCACCGTAGCCCTCGCCACCGACAATCCCCGAGGCGGTGTTCCGGACGCCGCGCGGCCCCAGGCACGCCTTCTCGTGAAGCGCGGTCAGAATGTGGCGATCGGGTTGACCGGGCTACCGGACGTACCGGCGAAGCGGACCGGCGCGACCGCGAGATGGAAGTCCCACTGGCCGAGCTCGGCGGCCGTCGTGGCGCACGCCTCCAGGTCGCAGTTGTCGAGCATCCACAGACCCATCGCGACGAGGCTCACGGCGTGCACCGGCATCAACACGTCTTCGTACCCGGACGGCTGAACGTCCTGGGGGGTGTCGGCGCCGATCAGCGCGACCTGTCGCTCATGCAGCCACGGCAGGCAGGACGCGTGCCAGCCGGACTGCGTGAAACCGGTGGCCGCACCGGTCTCGTGCCGGGCGCGGCCATAGCCGGTCCGCAGGAGCACCGCATCGCCGGATCGCACCCGCACACCCTGGCGGCGCTCGGCCTCCTCGAGATCGTCGGGGAACACACCCTGCCCCGGTTCCAGCCACGGCACATCGCGCGCGCTCGCGACGTCCAGCAGGACACCACGCGTGATGATCCCGTTCGCCGCCGCCGTGACGGCCGCCCACGCCGATCCCGTCGCGGCGTCGACCAGCGCGTGCGACCGCCCGTTGTACATCGTGCCGTCCCAGAAGATGTGGCACGGCGAGTCGAGGTGGGTGAGGGTGTTGCCGTGGAACGTGACGCCGAGCCGCTCGGACGAGAAGCCCCAGCGCCGGTCCTTGTGGAACGCGGGCACCGGCATGTTCTCGGCACCCGGCATGTCGGCGGCGCACGGGCACGTCGTCGTCGACCGCTCCATGTCCTCCGGTACGGCGACCTCCCACGCGCACGACACGCTCCTGCCGTGGCGCACGGCCCGCGCCGCCGCCAGCCGGACGTCGTCGGTGATGTGGTTCAGCGTGCCGAGCTCGTCGTCGTCGCCCCACCGTCCCCAGTTCGACAGCGTCTCGAAGTACCCGAGCACGTCGTCCTGTGTGGGCATCGGCCGCCCTGCCGTCATACCAGCATCGACTCCTCCGGTCACGTGGTCGAAGTACCGCAGGCAGGGTATCCGCCCTCTCCTTTGCCATGACGGAGAAACCTCGCTCGTGACGAAACGCCGCCGCCCGGTCGGGGCGGCGGCGTTTCGTGATCTCGCTGGGGCTTCCGCGGAGCGTCAGCCGTTGGTGCAGGCGGAGCCGTTCAGCGTGAAGGCCGTGGGGTTGGGGTTGTTGCCGGAGTAGGTGCCCTGGAAGCCGAACGTGGTGTTCGCTCCGGGAGCCAGGGAGCCGTTGTAGGAGACGTTGCGGGCGGAGGCCGACGAGCCGTTCTGGGTCACCTCGGCGTTCCAGGAGCTGGTGATCTGCTGGCCGGCCGCGAAGGACCAGGCGAGCGTCCAGCCGTTGATCGGGCTGCTGCCGGTGTTGGTGACCGTGATGTTGGCGGTGAAGCCGTTGTTCCACTCGTTCTTCACGTAGGCGACGCGGCACGGGCCGCCGGTGCCGCCGCTGGGCGAGGGAGAAGGCGAGGGCGACGCCGAGGGAGAGGGCGACGGCGAGGGAGACGGGTTGGTGGAGCTGTCCACCGTCACGTTCGAGCTTCCGCTGCTCTGGTAGCCCTCGGTGGCGAGGATCTGGTAGTCGTGGTTGCCGAGGCTCATCCCGTTCCGGGCCCAGGCGTCGAAGTGGTTGCCCGCCGTGATGGTGCCGCCGACGCGCTTCTGCTGCCGGACGCTCCAGTACTGGTTGAACGTGCTGCTGTTGCCCTCGATGGAGGGGGCGTTGTACCGGGTGGTCAGGTAGATGTCGTACGTGCCGCCGTCGCTGGTGACGGTGCCCTTGTACGTACCGGTGGGCCGCCAGCTGCCCCAGCTGTCCACGATGTAGTACTCGACGAGCGGGCTACGCGTCCAGCCGTAGAGGGTCAGGTACGCGTTGCCGGAGGGGTTGAAGCTGCCCGAGTACGTCACCGTTCTGCGCGCGCCGGGCTTCCAGCCCTTGCCGGCGACGAAGTTGTTGGTGTTGCGCCACGAGGTGCTGTAGTTGCCGCCGGAACCGAGCTCCATGGAGACGGAGCCCTGGGTGTCGGTCCAGAACGAGAAGAAGTAGCCGTTGTTCGTCCCGGTCTGGTTGGTGGTCACCGCCGCGTCGGCGGTGCCGGGCAGCATCATCGTGAAGGCGACCAGGGCCAGCACGCAGGCACGTCCGATGAGCAGCATGCCGCTGCGGAGGTCGTGGTACGGCGGGCGGGTGGGAACGTCGGTCATGTGCGTGCTTCCTCCTAAGGCCTGGCGGGGGACTCTGCCGAGGGCCAGGGTGGCGGCCACCGCCACGTCGATGCCGCACGACGCGGCGAAGGTCGGCGGGCCGCCGTACTCGACGGCCCGGGCACCGTGCCGCGGCCGGTGCCTCAGATCGGCAGTGGCCAAGGCCCGAAAGTATCGGGCCCACGACGAAAAGCGTCGAACTGATTGCGGCGCGCTGTCAACGAGCGGGAGTGATCGCGGAAGCCGGATGCCGACCGACCCTCCCCGAACCGGCATCGGACCTGCCCCTGGCCCGCCCGGCCTGATCAACGTCCCAGATCGACGGCTGAAACTTTCGGTCGGCGGTAGCGGCGTCCCGGCGGTACGAGGCCCATACCCGGCCCGCGCCCGCGAGGTCGCCAGGCACCGTTCGCCCGGCGCGGGCGAGAGGACTCCAGCCCCTGCCCGGCCCCCGGCGATGTACGTTTCATGCGGCCGATGGCGGGTCACGCCGGAGGGATCACGTATCTCCCCTGGTCAGGAGCGGAAATAGCGGCTACAAGGGCCTGTCGTCCCTTCTCAGAAGGTAAGTCGCGGTCGCGGACCTGGATGTGACGACGGCTATGCCGATACCGTCCGGTCGGGCGCGTCAGAGCATGGAGTCTGTTTGGTCGCCGTCGTACTCCGGTCGTTTCGCGGCGGAATGCGATCGGGTCGGACGCGCTCCGCCCTCCGACGAAGCCCGCCTCTGGAGCCCGACATGCCAGGAAATCGCTGGGCAGCCCGCGCGCTGCTCGCCTTGTCCCTGCCACTGCTCGCCCCCGCGATCGCGCTCACTCCATCAGCGTCCGCGGCGACCTCACGATCCGCCCCGGCCGCCGCGTCCTCGTCCGTATCCGCCGGTGGCGCGAGGGCGCCGCAGGCCTCCACGGTGCCGCTCGAAGAGATCAACGTGGTCACCACCCAGGTCGCCTTCGGGTTGCAACGCCCCGTCGCCCTGGCCGCACCCGATGACGGGACCGACAGGCTGTTCATCGTCGAGAAGCGCGGCACCGTGCGGGTCTACCACCCGACCACCGGCCTCGCGCAGACCCCGTTGATCGACATCACGGCGTCGGTGGACACCTCCGACAACGAGCGGGGCTTGCTCGGCATCGCCCTCCCCGCCGACTTCGCCCAGAGCCAGAACCTGTACCTCGCCTACACCGCGCTGCCGGACGGCGCGGTGACCCTGGCCCGATACAACCTGGGCAACGCGCGCCTCGAACCGCTGCTCTCCCAGGAGCACGCCGAGTTCGGCAACCACAACGGCGGCCAGCTCACCTTCGGCACCGACGGCTACCTGTACATGAGCATCGGTGACGGCGGCAACGCCGGAGACCCCTTCGACTCCGGGCAGCGCCTGGACACCCTGCTGGGCAAGATCCTGCGCGTCGACGTGAACCGGAAGTGCGGCTCCCTGGCCTACTGCATTCCCGCCGACAACCCGTTCGTCGGCCGCGCGGGCGCCCGCGGGGAGATCTGGATGTACGGCGCGCGCAACCCCTGGCGCTTCTCCATCGACCGCGCGGACGGCTCGATGTGGATCGGCGACGTCGGCCAGGGCAAGTGGGAGGAGATCGACCACGTCAAGGCCGGACGGCAGGCCGGCGCGAACCTCGGCTGGTCCTGCTACGAGGGACTCGAGGTGTTCGACCAGACCCAGTGCCGGACCGACGTCCAGTACACCAAGCCGGTCTTCACCTACTCGCCGTGGACCGGCGGCTGCGCGGTCATCGGCGGACAGGTGTACCGCGGCCAGAAGTTCGCCGACCTGGTCGGGGGCACCTACATCGCCACCGACTACTGCTCCTCCACCGCGTGGGCGCTGCGCGAGGACGGCCAGGGCGGCTATCTCCAGGCCGAGATCGGCAAAATGCCCACCCAGGTCACCGCGTTCGGCGCCACCCCGAAGGGCGAGCTCTACGTCGTCAACGACCTCCCCGGCATGCTGCACCAGGTGTCGTTCGAGCGGGCCGCGCCGACCTGCCGGATCAAGGTGGTCAAGCAGGCCTGGGGCACCGGCATGACCGTCGACCTCACCATCACCAACACCGGCACCACACCGATCGACGGCTGGACCCTGGTCTTCCCGCTGTCCCGCGGCCAGACCGTCATCTCGGACTGGAACACCGACCTCACCCAGGGCGGCGACATCGTCACCGCGGTGAACGCGAACTACAACGGGTCCATCGCCCCTGGCCGCAGCGTCACCATGGGCTACCTGGCCAGTCACACCGGTGACGCGTCCACGCCGGCCCGGTTCTCCCTCAACAGAGACACCTGCGCCGTGGAGGGCTGACCGGCGCCGTATCTGGATCCGGAGATGACCGCCGGGTCCGCGAATGGTCCCTCGCGCCGATCGGATGTGCCGTACACGTCCGATCGGCGCGACGATGCGCGGCGGTAGAACCGGTCGTCTGGGTTCAGGACGAGGCCGGTGCCGCCGTACCGGACGCCAGAGCCGCCTGTACGATGCGGATCGCCTCGCCCGCGTCGATGCCGACGCTGGCGATCACGGCCGCGTAGTCGGCGGCGGCCCGGCGAGCCCGCTCCCGGCCCTCCTCACCCGCGGCCGACACGAACGAGCCCGCCCGCCCGCGCGTCTCGATCAGCCCCGCCTCCTCCAGCTCCCGGTAGGCCCGGCCGACCGTGTTGACCGCCAGGCCGAGGTCGGCCGCGAGGTGGCGGATGGTCGGCAGCCGGGCGCCCACGGCCAGCGTACGGTCCTGGATCTGCCGGGCGAGCTGGGCCCGCAGCTGCTCGAACGGCGGCACGGGCGAGCCCGCATCGATGACGATCATCGAACGCTCATGACCCGCCGGGCCACCGTCGCGCTCGACGGCATCCTGGCCGAGAGCGCGACGCACACGGCCAGGCTCAGGACCAGGTAGGCGACCGCTGCGGCGTTCCACCAGCCGGGCGCGGTGCCGAACAGCAGCACCATGGGCAGCGACCACTGCACGCTCGGCATGGTGAGGTCGCGGGCGTCCTCGACGCGCATGATGACGTCGGCGGTCAGCGACTCCTCGTCCTCCGCCACGACCGGGCGCCGCAGCAGGTAGCGCAGCTGCATGACGATGATGGCCGTCACGCCGAGCAGGCCGATCAGCAGGACGACGGCCAGCTGCCGCACGATGGGGTCGGGAACGGCCAGGGCGCTCCCGGCCAGCGCCATCGCGCCGGCGAACGTGACCACGGCGAAGACGGCGTACGCCCTGCCGAGCACGGTCGGCCAGCCGGGCTGGACCAGATGGGCGGCCCGGCGGGACAGCGTCGCGCCCGCCCGCTGGTCGACACGTCGCACCCACAAGTCGAGCAGCGACTGTGCCAGCAGCAGCCCGGCCACCAGCGCGGTCAGGGCGAGCAGCGGCAGCGGGCGATGCGGCTGGGAGCTGCCGAAGGCGGAAACGGCGACGAGCGCGCTCGCGACGATCAGCACGGCGACGATGACCTGGGCGGCGAGGCGGGCGCGTCTGCGGACCGCCAGCCGATTGGCCAGCAGCGGGGTCGGGCGGGCTTCGGCCAGGCCGTGCTGGGCCAGCCACTCCCCCGCCAGTCGCAGATCGACCGCACGCGCCGGCGGATCCACGTCCGATAACGGGTCACGGGTCATAGCGCCTCCTTTGTCGCAAAGCTTGTCTCAACAGCATGCGTCATAGGTTGCGACATAGTCAACCAACGGGTGCCGGACGAAGGACGGCCGTCCACGCCTTCCCAGCCCTCGCGGGACCGGCGGCCTACGACCGCGAAGAAAGATCCCACGCAGGGTGCCACGAGACCGACGCCGTCGCGGTAGCAGGCGTACCTGGTGCGTGGCCGGACGCGGCCGAGATCGTGAACCCCGCGGGTGGCGTTCGCCGCGGTTAAGGCCGAACGAGGTCAACACCGCCGACGGCACCTGGCCCTCGCCCGGACGATCGCCCAGCGGCTCGCCGGGCCGAGTCCAGCCGGCCGACCCATCCTCCGGAGCGTAGGGGAGTGCTGTATTGCCGTTAACGGCTGAGACGTGTAGGACGATCTCTTGTCGTCACGTCCGTACGCCTGAGGTGCCGGGAGCCCGAATCATGGATGATCGTTTCAACGTGATCGTGAGCGCAGGATCACTGAAGGCGACGGACGAGCCCACGGTGCATTTCCCTCATCGGTGGACGCCCGAGGGCGTGAGCGTCCAGGCGGATTTCACCGGAGGACATCTCCTTCACCTCGCGGCGGCAGGATGCGTTCTCAACGACCTTTACCGGGAGGCGGCCGCACTGAGCATCGAACTCCTCGGAGTGCGCGTTTCCGCAGCCGGCGGCTTTGACATCGAGAGCTGGCGGTCGACCGGGATCACCTACACCGTCGACGTCAGCTCCAGTGCTCCGGCCGAGAGCATCGCCCACCTGATCGACATCGTGGACTCCGTCGCCGAGATCCCCCGCGCCATCCGGCAGGGTGCCACCGTGCAGCGGATCGGCTGACGACCATACGGGAACACGACCAGCGAGGACTCCCGCACCGCCACGCCGCATGAACACGCGGCGTGGCGGTGGCCGAAGTCGAGGACATGAGCCCCGCACTTGATCGCTGCGCAGGGGCAGGGCCGCGGTCTCCGTTCAGGTGAGCGGTGACCTCGTCCGCCTCGGGAACGTCGAGCGCCCGATAGAGCGCCAGTGCCTGCCGCCAGTGATGGCGCTCTGGTGCGCGCGTTCGCGTCCACCGACCGCGAGCGTCCGGATCGTGCGAAAACCCGGGCCACGGACCATCCACGTACCACAATCGGAGTCATGCCGGCCGTACTGGCGATGTCAAGGACGACGTCTGGGTGGATCACCCAGCCCGAACGGGGAGAGAGCATGCGACGAAACATCCGGACCGCACTGACGAGCATGGCGATGCTGGCCGCGGCCGGCACGGGGGTCGCGTCCGCGCCGGCACACGCCGCCGCTGACCAGTACTGCGCCGTGATCGTCGGCAAGGAGCGGGACGCCGACGGGTTCTCCAAGGTGCTCTCGGAGCAGTGCTCCACGGTGTCGGTGCAGGACGCCCACCAGAAGTCCAAGGCCGCCGGTGGCGCCGCGATGCGGGCCGACACCTTGCTCCTCCAGGAGTACGAGCACGCGAACTACGACACCGCGATCTACAACTTCTACGGCGCCTCCGGTCCCTGCGACTCCGAGGGCTACTCCTTGCGCAACTACGTCACCGTGGCGGGCCGGGTCAGCTCCATGCGCGGCTACAACAACTGCACGCAGGCCATGCTCGGCGACCCGGCCGGCAACTACGTGTTCCACTCGCTACCGACCGCCTACGTCGGCGACCTGATGAACGACAACGTGCTCACGGTCAAGATCTGGCGGGGCTGACCGCCCCACGGACACTCGCCGGCGACGAACCCGGACAGCGCGGGCGACAGCACGGAGCGAACCGCGAAGCAGCCCAGGTCATCGCAGGGTGACCTGGGCTTTCGTCGACGCCCGCGCGGTGATGACCGGGCCGTCCCGTGAAATCAGGCCATGGACGGTGACGACCGCCGAAGCAATCGCCTTACCTCCATCAGAGCGAACCCCAGCAGGTTCAGCCCCTGCCACTGCTCCGGGTTCTCAGCTCGCTCGTCGTCGGCCGCAAGTCCGATCCCCCAGACACGGTCCACCGGGCTCGCCTCCACCAGCACCCGCTCACCAGTGCCCAGCAGGAACTCCCGCAGATCGGCATGCTGCCCGAACTTCGCGAGATTGCCGCGCACCACCAGGCCGAAGCGGGTCGCCACCCACCTTTCCTCATCGAAGCCGCGTACGCGCCGCCCGAGATCCTTGGCCTGCTTGGGATGACCGGCCGCCACGATCGCCGCCGCGGTCTCTTCATCACCGAACAACCGCGCCTTCCCCGCCATCATGAAGTGCTCCGCAGTGGGATAGGCGATGCCGTCCACAACGAACTCCGCCGGCCACCACTGCGACAGACACCCGGCCCCGACCCCGCCAGAACGCGGCGGCCGATGCCCCCAGAACATCACGTACTTGATCCGCTCACGTCGCTTCGCCACCTCGACCAGCCCGGCCACATCACGAACATCGACCGCCTCCGCCATGCACGCACCCTCCCAAACCACCACGGTTCGGTGCCAACCCCTTTTCGGTGACCGCTGCACTGACACGAGCAGTGGACGGAACCCATGCGGCGACCGGCCGTCGCAGAGGGCGGCCGGCCTGACGGCTACAGCGGCGGGTAGGCGTTGGCCAGGAGCTGCCGGAACAGCGCGGGGAACCACTGCCCTTCCACCGGGGCGTTCGGCAGTGCCTGGCCCGGCACGTACGCGCCGCGCGGCTCCTGGAACAGTGGGTTGCACCGCTGGTCGTACGGGATGTTCTCCGGGTTGGGCACGACGTCCGCCGCGGCGGCCCCGTCGGAGACACCGGGCGGCTTGATCCAGGCGTAGGCGTCGATGCCGGGCGCGGGATCGGCCCGCGGCCGCTCGCCGAGCCCGGTGCCGGTCTGGTTGCACCAGTTGGCGACGGTGACGCGGCGGTCCATCCGGGACTGATCGACGAACGTGTTCACGTCGGTGGAGGTGCTCGGCGCCCTCGGCCGGGCCGGACCGCCCCAGCCGTTGCGCGAGGTGTCGATCACCATGCCGATGGTGGGCGGGAACCCGGCGGCGATCAGCCGGTTCCGGAACGCCTGGGCGAACGACAGCTCGTCCACGTAGTCGTTCCAGTCCACCCAGCGGGTCCACTTCACCGGCGTCCCGGAGATCACCGTGGAGGCGGTGAAGAACGGCTCGGTGAGCGCGGCCCACTCGGCGGTGTTCACCGTGAAGCCGTGCACGAGCGGCAGGCCATCGCCGGTGGCGTTGCCGATGCTCGCCAGCAGTTCGGCGGCCGGGCCGAAGTTGTCCGCCCAGCCGATCCGCCCGTGGTTCGATGCGTCGAGGTAGGTGTACACGTTGGGGATGCCGTACAGGCGGTTCAGGGCGTACCGCACGGCCAGCGGGTAGACGCCACTGGCGCGGACCGGTTCGCAGTGGATGGTGTACATGGTGCCGGTCGGCATCACCAGGCCCGGCAGAAAGTCCGGCTCGACCACCGCGACGATGCGCAACCGCCGGTAGGCCGGGTCGGCGAGGATCGAGGCGATCGGGTCGACGTACCGGGTGCGGTACTGGTCGAGGCCGTCCGCCGCGATGGCGAAGTCGCCGGTGCTGACGTACCGCAGGCAGTTGCGGTCGGGCAGGTCGTTCAGCACGATCTGGATGGTGAGCGGCGTCGCGCCGTTCGCGGCGTCCTGCCGCACCGCCTCGTCGAGGTGCGCCCGCAGCCCCGGTACCGAGGAGGTGCCCGCGATGCGGGACACCCGGTCCAGCCACACACCGGTCGAGGTTCGCGCCACCGCCGCCCCGCCGGGCTCACCCGCCGCCGCGGCCGACCACGTGGGGTCGACGTACCCGTCCGCCCCGGCGTAGGGGTTGTCGACCCGCGCGGGATCCGGTGTGGGGGTGGGACTGGGCGTGGGCGTCGGGGTCACGGGCGGGTTGGGGCCGAGGCAGCCGACGCCGTTGAGCAGGAACAGCGCGGGCGGCGCGTTCGTGCCGGTGTACGACCCGTTGAAGCCGATCGTGATCCGCTGCCCCTGGTCCAGCGTCCCGTTGTACGGCAGGTTCACCGCCGTCACGTTCCTGCCCGACTGGCTCCACGTGGCGTACCAGCCGTTGTCCACCCGCTGGGTCCCCGGCCAGGTGAACGTCAGCCGCCACGAAGTGATCCGCGGGGCCATGTTGTCGATGGTGATGTTCGCCCCGAACCGTCCGCTGCTGTCCCAGGTCTTCACGTACGTAACCCGGCACGTGGCCGGCGGCATCGCCGCCAGCGCGGGCACGGCCACCGCCACCACCGCGCACGCCACCATTCCCGCGACCATCGCCACGATCCCTCGGTACCGCGTCCTCCACCGCACCACCACGCTGTGCCTCCTCAAGATCGGGCCACGGAAAACCCCCGAGGAAGAGAAGGGGGACGACCACCACGATTCGCCTATCCCGCACACCTGTACATGGCGCACCCGGTCACGAAGCCCCCACGACCGGTCCCCCGGCCGCGATCAGCCCTCCTAGCTCGGCAAAGGACCCCGTTACCGGACCCGTCACCCGCCTGCCCTCCTGAAAGCTTCAGTCCTCCGACCGGCCGGCGAGGTGGTCCTGCGGGCCGGCGTGGCGGAACCGGTGAACCGCGCCGACCACGCGGCGGACCCGATGCGCGTCGTCCAGCGAACATGAGTGAACGGCCGCATGGCGCCGGCAGTGGTGCGCGTGGAGGGAGGGGTGCTCGGGCCGGGGGCGGCGGGTGCGCCGCCGGAGGGCTGTATTCACAAATCGCGATAATTGTCGCCCGCAATACATGGATAATCTCCGGCACATTGGTGGGAAATGTCGCCGGACGGCCCGTGGTCGAGGCTGTTCACCGACGTCTGCCGCGCTCCCGAACAGCGGAAACCTTCTCCCGCCCTCCCCTTCCCTATGAAAGCGGTGCGCTGGGTCGTCCCGCACATGAGCGCCATCGCCGAGGTGGTGGTCATGTGCGGGACCAAGCCTCTGACGTGCGCCATCATCCCTTTGATGGGTGTGGGCCGGTGGTGTGGAGGGTGGCCGGCCTCGCTCGCGCGTTCCGGACATCCCGTCGGCGTCTGGGCGAGCTCCGTCACAGTGCAACGGCAGCTTTCGCCATTTCTGCTGAATGCTGACAAGTCTACGTTTCCCCCGCTATGTATTGATTTTTTCCATCGGCTGACTAACGCTGATCGGGATGCCCGGTCATGGAGGGAGTAAGAATGCCTGTCACCCTGGAACGCTCTGAGGAGATCGTCGCCGCCTGGCGCAGCGGCGCCGACGTCGAGGGCTGGGACAACCCGGCCGGCCCGCTGTTCATCGACGAGTACGCCGAGTCGGAGATCACGCTGACGGCCATGGACACACAGCGGCCGAGCTCGTGCACAGGCGCCCGCACCATCGCCTGCTGCTGATCGCCCCCACCCGGTCAATCACCCGGTCATGAAAGGAGTAGCAATGCCTCTCACCCTGGATCGCTCTGAGGAGATCGTCGCCGCGTGGCGCAGCGGCGCCGACGTCGAGGGCTGGGACAACCCGGCCGGTCCGCTGTTCATCGGTGACTACGCCGAGTCGGAGATCACGCTGACCGCCCTGGACACCCGGATGGCGAGCTCGTGCACCTGCAGCCGCTTCTGCTGCTGATCAAGGAAGGATGATCCGAATGGCCGGGGACTTCGACCCGTCGCTGGACTTCTTGACCGCACCGGCGCTGGCCGGGCTGTCGGCCACGCTGGGATCGATCCCCGGCCTCACGGAGGCGGAGGCCCGGCTGATCTGCCAGAGCACCGCCGAAGCGCTGGAGGAGACCCTCCGCCTCAAGGTCAACAGGGTCCTGCTGCTGGAACTCAACGCCGCCAGGATCAGCGGAAGGCTGACCGCCGAGACACCGCAACTGCGATGGCAGGAGTGGAAGGCGACGGCCTCGACGCCCGAGTTCTGGCTGTCCCTGACCGGGCACTACCCCACGATGCCGTCCAGGCTCGGCACGATCATCGACAACAGGTGCGCCGCGGCCGTGGAACTGGCCCGCAGGTTCGCCGCCGACCGCGCGGCGCTCACCGCACTGCCCGGCGGTCTCCAAGGCGAGCTGGCCTGCGTCGACTTCGGGGCGGGAGACAGCCACCGCGGAGGGCACAGCGTCGCCGTCCTGCACGGCTCGCAGGGCAAGGTGGTCTACAAGCCCCGGTCCCTCGCCGTGGACCAGGCGCTGGCGCGGCTGATCGAACGCCTGGCGCCCCAGCTGCCCGCCGGCAGCCGCATCCGCGTACCCGACGTGCTGATTCGCCAGGGGTACGGCTGGGCGGAGCACATCCAGCACCGCTACTGCGCCGACGAGACGGAGCTGCGGTCCTTCTACCGCGGTGTCGGGCACTGGCTGGCGCTGATGCGGCTGATCGGCGGCAGCGACCTGCACATGGAGAACCTCATCGCGGCCGGCCCCGCGCCCGTCGTCGTCGACTGCGAGACGCTGTTCACCCCGCACGTCCCGGCCAAACCGTCCGGATACGGCGACGCCGTCGACCAGGCGACCGACCTGCTCAGCGGATCGGTGCTGCGCACCGGACTCCTTCCCGGACGCGGCGTCTCGCTCGCCTGGCGCGGCGTCGACATGTCCGCCGCCGGAGGCCTGCCCGGCCAGCAGCCGTACACGCAGGTGCCGGTCGTCGTCGACGGGGGCACGGACACGGCGAGATTGGGGATGGAACGGGTCGAACTGGCAGCGCTGAGCAACCACCCGAGCCCCGATCCGATCCTCGTCCACTACTGGGACCTGGTGCTGTCCGGATTCACCGAGCTGGTCGAGCACCTCGACACGCTGGATCGGCGGGATGAGCTCGCCGGGCTGCTCACGAACTTCGCCGACCATCCGATCCGGGTCGTGCCTCGCGCCACCGAGGCGTACGCCGAGCTGGCCCGCATGTTGTGGCACCCGGCCTCCCTGCACGACGAGCCGGCCGCGATGCGCAAGGCGGCGGAGTTGCTGGCCCAGCATGCCGAGAACCTGCCCGGCGCGCCATCGGACCCCAAGGTGATCGACGCCGAGGTGGCCGAGTTGCTGGTCGGCGACATCCCCTTCTTCGCCACGACCCCTGCTCGCGGCCGGCTGGACGGCCCTGGCGAAACCTCGTACGGAGACGAGCAGGACCTCATCGCGGACGCGCTGCGGCGCTGGCGCGACCGCGACGCGGCCCTGGACCGCGAGGTGATCCGGTCCGCTCTGGTCAGCGCCTACCTCAACGAAGGGTGGATGCCCGCCAACAAACGGATGACCGCGCCTCTCATCCGGCACCAGGACCTCGAGCGGCGCCGGCGCCGGATCGCGGCCGGGATCGCCCGCACCATGCTCGACACGGCCGTCCGGGGCGACGACGGCACCGTCACCTGGACCGCGCCGGTGCTCACCTCCGACGGCTGGTTCGTACAGTCGCTGTCTCCCGACGTGTACGGCGGGGCGTACGGGGTCGCCATCACCCTGGCCGCCTACGTGAGTGAGACCGGGCAGGGCAGGGCCGACGAGGTGCCGGGGCTGGACGGGCTGCTCGCCGATCTCCTCCATACGATCAGGCTGGCCGAGGAGCGCGACGCCGAGGCACGCCGCACCGGGCCACGGCGCCGCCCCGCTACCCCGGGCGGCTATGTCGGCATCGGCTCGCAGATCTGGAGCTGGCTGCTGCTGCACAGGCTGGGCACCGTCGGCTCGGAGGAGGCGGTCGCCCGGGCCGGCGCCCTGGCGGGGCAACTGCCCGAGGCGGTGGCCGCCGACGGGGTGTACGACCTGCTCACCGGCATGGCAGGCGCCATCGTGCCGTTGCTCCGCCTGTCGGAACAGACCGGTGACCAGCAGTGGTCCACGCAGGCCGACCGCATCGGAGAACGCCTGCTCTCACTGGCCCACATCGACGACCGGGGAGCACGCTGGCCCAGCACAGCGTTCCCACAAGGGTTAGGCGGGGTCTCACACGGCGCCACCGGGATCGCCTGGGCGCTGGCCCGCCTCGCCGACAGCGCCACGGCCGGCACTGCGGACTTCCGCGCCCTGGCGGACAGCGCCTTTCTGTACGAGGAGTCACTGTACGACCCGGCGGAGAAGGGCTGGCGTGACCTGCGCGAAATGGGCGACCGTCGCGTGACCTCCAGCGCATGGTGCCACGGAGCCACCGGCATCGGCCTCGTCGCGGCCGACCGGCTGGCCCGCGAAGGTGACCCACGCTGGGCGGACGTGCTGCGCCGGGCCGCCGCGTCGTCCTGGTCGAGGGGCATCGGCTGGAACCACACGCTCTGCCACGGAGACCTCGGCAACTGGGAAGTCGTGCGCCAAGCGATCGATGTGGGTGTCGGGCCCGAAGAGCTGACTCCGGAGTACCTCGCCGCGTACATGATCGGCAGCATGGACGAGCACGGCCCGGTGAGCGGCCTCTCACGTGACGCCTTCAGCCCCGGTCTGATGCCGGGAGTGGGCGGCATGCTCTACCAACTCCTACGCCTGCACCCCCACACCCCCCTCCCCTCCGTCCTCCTCCCCGACCCAAAGACCTGACCGCCCCGCCCCCTCTCCACTCGTCGCCATCCTGCGCGAGCACCTCAAGACCTTCGGCGCCGGTCCGGACGGGCGAGTCTTCTACGGCGCTCACGGTGGCGTGCTCGCCACCAGCACCGTATTCGCCGTACTCGGTCACCCATCCATCGGGGATGGTCAGCGCCTCATGGCGGATGCGCTCCAGTAGGTCAGGGTTGAGGGTGTCAGCGCAGGCGACCTGTTGGAGCAGCGAGGTTGTCATAGGGTGTCTCCGTTCTTCTCGATGGGGCTGGTGGAGGTCGAAGGGCGCCGGTGCTCGACCCAGGCCAGCACCAGGCAAACAACGGTGAACGTGCCGGCCAGGGCCAGCGCCACGACATCGTTCGTGGACATGGGTGACTCCCTTCTGGGGGAGGTGGCGGGGCCGTTCCTCCAGGCTCGGACTCGCCGTGCGTCCATCGGACACATCCGAGCGGGGTCTGCTCCCCCAGCCCATCGGCATCCGGGCGTAGGGCGTCGGTGCGGGGCATCTCCGGGTTGGTGCCGTTCGAGTGACCACCACCGGTGATCGCCCTGCGCGACGAGCGCCGCCGCAAGGAAGCGCTATCACTGCAGCCGATCACGGGCGAAAGGCCAGCGCACTCTGCCCTTTGTTCGAGGCGGCGGCACGAGGAGACCCGGGAAAGCGCGTCGACTCGTGCCGCCGCCATGGTGCGACGACGGGTGGGAAGGTCGCCGCCGTCGCACCAGCTCATGGGCTGCTGATCCATGCGGGATTCGGGGGTGCGGGTCCGTGGCCGTGCCGGTGGGCGATCTCGTCTTGTACGGCCAGGGCCATGCGCAGGCCGGGGGTGTCGCTGCGGGTGATCTCGGGAAGCAGGCCGGCGGCGCGCTGGGTGTGGGTGAGCGGCGCGTGACGGGTGGCGGTCCATCCACCGGTCCAGCCTCCGGCGCGGCCTTGTACATTCTCGGGGTGGAATGTCGGCTGGATCCGCCAGGCCGGGTGAATCTGCTCCAGCGCGGTGGCCAGTCGCCGTGCCATGTCGGTGAGCCGCTGGTCGTGGGCGATGATCTCCTGGTCCCAGACGGAGAGCATCACCCTGATGTGGTCGTCGGCATCGACCGTCCGACAGGCACCGGCCAGTTCGGCCTCCGGCTCGAACGGGTGTGATCGTGTGGCCCACCACCTGCCCGTGTCGGATTGCCAGACGATCCACCCCGCAGCCGGAGGGAAGCCTTCGGCGGCCGTCGCCGCGGTCATGCCACCCACCCGATCCTTGTCATGCTCTCCGCCTCGCGCATCAGCGCGCACAACGCGTCCGGAGTAGGACCCGCAACGCAGGCGGGGGTGGTTATACCGGTGTGGGAGATCGCGTAGTACAGCCGGTCATAAACGGCGTACCAGATCAACCACCCAGGTTCGAGCTGGTCGAGTTGTGCCGCTTGTGCTCTGGCCGCCGGATCGAACACTCGCCGGGACACGGCTGGTGACCGGTACCCCTCACTGTGCCGTCCTCGCGTCCGCCGAGTCGACCGGCCGCCGTTGCGTCGCCCGAGGAGTCGCCACGCCTTCACGACGTCCACCTTCCGGAAGCCGAGGCCCTGGTGAGCCCGTCCGTGGAGCAGGACTCACCGGTCTGCCGAGGGAAGGTGACGGTGCCACCAGGTCCGGCCGTCAGGCCACGCCGAGAGGTGAGGTACGTCCAGCCGCGTCCTACGCACGACTGGCAAACGTCAGTTGCCATAAGACAGGACTCCGCCCGATCAGATGCGTTGACTCTCCAGCCACCTAGGCGTCTACTCGCCTAGAGGAGTATCGCCTAGCTATTTATGACTCCTCTAGAGGAGTTCGTCAAGCGCTATCGCGCAGGTAGTTCGTACGACAACACGTACGCGTCACTCGACATCACGGTGTCGCACACCTCCACCGCTCTGCCAACCGTCGTGTATGCCGTCCTGACCAGGTGAAACACCGGAACGCCGGGCGCGAGCTTGAGCGCCCGCGTCTCCTCGCGCAACGGCATCCGCGACCGGATCTCCTCCACGAAGTGATCGAGGCGGTGCCCCAACTCCTCCAGCCGGGCATAGATCCCGCCGGGTCCGCTGTCCGGTTCAGCGATCCGCGTACCCCGAGCGATCTCAGCCGGGACGTAAGACACGGCTGTCTCCACCGGCTGACCGTTGATCAGATACCGCCGAGAGCGACGAATCACCGAGTCCGTCGCTGTGAGCCCAAGCAACTCGGCCACGCTCGCCGGAGGTGCCTCCTCCGTGATCTTTATCAAGTCCACGGTCGGCCTGCCGCCGGCTCCTTCGGTCTCCGCGATGAAGGCGGCCTTGCCCTGCTCGCGATGACGACGGGCGAACCGATCCAAAGCCAACCGCCGCACCGGAGGATGCGACCGGACGAAGACCCCGCGCCCATGCTCCGCGACTGTCAGCCCTTCACCCTGGAGGACCTGAAGAGCGTTGCGGATGGTCATTCTCGCGACGCCGTAATGTTGCATCAGCCGAGCTTCCGAGGGCACTTTCTCACCCTCGGCCAGACTGCCTTGCTCGATCGCGTCACGGATGTGATCGGCGATCTGTCGAAACACCGCGCGATCGCTGGTCGGGTCCAGATCCGGCAACGACAGCTCGGCCACGACCCAACTCCTCAACTCGTACATACATGTACTACGGTCGAGGATAGCGACCCGCACGCCGGAGGTAATCCCGATGGATCACCAGAACACGCACTCCGTCAGCGTGGCAGGCGTGATCATCGACGACCAAGGCCGGGCCCTCCTCACCCAACGCCGCGACAACGGCCACTGGGAAGCACCCGGCGGCGTCCTCGAACGCCACGAGGACATCACCACGGGCCTACTCCGCGAAGTCCGCGAGGAAACCGGCCTCGACGTCGAACCCCTCACCCTCACCGGCGTCTACAAGAACATGACCCGCGGCATCGTCGCCTTGGTCTTCCGCTGCAAAGTCATCGGCGGCCACCTCACTGAAACCGACGAGACCCGATCCTTCCGCTGGGTCACCGCAGCCGAGGTCCAAGCCCTCGCATCCGAAGCGTTCGCCGTCCGCGTCCTGGACGCCATGCGAGACGACGGTGCGCCGACCATCCGCCACCACGATGGCACCCACCTGCTCTAGGGCACCGTGCGGTTTGAAGAGCACGGAGTTGGGCCCCGACAACGGAGCCCTGTACGAGGTGGCGGTGCCCGTCGAGCTGGGCGACGCAGGCCACGCGCTGCGCGTCGGGGCCGCAGCGGACATATCGTCGCTGTCCAGCGAGCGCCGCGCCCGGTTGCACGTCAACCTGGCCCGCGCGCACGCCCAGCGCCGCCAGGTGGACGAGGCGGTCGCGGCGCTGCTGGAAGCCGAGTCCATCACCTCCGAGCAGATCCACAACCAGGCTGGCAAATCAAGGCCCCGATGACGCCTCGCACATGGCCACATGGCCACCCCTGTCGCACACACCTCATGTCTTCCGAACTAACGATCATCGGAAGTTGTTCACCGATGGATCATGCTTCGTCAGACGAAGATGGCGTTCACGGCCTTACTCATCTCCGCGAGGGGGACTTTCTCACGTTGACGTTCCAAGGCCATCCACTCCTTGCCCTCCGCGGCGACGCCCTCCAGGACGTGTAGGGCGTTGCCGAGCCCTGCCGTGCTGAGGGTCACCTGTGACGCGCCTTGCGGATCCTTGTCCTCTTTCTGGGTGACATCTGTGGGCGGATCGGTCACCTTGACCTTGATCGGGTCGCCGTTGGTCAGCGTCAGCTCGAAGACGTTCTCTCCGTTGTCGGTCTCGGCCACCTGGACGGAGGTGAACGCGTCATAGCGGTAGTTGGTGCGTGCCCGGCTGCGAAATATGGCCTTCTGGAAGTCGAGGTGCACGGTTAACTGCCGCACGCCGTCCTTGGTGAGCAGGAAGAGCAGGATCTTGTATTTCGAATAGCGCCATGGCCCGTTCTCAATGCGCGCCCTGTCGTAGGAGGGTGTGGCGGGCGCCTCGATGAAGGCGTGGGCGAGGACGTCCTGCCGCTTCAGCCTGTAGAAGCCCATCGCCTCCTCCATCAGCGCCTTGCGGTCACACTCCAGCCAGCGGGCCATCTCCAGATCATCTGGTCTGTCGGCGAGTTTGCGCTTCCACCGGTCGAAAGCCGCCTGGCGGCCGGCCAGCAGACTCTCCTTTTCCGCCTTGTCGGCGGAGTGGCGCTTGTACTCCGTGGCGATGGGCAACCAGATGCGAGCCGCGAGCCAGACTGAAGCCAGGGCGACGAATGCGGACAGCGGCACGATGAGCGGCCTCACGTGCGCGCCGCTCCAGATCAGAAAGGCGCCTGCCGTGGCCGCCGCGATCGCCCCGAGCACGCACATCGCTTTCACCAGCAAGGGGACGCGTAACTCCTTGCGGTAGTCCCACAGCTTGCCCGCCTGCCAGCGCCGCGCGACGTCGGCGACCAGGTATCTGGTGAGCCAGGCGACTCGCTTGGCGTTGACCGTGCTCTCCCGGTAGATGGTGACGACCTCGTCACGCAAGGCCCGGCGGACGCCCGCCGTCTCCGAGAGCCAACGAGCCCTGTCCGCATCGCGCGGGGTGTACAGCGCGAAATAGTGGTCGAACTGCCGGTCGATCTTGCTCGCGAAACCATCGCCGCGCGTGGTGACCGACCGGCGCAGATACTCGCGGTCCTTTGCCTGGCGGCGCTGCTTTCTGCACCGCCACTCCACGCCGCTGCGCACGCTCGCGTAGCAGCCGGCCGCGAGAGCCAGCAGGGCGGGCACCGTCGCTGTCCCGTTGTGCTGCCATGCCGTGGCGCCGATGAAGCCGACGGTCACCAGGGCCAGCGCGGTGGTCGCCGCGGCTCCGGTCCAGATGCCGGGTCGGATGAGGACGGGATCCGCCGGCCGTACCCGTGCGCCGATGGGTTCCGGTTGGAAGAATTTCCAGGCCCGGCGCAGCCGATCCTTCGCGTAGCGGTCGCTCCTGGCCGCGTCGAAGGCGCGTGCCCAGAGGGTGTCCTCGGCGGAGCTGTCCAGGAACATCTCCATGTGCTGCAGGACGTCGTTGCGTTGCCCGTCGGTCAGTTTCTGGAGCTCCTGCTCTACGTCGGCGGCTCCACCCTCCGTAGATCGGGACGTCAGGAGGTGGTCGACCAGCTTGATCGCGTCGGCCCATTCGTCGTCGTTCTTGACGGCGCCGCGCACGGAGCGCAGTACGGCGATCTCCTTCGGCGGCACCTGCTGCAGGGTGCGTCCGCTGAGCAGGGCCAGCAGCAGGTAGAAGCAGGACTGACCGTTGACGTAGTTGCACAGGACCACGGCGTCGCGAATGTATTTGCGGGCCTCCGGAGCCATCCCCGCGCGCAGGGAGTTGAGCCCCGCCTTGAAGGTCTCCTCGGGTGAAGGGGCGGCCGTGACCTGGTAGACATTGACAGGTCCGTGGATGGCCTCCGCCTGGACGGCGACGTACGCCGAGTCGGTGGCTAGGTTGGTCGGGCCGGAGCGGGAATCGTTCACAGGACGCCCCGTATGGCCGCGATGACGGCCGCCACGTGCGCCGCCAGTTCCGCCACGTCCGCCAGGAGCCCGCGGAGTCTCTTCAGTGCGATCATCGCCTTGCTCCTGCCCTGCTCGGTGCTCTCGGACAGCGACTCGGCGGCGACGGCGATCTCCTCTTCCGCCGCGGTGAACGTGTCCTCGTCCACTTCCTGTGCCTTGCGCGCCCTGGCAAGCCGTTCGCGCAGCTCGGCGAGCTGGGCGGCCGGGTCTGTTGTCTGGGTCTGGAGCGGGTGGCCGATGGTGACGTTGCCGTGGATGTGTCCGGCCTGCACGCCCACCCGGGCGTTGTCGCGGGCGATGTTCTTCACGCTGTCGGTCATGCCTTTCGCCTCTCTCGCCGGATGGTTCTCGTGCTCCGCCGCCAGTTCCTGAGCGAGGGCCATGGCGAAGGCCGCGGCGCTGGCCGCAGCCTTCGGCTGCCAGTTCAGGCCGTCGGTCGCGGTCTTGGTGCCGTCGGCGCGGTCGCTGATGCCGCGTATCACGGCCATGGGCAGCGACCTGTTGTGATGGGCGGCCTGCGCCACGCCGGCTGACTCCATCTCGATCGCGAGTGCGTCGTTGTAGGTCTGCCGCACCCACTGGGCGTGCGCGGAGACCGCGGAGTCCTGTACGACCTCGCCGGCCGCGATCGGGCCGAAGCGCACCGCGGGCACGGCCGCGCCCGCGGGCAGGCGGCGGGTCCAGGTCTCGGTGCGGTACAGGTGGCGGGCGATCTGGTCGGTCTCGTGGTCGATCTCCCAGACGCGCGGGCGGGCTTTGAGGCTGTCGTCCTCGCTGGTGCCGCCGTGGTAGGCGTACACATGCGTGGCCACCACCACGTCGCCCAGGCCGATGCCGGGCCACAGGGCCCCAGCGATCCCCACGAACAGCAGCGCCGACGGTGAGAACTCGGCGATCGCCCGCTCGGCGATCACCGCCGACGGATGGTTGCCCTTGCCGACCAGGCCCAGGGCTACCCGGCGCCCGTCGCCCGTCAGGCGGCCGAGCTCGAAGCGCGTGCCGGCGGTGTGGCGGTGCACGCGCGGGTCGGTCAGGTGCTCGCGGACGGCCTGATACTCCAGATCCAGCGCGGTGAGAATCACGATCACGACCATCGACCTCCTAAGGCCGAGTCATCGGGGGATTGAGGACGTGGACCGGACCCGCCTTGAAGAGCCGGGCGGGCCTCCCGTTCGAGGTCTTGCGCATCGGGCCGTCGGCGACGATGAAGCCGCGGGCACCCTGGACCTTGCGGTAGAAGTTGCGGGGATCGAGGCGCACACCCCAGACCGCTTCGTACACCTGCTGGAGCTCCGAGATAGTGAAGGTCTCGGTACAGAACGCGGTGGCCAAGGCGGTGTGCTCCAGCTTGGTACGCGCGCGCTCGACCCCGTCAATGAGGATGCGGCGATGATCGAACGCCAGTTTCGTGCCCGGGCCCAGGGCCTCGTCCACCGATGTCCAGGAGGCGTTGGCAGCGTCGGTGCCGGCGATCGGCTCCGGCAGGCGGGGCGCAATGGCCAGGTAGGCGATGGATACGACGCGGCCGCGCGGATCGCGGCCCGGCTCGCCGTAGACGGCGAGGAGCTCCAGGTGCATGTCGGACAGGCCCACCTCCTCTGACAGCTCGCGCCGCGCCGCCGCCTCGATCTCCTCGTGCTCGTCGCCCAGGAAGCCGCCTGGCAGAGCGAGGGCCCCACGGAAAGGGTCGATACCACGTTCCACCAGCAGGACGTGCAGGCGCGCATCGCGCAGGGTCAGGATCACCAGGTCGACCGCCAGCAGGATGCGCGGCGGCTGCCATGGGTCGTCGGGCATGAGCACACCATAGCTTTTTGTCAGATCGACAGGAAGTCCTTCGTCGAGTACGAGGGTACTCATGCCAGCCTCGCCCCGCTCGCCCAAATCGTGGAACCGGCCGATGCGCCGATCGAGGAGACATCCCGATCAAGGACGGACGCTACAAAGGGGCAAGGTGGCGATGATGCTGCGAGTAGGTCGGTGCCTTTGGGAAAGTACTGGCGTAGCAGTCCGTTCGTGTTCTCGTTGGTGCCTCGCTGCCAGGGGCTGTGCGGGTCGGCGAAATAGACCCGTACACCTGTGTCGATGCGCAGTTGCGCGTGCTGGGTCAGTTCTGTCCCCCGGTCCCAGGTCAGCGAGCGGAGTAGCTGTCCGGGCAACCCGGTGATCTCTTTGGTGATCGCGTCCCGCACGGCTTCGGCACCGCAGCCGACCGGCGCCGGGCCGTTCTTCACGCGTTCCTGTGTGCCGTAGTCCTCCATCCGGGGCAGGTGCAACAGCAGGGTGAACCGGGTCGTGCGCTCGACCAGGGTGCCGATCGCCGAGCGGACGATGCCGATGATGAGATCTCGTAGTCGAGTACCGGTCACCGCGGCCTGGACGGGCCTGCGATCAAGGGAGGGTGTGCGTGTTCGGTCTAGTTGTCCGGTTCACCTGCAAGGACGAGGCGAGCGCGGAGGCGTTCGATCAGCTCGTCGCCGAGACGATCGAGAAGATCCGCGACAGGGAGCCGGGGACGCTGGTGTACGCCTCGCATCGGGTCGACGGCCGGCCACTCCTGCGGATCTTCTATGAGCTGTACCGTGACCGGGCGGCCTTCGACGCCCACGAGGAGCAGGCCCACACCAAGCACTTCCTCAGCGCTCGGGGCGAGTTCCTGTCCTCCACCGAGGTCGACTGGTTGCAATTGCAGAGCGGTAAGGGAACGGGCGCGTGAGCATCGAGTACCAGCGCGCGCTTGGCCAGCGCATCGCCCAGGAGCGCAAGCGGCGCGGCCTCTCGCAGCCGGAGCTGGCCCGGCTGATCGACCGGTCGGTGGCCTGGGTATCCCAGGTCGAGCGCGAGGTCCGCAAGGTCGACCGCATGTCGGTGCTGGAGAAGCTGGCCGAAGCGCTGGACGTACCGCTGTCGGAGCTGGCCGCCGAAGCGCCGGTGGTCGCCGCGGCCGCCGATGAGATCCCTGGGACGGTCGGCCTTCGGCTGGTGCTGTCGAGGCGCACTCGCTGCGGGTGGGGCTACGCCCGGCGCCCGTCCCGCCGGCCGAGTAGTACCGGACCGCGATAGCGCATGACGGCGGCACGTGCGCGTGATCCACTGGTCAAATGGAGAGCATGGTAACGAGTCTCGTAGCAATCTTGGGGACACTATTGGGCGCCACCGCCACATACATTTTCCAGATGCGGACTGCCAAGCAGGCGCGACAGTCCGCGCGGGAAGAACGACTGTGGCAAGAACGTCTGGCAACGTACAGCACCTTCGCCAGCGCGCTTACGGATTTCCGAAAGAGCCAGAACGACCGATGGCACAGGGAACAGGAAAACTCCCAGAGCGCCGCGTACGCTACGGCACGAGATGAGTCCTATCGCCAGCGCGCCAACGCGACGGCCGCGCTTTACAGGCTCCGGCTGGTCACAACAAACCCAGAACTCGATAGCTTGGCATCGTTGGCGTTGAAGCTGACCGAAGAAATCCACGACGCCACAGATGAGCAAGATCGTACTGGTCGAGGTCGGAAGGCCCGCCGAGCCCTTCTCGACTTCACTCAGGCAGCCGCAGTTGATGTCCAGCAGCTCCACATCTAGCGATCTCGAACTGCCAAGAGAACCCTTGCCGCCGTCCGGTCGCCGTTATGCCGGTTGGTCCGCTCGCGGCTGGGAGTGCCGTAGGAGGCGTTGCACATTCCGTCGGCTTCGACCCACATCAACGTCTCGGCCATGGTCTTCACCAAAGGATCACAACAGATCCGGATCCTCCTGTTCGATCTACTCCACCAGCGCGCGCCAGGGCCACAATGATCACGAGATGTCCCTCGCCACGCCAACTACCAGCGGAAACCCGCACACCACCTCCGTGGACACAACCGCTCACCGCTCACCGCTCGCGAAGCGCCCTTACGGCCTGGGGCATGCCTGCCTGTCCACCTGGCTCAACGCAGGGGTATCCGCGCAGCGGGTGGCCGGCTGGGCCGGCAACAGCGTGGAGGTACTTCTGCGCACCTATGCCAAGTGCCTCGTTGGCCAAGACGAGCGATCCATGCGCCTGATCAGCGAAGTCCTACGCCCCACCCCCGCGGGAAAGCATTGGGAAGAGTCAGCCGGACGCGCCCGATGGCAACCGGACACAGCCGGACGGCAACCACTGATCGAGACACGAAAGAGCCCAGGTCATCACGGGGATGACCTGGGCTTTTCTGTGGCGCGGCCGGGAGGACTCGAACCCCCAACCTTCTGATCCGTAGTCAGATGCTCTATCCATTGAGCTACGGCCGCTTGCCTCACTGCCTCGATAAGCATAGCGGGTCTTTGGGGGTGTGCCGAACCGATACGGGAAGCGAGTCCGGGGTCCGGCTCTGACCGGGGGTGGCGGGGTGAGGCGAAAGGGCTCGGACCGGGTGCGGCGCCCGGGGTGGTCAGGGGGCGGGGGCGATGTGGATGCGGAAGCCGTCGCCGCTGACGACCTGGCCGGCGCGGATCTTGGCGCGCTTGCGGAGCTCCACCTCGCCGTCCACCATGACCTCGCCGTCGATGATCAGCAACCCGGCCTCACCGCCGGTCTCGGCGATGTCGCAGATCTTGAGCAGGTCGCAGAGCGGGATGTAGTCGCTGCGCAGCTGGAAGGTGCCTTCCAGGAAGTTCGCGTTCACGGCTTCAGCATAGGCAGGACCAGGAGACTGCTCCACGTGTCCCAGGTCTGCGTGTGAGGGCTGGTCTGAGGTTCAGGCATGAAGTGCGGGGCGGCTTGGGCACCTCCCCTGCGCGGGGTCGTGCCGGGCTGCCGTAGCCGGCCGCGCCGGGGGATAGGCCGCGTCGAAACTCCGCTCAGCGAGGCTCGGGAGGCGGGGCTAAAGGGTTCAAAGGGGTCAATACCTCCGCAAAGTTTCGCGGGTGTGGGCGTGGCGGCGGGTGGGGGGGCAATGAACCACTCGACCACCAGAGGTGGCTCTCAAGATCAGGACCTGCGGGGTTGAAGTATGAACCAGCACCCGGGTTTTCTCGGTACGGTCGGTCACTCGGCGCAGGTCGCCGCGGCCGTCGCGCTGACCTTCCTGGGAGCCGTGGTCATCGCGGCCGTGCTGCTGACGCGACGGCGCCACAAGGCGGCCGTGGCGAAGGCGCACTCGCAGCATGTCCGCGAGCTGACCCGTCTCCTGCTGCGCGCCCAGTACGACTATCCGCGTCCCAGTCTCGCCGACCTCGTCCACGCGTCCCGCAAGGGCGGCCTGGCGGTGCGACTTCACGTGGCCGGATCGCCGCGCATGCTGCCCGATCCGGTGGACCTCGCCGGTATGCGGATCATCCACGAGTCCCTGACCAACGCCCTCAAACACGGCACGCCACATGCCTCTGTGGTGCTGGGGTACAAGCCGAACCTGCTCACCGTGACCGTGGACAGTGCGCTGAGCGGCAGGACGCACGCCGGCCGTACGGAGCATGGGGGGCTGGAAGCGGCCCGGCGCCGCGCGGAGAAGGTCGGCGGATGGCTGACGGCCGGGCCGTACCAGGGAGGGTGGCGCGTCCACGCCGAGTTGCCGTGCCGTCGGTGACCTGATCCGCCCTCGCCACGGCCACGCACTGATCAGCGTGCCCCGCCGCACCAGACCTCTATAAGCGCGGCCGTCACTGCGGGCGGGGCTTCTTGGGGAAGATCGTGTAGCTGAGCGGCCAGATCAGGGCGATCAGCGGCACCCGTCCCAGGCCCAGCATGAACGTCCAGAGCTCCTCCGTGCGGGCCGGATCGCCGATCGCCCAGATCGCCAGGACCAGCAGCGCGCAGGCGATGCCGTACGCGAGCACGATGCGTGCCCAGATGCCCCACTCGTAGCGGGCTCTGGCCGTGCGGCCGGCGGGCGGCTTGCGCGGCGGCGGGCCATCGGAGAGCCGGTGCGCTGCCACCTGGTCCGCCCAGCGGAGCGTCCGGTGCCCGAAGACGACCGAGTAGGCGATGTAGGCCGCGGCCAGCCCGTGCGTCCAGTTCGCCGTGCCGCCCGCGCGCAGGTCGGCCACGGTGGCGACGAGCAGGACGACGTCCACGAGCGGCACGCAGAGCAGCAGTACGGCGCTGAGCCGGCGGGCGCGCATGACGTACCGTGCGAGCAGGCCGAGGCCGAGCAGCACCCAGAAGCCGATCTCGCAACCGATGATGACAGCCAGGATCACGCTTTCCAGGGTGGACAGGATGGCGAGGTCTGTCGTCGGCGGCGTTGACGAGTTCGGACTACACCTTTGTGTGTAGGGCGGACCGTACCCGAGGCGGTGTCGGGCGGTAGGAGCCGCGTGATGGGATGGCGGGCATGCAGCCGTTCCGGCAGGACGCATTGATGGCCGCGGTGGTGTTCGGCGGCGGTCTGGTCCTGCTCGCGGGCGGCGCCTACGTCCACCGTGGCACGCCGGCCGTCCTGCTGGCGCCGCCGCTGGCGGTCGCCTCGATCGGGGTCGCGGTGCGGCGGCGGGCACCGGTGACAGCGCTGGTCCTCGGCGTGGTCGCGATCACGGCGGACGTCTTGCTCGGCCCCTCGCTCGGCACCGTCCTGGTGTTCACCGACAACATCTACGCGGCGGCGCTGTACGGTCCACGGCGGCTGGCCACCTGGCTCCTCGGCGTCACGTCCGTGCTGGCCGTCGTGGTCGGCGCCGTGAGCGGGTTCGCCGCCAGGAACTGGGCCGCCCTGGCGATCGGTGCCGTCCAGGGAGGGCTGGTCCTGACCACTCCCGCCATCACCGCCGTGATCGTCCGGCAGCATCGGGATCAGGCGATCGCCGAGCGCGCCCGTGCGGACCAGACGGCCCGGCTCGCCGGACTGGACCGTCAGGCGGCGGTCGCGGCGGAGCGTGCCCGCATGGCGCGTGAGCTGCACGACCTGGTCGCCAACCACTTCAGCGCCGTCGCGATCCAGGCGGCCGCGGTCATGGCCCGGAACGACCTGGACGATCGGACGGTGCGAAGCGTCCTCGCGTCCATCCGGGAGAACAGCGTGCGGGGGATGGCCGAGATGCGGACGATGATCGGGCTGCTGCGCGCCGAGGGCGACGATCCCGGACTGGTGGAACATCGGCTGAAGGACCTCGCCGACCTGGTCGAACGCTCACGCCGGGCCGGCATGCGCATCGAGCTGAACGTCTCCGGCACGCCCCGCGATCTCGCGCCCTCGGTCGAGCTGGCGGGTTACCGCATCCTGCGGGAGGCGCTGACGAACGCGCTCAGGCACGGCACGGGCGAGGCGAGGGTGACGGTCGACTACGGGCGGGCCGGCGAGGTGGTTTTGTCCGTACGCAATCCCGTGTCGTCCACGCCGACCGGTCTGCCGGGGTCCGGCACCGGGCTGGTCGGTCTGGAAGAACGCGCGGCGCTGGTGGGCGGCTCGTTCAGCGCGGGCGCCGAGGGGGACGGGTGGGCGGTGTCGGCCACGCTCCCGGCGGACGGCGGCCAGGCTCGGGACGGCGGGGGCCGCGAATGATCAGGGTCCTCGTCGCCGATGACCACGCGGCGGTGCGCGCGGGCGTCGTCCTGATCCTGCAGGGTCAGCCGGACATCGAGGTGGTCGCGGAGGCGGCCGACGGGCGTGCCGCCGTCGAGACGGCCCGCGAGTTGCGGCCCGACGTCGTCCTGATGGACATTCGGATGCCTCGCCTGGACGGCATCTCGGCCACCCGCGAGCTGAGCGGCATCGCCGACGTGCTGATCCTGACGACCTTCGACCTGGACGAGTACGTCTTCGGGGCGCTGCGCGCCGGTGCCGCCGGTTTCCTGCTCAAGAACACCGACGCGGATTCCCTCGTCCAGGCCGTACGGCTGGTGGCGCGCGGCGACGGGCTGATCGCGCCCTCGGTGACCCGGCGGCTGATCGCCGCGTTCGCCGAGACGAGCGAGCGTAAGCCGTCCGATCTCGGGGTGCTGACACCGCGCGAGCGTGAGGTGCTGGCCTGCGTGGCGCGGGGGTTGTCGAACGCCGAGATCGCCCGCGAGCTGGACATGACCGAGGCGACGGCGAAGACCCATGTCAGCCGGATGCTGGGCAAGCTCGGCCTGCGCAGCCGCGTCCAGGCGGCCATTCTGTACGCGGGGAGGGGCGTCCACGAGCCATGACCGCCGCCGGAATCCGACGCGGGTTCAGGTGGGGGAGGTGGGCAGGGCGGACCAGGTGGAGTAGTGGGTCACCTGGACCACGATCAGTGGGCCGGTGGGCGGCTGAGGACGATATTGCGGATATTTCGCAACAAGGGGGGCCAGCAGTGCCGGGGCGCGCTCGTCCTCCCCGTCCAGGATCGTCGCGAAGCCGTCGGCCCGCACCCACCACAGGGCCGTCCAGTCTTCGTCGTAGTGGTCCACCAGCACGCACACGTTCGGGTTGACCTGGATGTTCCGCAGGCGCCGCAACCACGCGCCCGACTTGGGCTTGTGGTCGACGGCGGTCACGATGCGCTCACCCTCAAGGGCGAACGTCACCGGCACGAGGTGCGGGCGGCCGTCGTCGCCGACGGTCGCGAGCCGGGCCACCCGGGCGGCGGCCATGCGGTCGCGTGCCCATTCGTCCCTGGCCTGAGCTCGCTCGCCCTGGTCATCGGCATGCCGGTCACGGCTCTCGCCGTCCGGTCCGATTCCGACCTCGCCCACGGGCGTATCCAAGCACGGCGCGAGCGCCCGGAGGGCGACCGCCACGGCGGCGGGTGGGAAACCGGTGAACTCCGGTCAGGCTTCGGCCGGCCGGAGTGGCGGGTAGACGTGGTCGCCCAGGTGGTCGAAGGGCAGGACGCAGCGGCGATCGAACTGTGTGGCGTCACATCGCTCTGCTTCGTCTCGCCGGGGCAGCGGTGGCGAATCGACGGGGTTTGCGTGCATGACTCTGCCTGTTCTCCGGTGGCATCGCCATGGGCGACCACCACGGCCGAGGGCGGGGGGACACCCTGGACCGTTACAGATGCTCTCACGGACCCCTTGGGCAGTTCTATATTCCACTGCGGCATTTGTGATCTTTTGCCACGATTACCAGGGATACCTGGCATCCCTGCGAAGAGGGATACGACAATCCGCGCCGGTCGGCGAGCGGCGCCGCCGAGCGTGTTCCGTACGGCGCACGATGCTCTGATGCCGGGCTCAGGTATGGGCTCGTGGCTCGGGTTCGGCGGCCACTTCGCGTTCGTAGGTGTGCAGCGTCTCGATGAACAGGCGGCGCTGCTCGGCGGTCAGCGGCTCGAGGGCCTTGCGCCAGGCCCGGGCTCCCCAGGCCAGCCAGGCGTCCACCGCGGCGCGGTTGGCCTCGGCGATGCTCACGATGGTGCGGCGGCGGTCGGCCTCGTCCTCGCGCCGGTCCACCACGCCCTTGCGGCTCAGGTCCCCCACCATGAGACTCACCGTCGTGGGCGCGACCTCGAGCCGGGCGGCCAGCTCGTTCACGGTCAGCGGTCCGTCGAACAGCAGGTACGCCAGCAGGGACAGGTGCCGCGGGGCCAGGTCCAGTGACTGGAGCGCCTGGGGAACGGGAGTGCGCTTGGCCCGGCCGACCAGACGCGGCATGAGGAGCAGAAGCGTCCGCACCCCCTCGTCGACGGTCACGCCCTCATCGATCGACATGCCTTGATCTCCAAATACCCTTGCCGGCGACGGCAGATATGGTCGTACGCTGCTGGAGATCATCGTCCCATGTCAGAGGGGAACGACAAGATCATTTGACGAGTTACGGGCGAACCGCGGCCCTCCTGTGGCCGGTCCTCGGGTCACCGTCGGGTTCCGTGGCATCGAGACCCCCGGCCCGCGCGAGTAGTGCGACCGCATGGACGTCGCGCGGGGCGGGGCGGCGTCCGGTCAGAAGGCCGCGATGGTGGCCGGGGCCCGCTCGGCGCGGCTGAGGGCGCGCAGGACGTCCACCGGGCCGTGGCGGCGGACGGCGAGACGGGTCAGCAGGTCGAGCACCGTTTCGGCGGCGGACGGCGGCACCTCGGGTGTCGCGACGCCCACGCTCACCGCCAGGTCGTCCGAGTGCACCAGGAGCTCCATCATGCGGCTGATCAGCAGGTCGTCCAGCGACAGCGACCAAGGTCCCCACAGCGGCATGCGTACCGGCCGGTCGCCGCTCCTTTCGGGCAGCACGCGCTCCAGCTCCTCGACGGCCGCTTCGGTGCGCGCCACGAGATCGGCGGGACCGTCGCCCGCGATCTTCTCGCCTCCGGCCCTGATCCGGACGTTGAACTCGTCCTCGACCGGCCGGCCCATCCAGTTGGCCCTGTTGTAGTGCTCAAGGAGCGGCACGACCTCCTCCTGCGGCTCCGGCCCGGCCAGGACGTCGCAGGTGACGAGGATCTGGTAGGCCAGGTGCCCGGCCAGCCCGCTCACCTGGAACTCCGCCAGCGCGCTCGGCCGGTCCCACGCCTCGGCGACCGCCGGATCGCGCAACAGGCGTACGGCGGCGCGGGCCGCGGACAGGAAATCATCTCTGGTCTGGGTCATTGGTCCCCTTCCCTCCATGCTCCCGTGCCGTCCGATCTTCGCATGACGGGATCAGCCGGCGCGGCGCAGGGGCGGACGCCGCGTCCAGGTCGCCCAGCGCCAGATCCATTCGAGCGGCCCCTGCCGGTAGCGGCGCAGCCAGAGGGTGGAGAAGAGCCACTGGGCCGCGAGGATGGTGCCGGCCAGCGCGTACACCGCCGTCCAGGATGAGCGGAGCGGCAGTTCGAAGACCCGGTCGGCGATGATGACGAGGACCGTGGCCGTCAGGTAGTTGGTCAGCGCCATCCGGCCGAGCGGTTCGAAGACGGCCCGCAGCACCGGCCGTAGCGGCGTCCGCAGCAGGACCAGCAGCGTGCAGACGTACGCCCCGGCGAGCAGCAGTCCCGGCACGGCGAGCGCCAGAGCGAAATCGATGGCGTGCCCGTCGTCCGGCCGGGTCCCGGCCTGCCACCACAATACGAGCGCCGCGCCGGCCGCGAAGGCCGCTGCCAGTGCGAGGGGAACCTTGGCAGACCGCTCGATGCGGTCGATGACACCGAACCGGGTCAGCGCCGAGCCCAGCAGGAACAGCGCGGGGACCAGCGTGATGCCGCCGCCGTACAGGGCGAGGGACGTCGCCGCCAGCACGGCGGCCAGCACGGAGACGGCCCAGCGTGGCAGCCAGGTCGAGGGGAGCAGCACCACGAGCCCGACGACGGCGTAGATGGTGAGGACGTCGCCGCGCCACAGCACCATGTGCGCCAGGCCGAAGCCGAGCAGCACCAGCAGCCGGCGCAGCAGCAGCACCCGGGGGCGGGCCGTGCGGTGCGCGGCGGAGTCCAGCAGCAGGGAGAACCCGATGCCGAACAGCAGCGAGAAGATCGGGAAGAACCGCTGCTCGACCAGCAGCCCCATCCACGCGTTCTCGGGGGGTGCGCCCGCTCCGGTCACCACCATGGGGCCGGTGTTGGCGATGGGCTGCACGTTGGCCAGCAGGATGCCGCACAGGGCGAACCCGCGGATGACGTCGAGCGCGGCGATGCGGCTTCGGCGGCCGGGGGTGGCCGCAGGATCCACGACGCCGGCGGGCGCGCGTCGTACTGTTCGGCCGCGCACTTCGGCCGGGTCGGGGAGGAGATCGTCGGGAGGCATGGGGCCATCCTGGAGAATCGTCCCTATCGCCGGCATTGACCGAAAGCCCGGTTCATGCCGTCCGCCACCGTACTTTCAGCCGACCCTCCGCCGCGCCGCCCGATCCACGGCCGCCGGGCCGGCGACGCGGCCGATTCGATAACGCCGGAGCCCGGCCCGCTCGATGCCGCCAGATCGGCAACCCCGCCGCTTCACTGCCTCCAGACCAGCGACCCGACCGGCCCTCCAGGCCCGGCCGCCCGCGTTCAGGACCTCAGGTGGCGACGACCGCCTCGTCCCAGGCGCGGTCGAGGATCTCCTGCACGGTCTCGTCCGGGGTCTGGCCGGAGGTGTCCAGCCAAAGCCCGATGCGCGGCGTTCCTTCGCGCAGCCCCTGGTCGAGTTGGGCCACGGTCCAGTCCCGGTAGCCGGTCTTCGCCCGTGACCGCTCCCGCTCGGCGACGGTCGCCGCGTCGGGCGCGAGGACGACGACGAGCAGTGGAGCGCTGCTGAATAGGGAGACGAATTGGGTGAGTTCGGGGCCGAGGACGACGTCCTGCACGATCGCCGTGAAGCCGGCCGCGAAGTACGCGTCGGCGGTGGACGCCGCGAGCCGGTACCGGAGGTGCAACTGCCGGAGTGCCTCCGGAGCCGGGTCAGGGGTCATCCCGGCTGCGCCGTTCACGATCATCCGGCGGAAGAGGTCGCCCCGGATGTGCGCGGATCGCGGCAGCCGTTCGGCGAGCCCTTGCGCGACGGTCGACTTGCCCGCGGCGGAGATCCCGGTGATCAGCACAACGGCCTTCGGACGATCCGCGCGCTCCCGCATACCGCGATCTTGCCGCACATCACCGCCCGGTGGCGACGCTTCGGCCGGCGGGCGGCATGCCGAGCCTAGCTCCAACCACCGACAACTTTTACAGTCTTGACAGGACAGATGTTCGGTGGCAGCGTGTCGGGCATCGCGCATCGGGGCAGGTGGTGACCGTGACCGGCCGCCGGACCCGCGCCCCCGCTCTCGGCACCCGAGATTCGGGCGATGGCGCCGAACCAGCAGGAGACCCGTTCGAAAGGACACCAGACATGAGAAGCCTGATCGCCAGCACCTTCATGACGCTCGACGGCGTCATGCAGGCTCCGGGAGGCCCCGGCGAGGACGACGACGGCGGCTTCACGCACGGCGGCTGGTCGGTGAACTACTGGGACGAGCACGTGGTCCGGTTCATGGACGAGACGATGAGCGAGCCGTTCGACCTCGTCCTCGGGCGCAGGACCTATGACCTCTTCGCCGGCTACTGGCCGAACGCGTCGGAGGACGAAGGCGCCAAGCCGCTCAACGAGGCCGTGAAGTACGTCGCGTCCCGCGGCCGTCCCGACCTGGAGTGGCACAACTCGGTCCTGATCGAGGGGGACGTCGCCGAAGCCGTCGCGGCGCTGAAGCGGGAGGACGGGCCGGAGCTGCAGGTGCACGGCAGTGCGAACCTCATGCGGACGCTGCTGCGCCACAACCTCATCGACCGGTTCCGTCTGCTGATCTTCCCCGTCGTCGTCGGGACGGGGAAGCGCCTGTTCGAGGAGGGCACCATCCCGGCCGGGCTGAAGCTCCTCGCCAGTGACGTCTCCACGACCGGGGTCGTGATGGGCACGTACGAGCCGGTGGGCGACATCGTCCCCGGCACCTTCGCCCGGGACTGACACCAGGGTCCGCACGCCGGAGCCCCCGGCCGGAAGGGATGGCCGGGGGCTCCGGGTGCCGTCAAGGACGGCGGTCCGCACGAGGACCGTCGACGGTCCTGTTCCTCCTGGTCAGCGGCTACGGTCTAGTTGACGCTGACCACCGTGCCCGGGCCGCCGGCGTACTCGACGTACCCGGTGTGCCGGGCGCCGCCGGTCAGGCCGGACCAGGCGACCGTCACGTCCAGCGGGGTGCCCGGCGTCACCTTCGGGCGCTCCGGGGAGACGGTCAGCGTGCCGATGCCGCCCTTGGCGGTCACGAAGTTGGCCTGCAGGCCGAACGCCGTCGTCGTGGTGCCCGGCAGCTCGCCGAAGGTGACCACCGCCAGCACGTACGTCCCGGGCTTGGGGCTCGGCACGCTGAGCGTGGCGTCGTTGGCGTAGTCCGACACGCCGACCAACTCAGAGCCGGAGCCGATCGCGGTGTCGCCGTCCTTCTGGTAGAAGAGCGCCGTGATCAGCGCGGCGTTCGGGTCGTCCGTCCGCACGGTGAGCTGCATGGCCTTGGTGCCCGGCGCGACGGTGACCTTGTAGTCCTTCTCGGCGTCGTTCTCGGTGGAGGCCACCGTGCCGGCGATCGGCGCCGCGGCGGCGAAGCCGTAGGCCTTGATCGGGAACTTCGCCAGGCCGGGGGTGACCTGGAAGGTGGCGGTGCCGGACTCCCCGCTCCCCTTGACCGTGGTGGGGGCGACGGCGGCCTGCGGGGTCACCACGACGGGGCTGTGCACGGTCGTGCCGGCCCCGGTCCAGGTCAGCGAGCCGATCTGGGCCCCGGTCGTGCTGCCGGACTTCACGCCGAAGGTGACGGTGAACTCCTTGGTCTGCCCGGCGGCGGTGAATTTCAGCGTGTGCGGGCTCAGCTTGGCGCTGACGCCCGGGATGTCGAGCTTGCCGTGGTACACGCCGGGGGTCACCGCGGTGACGCGGCGGGTGATGGTCGTGGTGCCGAGCAGTTGGCCGACCGCGATGGACGGGTAGTTCAGCTGGCTGGTCTCGATGGGGGCCACGCCGGTGCCGGTGTGCACGCCACGGCCTTCGAGGTAGCCGAGCCAGTCCTGCGCGCCCGAGTCGTACACCAGACCCGGGTCGAACATCCTGGCCGGGGTGACCTCGCCGGAGCCGTGGGCGAAGACGTCGGTGCTGGTCTCGCCGGTCGCGGTCTTGATCTCACCGGCGGTGGTCATCATCGCCGACTTGACCGACATCGGGGACATGGTCGGATATTTGGCCAGATAGAGCGCGGCCAGTCCGGCGATGTGCGGCGCGGCCATCGAGGTGCCGGAGTAGAAGTCGAACTCGTGCCCGTGGTTGCTCGGCGGTGCGACCGCCGCGAGGATCGACACACCAGGGGCGGCGATGTCCGGCTTGAGGAGGTTCCCGCCGTTCGTCAGGGACGGTCCGCGGGAGGAGAAGCTCGCGATCTGCGGGTACGGCATGCTCGTCCCACCGGGAACGAGGGTGGCCTGTGCCCCCGCGGTGCCGGCGTACGTGCGCACGGTGGCGGCGTCAGGGGTGTTCAGGTGCACGGTCGGCACCGAGTGCAGGTCGCCGTCCGTGCTCTGGTCGCCGGGGTTGACCAGCACCATGCCGGCGCCGCCCGCCCGCGCGACCTCCGCGGACTTCTCCACCCGGGCGTTGACCCCCCGGTCGCAGACGACGATCTTCCCGGCGGTCTTGGCCGGGTCCAGGCTGCCGGAGACGCACAGCGTGGCGTCACCGTCGGTGGCGGAGGCGTTCTTCACCGCGACGGCCCGCACCAGCGGCGCCGGGCCGACCGCGCCGGTGAGGGTGGTGCTGACACCGGTGAAGGTGCGGCCGTCACCGAGGCGCACGCTGCCGGAGTACGGCGCGACGCTGCTCGCCGCCACCGTGGTCTGCCAGGGCGCGGTGTTGTCCAGCGTGCTCGCGTCCGGGCCGCTGTTGCCACCGGCCGTGGAGACGAAGATCCCGGCGGCGGCCGCGTGCAGGAACGCGAGCTGGGTCGGCTCGGTGGGGTCGGACTCGAAGATGCTGCCCACCGAGTAGTTGATCACATCGACGCCGTCGGCGACGGCCTGGTCGATCGCGGCGACCAGGTCCTGGTCGGTGCCACCGGTCGCGTTCGCCGTCTTGCCCTCGTACAGGGCCTTGTAGACCGCGATCTTCGCGCCGGGGGCGACGCCGGAGATCCGGCCGAAGTCGATGCCGCCCGCCTTGGCCGGGACGTCGGCGTTCCCGGCCGCGGTGGAGGCGGTGTGCGTACCGTGCCCGCCGCCGTCCCGGGGAGAGAGGTAGTCGGCACGCTGGTCGGGCGGCACCAGGGCCTCCCAGCCCGCACTGAAATAGCGGGCGCCGATCAGCTTCTGGTTGCACAGGTCGGCACTGAACTGATCGCCGGTCTGGCAGGTGCCGGTGAACGTGCTGCCGTCCGCCTTGCGCATGACGATCGCCGCGCCCTCGCGGTAGGGCCGGTACGGGTCCCCCGCGGTGGGCTGTGCGGTGTCCAGGGCCGGCGCGGCGAACGAGGCGCTCTCCGGCCAGACGCCGGTGTCGATGACGCCGATGACGACGCCCTTGCCCGCCTTGTCGGTGCCGCCGAGCGCCGACCACAGACCCTTCGGCCCGGACAGCTTGAGGAAGTCGGTGGAGTTGCGGTCGTCGGTCGCCTTGTGCAGCTTGTTGGGCACGACGGACACGACGCCGGGCGTCCGCATCAGCTTGAGCGCCTGGGCGCCGGTCAGGTCCGCCACGAAGGTGTTGGACGCGACGGCGAAGCGCTGCACCGGGGTGGCGCCGACGGTGGCCGCCACCTGGTTCTGCCGCTCGGCGAGGTGGTCGCGGTACCTCCTGGCGTCGGTGGAGGTGACGTCGACCTTCTTGCCGTTGACCGGCCTGGTGCGGCCGATGCCGCCGACGCCGCCCTCGTAGGTGGCGATCGGCTTCTCGGCCAGCGTGACCAGGTAGCGGCCGGCGGCGACCTGCGCGGCGACGGACGACGGTACGGGGACGGGGGGTTCCGCGGCCGCCGTCGCCGGCGTCGGGGACGCCACCGCGAGCACGAGGGCCGTGAGGGCCAGCGCGCCGCGGGTGGCGGAGGTTCTGCGTGACGTGAAGGTCACCTTGCTGTCTCCGGGGGCGAGAGGGAGCGTGAGCGTGCCGCGTCCTCGTCGGCGAACAGCGGGAGCTGGTCGACGGCGGAACCGTCGCGGGCCGTGCGGTCAGGGGAGTGAGAGCGACGCCTGGTGCGGCAGGGGAAGTGAACTTCGCGCGACTTATGGTTGTCCAGATACCCTTGTGACCAGTTTCGCCAATGTGGCGAAATACGCCAGATTATGGGGTTCACCGCACTGGGAGCAGGCCGGTGTTGGACGTACTTGGGATCAAGGACTTCGAGGAGCGCGTCTACCGGGCACTCCTCGACACAGGGGACCAGGGCGACCAGCGGGTCACCGACCTCGCCGCCTCGCTCGGCACCTCCCCGACCCGGGTGCGGCACGCCCTGACGCGGCTCACCTCCCTCGGGCTGGCCCGCCGCGTCACGGCCGGTCGCTACCAGCCGGTCGGACCGCGCACCGCGGTCCCGGCGCTGGTCAACCGCCACCGGCTGGAGATGGAGTCCGCCCTCGGCCGGGTGCAGGAGGCGGTGGAGGACCTCGCCCACGTGTACCAGGCGGGACGGCTGCGTACCGATCCCGGGCGCCTGGTCGAGGTGCTGTCCGGCCGGGCGGCGGTCAACCAGCGGGTGGACGAGCTGACCCGGTCGATCAGCACGCACATGTGGGTACTCGACAAACCGCCCTACCTGGAGTGGGCGAACGGGCAGCCCGAGACCAACGAGACGGAGACGGCGAGCACTCTGGCGATGATCGCGCGCGGGGTGGACGTCCGCTCGGTGTACTGCCCGGAGTCCATGGACCGCCCCGGCCGGTTCGCGACCGTGCTGAAGCTGGCCGCCATCGGCGAGCAGGCCCGGCTGCTGCCCAGCCTCCCGTTCAAGCTCCGGATCATGGACCGGCGGGTCGCGCTCGTCCCGCTGGTCGGCGGCGTGTACGACAGCCTCGCCATCGTGCACCCGTCCGGCCTGCTGGACGCGCTCATCGAGCTGTTCGAGCTGTACTGGGAGCGGGCCGTCCCGATCACCGCCGGACGCTCCGGACCGGCCGAGGAGCCCGGCCGCGACGAGCCCGGCGAGGAGGACCGGCTGCTGCTCCAGATGCTCAAAGCGGGCTTGAAGGACCAGGCCATCGCCCGCCAGCTCGGCGTCAGCGGGCGGACCGCGACCCGGCGGATCGCGACGATCATGGCAAGGCTCGGCGCGGAGACGCGGTTCCAGGCCGGCGTCGAGGCCGCCGCCCGCGGCTGGCTCTGACCACCCTCTGGTACAGGTGACACGCGCCTCTGAGTGAAGTTTCCGCAGCCTGAGCACGTGGGGCGTCCCAATTACCCCATATGTCGCAGTGGGCGGACATATGGGTCTTTGTCATGGAAACGGAGTAAGGGAGAACGAGGCGTCCGACCCCCAGGGGGTGGCGATGTCACCACGCGTCCACAACACCGGGATCGCGGCCGTCGCCATGGCCGTCGTCCTGACGCTGGCCGTCACCCTGCCCGCCTCCGGGCAGAACGAGGTGTCGCGGCAGGACCGACAATTCCTCGCCACGGCGCACCAGGGCCACCTGGCCGAGATCGCCGCTGGGAAGCTCGCCCAGGCCAAGGGGACGACGGAGACCGTCCGCTCGATCGGCGCCACGCTGGTCACCGACCACACCGTTCTCGACTCCTCGCTCACCAGGACCGCGCGCCAGCTCAAGGTGCCACTCCCGGCCGGGCCCTCCGCCGACCAGAAGGCCACCCACGACAGGCTGGCCGCCCTGCCCGGCACGGAGTTCGACCAGGAGTGGCTCACCGTGATGATCGACGGCAATCAGGCGGCACTCGCCCTCGACGAACGGCAACTCCAGGACGGCTTCTCGGCGCGGATCAAGCATCTCGCCCGCACCGCCACCCCGATCACCCACCGCCACCTCGACCGTCTGCTGCACGCGCAGGCGTCCCAGGTGGCGGAGACCGGGTGAAAGCCGCGGGTCAGGCCGACCGGCGCGCGGCGAGCCGCTCCGCCAGCCAGGCACGGACGGCCGCCCAGGCGGGAGCGTCCGGGTCGATGACGTCGAAGTGGTTGGCCTCCGGCACCTCGACCAGTCGCACGTCCACCCCCTTCGCGGCCGCGGCCTCGGCGTACGAACGCCCCTGCGACAGCGGCACGATCTCGTCGGCCGTCCCATGCACCACCAGCACCGGCGGCACCCCGCCGTCGGCCGTCTCCGCCGGCGACGCCACGGCGTAGCGCTCCGGAACCTCCCCCGCGCGCCCGCCGAGCAGCAGCCGGGCCATCCCGTCCGCTGCCTGCGCCGCCACCACCGGCCCCATCTCCGGGCGCGCCGGCGCGGGAGCCCCGGCAGGCCGCTCCCGGTCGGGGTCGGCCAGCACGGAGCCGAGCCGGATGGCGTCGGCGGCGACGAGATCGAGAACCCCCGCGAGAGAGACCGCGCCGATCGGCGTCACCCGCGGCTCCGCCCCCAGGCTCCCCGCGGGCAGGGCCGTGCGGTGCGCCGTCCAGGCCGCGAGGTGGCCGCCCGCCGAGTGGCCGACGACGAACACCCGGCCGGGGTCCAGCGCCGGATCGAGGTCCGCGACCGCGTCGACGGCGTCCGCCACGTCCTGCAGGGTGCCGGGCCAGCCGCCGCCCGCCTCACCGATGCGCCGGTACTCGATGTTCCACACCGCGTACCCCTGCGCGACCAGATCGTCGGCGAGCCGGGTTACCTGCCGGCGGTCGAATATCGCCGTCCAGAACCCGCCGTGGATCAGCACCACGACCGGGAACGGACCGGCCCCCTCCGGGAGGTACAGCTCGCCGACCTGCGAAGGCTCCGGACCATAGGGGACGGTGCGGACCGCGCGCGCTCCGTCCGCCGCGTCGTCGTAACGCGTGCCGCCCCGCACGCTCACCAGATGGTCGATCGTGGCGAAGAACTCGGCGATCTCGGGCCGGTTCGCGGACTTCGCCTTCGACTCGTCCCACGCGCTCTCGTCGGTCCACTCCACGAAGTCCAGCCAGGTGTCGTCGGCGACGCGTACGAGACGAGCCGCGACGAAACCTCGCCGGTCCTCGCGGAACGCCCGCAGCATCCCCGGCCGCGCGGCGAGCATGGCGGCGGTCTTCTCGGGCTTCACGACGAAGGTGGTCAGCTCGATGACGGACATCTTCGCTCCCTGTGGGGACCGGCACGACGTCCGTCGCAGTCGAGACCCCAGATAGTCACCAACTCTTACCATCAAGCACCCTAGGTCGCGCCATGGCCGGTACGCAAGTGGGCTCCCGTCCGCCCCGCTCCACTCATTTACGGAAGGAGAAAGTACGAGGTGAATCCTGATATCAACTCTCGTCGAACCCCGCTCCACCCTCGAGCCGGGACCGCGGCCCACCCGACTTGCCGCGACACGAACAAGTCAGCTAACGTGACCATCAGCTATTCTGATCAAAGTCGAGCGAGACCCCGATCCCCGTGCAGATCGGCATCCCGTCATACCGGGCGGCGCGGCAGCCGTCCAGCGGCAGCCAGAGGAGGTGGCCCGTGGTCAGCCGAGCCGAGCGGAACGCGACCGACCCCGACCTCGGCGTCCTGGCCGGGCGGCTGCTGTTCGCCGTACAGAAGGAGCTGTTCACGACGCTCGCCGCGCAGGGCTTCGACGACCTGCACCCACGGCACGGCGCCGTGCTCGCCTACCTCGACACCGAAGGGCTCCGCGCGACCGAGCTGGCGCGGCTGTCCGGCCAGCACAAGCAGGTGATCGGCACCCTGGTGGACGAGCTCGTGACGCTCGGGTACGTCGAGCGCCGGCCGGACCCGGCCGACCGCCGCGCGAAGCTCGTCTGCCCGACCGAGCGGGGCCTGGCCCAGATGCGCACGGCCGACGGCATCATGGCGGCCATGCAGGAGCGGCACGCCCACCGCCTCGGCCGCGACCTCTACGCCGGTTTCAAGGCCACGTTCATCGACATCGTCGACCACCAGCGCCACCGCACCACGACCTGACGGCCGCGGACGAACGCGAGCCGCGCCATCCCGCCCGGCCTCCGCCACGAGCGGACGACCAGAGCCTCCCTGCCGGGCATCTCCATCAAGAAGACCCGAGAAGCACGCATCGGAGGACACCCATGTCCCAGCCCGCTCAGCCGGAGTTCGGCATATCCCTGGCACCCACCCACGACGTGCCGCACGTCCGGCACCTCACCGTGACCGCGGAACGCCACGGCCTCGACCTGGTCGGCGTGCAGGACCACCCGTACGTCCCTCAGTTCCTGGACACCTTCTCGCTGATCGGCCACCTGCTCGACCACACCGAGCGGATCCGGCTCTTCCCGGACGTCGCCAACCTGCCGCTGCGCCCGCCGGCCATGCTGGCCAGGGCCGCCGCCGCGCTCAACGTCCTCTCGCACGGCCGCTTCGAGCTCGGCATCGGAGCCGGCGGATACTGGGACGCCATCGCCTCGATGGGCGTGCCGCGCCGTTCCCCGGCCGAGGCACTGCACGCGCTCGACGAGGCGATCACGATCATCCGGGACCTGTGGCGTCCGGGGCACGACGTCCGTTTCCACGGGAAGTACTACGACGTGTCCGGCGTGCAAGGCGCCGACGCCGGAGCGCCGCCCATCCAGGTCTGGATCGGGGCCCAGGGACCGCGCAGCCTCGCCCTGACGGGGCGGGTCGCCGATGGCTGGGCGGCGCCGATCCCCTCCTACCTGCCGTACGAGCGCTGGTCGTCGTCCAACGCCGACATCGACCGCGCGGCGGAAGAGCACGGACGCGACCCGCGGTCGATCCTGCGCATCGCCCAACTGCCGGGCCTGATCGAACCTGGCAAACGTGCGGGCACGACACAACTCCTGCGCGAAGGGTCCGAGCCGCTGCGCGCCGACGCCGACGGCTGGGTGGCCGAACTGACCCGCCTCGGCACCGAACAACCCTTCACCGCCTACGTCTTCTGGCCCCAGGAGGAGTCCGCCGACCAGGTCCGACGCTTCGCCGAGGACATCGCCCCCCGCGTCCGCACCAACCTGACCCCTTGATGGGACAGGCACGGCACCATCGAGTACACCCCCCAGGTCAGCGCGGCAACGGCAGCACGGACAACTCCGAGGTGTAGGCGTCGGTGGGTGCGTTCAACACCCAGACGATCATCGCGGCGAGCGTCTGCGGGCGGATGCAGAGATCCCAACTCCGCCCACCGCGCCATGATCAGCGTCGCATAACGACGCCAGAGCCTTGACGAATCGGGCCTGGAGCATCGTCCTGAGCCGGGCCACGCCGAGGGCTCGCCGCCGCGTAGGCTCGTGGGCATGGCTGCCGGGCATGCGCATGAGGAGCTTCACCACCTGGTCGACCGGCTGTCGCCGGACCAGGCCTGTCGCCTCCTGCGCTTGGTGAAGACGGACCCTGACCTGGCTGACGCGGCATCGGACGACATGTCTGAACCGGTCCACCGTCGGCGGCTGTCGATCACAGGTATTGGCGCGTCCGGCCAGGGAGATCTGTCAGAACGAGCTGCCGGACGTCCTCGGGAACTCTCGTCGACCACACTGAGGTGATGGAGTACGTCGGCCGGGTGCCCGCACCGCCGCTCGACCGGTTCATCGACGACATCTACTGCCTGACCGGAGTGCCGCGCCACCGCCTGATGAACGTCCCGCCGATGCCGTCGGCGCACCTGTTCATCAACCTGGGCGACCCCACCCTCCTGTGGGATTCCGACCCGTCAGTACCTCCGGCACTGTTCACCGGTGGGTGGTTCATGGGCGTGTGGACGAGGCGTTTCCTCTTCGAGTACCCCTCGCGGGTGCGGCTCGTCGGAGTGCACTTCAAGCCTTGGGGGGTTTCGCCGTTCATCGACATGCCGGCGGCGGAGCTGCGGAACCGATGGGTGCCGGTCGACGCCGTCTGGCAACGGTCTCTGGACCGGATCCGCAACCAACTCGGCGAGATGGCATCGGCCACAGAGACACTGCGGGTACTGGAGAAAGAGCTGCGATCGCGACTTGCCGAGGCACCCTTGCGCGGTCTCGACCTGGTCCAGCACACAGGTACGTATCTGGAGTCGTCCCACGGTGTGGTCCCGGTCCGTGCGCTGGCGGAGGCCGCCGGGGTCAGTGGCAATCATCTAGCCGCGCAGTTCACCTCTCATGTCGGAGTCACCCCGAAGCGGGTGGCGCGGATCTACCGCTTCGCGCGGCTGATCCTGTCGGTGGACGCCCTGCGTCCGGTCGACTGGTCACAGCTCGCCCAAACGGCGGGGTACTTCGACCAGGCTCACTTCATCAGGGAGTTCAAGGACTTCACCGGCCACACCCCGACCGAATATCTGGCCCTGCGGCGCCGATTCCCGGCCGAGCGGGGGTTCCCGCCGGACAGCGGTCCGATGCCCGCTGATTGATTTTTTACAAGCCCACTCCCCCTAGGACCGGCAGGATCCGAGGCGAACAAGCGAGACGACTTCGGGGAGAACCTGTGGGCACAGTGATCATGCACAGCGTGATGTCGGTGGACGGTTTCATCGCCGACGAGAACGACCAGGTCGGACCCCTGCACGACTGGTACTTCAACGGCGACACCCCGATCACCGAAAGCAGCGACGGGCAGTACGACCATTCCGGGGCTGGAAGCGGCGTGAAAGTGCCACGCGCATCGGCGGAGTACGTCCGGTCGATCTGGGCGGCGATCGGCACGATCGTGATGGGCCGCAACCTGTTCGACCTGGTGAACGGCTGGGAAGGGAAGCCGCCCGCCGGCGAGCACGTGGTCGTGGTCTCTCATCGCCCCAAGCCCGAAGGCTGGCACCCCGAGGCGTCGTACCACTTCGTCGACGACGTCACGGCTGCGATCGGCAAGGCCCAGGAACTCGCCGGGGAGCGAATGGTCGCGGTGAACGCCGGCGAAGTGGGCGGCCAGATCCTCGCGGCCGGCCTCGTGGACGAGGTGGCGATGGACGTGGTGCCAGTGGTGTTCGGATCGGGCAAACGCTACTTCGGCAGCATCACCGGACAACACCTACTGGAAGACCCCCACGTGGTCATCCAGAGCGACCGAGTCCTCCACCTGAGCTACAGAGTCCGCCGCCACTAGCCGCCACCATCAGATCTCGGTGATCGCCTGGGCGGTGTCCGGGTCTCTTGTCCGGAGGTGCCAGCATGCCCATACGGTTTTGCCGGGGCGATTGATCGGGCGGGTGACGCCGTTCTCGTGGGCGAGGGCGGCCACGATGGCCAGGCCGCGGCCGTGGACGGCTTCGACTCCCAAGTCCAGTGGGCGCGGCAACTCGGGCCCGTGGTCGGTGACCCGGAGGCACAACCGGTCCGGGCCGGCCCACAGCGAGAGCCTGATGGGTGGTTCCCCGTAGGCGACGGCATTCGCCAGGAGCTCTCCGACGACCAGGACGACATCCTCCGCCAGCGCGGTCAGGTCCCAGTTGGCCAGGACGTCGTTGACCAGGTGCCGGGTCTCACCGATCATTTCCAGACTGTCGGGCAGGTCCCAACAGACGGTGCGCAGCCCAGGGGGCGTGTGGGTCATCGACACTCCTTTTGATGGCGGGGGCGTACCTAGAGGTCGTCCGGAGGTGGCCGAAATGTCGGCGATTTTGGATACCGCAGCGAGGCGAGGGCCGTTCTCAATGCAAGGGGCCCTCGGAGGGCGGTTGACCGGCACCGGCGCATCTAGCTCGGCCTCACGGATCAGCCGACCCAACTCCTCGATCGTGAACGCCTCGACTCTCAATGGCTGTTTCACCGGCCAGGTGGCCATGGCAGTGAAGCGACGGCTCGCGACGCCGTACATGACATGCCATGTGGGTTCCAACTGGTCGAACTGAGCGGCAGCGGCTCGCTGGGCGAGATCCCATTGGCGCGGGGCGACTTTGTCGGTTGGCGTGCCGATTCGGTGTCTGCCCGGCGCCCGGCTCATGCCGCCACCGCTTTCTCGTACGGCTCACGCCTGCCAGGTTGAGCAGCCGACACGCTTGGACATCGGCTCAAGCCGAGCGAAACGGGGTCCACAGGGCGACGCGCGTGCGCATCAGCAGGGGATCGGAAGGCTGGTGGCCCTACCTGAATCGGCCGCACGGGCGCGGCGGGATAGCGTCCGTAGAGACCAAGACGCCGCCGGGCGTTCAGGCGAGCGCGCATCTGAGCATTGGTGGGATGCTCCCACTGGTGGTGACGGCGGTGGGGCAGGCTTGCGGCGTCATGCGCGTAAGGCGGGTGCCCGCACCACCGGCACCCCAGCGGCTTCGGCGGCGCATCACCGTGATGCCGAATGCGCAGCGGACGAAGCTCCGGCCGTTTGGAGACAGCCTTAGAATTGGTCACGGATCGCACCTCTCTCGTGCGGTCAAGGACCCGTTCGGTCGTGTGCAGCGCCCGGCGGGTCCGTTTTTTCGGACAAATTAAAGGCAATCGGGCACTCTTTAGCACCGAGCCACCGATCGAGACCGAGTGATATGTCAGGTCGGCTCAGCCTTGGTAACCCTTGAACTCTCCGCAGCGCTCGATGTACGACCAGCACAGTCGGCGGGCCAATTCCGATCTGTCATCATTGCCTCACTCAACGTAGCGACACGGTGAAGCATGCACGTGTACTGTGCACATCCGCAAGCACTGTTCACAGATTTCTGATCGCCTCCCCCACGAACCTGGAGCCCCATGGTCCTCAAGAGCCCGACGGTCCGGCACCGGCGCCTGGGGCGTGAGCTGCGCCGACTACGCGAGACAACCGGCCTCACACCAGAAGCCGCTGCCACCCAACTCGGCTGGTCCAGACCCAAGGTCAACCGGATCGAGAACGCACGAACCCTGCCGAACACGACCGACATCGCAGCAGCATGTGACCTTTACGGCGCCGACTCCGCAACAAAGGCAGGGCTGATCCAGCTCTGCCGCGACGCCGGCCGCCGGGGCTGGTGGACCGCCTACAACGACGTGTTCACCGGCAGCTACATAGGCATGGAAGCAGAGGCGTCGTCCATACGAACCTGGCAGCCGCTGCTGGTGCCCGGCCTGCTCCAGATCGAAGCGTACGCACGAGAACTGTTCCGACACGGGCGTCCAGAGCTGAGCGAATCGGAGCTGGACCGCCGCATCTCGGCGAGGATGGCTCGAAAGATCGGGCTGATGAGCAACTCTGCCGTCGAACTACATGCGCTGATCGACGAAGGGACACTTCGAAGGCCCGTCGGACCCGGCGTCATGGCCCGGCAGATCAACGCACTCCTGGAGTACAGCGCCAAGGACAACATCGTCATCCAGGTCATTCCGTACTCCGCCGGACTCCACCGCGGCATGGACGGCCCCTTCTCCATCCTGGAATTCGGGGAACCCGATCCGAGTGTCGGCTACGTGGAGAACCCAGCGGGCGATGTGTACGTAGAGGCGGCCGATCAGGTCCAGCGGCTTATGCTGACATTTGAGCACCTTGCGGAGAAAGCCTTGTCCGCCAAGGAGTCCACGGCGTTCCTCACTGCGGCAAGGAGTGACCATGACATTCCCTGACCTCTCCAGCGCGGACTTTCGCAAGAGCAGCTACTCAGGCACCGGCAACGACTGCGTGGAAGTGGCCGACAACCTCCCTGACCTCGTGGCCGTCCGGGACAGCAAGAACCCCACAGGCCCCGCGCTGGTCTTCTCTGCGACTGCCTGGCGGGACTTCCTCTCGACCGTCCGATGACGGACAAGAGTTCCCCGCGCTACGCGGGATGCGAGGAGATGATCCTGTGCTTCCAGGCGGCCCGACGGCCTGGCTCGCAATGGGGCTCAACCTCGACCGACGCGCCCGGCCAGTTCATCCTGGAACGACCTGGCAGAGCGGTGAACTGCAACTCAAACTGCAACCCTGGGTAGTCGACCGGAAGCCGCTCACCAGAGCAAGAACTCGGCTGCCCGGTGGGTTGAGGGCTGGAGTTATCAGCAAGCGCTGATCATCGCGAGGAGGTACGACGTCGCCTCCGCGAGTGAGGGAAAGCAGTGATCCGCCTTGGTCAGCTCACCAGGCGCGTGGGTGGTGGCTACAGCGATGACCGTGCATCCCGCTGCCTTCCCCGCGGTGATTCCATGGGGTGTGTCCTCGATCACGATACAGTCGGCGGGATCGACCACGAGGAGTTCGGCGGCCTTGAGATAGCCCTCGGGATGGGGCTTCGACTGTTCGACGTCCTCGCCATAGATCTGGACCGGAGGCAACGGAAGCGAGGCGAGCCGGAAGCGGCGGTGAACCGGGATCCGGCTGCCTGAAGTGACCAATGCCCAAAGACGTTGGTCCAGCTTGCCCAGCAGGCTCACAGCTCCGGGCGCTGCGGGGAAGGCATCACCTTCCTCGGCCATCAGCTGGTTCAGGACCTTACGCTCCGCAGTGGGATCGAGGCCAGGCGCGACGTCGCGGACGGTGTCTTCAGGCCGACGGCCGTGAGTAAGACTCCACACCAGGTCTCTGTCCAGTCCCCGCATGTCCGACCAGGCATCCCAGATCCGCCGGTGCGTCGCACTGGAATCGAGTAACACCCCGTCGACATCGAACAGTAAGGCCTTGATCGCCATAGGGCAGAGGATGACACAGACAGTCGGGACGATGTTCGGTGAGCCGGAGCACCGGGTCGGCGATCGCCCCCAACCCCGTGTGATGGCCGGCCACAGCATGGCGATCGTCGTGCCGCATCTGGGCGGCGGCGCGCGCCTGGTCGGCGGGTGCGGCTCGGTACGGCGGGTGCTGCGTACGGCGGGCGGCCCGCGTTCCCGCCGCCGGCCGGGACCGGCGCCCACACCGCACGCCCGGCCGTGTGGTGGACGTGCTGGAGGAGTTCGGTGGCTTGGGCCGGCCCAGAGTCTTGCCCTGGAGTGACACGGCTGATCGGAGGTCGGCCTCCGAGTGCGGTCCAGCATGGCGGTCGCCGGCCTCCGAGGTCTGGTCGGCGACCTCGGTCAGATCCAGCGACACCCACCACACGCTGAAAGCCCGCACTAGCCTGAGGTTGTCGAGACGCTCAGGAGGTGCAGGGCCATGCCCGAAGCCGGAACGCTAGGACGACAAATCCGCAAGCTCCGTAAAGAGCAAGATGTCACCCAGGAGCAGCTCGCCGAGAGAGCCGGCGTCTCCGTGGACCTGATCAAGAAGCTGGAGCAAGGCGGGCGGAATGACATCCGGGCCTCCTACCTGATGAGAATCGCGGCGGCGCTGGACACGGAGATGTCCGTCCTGATCGGCAAGCGGCCCCGTATCAGCGGGCGCGCCGACGGCTCCAGTGTCCTGGCCCTGCGTGACGTCCTTCTGGATCGCTCCCTGCTGCCCGGGTTCAGCCGGGACGACGACGGAGTTCCTGCCCCGGCGGCCGCAGTCGACGACACGGTGAGCGCTGCCTGGCGCCTGTACTGGGCCGGGGACTTCGCCGAGCTCACCGCCCGCATTCCCGGCCTTGTAGGCGAGGCCCGCCTAGCCCGCCTGCCTCACGCTCTCGCGCAGGCCTACCAGCTCGCCGCATGCCTTCTGGTCCACTTCGGCAGCGACAACCTCGCCACCCTCGCCGCCGAACGCGCCCTCGCCTCCGCGGCCGATGGTGACGACGAGTTGCACTGGGCCACCCTGCACGGCACCTACGCCTGGACTCTGCTGCACCAGGGCCGCCCTCGGGAGAGCGAGGATCTGGCCGTGCGCATGGCCGAACGGATCGAGCCCACGTTCACGTCGCCGCCACAGCACCTGGTGGTTTGGGGCGGCCTGCTGCTCACCGCGATGGCGGCCGCCGTCGCCGACGCCCGCACGGCCGCGGCCGAGGAGTACATCTCCCTCGCGAGCGCTGCCGCCGCGCGCATCACCGGCGGCGACCGGCACGACTACCAGGTGTCCTTCGGGCCCACCCAGGTCGCCATGCAGACCACTCATGCCTACACCATGCTCCGCGAGCCCGGCCGGGCCCTGAAGGCGGCGGCCGGTGTCACCCGTGGCGACCTGTTCCCCATCTCCTACGGACGTCACCTGCTGGACAAAGCCCACGCTCAGGCGGACGCCGGGTACGGCCGTGCAGCGGCGACGACGTTGACCGATGCCGCGGCACTCTCGCCCGTGTGGTTCCGTCACCAAGGCCCTGCCCGGAGCCTGGTCGAACGACTGCGGGAAGAGGAGACCAAGCTCAGCACAGACCTGCGCCGCCTGGTCAAGCTCACTGGCGTCGACCGGTAAGGCGAAGGAGGGACGATCGTCCTCCCTCGCGGCAAGGAACCGTCAGCGGATGAGGACGAACGTCCCTGGCGAAGGGATGTGCTCAGTAAGCACGATCGTCCCCATGACGACACTTCGGAACGTTCACAACACAGAGGGTGAGCTTCCGCCGCCGGTGCCGTGGCTCATCTGGCAGTCCGACAAGGGACGATGGTGGGCCACCCGGGTGGAGCCCTACGACCCGGCCGCGGAGAAGGCGGGCGCCTGGCGGACGGTCGACGCCGATGACGAGTTGCGTCTGTTCCTGGCCATCGCCGACCAGGA
>NZ_BMNT01000020.1:89161-91251 GCF_014646695.1 Sphaerisporangium melleum
AGATCATCGCCATGGTCAGGCGGCAGGCCGAACTCCTTGAACAGACCTACCCGGCATGGAAGATCGAGCCGATGTGCGACGCCGAGGGCATCCCGCGGGGATGGAAGGCCACCAGGCTCGTCCCGCTCACCCACAGCGAGCAAGTCTCAGGCCTGATCAGCGACATCGCCCGCGACGACGTGCCCGATCTCGTCATGGCCCTCGCCGTGCAGGACGAGATCGGCCACCGGACCGGCTACACCATCGGCCGACGGAACCGCTCCACGATCAGCACCCCATGAACCGGTGCGTCCACGCCCCCGGATGCGCGTCGTGCCGCCGTTCCGCACCGGGAGGATGTGTGTACATCGACCTGTTGACCTGGCCATGGTGGCCGCTGTCCGGGCCGGACTGGGGCTCACCTGGGCGATCGAGTCTGGAGTGGCGGCCTTTCGGCTCCCGCACGGCAAGGCGCGCGGGTTCCAGGGACACTGGATGCCGGGCCGCAGGAAACCGTACGTGAGTCCCCGAGTGATAGGGCCACATGCACGGGTTGGCGGCCGTCGCTCGAACGTCATCGGATGCGTCCAAGCGCCGCAGTCGTCAGGCGAGACCGGGGTTAAGCGCGAGGAGGGCCCGCAACGGCCGGGTGGCCTGCTGGGTGCCCCGCCAGATCAGCGCCTTGCGGTAAGTGAGGGAGGGACTGATCGGGACGCCACTGACCCGGGGGTTACCGGCGAGAGTCCGGTCGGTACCCACCGTCAGGGCGACGCCGACACCCGCCTCCACCAGTGCGACGTGGAGGGCCCCGTCGTTGGTCGCGTATCGAGTGCTGAAGTCGATGCCGGCGGCATCGAACGCGGACTGCAGCCATGCCCGCAGTCCGCTGTTCTGGCCGTAACTGATCAGGGTTTTTCCGGATAGCAGCTCGATGGGGATGGTCTTTCGACCTACCAGCGGGGAGTCCACCGGGACGACGGCCACGATCTCGTCTTCGAGCATGACCACACTTCGCATGCCCTGGGGCAGGGAATGCTCTGGCAGGGCCACTACTGCGGCATCCAGCTCACCGTTCTCGACACGCGAGATGAGCTCGGCGCTGCGCCCCTCGACGAGCTGCACGGCGACGCCCGGGTACTGGCGGTGGAAGGCGCCCAGGATCTCGGGCAGACGTGTGTGGTCGACCCCGTCCACGGCGCCCAGGAGCAGCGTGCCGGTGACCAAGGCGGCGCGGGAGGCGAACTCGGCGATCACTCTGTCCGCGTCGGCGAGGGTCTGGGCGGCCATGGGAAGCAGCACCCGGCCCGCCTCGGTCAGCCGGACGCTGCGTGCGTTGCGTTCGAAGAGAGCTTCGCCGAGTTCCTTCTCCAGAGAGCGGATCTGGTGACTGACGGCGGGCTGTGCGACCAAGAGCCGCTCGGCGGCGCGGGTGAAGCTCTGTTCCTCAGCCACAGCGACGAAGAACCGCAAGGTTCTCAATTCCACGATCATTCACCTCATTTATTGCTGGAATAAAAACTCGGTCTTTGACCTGTCCGCAACTTATCTTCAATGTAGAGGCATGGCAGAACAGGCGTCGAAGCGCCTTGACGGGGTCGGTCCGAAGACTGCGGACACCTCTGAACGGTCCGGACTCAGCAGCAGGGATGCCGTGTCCGGTGCCGTGCGCCGGTGATCTCGGTGCTGGAACCCGCGGCGACGGCCGGCCCGCGCCGCCTCCTCGCCCTGCCCCCGTCGAAGACCGCAAGGCGGTCGACGGATTACCGAGGGCGGTCGAACCGGCAGTGTCCGGTGGACCCTCCCCCATACAAGCCGGCCCGGCTCAAGCCGGGCTCTCACTGAAGGAAGCAGACCATGAGTGATCCGAAGAAGGTCCTGTCCGATCTGGTGCTGTCCACCTCGACGGAACACGCGCCGCTCGACGCGCCCTGGGAGGCGATCGACATCGCCGACTGGCTGCTGAACCTTCCTGACAAGGAGTACCAGCGGTGCGCTCCGCCCGACCATAAGGCGGCCGGTTACACCACGACGGATGACGGCCGGCCGATGTCGATCAACGTGGAGATGATCGGCACCGGGCTGGTGATCCAGCACTACGTCGCCGAGATCGC
>NZ_BMNT01000020.1:91499-141427 GCF_014646695.1 Sphaerisporangium melleum
GTTCATGGAGTTCAACGAGAAGAACGGTGGCACCTTCGAGGAGGCGGCGGCCGCACGGCAGGCCGCCTCCGGTGATCACAATCGGCGGGAAACACCGCTGTTCGCCGCGAGCATCGCGCGCCACGCCCTGGCACGGAGCTCACGATGACCACGCAGCCCGACCCGATTTCCACACCTCCGTCGCCCCGTGAAATGGCCCGTGCCTTCACTCCGGCCCTCACCGAGCTGGTGGAGAACCCCCTGTACAACGAGGTGTGGGCAGATCCTGCTCTGAGTCCCCGGGACCGCAGTATCGCCACCGTCGCCGCGGTCGTGGCGCTCTACCGCCCCGATGAGCTGCCTGCGCAGCTGCGGCGGGCCGTCGACAACGGTGTGACGCAGGCCGAGCTCGGGGCGATCATCACGCACATCGCGTTCTACGCGGGCTTCCCGGCCGCCATCAGCGCCTCGGCCATCGCGGCCCGCACGCTCCTGGACTGATTCCTCGGCTTCGGTCTGCCGACGATCGTCGCCGGCGTGGTCGTCGTATGCGGCGGCGTGGCGAGGGCCGCCTACGAGTACGGCACAGCAGTGGTGCTGCTCGCCGCACTGGCTTTCGCCGGCACTCTCGGACGCCGGTCCGCCCCGATTCCGGCCACCGTCGCGGCGCCGATTCCAGCCCGGTCGGCTCCGCGGTGGACGTGTGCGCCAACGCGTGCCGCACCGGTGCCGGGACGGCGAATCACCCCGACCGACGACCACACGCCGCGCCTCGACGCAACCACCGTTGATCTTGATGGGCATGGTGCGGCGGCCGACGCGATCGAGGCGTCGTGGGGCGAGGGCGATCATTGCTCGGCAACGCCGACGATGCGCCGCTCGATGATGAGCATCTCGGTGACCATCTGCCCGACGACGACCGCAGCCGGTGCCTGGCTCAACAGAGGCGGAAACCTCTGATCCTCGGCAGCAAATCGTCACCGCACCCGGGCACCTAACAAACGCCCTCCAGGCGGCCGCACCCATGTCAGCCCAGCTCACACCCCAGATTCGGACCTCCAGGCCGCTGAATTACGCGGAACGCGGGCATGTGGCCAGCTCTCCTGACCTCGGAGTACTACGGCGGCTCCGCCCCGTCCCGGCCCGATCGGCGGTCGATGCACCCGGCCCGCACCCTGGCGCTGGAGACGCAAGCAGCGGGCAGAACCGGCACGGTTCCCGTGTTCACTGTGATTCGCTCGATGAAGGAGGAGCCCGACTGTGTCCCTGCGGCATCGCCATGGGTACGCCGTAGTCCTTCCCCATGGCCTCCTGAGCGGCTTCCGTATACCGCCCCGGGAGTCCCCCACCACCGTCACGACGATGGGTGCGCGCCGCCTCCGGCCCTGATCCGCCAGGTTCGAGCCGGTGTCTCTTTGAGAGACGTAAACGCCGGTTCCTCGCGTACTCCTCTCCATCCCGCTCGCCGAACCCGCACCATCTGGCAGTGCTGGCACGTCCCGGCTTTGTCAGGGCTGCTCCCACCCTCCCCGGCACCACCCGGATCAGGTGCCCCCAGCTCCACCCCCCTGCTACGACAGAGCAGGCGGCGAAGATCTCCCACCTCCACTCGAATCAACAGCACCTCACGGCGCAAACGGAATCAGTGCCAGAGCCCGGATTGAGCCGTCGTTGAGAGACTGCCCCAAGGTGTGCAAGCGGCACGGTCACGTCTGCCCGAAGCGCACATGCCCGAAGGGATGCACCGGTCATGCGGACCGATGCTCCAAGCGCACGGGCGGCGGCATGATCTTCCGGCAGCGCAAGGGGCGGAGCAAGCTCACCCGTCAATGTCCTCCCGAACTGCTGCCTCTCCTGCGGGCTCATCGCGATGTGCAGGCGGCCGAGCGGGAGAAGGCGGGGGATCTGCGGGAAGAGCACGATCTCGTGTTCGCCACCCGGCACGGCAAGCCGATGGAACGGAGCGAGGACTACAAGGCGTGGAAGGCGCTTCTGAAGCGAGCGGGTGTCCGTGACGCGCGACTTCACGACGCTCGCCACACGGCCGGGACTCCTTGTGGAACAGGGTGTCCATATCCGCGTCGTACAGGAGATCCTCGGTCACGCGCGGGTGACCACCACTCAGCGCTACACCCACGTTGCCGGCACCTTGATGCAAGACGCGAGCACCCGGATAGGAGCTGCCCTCTGGGGTGACGGGTGAGAACTGCAACCCGACAGGGTTCAGAGATCAAAAAGGCCCTCTCCCCGTATCTCGGGAGAGGGCCTCTGACCTGCGGAGGCTCGGGGATTTGAACCCCGGATGGGCTGTAGACCCAAACCGCATTAGCAGTGCGGCGCCATAGACCTGACTAGGCGAAGCCTCCTGGTTGCCGAGGCGGGCTATGGGAGGCCCGACTGGCTCAGCACAGAGTACCGGCCTTGATGCTGGGCGGCAAAGTGGAATCGGCTCAGCGGTGGAACATGTCGCGCGAGGACGGGTTCGTCCGCCCGGAGCGGGCGCCGCGTCCGTCGCCTTTTGGGCGGTCTGCGGCGCTGTGGGCGGGGGTCCTGCCCACGAGTACGGCTCCCCCCGCGCGGCCGGTCGATGCCGAGCGCCCGGCGAGTTCGCGGTCACCGCCCATGTAGGGGCGGCCACACTCTCCCGCCCTGGGCCAGGGCCGGTGCAGGGCCGGCCCTGGGGTCCATGGAGGCGGAGGCGGTTACCCACACATTCTGTCCACAGGTTGTGGACATAGGGTGTGGATCACCTGCTCAGGCGCGGCGCTGAGCCTCGCCCTCGATCTCGATCTTGATCTTCTTGCCGACCAGGACGCCGCCGGTCTCCAGGGCGACGTTCCAGGTCAGACCGAACTCCTCGCGCTCGATCTCGGTCTCGATCTCGAAGCCGAAGAGCTCGGCGCCCCACGGGTTGACGCCGGCGCCGCCGTACTCGACCTTGAGCGTGACCTCCTTGGTGACCTCACGGATGGTGAGGTCGCCGACGACGACGAGCTCGTTGCCGGAGTGGCTCGCCACGCGGGTGCTGCGGAAGGTCAGCTCGGGGAACTTCTCCACCGCGAGGAAGTCGTCGCTGCGCAGGTGGCCGTCGCGGTCGGCGGAGCCGGTGTCGATGCTGGCGGTCTTGATGGTGAGCTCGGCGGACGAGTCCAGGGGGTTCTCGGCGATGGTGACGGTGCCGGAGAAGTCACCGAACCGGCCGCGGACCTTGCTGACCATCATGTGCTTGGCGACGAAGCCGACCCGCGTGTGAGCCACGTCGAGGTCGAAGGTGCCGGGGGTGGGGATGGAGAGGCCTTCCCACTCGCGAATGCTCATACTTGCCGTCCTCCGTGGACTAGGGGTTTGCCTGACTGCGATGTTTGCTGCAACAGATTTCTACACGAGGAATATTCCTCCCGTCAACCATCGTCGTCTAGACTTGTGAGCGTGATCCCTGAAGACGACCCCCGGCTCACCGCGATGGGCCTCATCACCGAGGTGTACACGGGCCTGATGGCCAAGATGCGCACCGCCTTCACCGAAGCCAACATGTCCGACATCGACTTCGAGACGCTCATCCGGCTGTACCGGTCCCCCAACCGCCGGCTGCGCATGAGCGACCTCGCGGCGCAGACCTCGCTGTCCACCAGCGGAGTGACCCGCGTGGTCGACCGCCTGGAGCGCGAGGGTCTCGTCGAGCGGGTGGCCTGTGCCAGCGACCGCCGCGCCTCCTACGCGACGCTCACAGACGCGGGCGTCGACCGGCTCGAAGCCGTCCTTCCCCGGCACGTGGACGACATCGAGCGCTGGTTCACCGGTCTGCTGCCGCCCGACCGGCTGACCGAGCTGCTCGACACCCTGCGCGTGATCCGTGACGTCGTACGGCCGTGCGCCACGGCCGGCGCGACGGCGCAGAACGAGATAGGAGCGGCCCACGACTGAATTCTCCATGTTTGTCGGGCTCCAGCGAATCGTTCCGCCCGACGTTTATTCTGGGGCTTCTGCGGCGTTCGCCCGGTTCCTCCACCGGCCTACGTTCTGACGTCTCCCGGCGATCGTCGCGACCGGCGTTCGCGCGGTTCACCGGCGAAACGCTCCCCCCGCCGAGCCCTGCGGATCGCAGCGCTCGGGCCTCCAGGACCACAGGGGCGCAGGGGAGGGCGCCTGTGGGTCCCGGGGGGTCACACCTGCGGTTGGACCTCCGCGCGAACGGGCTCGGCGATGACCAGATCGCCCCGCAGCTTCGCCATCGCCCGCGACACCGTGCTCTTCACGGTACCGATGCTGACGCCCAGCGCCTGGGCGATCTCCGGCTCGGTCATGTCCTCGTAGTACCGCAGCATGATCGCCGCGCGCTGGCGGGCCGGCAGGCGGTTGATCGCGTCCTCCAGCAGTTCGTGGACCTGCCCCGGGGTCGGGCCGTCCCCCACCGGGGTCTCGGGCAGTTCCTCCGAGGGGTACTCCTCGAGCTTCCTGCGCCGCCACCAGGAGATGTTGATGTTCACCATGGCCCGCCGCACGTACCCGTCGAGCGCCGCGCGGTCGTTGATGCGCTCCCAGGCCAGGTAGGTCTTCGCCAGGGCCGCCTGCAGGAGGTCCTCGGCGTCGGCGGGCTGGCCGGTGAGCTGGTAGGCCATGCGGAGCAGCGCCGGACCGCGGGCGACGACGTACTCGCGGAACTCCTCGTCCTTACCGCTCATGCGATCACCGGTGCCCTGACGAAGGACCATGAAGGAACGGATCTCGTCGTCAGAATCGCAGCCGGACGCCCTGATACGGCTGATCCGTCACCCAGGTTTCGTCCCGGCGACGGCAAAGATCGCCACAGGCTCGTGGCATGCTGAGGCGTCGACTACTTCATCCGGGAGTGGGTAATTTGCTACGCAGATCACCCCGGGGGGAATTCCTCGCCCTGCCACGAGCGGCGGTGGCGGGAATTCGTGTGACGCTGGTGGACGGACGAGGGGACTCACGGCGGAGGGGTCGATGGGAGTTGAGCGTCGCCATGCGCTGGCGTCCGCCGCACTCGGTCGTACCACCACCACGTCGCCGGAGGAGAGTCCCGGGCAGGCGGCGTTGACCGGCATCGCCGGACAGATCATCGACATCAGCCCGCACCTGGTCATCCTGGAGAACCCGGACGGCGAGGAGGAGCGCCTGGTCATCGCGCCGTGGGCCACGGCCTGGCACGGCCGTCCCACGGCACCCGCCGAGTTGCCCGCCGGGACCCGGGTCATGATCCGCGCCCGCCAGTCGGGCCGGGTGGCCGAGCGTCTGTGGGGCGACATCACCCGGGTCACCGGCGTCATCCTCGCCCTGGGCCGGGACGGCAGAGACCTGACGGTCGTGCTCGACTGCGGCCCGCACCGGGGCACGCGGAACGTCGTCGTTCCCTACGGCGCCTCCGGCCGCATCCGGGTACGGCATCCTCAGTTCGAGCCGGGCTTCCTCTTCGACGCCATCGGCACCAGACGGGACGGCGTGACCCGGGTGGCGCTGCCGGCGACCTCGCAGCCCACCTACCGGGCCGCCTCCGTGCCGTCCCCGCCGCCGGCCTACCGGGCGGTCCAGTCGAGGATCTCCGGGACGGCCGCCTGGTCGGACGCCTTCGACGACGGCGAGGCCGGAGTGGCGTACCCGATGCTGGAACGTGCCGATTCCGAGTGCGAGGACGCGGGCGTGTCGTGCACCGGCCTGCCGTACCTTGCACTCGGTTCGATGCTGTACGTGGGGAACGTGTGCGAGAGCCGTGGCGCGGTGCTGCCGATCGTGGCGTGCGGGTGCATGGCGGGACGGTTCTGCGATCGGTGTGTGGAGTGCGGCACCTCGCCACGGGGGCGGATCGCCGAGTTGTCACCACTGTCTTTTGTCGAGCTCGGGGGCGAACTCACCAACGGATGCTTCAACGCCCGGGTCGGATTGGGATGACCGCGCAGACATGGCAGACATGACAGACCTCACCGTTCTGGCAGCGCTACCGCAAGTACCGGCCTTCGCCACCGCGGCGCTGGCACTGCTCGTCCTGCTCCTGGTGCTCGGCGGCGCGGCCAAGATGGCGACCGCCGGAAGCGACGCCGAGCCGGGCGGGCTGGCCCGCCTCGGGCCTGGCGCGCTGATGCCCGAGCGCTGGCGCAAGCCCTTCTTGATGTTCTGCGCCGGCGGAGAGTGCGTGCTGGCCGCGGGCTTGCTGTTCACCCGCCACCCGCTGCCCCGGTGGGGGACGGTCGCGTTCTTCTCGGTGGCCACCTACGTGCTGTGGGAACTGCGCAGGCGGCGGCCGGACGTGGGGTGCGGGTGCTTCGGCGAGGCGAGCGGCACCCCGGTGGGGCTGCGGTCCATCGGCCGGGCCACCGCGCTGGCCGGCATGGCGGTGCTCGTCACGCTCGTCCCGGTGTCCGGCGCTGACCTGGCGGCGCGGGCCTCGCTGGAACTGGCCGTCGCGTTCGGCGCCGGCCTCGCCCTGCTGGTGGTGCTGTCGCCCGAGGTGAGCGAGACGATCGCCCGCGTGCGCTATCGCGCGCCGTGCGAGCAGCGGGCCGTGCCGGTGGCGCGGACCGTCTCCCGCCTTCGGGCGAGCGCCGAGTGGCGGTCGCACCTGCCGATGCTGGAGTCCGACCAGCCGGTGGACACCTGGCGCGAGCTGTGCTGGCGGTTCTTCGTCTACCGGATCAAGGCGACAGCGGGGGCGGAGGTGGTCTTCGCGGTCTACCTCAGCGGACGGCGGCCACCGGTGCGGGTGGCGGTGGTGGGCGCGGACGGCGCGACGAGCACGGCCGGGACGATCGGCACGGGCGGCACGCCGGGCACCGCCCACGCGTCCGGGCCTGCCGAGGGGGCGCGGGCGGCAGGTACGACGGGGGCGGCGGAGGGGTCCGGCAGCCCCGGGGACGGCCGTCTCCAGGAATCTATCGGCGTATCGGGCAGACACTAGAAAGCCCTAGATCTTCCCATGCACACCGCGAGGCAACGGCCGCCGTGGTGGCCGGCCCGGCCGGGCCGGCCACCACGGTGCCGATTCAACTCTCTACGACTCTCTAGCTTCCCCTCTAGAAAGCCGTAGAGAGATCGATGGAGCACGGCGGCGACGCCGCGCCCGGTCTGGGGTCCGGCAGCGGCTACAACGGCTGCGCCCGGAGGAACCTGCCGAAGTGCGGCACCGTGAAGGCGATCAGGCCGCGCTCGGCGCTGAAGATGAGCCCTTTCTTGATGAGGCTGTCGCGGGCCGGGGAGAGGCTGGACGGCTTGCGGCCCAGCAGCTCGGCGACCTCGGAGGTGGGCACCGGCTCGTCCCCGACCGAGGCCATCGCGTGCATGTAGTCGCGCTCGGCGGGGGTGGCGCGTTCGTACCTGCTGCCGAAGAAGCCGACGGCGAGCTCCTCCTCGGCCTCGGGCGCCGCGACCCTGATGTCGTCGGCCGTGATGGGGGTCTTGGGCGCGAGGTCCCAGGCGACCTTGCCGTACGCCTGGACGAAGTACGGATAGCCGTCGGCCGCCTCGTAGAGGGCGTCGAGCGCCTCGGGGGTGAACTCGACCTCCTCGCGCGCGGCGGGGGCGATGAGCGCGAGGTCGGCGGCCGCACGATCGAGCCGGTCGATGCGGGCGTAGCGGAACAGGCGCTCGGAATAGCTCTTGCTGGCGCTGAGCACGCTCGGCAGATGGGGCAGGCCGGCCCCGACGACGATCAGCGGGCCGCCGCTTTGTGACAGCTCGTGACAGGCCGCGCACAGGGCCGAGATGTCGGACGCCTGGATGTCCTGCATCTCGTCGATGAACAGGGCCACCCCTACGCCGAGGTCGGTGGCCACGGAGGCGGCGTCCACGAACAGCTCGGTCAGGTCGATCTCAAGATCACCGGAGTCGGCCCGGCCGCGGCCGGCGGGCACGTCGATGGCGGGCGACCAGTGCGAGGTGCCCTTCGCCGCGCTGGGGTCGCGCATCGCGAACGCCTTGAGCACGCCGAGGAACTCCTCGATGCGCTCAGGGGCACGGTGGCGGGGGGCCAGCTCGCGGATCGCCATGTGCAACGCGGCGGCGACCGGACGGCGGATGGACTGCTCGGGGCGGGCCTCGATCTTGCCGGTGCCCCAGAGACGCTGCATGGCCATGGACTTGAAGGTGTTGAGCAGCACGGTCTTGCCGACACCGCGCAGCCCCGTGAGGACCATGCTGCGCTCGGGACGGCCACGGGCCACCCGCTCCAGCACGACCTCGAACTGTTGCAGCTCACGATCACGCCCGGCGAGCTCCGGAGGGCGCTGCCCCGCACCGGGGGCGTAGGGATTGCGCACGGGGTCCACGCTCTCGGACTGTATGACCGGATATAGCGGCCGTCCTAGATTTCCGTAGAAAGACCTACGGCGTGTCGCGGCATGCGGGCGGGCAGCGGGCCGCGCGGACGTCTGCCGGACGGGCGGAGAGAGCAACGCCATGGCACACCACCCTTCGCCCGAGCCCGCCGGACCGAACCCGTGTTCGATCCGATGCCGAGTACTGTAGCGTCTCCTCGAACATGTGCGCGAGGTTTTCGGCAGGGAACACGCGGCGCGAGTGTCGTCCGGTCCACCGGCCCCGCCATGGCCGACCCACATCACAATTGCGTCACGAGCGGCCGCCCGGTGCCCTTACCCTGACGTATGCCTCAGACAGCGAACCGCCGTCGCCTGAGCCTGTTGCTGCTGGCCTGCGCGTCGGCCACCGTGGCCGCGTGCGGGGGCGCCACCGGCTCCGGCGCGGCCGAAGATCCGCCCTCTGCCATCGGTTCTCCCGACGGGAGCACGCCGCCGGCTCCGGAGAGCCCGGAGACCTCCGAGAGCCCTGCGCCGCCGTCGCCGAGTCCCTCGCCCAGTCCGTCGCCGGCCGGACCACCGGCCTTCACCGCCAAGGTCTCGGCGGTGACCGCCGGGCAACTTGACCACTCGTGGCGGCCCGGCTGCCCGGTGCCGGTGAGCGGCCTGCGGAAGGTCACCATGACGTACTGGGGCTTCGACAAGAAGGCGCACACTGGCGAACTGATCGTCAACCGCGAGGTCACCGATGACGTGGTGGCGGTGTTCCGGCAGCTCTACCGCTGGCGCTACCCCATCGCGCGCATGGAGCCGGTGGACGTCTACAAGGGCAGCGACTTCGACTCCATCGAGGCGGCCAACACCTCGGCGTTCAACTGCCGCAAGGTGGCCGGGTCCAGCAGTTGGTCCAAGCACTCCTACGGCAAGGCCATCGACCTGAACCCCAGGGAGAACCCGTGGGTGGAGCCGGACGGGTCGGTCGCGCACGACAACGCCCGGCGCTTCGCCGACCGGCCGCTGGACAGGCCGGGCGTGATCAACCCCGGTGACCGGGTGGTGCGGCTGTTCGAGCGGTACGGCTGGGAGTGGGGTGGCTACTTCAACGGCGCCAAGGACTACCAGCACTTCAGCAAGGGCGGCGGCTGACCGCCGGACCGGTGCGGCGGACAGCGTCCGTGCGAGCTCGCAGGGAGCGGCCGCCCCGCGAGACGAAGGGTGTCATAGGGCGGCCGGACCGGGGAGATTACGTCCATCGCCGTTGGAGGCCGGCGGTCCTGAGCCCGGCGAACGGCGATCCGGACAGGCCGGCGGCGCGACGTCGGGGCGCACTCGGAGTAACCGCCGGCGCCATGCGGGGTGGCACCCGAGGCAGGGCCCCGGGTGGCCGCGGCCCGAGCCCCGGCGTGGTGTCGTACGGCGGCGGGAGGGGCGCGGCTCGGGCAGGATGGAGACATGGCGGCACGGGACGGCGACGGGTGGGCGCTGTGCGGGCGCGGTCACCGGCACTGGGGGCTGCACGGGGCCTCAGGGCTGCTCGCCGTGCACTACGACGCGGGCGGCACACCGCACGTCCTCATGCAGAAGCGCGTGTGGTGGAGCCATCACGGCGGGACGTGGGGCCTGCCCGGCGGAGCGCTGGACAGCCACGAGGACGCCGTGACCGGCGCCCTGCGCGAGGCCTCGGAGGAGGCCACACTGGACGGCGCGAGCCTGCGCGTGCTCGGCGTCTACGTCGACGACCACGGCGGCTGGTCGTTCCAGACCGTGATCGCCGAGGCGGACGCGCTGCTGCCGGCCGCCCCGGCGAACGACGAGAGCACCGACCTGCGGTGGCTGCCCGCCGACGCGATCCGCGACGAGGAGCTGCACCCGGGCTTCGCCGAGACCTGGCCGGCGATCAGGCCGGCGCTGCCGCCGTCGGTGGTGGTGCTGGACGCCGCCAACATCGTGGGGGCGCGCGCCGAGCACGGGTGGTGGCGCGACCGGGCCGGCGCGGCGCGGCGGCTGCTGGCGGACGTCGAACGGCTGGTGGAGCGTGGCCTGCGTCCCCCTGAGGGTTTCCCGGCGCCCGAGATGTGGTTCCCCCGGGTCATGATGATCGTCGAGGGGGCGGCCAGGGGCCTCGCGCCGGAGGGCGCGGTGACCGTGCTCGACGCGCCGGGCAGTGGGGACGACGCGATCGTCGCGGCGGTCCGCGAGAGTCGCGAGGGCCGGCCGTGGGTTCCGGTGCTGGTCGTCACCGCCGACCGCGAGCTGCGCCGGCGGGTCGCCGAGTTCGGGGCCGAGGTCGCCGGGCCCGGATGGCTCCTGCGGCAACTCTCAGCGGTTTGACGTGCTCCCGGCCTGATGTGAAGGCCGGGGGTTCAGCCTGTTCGTCGGCCTGTGCCACCGCGAGCGGTGGTCTTACCCGGTCTCCACGGGCGTTCAACCTGTCCGCCCGCCCGGCGGGCACTCCCGCGCGGGCCTTCACCCCCGGCGGGAACGCCGGAGCACCGGCCCGCATTCAGGTAGCGTCAAGGCTTCGAAGCGAATCTCGACGCACTTTTCCCTCATATCCCCCACATCCGGAAATAGCCTCAATTACTGATGAGTGATCGAACCACCCTCGACTGGGCCGCGGAGCCGGACGGTCCGGTGCCTCCTCCGACGTGGGGACGACGCGCGCCCGAAGCGCAGGTGCTGCCCTGGGTGTTCGCCGCACTGGGCGGCTTCCTGCTGATCGGAAACCTGCTGCTGTCGCCGCACCTGACCGCGCCGGCGCTCAGCACCTGGTCGACGATCTTCGTGGCGATCTGCGTACAGGCGATCCCGTTCCTGGTGCTCGGCGTCACGCTGTCCGCGGCGATCACGGCCTTCGTCCCGCCGTCCTTCTTCCGCCGGGCGCTGCCGGGCCACCCGTACGCGGCCGTGCCCGTCGCCGGCGCGGCCGGGCTGGTGCTGCCCGGGTGCGAGTGCGCCTCCGTGCCCGTGGCGTCCTCCCTGATGTCCCGCGGGGTCACCCCGTCGGCGGCGCTGGCCTTCCTGCTGGCCTCCCCGGCGATCAACCCGGTCGTGCTCGTGGCGACGGCCGTGGCGTTCCCCGGCGAGCCGCTCATCGTGCTCGCCCGCTTCGCCGCCTCGCTCGCCGTCGCCGTGCTGGCCGGCTGGGCCTGGCAACTGCTCGGCCGGCCCGGGCTGCTGCGCGTCCCCGACGCCGCCACCACCGGCGGCTCCTCGCGGCGGGCGGCGTTCCTGTCGGCGATGCGGCACGACTTCCTGCACGCGGGCGGCTTCCTGGTGGTCGGCGGGCTCACCGCGGCGACGCTCAACGTGGTGGTCCCGCGGTCCTGGCTGGCCGCGGTCGCCGACAACCCCTGGCTGTCGGTGCTGGTCCTGGCGGCGCTCGCCGTCGTGCTCTCGATCTGCTCGGAGGCGGACGCCTTCGTCGCCGCCTCGCTCACGGGCTTCTCCCCGACCGCCAGGCTGGCCTTCATGGTGGTCGGTCCGATGGTCGACCTGAAGCTGATCGCCCTGCAGGCGGGGACGTTCGGACGGGCCTTCGCGGCCCGGTTCGTCCCGCTGACGTTCACGCTCGCCATCGCGGTCAGCGTGCTGGTGGGATGGGTGCTGCTGTGAACCGTATGGCCCAGAGCCTCGTGCTCACCCTGCTCGGCGGGGCGCTGCTGCGCGTCTCGGCCTTCTCCGACCTGTACCTGAACTACGTCAAGCCCGGGTTCCGGGTGCCACTCGTCCTGGCCGGGGCGGTCCTGCTCGTGCTCGGCCTCCTCGGGCTGGCCGAGGAGTGGCGCAGGCCGTACCACGCGCCCCCCGGCAAGGACGGCCACGATTCCTTGGACGGGGAGGACCCTGCGGGGAGTCACGGGCACGCGCGCGGGCCGCGGGTGGCCTGGCTGCTCTGCCTCCCGGTCGTGGCGATCTTCCTGATCAGCCCGCCGGCCCTCGGGTCGTTCGCCGCGGCCCGGCAGGAGGCCGCGCCGGTCCCCCGCCCGCCCGCGGCCTCCACCGGGTACGCCGCGCTCGCCGCGGACCGGGCCACGGCCATGCCGATCGGGGAGTTCATCGGCCGGGCCTGGAGCAACAGAGGACGCTCACTCGCCGGCCGGCGGGTCAGGCTCACCGGGTTCGCGGTGCCGGCCGAGAAGAAGGACCAGTGGTACCTCACCCGGATGCAACTGCGGTGCTGCGCCGCCGACGCCTTCCCATTGAAGGTCGCCGTGGTCGGTGCGCCCGCGCCGCGTCCGGACACCTGGGTGGAGGTGACCGGCACCTGGGTCGCCACCCCGTACGAAGAGCTGCCCAAGGGGACGGTCGCCCCGGCGCTGACGGCCACCGCGCTGACCAAGGTCACCCGCCCGGCCGAGCCGTACGAGTAGGCGGGGCCCCCGCGAGGGCGGCCACTCGCGAGCGGACGGCCGCCGGGCACCGCTATCGTTGGTGTCGCACTGGAGGGTTCGCATAGTGGACGAGTGCAGCCGCCTTGAAAGCGGCCAGGTCGGCGACGGCCTCGTGGGTTCGAATCCCACACCCTCCGCCACCGGCCTCCCCCGAGGCCGCCCTCGGGCGCTCAGATGCCGTTGCTCTGCACGCCGAAGCCGTCACCCACCGAGGCCGCCAGCAGCAGGTACGCCTCACGGGTGGCGGGCTGCAGACGGTCGAGATCGATCTCGGCGCCCTCCTCCAGGTGCGGGTCGTAGGGCACCCTGATGACCGCCCGGCAGCGTGCCGCGAAGTGCGCCTCCAGCCGGTCGAGGTCCACCTTGGACTTCGAGCGGGGGCGCACGCTGCACAGCACCACCGTCGCGGCCTTCACCAGGTCGCCGTAGTGGTGGGCCTCCAGCCAGTCGAGGGTCGCGGACGCGGCCCGCGCGCCGTCCACCGAGGGCGAGCTGACCAGAACGAGCTGGTCGGCCAGCCCGAGGACACCCGACATCGCCGAGTGCAGCAGGCCGGTGCCGCAGTCGGTCAGGCAGATGGAGTAGAAGTTCTCCAGCACCTGGGCGACCGCCTGGTAGTCGGCCGCGCTGAACGCCTCCGACACCGAGGGGTCGCGGTCGGAGGCGAGGATCTCCAGCCGCGACGGGGCCTGTGAGGTGAAGGCGCGGATGTCCACATAGCGCTTGATCTGCTGCCGCTCGTTGAGCAGGTCGCGGACGGTCGCCGAGGTCTCCAGCTCGAGCTTGTCCGACAGGGTGCCACGGTCGGGGTTGGCGTCGACGGCGATGACCCGGTCGCCGCGGACGGAGGCCAGCGTGGCGCCCAGCCCGACGGTCGTCGTGGTCTTGCCGACGCCGCCCTTGAGGCTGAGGACGGCCACCCGGTGGTGACCGGTGGCCACCGGAGTGCGGGCCCGGCCCACCAGCTCGCGGCGGCGGCGGACCTCCGGCGACTCGCCCGGCTTGATCAGCCCGGCGGACGCCTTGAAGACGATCTTGCGCCAGCCGCTCACCGGCGCGTTCCTGCGTCCGCGCAGCAGCGAGACCGGGTCGAGGCTGTCGGCGGTCTGCCGGGCACCGGTCGCGGCCTGGGCGAGCGCCGCCTTGCCGCCCGCCGGACGCGCCGGGGCGCCGAAGTCCGGCTGCGAGGACGGCGCGGGGTGCGTGGGCGCACCGGTCTGCCTGCGGCGCGCACGGTACGGCTCGCGCTCCTCGGGGGCCTGCTCGGGCACCAGGGACTCGGCGGCCGGGGACGGCGGCCGGTGCGCGGTGATGCCGGACACCTGCTGCCCCGCAGCGGGCGGCCCGGACACCGCGGCGTCACCGCCGGACCCGGGAGCCGTGGCACCGGGCGGCGCCTCGGCGGACCCAGGAGTCGCGGCGGAATCGGGTGCCGACGGGGGCTCCGCGGTGATCGGCCCGGCGGCGGACGCCACCTCGCGGCCGGCGGGCGGGGTGACCTTCTCGGTCACCTGCTCGTACGGCCCCTGCTCTGCGCGGGGCACGACGACGTCCTCGGTGTCGGTGCCCGAGGGGGCGGACCCGGTGGCGAAGGCGCCGAACCGCTCCTGCGGCCCGCTCTCGGTGGGCTCGGCGGCCGGGACCGCGGCCTCCAGCCAGCCGCGCACCGGCTGCTGCTCGCCGGTCGCCTCCGGGGCGGCCTCCTCGCGCGGGGCGGCCGGCTCCGGCTTGGCGGCGAGGGGCTCCGGGGAGAGCCAGCCGGCCGACGGAGCGGCCCCCGGCTTGCCGGTGAGCGGGCCGAAGGTGAAGCTGTCGGTGTCGTCGCCGACGGCCTCCTTGCCCGGCTTCGCGGCCCGCTCGCCGAACGCGCCCGTTCCCGACGAAGAAGCAGGAAGCTCGCCGAACGTGCCCGTACCCGACGGGGAAGCAGGGCGTTCGCCGAACGTGCCCGTGCCGGGGGAGGATCCGGAGGCGCCGATACCCGGCGCGGAACCCGAGGGCTCGCCGAACGCGCCCGTCCCTGAAGCGGAGGCAGGACGCTCCCCGAACGCGCCCGTACCCGGCGAGGAAGCAGGATGCTCCCCGAAGGCCCCCGTGCCGGAGGAGAGGCCGGAACGTTCCCCGAACGCGCCGGCGCTCGGGGAAGCGGGACGCTCACCGAACGCGGCCGTGTCGCCGGTGGCCGGGTGCTCGAACGCGCCCGTGCCGGAGACGGCGGTGTCGGCGCGCGCCAGCGGCTCGGACGGCGCGGTGATGGGCGCGGCGAAGGCGGGCTTGTCCGCAAGGCCGGCGGGCGACGCGGACGGGGGGGTGCCGGGAAGCGCCGGCGGCGTCCACGGGCCGGTGCCGAGCCCGCCGCCCGCCGGCGGGCGCACCTCGCGCGTGTCACCGTCGGAACGGAGCGCCGGCCCCTCGTCGACGCGTCCGGCGCCGTTCGCCGGGTCGCCCGCGGCCCGGAACAGCGGCGACGCCGGGGCGGGCGGCTCCGGCGGCACCATGGACCAGGGGTCCTTGGGGTACGGCGAGACGACGGTGTCGTCCGCGGTGGCGGTCACCGGGACGGGTGGATCCTCGTTCTCCTTGATCGCGTCCAGCCAGGCCAGCTGCTCTTCGAGGGAATGCGGATCTTCACGATCGTGTCTTGCCACCGTGTTCCCCCTCGGGACTGGGCTAAAGGGGCAGCAAATAGAATGAAGATTACCGCCCGCTATCACGGCCAACGCGGCCAACCGCCGAGTTGGCTACCCGGATAGTTTGGGCACATGCACGCGATCGCGATATCCCGGGCCGGTGGGCCAGAGGTGCTGGAGTGGCGTGAGGTCCCCGATCCTCGCCCCGCACCAGGCGAAGTGCTGATCGAGGTCGCCGCCGCGGGCCTGAACCGCGCCGACCTGTTGCAGCGCCAGGGGTTCTACCCGCCCCCGCCCGGCGCGTCCGACGTGCTGGGGATGGAATGCTCCGGGGTGGTCACCGAGGTCGGTGCGGACGTCGAGGGCTTCTCCCCCGGCGACGAGGTCTGCGCGCTGCTGGCCGGCGGAGGCTACGCCGAGAAGGTCGCCGTCCCCTGGGAGCAGGTGCTGCCCGTGCCTGACGGGGTGTCGCTGGTGGAGGCCGCGGCACTGCCCGAGGTCGCCTGCACGGTGTGGTCGAACGTCTTCATGGTGGGCCGGCTGCGGCGCGGTGAGACGCTGCTGGTCCACGGCGGCGCCAGCGGCATCGGCACGTTCGCCCTCCAGCTCGCCAAGGCGTTCGGCTCGCGCGTCGTCGTCACGGCCGGCTCGGCCGAGAAGGCCGCGCGCTGCCTGGAGCTCGGCGCGGACGAGGCGATCAACTACCGGGAGGAGGACTTCGCCGCGAAGGTCCAGGCGGACGTCATCCTCGACATCATCGGCGCGAAGTACCTCCCCGGGAACATCGCGGCGCTCGCCATCGGCGGCAGGCTCGTGGTGATCGGCCTGCAGGGCGGCACCAAGGGCGAGCTCGACCTCGGCGCGCTGCTGGCGAAGCGCGCCTCGGTGTACGGCACCACGCTGCGCGGCCGGCCGGTCGCGGAGAAGGGAGTGATCGTGCGCGGTGTGCGGGAAAATGTGTGGCCCCTGGTGAGCTCCGGGGCGGTCCGGCCGGTCGTCCACGCGGTCGTTCCCATGGCCGAGGCGGCGCGGGCCCATCGGACGCTCGAATCCGGGGAGCACATCGGCAAAGTCCTGTTGGCCAGGTGAGCTAGGTTGAATGACATGAACGCTGAGGGAAGCAGCCCGCACATCGTGGTCGTCGGCCCGAGCGGCCTCTCGGTCGAGGGCGACGCCGACGGCGGTGAGCAGCAGCAGGAGCGCTCCGTGGCCGAGCTGGTCGAGCAGCCTGCCAAGGTCATGCGCATCGGCAGCATGATCCGCCAGTTGCTGGAGGAGGTCCGGGCCGCGCCCCTGGACGAAGCCAGCCGCAAGCGGCTGAAAGAGATCCACCAGAGCTCGATCAAGGAGCTCGAGGAGGGCCTGGCCCCCGAGCTGGTGGACGAGCTCGAACGGCTGACCCTGCCGTTCAGCGATGACAGCGGCACCCCGAGTGACGCGGAACTGCGGGTGGCGCACGCGCAGCTCGTCGGCTGGCTGGAGGGTCTGTTCCACGGGATCCAGACCACGCTGTTCGCCCAGCAGATGGCCGCGCGGGCCCAGCTCGAGCAGATGCGCCGCGCGCTGCCCGGCGGCCTCTCCGCCCAGGAGGACCACCAGCCGCCCCGCGGCTCCGGCCCCTACCTGTGACGGTCCTCACCTGACGATCGCCTCGCGGGCCCCGGTGCGGGCCCGCGGGCGGCGCCGTCCCGTCCTGCGACGGGCGACACGGCCGCCGTGGCCCGCGGGTCAGCCGAAGATCTTCTCCAGGATGATCGCCACGCCGTCCTCGTCATTGGCCGCCGTCACGTGCGTGACGGCGGCCAGCACGTGGGGGTGGGCGTTGGCGACGGCGTAGGACGTGCCCGCCCAGCTCAGCATCGGCAGGTCGTTCGGCATGTCCCCGAACGCCACCACCTCCTCGGCGACGACGAGGTGCCGCTCGGCCAGGGTCGCGAGCGCACTGGCCTTGGTGACCCCCTGCGCGCTCATCTCGATCAGCGCCCGGCCGCTGGAGTGCGTCGCGGTCAGCAGGTCGCCCACCGTGTCGTCCACCAGCGCGTGCAGGATGTCGGGGTCCATGTCGCGGTGGAAGGCCAGGAGCTTGGCGCCGGGCCGCGCGGTCAGCGCGGACATCTCCACGCGGATCCCTGAGAGCTCTCTGCTGTCCCAGCTGTCGAGCCGGAAGCCGCTTTCGTGGGCGAAGCCCCCTTCGTACTCCACGGAGAAGCTCAGCTCCGGGATGCGGTCTCTGAGCCGGCCGACGGCCTCGGAGAGCACGCCGGGCTCGATGAGATGGGACTCGACGATGCGCTCGGTGTGCAGGTCGTACACCAGCGCGCCGTTGGCGCAGATGGCGAGCCCGCGGTGGCGCACCGCGCCGGCGACGTTGCCCATCCATCGAGGCGGCCTGCCGGTGACGAACACGAGCGTCGCGCCCGCGCGTTCGACGAGCGAGAAGGCGGCGGCGGTGCGCGGGGAGACGCTGCCGTCGGAGCGCAGGGCGGTGCCGTCCAGGTCGGTGGCGATGAGTCTGGTGCTGACCATAACAACCTCTAGTTTGCCCTGTGTTAGCCGGAGCCCTGCGTCAGCCCTGGGAGTAAAAGTTTCTGGCCGGGAGGGGGGAACAAAGGCGCTCTGATGGTGTTAGATGTGATGGCGTTGTATTAGCTGAACCCGATGTGCAGAACCAGCTTGACTGTCTGAACGGCCCCGGGAAGCTGTGCGACACAACCCGGGGTTCGCGAGGTGTGAACCCCAAGATCAATTGCAGGGAGAGCTTTAATGGCTCAGGGAACCGTCAAGTGGTTCAACGCCGAGAAGGGCTACGGCTTCATCGCTCCGGACGGTGACGCTCCGGACGTGTTCGTGCACTTCTCCGAGATCGTCGGGAACGGCTACCGCAGCCTCGAAGACGGCCAGCGCGTCGAGTTCGAGGTCACGCAGGGGCAGAAGGGCCCGCAGGCCTCGCAGGTCCGCGCAGTCTGACCGCCGACACACCGGAGGCGGGGTTCGCGCAGAGCGAACCCCGCCTCCGTGTCATGTGCCGGACAATGGGAAAACTTCACCTGCTCTGACAAAGCGGACATACGTCACAGAAGTCTAAGAGTAAGCCGCTTATCGCTATCAGGGCGATAAGCGGCTTACTTGCAGAGAATGCCTACTTGACCGGCTCTAGGACGTCCAGTCCGACATACGGCCGCAGTGCCTTGGGCACCACCACCGAGCCGTCGGCCTGCTGGTGGTTCTCCAGGATGGCGACGATCCACCGGGTGGTCGCGAGCGTGCCGTTGAGCGTCGCGACGGTCCGCGGCTTCTCCTCACCGTCCCGATAGCGCACGGCCAGCCGCCTGGCCTGGAACTCCGTGCAGTTCGACGTCGAGGTCAGCTCCAGGTAGCGGCTCTGCGTCGGCAGCCACGCCTCGCAGTCGAACTTGCGCGCCGCGCTCGACCCGAGGTCGCCCGCCGCCGTGTCGATCACGCGGTACGGCAGCTCGACCTTGGCCAGCATCTCCTTCTCCCAGGCGAGCAGCCGCTGGTGCTCCTCCGCGGCGTCCTCGGGACGGCAGTAGGAGAACATCTCCACCTTGTCGAACTGGTGGACCCGGATGATGCCCCGGGTGTCCTTGCCGTACGAACCGGCCTCGCGCCGGAAGCAGGACGACCAGCCCGCGTAGCGCCGCGGCAGCGACCCGCCGTCGAGGATCTCGTTCCAGTGGTAGGCCGCCATGGGCGCCTCGGAGGTGCCGACGAGGTAGAGGTCGTCGGCCTCCAGGCGGTACACCTCGGAGGCGTGCGAGCCGAGGAAGCCGGTGCCGGCCATCGCCTCGGGCTTCAGCAGCACCGGAGTGATCATCGGGGTGAAGCCGACCTCGATGGCCTGCTGCATCGCCATGTTGAGCAGGCCGAGCTGCAGCCGGGCGCCCACCCCGGTCAGGAAGAAGAACCGCGCGCCCGACACCTTGGCGCCGCGCTCGGTGTCGATCGCGCCGAGCAGCTCGCCCAGCTCCAGATGGTCGCGCGGGGTGAAGTCGAAGGAGGGCTTCTCGCCGACCTCCTCCAGCACGACGTAGTCGTCCTCACCGCCGGGCGGGGCGTCCTCGATGATGTTCGGCACGGACATCACCAGCTCGTCGAGCCGCTTGGCGAGCTTCTCGGCCTCGGCCTCGGCGCCCTTCACCGCGGCGGCGAGCTCCTTGGCGCGCGCCAGCAGCACGGCCCGCTCGTCGCCGGAGGACGTGGAGACCGACTTGCCGACGCTCTTCTGCTCGGCGCGCAGTGACTCGTAGGCGGTCAGCGCGCCACGACGGCGCTCGTCAAGGTCGAGCAGCGTGGCGACGACGGAGTCGTCCTCCCCGCGGGCACGCTGCGACGCCCGTAGCCGGTCGGGGTCCTCACGAAGGGTACGCAGGTCAATCACGTAACAAAGGCTACCGATGTCCGAGCCGCGCTCGCGCGCCTATCGGCCCCGGCTTCAGACCCGGCCGGAGCGGATCCGCGCGATCCAGTCGGCGGCCTCGGAGAAGTCGGGGTCGGTGGTGCCGCTCCTGAGCTGGGGCGAGACACGGTCGGCCCGCGGGTAGCTGCCCAGGAAGCGCACGTCGGCGCTCAACCGGTGCAGGCCGGACAGCGCCTCGCCGACCCGGGCCTCGGCGACGTGCCCCTCGGCGTCGAAGTGGAAGAAGTAGTGACCGATGCCGTCGCCGGTCGGGCGTGACTCGATGCGCGTCAGGTTGACCCCGCGCACCGAGAACTCGCTCAGCATTTCGAGCAGCGCGCCCGGGTGGTCGTCGCGCAGGAAGGCCACCAGGGACGTGCGGTCGGCCCCGGTGGGCTCGGGCAGCACCCCGGGACGCGACACCCGGACGAACCTCGTGACGGTGTCGTCGCGGTCGCCCATGCTGGAGGCCAGCTCGTGCAGGCCGTAGTGCTCGCCCGCGATCGCCGGGCCGATGGCCGCGTCGTACGGGGAGTCCTCCATGGAGACCTCCTGGGCGGCCGCCGCCGTGGACGGCGCGGCGACCACCACGGCGTCGGGCAGCTCACGGGCCAGGAAGTTGCGGCACTGCGTGATCGCGGCCGGGTGGGTGTAGACCCGCTTGATGTGCGCCATCTCGGTGCCCGGCCGCACCAGCAGCGAGAACTCGACGGGCAGCAGCAGCTCGGCGGTGATCAGCAGCGGCTCACCCCAGGCCAGCTCGTCGAGCGTGACGGTGATCGCGCCTTCGACGGAGTTCTCCAGGGGGACGACGGCGCCGTCGGCCTCACCCGACCGGGCCGCGTCCAGCGCCGCCGTGACGTTGGCGCAGGGCAGACGCTCGCCGCCCGGCACGAGGATCCGCAGGGCGGCTTCGCAGAACGTGCCCTGCGGGCCCAGGTAGGCGAGTTTCGGCATACCAGTCAGGCTACCGCCCGCCCTCGCCCGGCACCGCGCGTATCCATCGCTTCCCTCACCGCGCCGCCCGGCCGGGAATGAGGCGTCCGCCCTGGTCGGCGGCGACGTCGGGGCCGATGCCGAGGCGGGCGGCCCGTACGGCGTGCTCCTCCTCGGGGGACAGCGGCTGGACGCCGCGGCCGCCGCGCACGGGCCGGACGTACGTGCGGGTCTCGGTGCGCCCGTTGATCGACGTGAGCACGATGCCGTCGCCCAGGCCATTGATCAACGCCACGGAGAACGACAGCCGACCCGTCATCTCGGCCAGCGCGTCGTAACGGAACACCGCGACATCGCGGATCGCCCTGACGTCCACCACGCCGTCGAGCGCGCCGCGCCGGCCGAGCACGCCGATGCAGTCTTCGACGGCGCGCCGGGCGCCGCGCAAGGCCAGCAGGCCGATCGCCACCCCGGTCACTCCGGCGACGCCGCCGATCAGCGACACAACAGTACCCAGCACATGACCGAGAGTAATCGTTCGGTCACCCGATCGCAGGGGATCTCAAGCGCGGCCCATCGTCCGTCCCGGTTTCGGCCTGCCCGGAACCGGCGTCGCGCGAAGATCGGGCGAGCAGCCACACCAGGACGGCGGCGCCGAGCCCGAAGGCGTCCTGGACGACCCGGCCGGCGACCGGGCTCAGCACGGGGATCTCGGCGGCGCGCAACGAGACCCCCCACCACGGGATGGGCAGCACGAAGTACGCCCAGACCGCCACCGGCGCCACCAGGCGCACCACCGGACGGCTCCACCGGGACCCGCCCGCGCCACCGAGCCCGACGGCGCCGGGCGGCGGCGCCTGGCCGGCCAGCGCGGCCAGGGCGATGACCAGCCAGGCCAGGTGGTGGATCCACGACACCGGCGAGACCAGCACGGCCAGGAGGCCGGTCAGCGCCGCCCCGGTCATCCGGTCACCGCGCAGCAGCGCCCGGCGGGCCTCGCGGAAGCCGTACCAGGCCACGGCGGCGACGAGCGCCAGCCAGATCAGCGAAGTGAGCCAGTCGGGCAGGTAGAGACGCAGCAGCATGCCGCGGATCGACTGGTTCGTGGTGGCGTTGTTGGCCCCGACCCGTCCGGAGTCCAGCAGGGCCGAGAACCAGAACGCGGTGGCGTCCTGCGGGATCACCAGGAAGGGCAGCACGGTCAGCAGCCCCGCCGTGAAGGCCGCCAGGAAGAACGCCCTGCGCTGCTCGGGGACCCCGTCCCGGCCGAAACCGGTGATCAGGAAGTACACCAGGAAGACGCCGGGCGTCAGTTTCACCGCCGTGGCCAGCCCCACCAGCAGGCCGCGCGGCCACCACGGCCGCCGCGCGACGCAGTCGGCCAGGCACAGCATCACGAGCAGGATGTCCACCTGGCCGAACCTGACCTGGTCGCGCACCGGCATCAGGTACAGGCAGGCGGCCGTCAGCAGGCCGAACCCCACCGGCGCGGCCCAGGCGGGCCGCAGGCGCGAGAGCGGCTCCCGGAAGCCGAGCCAGATGGTCACGGCCAGGCAGGCCAGCACGCCCGCCGTCCACACCCACTGGGCCGCCGGCCACGACATCATCGCCAGCGGAACGGCCAGCAGCCCGGCGACCGGCGGATAGGTGAACGGAAGGAGCTGCGGGGCCGGGGTGAACGCGTCGTACAGCGGCAACCCGCGCAGCAGGCTCTCCCCGCCCGTGCGGTAGACGTCCAGATCGACCAGGCGCTGGTCGGCGGGGTTGGTCAGCCAGTAGCGCACCAGCGGCGCCGCGGCCACCCCGATGATCAGCAGGGCGAGCGGCCACGCCCACCATCGCCGCGCCGCGCCACCCGAACCACTCGTCACGACCTGGCAGGCTACCGTCCCCTGAGCCCCGATCGAAACGTGAGCACGCGGTCGCTCGGCCCTGGCCTCGCCAGTGGACGTACCGATCCCGCCCTGGGGCCACCGCACCGCGCCCAGACCGGCGCCGGGACGTGGGCGTGTCCTGGTTCGGGGGCTGACTAGGGTTGCCAGGGCGAGGAGGTCGCGGCCGCGGGAAAGGAAGGCGGGGGTCCCATGGACAGGCGAGGGGCCGTTGATGGAGCTCGCGCGCCCGGAACGGGGCGGCGGGCCGCGTCGGTGCGTCCGTGGCTCCGCCGGTCGTTCGCCGTGATCTGTGCCGTGTCGCTCACCGCGCTGTGCGCATGGCCCGCCGCCGCCACCGCACGTCCGGACGCAGCACACCTCCGGGCCGGTGCCGCCGTAGCGTTCGCCGGTGGGCCGGTGGTGCTCGTCGGGGTGCCCGGGTTGCAGTGGTCGGACCTCAGCCAGGACGGCACCCCCAACCTGTGGGCGCTGACCGGGCGGGGCGCGTCGGCGTCCATGTCGACCCGCGCCTACCCGCGGCCCGATCGCGCGAGCACCTGCCCGGTGGCGGGGTGGCTGACGGTCTCGGCGGGCCGGCGGGCCGGGTCGGCGGCGCAGGAGTGCGCCCTGCCGCAGGCGCCGCAGGCGAGGGCCGATGGTTCGGCCGGCGTGCCGGGCTGGGCCGAGCTGTCCGCCTTCAACGCCGCGACCTCCTACCAGGCCGTGATCGGGTCGCTGGGCCAGGCCGTGCGCGACGCCGGAGGCAGCGTGGCCGCCGCCGGGCCGGGGGCGGCACTGGCCGCCGCCGACAAGTCCGGAAATATCCAGCGATACGCCGACTCGGTGGCTGCGCTGGGCGAGCTACAGCGGTACAGCCTGGTCGTCGCCGACGTGGACGACCTGGCGCGAGCGTGGATCGGCGGAACGCCGGCCTCCGCGAGCGCACCCGGCCCCGACCTGACCCCCGCGGCCCGGGCACAGGCCGCCGCCGCAGCCGACCGCAAGGTGGGCGAGATCCTGCCGCTGCTCCCGCCCGGCGCCACCGTCCTGGTCGCCGGCCTGTCCGACACCTCGGCCGCCGCCCACCTCCACGTGGCCATCGCCACCGGCACGGCCGACACCCCCGGCGTTTCTCCCTCCGCTACCGCCGCGCCCGGCGCTTCCCCGCCGGGCGAAGGCAGCGCGGACGCACCTCCGTCCGGCACAGGTGCGCCGGGCCCGTCCACAGACGCTCCTTCGTCCGGCACAGGCACGCCGAGCAGGGCCCCGCTCGGCGCCGACGCGACAGGAGGAGGGCCGCAAGGCCGGGAGCCGTACCGCCATGGGCACCTGACCGCGTCCTCGACCAGGCAGGACGCCTTGGTGGCCGTCACCGACGTCACCACCACCGTCCTGCGCCTGCTGGACGTCCCGGCCCCTGAAGGCGCGGTGGGCCGTCCCTGGGTACAGGGCGGGCCCGCTCCGACGTCCACCTCGGCCACGGTGACCGAGCTGGCGGACGCCGATCTCGCCAGCCGGGTCCTCGTCGAGGTCCGCGCGCCGTTCTTCGCCGTCTTCGTCGCCGTCCAGTTGCTCTTCTACGGGCTGGCCGCCCTGGCCATGCGCCGCCGCCCCCCCGGAGCGGCGAAGCGCCGTCCGGCCGACCTGGGAGCACCTCCGCCCGGCCCGGCGAATCGGCCCGCGGCCGCTCCGCACCAAGCCGATGTGGACCGGGTCGATCCGGGCTCTGCCGGCAAGGGGCCGGACGACGGCACGGGCGGCTGGTGGGTGCCGGTGGCCACGCAGGTGCTGGCCGTCGTCAGCGGCGCGATCGCGGTGTCGACGTTCCTCGCGCAACTCGTACCGTGGTGGAGCCTCGGCCACCCGATGGCCGCGCTGATCGCGACGATCGTGGGCTTCGCCGCCCTGCTCGCGGCGCTGGCCTTCGCCGGGCCCTGGCGCGCGCACCCGCTCGGCCCGCTCACGGTGGTGGCAGGGATCACCTCGCTCGCACTGCTGGCCGACGTGATGACCGGTTCGCGGCTCCAGGTCAACGCGGTCACCGGGTACGAACCGGTGACCGGCGGCCGGTTCTACGGGTTCGGCAACATCGCCTTCGCCGTCTACGCGACCGGGACGATCCTCGCCCTGGCGGGGGTGGCCCAGGCGCTGGCCGAACGGGGCCGGCGCGTGCTCGGCCTGTGCGTCTGCCTCGCGTACGGGCTGCTGGCGATCTTCGCGGACGGGTGGCCCGGGTGGGGCGCCGACTTCGGCGGTGTGCCGGCCTTCGTGCTGGGGTTCGCCGTCTTCGTGCTGCTGCTCGCCGGCCGGCGGGTCACCCTGGGCAGGCTGGCCCTCGTCGCCGCCGGCGGCGCCGTGCTGGTCGGCCTGATCGCGGTGGCCGACTGGCTGCGCCCGAGCGACCAGCGCACCCATCTGGGGGCCTTCGTCCAGCAGGTGGCCGACGGCCAGGCCCTGCCGGTGGTCGGCCGCAAGATCGGCGCGATGCTGGGGACGCTCGGGAACTGGCAGCTCACCGCGCTCTCGCTCGCCGCCCTGGCGTTCCTCTTCCTGGTGCTGGCCCGGCCGACGCGGTGGGGCGCCTCGGCGCTCGGGCTGGCCTACGCGCAGGCCCCGGCGCTGCGCGCGGGGCTGTTCGGCGTGCTCACCACGGCGTTGGCGGGGTTCCTGGTGAACGACTCGGGCATCGCGATCCCGGCCATGGCGCTCACGGTCGCGGTGCCGCTGACCCTCGCCGCGTCGATCCGCGCGCTCCAGCGGTCAGCGCCCACCACATCAGGGCGATCGTCAGCGCCAGCAGGATCCACGGCACCACCTGGGCGCGCAGCACGTTGACCAGCGGATCGAACAGCTCGCGAGGCACCTCGTTCACGCGGGCGGGCAGGTAGCCCATCGACAGCACGGCCAGGCGAGCGACCGCGAAACCGTCCAGTGCGCTCGACGGGACGGCCGCGAGCAGCGCGAACGCCAGCCCGTCGTACCACGGCAGGGCATAGGGAGTGGCGAACAGCCAGGCCGTCACGAAGATCACTGCCACGCCTGCCGCCTGGGTTCGAGACACACCGGCGAGGTCGTACGGACCGCGCAGGGCGCGCAGGAGGGACGCGGCGAGCAGCACGAGGAGGATCAGGGAACCGGCCTGGATCCACGTGCGGTAGCCGCCATCGCCGAAGACCGCCTGGAGTCCGGTCTTGATCAGCTGCCACGGGGTGGCCAGCGAGATCGACTTGCTGGCGTGCAACACCTGGTCGAGCGCGTGCGGTCCGGCCAGGGCGTACGCCGCCAGGACGGTCGCCGTCGCCGCGCCGGCCACCACGGCCAGGGCTCCCGGCCGGCGCCGCAGGGCCCATGCCGGGCCGAGCGCCACCAGGCCGACGTTCGCCTTCACCGCGATGCCGAGGCCGAGCAGCGGCCCGGCCGCCCAGCGACGCCATCCCGTCCCACCTCGCGCCGCACCGGCGGCCGTGGCGGCCAGCGCCGCGACGACGAACGCGATGGCCACGGTGTCGACATGCATGCCGGCGACCAGTTGGTAGATCACGAGAGGGTTGGCGGCCCACAGCAGTGCCGCCCGGGCCTGCCGGGCCCGGTCGCCCCGGGCCAGCCGGTGCAGCAGCAGCGCCGTCACCACGAACGCCGCGGCGTTGACGGCGGCGAGCACGAAGATGGTCAGCCGCACCGAGCCGCCGCCGGCGAGGGCGGCCAGCGCCTGGACCGCCGTGGCGACCGGGCCGTAGACGCTCGGCTCCTCACGCCAGGGAGCCTCCACGGCGTCCGCCACCGGATCTCCGGGAAGCGCGTCCGCGCCCGTGGCGTAGGGGTCGTGACCCAGCACGGCCATCCGGCCGTAGGCAGCGTAGTTCAGGTGGTCGGCCGAGCCGGACGGCGGCAGGAACGCCAGCGCCGCCGCGGCCAGGCATCCGGCCAGCAGCAGCCGCCTCGGGTCGGGTACCCAGCCGCGCCGGGCGGCGACCAGCCCGGCCGCCAGGGCGACGGCGCCCAGGATGACGGCGGCGGCCTCCATGGCGATGACCACGAGGGCGGCGGGCCCGGCGTCCAGGGAGTACGGAGGCTGCCACGCCGGGCCGGGCAGCGGGGGGACGACGGCCGAGGGGCCGAGGACTCCGATGGCGAGGGTGACCGCGACGCTGAGCCCGGCCGCCACGACCGCCGTCGCCGCCCACGCCCGATGGGCGACCGGCCCCGAGGCTCTCATCAGCGGAAGGTGGTGCGGAACGCGCCCTTGACGTCGGCGACGACCTGCTCGCGGGCCGCAAGGGCGAGGGCGACGTCCCTGAACTGGCGGGCGCGGTGGAGCTGGGCACGCCAGTCGGTGCCGGTGGCGCGGTGGGACATCTCCACCTCGACCTCGGTGACCCGGAAGCCCTTGCGCACCAGGTCGATCGTCAGCCCCGTCTCGACCCCGAACCCGTGGGCCAGCGGGCGCGCCGCCTCGAACGCCGCCCTGGTGAGGCAGCGCTGGCCGTTGAGCGGCTGGGTGGCCCGCCAGCCGCAGAGCCGTCTGATGCCGTCGCGGGCGAGCCGTACGACGAAACCGTGCCCGCCGAGCTTCACCCGGGTGACGAACCTGGCGATGGTCATGTCGGCCGCACCGGCCCGGATCGGCTCGATCAGCGGCGCGGCGCGCCCGGCGGTCTCGGCGAGGTCGGCGTCCAGGAAGAGCAGGTGCCTGGGCTCCCGGTCGTCGAGGAGGCGTACCGCTTCGGCCCCGCTCTCCATGGCGGCGGCCTTGCCGCGGTTGCGGCTGTGGCGAACGACGCGCGCGCCCGCCGCCTTGGCCACCCGGCCCGTGGCGTCGACCGAACCGTCGTCCACGACCACGACCAGATCGACCCCCGGAATGGCCAGCGCGGCCTTCACCGTGGCGTCGATGCGGTCGGCCTCGTCCTTGGCCGGGATGATCACCGCGGTGTCAGGCTGTGCGGATGGATCGGTCATCGTTCCTCGCCCGGTTCGCTGTCATCTGACGACCGACCGACGCTAGCACCCATCCCGCCCCGCGCGGTGCCGCCATCGCGGCACCCCCGGTTCGGCTCCGGCGCCGGGCACGCCGGAGGTGCACGCGTGGCGCCGGCTCCGGCGCCGCCTGGTGGCGTGCGCGGCGAAGCGCGGCGGGGCGGCCGGCGGCGTACGGGCACGCGCCGGCCGGCCGGAAGCACCGAAGCGGTGTCTCAGCCGGGATGCTCGGCGGTGAGGAGTTCGGCCGGAATGGTGTCGTGCACGGTGAACACCGAGTCCAGGCCGGTCACCTGGAGGATCTTGCGGACGGCCGGGCGTGGCGAGGCCACCTCCAGCACGCCGCCGCGTTCTCGCATCCTCTTGAGCGCGGACAGCAGGACGTTCATGCCGGTGGAGTCGCAGAACTCCACTCCGGACATGTCTATGACGACCCGGTCGGGCCCCGTCTCCAGCAGGCGGGTGAACTCCGCCTGGAGACGAGGCGCGGTATATAGGTCGATTTCGCCGACAACCGTCAAGATGGCGTGGCCGGCATGTGATCGAGTCGAGACCTTGAGCTCCACAGCGGGCACACTAGCGCCGTACCGCCCCCGGGTCACGCTCTACCGCGATAACCGAAGAGTCGTCCGCCCTTTGTTCCCCGTTTCGGCCACATGGAAACGCTGCGTGCGCGAAGCTTGACGCTATGCGACACCGGCCCGGCCGGAAAGGGGGGAGGCCCGGGGCCTTCGCGTCCGGTCGTCACCTCGAGAGGGAGGGGCGGGCGTGGAGTCCGGCGGGCCCGACAGCGCCGATGAACAGTGACATCTCCGATGATCCTCAGCGACGGCTCATGCGCGAGCGGCTGGAGGGCATCCTCGCCCGCACCGAGAGGGCACGCGCCTGGGGGGCGGCGGCTCTTCCACTGCAATCGCTGGTCAACCGGGACGGCTACGTCCCGATCAAGACGAAGCTCACGCTCGACGACCTCGACCTGCTGATGGCGGCCCGCGAGGAGCTGCTCTGCTTCTCCGAGCTCGGCCTGCGCTTGCTCGACCTGCACCAGCCACGCGACGCGGGCGGCATCACGAGCGACGCCACCCACCCGATCCTGCGGTGCCGGAGCTGCATGTGGCGCTGGCCCTGCCCGACGTTCCGCGCCATGTCCGGCGCCCTGGAGGCCCTGCCGCCGGCGGTCCCCGGCAGCGGAGGCACGGCCCCCGCGACGGCCTCGACCGCCTCCGCCGATTCCGGGGACGATGGCCCCGGCCCCGCGGACACCCTGGTGCTGCCGCCGGGCGCCGTCGTGCCCGAGGGCCCCGCCCTGCCACGGCGCTCCGCCACCACAGGGCCGAGCGTCGCCCGACCGGCCCCCGAGCGACCGGTTCCCGCCGCCCAGGGGGCCACGACCGCGCAGCGCCCCGCCACCGCCGCGGGGGGCGGCACCCGGGAGAGAGGCGCCAGCGGCTCGCCGGACGTGGCCGGTGGCCAGGCGGGCAGGGCCGGGCGAGCGGGCGTCCCACCGGCCTCCCGTCCCACCGGCCTCCCGGGCCTCATGGCCCGCTCCGGCCGGGCGCCGGAGCGCCTGACTCCGGCCGCGATCAGGGAGCCGAGGCGGGCAGGCTGATCTCGAAGCGGCAGCCGGGGCCCTCGTTGACGACGGCGATCGCTCCCTGGTGCGCCTCGACGATGCCGCGGGCGATGGCCAGCCCGAGCCCCGCCCCGCCATCAGGCCCCGGAGTGCGGGCGGCCTCGCCGCGGAAGGCCACGTCGAAGACCCTCGGCAGGTCCTCCTCGGGGATGCCGCCGCAGGCGTCGGCCACCGACAGCCGCACGCCGCCCTCGCGGGCTTCGGCCCGCACCACCACGGTGCCGTCCTCGGGGGTGTGCCGGATCGCGTTCACCACCAGGTTGCGCAGGGCGCGCCCGAGCTCGGCCGGGTCGGCGTAGACGGGCGGCACCGTGCGGGCCTCGCCGGTCAGGCGCACCCCCTTGGCCATGGCCAGCGCCTCGACGCCCGCGAGGGCGTCGGCCACCAGGTCGCCGAGACCGACGCGGCTGGGTGAGAGCCGCAGCGCGCCGGCGTGGATGCGCGAGAGTTCGAACAGGTCGTCCACCATGTGCGACAGCCGGTCGACCTCGATCCTGATCTGGTTGTGGTAGCGGCGCACGGCGGCCTCCTCGGCCACCACGCCGTCCTCGAGCGCCTCGACCATGGCGCGCATGCCCGCGAGCGGCGTACGCAGGTCGTGGCTGACCCAGGCGACCAGCTCGCGCCGCGCCCCCTCCAGGGCCCTCTCGCGCTCGTGCCCCTCCCGCAGCCGCTCGTACGCCTGGGCGAGGGCTTCCGCGATGGTGGTCAGCTCGGCCGGCAGCGGGCCCGCGGGCGGGACGAAGTCGCTGGACGGGCTGACGGCCTCCACCGCGGCGACCAGGCGCCTGCTGGCCGCGACCACCTGCCGGGCCACCACGAGCGCGACGCCGAACCCGACGATCCCGCCGACCGACACGACGGTGAGCACGACGTTCTTCGGGTACCCGTCGATGATCATCTCGATGGTGATCGCCACCACCCCCGCCAGTGTGGCGGCCACGGTCACCGCCGCGACCACGGCCAGCATGACGCCGATGGACCGGCCGCGCAGCCGTCGCAGGACCGCCAGCCCGCAGGCGGCGATCAGCAGCCCCAGGCCGCCGGTGACCGCGACGATCTGCAGGATCATCGGTGCACCCTCCGGCCGCGCGCCGTCATGGGCGTTCCGCCGCCGGGTCGCCGTCCACCGGCTCGTACCGGTATCCGACGCCCCACACGGTGACGATGCGGCGCGGCGCGGCCGGGTCGGGCTCGATCTTCTCGCGGAGCCGGCGGACGTGGACGGTGACGGTCGAGGTGTCGCCGAACGACCAGCCCCACACCTGGTCGAGCAGGGCGGACCGGCTGAACGCCTGGCGCGGGTTGCGCATGAGGTAGGCGAGCAGGTCGAACTCGCGGGCGGTGAGGGTGATCTCGCGTCCGCCGAGGTGCACCTCGTGCGCGCCGACGTCGACGGTCAGGTCGCCGTCACGCAGCACGCCCGTGCCGGAGGTGACCAGCGCGCCACGGGCCCGGCGCAGGACGGACTGGACGCGCAGGGCCAGCTCGCGGGGACTGAACGGCTTGGTGACGTAGTCGTCGGCGCCGGTCTCCAGGCCCACCACGCGGTCGATCTCCTCGCCGAGGGCGGTCAGCATGATGACCGGGACCGGCCAGCGTTCCCTGAGCTTCTTGCAGACCTGCAACCCGTCCATGCCGGGGAGCATCAGGTCGAGGACGACCAGGTCGGGCGGGTCGGAGAGGGCGCGGCGCAGGGCCTCGGCCCCGTTGCCGACGCTGTCGACGCGGTGACCGTCGCGCTCCAGGTATTTGACGACGACCTCGGCCACCATCGGGTCGTCGTCCACGACCAGGATGCGGGGAGGGGAAGTGGCGCTCGTCATGGACTCCCCACCTCGTACGATCTGTCACGTTCTCCGGCCATGGGCGGCCTGGACGGCTCCCCTGGATCCGCTGCGCTCGGCAAGACCACCCCGGCGCCACCGGCACCGGACGCGCAGGACCCTCCCCAAGGAAACTCCACGGTAGAGCCGTACGGGGCGCCCGCACGACCCCCGTCACCACTTCGTAAGAAGCATCCGGCCGGCCTGACCCTGGCACGCGGCCGGAAGGTCACGATCCAGGAAATGACCGAAAGATCGCTCGCGGACGGCGCGCGCGGGGACGTACTTTCAAGACATGGCCCGCATCGTGCTCACCATTCTCGGAGTCCTCCTCGCACTGTACGTCGTGTTCGGGCTCCTGATCCCGCTGATCACCGGCATCCTGAAGCTCTTCCTGATCGTCGCCGTCATCGGCGTGGTCGCGGTGGCCGCGGTCACCGTGATCGGCAAGCTCTCCCGGTGACTCCCGCCTGACCGGGCTCGTCCGCGCCCGCCGCGCGGTCGCCGCCCGACGAGGCTCCGGTTCCTCTCCCGGACACCCTCGTGTGCCCCCTTTCCGCGCCCGTCCGGCAGCACGCCGGGCGGGCGCTTCGTCGTCCGGCCCGGCCGGAGCGGCAGCGGCCGGCGACCGGCCTGCGCATCGCCCGGTCGGAGGCGGGCCGTTAACGTGGGATGCCGGAACGGTTCCCCCCGAACCGGACGGTGTGCCGATCTTGGAGGTCGCGACGATGAACGGTGCCGACAGCGAGGTCGGACGGCTGGAGACGGTGCTGCTGCACCGGCCAGGGGCCGAGCTGAAGCGGCTCACCCCCCGCAACAGCGACAAACTGCTCTTCGACGGCATCCCCTGGGTCGGCAGGGCGCAGGAGGAGCACGACGCCTTCGCCCAGGCACTGCGCGACCACGGCGTCGAGGTGCTCTACATGGCCGAGTTGCTGGACGACGCCCTGGAATACGACGACGCGCGGCAGGAGATCATCGAAGCCGTGCTCCGGGAGCGGCAGCTCGGCGACCGGCTGGCCGGCCAGGTGCGCGCCCACCTTGAGGACCTGCACCCGGAGAACCTCACCCAGCGGCTGATCGCCGGCCTGGCCAGGGAGGAGCTCAAGACCGGCCGCGGCCTGGTCTACGGGCTGATGGACCGGCACGACTTCGTCATCGACCCGCTGCCCAACCTGCTGTTCACCAGGGATTCCAGCGTGTGGATCGGTGACCGGGTCGCGGTGACCAGCCTCGCCATGCCGGCCCGCACCCGCGAGAGCCTGCTCACCCGCCTGATCTACACCTATCACCCGCTCTTCGTGGGCACCGAGCACCTGTACGAGCCGTGGCTGGAGCACGTCGAGGGCGGCGACGTGCTGCTGATGGCTCCGGGGGTCATCGCCGTCGGCACCGGCGAGCGCACCACTCCGGCGGGCGTGGAGCGGCTGTGCCGGCGGGTCTTCGCGGCGGGCCTGGCGCACACCGTGCTCGCGGTGCCGATCGCCCAGCAGCGGGCCACCATGCACCTGGACACCATCTGCACGATGGTCGACCAGGACACCGTGGTCATGTACCCGCCGGTGGCCGGCTCGCTGCAGGCGTACACCGTGACGGCGGAGGAGGACGGCGAGCTGCGGATCCGCGAGCCCCGCCCCTTCCTGGAGGCCGCGGCCCAGGCGATGGGCGTCGAGCGGGTGAAGGTCATCGACACCGGGCTCGATCCGGTCACCGCCGAGCGCGAGCAGTGGGACGACGGCAACAACACCCTCGCCCTCGCTCCGCGCGTGGCGGTGGCGTACGAGCGCAACGTGGAGACCAACGCCCGGCTGGAGGCCGCCGGGGTGAAGGTCATCCGAATAGCGGGCAGCGAGCTCGGCAGCGGACGCGGCGGCCCACGCTGCATGTCCTGCCCGGTACGCAGGGAACGGCTAGCCGCACTCGCGTAGAGCTCCTATTTCGGGCGTGCGAACTTCCGAATTAAGGACATCAGCCGGGGCGTGGATGACCGCCCACACCGTGGTCATCTCACCGTCATGGCGCACGCCCCAGCGCTCGGCGAGGAATTCCACGATCCCGAGCCCCCGCCCACCCAGCGACGAAAGAGCCGGCCGGCCCGCGCGGGGCTCGGTTGCGGCTCCTCCGTCACTCACGGTCACTTCGAGGTGGTCCTCCGCCCACTCCCATCCGGCCATGATCTGGCCCGATGGAAGCGGGTGCGCGTGACGCAACGCATTGCTCAGCAGCTCGCTCACCACGAGGACGGCGTCCTCGATCGCGTTCGCGAACACCCCGTATGCCGTGAGATCGGCGCTGAGACGCCGGCGTGCGACGGCGACGCTGGTCGGCGCATACGGCAACAGCACGACGCCCTCACTTCCCCGTTCTCCTGCATTTCCCCCTGAGGAAAACACATCCCAGTACGACCGAAATGCCCCGATCGATGGTTCTGGAAACCGTGCGGCGATCATTGCTTGTGCAGAAACGACAATAGGTGCGGTCATCCGTGACCGCCTCGTTACCGCTTCGGTGTGTCGGATCCGATATAGGCTCCGGCCGCGTCCAGGACGAACCGCATGCGGGTGCCACCGCCCGGCCGGGAATGCGCGGTGAGCTCGCCCCCCTGGGCGCGGGCCAGGCTGCGGGCGATGTAGAGGCCGAGCCCCACACCGCCGAACCGCCGCCGGTCACCGCTGTCGGCCTGGACGAACCTCTCGAAGACCCGCTCGCGATCCTCCGGCGCGATGCCCACCCCCTCGTCCTCGACCGCGACCACGACCCGGCCGTCCTCCCGTCGCGCGTGCACCCTGATCAGGCCGCCGTCCGGCGAGTACTTGAAGGCGTTCTCCAGAAGCTGGCCGAGCAGGATGTCGGTGGCCAGCGCGTCACCGTCCACCGGCGGCAGGTCGCCCGGGATGTCCACCTCCACCTGGTGGCGGTCGGACAGCACGGGCAGCCCCAGCGTCGCCGCGCGCAGGCGCTCGCCGAGGTCGAAACTCTCCAGCCGGATCTTGAACTTCTCCGCGCCGGCCCGTGCCCCGAGCAACAGGTGGTCCATGAGCTGCCCGAGGGCCCGCGACCGCTCGGCGATGGTGCGCACGGCGGCGCGCCGCTCGGCGTCGGTCAGCTTGTCCCAGCGCGCGTCCAGCGTGCCCGCGAATCCCTGCACCACCGTGATCGGGGTACGCAGCTCGTGGCTGGTGGTGGCGAGGAACAGGTCCTTGGCCTCCTCCAGTTCCTTGGCCCGGGTGACGTCACGGAAGTCCACCACGACCTCGCCGGTCTCGCCGATCTCGGCGCTCACCACGTCCAGCCAGCGCCCCGACGGGAGCTGCGTGGTGAGCTTCTCGCCGGGAGCGGGCAGCGGGAACGGCGGCCGCCCGCCGATCACCCGCGCCGCGGGAACGCCGGTGAGCTCCTCGGCCGCCGGGTTCCACTGGGTGACCAGCCCGGCCCGGTCCAGCACCGCGATGCCGTCCGCGCTGGCGTCCACGACGGCGCGCTCGTGCGCCCGCTGCCGCACCACGTCCTGGTAGGCCATCGCGTTGGCCAGGGCGATGCCCGCGTGGCCGGCCAGTAGCTCCAGCAGCTCCAGCTCGACGTGCCCGGCCGTGTGCTCGGCGAACAGCGCGTACAGCGCCCCGTACGGCCGGCCGCCCACAGCGGCGACGCCGAGGGCGATGGTGTGCAGGCCCGGCAGCTTCGACCAGATCAGCTCGTCCAGCATCGCGTGGTCGCCGGTCTCCAGCAGCACGGTCTTGCCGGTGCGCAGCAGCTTGCCGACCAGGCTGGTGCGCAGGTCGGCGGTCGCCCCCTTGAGCCCGCCGGGCAGACCGTGCGTGCTCACCAGCCGCAGCCGCTCGTCCTCGATCAGCACGAAGCCGCCCGCGTCGGCGCCGGTCAGCTCGGTGAGGCTCGCCGCGATGCGGTCGAGGACCGGCTCCAGCTCCAGCTCGGCGTTGATGCCGGCGACGACATCGGTGAGCCGCCGCACCAGCATCGTCCTGCGGGCGGCCCGTTCCCGGGCGGCCACGTCCCCCCGCGTGGGGTGGTGGACGGTCACGTACCCGAGCAGCGCGCCCGCCTCCGACCGCAGCGCGCTGATGTCCACGCCGACCTCCAGCGCCGAACCGTCGCTGTGCAGGCGGCGGGTCCGCAGGGAGACCGGCCCGCCGGTGCGCACCCGTTCCAGCACGGCGTTGAGCTCGGCCACGAGCTCCTCGGGGACCAGCGGCGCCCGGCGTCCCACCATGTCGGCCGCCCGATGGCCGAACAGGCGCTCCGCGGCGGGGTTCCACGCCAGTACGGTAAGATCACGATCGAGGACCACGACGGCATTGGGCGAGCTCGCGATGACGGCGCGGGCGAGACCGTCATCGGGGTTGTCTCCCCAGTCGTCACTCATGCCCCCATCGTGCCTGTTTTCGGCACCGCGTCTCGGCACTTTCGATGTGCGAATCGTCGCATTCGGCCCACCCGCCGGGGACATGCCCGCCACGGCCGCCACCACGGCCGATGGCCGGGCTCCCTCCAGTACGCTGCCGATAGGCGAGAGGGGTAGGCCATGACGACAGGGGATCTCGAGGCCCTGGTGCGGGTGACCGCTCCCGGCTATGTGGGCGAGACCCCACCCGACGTGGCCTTCGGCACGACCGACAGCCCGGTGGGCCCGCTGGCGCTCGCCGTCACCGCGCGCGGTGTCGCGGCGTGCAGCTACGAGAACGAGCACGTCGTCTTCGCCCGCGTCTCGCGCGAGATCGGGTCGTTCATCGGCCCCGACCCGCGCCGGCTCGACCCCGTGCGCCGGGAGCTGGACGCCTACTTCGCCGGGCGGCTGCGGGCGTTCAGCGTCCTGGTGGACCTGCGGCTGGCCACGCCGTTCGCGCGCACCGTGCTGCAGATGACGATGGCGATCCCGTACGGCAGCGTCACCACGCACCAGGAGATCGCCGATCGCATCGGCCGGCCGCAGGCGCTGCGCGCCGTCGGCAACGCTCTGACGGCCAACCCGGTGTGCGTGATCGTCCCGTGCCACCGGGCCGTCGAGGCTCCCGGCCGCCCCGGAGGGTACGCCGGCGGGCCCGCCGCGAAAGAGCACCTGCTCCGCCTGGAAGAGGCCGAGTACGGGCGCCCCCGGAACGTCTAGGCGACCGGCGCGTCCGTGGGAGTGACCGCACGGTCGCGGACGCGGCGGCGCGGCAGGGCGACCAGCAGCGTCACCAGCGCCGACACGATGAACGCCGCCAGCGCGGCGTTCATCCACGGCTGCCGCTCGAAGCCGATCACCTCGCGCAGCGCCGTCCAGCGCCCGTCCCACCACTCGATCGTGGGCGTCGTGCTGACCAGCCAGTACGCCGCGAACCCGAGCACCCAGGGCACGAGCATGCTCCAGCGGGACGGCGCGTCCTGCGAGGTGTCCCACCGGGCCGACCCGCCCAGCAGGAAGTAGTCGACGGCGAGCACGGCGAACATCGGGACGAACACCGCGCCGATCACGCCGAGGAAGGCGCCGTAGCTGTTCACGTCCACCACCAGCGCGATGCCGGTCGTCAGCACGCCGACGCCCACCGAGAAGACCCGCCGGTCCACCCGGGGCAGCAGGTTCTGCAGCGACATCGCCGTGGAGTACACGTTGGCGAACGACTGGTCGGCCTCGCGCAGCACCAGGATGCCGAAGAACAACGCCCCCAGCGGCACCGCGACGAAGGCGTTCCACACCTTGTCGGGATCATTGCCGACCAGGGCCAGCGCGACCACACCGAGCGACAGGCAGGCCACCTGCGCGATCGTGTACCCGGTGACGACCCCGCCGAAGGCCGCCCGGCCCGACCGGGAGTGCCGCGCGTAGTCGGCCGCCACCGGCACCCACGAGACCGACAGCGCGATCACGTAGTCCACGGCCGGCGCGAAGGCGGTCCAGCTCCCGCCGCCGAGCGGCGGCGCCTCGCGCACCAGCGCGACGGCCAGCCACACCATCGCGACCACCACGCCGGCCGTCACGAACCGGCGCAGCAGGCGGATCGCCCCGAGCGGCCGGATGGTCAGCGCCACCGTCAGCGCGCCCGCACCGATCACCCACGCCGCGTACGGCACCGTCTTGCCGAAGATCGCCTCCGCACCCTTGGCGATCACCCACAGCTCGAACGCCCCCCAGCCGAGCATCTGGACGATGTTCAGCACGGTTGGCACGTAGGACAGCCGCGCGCCGAACAGACCACGCAGCAGCACCATGGCCGGCGCGCCCGTACGAGCCCCCGGCACGGCCGCGAGGCCCACCATGACGGTGCCGATCAGACTGCCGACCACGGCGGCGAGCACCGCGGCACCAAGGCCCAGCGGGGCGTCGCCCAGCGGATTGACGAGGTAGAGAGCCCCGGAGAAGCCGAGGAGGCTCACCCCGAGGTTGGCCCAGAAGGCACCCTGGTCGAAGGCCCCAAGGGTCTTCGGCGGGGCCTGGTCGAGGGTCAGCGGGGCTTCATCGACGACAGACGCCATCACACGCTCCCTACGCCGGCATTACCCGGACAGGTTCAGGCGGTCGGCAGCGGCCTAGCTACCCTCTCAGCCCGGTACCCCGAGCTCCCGCGTCAGATTTCGCGATTTTCGCGCCCTCATCTTGCCGCACCGGAACGCTTCTGGCCACAGGGCGAACCAGTGACGGTCGTCTCACACCTCTCTTACCGTGTACGGCCCGGCGAACCGGACGACGAAGTAGACCGCCGCTCACGTGGCTCTTTGCGGCGGAACAGGTCGCGGTGCTGAGACCACGGTCCTGCGGGGACGCCGGTGGTCCCGTGAGCTGCTAGGCCGTCGGGGGTCAGGCGACGTAGGGGGAGTCGCCGTTCTCGGCGACCATGGGGCGGCCTGCGGCGGCCCAGGACTGCATGCCGCCGCCGACGTTGACCGCCTCGCGGCCGATGTGGTTGAGCCACGCGGTGGCCTGGGCGGACCTGCCGCCGACCCGGCACACGACGTAGACGGGGACCCCGGCGGGGAGCTCGTCCACCCGCTGCTGCAGCGTGCCGAGCGGGATGTGGACGGCCGCCGGGGCGTGGCCCGCCTGCCACTCGTCGGGCTCGCGCACGTCGAGCAGGTAGACATCGTCGGGCACGGCGGCGGCATCGATCTCTGGGACGTTCATGCCGTCCATTGTCGCCGCTCCGGCGCCGTTCCCGCGCCGTCCGTGCGCGCGGAGGGGTCACTTGAGCAGGCGGGAGAGCCGGCGGTCGGCGAGCGGCTTGCCGCCGGTCTGGCAGGTCGGGCAGTACTGCAGCGAGGAGTCGGCGAACGAGACCTCTCTGATCGTGTCCCCGCAGACCTCGCACTGCTCCCCGGTGCGTCCGTGGACGCGCAGGCCGGACTTCTTCTCGGACTTCAGGTCCTTGGCGGCAAGACCGCGTGACCGCTCGACGGCCTCGCGCAGGGTGGTGACGATCGCCTCGTGCAGGTCGGCGACCGCCGCGTCGCTCAGCGAGCCGGCGATCTTGAACGGGGACATCTTGGCGGCGTGCAGCACCTCGTCGGAGTAGGCGTTGCCGATGCCGGCGATGACCTTCTGGTCGCGCAGCAGGCCCTTGATCTGGGTACGGCTGCCGGTCACGATGCCCCTGAGCACCTCGGGGGTGAACTCCGCCGACAGCGGATCGGGCCCCAGGCTCGCGATGCCCGGCACCTCGGCCGGGTCGGCGACGACGTAGACCGCCAGGCGCTTCTGGGTGCCGGCCTCGGTGAGCTCGAACCCCGGCGCCCGGCCGTCGTCGCCGGGCGCGAACCGGAGGCGAACGGCCAGCGGCCCCTTGCCGGGACGCACCGGCCGGGCGCCCGACAGGTCGTCCCGCCAGCGCAGCCAGCCACCGCGCGCCAGGTGGGTGACGAAGTGCAGCCCGTCGCAGTCGAGGTCCAGGAACTTGCCGTGCCGGGCCACCCCGGTGACCGACAGGCCGCCGAGCGCGGTGACCGGCGGCCGCACGGTCTTCAGCGCCTGGAAGGCCACCACGTCCACGCCGGCGACCACCTGGCCGACGGCGTGCTCGCGCAGGAACTCGGCGAGCGACTCCACCTCGGGAAGCTCGGGCATGCCCTCACAGTGCCCCATCGCCGCCGCGCCAACCAAATGGCCGGAACGGCGGCGACGGAGCACCGGAAACTACTTGGTGAGGACGTCCTTGGGGACCGGCTTGTCCTCGGCCAGGGAGGTGAACAGCCGCAGCGCCTTCTGGGTGTCCCACTTCACGACGGCGGCGCCGTTGATCGTCGGCAGCGACCCCACGGGGACGGCCGTGGTGATCGGGTCTCCGCCCATCGCCAGCCCGAGCGACAGCAGGTCGTACACTCCCGTCCCGTCGTCCACCGCGACCGCGTCGGTGGCGCTCGCGGCGAGCGGGAGGGAGCTGAAGGGGTTGAGCAGAACGGCCGGGCTCGCGGCCTTCTTGACCACGGCCGAGAAGAACTGGCGCTGACGCTGGGTGCGGTCGAAGTCGGGCAGCGCGCCGGTCGCGCGGGTGCGGACGTAACCGAGGGCGGTGCCGCCGTCCATGTCCTGGCAGCCCTTCTTCAGGTCGATGCCGGCCTTGGGGTCCTTGATGTTCTGCTTGACACAGATGTTCACCCCGCCGACGGCGTCCACGATGCCGACGAAACCGCCGAATCCGACCTCCATGTAGTGGTCGAGGCGGATGCCGGTGACCTTCTCCACGGTCTTGGCGAGCAGCTTGGGCCCGCCGAAGGCGTAGGCGGCGTTCAATTTGTCGCTGCCGTGCCCGTCGATGGGCACGTAGGAGTCGCGGGGAAGGCTGACCAGGGTCGGCCGGCCGTCGCCGCTCGGCACGTGCAGGAGCATCATCGTGTCGGTGCGCTTGCCGACGGCCCGGCCGGTGGCGAGCTTCTTGCGCTGGGCACGGGTCAGGCCGGCGCGGCTGTCGGAGCCGACCAGCAGCCAGTCCTCACCCGGCGTGGCCGCCGGGCGGCCGTCGTAGTCGGTCAGCGCCTCGACCGTCTTGATGCGGGAGTCGACCCACAGGTACCCGCCGACGCCGAGCACGATCAGCAGCACCAGCAGCCCGGCCAGAATGCGGGCGATCAGCCGTCCGGTGCGCCGGGGACGCCGCGGCGCCTGCGGCCCGCCGTCGCCGCCAGAGCCCCGCGAACCGCCGGAGCCTCCCGAGCCCGCACCCCCCGAGAGGGGGCGGACCGGCGCGTTCCCCGAGCGCGGCTTGCCGTACACCCGGCCGCGACCACGGCCGGCGTCATCGGTGGACGCCGGGGCCGCGGAGGCCGCGCCGAAGGAGCCGAGCACGGTCGCCTCGTCGTCCACTCCGCCGGAGCCGCCGTCGCCGCTCCCGCCCCGCGGCCCCCCGGGGAAGCGGTGCGCGGGCGAACCCGCGGAGTACGCGCCGCCCGCCGGGTCCGCGCCCCGCGCGCCGTAGGCGCCTCCCGCGGCCGGCGGCCCGGCGTACCCGCCTTCGGCGCCTGCCGCCGCAGGGCGCCGGAGCGCCCTGGTCGGTCCCTCCCGGGTCTCATCGGATCCCCCCGACCCGTTTCCCGGCCGATCTCCCACTTGTCCGTCCCCGTCCTGTGCCGAGAGCCTTCTGCCTCGAAGTTACGCCGTCCAGGGCAACGCGGAAGCTCCGTCACCAAGGTTTTCTCCGGTAAAAGTACGCAGAGTCACAGTAAGTCACCAATGTTGATCCCCGGGAAACATTGCCGCAGCCCCGACCGTTAGCGTTATCGACGAACGTCTAACGAAAGGACAGTCGTGTCCGCTCCGGACCCGTGGAGTACCTGCCCGTGCCACGGCACGGGCCCGATCCATACGGAGACGGCAGACCAGTGAGCATGGTTCCAGGTCTGGCCGCCATCCTTCTTCTCACCCTGGCGACCGGCTTCTTCGTCGCCCAGGAGTTCGCGTTCGTCGCCTCCGACCGCGCGACGCTCCGCCAGCAGGCCGCCGACGGCGACTCCGCCGCCGAGCGGGCCCTGAAGGTCACCGGCAGACTCTCGTTCATGTTGTCGGGCGCCCAGCTCGGCATCACCATCACCACACTGCTCGTCGGCTTCATCACCGAGCCCGTCCTCACACCGCTGATCCGCCCCGGCCTGGCAGCCGTGGGCGTGCCGCAGGCCGCCGTCCCGGGCATCGCGGTGACGCTCGGGCTGATCCTCGCCACGATCGTCCAGATGGTCCTCGGCGAGCTGGTCCCGAAGAACTTCGGCATCGCCCGGCCCGAGCCGGTGGCGAAGTGGTTGTCCCGCCCCACACTCGCGTACATGACCGTGGCGGGCCCCGTCATCCGGCTCTTCGACACCGCCGCCGCACGGCTGCTGCGCCTGGCCGGCGTCGAACCGGTGGAGGAGATCGAGCACGGCGCCACTCCAGAAGAGCTGTCGCGCATCATCGCCGAGTCCGAGGCCGCGGGCGAGCTGTCCGGCAGCCTGTCGGACCTGCTGGAGCGCGCGCTGGAGTTCGGCGACCGCACGGCGGAGGACGTCATGGTGCCCCGGCCGCGCGTGGTCTCGCTGCGCGCCGGACGGCCCGCGTCCGACCTGCTGGCGGCCATGCGCTCCTCCGGCCACTCCCGCTACCCCGTCCTCGGCGCCGACGACGGTGACGTCGTCGGCGTGACCGGCCTGCGTGAACTGCTGCGCGCGGGAGCGGGAGCGAGCGAGGTGCCGGTCGAGCGCATCACCATCGCGCCCCTGCTCGTGCCGACCACGCTTCCGCTGCCCGTCCTGCGCGAGCGGATGCGCGTGTCCGGGGCCGAGCTCGCGTGCGTCATCGACGAGTACGGCGGCCTGGCGGGCATCGTGTCCATGGAGGACCTCGCGGAAGAGCTGGTCGGTGAGCTGATCGACGAGAACGACCCCGCGCCGGCCGCCGCGGTCGCCCTGGAGGACGGCGCCTGGGACGTGCCCGGCACCCTGCGGCTGGACGAGGTGGAGCGCGCGACGGGTCTGCGCCTGCCCGAGAGCGAGGACTACGACACCGTGGCCGGCCTGGTCATGGCACGCCTCGGCCGGCTCGCCGAGCCGGGCGACCAGGTCAGCGTGCCCCTGGTGGACGAGCCCGGCCTGCTGGAGGACGACGAGCCCGACGACCGGGCGGTGCTGGTCACCGTGCTGGACGTCCAGCGCAGGGTCCCCGGCCGGGTGCGGCTGGCTCCGCTGACCGCCGGGGCGCCGGCCATGAGCGGTGAGAGCCGATGAGCACCCTGACCGCCCTTCTGCTCGGTGTCGTGCTGCTCCTCGGCAACGGACTGTTCGTCGCGGCGGAGTTCGCCGTGGTCTCGGCCGGCCGGCACCGGCTGGAGGAGGCCGCCGTGGGCGGCGGCCGGCTGGCCAGGGCCGCCGGTCGCGCCGCGCTGCGCAACGGCCGCGAGCTGTCGCTCATGCTGGCCGGCGCGCAACTCGGCATCACGCTGTGCTCGCTCGGCCTGGCCATGGTCACCGAGCCCGCGATCGAGCACCTGCTGGAACCGGTGTTCGGACTCACCGGTCTTCCGGAATCCGTCCGCGTCGGCCTCTCGTACGTCATCGCCCTGGCGGTCATCACGTTCCTGCACATGGTGGCGGGCGAGATGGCACCCAAGTCCTGGGCGCTGACCCACCCCGAGCGGGCCGCGATGAGCCTGGCCCTGCCGTTCCGCGGTTTCACCTGGATCGTGCGGCCGGTCCTCGCCGTACTGAACGGGCTTTCCAACGGCCTGCTGCGCGCCTTCGGCGTGCGGCCGCGCGACGAGCTCGCCACCGCCCGGACGCCGATGCAGCTCGCCATGCTGGTCGGCGAGTCGGCCCGCATGGGCCTGCTCGACCGGGATGAGCACGACCTGCTCACCAGCGCGCTGCGGGTCCAGTCGCAGCCGGTGGAGCGACTGATGGTGCCGATCGAGCGGGCCACGGCCGTGCCGGCCAGCGCGCCCCACGAGGCGGTGCGCCGCACCGCGGCGGCGACCGGGCACCTGCGCCTGCTGGTGAACGACGGCTCCGCCGGGAACGTGCTCGGCGTCCTGCACGTCCGCGACGCCGTCCTGTCCCCGGCGAAGCGTCCGGAGGACCTCATGACGCCCGCTCCGCGCATCCCGGCGTCCACCACCATCCCTGAGGCCGTGACGCGGCTCCAGGAGGCTCACGCCCATCTGGGGCTGGTCACCGAGCGGGACGGAGGGGTCACCGGCATGGTGAGCCTCAGCGATCTCGTCGGCGAGCTGCTGAACACCCGCGCGGCAGGGGCGACCGGCCAGACCCGGCGTGCAAGCCCGCAGAAAGCCGTCTGAAAGCCTGCGCGGCTAGAACATCAGGTGGGCCGGCCACAACGGACGTCACACAGGTTCGCCGGCGCCCGGCGGGACTCGCGTTCCGTCCGGGCGCCGGCGAACCTGTTGATCGGATTCCTCGCGACGCGCGGGTGTCTTGTGCCTCCTGCGGGGTAACGCCCCTCGGGAGGCACCACCAGACCGCGAACCTTCGGGGTTCCCGGGGCGGGCTCCCAGCACCACAGACGCCCGAAGGGACCACATATGACCGCATCAGGCGGTGCCGACGCGAATATCCGGCGGGAAGATTTTTTACCGTGTCCTGCCGGAGCGATGAGATTCCCGGGTTCCCCCCTCGGGAGGAACCCGAAGACCGTCAAGGAAGAAGCCCGGCTCCGGCCGTACGAGGTGCGGGGGACGTCTTCCCGGACCAATAAGAAGATCTCCAGCGAAGGAGTCCTGCTCCGGCCACAGGAGATCCTGGGGTTCCAGGGAGTGTCCTCCTGGAACGATAAGAAGGCCTCCACGGAAGGAGCTTTGCTCCGACCGAGAGAGGCCCGGGAGTTCCAGAGGGTGTCCCCCTGGATTAATAAGAAGATCTCCCGGGAGGGAGCTCCGCTCCGACCAGAGAGGATCAAAGTGGGCGAGGAGGGATTTGAACCCTCACATCCTTTCGGACACACGGACCTGAACCGTGCGCGTCTGCCGTTCCGCCACTCGCCCTTGCTGAGTGCGCTCAAAGGCTAGCACGGATCCGTGCATGCCACCGAACCCGGATACGATCCTCCTAGACGATGGAGGAAGGGAGGTACCCGGTGGGAGTCCTTCAGCGCTTCGAGCGGAGGCTCGAAGGCTTGGTTGAGGGGGCCTTTGCGCGGGCGTTCAAATCTGACCTTCAGCCGGTCGAGGTCGCCAGCGCAGTGCAGCGCGAGATGGACGAGCGCGCCGCGATCGTGGCTCAGGGCCGCACGCTCGTGCCGAACGACTTCGTGGTGGAGCTGTCCACGACCGACAGCGAGCGGCTCGAGGTGTACGCCGACAGCATCGGTCACGAGCTCGCCAACCTCGCCAGGGAGTACGCCAAGGAACAGGGGTACTCCTTCGTGGGACCTGTCCGGGTGCGCTTCGAGACCGCCGATGACCTCGCCGTGGGCCTGTTCCGCATCCGCTCGGGGGTGATCAGGGGCGCGACGGTCGAGCAGGACGAGATCCGCCAGCCCGTCAGCGATCTGCCGCCGAGCAAGCCGAGCGCGTTCGCCGGTCGTCCGCGTCTGCTGGTGTCCACCCAGGACGATCCGCAGGGTCAGCGCTCCTTCGAGCTGACGACCCCGGTGACGCTCCTCGGGCGGGGCACCGATTGCGATCTCCGCCTCGTCGATCCGGGCGTCTCGCGGCACCACGCCGAGCTCAGGGTCGAGGGGCCGACGGTCGCCCTGGTCGACCTCGGCTCCACCAACGGCACTTTCGTCAACGGCCAGCCGGTTCGCCGGATCGAGCTCCAGGACGGCACCCGGGTGACCCTCGGGCGCACGACCCTGGTGTTCCGGCGCGATTGAGGGTAGACAGACGGTCCATGTCCGAGCTCACTCTGCTGCTGATCCGGCTCGCGTTCCTCGCGGTGCTGTGGTTCTTTGTGATTGCCGCGGTGGGAGTGATCCGGACAGACTTGTTCGGATCGAACTCTCCCGCCCCGGCGGCCGCACGCAAGCCTGCCAAACCCGCACGTCAGCCTGCCAAGCCGAAGAAGGGGGAGCCGAAACAACTGGTCGTTACGGGTGGTCCCCTCCAAGGAACCATCATCAACCTCACGGAGACGCCAATCACTATCGGCCGGGCGAATGACGCCACGCTCGTTCTCAGCGACGATTACGCTTCCAGCCGGCACGCCCGGCTGTTCCCCCAGGACGGTCAGTGGATCGTGGAAGACCTCGGCTCGACCAACGGCACCTATCTCGACCGCTCCAAAGTGACCCGCCCGACTCCGGTGCATCTCGGCCAGCCGATCCGCATCGGTAAAACCGTCATCGAATTGCGCAAATGACAATCGCACTCCGCTACGCCGCCCGCTCGGACGTCGGCCTCCTCCGCGAAGGAAACGAGGACTCGGCGTACGCGAGCCCGCGCCTGCTCGCCGTCGCAGACGGCATGGGTGGGCACGCTCACGGTGAGGTGGCCAGTTCGGTCGCCATCACCGCCATGTCGTCCCTCGACAGGGACGCCTCCGGGGGGGACCTGCTCAGCGCCATCGAGGCCGCGGTGCGCGATGCCAATCGCAAGCTGCACGAGATGGTCGGCCGTGATCCCAGCCTCAAAGGCATGGGCACCACTCTCACGGCCATGCTGTGGTCGGGCACCCGCGTCGCCCTCGTCCATGTCGGCGACTCCCGCGCCTATCTGCTCCGCAACGGTGAGCTCTACCAGATCACGCACGATCACACTCTCGTGCAGTCGCTGGTCGACGACGGGCGGATCACTCAGGAGGAGGCCGCGAGCCATCCGCAGCGTTCGATCCTGCTGCGCGCGCTCGACGGCAGCGGCGAGGTCGACCCCGACCTGTCGCTGCGCGAGGCGCAGGTCAACGACCGCTACCTGCTGTGTTCCGACGGCCTGTCCAGCGTGGTCAGCGCCGAGACCCTGCACCACACCCTGACCACGGTCGAGGAGCCTGACGCGGTGGTCAGGCAGCTCATCGACCTGGCCAACCGTGGCGGTGGCCCCGACAACATCACCTGCATCGTCGCCGACGTCGTCGAGATCGAAGAGGGCCAGGTCGTGGCGGGCGACGCCGCGGTCGTGGGCGCGGCCGGGTCGAACCGCCTGCGTTCCCAGCCTCCCGACACGCCGGCGGGACGCGCGTCCACGATCACCGCTCCCCAGCCCGTGATCGTGGACGACGACCTGGACGACGAGCCCGCGGGCGGCCCGGCGGCGAGCGCCGCGGCCGCCCCGCGGCGTATCAGGCGCCGCCGGGCGTGGCCGATGGCCGTGGGGGTCGTCGGGCTTCTGGTGGTGGTCGTGGGTGGCGGCGGCTACTTCGGGTACCGCTGGACTCAGGATCAGTACTACGTCGGCGCCAAGGGCGACGAGCTAGTCTTGTTCCGTGGGGTCGACACCAGCCTCGGACCGATCCAACTGAATTCCGTCGCGCAGAGCACCGGCCTGCTGGTCTCCTCCATCCCCGAACCGGAGCGCGACCAGGTGAAGCGGGGCATTCCGGTGGCCGACCTCAAGGCCGGACAGACGAAGATCAACGACTTGAAGGCCAAGTCGGGCGGCGACCAGAAGGACCAGCCGACCTCGCAGCCTTCCGCTTCCCCTAGCGCCACGGAGTCCTCGTAAGTGAGTAATGCCGTAGACGTCGCGGCCGTCCCCATGACCGCCAAGCGGCGCGGGGCTCAGCTGGTCATGCTCGCCTTCGCCGTCGCCATCGTCATGGTCGCCTACGCCAACGTCGGGCTGGGGATCAACGGCCAGGTCCCGGCGGGCATGCTGGCCTACGGTCTCGGGCTCGGCGGGCTCATGCTGGCGGCCTACTTCGTGCTCGCCAGGTTCGCCCCGTGGGCCGACCCGCTGATCCTGCCGCTGGTGACGCTGGTCAACGGCATCGGCCTGGTGATGATCTACCGCATCGAGCTGTCCGGTCAGCCCGGAGCGTCCGCCGGCAACCAGCTCTTCTGGACCGCGGTCGGTGTCGTCATGTTCTCCGCCACGCTGATCGTGCTGCGCGACCATCGCGCCCTGCAGCGCATGACCTACACCGCGGGGTTCGTGGGGCTCGCTCTGCTCATCCTGCCTCTGGTGCCCTTCCTGGGCCGCGAGATCAACGGTGCGCGCATCTGGGTCGGCATCGGCGGTTTCTCCATCCAGCCGGGCGAGTTCGCCAAGCTGGCCCTGGTCGTGTTCTTCGCCGGCTACCTGGTCGCCAAGCGGGACGTGCTGGCCCTTGCCGGGCGCCGCCTGCTGTTCATCGACCTTCCCCGCGCCCGCGACCTCGGCCCGGTGCTCATCACCTGGGGGGTCAGCGTCGGTGTCCTGGTCTTCGAGAAGGACCTCGGCACCTCGCTGCTGCTGTTCGGCGCGTTCATCGCGATGCTCTACATCGCCACGCAGCGCACCTCGTGGGTGCTGATCGGCATCCTGCTGTTCGTCGGCGGCGCGCTGGCCGCCGGACAGGTCTTCGACCACGTGCAGAACCGCTTCCAGGTGTTCCTCGACCCGAGCGATCCGGCGCTGTACGACAAGATCGGCGGCAGCTTCCAGCTCCTGCAGGGGCTGTTCGCGTTCGGCTCGGGCGGCATCCTCGGCACCGGCCTCGGCCAGGGCCACCCGCGGGAGATCCCGCTGTCGTTCTCGGACTTCATCTTCGCCGCGACCGGCGAGGAGCTGGGCCTGACCGGGCTGATGGCCCTGCTCATGGTCTACGCGCTGATCGTCGAGCGGGGGCTGCGCACCTCCATCGCGGCCCGCGACCCGTTCAGCAAGCTGCTGGCGGGCGGCCTGTCGTTCATCCTCGCGTGGCAGGTCTTCATCATCGTCGGGGGCGTGACCAACCTGATCCCGCTGACCGGCCTGGTCACGCCGTTCATGTCCCAGGGCGGCTCGGCCGTCCTGGCCAACTGGATCCTGATCGCACTGCTGGTGCGCATGTCGGACGCGGCGCGCCGGCCGCCGCCGCAGGCGATCCAGGACGAAGGACTGACACAGGTGTTCCAACGATGAACGGCACGCTCAAGAAGGCCGCGATCGCCTGTCTGCTGATGTTCGGCCTGTTGATGATCAACATCAACTACGTCCAGGCCGTCAAGGCGGACGAGCTGCGTACCGACAGCCGTAACCAGCGCAGCTTCTTCGCGCGCTACGAGAGCGAGCGCGGCCTGATCACCGCGGGCGGCGAGACGCTGGTCAAGTCGGTCGACACCGGCAGGGAGAAGACCTTCCGCTTCCAGCGCAAGTACACCGACGGCCCGGTGTACGCGCCGGTCATCGGGTTCTTCGCCCCCGAGAGCGAGCGCGGCATCGAGGGCACCGAGAACCAGTACCTCAACGGCACCCACCCCGATCTGTTCGTCCGCCGCACCGTGGACATGGTCACCAGCAAGCCGCTGCGCGGCGCGTCGGTCGACCTGACCCTGGTGCCCAAGGCGCAGAAGGTCGCCTACCAGGACATGCAGCGCAGCGGTAAGCGCGGCGCCGTGGTGGCGCTCGACCCCAAGACCGGAGCGGTGCTGACCATGGTGTCGGTGCCGAGCTTCGACCCCAACCCGATCGCCGTGCCGGACCGCGCCAAGGCCGCCCGGGCGTACAACAAGCTGGACGCCGACGACAACGAGCCGCTGATCAACCGGGCCACGCAGAAGACCTACGCCCCCGGCTCGACGTTCAAGGTGGTCACCTCCGCGGCCTATCTCAGCGAGGACGGATCGCGCGACGTCAACACCACCGTGGACGCGCCGGACGTCCTGCCGCTGCCGGGCACCACGATCGTCCTGCGCAACTATCACGGCGAGTCCTGCGGCGGCCGGGCCACCCTCATCGACGCGCTGACGATCTCGTGCAACACCGCGTTCGGCACCATGGCCCTGGAGATGGGCTACGACAAGCTCCAGGAGCAGGCGGCGAAGTTCGGCGTCGGCCAGGAGCTCAGCATCCCGCTGGGCGTCGTCAAGAGCGACATCGGCAAGGACGAGGGCAAGGCCGCGCTGACGCAGACCGCCATCGGGCAGCGCAGCAACCAGATGACCCCGCTGCAGATGGCGATGGTGGCCGCCGCGGTGGGCAACGAGGGCAAGGTCATGAAGCCCTACCTCGTCAACAAGATCGTCACCCCGGACGGCGACGAGATCGAGACCGCCCGCCCCGAGGAGCTCGACGAGGCGGTGACCCCGGACGTCGCCGACAAGTTGCGGCAGATGATGGTCAGCGTGGTGCAGAACGGCACCGGCACGGCGGCCCAGCTCCCGGGCATCACCGTGGCCGGCAAGACCGGCACCGCCGAGACCGCCAAGGGCGCCGCCTCGCACGCGTGGTTCATCTCCTTCGCCCCGGCCGAGGATCCCAAGGTCGCCGTGGCGGTGTTCGTCGAGTCGGGCAGCGCGGGCAACGACGCCACCGGCGGCGCCGTGGCCGCGCCGATCGCGCACGACGTGATGCAGGCGGTGCTCGGGAAGTGAGTTTCGCCGACCGGGTGCTCAACGACCGCTACCGGCTGACCGGGCGCATCGCCGCCGGCGGCATGGGAGAGGTCTGGCGTGCCACCGACCGGCTGCTCGGCCGGGACGTCGCGGTCAAGCTGCTGCGCCGGCACGTGGCCGCCGACCCGGAGTTCCGCGAGCGCTTCCGCAACGAGGCGCGCTTCACCGCGGCCCTGGCCGACCCCCGCATCGCCCAGGTCTTCGACTACGGCGAGCAGGACGACCTGGCCTTTCTGGTGATGGAGCTGGTGACCGGCGAGCCGCTGTCGGCGATCATCGGCCGCAACGGGACGCTCAGCGCCGAGGTGACCCTCGACGTGATCGGCCAGACCGCGCTGGCCCTGCACACCGCCCACCGGGCCGGCATCATCCACCGGGACGTCAAGCCGGGCAACCTGCTGGTCACCGAGGCCGGTCAGATCAAGGTCACCGACTTCGGCATCGCCCGCGCCCTGGAGGGCGCCCGCATGACGATGACCGGCACCGTGCTCGGCACCGCGCAGTACGTCAGCCCCGAGCAGGCGTCCGGCAGCACGCTCACGCCCGCCACCGACCTGTACTCCCTGGGTGTGGTGGC
>NZ_BMNT01000020.1:141453-157038 GCF_014646695.1 Sphaerisporangium melleum
CTACGAGTGCCTGACCGGGCAGCCGCCGTTCACCGGCGGCAACCAGGTCGCCATCGCCCTGCGGCACATCAACGAGCAGGCGCCGCCGCTGCCCGCCCACGTGCCGGCGCCGGTGCGCGACCTGGTCATGGCCATGCTGGCCAAGGCGCCGGAGCACCGGCCGGCCTCCGCGCGCGAGCTGGCCGACCGGGCAATGGTGCTGCGCGACTCGCCGGCCATGGTGGACGACGAGCGGCTCAGCACGCTGACCGACCCCTCCGGCTTCGCGGTCCGCGCGGCCGGCCACCGGCCCGGCGCCCCGATCCCGCCCGGCGGCGACCTCCCGGCCGGCGACCCCGGCCGGGGCGGGACGACCGGTACGGCCGTCCCCTCCGGCGCGGACGCCCCGGGCTCCTTCGACGACTACGCGGAGCTGTACGAGAGCACCGCCCCGGCCGGGACTCCGGTCACCTCCACCCGCATCGGCCGGCCGCCGGCCGGCCCCACGCAGCCGAAGCGCCCCGCGCCGGGCAACCGCCGCCCGCGGCGCGGCCGCCGGGCCATCGGCCTGTTCGCCGTGGCGGGGTGCGCGGCGGCGGTCGGCTTCGGCGCGCTGGCGGCGACCACCGGCCTGCCCGAGCTCGGCCTGGACGGCGGCGGGCCGTCGGCGCCGCCGACCCCGGTGACCGGGCGGCCGACACCGTCCGCGACTCCGGCGCGCAGCTCGGTGGCGCCTGTTCCACCGAAACCGGTGAAGTCTGTCAAGCCGTCGGCGTCACCGTCGGCTACGGTAATCTCGTCGGCCACGCCTACTTCGCGGCCTACGCCGACGCCGACTCCGTCCGCTACTCCGACACCTACTCCGACGCCCACACCGACCCCCACGCCGAGTGACCCGCCAGACCCCACTTCATCCCCAAGCACCACAATCCCCCCGAACGGGGAGACGTGATGCGGCGGGGGGTCGATGATGGACACCGGCAGCCGCAGCGCGGGCCGGTACCCAAGATGAACGGCAAGGGACAGTGCAGGAAATGACTCAGCCTCGGCTACTCGGTGGTCGCTATGAGCTCGACGGAGTCGTCGGGCGCGGCGGCATGGCCGAGGTGTATCGCGCCCGGGACATCCGGCTGGACCGCGTTGTCGCGATCAAGACGCTCCGGTCCGATCTCGCGCGCGATCACACCTTCCAGGCCCGTTTCCGGCGCGAGGCGCAGTCCGCCGCGTCCTTGAACCACCCCTCGATCGTGGCGGTGTACGACACCGGCGAGGACATGACGGACGGCACCCCCGTGCCGTACATCGTCATGGAGTTCGTCGACGGGCGCACGCTGCGCGACGTGCTGCGGGCCGACCGGCGCCTGATGCCGGAGCGGGCCGCCGAGCTGGTCGACGGCATCCTGCGCGCGCTCGACTACAGCCACCGCGGCGGCATCGTCCACCGTGACATCAAGCCCGCCAACGTGATGATCACGCTGGCCGGCGACGTCAAGGTGATGGACTTCGGCATCGCACGCGCCATGGCCGACTCCGCCGCGACGATGACGCAGACCGCGCAGGTCATCGGCACGGCGCAATATCTCTCGCCCGAGCAGGCGCGCGGCGAGCGGGTGGACGCCCGCAGCGACATCTACTCCACCGGCTGTGTGCTGTACGAGCTGCTGACCGGGCAGCCGCCGTTCACCGGTGACTCCCCCGTCGCCATCGCCTACCAGCACGTGCGCGAAGACCCGATCCCGCCGTCGCAGATCGACCCCGACATCCCCCAGTGGGCCGACGCGATCGTCCTGAAGGCCATGGCCAAGGACCCCGCGCACCGCTACCAGAGCGCGGCCGAGATGCGCGCCGACATCCAGCGTGCCCTGAGCGGCATGCCGGTGGACGCCGCCCAGACGATGGCGCTGAGCAACAACGGCTACACCGGCCAGCAGACCCGCACGCTGCACTCGCCGGGCGTCGGCCCGGCCACGCAGCACGGCAACGCGGTCCCGCCGTACGAGTACGCGGAGACACAGGTCGGTGGCGGCGGGGGTCCCGGCCGGTACGAACGCCGCCGCGCGTCCTCGGGCAACACCGCACTGAAGACCGCCGCGTGGATCCTCGTCCCGCTGCTGGTGATCGGCGCCTTCATCGGCGTGGGCTACGCCTTCCTGTCCTCTGGGGGCGACAAGCCGGAGACGACCACCGTCTCGATCCCGATCGTGAAGGGGCAGACCGCCGACGCCGCCCAGGCCAAGCTGACGAGCCTGGGGCTGAAGGTCGAGATCGTCGAGGAGTTCAACTCCGAGGTCGAGAAGGGCACGGTCATCGGCAGCGATCCCATCGCCGGTGAGAAGGTCTCGAGCGACACCGTGGTCAAGCTGCAGGTCTCCAAGGGCGTCAAGCAGGCCGCGGTGCCCGACGTCATCGGCAGCACCGTGGACGAGGCGACCTCCACCATGGAGGCCAACAAGCTCAACGCGGACGTGATCTACGTGGTGTCCGCCAAGGAGCAGGGCAAGGTCTTCCAGACCAAGCCGGCCGCGGGAGCGAAGGTCGACGAGGGCAGCATCGTCAAGCTGTACGTGCCGAAGGCCGCCACCCCCGTCCCCGACGTCACCGGCCAGACCCAGCAGGACGCCACGGCCACGCTGAAGGGCGCCGGCTTCAAGGTCCGGGTGGTCAAGCAGACGAGCGAGACCGTCGCCGAGGGCACCGTCATCAGCCAGAGCCCGCCGCCGGGCAGCAAGCTCACCGCGAACACGACGATCACGCTGGTGGTGTCGTCCGGGCCGCCGGAGCAGACCTTCCCGACCGACGAGCCCACCGACGTCCCGACGGATCAGCCGACCGACGAGCCGACCGATCCGACCACCGATGACCCGTTCAGCGACCCGCCGCCGGACGACTTCGGCAACTGACGTACCGCCCCTCAGCGGGCCGCAGGCCCCTTCCCATCCGGGGAGGGGCCTGTTCGCGTCCTGTCGAGCTTGCACTGCGTACCGTCCACCCAAGCGGCCATGGGCGTTCGCGGAGCGTTCCCGGGACGACTCGGCTGGGCATGACCGGCTGCTCCATGGGCACCGTATGCGACGGTGAGCTCATGGGTGACGCCCTTCCGGAGCCCCCCGCTCCGCCGCCCGTTCGGTCCGTGCTCAGGCCATGAGGTGTCCTCCGGCGATGAAGGCGGCGAGCAGGAGGTAGACCGAGTTCACCATCACGAGCTTGAACTGGCCGAGGCGGCCATGGGTGATCATCGCGCCGATCATCAGCAGGATCCAGCAGAGGGCGGTGACCGGCACCATGACCGGTGCGATGTCCAGCGCGGCGGGCAGGATCAGGCCCGCCGCGGCCAAGAGCTCGAGGGCTCCGAGGGTCTTGACGAACGCGACGGTGGCGTTTTGGGTCCACTCGCCGCCATGCTGCGCGGCCAGCTTCTCTTTGGGAATGAAGATCTTGGTGATGCCGCCGACCAAGGCGACTGCGGCCAGGAGTCCGGCGGTGATCCACAGTGCGAGGTTCATGAGGTTCTCCTTTGCGTGGCGAATCAGTGGAACAGGAGGCCGTGACGGGCTTCGACTCGCGGGGCGCGCCTATACCGCAGCCGGGGCCGGTGAGCCCGCAAGCGGGCTGGAGTCGCCGTACCTGACCTCGTAGACGCGCTCGGTGAACTTCCAGCCGTCGGGAGTGCGCTGGTAACGGTCGTGGTAGATGGCGTAGTTCAGGTGCGAACCTCCGTCGTGGAACCGCCCGAACTCCTGGATGTACGCACGGCCGGTAGCGGTGTCGCCGTCCAGCCGGATGACGCCCGGGTGGACGTTCTGCACGAAGAACTCCCAGAGCCCCTGCCCCCACTCGACTCCGCGCCGGATCTCCGCACGACCGGCGAACTCCTTGCCTATATGCGGCCAGCGCACCGCGCCCTCCGGTGTGAACAGCGATGCGACACGGTCGAAGTCACGCATCATCACCGCGTCGGTGATCTCCCCGCGCAACGCCTCGATCTCGACGCGATCGGCGATGGCCCGCATGTCACTCATCAGTCGCTCCTGCCTGTCGATCTGTAGGACTTGGTCTGTCTCTTCAGCATCGAGGCAGGTCAGAAGCGGAACAATGTAGAATCCGTGCGGCGATCGATAACATAGGGGTTATTCGTGGAGCTACGCGACGTCGAGATCTTCCTGACTCTCTGCGAGGAACTGCACTTCGGCCGCACCGCCGAACGACTCCACGTTTCCCAGGCTCGCGTCAGCCAGGCCATCGGCAAACAAGAACGACGCCTCGGCGTGGCCCTGTTCGACCGCACCAGCCGCCGCGTGACCCTGACCCCGGTCGGCCGGCGCCTCCGCGAAGACCTGCAGCAAGCCCTCGACCTTCTCCACGAGGGGCTGGCCCGCGCCGAAGCGGCCGGTCCGGGCGCGGGCCAGACCCTGCGCTTGGGCGTGTTCGGCCATGCCGGACACGAACTACGCCCCCTCACCGATGTGTTCCGCGCCCGCTACCCCGGCAGTGATGTCCAACTCAACGAGATCAACGGCAGCGCCCCGTTCACCGCCCTGCGCACCGGGGACAACGACGTGAACGTGCTGTGGCTACCGGTCGCCGAACCGGACCTCACCGTCGGCCCCACCGTGCTGACCGGAGGCCGTGTACTGGCCGTGTCGGCAGACCATCCGCTCGCCGAGCGCGGCACCGCGTCGCTGGAGGACCTCGCCGACGACCACGTCGTCGATCTCGGCCCCGACGCCCCCGAATACTGGGTCGCCTCCATGGTCCCGAGCCGCTCCCCGTCCGGCCGCCGTATCCCCCGTGGACCCATCGCCCGGACCTTCCACGAGATCCTCTCCCTGGTCGCGTCCGGACAGTGCGTCCACCCGCTGGGCGAAATCGCCGCCCGCTACAACAACCCCCCGGGCATCGTCTTCCTGCCCATGCCTGACGCCCCCGCCCTCCAGTGGGCCCTGACCTGGCGCTCCACCGCCGACAGGCCCGTCATCCGCGCACTGGCCCAGACCGCCGCCGACCTCGGCCCCATCTCGTTGTGACCATGCTCGTCCCGATCAGCCGGGAAGATGATCTCCACTGGTGTGGAACCAGGCCCGCTGTGACCTGGAGTTGCTCCCGGGCAGTCTGTTTCGTCGGCACCCGGACATGGGCCACCAGCCGGGCCAGGGTGGTCACGCCCGGCAGCACCAGCCGCGCCGGCGCAGCCACGCGATCATGCTCAGCGACGACCACCGTTCCTGGCTTCCTCGACCCCGAGAAGCCGCCGTCGCGTCTGCCGAGCCGTGGCCAGGGCCTGTTCGTGGGCCGGCAGGGCCTCTGGAGGGGGCGCAGGCGCGTCCATGGCCGCCTCGACGCGTCGTCCGAGCGTCTGGGCGCTCCTTGCCGGCCGTCGGCGGCGCTCGGCCAGGAGGGGCGCGACAGGCGGTGATGGGACGGGGCGGTGCGGCGGCCGGCCGAGCAGGAGAAGAGGGTCTCCGCCGCTCGGGGGCGACGGCGGAGACCCTCACCCGATAGTCGTCGCAAACCCATCCGGCGTTACACGATTTGGGCAAGCCAATTGCCGAGAAGTTCGTGCCCGTGCCGGGAGAGCACCGACTCCGGGTGGAACTGCACGCCCTCGACCCGGGCGGTGGCGTGCCTCAGCCCCATCACGACCCCGCTTCCGGTGACCGCGCTGACCGTCAGGACGTCCGGCACGGCGTCCGGGACGACGGTGAGCGAGTGGTAGCGGGTCATGGTGACCGGCGAGGGAAGCCCGGCGAACACCCCCTTGCCGTCGTGCCGGATCTCGCTGGTGCGGCCGTGCATCGGCTCCGGGGCGCGGGCCACGACACCGCCGTAGGCGATCGCGATGGCCTGGTGCCCGAGGCACACGCCGAGCAGTGGCAGGTCGCGCTCGGCGCAGAAGGTCACCAGGGGGACGCTCACTCCGGCGTCCTCGGGGATGCCCGGACCAGGGCTGATCAGCACGCCGTCGAAGCCCTCGGCGTCGGGCACGCGCACATGGTCACGCGGCCGGACGTCGCACTCGGCGCCCAGCTCGCGGAGGTACTGCACGATCGTATGGACGAAACTGTCGTGGTTGTCCACGACGAGCACGCGGCTCATCGGCCCACGGTCGCCCGATCGACGGGCATGTGCGGCTCCAGGGAAGGGAACACGAAATACCAGAGTAGAACCCCCGCGGCACCGGCCAGCACCAGCATCGTCACCAGCTTGACCCCGGTGCCGCCGGGGATGTTCCGCCACAGCCATCCGTACATCGGCCTGCCTCGCTTCCACGCGCCGCTGGACGTTCTCGCCAAGGGGCGGCCCGTGCCGCCCGGTGTGGTGTCCGCCCGTCCTGCCGGGACGGGCGGCGCCCGCCGTCAGGTGCGGCGTTCCCGCCTGCCGGACAGGACGCCGTGGACGATGAGCCGCTGCCGCGCCGAGTATTCGGGGTGGCACGTCGTGAGGGTGATGACCGCCTCCTTCGGCCGGGCGCCGGGGCGGTTGGGGACGGGGGCGATGACCTCCACGTCCTCGGGGGCGACGACCTCCGTGCCGGAGACCCGGTAGGTGTAGCGGGCCTCGCGGGCGTCGATGACGATGGCGTCGCCGGTGCGCAGCTCGTCGATGCGGTTGAACGGAGCGGCGTAGGTCGTCCGGTGCCCGGACAGAACGAAGTTCCCGATCTTGCCAGGCCCGGCCGTGCCCGGGTAGTGCCCCGGGCCGCGGCGCAGGTCCTCGCTGGTGACGCCCTCCAGGACAGCGTACTCGTAGTCACGCCCGAGGCGAGGGATCTTGATCAGTGCGATGGCCTGGCCGAGGCGGATGCGGTCGAGCTTCGCCGCCGTGCCGGCCTGGCGGAGTTGCCGCTTCAGCAGGCTCTGCTGCGCCTCGGTGTAGGAGCCGGTGCCCCACAGCAAGTACGCGCAGAAGAGCAGCATCGCCAGGCCCCCGGTGACGCAGAGCTCCCCGCAGGTGCGCAGCAGGCTCCTCATATCCACCGCCAGAAGGCATAATCACGACATATCCGGAGTAGCGGAGGAGGCGTGCGGACCACGCCTGCGCAAGCCAGCGTAGGGACGGTTCGCCGCGGCGTCCGGGTGACGATCGGCGCTTGACCGACTTTTTGCGCTGGAATCGCCGTTCGCCGCTCTCGCCGACTAGGCTTACTCCGGTCTTCCGTATGCCAGCGTTACGCTGGCTGCCAGTGCCCGCGACACCCCGCAGGCCCCATCAGGAGAGCAGCCGTGCCCAAGTCTCACACTCGCAAGAAGGCGGTCTACACCCCGCCGCAGAAGACGCAGCAGGTCAAGGTGAGCCCTCGCTGGCTGGCGCCGACCATGGTCGTCGCGTGGATCATCGGCATCCTGTGGATCGCCGTCTTCTACATCATCCCGACCGCCCCGGTCATCGGCCCCCTCGGCAACTGGAACCTCCTGGTGGGCTTCGTCTTGATCATCTTCGGCGTGGTGCTGTCCACCCGCTGGCGGTAACAGGCGTTTCCTCGCCGTAGGCCGAGCCGGACACACCGGGACACCTACGGCGAGTGACGTTTTCCACAGGTTTTATCCACAACCTGGGGAAGTTCCCAGCCCACAGGCTCTGGACCCGGGACGATCAGGCCCACAGGGGCAGGGGCGGCACGAGCATGACCAGCAGCACACAGGCGACGAGCACGCCGGCCGCCGTGGCGAGCTGGACGGTCGTGCGCTGCTTGGCGGGCGCGTAGGCGAACAGCGCCGTCACGAGCGTGCCGATGACCAGGCCGCCGAGGTGCCCCTGCCAGCTGATCCCCGGGATCACGAAGGTCAGCACCACGTTGATCCCGATCAGCCAGATCACGCCGCGGGCGTCGTAGCCGAGCCGCCGCGCCACCACGAACATGGCGCCGAACAGGCCGTAGATCGCGCCGGACGCCCCCACGGCCACCGCGCCGAACAGGTAGACCGCGACCGAGCCGCCGAGCGCGGCGAGCAGGTAGACGGCCGCGAAGCGCAGTGAGCCGAGCATGCGCTCGAGCTGCGGCCCGATGGCGTACAGCGCCCACATGTTGAACAGAATGTGCCAGTACGACGGCGGGGGCGAGTGCAGGAACGCCCCGGTCACCAGCCGCCACCACTCGCCCATCATGACGTCGTAGGACGACATGGCGAACCGGTTGATCACCGCGTCGGTGTCGACGATCTCGGCGAGATAGGCCAGCACGTTGATCGCGAGCAGCGCCCAGGTGACGACCGGCGTGCTGACCGGCCGGCCGCCGAAGGGCGCCTCGGCGCGGCGGACGGAGCGGTTGCCCTCGTGCACGCACTCGACGCACTGGTGGCCCACCGAGGCCGCCCGCATGCAGTCGGGGCAGATGGACCGCTCGCACCGCTGACAGCGCACGTACGTCTCGCGGTCGGGATGCCGGTAGCAGGTGGGGACGGCGTCATGGGGGCCGGGCTGGGCCTGGCCCTCCGGCCGGTCCGACGGGATCGGGTGGTCTGGCTGAGTGCTCATCGCCTCTTCGCGGCCCCTTCAGCTGTGCGCGCTTGCCCACTGCCACCCTATGCACCGCACCGGGTGCGCGGCGCCCCGGCGGCCCTATCCACCCACGATCCAGCCCTGAGCGAAAAGAGACGGGAGCCCTCCGGCGGCCCCGGGTGCGGGGCCGCCGCGGAGCCGGTGTCAGGACTGAACGCGCTCGATCACGACTTCCTGGAGGACCACGTCGGTGAGCGGGCGGTCCTGCCGGGTCTGCGTCTTGGCGATCGCGTCCACGACGTCCTGGCCCTCGATCACCTCGCCGAAGATCGTGTGCTTGCCGTTGAGGTGCGGGGTGGGGACGACCGTGATGAAGAACTGCGACCCGTTGGTGCCCTTGCCGAAGCGCTTGCCGGCGTTGGCCATGGCGAGCAGGTAGGGGCGGTTGAAGTACAGGTCGGGGTGGATCTCGTCGTCGAACTCGTAGCCCGGGCCGCCGATGCCCCGGCCGAGCGGGTCGCCGCCCTGGATCATGAAGCCCTCGATGACCCGGTGGAAGATCGTGCCGTCGTACAGCTTGTCGGTGCTCTTCTCCCCGGTCTCCGGGTGGGTCCACTCCCGGGAGCCCTCGGCGAGCTCCACGAAGTTGCGCACGGTCTTCGGCGCGTGGTCCGGGAAGAGACGAAGCTTGATGTCACCGAGAGTGGTGCGCAGCTTCGCGATGAGGTTCTCAGCCACGAGGACTGCCCCCTTCGATATGTCGGTTAGCTGTGGCATTTGCGATGTTTCGCAGGCTATGGCGCAATGGCCTACCCCGCATCCTCCCACGCCGCGTCAGGATTGAGCCGCTTTCCATCGGGAAGGTGAGCCTGCGGGGCCCCAAGGCACAGGGGAGGTTGTCGTGTCCCTGACACTGAAGAAACGCCGCGTGAGCATGGTCATGCCGATGGCAGCCACGCGGATGGGTCGGATGAAGACCCAGGCCATGCGGAGAGCGGACCAGGTTCGTCCGATGGCACACACCGCCCGTGAAGTGGCCGCGCACCGCATCGAGGACGCCCGCGTCTGGGCCGCGCCGAAGCTCGACCGGGCGGCGCACTCGGTCGAGGAGCAGATCGCGCCGAAGGTCAGCGCGTTCCTCGCTCGCACGGCCGAACGCGTCGACCCCGCGCCGTCGATCAGGCGGCGCGGCCGCTGGTCGATGCTGGCGCTGGCGGCCGGCTTCGCGGCCTGCGCGGTGGGCATCGTGCTCTACCGCAACAACGCCCGCCAATGGGCCGACACGATGAAGGACACCGAGGCCGACGCCAGCCGGTGGTCCGGAGAACGTGTGGAGGAGACCGGCGGCGGCATGGAGGGTGGCATGCGGGGCGACGAGGCCTCGCGCGGCACGTTCTGATGTGACCGACCGGTACGGCGGAGCGCCCTCTGGCCCGTCCAGGGGGCGCTCCGCCGTTTCCTCGTGTCGTCGCGGGTGCGCGACGCTCCGCCCGCATTCCGGGCGGGTCGATCATGAAAAGTCGGCATTTATCAGGCGAGAACCGGGACTGAACGACGGTCCAGCGGGCAGCAGGCACGCGTGTCCGACACTGGCAGCACCGAGCGTTCCGACATCGCGAGCGTCTTCCCCTCGTTCCCCGCCGACGACGCCGGCCCGGCCACCGTCCCCACCCCGGACGTGGCACCGGACGACCGGCCCGCCAAGGCCGCCGGCGGCACCACGGGCACGGCCACGAAGGCCGGGCCCGGGGACACCACGAAGACGGACCCGGGCGAGCTCGGCCGGGTCGACCCGAAGGACTTCGAGCAGCCCTTCGGACGTCCCGGCCGGCCGCTGCGCGGCAACCCGTTCCTGTTCGGCCTGACCGCCGCTCTCGGCGTGCTCACCGCCTGGCTGCTCGTCCAGGCGATCGCCTCCGCGGGGTCGGCCCTCGTCCTGATCATCATCTCGCTCTTCCTCGCGATCGGCCTGAACCCGGCCGTGGAGGCCCTGCAGCGCCGCAACCTGTCGCGCCGGACGGCCATCGCCATCGTCTTCGGCGGGGTCATCGCGTTCTTCGTGGTCTTCGGCCTGGCCGTCGTGCCGCCGCTCACCGAGCAGACCACGGGGTTCGTCCAGCACCTGCCGGAGTACGTCCAGCAACTCCAGAACCACCCGCTCATCCGCACCATAGACGACCGCTACCAGGTGCTCTCCAAGCTGCAGCAGTACGTGACCAGCGGCGACCTGGCGAGCCAGATGTTCGGCGGCCTGCTCGGGGTGGCCGGGATCGTGATCAGCGCGCTGTTCAGCGGGCTCACCGTGCTGGTGCTGACCCTGTACTTCCTCGGCTCGCTGCACTCGATCAAGGAGACCGCCTACCGGCTGGTGCCGCGCTCGCGGCGCACCCGGGTGCGGCTGTTCGGCGACGAGATCATCAGGCAGATCGGCGGCTACGTGGCCGGGAACCTGATCATCTCCCTCATCGCGGGCATCGTGACGTTCCTGTTCCTGTCGGTGCTCGGCGTGCCGTACGCGCTCGCCCTGGCGATCTTCGTGGCCGTCACCGACCTCATCCCCATGGTCGGCGCGGTGGTCGGCGCGGTGGTCGCCTCCGGGGTCGGCTTCCTGACCTCGATCCAGGTCGGCATCGCCTGCGTGATCTTCTTCATCGTGTACCAGCAGATCGAGAACTACGTGATCTCGCCGCCGGTGTTCAAGTCGTCGGTGGACGTGCCGCCGATCGCCACCATCATCGGCGCGCTGCTCGGCGGGGCCCTGCTCGGCATCGTGGGCGCGCTGCTCGGCATCCCGCTCGCCGCCGCGGTGCTGCTCCTGGTGCGCGAGGTGGTCTTCCCCCGCCAGGAGCGCGTCTGAGACGGTGTTATTCGGCCTCGCTACGCTCGGCGGCCCGTGGCGCCCTTGAGGCGGCGCCCTTCGTCGTCGTTCACGAGCACTCGTTCCTCGCACTCGCTCACTCCTCCTCAGGACACCGCCGCGCCTCGAGCAGTGTTGTTCGGCCTCGCTACGCTCGGCGGCTCATGGCGGCCTTGAGGCGAAGGCCTACCGGCGGTCGCGCTGGGCGGGGCCGTGCCAGGCGTAGGGGTTGCGGGAGGAACGGCCGGGCTCACGGAGCACGTCCTTGCGGTCTTCGGGCCGCCCGCCGCGGCGCTTGCGCATGAACCACCATCCGACGCCGAGGACGACGAGCCCGAACGGCGTACGGGCCAGCCACCGGGTGACCACGAGCTGCAACAGTCTCTTCATCGTCTCCTCCTGACAGGTCCGGTCGTCGCGCCTCCACTACCCCGATGACCGGCCCGTATGCCGGAGGACCCGATGCCCGCGCACCGCCGCGTCCGGCTCACAGCCTCCACTTCTGGTTGGCCCAGCGGTTGCAGTCCCACAGGTGGACGCGGGCGCCGTTGCTGCCCACGCCCTTGAGGTCGGCGTCCAGGCAGCGCCCGCTGGCGAGGCTGTAGACCGTCTGGCTGTGCCGGTCGTACAGCCACTGCTGGTTGGCGCGGCCGTTGCAGTCCCACAACTGCACCCGGGTGCCGTTCCTTCTGAGGTTGCCCTGGTCGGCGTCCAGGCATCTCCCGTTGACCAGGCTCCTGATCGTGTGCGTCGCCGGGTCGTAGGTCCACTTCTGGTTGGCCCAGCCGTTGCAGTCCCACAGCTGGATGCGGGTGCCGTTGCCGCCGATGCGGCCGAGGTCGGCGTCCAGGCAACGGCCGTCGGCGCGGTTGTGGATGGGCCCGGTCCCCGAGGTGGTCGCGAAGGCGCCGGAGGGGCCGCCGGCCACGGCGGCGGCTCCGGCCACGACCAGCAGGACCCGCGCGGCGGTGGGCAGGTGGCGTCGCATCAGATCGACCACTTCTGGTTGGCCCAGCCGTTACAGGTCCACAGCTGGACCTTGGTGCCGTTGCTCCCGATGCCGCCCACATCGGCGTCCAGGCACCGGCCGTTGTACATGCTGTAGATCGTGTGGCTGATCGCGTCGTAGATCCACTTCTGGTTGGTCCAGCCGGTGCAGTTCCACAGCTGGACCTTGGTGCCGTTGTTCGCGATGGTGTTCAGATCGGCGTCCAGGCAGCGGCCGTTGTACTGGCTGCGGATCGTGTGGGTCCGCACGTCGTAGGTCCACTTCTGGTTGGTCCAGCCGGTGCAGCCCCACAGCTGGACCTTGGTGCCGTTGTTCGCGATGGTGTTCAGATCGGCGTCCAGGCACCGCCAGTTGGCCTGGCTGCGGATCGGCCCGGGCCCGGCGGCGCCCGCCGCGGCCGACGCGCCCGGCGCGCCGGCGACGACCGCCGCGCAGGCCGAGACCGCCGCGAGTCCTCGGGACGCCCTGGTGAACATGCCTCGCATCGTGTTCGAATCCCCCCGTCGCACACCTTCGACTACTGGCAGTAGTCGAAGGTACACGCCTAGCGACGGACCGGCGGCGGCCGACACGACGGCTGCCCGCGCGGATCACATGTTGATCATGTGGCCGGCCAGCCCGTGGATCGCCTCCTTCAGCGCCTCACCGAGGGTGGGGTGGGCGTGGACGTTGCGCGCGACCTCGTGGACGGTGAGATCCCACTGCTGGGCGAGCGTCAGCTCGGGCAGCAGCTCGGTGACCTCGGGCCCGATCAGGTGGGCGCCGATGATCTCGCCGTACCGCTCGTCGCTGAGGATCTTGACGAAGCCGCCCGGGTCGCCGAGGCCGTGCGCCTTGGCGTTCGCCGTGAAGGGGAACTTCACGGCCTTCACCGCGAAGCCCTTCTCCCGGGCCTGCGCCTCGGTGTACCCGAAACTCGCGACCTGTGGCTGGCAGTAGGTCGCCCGCGGGATCATCACGTAGTCGAGCTCCATCGTCTCGGCGTCCCCGATGGTCTCGGCGGCGACGATGCCCATCGCCTCGGCGGCGTGCGCGAGCATGAGCTTGGCGGTCACGTCGCCGATGGCGAAGATGTGCGGCACGCTCGTGCGGCAGCGCCCGTCGACGTCGATCGCGCCCCGCTCGGTCAGGCGGACCCCGGTGTTCTCCAGCCCGTAGCCGTCGACGCGCGGCTGGAAGCCGATGGCCTGCAGCACCTTGTCGGCCTCGAGCGTCCGCTGCTCGCCGTCGCGGGAGACGGTGACGCGCACCTTCTCGCCGGACTCGTCGATGCTCTCCACCCGGGTGGAGGTCAGCACCTCGATGCCGAGCCGCTTGTAGCGGCGGGCCAGCTCGGCGGAGACCTCCTCGTCCTCCAGCGGCACGATGCGGTCGAGGAACTCGACGATCGTCACCTTGACCCCGTAGTTGTGCATCACGTACGCGAACTCCACGCCGATCGCGCCGGCGCCCGCGATGATGACGCTCTCGGGGAGAGAGTCGCTGAGGATCTGCTCCTCGTAGGTCACCACCCGCTCGCTCACCGACGTGCCGGGCAGCAGCCGTGTCGTCGCGCCGGTGGCGATGATGCAGTGGTCGAAGGTCACCGTCTCGGTGCCGCCCGCCCCGAGCGCCACCTGGATGGTGTGCGGGTCGGTGAAGGCGCCGCGGCCCTCGTACTTGGTGATGCCGTTCTTCTTCATCAGGAAGTGGACGCCCTTGACGCGGCCGTCGGCGACCTTGCGGCTGCGCTTGAACGCCTCGCCGTAGTCGAAGGTGACCGTGCCGTTCACCTGGATGCCGAAGGTCTTGGCCTCCTGGGTGAAGATGTGCGCCAGCTCGGCGTTGCGCAGCAGCGCCTTGGAGGGGATGCAGCCGACGTTGAGACAGACGCCGCCCCAGTAGCGTTCTTCGACGATGGCCGTGCTGAGGCCGAGCTGGGCGGCCCGGATGGCCGCGACATACCCACCGGGGCCGGCCCCGACAACCACGACGTCATAATGAGCAGTCATGCACCGGACCATATGTGGTACGCGGGCCTGGTGCCGCATCGGGGTCGGCCGGGGCGGGCGGCGGCCGTCCAGCGATCCGCGCCCCCCTTGTCGTGATTTCCCGACATTTATTCACCTGGCTGCCGGTCGCCCTTCGCCCCGGCGAAAGTCCCGAGGATCCGGATGACCCGGACACACTCCCGGATACAGTCCTAATGCGGATTAAGCGCTAATTCTCCGAAATGCGGTGCCGAAGAGGCCCGCAGTGCCCCCTGCTCGTCGTCCGATCAGGACGCGATCAAGGCCAGCATGTCCGGCGAAGTCGGGAAATATGGAATCGAAGACCACAACAAGAGGTTAAGCACATAGCAAAAGCAGAAGTTATTCGTTTGTCCGACGTCGGGTCCGGAAAACAAGACAAGTAGCCAGACTCACTGAGTCACCACAGCATTCACCGGCATTACTCCTGAATGTCGCTCCGAAGCACCCGAAGTCGTCCAAGGGGGACTACGCAATGCCCAAGGTCAGAAAGTTCGTGAGCACGTTGACGGTCTGCGCGGCGCTCACGGGGGGCATGCTCGGCCTAGGCGCCGCGACCACGACCACCAGCGCGAGCGCGGCGGCCGGCATCACCAAGGGCGGCGGTGGCGACTACCGGGACTGGTCCAGGGACCGGTCCCGCCACCGCAACTGGAACCGCAACTGGGCACGCAACTGGAACCGCACCTTCGCCCGGAGCTGGGCGCGCAGTTGGGCCCGCCACTTCACCCACAGCGTGAGCCGCAGCACTAACGTCAACCGTCAGGCTCAGTCCGTCAACATCCGCCTGGTCTTCCCGAGCGTGACCGGCACCCCGGTCTCCGCCACCGCCACCACCACGCCCACCACGACTTCCAGCACCTTCACCCCCTGATCACTCTGGACGCCCGCCTCCCTCGCGCGGCCGCCCCATGGCGGTCGCCGCGGGAGGGGACGTCCAGCCCCTTTCCCGGTTATCGGTCCGACAACTTCCACCGCATTGACAACTAATACTTTCGGTGGGATGGTGGTCCCATGCTGGATGTGGCGGTGATCGAAGACCCGGCAGCGGCCGAGGTCACGCTCGACCCTGTGCGGGCGCGGCTGCTGGCCGAGCTGGCCGAGCCCGGATCCGCCACGACGCTGGCGGCCAAGGTCGGCCTGCCCCGGCAGAAGGTGAACTACCACCTGAAGACCCTGGAGCGCTACGGGCTGGTCGAGCTGGTGGAGGAGCGGCGCAAGGGCAACGTGACCGAGCGGATCATGCGGGCCAGCGCGGCCTCGTATGTGATCTCGCCGGCGGCGCTGGCCCCGGT
>NZ_BMNT01000020.1:157076-157306 GCF_014646695.1 Sphaerisporangium melleum
CGATCCCTCCCGTGCGCCTGACCAGCTTTCGGCGCGCTGGCTGCTGGCGGTGGCCTCGCGGCTGGTGCGCGACGTGGGGCAGTTGATCACCGGGGCGGCGCGGGCGCGCAAGCAGGTCGCGACGTTCGCCATCGACGGCGAGGTCCGCTTCGCCTCGGCGGCCGACCGCGCGGCCTTCGCCCGTGAGCTGTCCGAGGCGGTGGCCGGCCTGGTCGGCAGGTACCACGACG
>NZ_BMNT01000020.1:157346-172998 GCF_014646695.1 Sphaerisporangium melleum
AGGCGGGCGGGCGCACCGCATCATCGTCGCCGTCCACCCCAGCGTCGGACAGGAGACCGGCGACCCCTCCGTGGGGTGACGGCGGCGCTGTCGGTACCGCCTGGCATGCTGCGGGGAACATGACGCAGATCCCCGCGGAGAACCTCTCGCAGCCATGGCCGGACGGCGCGCGCCCCGATCCTCCCCTGATCGGCGGCGAGCGCGAGATCCTCACCTCCTATCTCGACTGGCATCGTGAGACGTTCGCGCTGAAGTGCTCCGGCATCGAGCCGGGGAGGCTGTCGGAGCGGAGCGTCCCGCCCTCCTCACTGAGCCTGCACGGCCTGGTCCGCCATCTCGCCGGCGTCGAGCGGTGGTGGTTCCGTGTGCAGTTCGCCGGCGAGGACGTCCCGCTCCTCTATTACTCCGACGACGACCCCGAGCAGGACTTCGCGTCCCTGGACGGCGACGTCGGCGAGGCGCTCGCGACCTGGCGGGCCGAGTGCGAGCACTCCCGGCGCATCGTCGCCGATGCCTCGCTCGACGACACCGGGACGCGGCTGTCCACCGGAGAGCCCATCGCCCTGCGCCGCATCCTGGTCAGCATGATCGCCGAGTACGCGCGGCACAACGGCCACGCCGACCTGCTGCGCGAACGGCTCGACGGCGCCACCGGCTACTGAACGCCCACGCGGCGAGCCGCCGCGTGGGAACCGGAGCCGGGGCGCGGCCATGACGCGCCGCCGACAACTCAATTACTCTTGACAAATTTTGTTTTCGGTGACACCGTTGGCGGTGCGTGGGGAGGCGCTCCGGCCGGACAGCCCGGGCGCCGCCGCAACCGGGAACCGCATCCACCCATCCGATCCGGATGACGTCCATGGGAAGAGTGATCACCATGCAGAAGGTCACGTCGGCCGACGGCACCACCATCGCCTACGACCGCTCCGGGACCGGGCCGGCCGTCATCCTGGTCGGCGGCGGCTTCGCCGAGCGGACCAACCCGATCTTCACCGAGCTCGCCGAAGCGCTGTCGTCCCGGTTCACCGTGTTCAACTACGACCGCCGCGGGCGGGGCGACAGCGGTGACACCGAGCCCTACGCCGTCCAGCGCGAGATCGAGGACATCGACGCCCTGATCGCCGAGGCGGGCGGCTCCGCCCTGGTCTTCGGCGGTTCCTCGGGCGCGTCCCTCGCCCTGGAGGCGGCGTACGCCGGCTCGGCGATCAGCAAGGTCGTCGCGTACGAGCCGCCGTACGTCACCGACGGCTCCCGCCCGGCGCTGCCGAGCGAGGAGGAGATCACCGCCCTGGTGCGGGCCGGCCGGCGCGGCGACGCGGTCGAGCTGTTCATGGTCAAGGGCGCCGACGTCCCCGCCGAGATGCTCGGCCAGATGCGCGGGCAGCCGTTCTGGGCCGACATGGAGGCGATCGCGCACACCCTGGCCTACGAGGCCGCGATCGTCGGCCCCGGGCCGGTCCCGGCCGAGCGGTTCGCCGCCCTCTCCGTTCCCGTCCTGGTGCTGGCCGGCGCCGAGAGCCCCGCACGCATGCAGGACGCCGCGCGCGCCGTGGACGCCGCCCTGCCCGACTCGCGGCTCAAGGTGCTGGACGGCATGGCGCACGGCCAGGTCGACACCAAGGTCCTCGCCGCCGAGCTCGCGGCCTTCTTCACGGACTGACCCGAGATGCCCGGAGGGGCGGCGTTCACCCCCCATGCCGCCCCTCCACCATGCCGATGGTGCGGCCGAGCCGGCGAGCAACCTCCCCGGGCTGACCGGGACGGAGAGCGGCACGACGCCACCCGCCGGGGGCCCGCGTTCCGCCGGCCCCGTTGCCGCCGGCCGCGCGGGCGGCGGTGAGGGGAGTCAGAAGAGGGTCAGCGGCTCGGCGGGCTCGACCGGCAGCGGCTCGGGCAGCGGCTCGACCTCGGGCAGCCGGGCCCGCACCTCGTCGTGGAAGCGGCGGGCGAGCGCCGGCGCCTCGGCGTTGTCGGGGGTGTGCACGAACACCGTCGGCGAGCGCCCCTCGTGCAGCCAGTCGACGACCGTGCCGACCCACGGCCGCCAGCCCTCCACCGTGGCCTCGACGTCGTCGCGGCCCAGATAGCGGACGATGGGCCGGTCGGTCAGCGCCGACGACCGGCGCGGCATCCGAGGCTTCTTGGTCCACGCGTCCCGCTCGGCGTCGCTGGTGGGCGGGGTGCGGAACAGCACGGTGGTGTCGAACGGCACCCACTCGGCGCCGGCCCCGGCCAGCACCCGCTCCAGCAGCCCTGCGGCCCGCGTGTCCTCGAAGAACGCGCGGTGGCGCACCTCGACGGCGTACCGCTGCTCGCGCGGCAGCCCGCGCAGGAAGGCCGCCAGGACCCCGAGATCGGCCGGGGAGAACGCGGCCGGCAACTGCACCCACAGCGAGTGGATCCGCGGCCCGAGCGGCTCCATCGCGTCGAGGAAGGCGGCGAGCTCGTCGCCGGCGCCGGCCAGGCGGCGTTCGTGGGTGACGGCCTTGGGCAGTTTGACCACGAACCGGAAGCCGGGGTCGGTCTGGCCCGCCCACAACTCCACCGTGCTCCTCGCCGGAGTCGCATAGAAGGTGGTGTTGCCCTCCACCGCGTTGCACCAGCCCGCGTACGCCCGCAGGCGCTCGCCGGGCGGGAGCGGATGGGGCAGGAAGCGCCCCTGCCACGGCGCGAGCGTCCACATCGCGCACCCCACATGAAGCCGCATGGCCCCGACCCTACCCAAGCCGCCTTCACCCACCGCCGGCGTTCGCCTGGCGCGAGTACGATGCGGCGACATGACCGACACGCAGCCGGTGGTCCGCCGGGTTTCCTCGCAGATCGTCTACCGCAACCGCTGGATGACCGTGCGGGAGGACCAGATCGAGTACCCCGACGGCTCGCCCGGCCTGTACGGGTACGTCGTCCGGCCGGACTTCGTGCTGGTCATCCCGCAGGAGGGCGACGGCTTCCACATCGTGGAGGAGTACCGCTATCCGATCGGCCGCCGCTCGTGGAGCTTCCCGCAGGGCACCGCCGAGGCCGCCACCAGCGAGGACATGGCCCACCGGGAGCTGCGCGAGGAGACCGGCCTGCGCGCCGCGCACCTGCGCCACCTCGGCCGGCTGGACAACGCGCACGGCATGACCGACCAGGCCCTGGACGTGTACCTCGCCACCGGGCTCACCGAGGGCGGCAGCGAGCGCGAGCACAGCGAGCAGGACATGCGCCAGCGCTGGGTCTCCCGGGCGGAGTTCGAGCGGATGATGCTCGACGGCTCGATCACCGACTCCTCCTCGGTCGCCGCCTACACCCTGTGGGTCCTTCGCGGCCACGGCTGAGCGCAGGTTCCGCGCCGGGGAGCGGTCCCCCGCCGCTTCCCAGGTCGCTGTTGCCGCCCATGTCGCCCGGCGGTCTCTTCCGGGTGTCCAACTCGCTCAACACGCCGCAGCGACGGGCCGTGCGAGTGCTGGCCGATCTGGGCGCGGAAACCTGGCACTGGAGCGATTTCACCGAGATCCTGGACGAGTGGAACCTGCCCGCCACCCAGGCGGCCTGCCGGGCCTACGCCGGGCTCGCCCCAGCGGGCTGAGATGCCGGGCTCGGTCCGCATCCCCTTTCGTGCCGGTACAGGCAGACCGCTTCGATCCGCCCGCTCGTCCACCGGCGGGCCGGGGAACGCGTGCGCCCCCGGCTCTCGTGGGGAGAGCCGGGGGCGCGGGGTTCGCGAGACGTCAGCCGGAGCGGTCGTGACGCCGCGCAGGACGGGCGGTCACCGCTGCTTCCAGGGCTCGAAGTAGGCCACCGTCACCGCGTCCATGTCCACCTGGTCGGGCAGCGTGCCACCGGCCGCGCTGGTCCCGGTCACGAAGATGCGGACCCCGGTGCCGCCGGCCGCGTCCACGGCGAGCGAGCGCGCCGAGTCCCGCCCGCCGACCTGGCCGTCGTACCGGCCCAGCCAGACCTGCTCACCGCTCGCGGCGTCGTAGGCGATGGTCACGTAGTCCGACCCCGTGGCCGCGTCGTCGGTGCTCTCGCCGGCAACGATGATCTTGGTTCCGTCGGGGGTCGGGGCGGCCTTCCAGGCGTAGTCCTCGTTGTTCGCCTTCCCGTTGTAGCGCTGCACCCACGCCCGCCGCCCGGTGGCCGGGTCGTAGGCGATCGTGGTGTAGTCCGACCCCGTCCCCTGGCCCTCGGTGTTGCCGGTGATGTACACCCTGCCGCCGTCGGGCGCGAGGGTGACGTCGTGCGGGGTGTCGCTGCCGTGCGCCGGGCCGTCGTAGACGTCCGTCCAGAGCTCGGCCCCGGTCGTGGTGTCGTAGGCGACCATGGTCAGGTCGGTCTGCGTCCCGTCGTTCTCGGTGGAGCCTGTGACGAAGACCGCCTTGCCGTCCTTGGCGACGACCATGGCGGAGGGGATGTCGGTGCCGTTGGCCGTGCCGTTGCGGTGGACGGCCCAGAGCCGCTCGCCGGTGGCGGCGTCGTAGGCCACGGTGCCCCAGTCGGCGAGACCGGTGCCCTCAGGGCCGGAGCTCTGGCCGGTGACGAAGACCTTCGTCCCGTCCGGGCTCACCTTGACCACCCGCGCGTCGTCGGTGTCGCCGCCCGGCCCGGCGTAGGTGGACGTCCACCGGGTGGCGCCGCTGCCGGCGTCGTAGGCGATCGTGACGTAGTCGGCCAGGTTCTCGTCCACCATGGCCATGCCGGTCACGTAGACGGTCTTGCCGTCCGGCGCGACCGAGACGCCGTTGCCGAAGTCCGACCGGTTCCCCGGCCCGGTGTAGCGCCCGGTCCACAACTGCTTGCCGGTGGCGGCGTCGTAGGCGAGGGTGAGGGCGTCGGTGCCGGTGGCGGTGTCGGCGCTGGTGCCGGTGACGAACACCTTGGATCCGTCCGGGCTCACCTCGATGGCGGTGACCTCGTCCCAGCCGCCGTTGCCGATGTGGTCCTGGCTCCACAGCTCGATGCCGGTGGCCGGGTCGTAGGCGACGGTCGTCATGCTCGGCTGCAGCGCGCCGGGGCCGGAGGCGTAGCTGACGCCGGCCATGAAGGCCCGCTTGCCCTGCGGGTCGAGGGCGAGGTACTCACCGGAGTCGCTGCCGCCCGCGACGCCGTGCGCGGACGCCCACGTCTCCTGCACCGGGCGCACCAGGACGGGGACGGCGACCGTGTGGCGGCGGTCCTTCCAGACGAGCCTGCCGCCCTGGTAGGCGTTCATCGCCGCGGTGGTCCGGGTGAAGGTGACGGTGAACGACCTGGTCTGCCCGCCCTTGAGCTTGAGGCTGCTCGGCCTGACCTCGGCCTTGACGCCGGACAGTCCGGTGATGGACGGGGTGTAGGTGGCGGTCTCGTTGCCGACGTTGGTCACCGTGCGGGTGACCGTCTGGGTGCCGGTGAGCCGCCCGACCGCGATCGAGGGGACGTTCATGTCGCTCGGGTCGAGCGAGTATCCCTTCTTGGCGAGCGCGTCGCAGGTCGCGGGCTTGACGCCCCGGGTCGTCGCGCAGAGGAAGGCGATCCAGTCCCTGCCGTCGCTGTCGTAGACCAGGCCGGGGTCGGCGGCGCTGTTGGGCGTGACGTGTCCCGCGCCCGCGCCGAAGATCACCTTCGGGTCGGTGGCGGGTCCGTCCAGGACGTCGGAGCCGGTCGTCATCAGCGCCGACTTGATCGCCATGGGCGACCAGTCGGGGTGCAGGTCCTTCAGCAGCGCGGCGAGCCCCGCGACGTGCGGGGCGGCCATGGAGGTGCCGCTGAGGAAGTTGAAGTCGAGGCCACCGGCGGCGGGTGAGACCGCCGCCAGGATGTCCTGGCCGGGAGCGGTCACGTCCGGCTTGAGCAGGTCGCCGCCGCCCGCCAGGATCGGGCCGCGGGAGGAGAACTCCGCGACGTAGGGCGCCGGCACATCACCGGTGATCTTCGCCTGCTCGACGGTCGCCGTCGCGCCGGGGGTGGCGGCGTAGTCCTTGACGGCCTGCCGGTCCTTGACCGCGAGGTGCACCGTGGGCACCGCGTGCAGGTCGGCGTTGAGGGAGTTCTCGTCCACGTTGGCGAGGACCATGCCGATGCCGCCCGCCTCGGCGACGGCGGCGCTCTTGTTCACCCGCGGCGTCGTCCCGCGGTCGCACAGCACGATCTTGCCCCGCACCTTGGCCGGGTCGAGGACCGGCTTGCCGCCGTTGTCCTTGGCCGCGTAGCACAGCCCCGCGTACGAGGTGTCGGCGCCGGGCAGCGCGGCGGCGGACGCGTCGACCAGCGGCGCCGGGCCGGCCTTGGCCGCGGCGACCGAGACGCCGGTGTAGGTCGCGCCGTTGCCGAGCGCCACCGCGCCCTGGGCACCGCGGTCGTGCGTACCCGCCGCCACCGTGGTGATCCACGGCGACGGGTGCGCCACGGTGGACGCGGCCGGGCCATCGTTCCCGCCTGCGGCCGAGACGAAGACGCCCGCCTCGGCGGCCGACAGGAACGCCATCTCCACCGGGTCGAGGAAGTCGGTGCTCGTGCCCGAGACGGAGTAGTTGATGACGTCCACGCCGTCCGCCACCGCCTGGTCGATGGCGGCGACCAGGTCGGAGTTGTAGCCCTGCGCGGTGGAGGCGTCCTCGGTGGACCACAGCGCCTTGTAGGCGGCGATGCGCGCCCGCGGCGCGATGCCGCTGACCTTCCCGAACACCGAGGCCGGGCCGGTCACCTGGACGGCGTGGTCACCGGCGGCCGTGGCGGCCACGTGGGTGCCGTGCCCGTTGTAGTCGCGCGCCGACAGGAACTCCCAGGGCAGGAACTCCTTCAGCCCGGCGTCCCCGCCCCACGCCTCGTTGAAGTGCCGCGCCCCGATCAGCTTGCCGTTGCACAGCCGGGGGTTCCAGGAGGTGTCGCCGGCCGGGCCGCACGCGCCGTCGAAGCCGCGGATCGGGGGGAACGGCCTGCCCTTGGCGTCGGTACCGGCGAAGCTCTCGGCCTCCGGCCAGATGCCGCTGTCGATGACGCCGATGACCAGGCCTTCGCCCGCGCCCTTCTTGCCGTCGGGCCCGCCGAGCCGGTCCCACAGGCCGCCGGGGGCGTCCAGGCCGAGGAAGGACGGCGTCGACGACGTCGCCACCGAGACCTTCTTGTCCTCGGTGACCCCGACGACGTCCGGCATCGTCCGCAGCTCCGCGACCTGGGACTTGGTCAGCTTGGCCGCGAAGCCGTCGTAGGAGTACACGTACTCCTGCAGCTTCTTGCCGCCCACCTTCTTCAGCGCGGCGTCGTGCCGGCCCCGGAGGTGCGCGACGTACCTGGTCACGTCGCCGGAACGTGGGTCGACCTTCTCTCCCCGCACGGGCTTGGTCGCCGGCAGCCCGGCCGTGTCCCCGTCGTAGGTCACAACGGGATCCAGGGCCATTTGCACAATGTAAATTTTTTGCTCTTCCGAACCGGCCTCGGCCGACACCGGGCCGGCGGGCCAGGCGACCCCGGCCAGCATCAGCCCGGTCAGCGCCATGGCCGCCGGCAACCGCCTTCGAGCATGGCCAGGGGATTTGGACAGATCCATCGTTGCCCTCCGCGCATCGCCGCTGATCAAGCGGACGAGCGGAGAGGCTATTAAGGACCATGCGGTGCCGTGATCCGTACCGTATACGGATTTTTGGTGCGGCACTTTCCCGAAAACGGCAGGTGGAGTTCCGGTAGCCTGCTCATGGCGTAGGAGAGGGGGTGGCAAGGTTGCCCTTCGAACCGCTCCGCGCCGCCCCACCGGGTTCCCTGTCCGAGGCGCTCATCGGGCGGCGGTCCGAGCTGACCCTGCTGCGCCGGGCCATCGCCGCCCCGCCCGCGCTCGTCCTGGTCGAAGGGGAGGCGGGCATCGGCAAGAGCCGGCTGGTCGCCGAGCTCCTCGCCTCCCCCGATCTGGCATCGGCCCGCAGGCTCGTGGGCCAGTGCGAGCAGCTCCAGGAGCCCCTGCCGCTGTCCCCCGTGCTCGACGCCATCCGCAGGGCCGGCGACGACCTCGCCCAGTCTCCGCCGGTCAACCCGGTGGTGGGGGCGCTGGCGCTGCTGCTCCCCGAGATCGCCGGGCATCTCCCGCCACCGCTGCCGCCGCTGCACGACCAGCGGGCCGAACGGCACCGCGTGTTCCGGGCCGCCGTCGCCCTGCTCGACCACCTGAGCCCATCGGTGCTCGTCCTGGAGGACGTGCACTGGGCCGACGGCGGCACCCGCGACTTCCTGTCCTTCCTCGCCTCCCACCAGCCGCCGAAGCTCTCGGTGATCGTCACGCTCCGTCCTACGGCCGAGCTGCTGCCGGTCCGCGAGGCGTTCGCCCGGGCCCCGTCAGGGCCCGGGCTGCCGGTCACCCTCACCCCGCTGAGCGCGCCGGAGGTCGAGCAGCTCGCCACGGGCATCCTGAAGGCCGAGGTCCCCGCCTCGTTCACCGCTCCCCTGTACGAGAAGACCGGCGGCATCCCGTTCGTCGTCGAGGAGGTGCTGCGCACCCTGCTGGAGCGCCTGCCCGCCGACGAGATCCCCGGCCGGCCCGAGGTGCTCGCCGACCTCGCCGTGCCGACCGTGCTCCGCGACGTGGTGCTGCAACGCCTGTCCTCGCTCGGCGGCGCGGCGCGCGACATCCTCGGGGCCGCCGCCGTCATCGGCACGACGCCCGACGAGCGGGTGCTCGCCGAGGTCACCGGGCACGGCCCGGCCGAGATCGCCCAGGCCCTCACCGAGGCGCAGGCCGCCGGTCTGCTGCACGAGCAGGACGGCGAATGCCGGTTCCGGCACGCGCTGGCGCGGCAGATCGTGTACGAGTCGGTGCCGGTGGCCGGCCGGCGCTGGCTGCACCTGAAGACCGCCCAGGCCCTGGAAGGCGGCCCCGGGCCCGCCCCGGTCGCCAAGCTCGCCCACCACTTCCGGCTGGCCGGTCGCCCGGCCGAGTTCGCGCGCAACGCCGAGGCCGCCGCCGACCTGGCGCTCGCGCACGGCAACGACGCCACGGCGGCGCGCTTCCTGCTCCAGGCCCTCGATACCGATGGGCTCGCCGGGGACGCCCGCGTACGGCTGGCCATCAGGCTGGGCCGGGCCGCGGTCGACGGGCTGGCCCACGCCGAGGCCGTGCCGACCCTCGAACGCCTGCTGGCCACCGAGCCGCTGCCCGCCCACCTGCGCGGCGAGCTGCGGTTCGCCCTCGGCCGCCTGCTGCGCCAGCACGGCGCGGCGCGGGAGGGCTACCTGCAGATCGAGGGCGCACTCGACGACCTCGCCGACCGGCCGGCGCTCCTCGGCCGCGCGCTCGCCGTGCTCGCCGCGCCCGAGACCGTCGTCGACCGGCACATCACCGAGCACACCGCGCGATGCGACCAGGCCGAGGAGGTCGCGCGCCGCAGCGGCGACCCCGACGCCGGCATCGCCGTCCGCATCACCCGGGCCTCGCTGCTGCTGGAGCAGGGCGACCCGGCGAGCCTGCGGCTCATCGACGAACTGCGAGGGGACGACCGCCTGCGCGCCGCGCCGCGCGAACACGCACGCGCCTGCCTCAACTGGGCGCAGGGCGCCCTGCACATCGGCCACGTCCAGCGTGCCGAGACCCTGCTGGCCGAGGGGCGGCGGGTGGCCGGCCAGGCCGACTACCTGCGCGTGGTGGAGATCGTCGAGCTGGTGACCGCCGCCGCCGACCTCGCCGCGGGGCGCTGGGACGGGCTGGAGCCACGGCTGCGCCGCCTGAGCGGCGCCTCGGCCACCTTCGCCGCCGCGATCCTGGACGCGCGCATGCTGCGCGGCACGCTCCTCTCCGCGACCGGCCCGGCCGAGGAGGCGGCGACGCTGCTGGACGAGGTGATCTCCATCGCCGAGCGGGTCGGCGCGGTGTGGCCGCTCATCCCCGCCCGCGCGGCACTGTCCCGGCTGCTGCTCACCCTGGACGACCCGGCCGGCGCGGCCGAACAGGCCACCGCCGGGCTGGCCCGGGTGCGCGCCAAGGGCACCTGGGTGTGGGGAGCCGAGACCGTGCTGTGCCTGGTGGACGCCCTGGACGCCCTCGGCCGGGCCGCCGAAGCCGCCGAGTTGGTGGACGAGCTGGACGCGGGCCTGGCCGGAGCCGACGCCCCCGTCGCCGTCGCGGCCCTGCTGACCGCGCGCGCCGTCCTCACCCGCGGCGCGCCGGCCCTCTCGACCGCCGCGCACGAGGGGCATGGACCTCTGGCATCCGACCGGCCGATCCACGCCACACCGGAGGCGGCGGCCGACCGGCTGCTCGACGCCGCGCGCACCGTGCTGCGCGACGCCGGCCTGCGCTACCAGGAGGCCCTGGCCGGTGAACGTCTCGGCCGGTGGCGCTGCGAACGCGCAGCGCCCGGCGGGGGAGACCTGCTGGAGAGCGCGCTGCGCACGTACGGCGCGATGGGGGCGGTGCGCGACATCGCACGCGTCTGCCGGGTCATGCGGCAGAACGGCGTGCCCATCCCCTACCCGTGGCGGGGCGGGCGCCCATCCCACGGCCAGACGTTGACCTCACGGGAACACGAGGTGGCGCTGCTGGCGGCGGCGGGGAAGACCAACCAGGAGATCGCCGGCGAGCTGTTCCTGAGCAGGCGCACCATCGAGAGCCACATCTCCAGCGTGCTCCGCAAACTCGGCTACCTGTCGCGCAAGGACCTCCGCGCACTGCTGACCCCCTGACCGGCGGCACACCGATGTCCCCGGACGGCGCCCGCGCCGGGCGGGAGCCCGGATACCCAGGGCTCCCGCCCGCACACCAGAGGTGTCCGCGTTCAGCTCTGTGCGGCGAGCCGGAAGGACTGGGCGCCCGTGCCGTTGCAGGTGTACTGGACGAGCTGGACGCCGTCGGCGGTGGACGCGGCCGGGACGTCGAGGCATTTGCCGCTGTTGCGATTGACGAAGTGGTAGTAGCCGCCGCCCTCGGACACCGGCTGCCACTGCTGGTTGCCGCCACCGCCGTACGCCCAGAGCTGGATCGGCGCATTGTCCGCGGTGGACACGTCGGTCACATCGAGCACCTGGTCGACGCTCGCGCGGTTGCCGGCCCGGACGAAGCCACCGCTCGTCGGTGCGAACTGGTACTGCTGGGCGTTGGTCGCGTTGCAGGTGTACTGCTGGATGGCGGTGCCGTTGCTCGTACCCGCCGCGCGCGCGTCGACGCACTTGCCGCTGCCCTTGTTCACGACCGAGTACCACGTCGTCGGCGAGATCTCCGTGGGGGAGGTCGGGGTGGGCGACGGCGTCGGCGTGGTGCCGCCCGCGCCGGCCAGCCAGAGCAGGCCGTTGATCAGCCACTGGTTCTGCTGGGCACTGGCGAAGGTCGATGAGGTACGCGTGTTCGTGGAGTAGTTCATGGCGTTGTGCCCGAAGTTGGCGTACAGCATCTTGTACTTCTTGTTGGTCCACATGATCGGGTAGTAGCCGCTGCGCCACTGCTGGTTGGGGTCGGTGCCCACCGGGAAGCTGGCGGGGTCGATCGACGCGAGGATGTCGATGTCCGGGTTCTGCCGCAGGTCGCGGCTCCAGGAGTACCACTCGCTCACCGAGGACTGGATGGTCGCCGGCAGTCCGGTCGTGGACGGGTGCCCGCGATCTTCGATCTTCAGGGTCTCGGCGGTCGGCAGCCAGGTGTTCGTCTGGAACGCGCCCGAGCCGAGGAAGGTGTTGTGGTACCAGCTCCACGAGCCGGGGTCGGTGGTGAACGCGCTCACGTGGAAGCCCATCCAGGCCCCGCCGTTCTGCATGTAGGTCTGGAACGCGGCGCGCTGGCTCGCGGGCGGGAGGTCGTCCAGGAACATGATGACCTTGTACTGCGACAGGCCCGAAGCGCTGAGGCGGCTCCAGTCGGTCGTCGCCTCCCAGGTGAAGCCGTACTGCGCGGCGGCCGCGGGGAACCATTCCCTGGCCTCTTTGTCGAAGTCGATGTGGGCGGCGTCCCAGGTGCCGTTGTAGAAGGCGAGCACCTTGAACGGAGCGGCGGCCTGCCTGCCGGCGGCGCCGCTCGCAGGGCCGGCGGCGAAGCCCACGCAGGCCGCGACGGCGATTCCGGAGAGGGTGGCGATGATTTTGGCGAATCTTCTGGGCACGGGGATCCTTCAGCGGTGGGGGGTGGTGGCTGAATGCCGAGAGGGATGACGGCCGCCGGTGCCGTGGCCTGCCATTTCGTCCGCGCCGATGGGCGACCGCGCCTTTCCGGCCGGCATGGCGGCGGCGGGAGCCCTCGGCGCCCGAGGCTCCTTTCTTAAGAAACTTTCCTAACAAAGCCGTTGCCGCCGAGGCTACGATCAGGGTGTCCCGCTGTCAATGGCGTAGGTCAACAGGCTCGGTGTCCCTCCCCTGGTCCGGGAACGAATGCCCTGGTCATAGACTCGGGACAGTATCGGTGCGATGGCTACCCCGGCAGGGCCGAGCATGAGCACAACCCGATCGAAGTGGGGTGTCGGAAGAGGGCTGACGCCTCTCATGCTCATCGCGAGCGGCGTGCTCGCGATGCTGATGGGGCTCGTCTTCGGCACGATGCTCTGGGCGATCACCGAGATGCTGCACGCGACCGAGGCGCGGATGCACACCCGCACGACACTCGTCGAGGCCGGCCACCTCGAGACGCTCATCATCGACCTCGAAACGGGGCAGCGCGGCTTCCTCATCACCCGGCAGCAGCGCTTCCTCCAGCCATGGGAGGCCGCCCGGACGGCCTTCCCCGATCAGGCGCAGCGGTTCATGAGCCTCGCCGACACCCCCGAGCTCTGGAGACTGGCGGACGACATCCGCAACGACGGCCGGTCGTTCATCCGCGACTATTCGCTCCCCCTGGTGGACGCGGCCAAGCGCGGGGACCCCTCCGCCTGGAGCGTGGCGACGACGGCCGAGGGCAAACGGCGCGTCGACGGGCTCCGCGTCCGGTTCGACCGGTTCAACGAGGCCGCGGGATCCGAGCTCGCGGCGCGCGAACAGACCGCCGCCACCAAGGTCAGGTGGCTGATCGCCGCCGGCACCGGTGGGCTCGCGGGGTCGGCACTCCTCATCACCGCCTACACCGGGTATCTGACCCGGGCGATCATCCGGCCGGTCCGCAGGGCCGCCACCGTCGCCGCACGGCTCGCCGGCGGCGATCTCGGAGCACGGATGCCGGAGAGCGGAACCGGCGAGATCGGCGAACTCGAGGTCGCGTTCAACACCATGGGGAGATCGCTGCAGGAGAGCCGCGGGATGACCGAGGAGGCGCACATGCGCCTCAAGCTGCTGTACGACGTCAGCACGGCGGTGAGCACCAGCCTCGACGTGCGGCGGACCGCGGAGGAACTGGCGCGGGTGGTGGTCCCCGTGTTCGCCGATCTGGTCACCGTCGACCTGGCGGTGTCGGTCTTGCACGGTGACGATCAACCGCGGCGCGAGGGCGACCGACTGTGCCGGGCGGCCATCGGGCAGATCCGGGAAGGCGGCCCGTTCCACCTGCCGGGAACGCTGATCGAGTGGAACGCCGCCACCCCCCAGTCGCGTGGTTTCCGGCACGGTGTCGCGGTGATCGAGCCTGATCTGCGCGGCTCCACCACGTGGCGGTCCCAGGATCAGGAGGCCGCGGCCCGCCTGCTGGACGCCGGCTTCCATTCGCTGATCACGACTCCGCTCCGCTCCACGGAGACGCGGATGGGCGTGGTCAGCTTCTGGCGCTCCCGTCTGCCCCGGCCCTTCGGCGAGGAGGATCTGTCCTACGCGATGGAACTGGTCGCCAAGGCCGGCATCGCCATCGACAACGCTTGTCGCTACACCCGCGAACGCCGGCTGGCGCTGACGCTGCAGCGCAGTCTGCTGCCCCAGCGGTCGCCCACCCAGCCCGCGGTGGAGATCGCCTCGCGTTACCTGCCGGCGGCCGCCCAGGCAGGGGTGGGCGGCGACTGGTTCGACGTGATCCCGCTGTCCGGCTGCCGGGTCGCCCTCGTCGTCGGGGACGTCGTCGGCCACGGCATCCACGCCTCCGCCACCATGGGACGGCTGCGCACCGCCGTACGGACCCTGGCCGACGTCGACCTGCCGCCTGACGAGCTCCTCACCCACCTGGACGACCTGGTCATCCACCTCGGCACGGACGGCGAGGCCGCCGCCTCCGGCGAGCTCGGCGCAACCTGCCTGTACGCCGTCTACGATCCCATCTCGCGTTCCTGCACCATGGCCACCGCCGGCCACCCGCTGCCCGTTCTGGTCACCCCTGATAGTGCTCCGCAGCCCGTGACCGGCCCGGTCGGCCCCCCGCTCGGCGTCGGCGGCCTGCCCTTCGAACCCATCGAGCTCCACCTGATCCCGGGCAGCGTCATCGCCCTGTTCACCGACGGCCTGATCGAATCCCGGGACCGCGACATCGACCAGGGCCTCACCGAACTCCGCCATGGCCTGGCGTCGCCGGCGGCGTCGCTCGAAGACACCTGCGACATCGTGACCGGCACCCTCCTCGACGGCCGCGCGGCGGACGACGCGGCCCTGCTCCTCGCGCGTACGGAGGCGCTCTCCCCGGATCAGTTCGCCACGTGGGACCTGCCCGCCGACACCGCCCTGGTGTCCCATGCCAGAAAGCTCGCCATGGACCAACTGGTCGTGTGGGGGCTGACCGAGATGGAGTTCGTCACCGAACTCGTGGTCAGCGAGCTGGTCACCAACGCCATCCGCCACGGGGCCGCACCGATCCGGCTACGGCTGATCCGCGACCGGACGCTGATCTGCGAGGTCTCGGACGGCAGCAGCACGGCGCCGCACCTGCGCCGGGCCCGTGTCTTCGACGAGGGGGGCCGCGGGCTGCTGCTGGTCGCACAGCTCACGCAGGGCTGGGGAACGCGGCAGACCACCTCCGGCAAGACCATCTGGTGCGAACAGGCCCTGCCTCAGAGGCGTCAGAGCCCGCACGAGACATCAGGGGATCAGGCGTACAGAACGGCGTGAGCCACAGGCCTCCAAGGCAGGGAGGCCCGCGGTCCGTTTCTTCCGGAAAAATCAGGCCGTCATCGCTGAAATTTTCATCGCAGCGCATCCGGTACCGCGATGACCCACTGCCCTGGTCAGGTACGGAAGGGACCGGTGTTTCGGCAGGAGTGCACCGCGAGACGGGCGACCGAAACCTTGACAGGCCTCATCACGGTCGGATTTGCTCCGCTTCACCATCACCTCCAGCCCGCTGTGCAGAGAGGAGCGCCCCCATTCTCTCGTGTTAGCGCTAACAATCTGCCTCTAAGAGCAGTGAAAAGTCTGCGGATCGAGCCGGACCGGAAGCGTACGAGCTCGTCACTGTTCTGCGCACATCGGCCTGGTCCAGCAGGCTGAACCCGGAGTCCACCCTGCCTCCCGGCATTCGGGACGCCGACGAGCGACGAAGACGCTCGTCGGCATGTTAACGCTAACCAGCCTTCGAGCTCGCCCTGTATCCCTTCGGCAGGGAAGGCGAGCACGCTCCCACCCCCGACGAACGAGAAGCGAATGGTTTCCCCATCCATGCAGGTCAGCATTCGAACGGCAGAGGAAATGACGAGATGTTGAGGCAGAGATCCTTCTTCGGGGCCGTGGCGGCCGCGGCACTTCTCGTCCTGGCCACCGGCCACGCGGCGCTGAGTGAGGTGCGCGGCACGACCACGCGGGCCGCCGATGCGAGCGTCGCCGCGGCGACCGCCGGATGCGGCAAGACCCCCACGCTGAGAAGCGGGACGATCCAGATCACCAGCAG
>NZ_BMNT01000021.1:0-263 GCF_014646695.1 Sphaerisporangium melleum
TGTGCGGGGACGCTGGCGGAGATGGCGCCGGTGGTGGTGCTGGTGGCGTTCGTCCAGGCGTCCTTCAGGGTGAAGGAGGACCCGCTCTTGCCGATCGCGGAGGCGGTGGTGGACACGGTGGTGGTGGACCCGCCCTGGTTGAACAGGGCGACCGCCACATCACCGTTGGCCAGGCGCTTGGCCAGGACGCGGCGGGTGCCGTCGTTGCTGACCTGGGTGGCCTGCAACCCCAGGGTGTCCTGGTTGATCGCGATCAGGTTCTG
>NZ_BMNT01000021.1:306-31793 GCF_014646695.1 Sphaerisporangium melleum
GATGGTCTGGGTGGCCGAGTCCATGTTGCGCACGTCGTTGCCCAGGATCAGCGGCGAGGCCAGGATCGACCACAGCGCCATGTGACTGCGCATCTCGGTGTCGTTCATCCCGCCCCGGCCGACCTCCATCATGTCGGTGTCGTTGAACGCCCCCGGCCTGGCGTACCCGGCCAGCGGCACGGTGACGTTCACGATGTTCTGGATGCCCATCGGGTACCCGTTGGTCTGACCGGTGTCCCACTTGTTGGTGATGTCCTCGGTGGTCCGCCAGATGTTGGCCACATCACCCCAGTTGCGCTGCGGCCCGGTCTTGGAATGAATGCTGTTGGAGTTGATGCTGTACAGGATCGGCCGCCCCGCCGCCGCCAGCGCGTCCCGCATCTTGGCGAACGTGCGCACCTGGTCATCGATCGTCCCGCTCGGCGAGCACCAGTCGTACTTGAGGTAGTCCACCCCCCAGGCGGCGAACTGCCGGGCGTCCTGCGCCTCATGCCCCTGCGCACCCGTCGCCCCCGCATACGACCCGAAGTACTGCGCGCAGGTCTTGTCCAGCGGCGCCTGGTAGATCCCGAACTTCAGCCCCTTGCCGTGCAGATAGTCCCCCAGCGCCTTCATCCCCGACGGGAACCGCGAGGCGTTGGCCTGCAGGTTCCCTGAGGAGTCCCGGGTGGAGTTCATCCAGCAGTCGTCCACCACCACGTACTGGTAGCCCAGATCCCGCAGCCCCGAGTTCACGATCGCATCGGCCATCTGCTTGATCAGCGACTCACTGATGTTGCACCCGAAGGTGTTCCAGCTGTTCCATCCCATCGGCGGCGTCCGCCCCACCCCGTTCTCCAGCGCCTGCGCCGGCGCCGCACCGGTGGTCACCACCACCGCGGCCGAGGCCACGGCCACCACCGCCGACACGGCCGGGGCCAGCACGGCCCGCACCCGTCTCCTGGTCATCGAGGTCTTGGGGATCGTTGAGGTCATCGAGGGCTCCTCGGGGGAGAGTCCGACCGGCTCGGCCCGTGCATCCGGCTCGCACGGGAAGGTCCCGAACCGATCAATCCTGTTGTGAGCGTTAACAACGCTTTGGTCGACGGCACGCGCGAAGGCGTGGCTGGTCCAGCGGAGCGTGCTCGCGCCTCTGGCGACGGGTCAAGCGCGGTACGGGCCGAAGCCCCGCGAACTGCGCCGACGCCGCAGCGCCGCTGAACGTTTCAGTTCCATCGCACCACGAGCGCGGACGAGCCGGGCGAGGTGATCACAGCGCCTCGCCCGGCGTCCGGTCTCAGCGGCGCGGGGTGGTCACCTGGAGTGGCGCGGACTTCGGGCCGAGGTTGCCGGCCAGGTCACGGGCCTGTACCCAGAAGGTGTACCGGCGGCCGGGGGAGAGCTCGGAGATCGTGGCCTTGGCCGCGGTGACCTCGGTGGTCTTCACCGGCTCACCCGCGCTCTGCCGCGACACCAGGTACCCCTTGACGGCGACGTTGTCCTTGGCCGGGCTCCAGCTCAGCGCGACGGAGTGCGCCGTCGTAGCGCCGGCGCGCAGCCCGGACGGCGCGCAGGGCGGCACCGTGTCGGCGACGACCAGCGCGGTGATCGAGTTGGCCGGGAACGTCGCGGACGCGGTCGCCCGCGGGGCGGACGCGCCGGGCTTCACGGCGGTCGTGCGCAGCGGCAGGTCGGCCTCGCGGCCGATGGCGGCCAGGTCGGCGCCGCTGTACCGGTAGACCTGCGCGGTGCCGCCCGGGGCGCCGCCGTCGATGGTGATCGGGCTGGTCAGGTCCGAGCCGGTCTTGTTGACCACCATCAGCGTCAGGGCGCCGTCCGCGTTGCGCTTGGCGCCGTAGACGGCGAGCCGTCCCTGGTCGGCGCTGCCGGACAGGACGGAGGTGTCACCGAACCGGCCGCCCTTGCCGTCGTAGTTGAGGTACATCTGGAAGGCGTACGCGCCGGGCTGACCGGAGGTGGGCGGGTCCCACAGCGTGGCGAGGTCCGCGCCCTCGCGGCCGAGGATGCCGAGCACGTCCGCCTGGGCCAGGGCGCCGTTCAGCGAACCGAGCGCGCCGAAGTTGTACTCGGTGATGGCGACCTTGGTGCCGGGGTAGTTCCTGGCGACCATGTCCTTCATCCGGGGGATGAGGTACACCGGCTGCCCGATCCAGCTCTCGTCGGTGTAGGTGCGGTCCCAGAGGGTGCGGGTCTGGCGCAGCCGCAGCGCCTGCTTGGCCGCGTCACCGGGGTCGGCGGGGTCGCCGCCGAACACCCCGGCCTGCGGGTACCAGTGGTTGTCGTAGTAGTCCAGGATGCGCACGCCGTGCGACGCCTCGTACGCCCGCATCTGCCCCAGGTACCATTCGCCGAACGGCACCCCGCCGTGCGCGGCCTGGTCGGGCGGGTTGCTCCAGCAGCCCTCGATCGCGCACCGCTGCTGGTCGGACCCCGAAAGGGTCAGCGACGACCAGCCCCAGCCGACCGGGCCGAGCGTCCGGGCCTTCGGGTCGGCGGCCTTGACCGCGGCGGCGATCTCGTAGGTGCGGTCGCGCATCTCGTCGTAGGAGGCCCCGGCCGGATGGACGTCGCGGTGCGTCGAGTGCCAGATGTCCGGCTCGTTGTCCAGGTTGTAGAACTTCACCCCGCCGCCGGCGGCGTCGCCGTACCGGCCGCGCAGGTGGGCCATCCAGTCGGTGACGTACTCGGACCCGATCTCGACACTGGTGTCGTGCGGGTCGTTGCCGGTGATGAGCGTGCCGTCGGGCCGGACGCCGTTGCCGCAGTCCGGCGCCCACTGGTCGGTCGACTGCTGCGGGCCGTACTTCTCGACGCTGAACCCGCACGCCTTGGCCCGCTCCTTGGGCGCCCAGCCGATCAGCGGGAGCGTGATGACGCTGTCGGTGCCGGTACGCCGGTCCTGGTCGACGAACCGGTCGGTCTCCGAGCCGTCGGGCAGCGCGTCCGGGTTCGCGTTCTCACCCGCGATGTTCTCGAAGAACCAGTCGGACGCCCGGTTGGTGGTGTCCAGCCGGAAGTTGTACCGGGTGGTGGCATTGCCGCCCCAGCGGCGCACCGGGAGGCGCAGCTCCTTGGCCAGCGCCTCCTCGGTGAAGTTCATGCCGTAGACGTACGGGCTGATGGGGTGGGTCGGCGCGCTGAGGTCCACCGTCAGGGCCGGGCCGGCCTCGGCGGCGGAACCCGTGCCCGCCGCGCCGCCGGCGGCCCGCGCGGGCAGAGCGGTTGCGGCGGTCGCCAGCAGGGCCGTCGCGGCCAGGGTGAGCCAGGTCCGGTGCGGTGCCATGGCGGGTGGCCTCCTCGAAGTGGGTACGTGCCCCCGGCGCGGCCGGTGGCGGCTACCGGCCAGATGCTGCTGCTCGCGCCTTAACCGGTCCAGAATCCGGGCGCCGGCCTTTCGCGCATTCCCTGGTCAGCCTCACTGAGCTGCTGAAACTTTCAGCCGTGCGAGCCGCGCTCAGCTCCCGGGCACCAGACGGTAACCGCGATAGCCCGGGCAGCTCCCCGACGTCTTCCACCTTCCGGGGTTCAGGGTGACGATGACCGTTACGCCCTCGCAGTAGACGAGGAGCGTGCTCAGTTGCTTGATGTCGCAGTAGAAGGTGATCCGGACGCCCGGGCCGAACTCGGGGGTGCAGGTGCTCTCCTCCGCCTCCACGGTCGTGGTCCGCGCGACGCCGTCGGGCAGGTCACGCAAGGCGGTGACGGCGAAGGCACCGTGTGATCCGGCGCCCGGCGAAGCCCACGCCGCGCCCCCGCCGAGCGGCGTCACCAGCAGCGCGGCCAGCGCCAGCACGGTGAGGACGCATCGTTGAGCAAGCCTCATCTCGTTTCCCTTCTGTCGCGATTCCGCGTGGCATCCATTGACGCCACGCGTGTTTTTCATCCGGCCGGAGTCCGTTGATTCCCGACGGATCGGCCCATTGATTGACCGTCGATCCCGGATAATTGTCAACATCGCCCCGAATACGGGTGCCCGAAACATCGCGCCGTCATTATCGGTCGAACTGGAAATTCCATTGCCGTCCGGACCTGGCTGATGTCGTGGCCTCGATCGTTCCCGTGCCGCCTGGATCGCGCGGATTCCGGTGGCCGCTACTCCTGGAAGACGATCTGGAACCAGACGGCGCGGCGGGCGCCGTCGCGGTAGGTGCCCCAGCGTCTGGCCGGATTCCGCACGATCGCGAGGCCACGCCCGTTCTCGTCCGCCGCGCCGGCGGTGCGCGGGCTGGGAGCCGCGCACGGCGAACCGTCGTCGAGGACGACCACGTGCAGCCTGCGACCGGGCAGTTCGCCGAGGGTGAGCTTGACGGTTCCACCGTCCAGGTGGAGTCGGTGTGCGCCAGCGCGTTGGTCACCAGTTCGGAGACGAGGAGGGTCACGTCGTCCAGGGCAGGGTGATCGTCGCCCAGCGTCTCCCGGACGAACCGCCGCGCGGCCCCGACGCTCCGCGGCGTACCGGAACGCCGCCGAACGGCGAAGAACGGCGATTCACGACGGGCTGTCGTAAGCCGCCGTAGACCGCCGTCGGTTGTCGTTCCCGCTTCGACTCGTCCCCATGTTTGGAGCGGCCGTGAAGAGTGAAGCCGGGGCTCGGGAAAGCTCGCCCCTCGAACGGTTCGCTGCGGACCTCCGCGCGTATCGCAAGGACGCCGGGCTCTCGCAGGCGCGCATCGGAGAACGCCTCGGTTGTTCTCAGGGCCTTGTTTCGCAGTTCGAACTGGGTAAACGCAGGCCGTCGCGGGACCACGCGGAAAGGCTCGATCAGATCTTCGGCCTGTCCGCGACATCACATTTTGTCGCGCTATATCGCCTGATGAACGCTCCTGATGGTGGACCGCGCTACCACTTGCGCTGGGTGGAGGAAATCGAGCCGCGCGCCGGGGTTCTGCGTACGTGGGATCCCTTGCTGGCTCCGGGGTTGCTGCAAGTGGAGTCGTACGCCAGGCAGATCTTCCGTCGCGCGCCGATGATCTCGGCGGCCGAAGTGGATCGGCGTCTTGCCAGTCGGATGCAACGTAAGTTGGTGCTGGACCGGGACGACCCGCCGTTCGCCCTGTGGGCCCTGCTCGATGAGGGAGTGCTCAACCGTCCGGTGGGCGGTCCGGAGGTCCGGATCGGACCCGATGCTCTTGCGGTGCCGGCGGATCACTCCGGTGACGTAGTTGAACGCGACAAAGCGACCGCGGCACGGTAGAAAAGCATTTGAAGTCCTTGGTGGAGATGGTTGTTCTTGGTCGTTCAACTCATCTACCAGGGGCTGCACTATGTCTACGGCCAGACGCCCAACCCGCGATCATGCTGTGACCGGCCAGCCCTCGCACGGGGATGAAAAGGCTGATGGAATGGGCATATTCCGGTGGCCGGTCCCGGGCGCGCCCGGTAAAGCGCGCAGCATTCCGCTGGATACGAGGATTCATCCAGGCGGCACCATGTTTCGGGCGCCCGCAATCCCGGTTCGCCCGACCTTAAATAGACGGCGGTCGTGGGCGCGTCCATACTCGACTTGTCCCGGACTCCCCAACGCCCTTTCCGGAGGAATCTTGAACACACTAATCCGTAGAACGCGATTACGCCGGGCGCTGGCCTTGCTGATCGCCATCGTGGTCGCCTCGACCGGAACGGTGGCGGGCACCGCCTCCCCGGCCCACGCAGGACTCATCGACTGGGTCGACAGCCTCGAAGGACCGACCCCCTGGACCACATGGGAGGGAGGTGGCCAAGGAGACGGCGTCGCCGGCTACGACATCAACGGAGGGGTGGCCTATTCGGGGCTGAACGACGGCTGGCTCTACGTGGGCAACGGCTGGGCCGCCAACCGGATCCGCAAACCCCTCGCCAGTATGAGCCCTCGCTTCAACTGCTCGGCGGCCGTCTGGTTCAACGTCCTGGCCTCCGGCGCGCAGGTTGGCCTGCAGATCTGGGACCCGAACGGGTGGCGCGTCATCGCGGAAACCTATCCGTGGGTCGCCGGAGGCGGCTACAGGCAGGTCTACATAACCGGACTCAACCTGCAATCCTACGGGGAAATCTACCTGCAGGTCATCTACGGCAACAACAACGGCGTCAGAACCTACATCCGCTTCGACCACATGCAACTCCAGTGTTACTACTGAACATTTTCTCATCACTGAGCGTTTTTCGTGCGCCCAGCAGAGCAGGAGGTGAAACGCTGACATAGCGGCTGATCTTGTTGTTCGTAAGCTCGTCGTCGCTTGCCGGTGGAAGTCCGGTCCGGGTGGCTGCCAGGAGGCCCGGTAGCTGGCCGGCGGCTTCGTCTGGAAACGGGCGGGGTCGAAGCCCAGCGTCGATCGAAGTGATCCGGGTCTGATGGAGGCTCTATCGAACCCGGTGCGGTTCAGAGGTCACGTTAGTGACTTTCTTGACGGCTTCGGGGAAATTCGCGCTGTAGAGCCGGGCGCACGTCTTGACCGCCGCCTCGGCGTTGTAGACGTCCTGGATGGCGTCCTCCGCGCCGGGCTGCGCGGGCTTCGGCCCAAAGTCGAGGACATCGTCCGGGGGGTCGGAACAGTTCGACCAACGACATCAAGATCACGGCTGGCCGCCCTGAGCGTCGGTCTGGCTTCTTTGTGAGACCGGTTGATGCCATGCGGTATCTGAGGCGCTCTCGATTCCCTATCCTGTCGTTCAGCTTGAGTTTCACCGCGCACGACGAACAGGAAAATCGATGGTCATAGGCAAAGGCAGCAGTACCACGCACGGCCAGGCTGCACGCCTGACTCCTTTCGACCTCTGGGGGCACAGCGGCTGGTGCAACCAGGAGGTCGCTGGAGAGAGCCATTACCTGCCCGCTTTGGAAAGAGTGTTACGGGCGGGCACGGGCGGGCTTGACGAGTTCGAGACAAGCGCACTTCTGGTGCCCGAGCCGGCCAACCGCCATGATCCGAGTGCGGTGGCGGTGTTGATCCAGCACGAGACTGTCGGGTACCTCCCACGAAAAGACGCTGTCAGGTATCAAGGCCTACTCAACCACCTAGCGGGTATGGGCTTCGTCGCCCGTGTGCCGTGCCGGGTCTGGGGGGGAATGCTCACCGACAACGGCTATGACCGATCTGGGCGTATAGCGCTGACTGAGCAGTTCAGAGCACGTGTCAGCATCGCGCTCGCCGAGCCACATCTTTGCCTGCCTGTGAACGCTGCGCCGCAAGGGCTGCATGTCGTGCTGCCGCAGGGCGGGTCCATTCAGGTGAGCGGGGAGGAGCATCACCTGGCCGAGATCAGACCGCTGCTCCGGCCGGAGGGGGAGAGCTATGCGTACGTAACGCTGCACGAGGTGAGTGATTCCAGCGGGCGTACGGTCAAACAGCTCGTCGAGGTGCGACTCGACGGGAACCGTGTCGGGCAACTGACGCCGAAGATGAGCGGGGAGCTGCTTCCGGCGATCCGTCATCTTGACGGCATCGGATACCTGGCCGCCTCCAGGGCGAAGCTGAAAGGGAACCATCTCAAGGCCGAGGTGACCCTGCATTGTGTCCGAGCGCATGAGCTGCCCAATGACTGGCCAGGCGAGATCGGTCACACCTCGTCGAACGCGTCGACGAGGCAGCAGCCAGAGACGTTCACGGGGGCCGGTCCGTTGCTAGACGGTCCAGCCGCCATTCGACCCCACAGGCCTATTCCGCCGAAACCGTCTCGGATCAGATTCGCCGTACCGCCGGGCTGGCCGCCGCCCCCGGAGGGCTGGGAACCGCCACCGGGCTGGCTACCGGATCCGTCCTGGCCCCTGGCGCCCGGCAACTGGAGCTTCTGGGTCGTCGAGTGATGACCCCATGGATGCGAGCAATGGCGCAGCCGGATCTGACGAAAGCAGCGTGGCGGAAGTCGCGGAGGAGCGGGGACACCGGGGGCGGTTGCGTGGAGGTGGCGGGGAACGTGCCGGGGGTCGTCGCGGTGCGGGACTCTAAAAATCCCTCGGGGCCGATGCTGGTGTTCACCCCGCACGAGTGGGGCCGCTTCCTCGACGGCGTCGCACGAGGAGCGTTCGACCGCTGATCGCGCCTGACCGTCCCGTGTGGGCGTGGACGGCTCGCTCCCGCATCAACCTGACCGCGATCTCCTGGCCTGTCCATCCGCCTGCGCCCGTGACCTGCCGGTGGGGCGTCGGTCGCCGGGTACGGAACCGGTGTCCGGCACGAGAACGCGCGATGTGGATCCGCCGTCCGGTGGTGGCCATCGGCAGCGGTCGGCTCCCGCACGCCGGCTCGGGTGGGCGGAGCCGGGCCCCTGTGCCGGCTCCGCCCCGTCCCGCCTCGTACGGGAGTCCGCTCGCGGTCATGCCTTGCGACCGGCCCGGCGGTAGCCGTACAGCGCGTAGGCGCCGAAGACGGCCGGCCGAGCAGGGTCAGCGCCGATCGGGCGGAGGACGCCTGCCCGAAGGCGACGTGCCGGGACAGGTCGGCGTAGTTGAACATCGGTGTCCACCACGAGATCTCCCGCAGCCGGCTCGGGAACAGATGCGCCGGCAAGGGCCCCCTCGAACCCGTCCTGTGAAAGCGTCTTCAAGCTAGGCCTGCCGATGTGACCCGAACCGCCGGAACGCGAACCGGTTGCCGCCGAATGGCGTACGGCCGGGGACGAGGCCGAAGTCCGGTCAGGTCGCCATCGACCAGGGGCTTCGTCCTGGTTGCGTGGTGCGTGGCCGCCGATGCACGATGAGAGCGTTTTGTTTCCCCGGCATCGACGCACGCATGCGAAGGGAGGCATGCTCACTGTGGTCGCCAGCAGGGTGGGCGTTCATCTCGATCAGGTCGAGGACCTTCAGGTGGCGGCCTCTTCGATCTTTGTTCCCTTACAGATCAAGGACTTGGCGAAGAAGCCTTTCCATGCCATCGTTCGCAACACGAATCTGGGCCCGGTGACCCTTACCCGAATTCAACACACCCCCGCCACCGTCCTGCGCCGGCCACGTCTGATCACCTCCACCGATCCCGATCTGGTGAAAGTCACACTGCACCGGCGCGGGCAATTGATCGTGTCGCAGGACGATAAACAATCCGTGGTGAGACCCGGCGACCTGATCGCGTATGAGACCTCGCGGCCCTACCAGCTGATCGGCAATGACCGGTGCGACCTCGTGGTCATCGGCCTGTCGAGGTTGATGCTCGGCCCGGGGGCCGACCTCATCACCCGACGCACCGTCACCGCCATACCCAGCGATCGCGGCACCCGGTCACTCATCGCGGGCTTCCTGTCAGACCTGCTCGACACCACCGATGAGGTGCCCGCCCACGCCGGCATCCGCCTCGCCGACGCGCTCGCCTCCTTGATCATGACCGTGTTCGCCGACACCACCGCCGAACGCGTCGACGCCCGCACCGAACTGACCGACCGGATCATCGTCTACGCACTGGCCAACCTGGGTGACCCCACCCTGTCGGTCGAATCGGTGGCACGCCGCCACGGGGTCTCGGCCCGCCACGTTCACAAACTGCTCCAGCGACGCGGCATGACCTTTGCCGCCTGGCTCAAACGCGAACGACTCCACCGCATCCGCCGCGACCTCATCGATCCCGCATACGCCCACCGCACCACCGCGGCGATCGCCGCCCGTTGGGGCATCTTCGACCCCGATCACCTCGGCCGCGCGTTCAAGGCCGAATTCGGCCACACCGCCGCGAACATCCGTCGCTCTCGGCTCCACTGACCGGCAGAGCCCCGGCTTCCTGCCCGGCGGGCTCAGTCGGTGTGGACGGGGGCGGGGGCGGGTGAGGCGTCGCGCATCCGCTCCTCCGTCCAGTAGTCCTCGGCCGGCCCTGGGCTCTCGACCCGGTGCGCGGTCGGCGCGGCGGGGTCGGCCGGGTCGACGCCGTCGACGTCCGCGCTCGGGGATGTCACGATGCGCACCGTGACCACGACGAGGGCGACCAGGAACACGGTGCCCACCGCCGCGATGATCGTCTTGACCATGACTCGTGCCTCCCATCGGCAGGAGGTGCCGGTGCCGACCTGGGGCCGGAAAGGCGGGTGCGGGGCGCGCCGGAGCCGGGGCGCCCCGCGTTCGCCGCTTTCTAGACTAACGAATCGGCGTAGTTGAAGAGGTCCCAGTCGGGGCCGTCGAAGTACGGGCTCCACCACTGGGTGGGATTGACGATCTGGTTCAGCGTGCTCGACGTGCCATTGATGTAGCCGAGGCCGGTGCTGTCGTCATACGCCCACAGCCAGGGACCGCCGCTCTGTCCGCGGGTCAGCGGGCAGCCGATCGTGATCTGGTTCGAACCGGAGGCGGACGTGGTGTTCTGGCAGTAATACTGCCAGTCGCCCGGATAAGGAGATTCGGACGGGTAACCCATCATGGTCAGGAAACGCGACTTCGACTGCCCGGTCTGGATGCCCTGGCCGCCCACGGTGTTGACGAGGATCTGACCGCTCGCGTTGTTCGCGGTCTTCACGAAGCCGACGTCGTAATCGAAGTCGCTGTTGTTGATCCAGCCGTTGAAGCTGACCAGCCAATTCGAGGGGAACGAGCCGTACGGCCGGTTTCCGAAGTTGTAGTAGGGGACGAAAACCCAGTTCTGGTGCCAGGTTCCGCTGGGGCCGCCGCCGTGCACGCAGTGGCCGGCCGTGCTCACCAGGCGCTTGGACGTACTGTTGATCGAGGCGCCCGAGCAGACGTAGTTGAGCCCGTCCACGGCGTTGCGGTAGAAGATCTTGCCCACGGTGATCGACGCGTTCACCATGAGCTGGGCGGACTCCTGACCGGCCACCCGCCCGGCCTTGTCCGGTAACGCCTTCTTGCCGGACAGCGGCGCCACGGGCGGGACGCTCCTGGGGATCGCCGCCGCCGCGGCGTCGGCGGAGGTGTCCTGGGAAGGCGCCGTGCGGGCGGGCTCCTTGACCGGGATCGCCTTGCTCATGCGATCTTGGGTCCAGTAGTCCAGCACGGCCTGTGACCTGCTCTTCCGTGCCGTGCTCATCGCCTGTGCGACGTCGGGGCTGACGGGGGCCGGGACGGCGACGGCCGCTCCCGGGTCGTTCACGCTCGGTGCGGCGGCGCCGCTCACCGGAGCGGTGGCCACCATGGCTCCGCCCATGAGCGCGACGGTGGCCGCGGCCATGAACACACGCCTGGCCGAGGGGGGTAACCGAAATCCGCGCATGGAGCCTCCATAAAGGCTTCGGGGAATTCGCGACGCCCCGAAGCTACACAGGAGTCATGGCGTTGTAAACGACGGATTTTCGTGGGGCAGGTTTTGGCCCGGGACTTTTCCGGGCCGGGAACTCTCCTTTTCAAGGGGGCCGGCCGCCGTTGCCGGACTGATTTCACGTCCCGATCGCCAATTCATGAACGAGTGGTGAAAACGGCGGGTTCAGCCATGGCTCCGGGTGATCTCGATCAGCCCGGCACGGCGGCGCCGGCGGGGGAGGGCGGCTCAGCCGGCCAGTTCGGCGATTCCCTTGACCAGGCGGTCCACGTCGGACTCGTCGGTGTAGGGGGCGATGCCGGCCCGGACGGCGCCGGCGTCGCCCAGGCCGAGCCACCGGCTGCACTCCAGTGCGTAGAAGTTTCCCGCCGGGGCGTTGACGCCGCGTGCCGCGAGGAACTCGTGCGCCGCGGCCGGCGCGACCCCCTCCACGGAGAACAGGGTGGTCGGTGTGCGCCTGCGGCCCGGCGACCCGTGCCGCCGCACCGCCGCGATCGCGGCCAGTCCGCGCTCCAGGCGTTCGAGCATGGCCTGCTCGTGCCGCTCCAGCTCGGTCATCGAGCGGAGGAGGCGTTCACGCCGGCTTCCGCCGCCGGGGACCAGGGCGGCCAGGAAGTCGACGGCCGCCGTCGTCCCGGCGAGCAGTTCGTAGGCGAGGGTGCCGAGCTCGAAGCGCTCGGGGACGGCGTCGGTCGCGGGCAGCAGCTTGTCGGGGTGGATGCCGTCGAGCAGGGCGGGGTCGGCGGCGAGCGCGCCGAGGTGCGGGCCGAGGAACTTGTAGGGCGAGCAGGCGTAGAAGTCCGCGCCGAGCGCGGCGACGTCCACTGGGGCGTGCGGGGTCAGGTGGACCCCGTCCAGGTAGAGCAGGGCGCCGGCCGCGTGGACCCGCTCGGCGATCGCCGGGATGTCCGGCCGGCTGCCCAGCAGGTTGGACGCCCCGGTGACGGCCACCAGGCGGGTGCGGTCGCCGAGCAGGCCGGCGACGTCCTCGACGTCCAGCACGCCGCTGTCGCGGTCGAACGCGGCCCAGCGGACGGTGACCCCGTGGGCCTCCGCCACCTGGACCCACGGCCGGATGTTCGCGTCGTGGTCCAGGCGGGTGACGACGACCTCGTCTCCGGGCCGCCACTGCTTGGCCAGGGCGCGGGCCAGGTCATAGGTGAGCTGGGTCATGCTGCGCCCGAACACGATGCCGGAGGGCACGCCGCCGAGCAGGTCGGCCATGGCCTGGCGGGCCGCGAGGACGATCTCGTCGGCCCGGCGTTCGGCCGCGGTGCGCGACCCGCGGTTGGCGACGGCCGCGCGGAGCGTCCCGGCCACCGCGTCGGCGACGGCGTCCGGCGCCTGGGTGCCGCCGGGCCCGTCGAAGTGGGCCGCTCCTTCGGCCAGCGCCGGGAACCGCCGTCGTACCGCCGCCACGTCGTACATCGCAAATGCCCCCAAAGGCCATAAACGCATCGAATGCCCTGACGATAGGCCCAACCACCCCTCCGGGTCCCGTCATGGTGGGGTCGGGGGCGCGCCAAGCATCGGATGCTGGGCGTTATGTGGTCGATCGCTCGGGTACGCGAATTTCGATGGCCGCATTCCGGAACAGAAGGAGACGATCATGGGACAGGCGAGTGCCATGCTCGACACCTATCCGGCCGATCTCGGACGGATCGACCGGCAGGCCCTGGCGGCGTGCATCGAGGCGTGCTTCGACTGCGCCCAGACCTGTACGGCGTGCGCCGACGCCTGCCTGAGCGAGGACGCGGTGACCGAGCTGGTCCGGTGCATCCGTACCAACCTGGACTGCGCGGACATCTGCGCGACGACCGGACGCGTGTTGTCCCGGCACACCGGCTATGACGCGAACCTGACCCGTGCACAGCTGCTGGCGTGCGTGCAGGCGTGCAAGAGCTGCGCCGACGAGTGCGACCGGCACGCCGGGATGCACGAGCACTGCCGGGTGTGCGCGGAGGCGTGCCGCCGCTGCCAGCGGGCCTGCGACGAGCTGATGTCCAAGCTCGGCTGAGCGGAACGCCCCTCCAGACGTCGTGCGCGACGCCCGTTCATCGGGCGTCGCACACGCGCGCCCGGCCCGCCGGTCACGGCGAAGCACCGGCGGGCCGGGCGAAATCACGGCGCGGCCCGCCCGGCCGGGGTGCCCGGACTCGCCGGTCCGTGGTCACTCGCCGGGCGGGAAGTCGGTGGAGCGGCTGACCTCGGCCCACTGCGCGGCCTCGGCGGCCCGTGCCTGGGATGAGGTGTCGGCCAGTTTCACCGCGTCCGAGCCGAGGAGCAGGCGCAGGGGCGGCTCGTCGAGCGCGACGATGTCGAGGAGGATCCGCGCCGCGCGGGCGGGGTCGCCCGGGGCGTTGCGGTCGAAGCCGGCGCGCCGGCGGTTCATCGCGCCGACGGTCTGCTCGTAGTCCGGCCCGACCGGCGGGATGGTCATCGACGAGCCGGCCCAGTCGGTGCGGAAGCCTCCGGGCTCGACGATGGTGACCTTGATGCCCAGCGGCTTGACCTCGTTGTTCAGTACCTCGGAGAAGCCTTCGACGGCGAACTTCGCCGACTGGTAGGCGGCCAGCCCCGGGGAGCCGCCCACCCGGCCGCCGATGGAGGAGAACTGCACGAAGTGCCCCGACCGCTGGGTGCGCAGCACCGGCAGGGCGGCCTTGGTGACGTTCACGACCCCGAAGAAGTTGGCCTCCACCTGGGCGCGGAAGTCCTTGTCGGAGGTCTCCTCGATCGGCGAGGAGTTGGCGTAGCCGGCGTTGTTCACCACCACGTCGAGCCGGCCGAACTCCGCCACCGCGAGGTCGACGGCGGCGCGCGCGGCTTCGGGGTCGGTGACGTCCAGGGCGAACGCGCGCACGCGGTCGCCGTGCTCGCGGACGAGGTCGTCGAGCTGCTCGGGCCGGCGGGCGGTGGCGACGACGTGGTCGCCGTGGCCGAGCGCGGCCTTGGCGAGTTCGCGTCCGAAGCCGCGTGAGCTGCCGGTGATGAGCCAGGTCCTGGTCATGGTCGTTCCTCGTTCTCTCCCGGCCGGCAGTGGCCGGACCGGTCAGTGGATCAGGCCGTCGGAGGCGGACACCCGCATGAGCGCAACGCGGGTGCGGCTGTCGACGGCAAATATGTCACAATGATGTGGCTGTAAGACAGGTTTATGCGACAAGGAACTGCATGTCAAGGAGGCGGGACGACTCTCCGCCACGGTGCAGGCCGCTGCTCCGCCGGAGCGCCGCTCGCGCTCCGGCCTGAAGGCCGGCCCGGCCGGCTGACACGTACGCGGTGGACGACCTCGGCGGATCCGCGGCACTCCGGTCTAATTCCGTCACGGTAAGCGAGTGGGCGTGAATTACTTGTCAGCGTCCGCCGGGCGGGAGGATGATCGGCTCTGGTCGCGTGCGAGGTGAGGGGGAGCATGCATGAGCGGCGGCACTGGTCGGGACGGCGGTCTGCTCGTGACGCTGCTCCTCATGCCCGAGGCCGAGACGGATCCCGAGCAAAGGGAGCGGCTCACCCGGCACCTGCGCGTCGAACTCGCCGAACTGGACGTCGAGTCGATCGGCTTCGCGCCCGGCGATCGGCCTCCGCCCGGTGCGAAAGGCGCCGACCCGGTCACCTTGGGGGCCATCATGGTGGCACTGAGCGCGGCCGGCGGAGTCTTCCCGACACTGATCGACGTCGTCCGCGACTGGCTCGGCCGCCAGACGGGCCGCCACCGGATCACGATCACCATCGACGGCGACACCATCGAGCTGGAGCGGGCCACGCGCGAGCAGCAGCGTGACCTCGTCGAGGCGTTCTTACGCCGTCACATGAGAGGGTGACCCGTGGAGCGGCGGTTGGCGCTGGTGATCGCCTGTTACGCGTACGAGGATCCGGGGCTGCGGCGGCTGACCGCGCCCGCACACGACGCGGATGCGCTCTCCAGTGTGCTGAGCGATCCGCTGATCGCCGGCTTCGAGGTCACGACGCTGGTCAACGAACCGCACCACCGGGTGGGCGAGGCCATCGCCGAGCTCTACCGTGACCGATCGCGGAACGACGTGACCTTGCTGTACTTCACCGGCCACGGGTTGAAGGACGACGCCGGCCGGTTGTTCCTCGCGATGGCCAACACCCGCCGCGACAGCCTGCTGTTCACCGCCCTTTCGGCCGAGCAGATCGACCAGGCGATGGAGGGGTGCGCCTCGCGACGGAAGATCCTCATCCTCGACTGCCGCTACAGCGGCGCTTTCCCGTCCGGACGCCTGGCGAAGGGTGACTCGGCGGTGCACTCCCTGGAGCGCTTCCGCGGCCGGGGGCGTGTGGTCCTCACCGCTTCCGACGCCACCCAGTACTCCTTCGAGGGCGACCGGCTGCGGGGTGAGGCCGTGCGGTCGGTGTTCACCCACCACCTGGTGGAGGGTCTGCGCGAGGGGCACGCCGACCTCGACCGGGACGGGAACATCACCGTCGACGAGCTGTACGACTACGTGTACGAACGCGTCGTCGCCGAGACGCCGCAGCAGCGGCCCAAGAAGCAGGACGACGTCGAGGGCCGCATCGTCGTCGCCCGCAACGTCCGCTGGACCCTCCCCGCGCACCTCCGCGCCGCGCTGGCCAGCCCGATCCCAGCCGTCAGGCTCGGTGCACTGGAAGGGCTCACCGATCTCCACGGGAAGGGCAACGAGTTCGTGCGCGCCGCGGTTCTGGGCGAGATCGAGCGTCTGGCGGACGACGACAGCAGGCAGGTCTCCGCCGCGGCGGCGCGGTGGCTGACGGCCGGCTCCGAGCCGGCGGCCAACGCGGGCTCCGGGTTCTCTGGCCGGCAGCACCGCGATGTCCGTGATCCACGGCCGGACGAGGAAGACGATGACCCCGGCGGGCGCCGCGAATCGGTGAAGAGGCAGTCCGAGCGGCCGGAGGAGCGCGGCAAAAGCGTTGCCACGAGTGGAGAGGTGGCGGGAGAGGGTGGTCCTTCCGCCCGTTCCGGGCGGCGGCGCCCACGGGCGGTCAGGTGGTTCCTGGACGCCGGTCTCCCCGCCGCGCTCCTGGCTTTGGCGGCCGCGGGACTGCTGGTGGCGGGCCAGATCCAATGGAACGGCTCTCGGGCGGCGGCCGTGGCGTCGGCACGGAGCGGCGCGTCCTACTTCGCCGTGGGACCGGGCCCAGGAGCCGCCCTGGGCTGGTATACGGCCATCCTCGCCTTCGCGGCCCTGCTCGGTGCCGCGCTGACCGTTCTACCGCGGACCCGCTCGCTCGTGGGGCCCGGCTTCCTGGCCGGGATCGGCGCCGCCGCCGCATGGGGCCTGGCCTACTTCGCCGGCGACTTCCGGCCCGGGCTCGACTTCGGTGGCCGGTTCCCGGGAGAGATCGCAGGGCACGTGCTCCTCCTCGGGGCCGCGCTCTGCGCTCTGTACACACTGTGGCGACACCCCGCAGCGCGCCTGCGTCCTGTCCCGCCGCACGCCTGGGCGCGGCGGGCGGTGCTCGTCCTTGCGATCCTCGGCGCCTTCGCCCTGCTCGGTGCCTTGGCGGACGTCGCCGCGGTGAAGCGGGTGGAGGAGGAGGTCAGGGTGTGGGCGGCGCCGTTCCAGGTGGCGGCCATGCTCGCTCTCGTCCTGCCCGCCGCGGCGGTCACGTCCGCCACCCGCAGTCTCGGGCTGTCGCTGCTCGCCGGTTGGATCGCAGGCGGCACGGCCATCCTCGCCACCATGGTCGCGCTCGCCATGGACGGCGCATCCCCGGCCCCGACCATGGTGGCACCGGTCGCCGTGTTCGCCGGCACGCTGGCCCTGCTCTGCCTGGCCGCGGTCGTGTGGGCACGCGTCCCGGAGGCGGCGTCCGCCTCACCGGTCCACGGTCGCCGGCGCTTGGGAGTGGCGGCCCTCCCGGTCCTCCTCGCGTTGAACGCGGCGACGGGGCTCGGCGTGGTGGTGCGCTACGACGAGTTTCCGGCCCTCGTCACCTCGGTCGCGGTCAGCCCGGACGGCACCCGCGTGTACGCCGTCGGGGACATCAAGGGCTCGGGCGGCACGCGGATGTGGAGGATCGACACGGCCACCAGGCGTACCGTCGGACGGTCGGTCGCGCTCGGGAGCGGCTTCCAGAGTTTTTACCAGATCGCGATCAGCTCAGATGGTCACCGCGCGTACATCAGCCGCCATGACACCAACTCCGTCCGGGTGGTGGACACCAGGACCAACGCCATCGTCGGGCAGCCGATCACCGTGGGGAGCCGGCCCGCCGGCATCGCCGTGTCCCCGGACGGCCGGTACGTCTATGTGGCCAACACCGACTCCGCCACCGTCTCGGTGATCTACACGCGCACCGGGACTGCGGCGCGGCCGCCCATCCCCGTCGGAGTCCGGCCCAGGGGCCTCGCCGTCGGGCCGAAGGGGCGGATCTACGTCGCTGACAGCGGTTCTCGTCAGGTCTCCGTGATCGACCCGGTGACCGGTCAACGGACGGAGGTGCCGACCCGCGACGACGCTCGGGGGGAGCCCGGCGGGCTGGCCGTGAGCCCGGACGGCACGAGGCTGTACGTCAGCACCGGCGGGATATGGAACCTGACCGGCGAGGGCCTCCAGGAGGTCGACATCAAGGCCGAACCTCCCACCGGAAAGTGGTACGACGTGAGCATCGGCGCGTCCGGCCGGCGCGCCCGTGTCGAGGGCTGGTCGGGCGTCGCGGTGAGCGGTGACGGCGAGGAGGTCTATGTCACCAACGGCTGGTCCGACGCCTTGCTGACCTTCCTGCCGGCCGCAGGGCGGGTCTCGACCCGTCCGATCAGGGTGGGCAGGCACGCGACCGGGATCGCCGTCGCCCCAGACGGGCGCTACCTGTACGTGGCGACCTTCGACGGTGTCTCGATCGTCGACATCGTCGCGGGGACCAGCGAACTCGTCAGTCTGTACGCCTAGCCCGGCGGGCGTGCCCGGGCACGGGCCGGCGTTTCCGGTCGTCGTGGGCGTTCGCGCCGGGGCCTGGTCAGCCGCGTCCGCGGGCCTCTTCGCTGGGCTCGCACGGTTCGAGGGGCGGGGCGTCGAGGTTGCAGGCGGCCTTGCGCTCGGGGACGGCGGCACGCGAAGGAGTGCCAAGGGCGTTCGTCCTGATGGTGAGGAAGGTGAGCAGTGCGGCGCCGGCCATCATCGCGGCGCTGATCAGGATCGCGGAACGGAAGCCGGCGGTGAAGACCTCCGGGGAGGTGTAGGCCGCGCCGGTGAGGCCGACCAGCGGGGGGATGGCAGCGACGGCGAGCAGGCCGCCGGTACGCGCCACCGCGTTGTTGACCCCGCTCGCCACTCCCGCGAACCGCTCCTCGGCCGTGGCCAGCACGGTGGCGGTCAGCGGGGCGACGGCGGCCGACAGGCCCAGGCCGAACAGCGCGACCGCCGGCAGCACGTCCAGCAGGTAGGACGCCCCCGGGCCGACCCGGCTCATGAGCACCAGCCCGCCGGTGCACAGCAGGATGCCCACGGTCATCGGCAGGCGCGGCCCGATGCGCTTGCCGAGCTCGCCGGCGCGCGGGGACAGCACCAGCATCAGCAGCATCACCGGGAGCATCGACGATCCGGCGGCCAGGGGCGAGAAGCCGGCCGCGACCTGCAGCTCCACCACGAGCAGGAAGAACACCACGCCCATCGCCGCGTACATGATCAGCGTGACCACGTTGACGGCGGTGAACTCGCGGGAGGAGAACACCCGGACCGGCACCAGCGCGGACACGGCGGCTCCGGCGCGGGAACGGCGGACCTCCAGCGCGACGAAGGCCGCGCCCAGCGCGACGCCGGCGAGCGCCGCGACCACCGGGACGGCCGACCCGCGTTCGATCAGCCCGTAGGTGATGCCGGCCAGGGCGAGCGCGGCGAGCGCGGCGCCCAGCACGTCGAAGCGCCCGTCCGCCGCCTCGTCCCGGGTCTCGGGTACGTGCCGCAGGGCGACCGCCACGGTCAGCGCGGCCAGCGGCAGGTTGATCAGGAAGACCCAGCGCCAGCCGGCCGTCTCCACCAGCCAGCCGCCGAGCAGGGGGCCGACGGCGCCGGCGACGCCGCCGAGCCCGGACCAGGCGCCGACGGCACGCGGGCGGTCCTCGCGGGCGAAGGACGACTGGATGATGGCGAGCGAGCCGGGGGTGAGCAGCGCCCCGCCGACGCCCTGGAGCGCGCGGGCCGCCACCAGCGTCTGGATGTTCGGCGCCAGCCCGCACAGCGCCGAGGCCACGGCGAACCAGATCACTCCGGTCACGAAGACCTTGCGCCTGCCGTACCGGTCGCCGAGGGAGCCGCCGAGCAGGATCAGGCCGGCCAGGGTGAGGGTGTAGGCGTTCACCGTCCACTGGAGCCCGGACATCGACGCGCCCAGGTCGTGGCCGAGCCGGGGCAGCGCCACGTTGACCACGGTGCCGTCCAGGAAGGCCATCCCCGAACCGAGCACGGTGGCGAACAGAACCCACCGGCCTTGAGGGGATTTGGTACGAATGCCGCCTTTGTCCATGCGGTCCATCATGCTCGACGTTCCGCGTGCTCCGAACACCCCATCCTGCCCCGCCCCGCCTGGTTCGTGTGGGGCCGGGCACAGAGGGCCCGTCCGAAGCCCGCACGACACATACGCGCAGGTCGGCGTACGTCCCAAGGGCGCGCCCTCTCGCCGGGACCACCGTGGGTGGCGTTCTCAGGTCGGGGATGTCGCGTCCGCTCGTGATCGGGGGCGGCGTCCCCGCGAGCCCCGGCGGAGGACCCGCGCGCAGAGAAGGGCGACCAGGACGGCCGGCAGCGGCAGCCACGACATCCGGTCCAGCAGCCAGCCGGGCGAGTCGGGCGCCACAAGGAGGCCGGGGACGGCCGGGCCGAAGGGCAGCGCGGCCAGCAGGACCGCGGTCAGCGCCGTCTGATGCCACAGGAAGACCGTCATCGCCGACAGGTTGGCCAGGACGACCGCCGCCCACACGCGCGGGCGCCGCATGAGGGAGGCCAGCGGCCGGTGCAGCAGCATGGCCAGGCCCACCTGGGCGATCCCGAAGCACACCGCGGCCAGAGTGGGCGGGCTCAGGTTGGACACCCGCGCCCCGGTGATCCCGATCATGCTCGCCGGGTAGCCGAACCCGGTGACCAGGATCACCGTTCCCGCCGCCCCGCCCGCCAGCATCGCCGCCGCTCCCCACCCTCCGCCGAGCCCCGGCGCGTCGCCGGCCCGCCCGGCGGGGGAGGAGACGGGGGCCTCGTTCCCGGACCTCTGACCGGCGAAGGCGCGGCGCGCCGAGACGTCCCGAGCCGCCGAGCCCTCGCGAGGCGGGGCCGCACGCAACTCGGGCGGACAGGCGTCGCGGGCGGTTCGCTCGCGGGAGGCGCGATGGCCGGCGGCGCCGCGGGCGAGGCCTATGGCGTACGGGACGAGCCAGCCGGCGAGCACGTTGGTCCAGGCGGGCCACGCGGGGCCGCCCAGGCCGAAGCGGACCACGTCCGTGACCAGCACCAGCACGACCGCCGCGACGGCCACACGGACGGGCCGCACCCGGACGAGTAACGGAGTGACCGCGGTGAGCAGGCCGTACACGCTGAGGAACCACAGCGGGCCGAGGGCCGGCACGGCCAGGGAGCGCAGCGACCCCGGCGACACGCCGGCCGCCGCCAGCAGGACCAGCAGCCCGGCCCATACCGCGAGCAGCGGCCCGGCCGGGACGAGCAGCCGGCGCAGGCGCAGGCGGACCCACTCCCCGGCCGGCTCACGGCCGAGGCCGCGCGCCGCCGCGTACCCGCCCACGAAGAAGAAGACGGCCAGCGTCTGCAGCACCCACGACAGCGGGACGAGGCCGGGCATGGCGGAGAGCGGGCTGGTGACCCGGAGATGGCCGAGATCGTCCACCACCCAGGCGGTCACCAGCCAGTGCCCCGCGATCACTCCAAGGATCGCCAGGGCGCGCAGCGCGTCGGCTCCCCGGTCGCGCGTGGCCGGCGTGCCCGCCTCGATCCGCCCGGCGAAGGCGTCCCACGCCCGCCACCTCGGCAGTGCCGCCGGTGACGTGGGCCGCGGCCGGGCGTCAGGGGACGCGCTTCTCGTCCGGATCGCCGCAAGCCTGGCCCAGGTCCGTCCGGCCGTGTCGTGCGCCCGCGTCACGGCGCGCTCACTTCGGAGGCGCGGCCGAGCGTGATCAACGCCAGGTTCCGCAGGGACTCGCCACCGGGCTGGAAGTAGTCGCTGTGCCCGGCCGCTCCGGCCGCGAAGACGCGGGCGCCGAACGACGGACGCGCCGGGTCGGCGCCGAAACCGAGATGACCGATGCGCACCGGAGGGACGAAACGCATCCAGTCGTTCTCACCGCGGCCGGCCCACAGCCGGGCCCGGGTGCCGAGATCCCCCGCCCGGCCGACCCCGAGGCCGGGGCTGCCGAAGACGGCCACCTCGGCCAGGGGCAGGCCGGGCAGGGCTTTGGCACAGACCACCGAGCCGTAGCTGTGGCAGAGCAGCGTCACCGGGGCCGAGGTGATCGCGCGGACTCGGGCGACGGCGCGGCGCAGTTCCCCGGCGCCCTCTTCGGCGACCGCGTCGGTGGCCGCCGCGAGACTGATGGCCCGCGGGCTGTCGTACCCGAGCCAGGCGACCACAGCCGGCCGGGCCGCCGGGTCCAGGGCCCGGACCTGCGCGATCAGGGCGCGGGCCGCGCCGCCCGGCGTGCTGTACGCCTTGCGCCGGCCGCCGTCGAAGGTGGCCCGCGTGACGTCGGCGCCGGGCACGATGAGGGCGACCCGGCCGGCCGTGGCCAGGTCGCCGAAGACCTCGACCATCCGGTCGCCGGGAGTGGGGGGCAGCAGGGTGAGCACGCCGAGTGCGCCGGCGAGGGAGATCGCTGCGAAAGCGCTCCTGGCCATGGGGGAGCCTCCTGTCCGGATCGCGGCGCGGCGCCGCGAACCCAGCAGCAAGCTAGGAAGCGCGATCGCTGACCCGCGTCCCCGGCAGGTGTGGTCTTCTCCCCTCCCGCCCCGGTACGCGCCCGTGCGGTGCGGTGGCACCACGGGGTGAGGCGCGGAGGTCACCCCTGGGGGTGACGCCGGGCGGGAGTGCGGCTCGTACGCTGAAGCGGTGATCTCGCGTGCCTGGTCCGGTTTCGTCCGGCTGGTGGCGCCGCTGACCGCGGCGCTGGTCACCGGGACGGCGGAGCCCGCGGGCCCGCGGTCGCGGTGGCTGCGGCCCGCCGTGCCGGCGTGGGCGCGGTGGCTGCCGTTCGCCGCGTTCGACCTCGTCGTCGTCGCCGACCTGTCGCTGGCCTACATCCTGTTCGGCACCGGCGTGTCGTACCTGGAGACGGAGGCGGCGGCGTCACATTTCTACGCCGACGGGCCCGTTCTGGTCGTGCTCGCCGCCGCCTACGCGGTGCCGATCGCTCTGCGCGAGCGCTGGCCGGTGGCGGCGTGGCGGATCTCGGCGATGGCGGCGGTGGTGGGCGGCCTGGTCAACCCGCGCATCCTCGGCGGGGCGATGAACGGTGCCGCCGGTCACGGTGACGGCGTGATGCCCTACGTGGCCGCTCAGGTGATCACCTATCTGCTCTGCGCGTACTCGGTCGCCGTGCGCTCGGATCGCGACGTCGCGATCGGAGTCTGGATCGTCTCGGCGGTGGGTGCGTGGATCATCCATCCGAACTCGATGTTCCTCGCCACGGTCCTGGTCACGGTGGCCCTGCTGTTCGGTCAGAACGTCCGGGCCCGCAGGCGGGCGACCAGCCGGCTGGACGAGGAGCGGCGGCGCGGCGAGGAGCAGCGGGCGGCGCGCATCGTGCTGGAGGAACGCACGCGCATCGCCCGCGAGCTGCACGACATCGTCGCCCACCACATGTCCGTGATCGCCATTCAGGCGGAGGCCGTGCCGCTGAGGGCCCGGGGCGACGTCGCGGCCCTGGAGGCGGGGCTGGGCGAGATCAGGGTGCTGTCGCTGGCGGCGCTCGCCGAGATGCGCCAGGTGCTGGGCGCCCTGCGTGGTGCGGACGGCCGCCGGGAGACGGCGCCGCAGCCGGGGCTGGACCGGCTGGACGACCTGATCGGCAATGTCCGCGCCGCGGGGCTCGCCGTCACGGCCGAGGTGTCCGGCTCTCTCGACCTGCCGGCCGCGGTCGGCCTGTCGGCGTACCGGATCCTGCAGGAGTCGCTGAGCAACGCGATGCGGCACGCGCCCGGGGCGCCGGTGCGGGTCGAAATCGAGCGGACGGCCGCCGAGCTGCGGCTGAGCGTGACCAACGGCCCCGCCGGCGTAGCCTCGCCCGGCACCCCGGACGGGCAGGGCCAGGGGATCGCCGGAATGCGCGAGCGCGCGGCCCTGCTGGGTGGCACCCTGGAAGCCGCGCCCATGGCGGACGGCGGGTTCTCGGTGACGGCCATCCTGCCGCTCGCCGCCGCCGAACCCGCCGCGCCGGAGGAGCCGTGATCCGTGTCCTGATCGCCGACGACCAGGGCATGGTCCGCACCGGCTTCACCACGTTCCTCGGCACCCAGCCCGACATCGAGGTCGTCGCCGAGGCCGTCAACGGTCAGGAGGCGGTGACGCGGGCCGCGGAGCTCGCGCCGGACGTGGTGCTGATGGACGTCCGCATGCCGGTGATGGACGGGCTGGAGGCGACGCGCCGCATCCTCGCCGGGACCGCCACCAAGGTCCTGATTCTGACGACCTTCGACCTGGACGACTACGTCTACGAGGCGCTGCGGGCGGGGGCGAGCGGCTTCCTGCTCAAGGACGCCTCCGCCCAGCAGCTCGTCGAGGCCGTGCGGGTGGTCGCCGCGGGGGAGGCGCTGCTGGCCCCGTCGATCACCAGGCGGCTGATCGCCGAGTTCGCCCGGCTCGGCGGGCCGCGGGCGCCGACCGTGAAACGGCTCGCCGAGCTGACCGGCCGCGAGACCGAAGTGCTGGCGCTGATGGCCCAGGGCCTGTCCAACGGGGAGATCGCCGGACGGCTGGTGGTGGCGGAGCAGACGGTGAAGACCCACGTCGGCCGCATTCTGGCCAAGCTCGGTCTGCGCGACCGTGCCCAGGCCATCGTCTTCGCCTACGAGACCGGCCTGGTGCGCCCCGGCGACTGAACACGCGGCGAGGCGGCGGCCCCGTGTGACACGAGATGGCCCGCCGTTCCCGGCCGAGGGTGATCGGTCGCCGCCGGAGTCGAGGCCACCGCCGGTGGCCGGCCGCGGTCGTCGGCGTCCGAGTGAAGGCTCGTCATGCCGCTGAACTGCGAAGACGCGTCCAGTGCGGTGCCGTTGGCGGGCAGGGGAGCGGCGCGTCCGGCAACGCTGATTACAGAATTACGATCGCTGCAAGCGAACAAGCGCAGACATGGGAACAATCTCGGGCTCTTGTTAATTGAGTCGATGTAACTCAACCCTTGGAGTTCGCATGAGTCAGAGCTTGATCCTTCCGGTGCTCCCGCTGGACGACGAGGTCGTCCTGCCCGGCATGGTCGTTCCCCTCGACCTGTCGGACACCGAGGTCCGGGCCGCCATCGATGCCGCGAGGGCCACCACGAAGCAGAGCAAGCCCCAGGTGCTGCTTGTTCCGCGCATCGACGGCAAGTACGGCGCGGTCGGCGTGTCCGCGGTCGTGGAGCAGATCGGCAGGCTGCCCGGTGGCGAGCCCGCCGCCGTGGTCCGCGGCGTCGAGCGGGTGCGCATGGGGTCCGGTACGACCGGCCCCGGTGCCGCGCTGTGGGTCGAGTCGACCCGCATGGAGGCCGTCCCGAGCGGCCCGCGCGCCGAAGAGGCGGCCAAGGAGTACAAGGCCCTGGCCACCACCATCATGCAGAAGCGTGGTGCCTGGCAGATCGTCGACGCCATCAACCAGATAGAGGACGCGTCGGTGCTCGCCGACAGCTCCGGCTACGCGCCGTGGCTCACCACCGCGCAGAAGGTCGAGCTGCTGGAGAACGCCGACCCGGCCGAGCGGCTGACCCGGCTGGTGGAGTGGGCGCGCGAGCACCTGGCCGAGCTGGACGTCGCCGAGACCATCCGCAAGGACGTCCAGGAGGGCATGGAGAAGCAGCAGCGCGAGTTCCTGCTGCGCCAGCAGCTCGCCGCCGTCCGCAAGGAGCTGGCCGAGCTGAACGGCGACGCCGCCTCCGAGGAGGAGGACTACCGCGCCCGCGTGGAGGCCGCCGACCTGCCGGAGAAGGTCCGCGAGGCCGCGCTCAAGGAGGTCGACAAGCTCGAGCGCGCCTCCGACCAGTCGCCCGAGGGCGGCTGGATCCGCACCTGGCTGGACACCGTCCTCGACATGCCGTGGAACGAGCGCACCGAGGACTCCTACGACATCGCCGCGGCCCGGGCGGTGCTGGACGCCGACCACACCGGCCTCGACGACGTCAAGGACCGCATCATCGAGTACCTCGCGGTGCGCAAGCGGCGCTCCGACCAGGGCCTCGGCGTGGTGGGTGGACGCCGCAGCGGCGCCGTGCTGGCGCTGGCCGGCCCTCCCGGGGTCGGCAAGACCTCGCTCGGCGAGTCGGTGGCCCGCGCCATGGGCCGCAAGTTCGTCCGGGTCGCCCTCGGCGGCGTCCGCGACGAGGCCGAGATCCGCGGCCACCGGCGCACCTACGTCGGCGCGCTGCCCGGCCGCATCGTCCGGGCGATCCGCGAGTCCGGCAGCATGAACCCCGTCGTGCTGCTGGACGAGGTGGACAAGGTGGGCGCCGACTACCGGGGCGACCCCACCGCGGCGCTGCTGGAGGTGCTCGACCCGGCGCAGAACCACACCTTCCGCGACCACTACCTGGAGGTCGAGCTCGACCTGTCGGACGTGCTGTTCCTGGCGACCGCCAACGTCCTGGAGGCCGTCCCCGGCCCGCTGCTCGACCGCATGGAGCTCGTGACGCTCGACGGCTACACCGAGGACGAGAAGGTCGCCATCGCCCGCGACCACCTGCTGCCGCGCCAGCTCGAGAAGGCCGGGCTGACCGCCGCCGAGGTCACCGTCGAGGAGGAGGCGCTGCGCCGGCTCGCCGGCGAGTACACCCGCGAGGCCGGGGTGCGTTCGCTGGAGCGGGCGATCGCGCGGGTGCTGCGCAAGGTCGCGGCGAAGGCCGCGGTCGAGGACGCCGCGCTGCCGGTGACCGTCGGCGCGGGCGACCTGGTCGGCTACCTCGGCCGGCCCCGGCACGTGCCGGAGTCCTCGCTGCCGGAGTCGGCGCAGCGCACGGCGGTGGCGGGCGTCGCGACCGGGCTCGCGGTCACCGGGGCGGGCGGCGACGTGCTCTACGTCGAGGCGTCGCTTGCCGACCCCGAGACCGGCTCGACGGCGGTCACGCTCACCGGGCAGCTCGGCGACGTGATGAAGGAGTCGGCGCAGATCGCGCTGTCCTACCTGCGGTCGCGCGGCGCCGAGCTGGAGCTGCCGGTCGGGTCCCTGAAGGACCGCTCGGTGCACATCCACGTCCCGGCGGGCGCGATCCCGAAGGATGGTCCCTCGGCCGGCGTGACGATGACCACCGCCCTGGCCTCGCTGCTGTCCGGCCGCCCGGTGCGCTCGGACGTGGCGATGACCGGCGAGGTCTCGCTCACCGGCCGGGTGCTGCCGATCGGCGGGGTCAAGCAGAAGCTGCTCGCCGCCCACCGGGCGGGCATCACCACGGTGCTCATCCCGGCGCGCAACGAGCCCGACCTGGATGATGTGCCCGCGGAGGTCCGCAGCGAGCTGACCGTCCACGCGGTCAGCGACGTCCGCGAGGTGCTGGAGCTGGCGCTCACCCCGGCGACGGTCGTCAAGACCGCCGCCGCCTGAGCCGCCTCGAGTCCCCGGCCGCGGTCCGGCGGCCCGGGGACTCGGGGCCCTGCCCGTCCCGGCCCGGAAAGCCCGTCCCGGCTCGCTGAGCCGGACGGGGGCCGGAGCGGGCAAATATGGACGAATCATCCAGTCGCTTGACCGGATGATTCGTCCATGCTGTTATGGGTGCCGTGATGTACGCGACTCCTGAGCTGGAGCCGGCCGACAAGGCCGTGCTGGGTGAGATCGAGGACATGCGGCGCGACCTGCGCTATCGCCTGGCCGAGCCGCATCGCTGGGACGGCCAGCTCCGCCGCCAGCTCCAGGCCCGGGCGATCCAGGGATCCAACTCCATCGAGGGCTACCGGGCGAGCGTGGAGGACATCGAGTCCATCATGCTGGGGGAGGAGCCGCTGGAGACTTCGCGCGCCGTGGCGAGCGAGATCGCCGGCTACCAGCAGGCGCTCACCTACGTCCGCCACCTGGCCTCGGCCAGGTCCTTCGCCTACGACCGTGGCCTGCTGAACGCGCTCAACTTCATGATGATCGGCCACCACCACGACAAGAGCCCCGGCATCGTGCGACCGGGAGGCATCTACGTCCGCGATTCGGCGACCGGTGAGGTGGTCTACGAAGGGCCGGACGCCGAGGAGGTCCCCGGGCTGCTCGACGAGCTGGTGGCATGGCTCAACGGCGGTGATCTCGACGCGCCGGCGTACGTCCGGGCCGCGATGGCGCACCTCAACCTGGTGAAGATCCACCCGTGGCGGGACGGGAACGGGCGCATGTCCCGCGCGTTGCAGACCTTGGTGCTCGGCCGCGATCAGATCACCACGCCCGAGTTCTGCTCCATCGAGGAGTGGCTCGGCGAAGGCCGCACCACCTACGACTACTACGACGTGCTGGGCGAGGTCGGGCGCCGGCGCTGGGGTCCGCATGATGAGACGCTGCCCTGGGTGCGGTTCTGCCTGCGGGCGCACCACATGCAGGCGCAGCGGGTGCGCCGCCGGCTGGCCGAGGCGGGGGAGGTCTGGACGCTGCTGGAGGAGCAGGTCGACGCGGAGGGCCTGAACACCCGGTGCGTGTCGGCGCTCTACCAGGTGTTCGTCAGCAGGCGGCTGCGGCGCTCGAGCTACCAGGCCGACGAGTCGCTGAGCCAGGGCCAGGCGGCCCGCGACCTGCGCGAGCTGGCCGCCCGTGACTGGCTCACCCCCTATGGTGAGACCAAGGGGCGCTTCTATGCCCCCGGGCCGCGCATGGAGCGGGTGAAGGCCGACTTCGCCGCCCGGACGGCCCCGCTGCGCGACCCGTACCGCTCCGCCCTCTGACCGTCCGGCCGTCTCCCGCCGGCCCGGCCCGCGGTCCCGGCGGCCGGCGGGCAGCCCGGGCCGGCGTTCGGAAAGCCTGAGGAGCGGGCACCCGCTCCTGGAGCTTCCCCGCCCCCACGGGGAAGCTCTGCGAGCGGCGGTCGCGCGCGAACACCGGCGGCCCGCGCCATGAGCCCGATTCCGTGACCTACGACGGGACGGACGTGCCGCCACCTCCAGGCGCGGGCGCGGGGGCCGGTGGGGGGTCGGCCGGAGGGCAGCGGTACAGCGTACGCACGGCGGCGAGGTCACCGCGGCTGAAGCCCTGCCGCTGGCCGATCGGCACCGGGACCAGCGGCAGCAGGGTGTCTCGCCCGTTGGCACTGAAGAACGTCTGGCCGTACAGCATCACCGAGTCGTAGTCCAGCAGCCCGTACAGGTGGTTCTGCTCGGGCGAGAGCTTGTGGAACTGCGTCTCGTAGCCCTTCATCACGTTCTCCAGGTGCACGGTCACCGCGCTGTCCCGGTCGGAGCGCGAATGCTCGTGGTAGAAGCCGAGCGCGTGCAGCAATTCGTGGATGGCGGTGCCCTTGCGCTCGCAGCCCTTGCCGAGTGACAGCTCCTGCGACCCGGTGCCGAGGCGCCCGACGTAGGAGTAGCAGCCGGTGCCGGACACGATGGTCAGATAGCCGGCCTCGTCGGTGCGCGGGACGAAGCGTACGCAGGTGTGGCGGTGGAAGTCCTGCATCGCCAGGGTGACCGCCTCGCGCGCGGCGGGGGTCAGGTCGGGGGCGAGGACGTAGGGCACCTTCCCTCCGGGCCACAGCGTGTCGTCCTGGGAGGTGGCCGTGCCCCCGGGCCCGCCGGGACAGGCCGCGAGCCGCGCCGGTCGTGCGGGTGACGCGGCGCTGCCGGCCGGCGGCGCGGTGACCTTGGGCGTGGTGCCGGCCGCCTGGCGTGTGCTCGTCGCGGCCGGCGCTTCGGGTGGTGGCACGGCGATGCGCGCGGGCGGGACGGCGAGCCGCTCGGCACCGGGGAAGACACCGGGCAGGCGGATCTTCCCGGAGGTGGCGTCGGTGGGCGAGCCGATGACGATGTCCCCCTCGGTCACGGCGTACCCGTCGATGTCCACGAACCCGATCGTGCGCGGCCGCCCGGTGATGTCGGGCACGGTGACGAGATTGGCGGGATGCTCGGTCTGCTGCTGCCACAGCCAGTCGGGCAGGTCGTCATCGTCGTCGGCGAGGGCGGGCCCGGCCCCCGCGAGCAGCCCGGATATCAGCGTCGCCAAAATCCTTATATGTCGCATATCCGTCCCCCCATAAAGTGTGCGCGACGGCCGGCGCCGTCCGCCGGTGAAACCTACCCAGCGCACGCTGCGGGCGCACGGGAAAGGGTCGGGCGAAGACGGCGCCGGCCTGACCTCTCCGGGCCGCCGTCGCGATTCCCGGGCGATTTCTCCTTATCTCCGCTTTACCTTCCCGGCCGGAGCGCCGACCGGCGGATCCCAGGTGGGAACGGTGGTCCGCGACACGGCGGGGAAGCCCGGGCCGCAGGCCGCCCCGTACGTCTCGCAGGCGAGATGCCTCGTTCAGGAAACGTTCAGGGATCGCTTAGCGGGGTCTTATCGGCGGCGCGCCATCATTGAATCACCGGTCCTCAACCGGCCGCCGCCGAATAGCGGCGTATGCGGACGACCTGGGGGAAGAGATGAGCACCGAAGACCCGCGTGAGAACACGGAGAAGACGACGGACCAGACCACTCCGATGGCGACATCGGGTGCGCGGGGATGGACGCAGTTCGGCCGGACCCCGCCCCAGCCTGGCGGCTTCCGGCGCGACCTGGGTGCCCCCGGGAGCCCGGCCGCCTCCGGCCTGCCGCCCTTCCCGGCCGGGCCCGCCCCGGCCGGCACGGCGACGGCGCCGTGGTGGACCACCGGCCGCAAGGCGGTGGCCGGCCTGGCGCTCGCCGCCGTCGCGATCGGCGGCGGGGCCGCGGGGGCCTTCGTCGCGACGGCCACGGCCGGCCCGGCCGCCGTGATCACCAGCCCCATCGTGCGGGCCGCCTCCGACCCGGCCGGCGCGACGGTCGCCGACGTCGCCCGGGCGGTGCAGCCGTCCGTGGTCTCCATCACCGTGACCAGCGGCGCGGGCCAGGGCGAGGGTTCGGGTGTGGTCCTGTCCGCCGACGGGTTGATCCTCACCAACAACCACGTGGTCGCGGGCGCCGGGCCGGACGCGAAGCTCCAGGTGAGGTTCAGCGACGGCAAGATCGCCCAGGCGGACGTGGTGGGCACCGACCCGGCCACCGACCTCGCGGTCGTGCGCGCCAAGGACGTGTCCGGGCTGACCGCGGCCTCGCTCGGCGACAGCGACAAGCTCCAGGTCGGCGACGCCGTGCTCGCCATCGGCAGCCCGCTGGGCCTCTCCGGATCGGTGACCGCCGGGATCGTCAGCGCGCTCGACCGCACCGTGACCGTCGGCGACTCCCAGCAGCGGCAGAGCCCGCAGCTCCCGCCGGGCTGGGGCGACGGCGGCTTCGGCTCGCAGCGCGGCCCGTCGCAGCCGGCCGGTGCGACCATCGGCGGCGCCATCCAGACCGACGCCGCGATCAACCCCGGCAACTCGGGCGGCGCCCTGGTCAACGCGAGCGGCCAGGTGATCGGGATCAACAGCGCGATCGCGACCAACGGCGGGGACGGCAACATCGGCGTCGGCTTCGCCATCCCGATCAACACCGCCCGCCAGGTCGCCGACCAGCTCATCAAGACCGGCAAGGTGTCCCACGCCTACCTCGGAGTCACGCTGGCCGACGCGACCGGCGGCACCGAGGGCGCGGTCATCGGCTCGGTGCAGGCGGGCAGCCCGGCCGAGCGGGCGGGGCTGAAGGCGGGCGACCTGATCACCAAGATCGACGGCCAGCAGGTGTCCGGGGCCGAGACGGTCGTCGGCGCGGTCCGCGGCTTCCGGCCGGGCACCAAGGTCACGCTGACCTATGTGCGCGACGGCGCCACCGCCACGGCCACCGTCACGCTGACGGAGAAGACCGTGACGAGCTGACGTCCCCGAGAGCCAGGCGCGTCGCCGGGTGCCGCTGCAGGCCCGGCGGCGCGCCTGTTCGCGTCCGCGGGTTCGGCGATCACCTGCGCGATCGCCGCGCCGCGACAGGTCAGGAGGGGGCCGCGGTCAGGGCCTCGGACTCCCACAGGTCGCGGTAGTAGCCGGGCACCGACAGCAGCTCGTCGTGCCGGCCGCGCTGGATCACCCGGCCGCCCTCCAGGACGATGATCTCGTCGACGCCCTCCAGGCC
>NZ_BMNT01000021.1:31842-41991 GCF_014646695.1 Sphaerisporangium melleum
GTGCAGGCGGTGGGTGACCAGCAGCGTCGTGCGGCCGTGGGTGACGTCGAGCAGGTCGGCCATCAGCGCGTCGGCCGTGGCGGCGTCCAGCGACTCGGCCGGCTCGTCGAGCAGCAGGACCTCCGGGTCGCGCAGCAGCGCCCGCGCCAGGGCCAGCCGCTGGAGCTGGCCACCCGACACCGTCCGGCCGTCCTCGCCGAGCGTCACGTCCCAGCCGGTGCGCTCCACCCAGGCCTCCAGCCGCGCCCGGCGCACGGCCAGGGCGAGCTCCTCGTCGCCGGCCGGCGGAGCGGCCAGCCGCAGGTTGTCGCGCAGGGTGGCGCGGAAGACGTACGGATCCTGAGTGAGGCCGGTGATCAGTGCGCGGACGTCGTCGGGGGACAGCTTCCGCACGTCCGCCCCGTTGAGCAGGATGCGCCCGGCCTCGATGTCCGCGGTGCGCATGAGGGCCGACAGCAGCGTGCTCTTGCCCGCGCCGCTCGGCCCGACGACGGCCACCCGCTTGCCGGGGGTGAGGGTCAGCGACACCCTGTCCAGCGCGGCGGCCCGGCCCGGGGCGTGCCGGACCACCAGGCCGGTCACCTCCACGGTCAGCGGGGGACCCGGCGCGGGCGCGGGCGATGCGGGCTCGGGGACGGCGGGCACGGTGGCCTGGACCTCGCTCAACCGGCGCAGCGCGGCGCTCACCCCGGCGAACCGCTCGCCCGCGGCGGCCAGCGGCAGGACCGGCTCGAACGACACCAGCGCGGTCAGCGCCAGCACGGCGGTGGCCACGGTGCCGAGCCCGGCGCGCTGGGCGGCCAGTACGACGGCCGCCACGGTGAGACCCTGCACCAGCGTGCCGAGCATCAGCGCGGCGGCGCCTGCCCGGCTCTGCCGGCGTTCCAGCGCGGCGAGCCGCGCGTCGGCCGCCGCGGCCTCGGCCAGCGCCCGGTCACCGGCCCCGTACGCGGCGAGGTCGGCGGCCCCGTGGACCAGATCGGCCACCCGCGCCGCGAGGTCGGCCCGGGCCGGGGCCAGCCGCGCCGACCAGCGGCGGGCGGCGGCCGTCGTCCCCGCGGGCAGGGCCAGCCCCGCGAGCAGCAGACCGGCGGCCAGCACGAGCGCGGCGGCGGGCAGCAGGAACGCGGCCAGCGTCACCGCGGCGACCGCGGTCACCAGGGCGGCCAGCGCGGGCAGCAGGCAGCGGACCAGCAGGTCCTGGACGGCGTCGGTGTCGTCGACCATGCGGCTCAGCAGGTCGGCGCCACGGTGGCCGAGCGGCCGGGACGGGATGAGCGCCCGGTACAGCCGCTCGCGGGTGGTGGCCTGCGCGCGCAGCGCGACGTCGTGCCCGGCCAGCCGCTCGGCGTACCGGAACACCCCCCGGCTGGTCGCGAAGGCCCGCACGCCCACGATCGCGACGCTGAGCGCGGCGAGCGGCGGCTGCTCGGCGGCCCGGGTGATCAGCCAGGCGGCGCAGCCGATGAGTGCCAGTGAGGCCAGCTCGGCCGCCGCGCCGGCGGCGACGGCGGTCACCATGCGCCCGCCCATCCCCGACAGGAGCCCCCGGGCTTGCGCGGACGCCGTGCGCTCGGGCGAGGTGCCGATGCTCATCGCGTCCCTCCCGGAGCTGTGCCGCTCGTCTTCGTCTCGCCGGTCGTGTACGGGGACCGCGTCGCGCGCTCGGGCGGAGTGCCGGTGTTCGTCGCGTCCCTCCGGGGGCCGCGCCGATGATCATCGGCCCGCCAATGCCGTGCGGGCCCCCGCCGTCGCGGTGCCGTGCTCATCGCAGCCCTCCTGCCGTGGCCTCGCCGGTGAGGCGGGTCTCCCCGGACCGGTCCCCGCCGGTGTCGCCGCGCGGGACGCGGCGGTCGGAGACGATCTTGCCCGCGTCCACCCGGACGACCCGGTCGGCCAGCTCGATCATCGCGGGGCGGTGTGCGACGATCACCGCGGTGCGGCCCTCGGCCAGGGCGCGGGTCGCCTCGACGATCGCCGCCTCGCTGCGGCCGTCCAGCCGCGCGGTCGGCTCGTCCAGCAGCAGCACCTGGGCGCCGGGGCGGCAGAAGGCACGGGCGAGCGCCACGCGCTGCCGCTGCCCGGCCGACAGGCCGGCGCCGCCCTCGCCGAGCACGGTCGCGTACCCCTCCGGCAGCCTGGTCACGAAATCCTCGGCCCGCGCGGCCCGCGCCGCCGCCCGGACCTCTTCCTCGGCGGCGTCCGCGCCGAGCCGGATGTTGTCCGCGACCGAGATGGCGAACAGATGAGGGCGCTGCGGCACGAACGCCAGCCGGCGCCGCCACTCGTCGGCGTCCAGCGAGGCCAGGTCGGCGCCGCCCACCAGCACCCTGCCCTCGGCGGGGGCGACGAAGCCGAGCAGCAGGTGGAGCAGGGTGCTCTTGCCCGCGCCGCTCTCGCCCACCAGCGCGATCAGCTCGCCGGGGGCGATCGTCAGCGATACCCCGTCGAGCGCGGCGTCCTCGCGTCCCGGATAGCGGACGGTGACGTTCTCCAGCCGGATCTCCGGCACGCCCGGCGGCGCCGCCGCGCCCGCAGGTGCCTGGGGCCGTCCGTCCTCGCCGGCCTCGGCCTGCGCGCCGGCGTCGTCCAGGACGGCGAAGGCGTCGTCGGCGGCGGCCACGCCTTCCATCGCGGCGTGGAACCTCGTTCCCATCATCCGCAGCGGAAGATACGCCTCGGGAGCGAGCAGCAGCACCAGCAGGGCCGTGCGCAGGTCCAGCGACCCCGACAGCAGCCGCAGCCCGACCGGTACGGCGACCAGCGCCAGCGACAGCGAGGCGACCAGTTCGAGCACCAGTGAGGACAGGAAGGCGACCCGCAGCGTGCGCATGGTGGCCGCCCGGTGCGCGTCGGCGACCTGGCGGATCACCGTGGCCTGGTAGTGCGCGCGGCCGAACGCGCGCAGCGTCGGCAGGCCGCGCACCACGTCCAGGAAGTGACCGCCCAGGCGGGAGAGCGCCCGCCACTGCCGCTCGGTGACCGCCTTGGTCTGCCAGCCGACCAGCGCGCCGAAGACCGGGATCAACGGCAGGGTGAGCAGGACGATCACCGCGGTGCCGAGGTCGGCGGCGAACAGCCGCACCAGGACGGCGACCGGCACCGCGGCGGCCACGGCGACCGCCGGCAGATAGCCGGTGACGTAGGCGTCGAGCGCGTCCAGCCCCCGCCCCGCGAGCGTGACCAGCTCGCCGGAGCGATGGGAGCCGAGCCGGGTGGGGCCGAGGTCGCGCAGCCGGGACAGCAGCCGTTCGCGCAGGGCCGACTTCAGCGTGGTCGCCGTGCGGCCGGCGGCGACGCCCTGCAGGCCGCCGAGCAGCGCACGCGCCACGACCACGGCCGCGAGGGGGAGCAGGGCGGCCACGGTGAACGCGCCCGACAGCACTCCCGACAGCAACTCGGCCTGCGCGAGGACCAGCAGCCCGGCCAGGACGGCCGCCGTCAGGCACACCGCCAGGTGGCGGCGGACCGCCATGTCGGCGCGGGCCAGGCGCAGGAGATCCTTGTGCATCGCTCCTCAGAAGAAGGACGGGACGGCTGCGGCGCCGGCGGACCTGCTCGGGCCGAACGTGCGCCATACCCATACTTGCGCGCCCACGAGGATGGGTGTGACCGGCAGGACGATGAGATTGAGCACACCGAGCGCGGCGGGCGAGGCGGCGTGGTCGAGCAGCGCCGGCGCCATTGCCACGAGCGGCACCGCGACGGGCAGCGCCGCGACGACGGCCGACAGCCACAGCCGCCGGGCGGCCGGGCGGGTCTCACCCGCGCCGGCCAGGCGCCAGGCCACGAAGGCCCGGCCGTGGAAGGCGAACACGGCGGCCACGACGGCCCCGCCGAGCAGGCCGGCCGCGTCGAACGCCGTGCCGGGCAGCCCGCGGACCAGGGCGGCCAGCGCGACCCCCCAGCTCAGGGCCAGCCCCCAGGAGGCGGCACACAGCACGGCGTCCCAGAAGGCGCGCCAGGCGGCGCCGTCCATCCGGCGGCGGAACCACAGGGCCGCGTCGCGCAGGATCCAGGACACCAGCAGCGCGACCACGACGGAGTACAGGCCGCTGATGACCTCGCCCTCCAGGGAGGGGAAGGCGCCGATCAGCGTCCCGACGGCGGCGACGAGCCAGATCTCGTTGGCCAGGACGAACGGGGCCATGGCGGCGACCAGGCGGTCACGGTGGCGCTGTGGCGGGCCGGGTTCGCCGGCCCGCTCGCGCGCCCGGCTCAGCACGGGCAGCAGCATGCCCACGCCGATGTCGAAGCCTTCGAGGGCGAAGTAGCCGATGAGCAGCGCGGCGAGGACCGCGAGCCAGATGATCTCCATGGGGGGAGCTCCTTGCGCGAGGGGCCGGTGTCGCGGCGCCCGGCCCGGGACGGGAACGGTGGCCGCTCAGAGGGCCAGGACGGGGGCGGGGGAGGGCTCGGCGGGCCCGGGGGCGCCGAGGTCGTCCACCTTTGGGCCCTGGTGGACGGCGCGGGCGATCAGCAGGATGTCGACGACGGCCAGCAGGGCGAGCACGCCGGCGAAGGCGATGAGGGAGAGCAGGACCATGCCCTCGGTGAGGCCGGGTGACATCGCGTCGGCGACGGTGAGCTTGCCGTACACCAGCCAGGGCTGGCGGCCGACCTCGCGGGCGAGCCAGCCGAGGATCGCCGCGGCGAACGGCAGCGGCGTCATGATCATGAGCACCGGGTGCAGCCAGCGGGCGCGGGCCAGCAGGTCGCGGAACAGCAGCGGCAGCAGCAGGAACAGCACGATCAGATGGACGAGCTGGCCGATGAGGATCATGTTGCCGAGGGCCATGCCGGGGACCGCGCCGTTGAACTTGCCCGGCTGGGTGCCATCGATCGCGCCGAACTGCGCGTAGCCGAATCCGACGGCGATGTTGGTGCCGACCAGCGCCCACACCACGCCGGTGCGCAGTGACCTGCGGAAGAACTCCTGCTCGGGCGTACGGCGGAACAGGTGGTAGGCGCTGGCCCCGATGATCAGGAAGCTGCCGGCGAACAGCCCGGCGCCGATGACGTGCGGGAAGGCCATGACGAGGCTGGAGTTGGACAGCAGCGCCGGGAAGTCGGTCAGCGCCAGGTGGTCGCCGCGGTCGGCCACGCCGACGGGGTGCTGGAGGAACGAGTTGGCCACCATGATCCAGAAGGCGCTGAGGTAGGCGGTCAGCGCGACGAGCCAGATGCAGGCCAGGTGCAGCCCTTTCGGCAGCCGGTTCCAGCCGAAGATCCACAGACCGAGGAAGGTGGACTCCAGGAAGAACGCCACGAGCGTCTCGATCGCGAGCGGGGCGCCGAACACGTCACCGGCATAGTGCGTCAGGCCGCTCCAGCTCAGTCCGAACTGGAACTCCATGACCAGGCCGGTGAGCACGCCGAGCGCGTAGTTGATCAGGTAGATCCGTCCCCAGAAGCGTGTCATGCGGGCGAAGACCGGCTTGCCGCTGATGACGTGGCGGGTCTGCATGATCGCCACCAGGGGGGCGAGCCCCAGCGTCAGCACGACGAACAGGAAGTGCAGGCTTCCTGTCACCGCGAACTGCAACCGCGCCAGGTCGGTCACGTCCATGGCTCCTCTTTCCATGTTGTGTCTGTCTACATGTAGAGAGCCTACTTGTAGAGTGGAGTCATGACGCACCTGGATAGGCTGAGACGGTGAATCCCGACGCGCTACGCGGGCACATGGACGCCCTGCTGCTCTCCGTCCTGGAAGACGGGCCGCTGCACGGGTACGCGATCATCGAGGCGCTGCAGCGGCGCAGCGGGGGAGCGCTCAACGTCCCGACCGGCACCGTCTATCCCGCGCTGCGCCGGCTGGAACGGATGGGTCACCTCACCAGCGAGTGGGCGACGGTGGGCGGCCGCCGCCGCCGCAGCTACCGGCTGACCTCCAGCGGGCGCGCCGCGCTGGACGGCGAGCGGTCCTCCTGGCAGCGGTTCACCGACGCCATCGGCAGCGTGCTCATTCCCCGCCCCCAGCACTGAGCGTGCGCGTCCTGCGCCCCCGCGAGTAGCCGGCCGACGTGGTGCTGGGCGGACGTGCCCTCGAAGGGCTCAGCCCAGGACGCGGCGCCCGTACGCCGCGGGAGCGGGGGCCGTCACGAAACGGGAGGCGATCAGGCAGCGGGTCGCGCCGCACAGCAGCCAGCCCGCGACCAGATAGCTCAGCACGCTTGCCGCCATCCCGGGCACATAGGTCGTGAAGTTGTGCAGCGCATGGCCCGCGCCGACCGACAGCGCCAGAGAGGACAGCGCGATCGCCGGCACCTGGATCCACACCAGGATGCCGAGCGCGCGGACGAGGACCTCCGGCCGGCCCAGACGTCGCCGCCCCCTGCCGAAGGCGACCAGGGCGAGCGCGCCGAGGACGCCCATGCCGAACTGGAAGAAGTCGAGAAAGCGGGCGAGCGGCGTGAACCAGATGGGCTTGACCGCCATGACGGTCACCGGGTCCTCGGGGAAGACGACCCAGATGAAGCTCCAGACGAGCGTCATCAGCGGCACGGTCACGAACAGCGTCGCGGCCATCCTGCGGCCCTGGTGGGCGGCGAGCTCCTCCTGGTAGGCCCGGGCGATCTCGGTCATCGGGCCGAACTCGGCGACCGCCTTGCACTCGGCCTCGGCACGGCCGACGCCCTGCTCGACGTGGGCCTCGGCGGCGTCGTCGAGACCGTCGCGTGCCTCGGCCACCAGGTCGCGCCGCAGGCGGGACGGCCCGCGCAGTGAACGGCCGAGCCTGCTCACGTAGTCGTCGATGGCACTCGCGCTCGCCATGCTCTCCCCACATCTCACTCGCACCGGCACCGGCCATCATTGTCCCGTCCGGGTGGTGCGCCCGATAATCCGGGGAATCCCTGACCCACCCCTGTGCCTGCCCCGGGCACGGGCGGCCCTTCCGGCCGGGCGGGCACCTCCCGCCGCGTGGCGGAGTGCCGGGCCGGGCTCAGCGGGGGATCGGCCGGCGGGCGGGCGCGGCGGAGACTCAGCCGGTGTGGGGCGAGGGGGCGTGGACGGCGGGCACGGGGGAGCGGTGGCCGACGGGGCGCCCGGCCGGATGCGAGCCCGTGGCGAAGACCAGCGCTCCCGCGGCGATCGCCGCCGCGGCCGCCGCCCACGCGGCCGCCCGTCCCATGCGCAGCCCATACCCGCAGGCCAGCCAGTACGCCGCCAGGATGAGCCGTGCCCGCCGCCGGGCGGCCAGCCGGCGCATGTCCATGGCGCCGAAGGCGAAGTCGGCGGAGGTCTGCGCGTCGTCCACCGCGCGCCGCAGCCGCTCGTACAGGCCGGCCAGACTCGCCGGGTCCAGCGCCGGCTCGGCCGGGGCCGCCCAGCCGCGCACCGCCTGCTCGTCGGCCAGCACCCGCCGCCCGTTCCACCACAGGACGGGCGGCCAGCGCAGGCCGACGCGCACCCCGGCGGGCGGCGCGGCGAAGACGCATCCGGCCAGCCGCAGCGCCTCGGGGCGTACCACCCCGGCCAGCCGGCAGCCGCTGAGATCGGCGCCGCGCAGCGTCAGCGCGCGGGCGTCCAGCCGGTCCAGCGACACCACCCGCAGCCCGCCCGCGCCCCCGGTCACCGTGGCGGGCCCGGCGAGCACGGCCTCGCGCAGGTCGAGGTCGGTGTCCGCCAGCCGCGCCGCGAACCGGCCCAGCACGCGGGCGCCCCGCAGGTCCACCGGGCAGCCGGACGTCTCCAGTTCCAGCGGGCCGGGAGCGTGCACGCCGGACAGCACCAGCCGGCGACGGGCCCGTACGCCGGTGAGGAAGGCACCGCCGTGGAAGGCCGCCCCCTCGAACCCCGCCGTGCCGCCGAACGCGGTCTTGCGCAAGGACACGGCCCGGCGGAACCGCGCCCCGCGGAAGATGCCGTCGCCGTCGAACACCGCCCCGTCGAAGGCCGCGAACCCGTGGAACTCCGCGCCGCGGAAGGACGCGTCCCGGCCGAAGCGGGCCTCGCCGAACAGCGCGTCGCTGCCGGCGCGCATCCGGTCGAAGGTGCCGTGCCCGCGCAGCCGCGTGCCGTGCAGCGACAGTTCGCGGGAGAAACAGGCCTCACGGAAGGAGGCGTTGCGGGTGAAGCGCGTGCCGAAGAACGTGGCGAGCCGGTCGAACCGGGCATGGTCGAACGTCGCGTCCCCGGCGAAGACCACTTCGCCGAACCGCGCGGGACCGGTGAACACCGCGCGGTCGAACCTGGCCCGGCCGAGATGGCGTCCGGCGGCGGACAGCACGCGGGTGAGCAGTTCCTCGTCCAGAAGGGTGCCCCGCAGGTCCAGGCCGCGGCCCGGGGCCAGGCCGCGTAACGCCTCGTCCAGTTCGGCCGGCGCCAGGTGGGCGAGACATCGGCCGTAAGGCGCCCACGCGACGCCCGGGCAGGCGGCGCGGGCCGCGCAGGTGGGCCAGCCGGTGACCAGGGGGAGGGGCTTCCGCGGCGACGTCATGCCAAAGTCGTACCCAATATAGGGTAACGGGTCACTAAATCGTGACGGGGAGCTGACAGAGTGTGATCGCGATGCCAGGATCTGCGGCCCGCTAGGTCGAAGGACGCCAAGGCCGACGGCACTCGATCGACACCAAGTGTCAAGGTTCCCTTATTTCACCTTCTATCTAGTTCTAGTACGAGATAGAACGGTCTTCCGGGCCTACGCTCCCGGTCATGCGTGCTCTATCCCGGGCGTTCGCCGCCCTCACGGCCGCCGCAGTGGCCGCCGCCGGCGTCGCCGTACTCTCCTCGTCCCCGGCCGCCGCGGCGCCGGGGACCGTCGTGATCAGCCAGGTGTACGGCGGCGGTGGCAACACCGGAGCCCCGTTCACCAACGACTTCGTCGAGCTGTTCAACCGGGGCGGCTCGGAGGTCTCCCTGGACGGATGGTCCCTGCAGTACGCCAGCGCGACCGGGACCGGCACCTTCGCCACCAACAAGGTGAACCTCTCCGGCGCCCTCGCCCCGGGCGGCTACCACCTGGTCCAGCTCGCGGCCGGCGCGACGCCGAGCGCGCCGCTGCCGGCCCCCGACACCACCGGCGGGCTCGCGCTGAGCGCCACCGCGGGCAAGGTGGCCCTGGTCCGCTCGGCCGACGGCCTGGCCTGCAACGGCGGCTCGGTGCCCTGCACGGCCGACCAGCTCGCGCTGCTCGGCGACCTGGTGGGCTTCGGGACCGCCAACTTCGCCGAAGGCACGCCGGCGCCCGCGCTGACCAACACCACCGCCGCGCTGCGCGGCGATCACGGCTGCGCCGACACCGACGTCAACGCGGCCGACTTCACCGCCGGCCCGCCCGGCCCGCGCAACTCCGCGACCCCGGCCGCGCCCTGCGGGACCGAGCCCAGCCCGACGCCCACCGGTGAGCCCACGCCGACGCCGACTCCCACCGAGACTCCCACCGCGAGCCCGACTCCGAGTCCGACGCCGACTCCCACCCCGGAGCCGTGCACGCTCCCGGCGACCCACCAGATCGCCGAGGTCCAGGGCGCCGGCGCCGCCAGCCCGATCGCCGGGCAGGCCGTCCGCGTCGAGGGCGTGGTGACCGGCGACTACCAGGGAACCGGCTCGCTCGGCGGCTTCTACCTGCAGGACCCCACCCCCGACGCCGACCCCGCCACCTCCGACGCGGTGTTCGTCTACACCACCAAGCCGGCCAAGACCGGTGACCGGGTGCTGGTGAGCGGCACCGTCACCGAGTTCAACGGCCTGACCGAGCTGTCCCCGGTCACCTCCGTCGAGGTCTGCGGCACCGGAACCGTCAAGCCGGCGAAGGTCAAGCTGCCGATCGCCGAGGGCGCGAGCCTGGAGCCGCTGGAGGGCGTGCTGGTGACCTTCCCGCAGGAGCTCACCGCCTCGGAGGTCTACAACCTGGGCCGCTACGGCGAGGTCACCCTCTCCTCCCAGGGGCGGCTGTTCCAGCCGACCGACCGCCCCAACGTGGACCCGGCGCTCGACGCCCGCCGGCAGATCCTGCTGGACGACGCCTCCACCGAGCAGAACCCGCCCGAGCTGCCGTACCACACCGCGGGCTCCAACACGGTGCGCGTGGGAGACGTCACCACCGGGCTCACCGGCGTGCTGACCTACGGCTTCAACGTCTACCGGGTGCAGCCGACCGAGCCGGTCGGGTTCGCGGCCGAGAACCCGCGCCCGCCCGCCCCGGCC
>NZ_BMNT01000021.1:42019-146603 GCF_014646695.1 Sphaerisporangium melleum
AAGGTCGGCGGCGACGTACGGGTGGCGAGCCTGAACACCCTCAACTGGTTCACCACGCTGGGCTCGCGCGGCGCCACCACCGCCGTGGAGCGCGACCGCCAGCTCGCCAAGCTGGTCTCCACCCTGAAGGGCCTCAACCCCGACGTCGCCGGCCTGATGGAGGTCGAGAACAACGGGACCACCGCGCTGAACACGCTCGTCGCCGCGCTCAACGCGGCCGTCGGCGCGGGTACCTACCAGGGCATCACCTCGCCGATCCCCGGCACCGACGCCATCCAGGTGGCGCTGATCTACAAGCCCGCGGTGCTCACTCCGGTCGGCGGCGCCCAGTCCTCGGCCGACCCGGTGTTCCGCCGGCCGCCGCTCATCCAGAACTTCAAGCGGGCCAAGGGCGGCGACGGGACCACCTTCGCCATGATCGTCAATCACTTCAAGTCCAAGGGCTGTGGCGGCGCGACCGGCGCCGACCTCGACCAGGGCGACGGGCAGAGCTGCTTCAACGCCGAGCGGGTCCGCCAGGCCCAGGCCGTGCTCGGTCTGATCGACGGCCTCAAGCTGGCCAACCCGGTGGTGCTCGGCGACCTCAACGCCTACGGCGAGGAGGACCCGATGCACACCCTGGAGGCGGCCAAGCTCGTCAGCGTCAGCAAGAAGTTCCTCGGCAAGAAGGACCGCTACAGCTACGTGTTCGGCGGCCTGTCGGGCGAGCTCGACCACGTGCTGGTCGGCAAGAAGCTGCTCGACCGGGTGACCGGCGCGACCATCTGGCACATCAACGCCGACGAGGGCCGGTTCCTGGACTACAACACCGAGTTCAACTCGCCCGCCCTCTATTCGCCGGAGGCGTTCCGCTCCTCCGACCACGACCCCCTGCTCTTCGGCCTGCACCTGAAGAAGGACTGACGCGGCCCACCCGCGAGGAACCGGCGGACGCGGCCACGTAGGCCGCGCGAGCACGCGGAGCCCCGGCCGCCATCGCCTCTGGCGGCCGGGGCTCCGCCGTGTGCGCGCCGCGATCACTCGGGCGCGCGCAGGCAGAGGCCCGGCGCCGGGCCGCGGCACGAGGTGGAACGGCGGGGCGGAGCCGCCGCCACGTCGTGAACGGCGAGGGTGGCGGCCGGTTCGCGATGGATGCGGGATTCAAGTGATTTGTAAGCGCACGCCAAGCCGTCGCCACTAGCTTTTCCCCAGCGACAAGATCACAAGGAAAGGCACGATATGTCCATCACCCTCCGCCGCCACGCTCTCGCCGTCTCCGCGGCCGCGATCCTCGTCTCGCTCACCACCGCCTGTGGCGGCGGCAGCACCCAGGCGGTCTGCCAGGACGCCGTCAAGGCGTTCCAGGACTACAGCACGCAGGCCGCGGCCGGCGCCGGCAACCTGCAGGCCTTCAACACCGCGACCGCCGACCTGGCGACCAAGCTCAAGGACCTGTCCGGCAAGGCCGACGGCGACCTGGCGACGACGCTGTCCGAGCTGTCCACGACCTGGGGCGGCATCAAGATCGACCCGGCCAACCCGGCCACCGCGGCGACCGAGCTGACCAAGCTCGGCACCCAGGCCACCGAGGCCACCCAGAAGCTGGCGCAGAACTGCTCCTAGCGGGTTGCCGGCGCGGCGCCGGCCGGGGCTCATCCCCGATTCCCGCGATCGCCCGCCGCAGGCCCGTGCCCGCGCGGCGCGTCCACACCGGTCACCCCTGTCGCGGGGGTGGCCGGCCCTGTTTCCCGGCTCGTCGACCCCTGCCGCCGCCGGACGGCGCGAGGTGCGGAATTCGCCGGATGGGTACATGGTTATGCCGACCGGATATCGACGAGCGACGAGACGAGGCATCACTGTGGCGACCATCGCGGTGACCGAGAATAACTTCAACGACATCGCCGACGAGGGCATCGTCCTTCTCGACTTCTGGGCGGCGTGGTGCGGGCCGTGCCGCACCTTCGGGCCGATCTTCGAGAAGGCGTCGGAGAAGCACCAGGACATCAAGTTCGGCAAGATCGACACCGAGGCCGAGCGGGCTCTGGCGGAGGGGTTCGAGATCACCTCCATCCCGACCGTCATGGCGATCCGTGACGGCATCGTGGTCTTCGCCCAGCCGGGCGCGCTTCCCGAGCCCGCCCTGGAGGACCTCATCAGGCAGGTGCGCGCGCTGGACATGGAGGCCATCCGCAAGGAGATCTCCGAGGACATCGACGCGGGCCGCGCCGCTGGTCCCGAGGACGGCAGCCGCCCCTGACCCCCGCCGCCGCGTTCCCGGGGCCAGGTCGCGCCCGGCCGGTGAACGCCGCGAAGACGCGAGAGAGCCGGTCCCCGCACGGGGGACCGGCTCTCTCCGTGCAGCGGACCGGTCAGCTCGAGCGGTAGAGCTCGGCCACCCGGAAGGCCAGGTCGAGGGACTGGCCGCGGTTCAGGCGCGGGTCACAGGCGGTCTCGTAGCGCAGCGCCAGATCCTCCTCCACGATCGGGTGGCCGCCGCCGACGCACTCGGTCACGTCGTCGCCGGTGAACTCGATGTGGATGCCGCCGGGGTGGGTGCCGAGGGCGTGGTGCACCTCGAAGAAGCCGGCGACCTCGTCCAGCACGTCGTCCAGCCTGCGGGTCTTGTGGCCGCTCGGCGCCTCGAAGGTGTTGCCGTGCATCGGGTCGCAGATCCACCCGACCTGGGCGCCGCTCGCCTGGATCTTCTCCACCAGGGTGGGCAGCGCGTCGCGCACCCGGGTGGCGCCCATGCGGGTGATGAAGGTCAGCCGGCCCGGCTCGTTGGCCGGGTTGAGCTTGTCGATGAGCGCGAGGGCGTCCTCCGGCGAGGTGGTCGGGCCGAGCTTCACCCCGATCGGGTTGCGGATGCGGCTGAAGAACTCGACGTGCGCGCCGTCGAGCTGCCGGCTGCGCTCGCCGATCCACACCATGTGGGCCGACACGTCGTAGGGCAGTCCGGTGCGCGAGTCGACGCGGGTCAGCGCACGGTCGTAGTCGAGGATCAGCGCCTCGTGCGAGGAGTAGAACTCCACGGTGTGGAACTCCTCGGGATCGGCCCCGCAGGCCCGCATGAACGCGAGTGCCTGGTCGATCTCGCGGGCGAGCTGCTCGTAGCGGCGACCGGCCGGCGACTCGGCCACGAAGTCCTGGTTCCAGGCGTGCACCTGACGCAGGTCGGCGTACCCGCCCTTGGTGAACGCGCGGGCGAGGTTGAGCGTCACCGCGGCGGAGTGGTAGGCCCGCAGCAGCCGCTGCGGGTCGGGCGTGCGGGCCTCGGGGGTGAAGTCGAAGCCGTTCACCATGTCGCCGCGGTAGGCGGGCAGCTCGACGCCGCCCCTGACCTCGGTCGGCTTGGACCGGGGCTTGGCGAACTGCCCCGCCACCCGGCCGATCTTGACCACGGGCACCCGGCCGGCGTAGGTGAGCACGATGGCCATCTGCAGCAGGGTCTTCAGCTTGTTACGCACGTTGTCGGCGGTGGCCCCCGCGAAGGTCTCGGCACAGTCGCCGCCCTGCAGGACGAAGGCCTCGCCCCGGGCCACCGCGGCGAGCCGGTCCTTCAGCTCGTCGCACTCGCCGGCGAACACCAGTGGTGGCAGCCCCTTAAGCTCGGCGACCACCCGCTCGAGGGCGGCGCGGTCGGGCCACTCGGGCTGTTGCGCGGCGGGCAGCTCCCGCCAGGAATCGAGGTTGATCGGCTCTGCGCTCACGCTAAAAGGCTATTGCACCTTCCCGCCGTTGACAGCGTCGATGTCCACAAGGTGAGAAACGCTTTCTCAATATTGCGCCCTTGTCGGCGAACCGGCGCGGATCTCGGGCGTGCGGACGTGCTCGGGCAGGACGCCGAGACCGATGAAGCGGCGGGCGAGCGCACCGATCAGCGGCAGGCGGGACATGCCGCGAGGCAGCCGGACCGGGGTGGGGGAGCCGCGCAGCGCCGGCCGGATGATCCTGGCCTGGACCACGCGCTGGGCGAACTGCGTGATCACCGTGGGCGGCGTGCGGCGCCGCTGCACCCTGGCCAGTAGCGCCTCGGGGACGTTCCCGGCGCGCAGCGCCCCGGCGAGCAGGTTGGCGGCGGCCACCGCGTCCTGTACGGCCAGATTGATGCCGACGCCGAACACCGGCGACATGGCGTGGGCGGCGTCCCCGATGAGCAGCAGCCCCGGCCGATGCCAGCGGCGCAGCCGGTTCACGGCGACCCGCAGCACGCTCACCTCGTCCATGCTCGCGAGCATCTCGGTCCGGCCGGCGAGGAAGGGCAGCAGGGAGGCCACGGCGGCGCGCAGCGACGCGACGCCCGCGGCCTTGACCCGCTCGTGGTCACCCTTGGGGATCAGATAGGCGAGCTGCCAGTACGTCTCGCGGTTGATCGCCACCATCATCCGCCCGGCGGACACGCGCAGGATCGCATCGACGGGGTCGTCCTGCTCGCGCGGCAGCCGGAACCACAGCGCGTCCATGGGCGCGCCGTGCTCCACCGGGACGAGGCCGGCCGCCCGCCGCACGTCCGAGTGCCGCCCGTCGGCGCCGACGGTGAGCGTCGCCCGCAGCTCGTGCTCGCCGTCGCGGTCACGGTAGCGCAGGCCGCGTACCGCGCCGCCCTCCCTGATCAGCCCGGTGACCTCGGCCTCCATCAGCAGCCGGAACCCCGGGTAGCGCCGCGCCGCCTCGGTGATCAGGTTGAGGAAGTCCCACTGCGGGACGAACGTGATGTAGGGGAACCTGCTCTTCAGCCCGCGCAGGGAGGCCGCCTCGATCTCGCGCTCGTCGGTCCACACCATCACCCGGTCGGCCTTGCGGTGCGGCAGCGCCAGGAGCGCGCGGGCGAGCCCGAGCTCGTCGAGCACCTGCATGGTCGAGGGATGGATGGTGTCCCCGCGGAAGTCGCGCAGGAAGTCGGCGTGCTTCTCCAGCAGCGTCACCTCCACCCCCGCGCGGGCGAGGAGAAGGGCGAGCACGGCCCCGGCGGGGCCACCACCGGCGATCGCACATGTTGTCTGCATTTTTCATCACCCGTTGAAATTATGGCACACCTCGCTCCCCGGAGGAATAACCCCGGCAGGTAAGGGCAGTCGGGGGGTGCCCACGAAGGGCGACACCGAGGCGACTAGGAGTTGAGGTCACATGATCGTGCTGGGCCTGCTCTTGATCGTCCTCGCCGGCGCGGCACTGGTCGCGGTGGCGAACGACGAGACCGGCGGCATCGCGGCTTCTGTCACGGTGCTCGACCGTACGCTCCAGCTCAGCAAGCTGGAGCTTTTCCTGGCCGGGGCGGCCACCGCCGCGCTCTTCCTCATCGGCCTGATGGTTCTCACGGCCGGGATGCGCCGCGCCGGCGCGCGCCGCAAGAAGCTGCGCGAAGCCCGGGTCGAGACGCGCGACCGCGTCGCGCGCCTGGAGGAGGAGAAGCGGCGCCTGGAGCGCCGGCTGGAGGACGAGCGGGCGTCCGCGCCGGCCGCCACCGCGCCGGACGGGCGCGCTGCCACGCCCACGCCGGCCGGACGGCACGCCCACGTGCCCGACGGTGACGGCGTCGACGGCGGAGCCGAGGGGCCGGTCGTCCCGCGGCAGACCGACCGCCGGGCGCACGCCGACGGTGAGGGCCAGGCGACCGTTCCGACGCGCGGCCCGGAGACCCACGCGGGCGACCAGCTGGTCGCCGGGCACCGCGCCGACCGGGACGCGAGCGTCTGACATGCCGGCGGACACCAGTGGTGAGCGGCTCGCCGTCCGGGGACCGGGTCCCTGGGCGGCGCTGCCGGTCCGCCGCCGTCTCTCGCGGCCCGTCGAGCACCGCTGCCGCACGCGGCGGCCGCGCCGCCGCCGCCCGTCCCCGCCGCGCGCGGCGGTACGGCCACCGCGGCCTGCGGTGAACGTGTGCCGGCGGCCGGGGCCCGCCTCGGTGCGTCAGCGCTGCGTGAGGAAGGCCAGGCAGTTGGTCACCCCGGCCGTGGCCGGCTCCCGGATGCGCGCGTAGTCCTCCGGAGGGTACTGCCGAGGCCCGTCCTCCACCAGGAGGATCAGGTTGAGGTACAGCCGGTACAGCATCTCCCGCGTGCGGGCCTGCGGTGTCAGATCGAGCCTGCCGCCCGCCTTGCGGTAGCCCACCAGCATCGGGTCGTCCTCGCGCAGCTCCTGGAAGATCGTCGGAGTGATGAAGTCGGCGAGCGGGTCCCCCCAGAACGCCCGCTCGTGGTCGATGAGGGCCTCGACGCGCGGCGGGCCGTCCCCGGCGGTGGACACGAACACGTTGCCGGGCCAGATGTCGAAGTGCACCAGCCTGGGCGCGGTCACCTCGTCCAGCGCGTGCGCGTTGGCGTGGATCGCGCGGGCGATCTCCACCAGGGAGCACGGCAGCGAGGTGCCGTAGCGGACCGCGTCGTCCAGCAGGGCGCCCGTCATCACCACGAAGGCGTCCCGCCAGGTCTCCCCGGTCAGCCCGGCGTACGGGTAGCCGTAGACGCCCTGGCCGGGGATGCCGTGCAGCGTGTGCAGGTGGTGCCCGACCTCGTACCGCAGCGCGCGGTGGTCGGCGTCGGTGAGCGAGGACGCCTGGTTCCACGCGATGCCGTCCAGCGCCGAGAAGATCAGATAGTCGCCGCCCAGGACGGGGTCGTCGAACCGCGAGTACAGCAGCCGCGGCATCGGGACGCCGGTGGGGGCGGCCAGGTGGTACACCAGCGCCTCGGTGCGCAGCAGGTGGCGCTCGTAGCCGAGCTGGACGAGGTCCGGCGGCGGGGCGACCTTGAGGACGACCTGGTGGTCGTCGTCGAGGGTCACCCGCCACACCGCGTTGGCGAACCCGTCGGTGAGCTCCTCGGCGGACCGCACGCCCCTGCCGAGTGCGTCACGGATCAGCGCGTCGAGCTGGGCGGCCGACAGCCTGCGCTTGGTCCTGCTCTCCATCGCTCAAATCACTCTTCGTCCGGTCGAGACGGTCGGGGGGGACCGAGGTGCGGGAGGTCAGACGGCGGAGATGGTCCAGGTGACCTCGTGCTTGCCGCCCGGGTCGAGGACGACGAGGTCGGTGCCGGTGTTGAACGCGTCGGGCGGGCAGGTCATCGGCTCCACGGCGATGCCGCGGTGGCCGAACCCGGTGCCCGTGCACACCTGCACCCACGGCATGGCGGCGGCGTCCCAGGAGATCTGCACCGCGCCGCGCTCGCCGGTCAGCCGCACCCGGGCGAGCCCGTCGGGACCGGCGGTCACCCCGGTGAAGGCCTCGTCGATCGCGTAGGCGCCGAGCGGGCGGGGCGCGCGGAAGTCGTAGGGGGTGCCGTCGACCGGCTCCAGCCCGGTCGGGATCAGCACCTCGTCGACGCGCAGCACGCGGCCGGCGGGCAGGTCGAGCTCCCAGCCCTCCTCGGCGCCGTCGTCGGCGATCAGCCACGGGTGCGGACCGCAGCCGTACGGGGCCGGGCGGTCGCCGATGTTCTCGGCGGTGAGCGTCGTGGCCAGGCCCTGCGGGCTCAGGGCGTAGCGCACCTGCAGCGCCAGCCGGAACGGGTAGCCCGGGGTCGGCTCGATGGTGTGCGCCAGCCGGGCGACGCCCTGGTCGTCGGCGGTGGACGGCTCGATGAGCTCCCAGTCGGCGAAGGCCACCAGGCCGTGCAGCGCGTGGCCACGGTCGGGCTCGTTGATCGGCACCTCGTACGGCTCGCCGTGGAAGGTGTAGCGGCCGCGGGCGACGCGGTTGGGCCAGGGAGCCAGCAGGGTGCCGCTGTAGTGCGGGACGGGACCGTCGACCGGCCAGCTCGCCACCAGGTCACGGTCGCCGTGCCTGAGCACGCGCAGTGCGGCCCCCCTCTTGGTCACCTCGGCGTGATAGCCGCCACCGCGGAGAACGTACTGAGGCACGGGGGAATCCTCTCATCAACGGACAGACGCCAAGAATCCGGGTGGCACCACGGGGTGCCGGTCCATCATCCAGGTCCCTCCGCGGTGGGCCGACGGTGGGGCCGGACAAGTGGGAGCGCTCCCATGGCGCCCAAAGGTAGGGCGTTTGGGAGGACGAGTCAACTAAAGCAGTGAATACGGACACACCTGCGGGGTTTCGGCTCCGGCTGCCTCTGCCGGGGAAACCGCAGGTCGATCTCATCTCGCAACTCGCATGGAGCCCGGGCGCCGCGTAGTCCCGCTGTGTCACCGCCGGCGTCTGGCGTGCGGAAATTCCCCGCACGGACGGTCACGCCCGCTGTCAGAACGCTCGGTGACCACGTCAGGTTACCGGCGAATCCGCCCTGGGGGGAGACCTCCGACCATACGAATTGTGACCACCCTCACGAACACCGTCCGAAACCCGGCCGGAACACGCCCGGCGCGCCCCGGCTCGGACCTGCTAGCGTCGCCGCTCGTGACGGACCTTGCCACGAATCCCGTGCCCGGCCGGGCGGCGGAGCCGGTGACGGGCGCGGTGTACGCCGGGCGCGCCGGGGTGGACGCGGCGGGCGACAAGGGCTGGCTGCTCGGGCACTTCAAGCCGCCCGCGGACCCGCGCCACAGCGACGACGTCGAGATCAAGTGGGGCGTGCACCCGCCGGGCGAGCGCCGCGCCGAATGGGCGACCGGCGAGCGGCGCACCGCCCTGCTCGTGCTGATCAGCGGAAGGTTCCGGGTGGAGTTCCCCGACCGCACCGTGCGGCTGACCGAGCAGGGGGACTACGTGGTCTGGGGCCGCGGGGTCGACCACTCCTGGTTCGCCGAGCAGGCCTCGGTGGTCCTGACCGTCCGCTGGCCCTCCATCCCCGGATACGCCGTCGGCGCCGCCCCGCCTCCCGCCTGACGGCGCCTCTCGCCGTGCGGAGGGACCAAAGTCCCGCGGCGGCCAGGTCGAAGTACCCGCGTGGGCGGGTCCGGCGGCTCTAGGGGACGCATGCGCGGCTTCGGAAGGCTTTGCCGTGACCGCCCCGGAGACCGGGGCGCACCGGGCCCCGCCGTCTCCGTGCCCGCGCCGGAGGGCACGGAGACGACGGCATCCGGCAGGCCCGCTGTGTATGGTGAGCGGGCGGGCGCCGGAAGATCTTCGCGCCGGAGACGGCCCCGGCGCTCGCGCCGCACCGGGCGGCCGGCCCGGCCGGCGCCGTCGTCCGCGAGAGGGTGCCATCGTGAGCCAAGACCACACCGGCAAGGTCGCCCTGATCACGGGCGGTGGGAACGGCATCGGCGCCGCCACCGCCCGCCGCCTCGCCGCGGGCGGCGCCAAGGTGGTCATCGCGGACATCGACCTGGCCGCGGCCGAGCGGGTCGCGGCCGAGACCGGCGGGATGGCCGCGCACTGCGATGTGCGGCGGGCCGCCGACAGCGAGAGCGCCGTCGCCCTCGCGATCGAGCGGTACGGGCGGCTGGACGTGGCCTTCCTCAACGCGGGCGTGCTCACCGGCTGCGGCCTGGGCGACGACTTCAACCTGGAGCGCTACCGGCTCGCCATGGGGGTCAACCTCGACGGGGTCGTGTTCGGTGTGCACGCGGCGCTGCCCGCGCTGCGGGCGACCGGCGGCGTCATCGTGGCCACCGCCAGCATGGCGGGCATCATCGGCCTCCAGGAGGATCCGATCTACGCCGCCACCAAGCACGCCGTCGTCGGGCTGGTGCGCTCGCTCGGCCCGGCGCTCGCCGCCGACGGCGTCAGGGTGCAGGCCCTGTGCCCGTCCTACGCCGACACGGCGATCCTCCGCGACGCCAGGGCCTGGCTGGAGGAGATCGGGATCCCCGTCCTGCCGGTCGAGGCCGTCGTGGACGCCTTCGAGCGGCTGCTCGCGAGCGAGGGCACCGGTGAGTGCTGGTTCGTCGTCCCCGGCCGCGAGAGCGCGCCCTTCGAGTTCCGCGGCGCCCCCGGCCCGCGCGCCTAGATTGGCTGCTGCGCGCCGCGCGCTCCGGCCAGGAGCGCCCACGCGGGGCGGGCGCGCGGCGAGGCGAAGGGTCCGCGTGCCGCGACCATCACCGGGCCGGAGGAGGGCTCAGGGGAGGAGGCCGGTGGTGATGAGGTCGCGGTACCACAGGGCGCTGTCCTTGGGGGTTCTGCGCTGGGTGGCGTAGTCGACGTGCACGATGCCGAACCGGGCGCTGTAGCCCTCGGCCCACTCGAAGTTGTCCAGCAGCGACCACACGTAGTAGCCCTCCACGGGCACGCCCTCGGCCAGCGCGTCGCGCACGGCCGTCAGGTGGTCGCGCAGGAAGGCGACCCGCCCGGGGTCGGCCACCCGGCCGTCCGGCCCCACCTCGTCCGGAGCGGGCACGCCGTTCTCGGTGATGACGATCGGCACCTCGGGATAGTCCGACTTCAGCCGCATCAGCGTGTCGTACAGCCCGCGGGGATAGACCTCCAGCCAGTCGAGCTGCGCCGTGGGGTACTTCTGGACCCGGTTGCCCTCGCCGTCCACGAAGCGCGGCGTGTAGTACTGCACGCCGAGCACGTCGATCGGCTCGCTGATCACCGCGAGGTCGCCGTCCAGGACGCGTTCCGGCATCGGGCTGCGCTCGCCGATCCACGCCAGCGTGTCCTCCGGATAGGCGCCGGTGAAGATCGGATCCAGGTAGAGGCGATTCTCCAGGCCGTCCTGGTGCCAGGCCATCTTCGCCGCGGCGGGGGAGGGGTCGGCGGCGTAGGAGGGGTGCAGGTTCAGCGCCGGGCCGATGCGGCGCCCGGGGTGGGCCTGGTGCAGCGCCTGGGCGGCCAGCCCGTGGCCGAGCAGCAGGTGGTGCAGGACCACGAACGCCTTGGCGTCGTCCTGCACGCCCGGGGCGTGGATGCCCCAGCGGTGGCCGCACTCCACGACGGTCTTGGGCTCGTTGACGGTGAGCCAGTCGCGGATGTCCAGCGCGTCGAACACGATGGCCGCGTAGTCGGCGAACCGCGCGGCGGTGTCGCGGTTCTCCCAGCCGCCGGCGTCCTGCAGGGCCTGGGGCAGATCCCAGTGGAACAGCGTGGCCATGGGGGCGATGCCGCGCTCGCGCAGCCCGTCGACCAGGCGGCGGTAGAAGTCCAGGCCCCGCTGCTCGGGCTTGCCCGCGCCGTCCGGCTGCACCCGCGGCCAGGCGATGGAGAAGCGGTAGCCGCGCAGGCCGAGGGAGGCCATCAGGTCGAGGTCCTCGCCGTGGCGGTGGTAGTGGTCGGCGGCCACGGCGCCGGTGTCGCCGTCCTTGACGTTGCCGGGGACCGCGCAGAAGGTGTCCCAGACGGACACCCCCCGGCCGTCCTCGCCGGCGGCGCCCTCGATCTGGTAGGCGGAGGTCGCCGCACCCCAGACGAACTCGTCGGGGAAACGCTGCTCAGGCACGGGGGTTCTCCTTCGCGCAGGTGGGGGGAGCGCGGCGACGCGACGGCCCGGGCTCCCGGCCGTGAGGGGTGCCCGGGCCGCCGACGGATGGGGGTCAGGCCGAGCCGCGCTCGACCAGGTGGGTGTCCAATATGACGACCGGCTGCTCCAGCCGTTCGCCGTTGATCCGGGAGACCAGCAGTTGCGCCATCTGGCGCCCCATGTCCTCGGTCGGCTGGTGGACGCTCGTCAGCGGCGGCTCGGTGTGCGCCGCCACCGCCGAGTCGTCGAAGCCGATCACCGCGACGTCGTCCGGGATGATCTTCCGGTGGTCCTTCAGCACGCGCATCGCGCCGAAGGCCATCGGGTCGGAGGCGGTGAACACCGCGTCCAGCGTCGGGTGCTGCTGGAGCAGGCGCTGCATCGCCGTGACCCCGCTGGCCTCGCTGAAGTCGCCGTAGGCCACGATCTCGGGCATGCCGGTGGCCAGCAGCGCGTCGCGGTAGCCGGCCAGACGGTCGACGCCCACGCCCATGTCCTGCGGGCCGGCGATGGTGGCGATCCGCCGGCGGCCCCGGCCGAGGAGGTACTTGACCGCCTGCCGGGCACCGGCCCGGTTGTCCATGTCGACGTAGCTGTAGGGCGTGAACCCCACCGGGCGGCCGCCGAGGACGGTGGGCACGCCCATCTCCTCCAGCCGGCCGGGCAGCGGGTCGGCGCCGTGCAGGGAGATCAGCAGGACGCCGTCCACGTGCTGGCCGGTAAGGTAGAGCTCCAGACGCTCGTGCTCGTCGCTCGACTGCGCCATCGCGAGGATGAGCTGGAGCCCGGTCTCCGACAGCGACGAGCCGATGCCGCGGATGATGCCCGCGAAGAACGGCTCGTCGAAGATGCGCTGCTCGGATTCCGAGACCACCAGCGCGATCGTGTCGGTGCGTCTGGTGACCAGGGTGCGCGCCGCCCGGTTCGGCACATAGCCGAGCTCGTCGATCGCCTGCTGCACCGCCTCGCGCGCCTTCTCGCTCACCTTCGGCGAGCCGTTGATCACGCGCGACACCGTGCCGCGGCCGACCCCGGCGCGAGCGGCGACGGCCTCGAGGGTCGGTCGCGCTGCTCCCGAGCGGCGGTCCCCGTTCATCAAAGTTGCCCCCTCCTTGACGGCTAGGCCTATTCTGCCGGACCGAGGAGCCCGCCTCTGCGGATCGTGTCGGCGTACCAGAAGGCACTGGACTTCGGCGTCCTGCGCTGCGTCTCGTAGTCGACGTACACCAGCCCGAACCGCTTGCCGTAGCCCCAGGCCCACTCGAAGTTGTCCATCAGGGACCAGGCGAAGTACCCCTTGAGGGGGATGCCGGCCTGGATGGCCGCGTGGCAGCTGCGCAGGTGCGCCTCGATGTAGGCCAGGCGCTCCTGGTCGTCCACCGCGCCGTCGAGCACGACGTCCTCGAACGCCGCGCCGTTCTCCGAGATGACCAGGGGGATGCTCGGGTACTCGGTGGCGACGCGCTGCAGCACCTCCAGCAGGCCGAGGTCGTCGATCTCCCAGCCCATCGAGGTGACCGGCCGTCCGCCGTTGACGAAGGACACGTGCTCGTTGCCGGGCCAGGGCGACCCGGCGCCGGTCGGGGCCGCCGCCGCGGATGCCGCGCCGCCCGGCTTCCCCGAGACGGTGAAGCGGCTGTAGTAGTTCACCATCAGGGTGTCGAACGGCGTGGAGATGATCTCCATGTCGCCGTCCTGGACGAAGTCGATGGGGGCGACCGCGCTGAGGTCCTCCAGGACGTCCTGCGGGTAGGAGCCCTTCAGCAGCGCGTCCAGGAAGAACCGGTTCTGCAGTCCGTCGATGCGCCGGGCGGCGTCCAGGTCGGCCGCGTCTTCGCTGGCAGGGCTGATCGCGTACAGGTTGACCGACCCGCAGATACGGGCGTCGGCGTCCTGCGCGCGCAGCGCCTGGACGGCCAGGCCGTGCGCCAGGTTGAGGTGGTGGGCGGCCCTGATCGAGGCCGCCGGCTCCCGCCGGCCGGGGGCGTGCTCGCCGGAGGAGTAGCCGAGGAAGGCGGCGCACCACGGCTCGTTGACCGTGCTCCAGTTCTTCACACGGTCGCCGAGGGCCTGGTGGACGCAGGCGGCGAAGTCGGCGAAGCGCTTCGACGTGTCGCGTGCGGGCCACCCGCCGAGGTCCTCGAGCGCCTGGGGCAGGTCCCAGTGGTACAGGGTCAGCCAGGGCTCGATGCCGTTGGCCAGCAGCTCGTCGACCAGGCGGCGGTAGAAGTCCAGGCCGGCCTGGTTCACCTCGCCCGCTCCCTGGGGCATGATCCTCGGCCAGGACACCGAGAACCGGTAGGCGGTCAGGCCGAGGTCGGCCATGACGGCCACGTCGTCACGGTAGCGCCGGTAGTGGTCGATGGCCACGTCCGCGTCGTCGCCGTTGAGCACGCGTCCAGGCTGCCGGACGAACGTGTCCCAGATCGAGGTCCCGCGCCCGTCCGCGCCGGTCGCGCCTTCGATCTGGTACGCCGAGGTGGCCGCTCCCCAGACGAAGCCGGTGGGGAACGCCAGGGCGGGGATGTCGGTCTGGGGTTGAGTCTCCTGCGTGGTCACGCTTTGACCGCACCTTCCATGAGTCCGCCGACGATCTGCCGGCCGAACGCGACGAAAACGATAACGAGCGGTAGTACGGAGAGGGCAGTTCCGGTGAAGATCAGGACGTAGTCCGTGCTGTGTGCCGCGGTGAGGAAGCTGATCGACACCTGGACCGTGGGGTTCTCCGGGCTCAGGACGATGAGCGGCCACATGAACTCGTTCCAGTTCAGCATGAACGTCTGCAACGCCAGGACGGCCATGCCGGGCCGTACGGCGGGCAGGATCACGTTCCACCAGATGCGCATGGTGGACGCGCCGTCCACCCGCGCCGCCTCGACCAGCTCATCGGGCACGGCCTGGTCGGTGTACTGCGTCATCATGAACACACCGAAACCGTTGAGCAGGTAGGGCAGGATGACGGCCTTCAGCGTCCCGACCCAGCCGAGACTCACCATCAGCTGGTAGAGCGGGACGATGCCCATCTGCTGCAGCGGCACCATCATCGTGATGAGGATCGAGCCGAGCAGCAGGTTGCGGCCGCGGAAGTGGAGACGGGCGAAGGCGAAGCCCGCGAAGGTCGAGATGATCACGACGGAGAACGTCACCGTCGAGGTGACGATCAGCGAGTTCACCAGACCGGTGATGAAGTGCGCGTCCTCGGTGTTGAGCACCCGCTGGACGTTCTCCCCGAGGTTCCCGCCGGGCAGCAGCGGGGGCGGCACGTCGACCGCGTCGCGGTTGGTCCGCGAGGCGATGATGACCATCCAGTAGATGGGGAAGATGGACAGCAGAACGGTGAAGCCGAGCGCGACCTTGGTCAGCGGGGTCGCGCGGAACGGATCCCGTTTGCTGCGCGCTCCGCTCCGCCGCGCGGGCCCGGCCTGCGTGATCGCGGTCACTTGGCGCCTCCGATCCGCCGGATGAACAGGTAGTTGATGCCGACGCCCAGCAGGATCAGGACGAACAGCAGCCAGGCCGCGGCGGCGGCGTAGCCGTAGTCGAAGTTGCGGAACGCCTGCTCGACGATGTACATGGCGATCGTCTGGAACTGGCCGGTGGCGCCGCCGTCCATGCGGTTGCTGGCGAACATCACCGGCTCGGCGAACAGCGTGAGACCGCCGATCGTCGAGACGAAGACGGTGAAGATGATCGTCGGCCGGATCATCGGCAGGGTGATCTGCCAGAACTGGCGGCGCGGCGAGGCGCCGTCGATCGAGGCGGCCTCGTAGAGGTCCTTGGGGATGGTCTGCATGCCGGCGAGGTAGATGATCGCGTTGTAGCCGGTCCAGCGCCAGTCGACCATGGTCGCGATCGCGATCCAGGAGGACCACTTGGCGCTCTGCCAGTCGATGTGCTGCTCGACGCCCACGAATTCGAGCAGCCAGTTGATCAGGCCGAAGTCGCGGCCGTAGAGCTGGGTGAAGACGATGGCGACGGCGACCACCGAGGTGACCAGCGGCACCAGGACGCCCAGCCGGAAGAACAGCCGGCCGCGCAGGCGCTTGTTCAGCGCGTTGGCGAGCATGAGCGCGAGGACGAGCTGCGGGACCGTGGCGAGGATGAAGATGCCGACGGTGTTGACGACGGCGTTCCAGAAGTCGGAGTCCGCCAGCAGCTTGGAGTAGTTCTCCAGCCCGGTGAACGAGGCGTCGCCGCCGGCGAGGCCGTAGTCCTGGAGGGAGACCCAGAAGGTGAAGATCAGCGGGAACAGGCCGAAGATCGCGAAAAGCAGGAAGTACGGGGAGATCAGGAAGTACGGGGCCGCCTTGAGGTCCAACTGCGACCAGAAGCGGCGGCGGGAGCGGGACTGGTGGCGTCCCGGCCGTGGCGGCGGTGGCGCCGGATCCGCCCGCTGTGTGTGGAGGTTGACGCTCATCGGAAATTCCGGGATCTCCCCATGCGGCGGGCGGCCGCGGGACGAGGACCCCATTCTCCTTCTTTCGTCGGTAACGGTCGATGCTGTGCCCGCTACCAAGCGATGAACCAAGCTCGTCATCGGTGCTGGAAGAGGGCCTGCGCGGAGCGGGGGCGGCGGGTTCCGCCGCCACACCGCTCGCTACGGCAGGTCACCGGCCCGCCGGGGTGTGCCCCGGCGAGCCGGTGACGGGCGGGACGGTCAGCCCGCCGCCTTCTGACCCGCCTCGACGAACTTCTGCCATGCCTGGTCGGCCGGCACCGAACCCTGCTCCGTGCCGTTCAGCACCTGCTCCACCTCGCGCTTGACCTGCGCGTGCTTTTCACCGAGGAAGATCGGCTGCAGCGACTTGATGGACGGACCGAAGATCTTGCCGATGGGCGCGTTGTTGAAGTACTCGTTGGTCGCGCTCTGCAGCTCGGGGTTGTCCTGCGCCGGGATGGTGCTGGGCAGGTTGCCACCCTCCTTGAACGCCAGCAGCTGGGCCTCGGGGCTGGTCAGGTAGCTGGCCAGCTCGGCGGCCTCCTTGGGGTGCTTGGACTGCTTGGGCACCGCGAGCCAGGAGCCGCCCCAGTTGCCGCCGCCGCCGGGGACCGTCGCGACGTCCCACTTGCCCTTGAACTCGTCACCGGCGGTGCCGGAGACCACGCCCAGCATCCAGCCCGGGCAGCCCAGGGTCGCGAACTGCGACTTGACGAAGCCGGTGTTCCAGCCGTCGGTGAAGTTCTGCAGCTTGGCGGTCAGGCCGCTGCCGCTCATCTTGGTGGCCAGGTCGAACGCGGTCTTGACGGCCGGGTTCTTGTCCACGATGAGCTGCTGGTTCTTGTCGAAGTAGGTGACGTTGCCGTTCTTGGCGGCCTCCTGCGACAGCACCACGTTGTAGATGGTGTTGATGCTGTCGATGAACTTCGCGTCCTTGACCTTGCCCTGGAACTGCTGGCCGGCCTTGATGAAGTCCTCCCAGCCGCCGCTCCAGAGCTTGCCGACCTCGTCGCGGTCGGTGGGCAGGCCGGCCTTCTTGAACAGGTCGGTGCGGTAGCAGATGCTCATGCCGCCGACGTCGGTGCCGAGGGCGAACAGCTTGCCCTCGGAGTTGACGCCGTTCTCCCACTTCCACGCGGGGAAGTCGGCCTGGCGGCTCTGCAGGCCGTACTCGCCGAGGTCGGTGAAGAACTGGGGACGGGCCTTGGCCAGACCCATGCCGCCCTCGTCGATGCCGACGACGTCACCGGCGCCGGTGCCCGACTGCAGCCACTGCAGCATCTGCGGCCAGTAGACGTTCTCGAAGCTGTCGGTCAGGTTGTTGTACTTGACCTGGACGTTGGGGTGCTCGGTGTTCCACTTCTCCACCGCGGCCTTGTAGCCGAAGTTGGTGCCGCCACCGAAGGTCTGCAGCGTAAGGGTGATCTTCTCGGCCGCCGCCGAGGACGAGCCGCTCGCGCCGCTGCCGGTGTCGCCGGAGGAGCAGGCGGTGGTGATACCGAGTGCGGCCGTCATCACCGATGCGACCGCGAGCATCTTGCCGCGGCGCATATTGTTCATCATTCCGGACCCCTCTCAGGTGGTTGCCCGATCATTGGGAGGTGTATCGAGGGCCGGCCCCGACAGTCGGGCCCACGATCTGCTGGATCCCTCAAGTCGTGATCTCGCGGGGATGAGCCTGCGAGCGAGATTTGGGAGCGCTCCCACGAAGGGTCCCCGACGGGCAACGCTGGCGTCAATATGCCGAAACCTAACTGTTACTCCTGTGGCGATTAGGTATCGGAAAACCGGTGAAGCGCCCTCATAACCCCCTTTTGCAGCATTGGGAGCGCTCCCACCCCTAGTGGTGCAGTCGGGCGCAAATCATCCATGCGCCATCGTAGTGAGCGCCCCGGCGCGCCCGCGACGCGCCGGCGGCCGCTTCCGCCGCGAGGGTGCTCCGGACATGAAGGCGCCGCACGCCGATGGAGTCGATCGGGCGTGCGGCACGGAGGGAGCGGGGCCGGCGGCGGAGAGGTCCGCGCCGCCGGCGTGGTCGGTCAGGCGGCGAAGTCCGGGTAGCCGTAGCCGACGACCTGCGCGGCCGGCCGGGTGCGGATCTCCACCTTGCCGCCGGAGGTGTTGCCCTCGACGGTCTTGATGGTGCCGTCGCCGTTGTCCTTGATGACGAACCCGACGTGCTCGATGCTGTCGATGCTCTTGCCGCCGTTGAAGGAGAAGAACACCACCGCGCCGGGCTTGGGCGTGGTGCCCCAGCGGTCGCGCGCCGCGAACCACTTGGCGTGCTCGACGGTGTAGGCGTCCTCGCCGACGGTCTCCTGCATGCCGAGCTGCGCGCCGACCCAGGAGACGAACATGTCGCACCAGGAGGCGTTGGCGTACCCGGCGATCGAGCCGGTGTCGCGTGCCACCGTCTCTCGCGCGCGCGGGATGCTCATGTACCAGGAGTGGAACTTGGTTCCGCCGCCCGTGCCGTTCTCGGTGATGCCGACCTGCTTCACCGCCAGGGCGATCAGTTGCTGGGCCGAGATGTGCCGGGCCGGGAGCCGTGCGGCGGCGGCCTCGTTGCGCGCGACGCCGACCACGTTGTCCTTGGGCGCGACCTCGGCCGCCTGGGCCGACTGCGTGGCGAGTACGGTGCCGGTGACGACCTGTGCGAGTACGAGGCCGCCGAAGGCGAGCGCCTTCAGCCGGGTCTTCGGGGCATCGAGCAGCCGTGTCACGGACATTGCGAACAGAGACAAGCCGAAACTCCTTCTGTCGGCCGCCTACCGGGTTAGCTGACGGGTTCGGGCGTGAAGGTTCGCCCTACCGGCGGGCCCGTGGGCGGGCACGCCGGATTCACCCCAAGGAGAGGTGGGTCCCCGGCTCCGCGTGCGACGCGGACTCGGCGGCAGCGCGTGACGGCGGGAGAGGGTCTCTCCACTGCGAACCGCGCGCGCTGGTGCAATCTCGGTCGATGCGGGCTCGCCCCGGACTGGGCGCCTCCCGTATCGAATTCCTCAGAGAGTAATACATCGGACAAACATCATGCAAGTAGGACAAATCCCCCAGCGCTTCAGGGCCCGCGACGGCAAAGCCTTGCGCGGCGGAGACCGCCAACGGGGAGCGCGAGGGATTGACCTGCGCCGACGCGGGTACGGTACCGGCTTCCGCTCGCCGCCACGTCATCGCGTGCCTTCTGTGACCGGCGAGGCGCGAGTGTCATTCGTGGCCGGTCCGGCCGCCCGTGTCAAGTGGGACCGCTGTGACCGTTGGTGCGCGACGGCCCGGCCGTCGTCGGCCGCCGTTCATCGCCCGTTCCCCCGCCCGTAGCGTCGCCGGGCTAGGTTGCATGCGTCGTGAACGTGTCAATGCCCGGCGTGGAGAGCAACGGTCGAAACCGCGTACGGGAGCAGGGGTCGGCCGTCGCCTGGGTGGAGTCTCCTCTCCAGTTGCTCTGCGCCGTCGAGGCGCGCCACGCCGGTCTGACCGGGCCGCGGGTCCGCGTGGTGACCCGCGGCAGGCTGCCCGGCCTGCGCGTCACCCGCGCCGAGCTCGGCGCGCTCGACCTTCCCGAAGGGCTGGACATCGAGACCGCCGACGACCGGTTGCCCCGGCCCGGCCGGCGCGATACCTGGGTGCTCGGCGACGCCTTCTCCGGGCGCGTGCAGCTCACCTCGCTGACCGCCTTCCCCTCCCGCATGGTCGTGGTCGACGACGGGCTGGCCACGATCCGCCTGCTCGAGCTGCTGGCCGCGGGCTTCGGCGCACCCCTGCTGCGCGCCCGCGCCAAGGCCGCCTCGTCCCGCCGCGCGCTCGGCATCGCGACGGGCATCCGCCTGCGGGCCGCCGCCAGGGCCGGCCGCCTGACGATCTTCACCGCGCTGCCCGTGCCCGCGGGCCTGGCCGAAGCGGTGCGCGGCCTCGGCGCCGAACTGGTCACCCACGACTTCCCCTGGCTGCGCTCGCAGCCGGTGGCCACCCATCCCCGGCCGCCGGAGAACACCGTGGTCCTCGGCACCTCGCTGGTGCGCAACGGGCTGATCCACCGCGACCGCTACCTCGACTGGCTGTTCGCCCTGGAAGGGCCGCTGGCCTACTACCCGCACCGCAGGGAGGACCCCGGCGACCTCGCCGCGGTACGCGGCCATCCCGGGGTCACCGTGTACGACGCCGGGGTCCCGGTCGAGATGACCCTGCGCGACCTGCGCCCCGGGCAGCGCGTCCTCAGTCTGCCGTCCACGGCCGTCACCTCGCTGCGGGTCCTGCTGGCGGCGCGCGGGGTGCCCGTCGAGACCGTGGACGTGCCCGATGACTGGTGGACTCCCTCCGCGTCGGTCTCGCTCCGATCGCACCTGCAGATGTTCGCGCACGAAAGGGCTACTCCTTGAGCCGGGTTCTCGCCGTCGCCGATTCGGACTCCTATCTGAAGTGGGCGGCGGGTCTGCTCGACCAGCTTCCGGCCGGCTGGACCTCGACGCTGACGGTCGTGCGCACGCCGATCGTCCCCTCGCAGGCCCAGATCGCCGCCGCCGTGAGCGGCACCCGGGCCGGCGCGGGCGAGCCGCCCGCCGTGGTCGCCGCGCGGGCGCTGCGCCGGATGGCCGAGCGCGACCGGCCGGACGCCATCCTGCTGGCCTGCACCGGACCGGTGGTCGACGTGCTGGCCGGCGGGGTGCTCGAAGGCCTGCGCCCCCGCCCGGTCCTGGTGTCCGGACTGCCCGGCATCTCCATCCCCGCCACCGAGAAGGCCTGGCTGTACCGGGGCGGTTGCGACCTGTTCGTCGTGCACAGCGGCAGGGAGGTCGAGGAGTTCGGCCGCATCGGCAAGGAGCTCGGCGCGTCCGGCGCGATGGCCCTGGCCCGCCTGCCCTACCTCGACCATCTGGACGCCTTCGGCGGGACCGGGAACCGCCTGGTGTTCGCCACCCAGGCCAAGGTGCCCAAGCGGCGCGACGACAGGGAGAGCATCCTGCTCGCCCTCGCCCGGCTGGCCGAGAGCCGTCCCGGCCTGGACGTCGTGGTCAAACTGCGCGCCCTGGAGAACGAGCGGCAGACCCACAACGAGCGCTACCACTACGAGCGCCTGTGGCGGGCGCTGGCCGAGTCCGGCCAGGTGCGCCCGGACGCCGTCCGTTTCGCGGCCGGGCCGATGCGCGAGCACCTGGCGGCCGCGGCCGGGTTCGTCACGGTCAGCTCCACCGCGGCACTGGAGGCCATCGCGGGGCGGGTCCCGCTGCTGGTGCTGTCGGACTTCGGGGTCAGCGCCGAGATGATCAATCTGGTCTTCGAGGACAGCGGCTGCCTGGGCACCCTGGACGACCTGGCCCGCGGCGACCTGCGCCGGCCCACGGCCGCCTGGTGCGAGGCCAACTACTTCCACGACCCGGCCACAGGTGACTGGGTCGCCAAGCTGGACGCGCTCGTCGCCCAGGCACGCGCGGGCACGCTCGCCCCGGTGCGCTCCCTGCTCGACGGGCCCGAGCACGCCGCCGCCCGGCGCAAGGCCCGGCTGCGCGTGGAGGTCCCGCCGAACGTGCTGCGCGCGGGCTACCGCGCGAGCCGCCGTGTCCGCCGTTACCTGAAGGCCCTGGGCTGAGCCGGCCGTGAAACTTTCGCGCCGCCCGGGCCGCCCGCGGAAGATCGGCGAAGGCCCGTGGCGGTGACACCCCTGCCGGGGGCATGAGCTCGCGCGCACCTCGTTGACATCCGGTGACCCGCGCCCACAATGGGTGCCGACGACGGCCGGGCGACGAGAGGGACCGCGATGCCAGCGACATGCGAACCCGCGCCCAACCGGCACCGGCGATCGCGTGGCGTCCGCGCGGCGCTCTCCCTGTGCGCGGCAGCCGTCCTGTGCGCGGGCCTTGCCATCGCGCCCGCCGCGGCCGCCGGCGCCGGGGCCGCCACGCTGGGGCAGGCGGCCGCCGCCACCGGCCGGTACTTCGGCGCCGCGGTGTCGGCGCGCTACCTGGACCAGGCGCCGTACACCGAGGTCCTCGACCGCGAGTTCACCTCGCTCACCCCCGAGACCGAGATGCACTGGGACGTGGTGGAGCCCGCGCGCGGCGCGTTCAACTTCACGCCCGCCGACCGCGTCGTCGCGCACGCCGAGAGCAAGGGCATGCGGGTGCGCGGGCGCAGCCTGGTCGACAGCCCGCACTCGCTCTGGACGGGCAACCTCTCCACCGCCCAGGACAGCACGCAGGCGATGGTCACCCACATCACCGCGGTGGCCGGGCACTACCGGGGGAGGATCCACAGCTGGGACGTGGTGAGCGAGGCGTACACCTCGGCCGGGACACTGCTCCCCACCCTGTGGCAGCGGCGCATCGGATCGAGTTACCTGGAGCTGGCGTTCCGGACCGCCCGGCAGGCCGACCCGGCCGCCCGGCTGTGCTACAACGACTACGGCATCGAGGACCTGAACGCCGCCAAGACCCGCGCCGTGGTCGCCATGGTCAAGGACTTCAAGAACCGCGGCGTGCCGATCGACTGCGTCGGGCTTGAATCGCATTTCGACCCGAACGTCCCGTTGCCCGCGGGCTACGCCCAGACCATCGCGCAGTTCGCCGCGCTCGGCGTCGATGTGCAGATCACCGAGCTGGACATCATCGGCTCGGGCACGGCGCAGGCCGACGCCTACCGCAGGGCGGTCGGCGCCTGCGTGTCGGTGCCGCGCTGCACCGGCGTCACCGTCTGGGGCGTGACCGACAAGTACTCCTGGCGCAGCGGCGGCACCCCGCTGCTGTTCGACGCCGCCTACGCCAAGAAGCCCGCCTACCACGCCGCGCTGTCCGCCTTCGCCGTGTGCGCCACCCCGGCCGGCGACGTACGCGCGCTGCCGCAGGCCGGGGCCGATCACGCGCTGCCGCCCGCGGGGCCCGATCGCGCGCTGCCGCACGCCGTGGCCGGTTCCGGGGTCGTCTGCTCGGCGTCGCCGGCGGGCGGTTAGCGGGACAGGGCGCGGCGCAGGCGGGCGAGCGGACGGTCGCGCGACGGCCGGACGGGCTCGGGCAGTAGGCCGACCGAGGCCAGGCGGCGGTTCTTGAAGTAGCGGGCCTGCGCGCCGTGGGTCTCGATGTAGCCGGCCGCGACCTCGCGCAGCGCCGGGTAGTGCTCGCTCTGCATGCAGAAACCCACCGCCTCCACCAGCGCCCGCAGCTCGACCTCCGGCGGCTCGGTGATCGACCCGTCCAGGGACAGCCGCGGCACGGTGGCGTCCACGATGGTCACCGGCACCCGGTTGCTGTTCTCGTACGGCGCGAGCCGTTCCAGCACCAGGTCACAGCCCATGGTGGCGACCGGGATGCCGAACAGCCGGCTTGCGGTCACCAGGGCGGTGGAGAAGCAGCCCACGACGAGCTGCGGGCGCAGCGCCGAAAAGCACGCCTCGGCCGGCACGGTGTCGCCGGCCACGCACAGCTCCACGCCGAGCTCCCGCGCCACCTCGCGCAGCAGCCGCGCGTGGTGCCCGCCGGCCGCCGGGTGCGGCTTGAACAGCACGCTGCGGTGACCGCGCGCGGCCAGGGCCCGCAGCATGTCCGCGTGCAGCTCGGCCTCCTCCTCGGCGGTGACGATGTCCAGCGCCGACAGGTACTGGCCGAGGATGACCGCCTCGCCGGACAGGCCGGTCGGGGGCGGCATCTCCGCGAGCACCCGGCGGAACGCCTCGTCCGGGAGCGGGTCGGGGGCGACGCCGACCTCGCGCAGCAGCAGCGGGGTGAGCTCGGGCACGAGGTCCAGGTGGAGCAGCCGGGTGATCCGGCCGGAGGTCTCCAGGGGCAGCGGGTCGCGCGTCGGCCCGTAGCTCATCAGCCCGTCGGAGTAGACGGTGATCGGGCAGTCGCGCACCAGCGCCGCCACCGTCCGCGCCGGTGGCACGGCCACCGACTCCAGCACCAGCTCGCCGGCCCCCTCGCCCAGCGAGAGATGGGAGCGCACCAGGCGCTCCAGCATCGGCACCTCGACGACCCGCGCCTTCCAGTCGGACGGGTGCAGAGGCGCGATGATCTCGTTCCACGACCAGACCTCGTCGAAGCGCGGCCGCAGGGCCGAGAACCCCGGCGCCTCGTCCAGGGACGGGGTGACCTCGGGGATGGCGGCGTTGTTCGACACCAGCAGGATCCGGCGCCCCTCGTGCGGGCCGAACCTGCCGGCGTCCATGGCGGCGGCCAGGGTCATCGCCCCGAACAGGGTGGAGCTGTAGAAGACCTGCGTCATGTCGCGTGCTCCTCGGTCCGCCGTCGGGGAAGAAGAGGCCCGATCAGGGCCTGGCGCTCCTCGTCCAGGCCCGTCTGCTCCAGCAGCTCCGCGGGGAGGCCGGCCAGCAGGTCGCGCGCCCGGTCCTCGAAACGGGCCCGCAGCGCGGGGGAGAACCGGTCGCCGAGCTCCAGATGGTGGGCCAGCAGCGCGCAGAAGGTGCGCACCGCCTTGGGCAGCAGGTGCGGTTCGCCCTCGATCTGCTTGAACACCAGCTCGAACGCGTCGAAGAAGTGCAGCTGCCGCTCGTCGCCGACCTGGGTCAGCGACGTGGGCACCAGCCGCCGGTAGAACAGCCCGGCCAGGGAGACGACGGCGTACGAGCGGGCCTCGCGGTGCAGCCGCCAGATCCACGGGCGGTCCTCGGCGGTGTGCAGGTGGCCGGGGAAGGCCAGCAGGTCGCCCAGCGAGCGCCGGTAGATCCCGGCCCAGGCGTAGGGGTAGTCGACCATGGTCCGGCCCGTGGCGGGCAGGATGCCGTCCCGCGGGTCGAGCACCACCCCGCGCCGGGCCTGCGGCGCCCGGTGGACCGCCCGCTTGCGCCCCTCCACCTGGACGTGGTCCACCCGGACGAAGTCGCAGCCGAGCCCGTCGATCGCCTCCACCAGATGGGACAGGTAGCCACGGCCCAGCCAGTCGTCGCCGTCCAGGAAGGTGACGTAGGTGCCCGAGGCCAGCGACAGGCCCGCGTTGCGCGCGTCGGCCAGCCCCACCGGGGCGGCGTTGCGCAGCACGGTCAGGCCCGGCAGCCGGCCGCGGAAGTCGTCGATGACCCGCGGGGTGGCGTCCGCCGAGCCGTCGTCGACGACGATGAACTCGAAACCCGGGCGCGCGTTGCGCTCCAGCGAGGTCAGCGCGTCCCCGATGAACGGCCCGGCGTCCCGCACCGGCACCACGACCGACAGCGTGATCATCGGCGGTCTCCGCGCCGCGTGAGCGCGCCCGCCCCCATCGCCCGCCGCCGGCGCGCGTGCATCCCGTGGTCCCTTCCCTGGTTCGGTTTCGCTGGCAGATCGGTCACCCGGTGTCCCGGGTGACCGGTGACCTCAGACGGTGACGCGGCGCAGGCGGGACTTGGGGGCCTCCTCGCCGGGGAAGACCCGCTTGACGCCGTCCCCGAGGGCCTGCTCGATGATCCGGATGTCGCGCACCAGGTGCTCCAGGCCGCTCGGCTCCAGCGAGGCCGCGTGGTCGGAGCCCCACATCGTGCGGTCCAGGGTGATGTGCCGCTCCACGGTGACCGCGCCGAGGGTGACCGCGGCGAGCGAGATCTGCAGGCCGCGCTCGTGCCCGGAGTAGCCCACCGGGACGCCGTAGCGGTCCTGCAGTGTGCCGATGGTGCGCAGGTTGGCCTCCTCCGGCGGCAGCGGGTAGGTGGAGGTGGCGTGCATCATCACCAGGCGGCCGGTGCCGAGGATCTCCACGGCCGCGTCGATCTCCTCCAGCGTGGACATGCCGGTGGACAGGATGATCGGCTTGCCGGTCGCGGCCAGGCGGCGCAGCAGCTCGTGGTCGGTCACGCTGGCCGAGGCGACCTTGTGCGTGACGACGTTCATCTCCTCCAGGAAGTCCACCGACGGCACGTCCCACGGGGAGGCGAACCAGTCCAGGCCGCGCTCGGCGCAGTACTTGGCGATCTGGGTGTACTCGTCCTGGCCGAACTCCACCCGGTACTTGTACTCCAGGTAGGTCATCTCGCCCCACGGCGTCTGGCGGATCTGGTCGCGCTGGTGGGCCGGCACGGCGATCTCCGGCGTGCGCTTCTGGAACTTCACCGCCTGGCAGCCGGCGTCGGCGGCCACGTCGATGAGGCGGCGCGCGATGTCCAGGTCGCCGTTGTGGTTGATGCCGATCTCCCCGATGACGTACACCGGGTGGCCGGGGCCGACCAGCGAGCCGCCGATCGGGACCGGGGCCGACTTGACCCGGACGGCGGGCCGCGGCCCGGCGACCGGCGGCTCGGCGCCGGCCGGCCGGGCGGCCAGCACGCGGTCGCACAGCTCGCGGACGGCTCCGGCGCCGCCCTGGTGGCTCAGCACGACGCGGGCGGCGGCGCGCACGCGCGGGTGGGCGTCGGGGACGGCCACCGGCCAGCCGACCAGCTCCAGGCAGCCGAGGTCGTTGAGGTCGTTGCCGACGTAGGCCACCCGCGCCGGGTCCAGGCCCTCGATGCTCAGCCAGTCGCTCAGGGCGGTCTGCTTGGAGGCCAGGCCCTGCAGCACGGGGACGCCGAGCTTGCGGGCGCGGGCGGTCACCACCGGGTTCTGCTCGGTGGACAGCACCAGGATCTTCACCCCGGCCCGCTTGAGCATGGCGACGCCGAGACCGTCGGAACGGCTGACCGCCACCGTCTCGCGGCCCTCCTGGTCGACGTAGACCAGGTCGTCGGTGTGCACGCCGTCGAAGTCGGTGACCACGGCGTCCACGTCGAGCGGGGCGGGACGGCCGGCCAGCGGCGCGAGCGCGCGGACGATCTCCAGGTCCTCGGGGGTGTCGACCTCCACCGCGTGGCTGGAGGGCACCGGCTGGACGGCGACGGTGCCGAAGAAGCGGTGCCCGTGCTCGCGCAGCCCCGCGGTGCGGATGGCGTAGAAGGCGCCGGTCTCGCGGTACTCCGGCTCGCGGTCCTGGCGGCGCGGACGGTGGCCCGGGTCGTGGTTGACGCCGTTCACCTCGCCGTCGCGGCCGGCCCAGACGAACTCGTGGGTGGGCACCGCGGAGAACGCCACGTCGGCGGTGCCCTCCAGCACCTTGGCCACCGCCGCCGACAGGTCGGCGGGGTCGATGAAGGCGCTGGTGCACTGCACGAGGACGACGACCTCGGGGTCGGCGCCGAGCTGGTCGAGCGCGTGCAGCAGGGCCGACTCGCTGGAGGCCGTCGCGTCGCTCAGCTCGGCGGGACGCCGGACGACGCGCGCGCCGGCGGCCTCGGCCACGGCGGCGATCGTGTCGTGGTCGGTGCTGACGACCACCTCGTCGATGAGCTCCGCCTCCCGGCAGGAGGCGACCGCGCGGGCCACCAGGGGCGTGCCGCCCACCTTGGCCAGGTTCTTCAGCGGTACGCCCGCAGAACCTCCACGGGCGGGGACGACGGCCAGGACTCGCAAGGTCTACTCCCTGATAAGGACGTGCGAGCGCACCGCCATCGGTCGCGCTCACGAGGTAGTCACGCACGCTAACCACCGGCACTGTCCTGTTCGGCATGTGCGAGCTGAACGCCCAGCGTCGCTCCTGTTAACACTTGACGCTCCCCGGCTCCGCTCAGCCGGGGGGCGGTTCACTCGGCGAGCGGCAGCCTCAGCACGAACCGCGTCCCCTCGGGCACGCTCTCCACGTGCAGCGTTCCACCGTGGGCGATGGCGACGTCCCGGGCGATGGCCAGGCCGAGCCCCGTCCCGCCCTTGTCCCTGCTGCGGGCGGCGTCCAGCCGGGTGAACCGGTGGAAGACGCGCTCGTGGTCCTCCTCGGCGATGCGGTCGCCGTCGTTGGTGACGGCGAGCACGGCCGTGCCGCCCTCGGCGCGCACCTCCAGCCGGACGAGCTGGGCGGCGTGCCGCTGGGCGTTGCCGAGCAGGTTGTCGATCACCCGGTACAGGTGGGTGCGCACCCCCATCACCGTGACGTCGTCGCCGAGGTCGGCGATGACCGGCAGCCGGGTGTGCCGGCGCGCGATCTCCCCGGCGGCGAGCCGGCCGAGGTCGACCAGCTCCTGCGCCGCCGGCCCCGCCGAGCCGAGCCTGGCCATGAACAGCAGGTCGGTGACGATGCGCTCCAGGCGGTCGGTGTCGCGCAGAGCGCCGGCCGCCAGGGTGGGGACGTCGGTGTCGGCGGGGTACAGCAGCGCCTCCTCCAGCTGGGCGCGCAGCCCGGCGATCGGGGTGCGCAGCTCGTGGGAGGCGTCGGCGGCGAACCGGCGCTGCTGCTCCACCGAGTGCTCCAGCCGGGCGAGGGTGCTGTTCACCGTGCGGGCCAGGTGGGCGATCTCGTCCTCGCCGCCCGGGTCGCGCACCCGCGACGACAGGTCGCTGGCGGTGATGTGGGCGAGCTGGTACTGGATGTGGTCGATCGTGCGCAGGCCCCGGTCGGCCGCGCGGTAGGCGATCCACCCGACCAGGCCGGCGACCGCGACGACCTGCAGGCCGAGGGCCGCGTCCAGCGCGCGGGTGGCCAGCACGGCCGGGGCGGGTTCGGCGGCGTACACGATGGGGGAGGCGGGGGTGGAGCCGGTCAGGGCGGCCGTCACCTGGTGGCAGCCGGAGGTGAAGTGCGGGCAGGCGGTGAAGTCGCGCAGGTCGTGCGGGTCCGGGGGGCGCACGTCGCTCAGCGGCGGCAGGCTCTGCCCCTCGGCCGTCGCGGCGAGCACGTGGTGGCCCGGGCCGACCACCTGGATGACGGTGACCCCTCCGGGGCCGGGGGGGATGGGGTTGCGCAGGGACCCGTCGTGGAAGGCGGCGGTGACCCGCGCGGCGGCCTGCCTGGTCTCGTGCCAGATGCTGTTGGCGACGCTGGCCCTGATGACCAGGTCGGCGGCGATGGCCAGGGGGACGAGGAAGACGGCGGCCAGTGCGAGGGTGAGGAGGGTGACCCGCCCTCTGATCGACCGCGGCCGGACGGGGACCGGTGGGAGGGGCATTGGCAAAGGCTATCCGCGCGGATCTCCGGCAAGATCCGTGAGCTGGGAAAGGAGTCGCCAAGGGATGGCAAACTCCTGCGGGAGGGCCACCGGACGGGGCGGCTCGGGACCTTAGCGTCCGGGTGGCCGGATCAGCCGGATCCGGCCGCCGCGGCCGGGAACGTTCCGGCGCCACAGGTCTCCTCGCGCGAGAGATCGGCGAGATGGGTCTCCCGGAGGAGATCTTCGACCGCTACGGTGTGCGGCAGCGATCCTTGAGCACGAGTGTGGGGTTATGGCGCCGAGAGCCTGGCGAGCCTGCCTGTCGTTACCGCTGACGTCCATTCTGGCGGCGGCGCCGGCGGTTCCGGCGTCATCGCACGCCCTGCCCGGAGAGGTCCCGAGTGCCCGGCAGATCGCCGCGCACGGCTCTCTCTCGGCCCGCAGGGTGTTCTACCTCGATCCGCGCGAGGGGGACGACGACGCGCCCGGCACCGCCCCGGGCAAGGCGTGGCGGTCGCTGAAACGGGCCGGCCACGCCCGCCTGCGGCCGGGCGACACGCTGTTGCTGCGGCGGGGCGGCCGGTGGAAGGGCACCCTGAGGCTGGCCGGCGACGGCACCGCGGCCCGGCCGATCACGGTCGGCGCGTACGGCGAGGGCGCGCGCCCGCGCATCGGCGGCCGGGACGGCGACTGCGTCGTGGTCGCCGGGTCGTACTGGCGGGTCGCCGAGCTGCGGGCCAGCGGCTGCGGCTGGGCGGGATTCCGGGTCGAGGGCCGCCGCAACGACCTGTGGGACCTGTACGCCGACCGCAACGTCGCCGGGGTGTGGGTGACCCCGGGCGCGGCCGACAACGTGCTGCGCAACAGCCAGATGATCGGCAACGACCGGATGAGCGTCGACGACGCCGAGCCCGACAACGACTCGGGGGCCTTCGGCGTGCTGCTGAACGGCGACGACAACCGGGTGGTCGGCAACCTCATCACCGGCAGCTACGCCGCGAGCCGGGACTACGTCGCCGACGGCGCGGCGGTGGAGATCTACGGCGGGGACCGCAACGTGGTCGCCCACAACGTGGCGCGCGACAACGAGACCTTCACCGAGCTCGGCCGCCCTCCCGGCGGCACGGCGAACGGCAACCTGTTCGCCCACAACGTGGTGACCTCCTCGCGGCGCCGCGGCTCGTTCCTGATCACCAGGGGCGCGGGGCACGTGGTCGGGCCGGTCCGGGGCACGGTCGCCGTGCACAACTCGGTGTACCTGCCCGCCCGGCACACCATCGGCTTCTCCTGTGCCGACGGCTGCTCCGGGAAGATCCTCCGGCTGCGCAACAACGTGATCAAGGTCGGCGGGCAGGTCGGGTTCGAGGACGGCTCGGGCGTCGACGACGCGGGCGGGGTGTACGACGGCCGCAGCGGGGACTTCAAGCCCGGCCGCCGGTCGGTACGCGCCGACCCGCGCTTCGCGAGCCGCCGCGACCTCAGGCTGCGCCCGGGGTCCCCCGCCATCGGGCGCGGCGTCCACCTCAAGGCATCCTGGTACGGCGGGAGGGGGATGACCCACGACGCGGCCGGCCGGTCGATCCGGCGGTCCGGCAACCCGGACGCGGGGGCGTACCAATATTGAAACGCCCGAATCAGACTTGTTCCGTACATATCCGCGGAACATCGGCGAAACCTGCATCGGCCACCCTGTGTGGCGAGGTGCTGCTGATGAGAGAAACAGGGTGTCGGCTCATTCGCGGGGCCCGGCCGGACGAGCAGAGGCGGTGATGAGGGTGCTGAGAATGCGGGTGTCGCTGCCCGACCGTCCGGGCGTGCTCGGCCAGGTGGCCCGGGCGTTCGGGGTGCTCGGCGCGGACATCCTCCAGGTCACGGTCCTGGAGCGGGAGGCCGGTCGCGCGATGGACGACTTCACCCTGTCCTGGCCCGGCGGGTTCGGCGCCGACGAACTGCGCGAGCGCCTGTCGGTGGTGCCGGGGGTGCGCATCGAGGGAGTGTGGCCCACCCGGGAGGTTCCGGGCGCGAACCCCGACTACGACCTGCTCGGCCACGTCGCCTCCGACGTCGAGCGCGCCTTCGTCACGCTGGTCGACGCGGTGCCCGACCTGGTCAGCGCCGAGTGGGCGGTCGCCGTCGACTCGGTGACCGGTGCCGTCGTGCACGGCAGCTGGCAGGCTCCCGGCGTGGAGGCGATGCCCGACCTCACCCCGCTGCGGCCCTCGTCGTTCAGCGAGGGGACGCTGCACCTGCTCAGCCTCCCGGTCAAGGCGGCCGGGCTGCACCTGGTCGTGGCGCGCTCCGAGGGCCCGGCCTTCCACCAGGTGGAGCTGGACAAGGTCGTCCGCGTCGTGGAGATCGTCGCCCTGCTCGCGGACACGGCGGCGCAGGGCACGGTGGCCTGAGCCGTGACCGTCACGCGGCCATCCGGCGCCCTGGCGGGTGGTGCGGGCGCGCGGCCGTCAGCGCCGGGGCGGGTCGATGCGGTCGCCCTGCACGGTGAACAGCATCAGCTTGCTGAGGTCCACGGCCACCCGGCCGAAGTCCCCGGTGCGCCACACCGGGCGCGAGCCGAGGCGGACGATGAGGTCGGAGCGGCGGTGGTGGCCGCTGCCCGGCGGCGGGGTGTGCTCCTCGGCGGGGTCGGCGTCGCCGTGCCCGCCGCCGGGGATCAGCCGCCGCATCACCGCGCGCATCCGGCCGCCCACGCCGTTCCCGGCGTGCCCGTTGCCGTTGACGTGCCCGTTGAGGCCCGGCGCCGGCTCCGGCGCCGGCACGGCGGGGATGCCGACCTCCAGGTAGGCGAGCCATTCGTGGCCGTGGTACTCAAGGGCCCTGACCCGGCCGGCGAAGTGCGGGCCCTCGGCGCCCTCGGGGATCGGCGCGAGCGCGTCGGGCCGGATGCCCACGATGATCTGGCTGCCGGTGTGCTGGGAGACGGCGTACGACCGCGGGTCGGTCCACGGCATCGTGATCTGGTGCAGCCCGAAGTCCAGCGAGATGTACTGGTTCTGCGGGGTGCGCACCGTGGCCGCCAGCAGGTTGAGCTGCTGTGAGCTGAGGAAGGCCGCGACGAAGGCCGTGGCCGGGTCGTTGTAGATCTGCCCGGGGGTGCCCACGTCCTGCAGCACGCCGCGATTCATGATCGCGATGCGGTCGGCGAGGGTGAGCGCCTCGACCTGGTCGTGCGTCACGTAGATCGTCGTGACGCCGAGCGCGCGGACCAGCGAGGAGATCTCCATGCGCAGCTCGGTCCGCATGCCGGCGTCCAGGTTGGACAGCGGCTCGTCCATGAGGAACAGGGAGGGCTGCCGGACGATGGCCCTGCCCATCGCCACGCGCTGGCGCTGGCCGCCGGAGAGCGTTCCAGGGCGGCGGTCCAGCGTCTCGTCGATGTGCAGCGCGCGGGAGAGCTCGACCACCCGATCCCTGACCAGGTTCGGGTCGGCTTTGGCGATCTCCAGCGGGAACGACAGATTGCCGCGGACGGTGCGGTGCGGATAGAGCGCGCCGTTCTGGAAGACCATCGCGACGTCCCGGTCGCGGGGGGCGAGCTCGTTGGCGTGTTTCCCGTCGAGGTAGAGATCGCCGGAGGTGATCTCCTCCAGTCCGGCGATCATTCGTAGCAGCGTGGACTTGCCGCAGCCCGATGGCCCGAGCAGGACGAGGAGTTCCCCCTCTTCGGCCCGCAGGCTCATGCGATCGACCGCGAGATGCCCGCCGGGGTACACCTTTGTCACGCTGTCGAGAACGACGGTACTCATCGTCACTCGTTCCTCCCGGGCGGCATGCCCGGATCCAGCCGTCATGTTGTGATTGATGAGGTAGTACATCGCGTATCGGGGCGCTGTGTCCATACGTGTGGTGAGAAAACGCTCATCCGCCGGTTACTTGACCGTTGCCCGGCCGTCGACGTCAGGACGTGCGAAAACCCACCCCGGCGCCCGTGCCTGCCATGACGCCGGCCGCCCGCCCCGCGCGGCCGTGGGCGGACGTTGTCGAACCCCGCACATCCGGTCGGCAACGCCTGTGCAATGACAGGCGTGTCACAATTTGCAGAAAGTTTCCGAAAGGTATTTCAGGCCAGTTCACACGCCTGTTACGTTCCGCGTACCCGATCGACGCGGCGCCCCCGACCGGACGCGCCCGCCGAGCACCGGGCCAAGGCAATGGAGCTGAGCAAGGAGTGCACACAATGCGGCGAGGCATCTCGGTCGCGGCGGCAGCCGCGGCGCTGGCGCTGGCGGTATCCGCCTGCGGCGGCCAGGACACCCCCACCCAGCCGGCCGCTCCGGCCTCGGCCGCCGACCCCGCGGCCGTCTCCGGCGAGGTCACCTGGTGGGACACCTCGGACGCCACCAACGAGGGGCCCGTCTTCCAGCAGCTGATCACCGACTTCCAGGCGAAGTACCCCAAGATCAAGGTCAACTACGTCAACGTGCCCTTCGCCGAGGCGCAGAACAAGTTCAAGACCGCGGCGCAGAGCGGCTCGGGCGCCCCCGACGTGCTGCGGGCCGAGGTCGGCTGGGTCGCCGAGTTCGCCTCCCTCGGCTACCTCGCCCCGCTGGAGGGCACCCCGGCCCTGGACAAGCCCGAGGACTTCCTGCCGAGCCCCGCCAGCAGCGGGAAGTACAACGGCAAGACCTACGCCGTGCCGCAGGTCACCGACACCCTCGGCCTGCTGTACAACAAGGAACTGCTGAAGAAGGCCGGCCACGACGCCCCGCCGAAGACCTTCGCCGAGCTCAAGCAGACCGCCCTGGACGTGAAGTCCAAGGCCGGCGCCGACGGCCTCGCGCTCAACGTCGACGCCTACTTCCTGCTGCCCTTCATCTACGGCGAGGGCGGCGACCTGCTCGACGTGGCGAGCAAGAAGATCACCGTCGCGGCGCCGCAGGCCGCCGCCGGTGTGAAGATCGTCGAGGACCTGATCACGTCGGGCGCCGCGGCCAAGCCCGCCATCCAGGACAGCTACACCAACGCCGAGACCGCCTTCAAGGAAGGCAAGGTCGCGATGATCTTCAACGGCCCGTGGTCGAACACCGACAACCTGGGCGGCAAGGTCTTCAAGGACAACCCCGACAACTTCGGCATCGCGCCGGTGCCCGCCGGCTCGGCCAAGGCCGGCGCCCCCACCGGCGGCCACGACTACGCGGTCTACGCGGGGTCGAAGAACCTTCCCGCCTCCTACCTGTTCGTGCAGTTCATGGCCTCGGCCGAGAGCCAGGCCAAGGTCGCGGGCAAGCTCGGCCTGCTGCCCGCCCGCCCCTCGGCCTACACCCTGCCCGACGCCCAGGCCAACGACATGATCGCCAAGTGGAAGGACCCCATGGCCGCCGCGGTCGAGCGGCCGTGGATCCCCGAGGGCGGCCAGCTCTTCCAGCCGCTGCTGGAGGGCTACCAGAAGATCGCCGCCGGCCAGCAGGGCAGCGACGCGGCACTGCAGGACGTGGCCAAGGCCTACCAGGGCATCCTCAAGGGCTGGAGCCTGTGACCCATGACGACGCAGGTCGTTGACGGCACCGCCGCGGGCACCCCGGCCCGCGGCGGCGCCCGCCGTCCCAGGGGAGAGGGCAGGGCGGGCCGCTTCCTCGCACGTCACTGGTACGCCTGGGCGATGTGCGCGCCGGTCGTCGTCGTCACACTGGTGCTGATCGGCTATCCCCTGGTCCGCGGCGTCTACCTCTCCCTCACCGACGCCACCGAGGCCAACATGGGCCGCACGATCGGGATGAACACCATCCCCTCGACCTACGAGTTCGTCGGCCTGGCCAACTACACCGCGATCGTCACCTCCGCCGAGTTCCTGTCCCGGCTCGCCTGGACGATCACCTGGACCGTCGTCTGCGTAGCCCTGCACTACGGCCTCGGCCTCGGCCTGGCGATGCTGCTCAACCGGCCCCTGCGACTGCGCTCGCTGTACCGCATGCTGCTCGTGCTGCCCTGGGCGGTGCCGGCGTTCGTGTCCGCCTTCATCTGGCGTTACCTGCTCAACGGCGAGTTCGGCGTGGTCAACGCCATGCTGCGCGCCGCCGGCCTGCCCGGCGTCCAGTGGCTGGACGACCCGCTGTGGGCCAAGGCCTCGGTCATCGCCGTCAACGTCTGGCTCGGCGTGCCGTTCATGATGCTCGCCCTGCTCGGCGGGCTGCAGGCCATCCCCCGCGAGCTCTACGAGGCCGCCGAGGTGGACGGCGCGACCCCCTGGCAGCGGTTCCGCCACATCACCCTGCCGGGCCTGCGGCCGGTGTCCAGCACCGTCGTGCTGCTCGGCACCATCTGGACCTTCAACCAGTTCCCCGTCATCTTCCTGGTCACCCGGGGCGGCCCCGGCGGATCCAGCGAGATCCTCGTCACCTACGCCTACCGGCAGGCGTTCGAGGGCATCCGCAACTACTCCGGATCGGCGGCGTGGGGCGTGCTCATCCTCGTCCTGCTCGTCGTCATGGCCGTCGTCTACCGCCGCGCGCTGCGCCGGCAGGGGGAGGCATGGTGAGCACCCTCACCCGGGCGACCGGCCCGCGCACCCGCACCCACGGCCGCGGCGCGCGCGGCCCCGCCAGGTCGGCGGCCCTGCACGCCACGCTGATCGCCGCGAGCCTCGTCGCGGTCTTCCCCGTCGCCTGGCTGGTGCTGACCTCGCTCAAACCGCGGGACGCCTGGCAGTCCTCCACCGTGGAACTGTTCAACAGCCCCAGCCTGGACAACTACCTGCAGGTGCTCACCCAGACCGCCTTCCTCCGCTGGCTGTTCAACTCGCTGCTGGTGGCGGCGATGACCACCGTCCTCGGCGTGGTGCTCGCCGCCACCACCGGCTACGCGGTCAGCCGGTTCCGCTTCCCCGGCCACCGCTCCATCATGTGGATGCTGCTGATCACGCAGATGTTCCCCGTGGCCATCCTCATCGTGCCGATCTACAACCTGCTCGCCGGCCTCGGGCTGATCAACCAGTTCCCCGGCCTGGTCGTCGCCTACCTCACCTCGACCGTGCCGTTCTGCGCGTGGATGATGAAGGGGTACTTCGACACCGTCCCGGTGGAGATCGACGAGGCGGGACGGGTGGACGGGCTCACCCCCTTCGGCACCTTCTGGCGGCTCATCCTGCCGCTGTCCAAGCCGGGCCTGGCCGTCGCCGCGTTCTACTCCTTCATCACCGCCTGGGCGGAGGTCGCCTACGCCACCGCCTTCATGACCGGCGACGACAAGTACACGCTGGCGGTCGGCCTCGGCCAGTTCGTCGGCCAGCACAAGGCCGAGTGGGGCCTGCTCACCGCCTCCTCGGTGCTGATCGCCGCGCCGGCCGCGGTGGTCTTCCTGCTCGTCCAGCGCCACCTGGTCACCGGTCTCACCGCCGGCGCCACCAAGTCCTGACCGCCTCGGCGCGACGGCCGAACCTACAGAATCGGGGATCCCCATGACCGACGTCGTCCGCGAAGCCCGTCCCACCCAGGCCGCCACCCGCTGGTGGCGGGACGCGGTGATCTACCAGGTCTACGTGCGAAGCTTCGCCGACGGCAACGGCGACGGCGTGGGCGACCTGCTCGGCGTGCGCAGCCGGCTGGACTACCTGGCCGGACTGGGGGTGGACGCGCTGTGGCTCACGCCGTTCTACACCTCGCCGATGGCCGACTTCGGCTACGACGTCGCCGACTACCGCGACGTGGACCCGATCTTCGGCACGCTGGCCGACGCCAGGGCTCTCATCGAGGACGCCCACGGGCACGGGATGCGCGTCATCATCGACGTCGTGCCGAACCACACCTCCGACCGGCACGCCTGGTTCCTGGCCGCCGTGCAGGCCGGGCCGGGCACCCCCGAGCGTGCGCGCTACATCTTCCGCCCCGGCCGGGGCGAGGCGGGGGAGCTGCCCCCCAACGACTGGGAGTCGGTGTTCGGCGGCCCCGCCTGGACCCGCCTGCCCGGCGGTGAGTGGTACCTGCACCTGTTCGCCCCCGAACAGCCCGACCTGAACTGGGAGAACCCCGAGGTCCACGCCGAGTTCGAGTCCGTCCTGCGCTTCTGGCTGGACCTCGGCGTGGACGGCTTCCGCATCGACGTCGCCCACGGCATGGTCAAGGCCGCGGGGCTGCCCGACATCGGCGCGACCGGGCAGGTCACCATGCTCGGCACCGCCGTGCTGCCCTACTTCGACCAGGACGGCGTCCACGAGATCCACCGCGCCTGGCGCCGCGTGCTCGACTCCTACGACGGCGAGCGCATCGGCGTGGCCGAGGCGTGGGCGCCCAGCCAGCAACGCCTGGCCAACTACGTCCGCCCCGACGAGCTGCACCAGGCGTTCAACTTCCACTTCCTGCAGACCCCCTGGGACGCCGCCCTGCTGCACGCCGTCATCGACGAGTCCCTGGCCACCGTCGGCCCGGTCGGCGCGCCGCCCACCTGGGTGCTGTCCAACCACGACGTCAAGCGGCACGTCACGCGGTACGGCGACGGGGAGGGCGGCCTGCGCCGGGCCCGCGCCGCCGCGCTGCTGATGCTCGCGCTGCCGGGCTCCGCCTACATCTACCAGGGCGAGGAGCTGGGCCTGCCCGAGGTGCTCGACCTGCCCGCGGAGGTCTGCCAGGACCCGCAGCGCCTGCGCCACCCCGACGACGGCCGCGACGGCTGCCGCGTCCCGCTCCCGTGGGCGCACTCCGAGCCGCCGTTCGGTTTCAGCCCGCCCGGCATCCAGGACACCTGGCTGCCCATGCCTGCCTCTTGGGGCCCGCTCAGCGTGGAGTCGCAGCTCGGCGACCCGGCCTCCACGCTGACCCTCTACCAGGAGGCGCTGCGGCTGCGCCGTGCCCACCCCGCGCTGGGCGACGGCGCGCTGAGCTGGCAGCCCTCTCCGGAGGGGACGCTGGTGTTCACCCGGGACGGCGTGTTCGCCTGCACGGTCAACACCACCGGGGAGCCGGTCGCACTGCCCCGGCCCGGCGCCCTGCTGCTGGCCAGCGCCCCGGTCACCGAGGACGGTGACCTCGTACGGCTCGCGCCGGACTCCACGGCGTGGTGGTCCCTCGGCGATGCGTAGAGTAACGGCCATGAACGGCAACGCGCGGCTCGCCGACATCGCGGCCCAGGCGGGGGTCAGCGAGGCCACGGTCAGCCGCGTCCTCAACGGCAAGTCGGGGGTGTCGGCGCGGACCCGCCAGCTCGTGCTCACCGCGCTCGACCTGGTCGGCTACGAACGCCCGCAGCGCCTGCGCCAGCGCAGCAACGGCCTCATCGGGCTGGTCACCCCCGAGCTGGACAACCCGATCTTCCCGGCGTTCGCCCAGGCCATCGAGAAGTCCCTGACCCAGCACGGCTACACCCCCGTGCTGTGCACCCAGAGCCCGGGCGGCGCCCCTGAGGACGAGTACACCGAGCTGCTGCTCGAACGGGATGTCAGCGGCATCATCTTCGTCTCGGGCCTGCACGCCGACACCACCGCCCGCATGGACCGCTACACCCGGCTCACCGACCGCGGCCTGCCGATCGTCCTGGTGGACGGCTACAGCGAGCACATCGCCGCGCCGTTCATCTCACCCGACGACCGCCTGGCCGCCCGCCTGGCCGTGCAGCACCTGGTCGACCTCGGCCACGAGCGCATCGGCCTCGCCCTCGGCCAGCGGCGGTTCGTCCCGGTCATCCGCAAGATCGAGGGCTTCACCCAGGCGATGGCGCAGTTGCTCGGCCCGTCCGACCCCGAGGAGCTCATCCAGCACTCGCTGTTCTCGGTCGAGGGCGGCCAGGCCGCGGCGTCGGCCCTGATCGACCGGGGCTGCACCGGCATCGTCTGCGCCAGCGACCTCATGGCGCTCGGCGCGATCCGCGCCGCCCGCGAGCGCGGGCTGACGGTCCCGGGAGACGTCTCGGTCGTCGGGTTCGACGACTCGCCGCTCATCGCCTTCACCGACCCGCCGCTCACCACCGTCCGCAAGCCCATCGGCCCCATGGCGACCGCCGCGGTGCAGACGCTGCTCGAGGAGATCGGCGGAGCCCCGCCCAAGAACGTCGAGCTGATCTTCCAGCCCGAGCTCGTGGTCCGCGGCTCCACCGGCTCCGGCCCCCTCGTCAACCGCTGACACCGCGCCGCCGCCCCGGTGCCGGGTCTGCTCATCTTCGCCTCGCCGATCTCGCGGTGGGTCAGGCGGCCCGGGCCGGAACGCCCGGGCCGGAGGTCACTGCCTGAAGTGGCCCACCGGGTTGAATCCCGGGTTCTTGGCCATGAGGTTCAGGGCCTTCATGTTCCCGCCGTACACGGCGCCCTGTTGGGCATGCATGTAGGCGATGCGCTGCTCGGCCTCCTGCCCGAGGGGTCCGCCCTCCTCCTGCAGGTCCTTCAGGCGCTGCAGCGCGACGTAGTTGCAGAAGCCCTCGACGAGCGGCTTGGCCTCCAGACCCTCCTCGAAGATCCAGATGTGGGTCAGCTCGTGGGTCAGGGTCTCCAGGAACGCCGGCTTGCGCATGCCGGCGAGTACCTTGATCGTGTATGACTTGATCACGACCTTGGTCCCGGTCTTCTCGCCCGAGCGGACGCACGCCCCTGTCTGGATCCCCTTCTCGGTGGCGCCGGCCAGCCCGGAGGCGGGCACGAGTTCGACGGTGAAGCCCGGGATGTCCTGCGGGAACTTCCCGCCGTACTTGGCGAACCACGAGGTGATCCATGCCCGCGTCGTGGGCACGAGGGTGAGGAGGTCGTTGTCGGTCACCGGCGCCGCCGAGCAGTACCCGCAGCGGGCGTCGTCGGCGGCGACGAGCGTGGCGCCGCGCAGCGCACGCTGCTGGTCCGCCCGGTACGCGGGCGTCTGGCAGGCTCGGCATCTGTCGGCCTTCGCGCAGTTGGCGCACATCGTCAACAGCGAATACGGGTTGGGCTCATTGTGCGGTGCCACGAGGCGGGGTTTGGCGGTGTAATTCATCTCCTTGAAGTAGGTGGTCGTGCCCACCGTGAGCAGAGTGGTGTCCGGAGGGCACCCGTCGCACCAGGTCTTGGGCTCGGCGTCGTGTTTCTGGCAGAGCGGCACGGGGGGAAGTTCGTTGACGCCGTTGTACTGCCGGACCGGCGGCTCTCCGTCGTCGAAGAAACATAATACTTTGGGTTGCATGGCTCTCCAGCCTGGGACGTACATTCCGTTTCTCCGCCGTATGGAGATGCTGTCAATCTGGCACATCCCATGAATGGAGGCAAGACATGTATTTTCCGGTTATGGCAATCGCCCGTACCGCTGTTTTTGTAGTGAAAGCCGCTTTCCGGACTTACCCCCTTCCGGTATCGCCGCCCCGCCGGAGTGGGACGGTCCACTCGCCCGGATCGTCGACGTCGATCGCGCCGTCTTCCAGTGGGGCGGGCCCGCCGGAGCCGCCCTGAGCCGGGTCACGCGCGATCTCTACGCGGTGCTGCCCTTCGACCTGCGGGTACTGGCGGCGCAGCGCGTTGTTGATCAGGTCCTGTGCGGCGGAGAGCGGCATGTACTGGAGCAGGGCCTGGGCGTCGGTGCCGACGTACTGCGGGACGTTCATCTTGGCGAGCTCGGCGAGGAACTGGTTGAGGGCGACGGTGTCCTTGCCCAGGATGCGCACCTGCTCCTCCAGCTTGACGACCGCGAGCTTCTCCCGCTCGCGGTCCAGGCCGATCTCGATGCGGGTGGTCTTCGCGGCGAGTTCGGCGCTGGTGTACCGGTGACGCAGCATCTCCTGGCGTTCGCGCTCGTCGGCGATGGACCGGCGCAGCTCGTCGAGGGTCGTCCCTTCCGGCTCGAACTCGCTGAGAGTGGTGCTGATCGCCTCCACGTCCCACTCGCTGAGGGCGTCGCGCACGAGCTTTTCCAGGTTGAGGCGGACCTCCTCGCCGTTGGCGAGAAAGTCCATGATCGTGTACCCGGCCTGAGCCCGGTGGAAGTACCCCTCCACGGTGGGGGCGAGAACCTTGTCGACGAACCGGCGGACCGGCCCCGACTCGGCGTCCGCTCCGAGCCGGCTGACCAGGCCGGGCGCGGCCTTCGCCGGGATGCGGATGGTCTGTGTCATGTCGATGCGAATCCAGTAACCCTCGACGTTGATGCGGATCTGTCCCAGGGCGGAGTCGAAGTTGGTGGTGGGTTTGGTCCACTTCGACCACTCCAGGACGATGACCCGGGTGGGGATCTTGATGATCTGGGCGAACCAGGGATTGATCCGATAGCGGCCCCGGCTGAGGGTCTGCTCCTGGGCGCCGCGCTGCCCGCCGCCGGCGAGGAACACCGCGGGTAACTGGAAGTCCTCGTGCCCGGGCACCCGGTGGCCGACCGAGCCCTCCTCCTCGGGCGCCTCGCCCTCGCGGACCACGACCACCCCGGCCGAGCCCTCCGGGATCTCGACCTCTCTGAGATCGTCGGCCGTCAGGTCGTCCCGCCCGGTGCCCACCGTGTCCACGGTGATCACCTCGAACAGGCGGGTGTTGACGGCGTAGGAGGCGTCGCCGGGCAGGACGCCCGGCTGCCTGCCTTTCTCGCCGCCGCCGGCGAGAAAGGCGGCGCCGTCCTCGAAACCGGCGCAGGCGACCGCGGCGCACAGGCTCCGGGTGAGCGGCGGCGGGGCGCCGTCCTTGGCGATGACCAGGCCGATCGTGCCCGGAGGGACGGACGTGCGCGGCACGTTCTCGACCCGGTAGAGGAACGCCGGCCGCAGGTAGACCCGATCGGGGCGCAAAGTGTCGGCCTGATAGCCGGGGGAGGAGGGATGGACCCGGATCTCGCGGTCGCGGTCGTCGCGATGGACGACGCCGTACCGCCGGTAGACGACGCCGACGTGGCCGGGCGGCACCCGCACCGTGCTCCGGGCGAGGTAGACGACGGCCGCGACGAGCAGGATCGCCACGATCAGGAGGAGAATCGGCATGTCACGTACCGCCTTGTCCGCGTAGTCGCAGGTGCACCGCCATCACCGTCTGCCGCCACCTGGCGTGCCAGCCCTTGTGCGCTTCGATCTGCGGGTTGCGCAGCGTCGGGAAGAAGCCGTGCGGGTAGGGCGCGGGCGGGACGAACTCCCCGTACGGAGGGATCGCCCTCCGGTCGCGGAGCCAGCCGAGCGAGTCCGCCAGCGCGTAGAAGTCGCCCGCCTGGCCCGCCGGAGTGCCCGGGGGCGGTCCAGGGTGGACGCCGAGCTGAGCGCGGAAGCCCTGCGTGCCGCCCGAGCGCTCCGCCCAGGCCGCGTCGATCTCCCCGAGCAGGCCGTAGGACAGCCGCGCCCCGTCGCCGCGGCGCAGGCCGCCGTCGGCGAGCCGTCCGGCGGGTGCCAGCAGCAGCGAGGTCGTGAGGATGTCGGCATGCTCGACGCGGCCGTCGAACAGACAGGCCCGCAGCTTGCGCAGCGACGCCTCGTCCGTGGGCCGGGACGCGGGAGCCGCGCTCGGCGGCGCCGGAGGCAGCCAGGTGTGCCGGGTCGCGGGGGAGTAGGCGTCGCGGACGCGGTGGAGCAGGCCGAGCGTGCGCTCGTCGAGCAGCGTGCCACCCCTGGCGTCGAAGTAGTGGGTCGAGGCGAGCAGGAAGAACCGCTCACCGCTGAGCAGGATCGGGATGATCAGGCGGTCGTGCAGCTGTGCTTCGAGGACCTCCCGTTCCACCCATTCCGATTCCTGCGACGCGCCCGACATCACGACGATGACGCCGAGCGCGCGGGTGATCATGTTTCGGGTGTCCCGGGCGAACCGGCTCCCGACCACCAGGTGCGCGTCGTACCAGATCGGAAGGCCGGCCTCCTCGAGTTGCCCGGCCAGCCGTTTCACGTACCCCGTGTCGTTGCGGGAGTACGAGATGAAGAAGGAGGGCTTGTCGCTTTCGGCAAAGTTCAAGTCGTCCGCCAGGTAAGCCAATGCGGTAATTGCAAGATCGAAGAGCCCCGTCCCCCGTGGCGGGCCATTGCCGAAATCCTACGTTTGCCGCGGCTTTCGCGAGCGCTCGCCGCCGGAAATCCTGGTTAACCCGTACGCCCGTTGTGGAGTTTGGCCGGATATGTACTAAAGAAGAAAAAAGTCGGGATTCGCGGCCGATCGCCGCGGCGCTCGCGCCACGCGAATTTCACCGGCCGGAACCCTGACGCCGACCGTGTGCTCAACGCCGGCGTCCGCATCGGAGAGGTTCGCGGGCTTTCCGCGATCGCTGCCGGAGCTCCTACCGGGGACCGAGGGCAGGCCGGACGTCCCCGGACGACGGCCGTAGAGTGATCTCCGGCCGATCGCGCCCGGCCGTGCGGCGCGGAGAAGCCGAAGGGAAGCGGAGACGCCATGCGCCGGTGGCCTGCCCGCCCATGCGGGCGCGGGGAGGTCACGGCCGAGAGGAGACGGCCGTGAGTTCTTGCCAGGAGACGGCCGCGAAGGGTGGCGCGACGGCGGAGTTCGACGTCGTGGTGATCGGCGGCGCGGGCGTGGACACGACGGTCTACGTGCCGGAACTGCCGTTGCCGTACGCCGACACCTACCCGGTGCCGCCCGTCGTCGACCGCATCGGCAACACCGGCAGCGGCGTCGTCCTGGGCTGCCACGAGCTCGGCTTGCGGGCGATCCTGGTCGACCTGATCGGCGACGACCCCCAGGGCCGGCTGGTCCGCGACCACCTCGCCGCGCGCGGCGCCGGCTTCGCCTTCGCCACCGTGCCCGAGGGCACCCGCCGCAGCGTCCTGCTCGTCGGCCCCGACGGGCGCCGCACCTCCCTGTTCGACCCGCGCGCCGCCGCCGGGCAGCGCCTGCCCGCCGAGCTGTACCGGCCCGCGATCGAACGCGCCCGGCACGTCCACCTGTCCATCACCGACTTCTCCCGGCACCTGTACCCCGAACTGCGCGCGCTCGGCGTCCCCGTCTCCACCGACCTGCACGACTGGGACGGCGAGAACCCCTACCACCAGGACTTCGCCCACGGCTCCGACCTGGTCTTCCTGTCCGCCGCCAAACTCGCCGACCCGGTCACGGTCATGCGCGCCATCGCCGCGCGCGGCCGGGCCACCACCGTCGTCTGCACCGCCGGAGCCGCCGGCGCCTACCTTCTAGAGGTCACCCCGGGCGGCCCTGACGCACCCGCGGCGGCGCGGCCACCGGGCACAGGGGCTCGGGAACGCGCCGTCTCCGCCGAGGTGCGGCACTTCCCGGCCGCGCCCCCGCCCGGGCCGGTCGTGGACGCCAACGGCGCGGGCGACGCCTTCGTGTCCGGCTTCCTCTACGGCCGCCTGCGCGGCCTGCCCGCCCCCGACTGCGTCCACCTCGGCACCATCGCCGGCGCCCATGCCTGCACCACCGAAGGCACCCACGAGAACCCCATCGACGAGCAGACCCTGCGAGCACGCATGAAGCCACACCACTGACGAACAGACGTGTAGGCGGGCCGGAACAGGCGTCCATCGCCACGCGGCACCGCCGTCTCGCGGGACACCACCCGCAAGTAAGGTGGCCCGGCCTCCGCACCAGCACGAAGCCGGCTCGACAGCCCCGCCCGTGCGGGGATGTTCCTGCTCCTGCGGTCCTTGCGTTCCTCCCCTTCAGGGGAGGAACGGGTTATTGGAAGTCGAACTCGTTCGCGCGGACGCCGGCGAGGAAGGCGTTCCATTCTGCCCGGGTGTAAAGAATGATCGGCCCTTCGGGGTGGTGACTGTGCCGGACGGCGATCCGGTCGGATCCGTCGAGGACGGGGCCCGCTTCGACACAGTCACTGCCGCCGTTGGGACTGAACGTGCTGATATGCCACGAGACACGGAGCTCTTCCGGCGAAGTCGGCATGGTCACTGTGCCCTCGCTTTCCGCCCTTGGGGGAGCGAATCCGCAGCCGCCTTGATGCGGCTCCTCGACTCGTCTGTCGTGAGGCAGTGATCACGCAGGCGATCAAATTTCATGATAAGTCGCTCGACGCGGTCCGTCTCGACGTAGAGACCGCCGGCGGGAGTGTCCACATAGCCGACCTCGGGAAACGGCTCTGGCATCCCGAAGAGGAGGAAGGTGCCTTCCGGGCTGGGGTGGATCGGTGATCTCAGCGGCAGCACCCGTATGGTGATGTTGGGCCGTTCGGACAGCTCGATCAGATGTACGAGCTGCTCTTTCAGGACCTCTGTCCCGCCAGGTGCCCTGTGGAGCAGGCTCTCGTCCAGTACGGCTTCGATCTCTGGAGGGTCGGGAGCGCTGAGGATCCGTTGGCGTTCGAGCCGGAACGGAGGTCCGAAGGGAGTCAGGTCGGCGTTGGTGTCGGATCCCGGGATCAGGGCTTCCATGTAGCCGGGTGTTTGGAGTAGTCCAGGTACTACGACGGCGTCGAACGACTGTATTCGTACCGCGCGGCTTTCGAGCCAGGCGTAGTCGATGATCAGTTTGGGCAGGTTGTCCGAGTAGCCGTCCCACCAGCCGGTCTCCCACACCTCACCGGCAAGCCGCATCAAGCTCTCGCGCTGCCGTGCGGACGCGTCGTACAGGTCCAGAAGCGTGCGGACATCGGGCAGGCGAATGGGGTAGAGCCCGGCCTCGAACCGGCTCAGGGTAGGACCTTCCCTCTGGATATGGGCCGCGGCCTCCTTCAGTGTGAGCCGTGACGCTTCGCGGAGTTCTCGCAGCTCCCGCCCAAGCCACTGTGCCCGCAGAGTCATCCCGCGCTTCGAGGTCATCCGCCACCTCCGGTCGTTACGTCGAGCGCAACGTTATCGCGCGCTTACTCCGGGTTGACCAATTTCCATGTACGCCATGTACATGTGCATGGCGTATGGCATGCTCGCTGCGTAGTCGAGTGGTGACGAAGCGGAGTCGCCTTGAAGTGAGAGGTGGAATCACGTGGTGGCCGCTACTGACCATCCGGTGGAGGATCGCCCCGAGGCACTGCTGCCGGGCCTGCGATGGCGGCGGGTGTTCCCCGGGGAGCCGGCGCAGCTCAAAGAGGTGCGCGCTTTCATCAACATGCTGCTGGCCGGCCATCCCGTCAGGGATGACGCCTTGGTCTGTGCGGTGGAGTTGTGCGCCAACGCCATCGCTCACACGGCTTCGGGGGTGGACGGGGTCTTGGCTCTCGAGGTCTGGCTTTCCGAGGGACGAACCGTTCGCGTCTTGGTCCAGGACGCCGGCGGCCCGACGGTCCCGCTGCCTCGAACGGGCAGCGATGACGCGATGAGCGAAGGAGGAAGAGGTCTGGCCATCGTCGCGGCGCTCAGTGCTCGGACCGGGATGCTGGGCGATCATCGTGGGCGCCTCGTCTGGGCGGACCTGACTCTGCGCGAGGAGGGCGCCGGTGGGGCCACGGCAGGGCTCCGGTACGACTTCCACGGGTGGGAGGTGTGGTTCGGCTGCTGGACACGTCAGTGGTGGGCCATCCCGCGCGGGTGCGGGCCTTACCTGATCAGTGCCCCCTCGGAGAAGGATCTCCTACGTCAGATCGACCTCATAGAGCGTGACCTCGTGGAGTCCGCTGATCATTCGGCTGGTAACGGAGACGTCCGCATCCCTCGTCAACGTCGTCCCGACCCTGAGGAGGACGACGTATCGGGCCGGTAGAGGGTTAAGGTAAGGGGCCTGTCTGCGTGGGGCGTTAGGGCGGGCCGCGGGAGGTGTTTCCCGAGGCCCGGGAGCAGAGATCCTGGTTTCACAAGTGCTTTCGACGCCGCCGAAATCGGCGCACCCCCACTTCGTCGCCCTTGTCCACGACGGAGCGCGCTTCGGACGTGGCGTCCTTGCCGGACGCGAGTCGACGACCGCGACCTGACGTGCGGTGCTGAACGGAGACACCGTGAGAGGGGCGGCAATGGAAGAGGGCACACGCGGCGAGTTGGTCGGTCGGCTGGCCGAGGCGGTCAGGTCGGTCACGGTCGCGCACCCGGTGCGGGTCGCCATTGACGGGCCGCCCGCAGCAGGCAAGACCACGCTGGCCGACGAGCTCGCCGTCGTTCTGCGTGCGCAGGACCGCAACGTCATCCGCGCGACCATCGACGACTTCCTGTTCCCCCGCGCACAGCGCTATCGGCGCGGCCGGTACTCGGCCGAAGGCTGCTATTTCGACGCGCACGATCGCGCCGCGCTGTGCCGGGTGCTGCTCGATCCGCTGGGCCCAGGCGGAGACCGGAGGTTCCAGCACGCGGTCTATGACAGAGACACCGACACCGCATCGTCCCCGCCGGTAACGATCGCTCCCGCGGACGCCGTACTGCTCTTCGACGGCGTCTTCCTGCTGCGCCCGGAACTCCTCGACCGGTGGGACCTGCGCGTCTTCGTGTCCGTCCCGTTCGAGCGGACGGTGGATCGCGCCCAGGACCGGAACGCGGCGCCGGCCGGATCCACCGCCGACGCCGCCGAGATCGAACGTTCGTGGCGCGACCGCTATATCCCCGCCCAGCGGCTCTACTTCGCCACTGCCCGCCCGGCCGACCACGCCGACATCATCGTGTACAACGATCAACTCCAACGGCCTGCCTGGGAGGTCCGGCCACACTCATCGATACACAAGATCTGACGGTCATTCGTCGTCGGCCTCAACCTGCGGTGTGGTCACGAGGGTGTCCAGGTTCGTCGTGGTCACGATCACGGGTGCCCTCTCTTCGTGTCCGGAGGCGTTGGAACGGACTCATCGAGCGAGGGGTCCGCAAGGGCGGGGCAGCCGGTCGTTTCTGGGATGGGTACGTGTGGCCGGGATCTCACGCAGCGTTAGAGAGGTGTTCGGGGGGGCAGGGGGCGTTGCCGTAGTCGCCGCGTGGGTGCGGCCGAGCTTGGCGGCCGGTCCGGCGGCGTGGACGCGAGGACGGGTCACATGTCAGATGTCGTGCGAACGCTGGTGCCGGCGCGCCTTGACCGGTTGCCGTGGTCGCGGTTCCACACGCGGCTGGTGGTCGCGCTCGGGGTCGCGTGGGTGCTGGACGGGATGGAGATCACGATCGCGAGTGCGGTCGGCTCGGTCCTGCAGGACAGGCAGACGCTCGGGTTGACGGCGGTCGAGGTCGGGTTCACCGCGACCGTGTACCTCATCGGGCAGGTGGCGGGGGCGCTGGTGTTCGGCCGGCTGTCCGACCGGTTCGGCCGGCGCAAGCTGTTCATCCTCACCCTTGCGCTGTACCTGGCCGCCAACGGCATCACGGCGTTCTCCCCGAACCTGGCGTTCCTGCTGGTGTTCCGGTTCTTCGCCGGGGCGGGCATCGGCGGTGAGTACGCGGCGATCCACTCGGCGATCGACGAATTGATCCCCTCGCGTTACCGCGGGCGGGTGGACCTCGCGGTCAGCGGCACGTATTGGCTGGGCGCCATCGTCGGCACCGCGAGCACCTACATCCTCCTCAACCCCGACATCCTGCCGGTGGACCTGGGGTGGCGGCTCGGGCTGCTGATCGGCCCGGTGCTCGGTGCGCTGATCTGGGTGCTGCGCCGCCACCTGCCCGAGAGCCCTCGGTGGCTGCTCATGCACGGCCGGCACGAGGAGGCCGAGCAGGCCGTGGAGTCGGTCGAGAAGGCGGTCGCCCACGGCGGGCGGTCCCTGCCTCCGGTGGACGAGGACAAGGCGCTGGAGTTGCGCCCGCACGGTTCGCCGTCCTACCGGGAGATCGCGCGGGTGGTCCTGCGGGAGTACCCGGCTCGTACGGTGCTCGGCGCGACCATGATGATCAGCCAGTCGTTCCTGTACAACGCGATCTTCTTCACGTACGTGCTGGTGCTGAACACCTTCTACGGCGTCTCGCCGAACGACGCCTCCAAGTACCTGCTGGTCTTCGCGGTGGGCAACCTGGCCGGGCCGTTCATCCTCGGACCGCTGTTCGACACGGTGGGCCGCCGGCCGATGATCTCGTCGACCTACATCGTGTCCGGGGCGCTGCTGGCGCTCACCGGCTGGTTGTTCCAGCAGGGCGTGCTGACCGCGGTCACCCAGACGATCGCGTGGTCGGTGATCTTCTTCGTGGCGTCGGCGGCGGCCAGTTCGGGCTATTTGACGGTCAGTGAGCTGTTCCCGCTGGAGATCAGGGCGCTGGCCATCGCGTTGTTCTTCTCGGTCGCCCAGGGCTTCGGCGCGCTCGGCCCCACGGTGTTCGGCGCGCTCATCGGCGACCAGGCGCACCCGGACCCGACCCGGCTGTTCTACGGGTACCTGTTCGCCTCGGCGCTCATGATCGGCACCGGGATCGTGGCGTGGTTCTGCGCGGTCAAGGCCGAGCGCAGGTCGTTGGAGGATCTCACCCCCTCGCTGTCGATGCGGGACGCCAGGCCCGCCGCGGCCACCCGCTGACCCACTCGGGTGGCGGGGTGAAATTTTCACCGGTGAGGTGCACCCCGCGCTGGTGCGGACGGCCGCCGCGTGGCGGGACGGGCGGACCGGATGCGAGCAGGTCGCGCAGGGACGCGAGGCCGCCTCGTACGCCAGGGCCTGCGCCGCGGGCCGCCCACCCGCCGGGCGGGCGGCCCGCCGCTCTTGACGGTGCCGGTGCGCCCGCCAACACTGGCTCGCAGTCTCCCGCCGGCCGGTTCTCGACGCTCCGCCGGCGGTTGCGGCGTCGCGCTCACCGGGTGTTCTCCCGGTGAGCCGCGCCTTCATGCCGTCAGGTCGCGCCAGGAGGCAGTCTCGTGTCACACAGACGCGCCCGGTTCCCCGCACCCGGACGCCGGTACGCCGCGGCCGGGGCGTTCCACCCGTCCGGTGAGCGGGCCGCCGGCCGGTGGTCCCGTCTCGCGGCCGTGATCGCGACACTCATCGCGGGCATGGTGCTGGCCGTGCCGCAGCCCGCGCACGCCGCCACCCGTTACGTGCTGACGGCGTTCACCAACGGCAGCGAGAGCAACATGTACGTCTACAGCTCGCCGGACGCCAAGAACTTCTCGCTGCTCAGGGCCAACGCCTACACCCCGCCCAGCGGCCTGGTGCGCGATCCGAGCGTCATGCGGCACACCGACGGCAGGTACTACATCGCCTACACCACGAACTGGACCGGCGCGGAGTTCGGCATCGCCTCCAGCACCGACCTGCTCAACTGGACCTTCGTCCGCAACGTGCCGATCCCCATCGCCGGGATCACCAACACCTGGGCGCCGGAGTGGTTCGTCGACCCCGCCGACGGCAGCGTGAACATCATCGTCTCGCTCACCACGACCACCTACACCAACTTCCGGCCCTACCGGCTGACGGCGCAGAACGCGGCGCTGTCAGCGTGGAGTGCACCGGCCGCGCTGAACGGCATCCAGCCGAACTACATCGACACCTTCGTCGTGCGCTCGGGGACCACCTACCACGCCTTCACCAAGAACGAGACCACCAAGTACACCGAGCACGCGACCGCCCCCAGCCTGGGCGGTCCGTACACCTTCGTCGGCACCGGCAACTGGTCCGGCTGGGGGTCGGGGCTCGAGGGCCCGGCGATCACCCAGCTCCCCGACGGCACCTTCCGGCTGTACGCGGACGGGTACACCAGCGGCAGGTACTTCAGCGCCGACAGCCGGGACCTGAACACCTGGTCGGCCAAGGCCGACCTGCCCGGCGGGTTGTCGGGGGTCGTCCGGCACGGCACCGTGCTGCGCGAGACCGTGCCCGACGCCTCGGCCTTCACCTCCACCGCCGTCGCGCAGCACAGCGGCCGCTGCCTGGACGTGCCGGACGGCACCACCACCGCCGGCGCCCGGCTGCGGCAGTGGGGCTGCAACGGCGCGGCCGCCCAGTCCTTCCAGTTCCGGCCGGTCGGCGGCGCCGCCGACCAGTACACGCTGGTGAACACCGGCAACGGCCTGTGCGTGGACGTCAACTCCGCCTCCACCGCCGACGGTGCCGCCGTCATCCAGTGGATCTGCGGCAGCGCGGCCAACCAGCGTTTCACCCTGCGCCCCTCGCAGACGGCGGGGGTGTACTCGCTGGTGGCGGTGCACAGCGGCAAGTGCATCGACGTCAACTCCGCCTCCACCGCGGAGGGCGCCGAGCTCATCCAGTGGCCCTGCACGGGCGCGGCCAACCAGCTCTGGCGGCTCGCGGGCAGGCCCTGACCCGCGGACGCCGGACCGCCGGTCGCGGCGGTCACCGGCCAGGCGGACGCCACCTCCCACCTGGAGTGAACGCAAGGCACCCCGGCACCCGGCCGGGGTGCCCGCAGCGGTATGAGCTGTTCACCCTCCGTCATTGATCGCTACGCTTGGTGACCATGGTGAAGGGGGTCAGCAGTCTGGTGCCGGCGCGGCTCGACCGGTTGCCGTGGTCGGGGTTCCACACGCGGATGGTGGCCGCGCTCGGCGTCGCGTGGGTGCTGGACGGACTGGAGATCACGATCGCCAGCGCGGTCGGCTCGGTGCTGCAGGACACCCGCACCCTCGGCCTGACCCCGGTCGAGGTCGGGTTCACCGCGACGGTCTACCTGGCCGGGGAGGTGGCGGGGGCGCTGGTGTTCGGCCGGATGTCCGACCGGTTCGGCAGGCGGAAACTGTTCATCCTCACCCTGGCGCTCTATCTGATCGCCAACGGCATCACGGCGTTCTCCCCGAACCTGGCGTTCCTGCTGTTCTTCCGGTTCTTCGCCGGGGCGGGCATCGGCGGTGAGTACGCGGCGATCCACTCGGCGATCGACGAACTGATCCCCTCTCGGTATCGCGGCCACGTCGACCTCGCGGTCAGCGGCACGTATTGGCTGGGTGCGATGGCCGGCACCGCGAGCACGTACGTGCTCCTCAACCCTGACATCCTGCCGGTGGACCTGGGGTGGCGGCTCGGGCTGCTGATCGGCCCGGTGCTCGGCGCGGTGATCTGGGTGCTGCGCCGCCACCTGCCCGAGAGCCCCCGCTGGCTGCTCACCCACGGCCGGCACGAGGAGGCCGAGCGGGCCACCGCGGGCATCGAGGAGGCCGTGCGCCGCCGCGGCGGGCCGCTGCCGCCGGTGGACCGGAGCAGGGCCATGGAGTTCCGCCCGCGCGGGGCGCCGCCCTACCGGGTGATCCTGCGGGTGCTGCTGCGGCAGTATCCGCGAAGGTCGGTGCTCGGCGCGACGCTGATGATGAGCCAGTCGTTCCTGTACAACGCGATCTTCTTCACCTATGTGCTGGTGCTGACCGACTTCTACGGGGTCTCCCCGCACGACGCCTCGCGCTACCTGTTCGCGTTCGCCTTCGGCAACCTGACCGGGCCACTGCTGCTCGGGCGGCTGTTCGACACCCTCGGCCGCCGGGTGATGATCTCCAGCACCTACCTGGTGTCGGGCGCGCTGCTCGCGGTGACCGCCTGGCTGTTCAAGCAGGGGGCGCTGAACGCCACCACGCAGACCGTCCTGTGGTCGGTGATCTTCTTCGTGGCGTCGGCGGCGGCCAGTTCGGGCTATCTGACGGTCAGTGAGCTGTTCCCGCTGGAGATCAGGGCGCTGGCCATCGCGTTGTTCTTCTCGGTCGCCCAGGGCTTCGGCGCGCTCGGCCCCACGGTGTTCGGCGCGCTCATCGGCGACCGGACCAACCCCGACCCGACCCGGCTGTTCTACGGGTACGCCTTCGCCGCCGCGATGATGGTGGCCGCCGGGCTGGTGGCGCTGGCCCTCGCGGTGAACGCCGAGCGCCGCCCTCTGGAGGAGGTCACCCGCCCGCTGTCCACCACCTGAACGGGCCCGGCCCGGGGCGTCCCCGGGCAGGCCGCCTCAGCCGCGCAGGGCGGCGGCCTCGGCGGCGAGCTTCTCGACGCGGGCGTAGTCGCCGGAGGCCAGCGCGTCGGCCGGGGTGAGCCAGGTGCCGCCGACGGCGCCGACGTTCGGCAGCGCCAGGAAGTCGGCCGCGGTCTCCGGCCGGATGCCGCCCGTGGGGCAGAAACGCACATCGGGCAGCGGTCCGCCCAGCGCCTTGAGGTAGGCGACGCCGCCGGCCGGGACCGCGGGGAAGAACTTCAGCTCGGTGAGGCCGCGCTCCACCAGCGCCATGACCTCCGAGGCGGTGGCCGCGCCGGGCAGGAACGGCACGCCGCTGCCGGCCATCGCGTCCAGCAGGGCGGGCGTGGCGCCCGGGCTGACCAGGAAACGCGCGCCCGCGTCCGCCGACGCCGCCACGTCGGCGGGGGTGCGCACGGTGCCGGCGCCGACGAAGGCCTCGGGGACCTCGGCGGCGATGCGGCCGATGGCCTCCAGCGCGCACGAGGTGCGCAGGGTCACCTCGATGGCCGGCAGGCCCCCGGCCACCAGCGCCCGCGCCAGGGGCACCGCCGTCTCCACCCGGTCGATGACGACGACCGGGACGACCGGGGCGAGGTCGAGGATGCTCACGCGCGGGTGCTCCTTGCTGATGGGGACGCCTCGGAGTGGACGTCCGGAGATGAGGTGACGCGGGTTCTGGAGACCGCGGCGAAGGCGCCGTCGGCACCGGTCGCGCGGTGGGCGAGCCAGGCCGCCGCGCCGGTCAGGGCCGGGTGGCCGGCGACGATCGCGGTGGTCGCGATGCCGGTGAGGTAGCCCGACAGCACCAGGTTGGCCTCGAAGCGGCGGCGGAAGTCGCTGTGCAGGATGCGGTCGACCAGACGCGGCACGATCCCACCTCCCAGATACACCCCGCCGTGCGCGCCCAGCGTCAGGGCGACGTTGGCCGCGAAGCTGCCCAGCAGACCGCAGAACACCTCAACGGTACGCGCGCACAGCGGGTCGTCCGGCCGGGCCACGATCTCCGAGGCGGGCAGCGGAGCCACGGGGGTGCTCTCCACCAGCGCGAGGCCGTGCCGCAGCCGGGTCAGGCCGGGGCCGGACAACAGGTGCTCGGCGTCGACGAACGACATGCCGTCGGCGCGCAGCGCCCGGACGATCTCGAACTCCAGGTCGGTGACGGCGGGGGCCGACACGTGCCCGCCCTCACCGGGCACCGGGACCCACCCGCTGCGCGAGGGCACCAGAGCGGCCACGCCCAGGCCGGTGCCCGGCCCGAGCACCGCCTTGACCATGTACGGCGCGGGCTCCGGGCCGCCCAGCGAGGAGAGCTCGCCCGGCGTCAGGTGGGGCAGGGCGAGCGCGAGGGCCTCGAAGTCGTTGAGCAGCTCGACGTGCGCGATGCCGAGCGCGGTCACCGAGCCGGACCAGGCGGCGTTGGTCAGCCGGTAGCGGTCGGCGTTCACCGGCCCGGCGATGGCCAGGGACGCCGCCGCGGGCAGGACGCCGCCCGCCTGGTGGGTCAGATAGTGCGTCACGGCGGCCGGCAGCCCGTCGAACTCGGCGACCGGGAGCACCGCGACCGTGCCCGGGCGCCCGCCGGGCCGGGAGACCAGGCCGAACCGGGCGTTGGTGCCGCCGATGTCGGCGACCAGCCAGGGACGTTCCTGAGACGGGGAGGGCAGGCCGGTCACGCCTGCGCCTCCGCGCCGCTCATGGCGAAGATGCCGGCGCCGCGGTCGGCGGGCCCGGCGGCGCGGCGGAAGGCGGCGAACAGCTCCCGTCCGGTGCCCACCCACTCGTCGTCGCGCAGCGGCCGGCCCTGCGGCGTGCGCGCGGCCAGCTCCTCGGCGGGGACCAGCAGGTCCAGCGTGCCCGCGGCCGAGTCCAGCCTGATCGGGTCGCCCTCGCGGACCAGCGCGATCGGGCCGCCGTCGGCCGCCTCCGGCGACAGGTGGATGGCGGCCGGGACCTTGCCCGACGCCCCGGACATGCGGCCGTCGGTGACCATCGCGACGCGCTGCCCGCGGTCCAGCAGCACCGCGAGCGGCGGGGTCAGCTTGTGCAGTTCCGGCATGCCGTTGGCGCTCGGCCCCTGGTAGCGGATGACGGCGACGAAGTCCTGCCCGTCGAGCTCGCCCGCCTGGAAGGCGGCCATCAGCTCGGCCTGGTCGTCGAACACCTTGGCCGGCGCCTCGATGACCAGGTGCTCGGGCTTGACCGCCGACACCTTGCTGACCGCCCGGCCGAGGTTCCCGCTGACCATGTGGATGCCGCCGTCCGCGGAGAACGGCTCGGCGACCGGCCGCAGCACGTCCGGGTCGGTGCCGCGCGTGGGCCGCTCCTCCCAGACGATCTCGCCGTCCTTGAGCGCCGGCGCGCTGCGGTACAGGCCGAGGCCGCGCCCGGCCACGGTCAGCACGTCCTCGTGCAGCAGCCCGTTGTCCAGCAGGTCGCCGATGAGGGCCTGCATGCCCCCCGCCGCCTGGAAGTGGTTCACGTCGGCCTGCCCGTTGGGGTACATCCGGGTCAGCAGCGGGACGACCCGCGACAGGGCGGCGAAGTCGTCCCACAGCAGCTCGATGCCCGCCGCGGCGGCGATGGCGACCAGGTGCATGGTGTGGTTGGTGGACCCGCCGGTGGCCAGCAGTGCGACGGCCGCGTTGACCAGCGCCTTCTCGTCCACCACCTCGGCGACCGGAGTGTGCTCGGTTCCGTGTGCGGTGATCTGGACGGCGCGCGCGCCCGCGGCGCGGGTGAGGGCGTCGCGCAGCTCGGTGCCGGGGTTGACGAAGGTCGCGCCGGGCAGGTGCAGCCCCATGACCTCCATGAGCACCTGGTTGGAGTTGGCGGTGCCGTAGAAGGTGCAGGTGCCGGGGGAGTGGTAGGACTTGGCCTCGGCGTCCAGCATCTCCCCGCGGCCGATCTTGCCCTCGGCGAACGCCTGCCGGGCGCGCGCCTTGACCTTGTTCGGCAGCCCGGACGGCATCGGGCCGGCGGGGACGAACAGTGCGGGCAGGTGCCCGAAGTGCAGCGCGCCGATCAGCAGCCCCGGGACGATCTTGTCGCACACGCCGAGCATCAGCGACGCGTCGAACATGTCGTGCGACAGCGCGATCGCCGTCGCCATCGCGATGACCTCGCGGCTGTAGAGCGACAGCTCCATGCCGGGACGGCCTTGGGTGACGCCGTCGCACATGGCGGGCACGCCGCCGGCGAACTGCGCGATCCCGCCCGCCGCGCGCACGGCCTCCTTCAGCACCGCCGGGTAGGTCTCGTACGGCTGGTGCGCCGAGAGCATGTCGTTGTAGGACGAGACGATCGCGACGCCGGGCCGCTCGCCGCCGCGCAGGGCCAGCTTGTCGGCGGGGGAGCAGGCGGCGAACCCGTGGGCGAGGTTGGCGCAGCCGAGGCTCGTGCGGGCGGGCCCGCGCTCCCTCGCCTCGTCGGCGGCCGCCCGGACGCGGCGCAGGTACGCCCCGCGGCTGCGCGCGCTGCGCTCGGCGAGCCGCTCGGTGACCTCCTGAACGGTGCGATGCGCAGCGGGCGCTGTGTGCGCTGACTCGGACACGGCTCGGCTCCATGGATCGACCAAGGGGGACAGACCGGACATTAGTCAGATCTTTGGTTCGACACAAGCACAGTTTTGCCCGTTGAGATGAGGAACTTAGGAATTTTGGCTTACAAAACGGGGATGTGGTTGACTTGCCCGGTGGGTCGACGATCAGCTTCCCCGCTCGCCAGCGGCGGTGAGGTCCTCCAGCTCATCCGGTCCGGTGAGGCGGTGACCAGGGCCGACATCGGCAGGATCACCGGTCTGTCCCGCCCGGCGGTGGCGCTGCGCGTCGCCGGGCTGCTCGACCACGGCCTGGTGGTCGAGCGCACCGACGGGCCCTCCACCGGCGGGCGCCCACCGGCGCGGCTCGCCTTCAACGCCGCGGGCGGGGTCGTCCTGGTCGCCTCGCTCGGCGCCAGCCGCGCCCAGATCGCCCTGTGCGACCTGGACGGGCGCGAGCTGGCCCGCACCGACCTGGAGATCGACGTCGAGCGCGGGCCCGACGTGGTGCTCCCCCTGCTCATGGACGTGTGGGCCGACCAGCTGGACGGGCGGCCGATGTCGGCGGTCAAGGGCGTCGGGCTCGGCGTCCCGGCCACGGTGGAGTTCGCCGCGGGCCGCACCGAGAGCGCCCGGGTCATGGCGAGCTGGACCGGCGTGGTGATCCCGCCGCGCATCGCCGCCCGCTACCCGGTGCCGGTGTTCGTGGACAACGACGTCAACGTCATCGCCATGGGCGAGTACCGCAAGGCGTACGCGCGCGAGGTCTCCGACCTGCTGTTCGTCAAGGTGTCCACCCGCATCGGCGCCGGGGTGATCGCCGGCGGCGAGATCCTGCGCGGCGCGCTCGGCGCGGCGGGGGAGATCGGCCACATCCCGGTGTGGGACGGCGGGGGAGTGCTGTGCCGGTGCGGCAACGTCGACTGCGTCGACTCGGTGGCGAGCGGGACGGCGATCCTGCGCGACCTGCGGGCGCGCGGGCGCGAGGTCAGCACGCTCGCCGACGTGGTCACGCTCGTGCGCGCCGGGGACGCCGAGACGATGACCGTCGTGCGCAGGGCCGGGCGGCTGCTCGGCGAGGTGGTGGCCGGCGCGGTCAACCTGCTCAACCCGGCCGTGGTCGTGCTCGGCGGCGACGTGGCCGAGCGGTTCCAGCCCCTGGTCTCCGGCGTGCGGGAGGTCGTCTACCGGCGCTCGACCGCGCTGTCCACCCGGAGCCTGCGCATCGAGCGCAGCCTGCTCGGCCCGAGCGCGGGCATCACCGGCTGCGCCCTCATGGTGATCGACCACATCCTGGCGCCGGACGCCGTCGACGCCGCCCTCGGCGTGGTCACCCCGGTCACGGTCTAGTTCAGGGTGGCGGCGTCCTCGCGGACGATGGGCAGGGCCGCGCGCAGGGCCGCGATCTCCGCGCGCAGCGCGGCGAGCTCACGGGCCACGTCCGCCTGCGCCTGAACGGACGGCTGAACGGGGGCCTCCGCAGCGGCGGCCTCGGCGTCCTCGCGGCGCTCGCGCTGGTGCTCCTCCTCCAGGGCGCTCACCACCACGGCGATGAACAGGTTCAGCACGACGAACGTGCAGATCAGCACGAATATCACGAAGAACACCCACGACGAGGGGTGCTGCTCCATGACCTTGCGGTTGATGTCGGACCACCCGTCGCCGGTCATCGTCTGGAACAGCGTGAACAGCGACGTCGGCAGGTCGCCGAAGTACTCCGGCGCGCCGGCGCCGTACAGCTTGGTGCCCATCACCGAGGCCACGTAGAGCACCAGCGCGAGCAGGGCGGCGATGGACGTCATGCCGGGGATGGCCGTGAGCAGCGCGGACACCACCCGGCGCAGGCTCGGCACCACCGAGATCAGCCGCAGCGCCCGCAGGATGCGCAGCGCGCGCAGCACCGACAACTCGCCCGCCGCGGGCAGCAGGGACACCGCGACGATCACCGTGTCGAACAGGTTCCACGGGTCCCGGAAGAACCGGGCCCGGTAGACGTAGATCTTGACCAGCAGCTCGGCGACGAACACGTACAGCGCGATGTGGTCCACCACGTGCAACGGCGTGGCGTAGGAGGCCATCACCCGCGGTGAGGTCTCCAGGCCCAGCGTCGCCGCGTTGAGCACGATGACGGAGATGATCAGGCGCTGGAATCCCGTCGATTCAAGGACATGACGGACACGATCACGCATGAGGATGAGCACTCCAGGAGCCGGCTGATCAGGATGCGCAAGATCCTAGAGTCTGCGCGGACGCACCTGTGTCCGGATCGCCGTCCTCGTCCGGATTCACGGCGCCCCACCGCGCCGGTTCTTGGAATGATCTGGGAACCATGGCGTGGACCGCGCGGAAAACGGCACGTGCCGGGCGGCGGCTTTCGGCCCGCGCGCCCACCTCACAGAGACCTCCCAGAACCTCTCCGGCGCCCTTCAGGCGTGTGGCCCAGGCTCTCCGCCATGAGGGACCACCACGCGAAGGGAGATCGATGATCGAGGTAATGGGACTCAGCAAGCGCTATGGCCCCGTGACGGCGGTGGACGGCCTGACGTTTGACGTCCGGCCGGGCGTCGTCACCGGCTTCCTCGGTCCGAACGGGGCGGGCAAGACGACCACCATGCGCATGATCCTGGGACTCGACACGCCGAGCGGTGGCCACGCCCGGGTGCTCGGCGCCCGGTACGCCGATCTGCCGGAGCCGATGCGCGCGGTCGGCGCGCTGCTCGACGCCGGAGCCGTGCACCCGCGCAGGACCGCCCGCGACCATCTGATGTGCCTCGCACTGAACAACCGGATATCCCGCGGGCGCGTCGAGGAGGTGCTCCAGCTCACCGGGCTGGCACCGGTGGCGCGGCGCGCCGCCGGGAGGTTCTCCCTCGGCATGAGCCAGCGCCTGGGCATCGCCGCCGCACTGCTCGGCGACCCGGCCGTGCTCGTCTTCGACGAGCCGGTGAACGGGCTCGACCCCGAAGGCATCGTGTGGATCCGCACCCTGATGCGCGATCTGGCCGCCGAGGGGCGCACGGTCCTGGTGTCCAGCCATCTGATGGCCGAGATGGCGCTCACCGCCGACCACCTGATCGTCATCGGGCGCGGCCGGCTGATCGCCGACGTCGCCGTCGAGGCGTTCATGCGGTCCGGCGAGGTCCGTGTCCGCACCCCCGGCGCCGCGGACTTCGCCCGTGCCCTGAGCGCGTCCGGGGCCGCCGTGCGGCCGCAGGGCGCTGACGGCCTGCTCGTGAGCGGGATGGCGGCCGAGGACATCGGCCGGATGGCGGCGGCCGCGAGCGTGACCCTGTACGAGCTCACGCCGCTGCGGGCCTCACTGGAGGAGGCGTTCATGGAGCTGACGCGCGACGACGTCGAGTACGGGGTGGCTCGGTGAGCGGGCCGCGGCGGAACGGCGGGGTGGCCGTGCGAGAAGCGATGAGCGGGCGGCGGGATCCCGGTACGGTGCGGCAGCGGTTCGGCGACGTGCTGAGGTCGGAGTGGGCCAAGGCGCGCACCATGCGGTCCACCTGGTACACCGTGCTCGCCGCCGTGGCGGTCGGCGCGCTGTTCGGCGCCATGTTCGCGGGCGCGGGGGCTCGCGAGTACGTGACGGCGACGGCGGCGGAACGCGCGGAGTTCGATCCCTTCGGCATGGCCTTCCGCGGACTGTTCTTCGTACAGATCATCTTCGGATACCTGGGGATGCGCAGCGTGACGGTCGAATACGGGGTGAGGACGCTGCCGGCGAGTCTCGTCGCGGTGCCGCGGCGGGGCCGCCTGCTGGCCGCCAAGGCGGTGGTCTGCTCCGTCATGGCCTTCGTCGCCGGCGAGGCGGCGGCGCTGTCGGTCTATCTCACCGGCAGGGCCGTGCTGACCGCCCGGGGAGTGCCCGTCTACGACCTCGGACAGCCGGGCGTGGCGCGGGCGATGCTGGGCGTGGGGATCCTCATGGCGACGATGAGCCTGTTCGGGCTCGCGCTCGGGTTCCTGCTGCGGGCCACCTCCGGCGGGCTCACGGTCCTGGTCGCCATCACCGCCCTGATACCGGCGATGGCGCCCACCTTCCCCGCCTGGCTGGCGTCCTTCGTGGTGAAGTACTGGCCGGCGCAGGCGGGAGGGCGGCTGGTGAGCGTGCGCGAGCAGTCCGGCCTGCTGGCACCCTGGACCGGGTACGCGGTGTTCTGCGGGTACGTCGCCGTCGCCCTGCTCGCCGCCTTCGCCATCTTCCGGAGACGGGACGCCTGAGGCCCGTCGGCCGCAGGCGAGTGGCGCGGCCGCCGGTCGGCGGAGACAGGAGGCGGAGATGGAGCGGGATGGGCAGGTGCCGGGCGAGCGGCGGCGAGAGCGGCTGCTGGTCGTGGACGACGAGCCCACGGTGCGCGAGCTGCTGTCGGCGACCCTGCGCTTCGCGGGCTTCGCCGTCACCTCGGCCGCCACCGGGGCCGAGGCCCTCGACGCGGCGCGCGACCAGCCGCCCGACCTGGTGCTCCTCGATGTGATGTTGCCCGATCTGGATGGGTTCGAGGTCGTGCGGCGCCTGCGCGACCTCGTCCGGCCGCCGGTCCCCGTCCTGTTCCTCACCGCCCGCGACTCGCCGGCCGACAAGGTGACCGGCCTGACACTCGGCGGGGACGACTACGTCACCAAGCCGTTCGACCTGGAGGAGCTGATCGCGCGCATCAAGGCGATATTGCGCCGCACCGGTTCGCCCGGCGCCCACACGCTGGTCATCGGCGACCTGGAGGTCGACCCGGAGGGACACCACGTCACGCGGGCGGGGCGGCCCGTGCGGCTGTCGCCCACCGAGTTCCGGCTGCTGTGCTACCTGGCGGCGAACGCGGGGAGGGTCGTGTCGAAGGCGCGCATCCTCGACCACGTGTGGCAGTACGACTTCGCCGGAGACGCGAGCATCGTCGACACCTACGTCAGTTACCTGCGCCGCAAGCTCGACTCCGCCGGCCCCAAGCTGCTGCACACCATCCACGGGGTGGGCTACGTGCTCCGCGAGCCCCGATGACGTCCGCACGCGGCCGGCGCGCGGGCGGCGCGGACCCGGTGAGCGTGCCGGGCCGGCTCGGGCGGATGTCTTTGCGCGCGCGGCTGCTGCTCATCACCAGCGTCCTGCTGGCGGCGGGGCTCGCGCTCGGCGGGTCCATCGTGATCGGCCTGCTCCGCGCCAACCTGGTCGACCGCGTCGACCGCCAGTTGCACGCGCTCGCCGGCCTGGCCGCGATCCTGCCGGCGGGTCTCCCCGCGGGACTCCCGGGCGCGGGTACGGGCCAGGACGGGGCGGGAGCGCTGGGCGGGCGGGCGCTCGCGGCCGGCTTCGACCTGATCACCGAGATCTACGTCGCCGACCTCGCCGGCGACGGCACGGTCCGGAGCGGCACCCGCATTCCGGGCGGCCCGGCGGCCGGTGGGCCCGTTCTGCCGGTTCTCGACACCGCGGCGGTCGCGCGATACGGACGGCGGGCGTTCGAGGCCGGGGGCCTGGACGGCACCGGACGATGGCGCGTGATCGCCATGCCGCGCCCGGCGGCGCGGACGCCCGGGGGAGCCGCGCCGCCCGGGGACGGCGCCATCGTCGTGGCCGCGTCGCTCGATGCCGTCTCGGCCACGGTCGGCCGGCTGCGCGCGGCCTTCTTCGTGACGGGGGCGGCATTGCTGGCCCTGCTCACGCTGTGCGGCTGGTTCGCGATCCGGGCAGGACTGCGCCCGCTGCGCCGCATCGAGGACACCGCGGCCGCCATCGCCTCGGGAGACCTCACCCGGCGCGTTCCCGACGCCGCCGGGCCGGCCACCGAGATCGGCCGCCTGTCGGCCTCGCTCAACGGCATGCTCGCCCAGATCGAGCGGGCCTTCGCCGCGCGGGCCGACTCCGAGGCGCGGCTGCGGCGCTTCGTCGCCGACGTCGGCCACGAGCTGCGCACCCCGCTGTTCGGCATCAAAGGATTCTCCGAGCTGTACCGGATGGGAGGCCTCAGCGACGTGGGGCCCGCCATGGCCCGCATCGAGAGCGAGTCCGGCCGCCTGGCCGGCCTCGTCGACGACCTGATGCTGCTCGCGCGGCTGGACGAGGGCGGGGAGGCGCTGCCCCTCGACCTGGCGCCGATGGACCTGCGGACCCTGGCCGCCGACGCGCGCCTGGACCTCAGGGCGCTCGCCCCCGACCGGCCGGTCGAGCTGACCGGCCCCGCAGGTGGCACGCCCGCCTCGGCGCCGGTGCTCGGCGATGAGTCGCGCCTGCGCCAGGTGGTGAGCAACCTGGTGGGCAACGTCGTCGCGCACACGCCCGCCGGCACCCGCGTGCGCGTCGGCGTGGGAACCGCGGGCGCCGAGGCGGTGCTGGTGATCGAGGACGACGGGCCCGGCCTGACCCCCGAACAGGCCGCCCGGGCGTTCGACCGGTTCTACCGCGCGGACGCCTCGCGAAGCAGGTCGGGTAGCGGAGGGGTGGGCCTCGGCCTCGCCATCGCGCAGTCGCTGGCGGCGGCGCACGGCGGCCGCGTCACCCTGCGCACCACCCCCGGCCACGGTGCCACGTTCACGCTGGTGCTTCCTCTGGCCCGCTGAACCCCGCCACGCGCGGTCACCTCACGGCCGCACCCTCCGCATGAGCGCGCCCTGGGAGACCGGCTCAGCGCGGCGGGCCGTACGGCTCGATCGGCGGGTCGGAGAAGGGGCCGCCGCCGGGCGGGGCGACGCGCCGGCCGGCGTCCTCGGTCACCCTGAGCGCGTACAGGCCTTGCTCGGGGGCGAGGAGCACCAGGCCGTAGGCGGTGTCCACCTCGTCCTCGCCCAGCCCGAGCCGGCGCATCGCCTCCTCGAGCGTCGCCTCCGCCGGCGGCAGCTCCACGGTGATCAGGACCATGCCGCCCACGTTACGCGCCCGCCTGCGGCCCGCACACGAACGCCCCTCAGGCTCGCAGGCGCTCCTCCCGGCGACGCAGCGCCGCGAGGAGCGCCGCGGTGTCGGCGATGCCGTACCCGTAGTCGTAGTCGAAGCCCACGGTGCTGCGGTCCTCGGCGGTGCGGTGCATCAGCGTGCGCAACTGGGACGGGGTGAGCCGCGAGGCGGGCCAGCGGGTGCGGATCGCCGCGACCAGCCCGGCGGCCACCGGGCAGGCGGCCGAGGTGCCCGAGTCGGGCACGTCATCGCCGAACGCCTTGGACCCGGCGAAGTGCGTGTAGGAGCAGACGTCGGGCTTGCGGTCGCTGAGCCGTCCCGGGCCCTGCGAGGAGTACCCGACCCGCTCGCCGTTGGTGTCCACTCCGCCGATCGACAGCACCTGGGGGTGGGAGTTCGCCCCGACGATGGGGCGGCCGGGGAAGGCGCACCGGCGGTCCTTGCACTCGGTGCCGCAGTTGCCCGCCGCGAACAGGATGTCCGCCCCCGCCTGCTCCAGGCTGCCCACGATGATGTTGAACGGGTGGGCGGCGCTGTCGGAGTAGTTGCCCGCCACCCCGGGCGGCAGGTCCCACAGCGGGGAGAACGAGCCCCAGCTGTTGCTCACGACCAGGGCGCGGGAGGCCGCGGGCTGGGCGTCCAGGACGGTGCGCAGGTGGGCGAACGCCGCCACCGCGTCCGACAGCAGGCCGTCCATGACGGTGCCGCCCTGCCGGCGCGACAGCAGGATCGGCACGTCGACCAGCGAGGCGCGCGGCGCCGCGATCAGCGTGTCGAACGCGCACATCGTGCCGTGGTCCACGGCGAACTCGCCGGGCTTGCCGGACACCCCGGCCGGGACGAAGCTCCGCTCGGCGTCCACGGTGACGTCCCGGCCGAGGTGCTCGGTGACGTGCGCCGCGTTGACGCCGGTGTCGCACACCGCCAGCGCCACCCCCGACCCGTCGTACCCGCCGGCGCGCAGCTCGGGCACCCGCAGCAGGCGCTCGACGTCCTGCCAGGTGCCGACCGGCGGGCTGCCGCCGCAGGTGAGGCTGGTCTCGATCAGCGGGTCGGCGTAGACCGCGATCACGTCCCTGACCCGGCCGGGCAGCAGTGCCATGCGCGCGGAGCCCTCGTCGTCGGAGATCTCGCCGCGCACCAGCACCGACGCCTCCTCCGGCGCCATGGAGAACACCAGCGGCTGGTGCAGCGACAGCGGGTCGCCGCCAGGGGCGGCGGGCCGGGCGCGGGGGAGGGCGACGGGGGCGAAGGAGTGGTCCAGCACGACGCCGGGGAGGTCGTCGGTGACGTCGGCGGTCGTGGCGGCGAGATCGGGGGCCGCCACGGCGGCGACGACGTCGGGGGAGGGACGGAGCTGGATGAGGACCCGCATGAGGCACCCCTTGAGATCGCGAAGTCGGGACCTCACCACGGTGCTGTATGCGCCGCGACCCCGTCCACCAGCAGAAATGCCGTGTCACCTGGCAATATTCGCTATTTCCCGCAATCCGCCGCCGGATTTTTCCGCCGCTTCCGCTCTCCGGGGACATGGACCCTCGCCTCGGTCACCGCCGGGCGCTCCGCTCTTTCGAAGGAAGCCGGGCCGTCGCCCGGGTGTGCACGGCGGCGGCCGGCGACGTGGTGCGGACGGGAATCGTGGAAGCCTTCCGCTGAAGGGCCGGGGTTGACTACGTTGAGACCCGTGATCGCCGAGGTAGAGACCCCCTCCCGTCCCGGACCCGGTCCCGCGGGAGAGCACTGGATGCCCGTCCGCCCGCGCCTGGTGGTGGCCAGCGCCTTCATGCTCTTCCTGGAGCTGGCGCTGATCAGGTGGACCGGATCCAACATCGTCCACCTCAGCTACTTCACCAACTTCGTGCTGCTCGGCTCGTTCCTCGGCATCGGGCTGGGCTTCCTGCGGGTCGGCCGCAGCACCAGGCAGCCGTACTACTCGCCGGTCGTCCTCGCGGCCCTGGTGCTGATCGTCTTCTACTTCCCGGTCACCGTGGACCGGCAGGCCGAGGGCGTGCTGTACTTCACCAGCCTGTCCACCAGCGGCCCGCCCGCCTGGGCCATCCTCCCGGTGATCTTCGCCGCCGCGGCGCTGGTCCTGATGGGCCCGGCCGAGCTGGTCGGCCGCTGCTTCCCCGAGCTGCCGCGCCTGGAGGCCTACCGCTATGACCTGATCGGCAGCCTGACCGGCATCGCCATGTTCTCGCTGCTGTCGCTGGCGAGCGCGCCGCCGGTCGCCTGGGGCCTGATCGCCGCCTGCGCGTACGGCGTCCTGCTGCGCCCCCGCTCGCTCGGCCGTTACCTGGGATTGGTGACCTTCCCGTCCCTGGTGGTCGTCGCGGCGCTCGCCGTCGAGTCCTTCGCCGCCGGCGCGCTCTGGTCGCCCTACTACAAGGTCACCTACCAGCAGCACTCGTTCAACGGCGTGCCCATCATGGACATCGCGGTGAACGGCATCCCGCACCAGCAGGCGATCCCCGCGGCCAACCGGCTGGAGTGGGAGCGGCAGTACGCCCTGCCCTACGAGCGCGCGGCCGCGGCGGGACACCTGGACGACGTGCTGATCGTCGGCGCCGGCAGCGGCACCGACGTGGCCATCGCGCTGTCCAAGGGCGCCAAGCGCGTCGACGCGGTCGAGATCGACCCCAAGCTGAGGGAGCTGGGCGGCGCCTTCCACCCCGACCGGCCGTATGACGACCCGCGGGTCACCACGCACATCACCGACGGCCGCGCCTTCCTGGAGCGCACCGGCAAGAAGTACGACCTCATCCTGTTCGCCCTGCCCGACTCGCTCACCCTGGTGTCCGGGGCCAGCTCGCTGCGCCTGGAGAGCTACCTGTTCACCGAGGAGTCCATGCGCGCCGCGCGTGACCACCTCAAGCCCGGCGGGGCGTTCTCGATGTACAACTACTACCGCGAGCAGTGGCTCGTCGACCGGCTGGCCTCGACCGCGCAGCAGGCGTTCGGGCACAAGCCGTGCGTCGACCAGGTCGGCGCCGGGCAGCAGGCCGTGATCACCGCCGGGGTCACCGCGGACGCCCAGCGCTGCGGCGGCGAGTGGGCCGGGGCCGCGGCGGGCACCCCGCCCCCGGCCGTGGACGACCGCCCCTTCCTCTACCTGCACGGGCGTGACATCCCGTCCATCTACCTCATCGCGCTCGGCCTGATCCTGGCGGTCAGCGTCATCGCGGTGCGCGCGGTCGCCGGGCCGTTCCGCAGGATGCGCCCCTACGCCGACCTGTTCCTGCTCGGGGTGTCGTTCCTGCTGCTGGAGACCAAGAACGTCACCGGGTTCGCCCTGCTGTTCGGCACCACCTGGGTGGTCAACGCCGTGGTGTTCGCCGGGGTGCTGGTGGCGGTGCTGGCCGCGGTGGAGGTGACCCGGCGCTTCCGCACGCCGCCGCTGCCCGTCATGTACGCCATCCTGCTCGGCGGGCTCGTGCTGGCCGCGCTCGTGCCCAACGCGTGGCTGCTCGGGCTGCCGGTGCCGCTGCGCGCGGTGTGCGCGGTGGTCGTCGCGTTCCTGCCGATCTTCGCGGCGAACGTCGTCTTCGCCAAGCGGTTCGCCGACACCGCCGACGCCACCGTGGCCTTCGGCGCGAACCTGCTCGGCGCGATCCTCGGCGGCTGCCTGGAGTATCTGTCCCTGGTCATCGGCTACGAGGGCCTGCTGGTCGTCGCCGGACTGCTGTACCTCGGCGCCTTCGCCCTGCTGCCCCGCACCGCCCGGGCCCTGTAACCTCTCGCCCGCCTGCCCGGCGCGTCCACGCCGGCGGCCCCGCACCTGCCGGTGCGGGGCCGCCGAGGTGCTGCGCGTCGACGCAGGTCAGAAGCCGCAGGCCTCCTTGAGGGTCTTGGCGGCGCTCCTGCTCTGGCGGTTCGGTGTCGGAGTCTCGACCGGCGTGGCGGTCGGCGCGGGGCGCGACGCGGACGGCGTCGCCGAGGAGCCCGCGCCGCTCGGGAGCGCGCTCGCGGGCACACCCGGCGTGCCCACGCCGGCCGAGGAGGTCGCACCGGGAGTGGCCCCCAGGGCCACCGCCCTGGTCGCGGCGCGCTCGGACTCCTTGACCGCCTGCTGGCTGAGCCTGCGGATCTTCACCCAGTCCGCGGCGCCCGGCCAGACGAGGGGCGGCACGAACTGCAGGCTGGTCGTCCTGGCGTCCTTGACCTTCAGCGCCAGCGGCACCAGGTGCTCCAGCAGGTCGCGGGGGATGTCGGTGCGGAACAGGTGCCGCGTCGCCTGGGCGATCTTGCCGAAGTTCGCGAGCACGACGCTCGGGGTCGCCTGGTCCAGCAGCGCGCCCATCACGCAGCGCTGGCGCGACATGCGGGAGAAGTCGTCGCTGTCGACGCGCGAGCGGCCGTACCAGAGCACGTGCTCGCCGTCCAGCCGCTGGTAGCCCGCCTTGATGACGCCCGCGGTGCCGTAGTGGCCGCCCCACTTGATGTCCCGCTCGACCCGGATCTTCAGCCCGCCGATCGCGTCGATGAGCGCGGCGAAGCCGTACATGTCGACGATCGCGTAGTAGTCGATCTTGAGGCCGAGGGTGTGCCCGATGGCGTTCTTCAGCTCCTGCGGGCCCTTGCCCTTGCCCAGGTGGTCCTCGGCGTACTGCCACACCTCGTTGAGCAGGCCCTGCCCGGAGTCTCCGGTGAAGCCGTTCGGGAAGCGGGCGGCCAGCGGGTCGCCCTTGGGGAAGTGCACGAACTGCAGGTTGCGCGGCAGGCTGAACATGACCGAGTTGCCGGTCCGGACGTCGACGCTGGCCACGGTCATGCTGTCGGTGCGCACGCCGGTGCGGTTGCCCGCGGCGTCGCCGCCGATGAGCAGGAAGTTGACCCGGCGCCGGCCGTTCCACGGGTCCTCCTGCTTGACCGGGGCGACCGTGGTGCCCGGCACCGGCTGGAAGATCGCGTTGGTGGTGTCCCGCACCGTCATCACGCTCGTCGCGGTCAGCGCGAACGGCGCCATCACGCCCACGCACAGCACGCCGACCATGATGCCCGAGACCACCTGGCCGCTCTGCGGCAGCCGGTCGGGGCCGAGCGCGATGTAGGAGGTGATGACCAGCGCGAACCACGCCAGCGCGCCGGCCGCCGCCGCGACCGCGATCGTCGCCCAGGTACCGTCCTTGACGGCGAGGCCGAGGTTGTACCGGACGACCACGGTGAAGACGACGCCGGCCACCAGCAGGGCGCCGAAGACGCCGAGCAGGACGAACCCCACCCGCCGCTGCCCGGCCCGCAGGTGCGCGGCGCCGGGGACGACGATGGACAGCAGGGTCCAGGCGAGGATGGAACCGGTCGTAAGCGGCTTGGCGAAGCGCGGGGCGGGCCCGCGCTCCTTGGCCGGCCGCTGCGGCTCGTCCGGACCGGCCGGACTCACCGCGGTCTTCTCTCCGGCCGGGGCCCTGCGCGGCTCGGGGGAGCGCGGCGAGCCCGGCCCGCCGCCCTCGGGGCGGGGGCCGCGCGGGCCCTTCCCCGATCCGGGACCCGCGGCGGGCCGTGCCCGGCCGTCTCCCGGCGCGGGACGCTTGCGGGCCTCTTGCGGCGCCGTCGCCGGTGCCCGGTCCTGGGCCGGACGTCCCTGGTCCTGCGGTGACGAGGGACGCTTCCGGTCCTGTTCCGGAGCCGGACGGCCTTGGTCCTGTCGCGGCGCGGGACGACCCTGGCCCCGCCCGGCCACCGGACGTGCCTGGTCCTGTCCCGGAGCGGGCCGTCCTTGGCGCTGTCCGGAAGTGGGACGTCCCTGGCCCGTGCCGGGTGCGGGACGCCCGCGGCCTTCTCCGGCGCCCGGGCGTTCCCGGCCCTCGCCGTCCGGACGTCCCCGGCCCTCCTGGGAAGGCGAGGGCCGGCCGCGGTCCTGGTCGGGAGCCGGCGGCTCGGAGCCGTCTCCTTGTGCGGGTTGGCCGGAGCCGTCCCCGCCCGCCTCTCCCGGGGTACGGCCAGGCGTGGTCACACGTGCTCCCTCATGACGCTTCGGAATCCTGCCGCCAACCAGGAGAAACCCATCGGTTGGCCCCCGCCGGTTCACGGATTTCCAGGATTCTAGCCCCCATACCTGGACATCACCGACGCAAACCCAATTTTAGGGAATCGGTCCGTAACAAGTGGCTGAACGCCCGCCGTCGCCGGCCCTAGGAGGTCGAGGACGCCGAGGCCAGCCAGGTGTTGCACTGGAACGCCTTGCTCCGCTCGTATCCCTGCCGGAACCAGCGCCCGCTGTTGGGCGGGCTGCCGTGGTCGCGTGGGTACCCCGGCCAGTCGCCGACATTGGAGAAGAAGGAGAACAGCGTGTTGCGCCGGGCCGGTGGGATCGGGTACGAGGCCGCCACCGACCGCATCCACATGCCGCTGAAGCAGTTGGCCTGCAACTCGTACCTCCGGCTCAGCGCGAGCCTGCCGCTCTGGCCGCGGGAGTTGAGCGTCTTGCTCCACCAGGAGCCGGCCAGCCCGGACAGCTGCTGCACGTGGTGGCCGTACTCGTGCGCCATCATGCCGATGATCGCGCCGTGCCAGCTCGACAGCGAGCCGTACCCCCGCTGGTTCCCCCTGCCCCGGGACATCGCCGAGGTCGAGGCGTAGATCGTCATGTTGCGCGGGCAGTAGTAGGGCACGATGCTTCCCCGCTGCGGGAAGTCCCCGCACGCGCCCCGCCCTCCGCGCGCCGTGATGGCGTAACCGGGCGGGGTGAAGCCGATGCCGACCCGCCGCAGCCCCGCCGACCAGGTGCGGTTCATGCACTGCCCGGTCTTCAGGATCAGCGACCTCAGCTGCGCGTCGTTGAAGACGTTGGTCGAGGCGGCGCGGCAGGCGGTGCGCGGCAGGGTGCCCACCCGGTAGACCGTGTTCCCGGTCAGGCTGGTGTCGAGCCGCGGCCGGGTGGTCGTGGTGCCGGTGTCGGAGGATCCCGAGGTGCCCGTGGAGGTTCTGGTGGGCGCCGGCCTGCTCGGCCGGGAGGTGACGGTCGGGAACGGCTTCGGCGTGTAGGGCGTGAAGGTGGGCACCGTGAACGTGGGGATCGCGATCGGGGAGGGCGGGTCGGGGCGGCGGGCCTCCTTCAGCAGGGCCGAACCGACCACCAGCAGCACGAAGACGGCGGCGACCACACCGAACAGGCCGCCGACGATCGCCGCGCCGCTGGAGCCGCGCTTCGGCGGCCGGCCCGGCGCGTACGGGGCGTAGGGCCGCTGCGGCGGGACCGGTGGCGGCGCCCAGCCCGGCCCGGCGGGCGGCCGATGCGGGGCCCCGCCACCCGGATACGGCCCGCCGGGACCTCCCGGCGGCGGGCCGGGGTGGTAAGTGCCGCCGCCCGGCGGGTACGGTGCCTGGCCGCCTCCCGGCGGGTAGGACGCGCCGGGAGGCGGGGCGCCCGGGCCTGGATACGGTGCGCGGGGCCCTCCTCCCGGCGGAGGCGGGGGCGCCTGGTGCGGCGGTCCCTGTGGAGGCGGGGCGCCCGGCCCCTGCGGCTGGTACGGCCGCCGGTAGGGCTGCCTCGGCCCCGGCGGAGGCGGGACGGGCGCGGGGGAGGAGCCCGGTGCGGGAGGCGCGCCCTGCGGATACCCCGGGGCGTACGCCTGCGGCGGATATCCGGGTGGCGGCTGCCCGTGCCCGGGGCCCGCGCCGGGTGCGCCCGGCGGAGGCGGCGCGACGGGACGCCCGTCCTGCCTCGCGGCCCAGGCCGGATCGGGCGCGGGCGGATGCGGAGGATGCCCGCCGGGAAAGGCTTGACCTGGATGGTCGGGATGTTCTGGATGCGCTGGATACCGTCCGTCAGCCGCCAATTCCGGACGCCCCCTTGCCGGCCCCACCCGGCCGCGTGTTCTCCCCTGTCACAAGATCCCCATTGTGCAGCATTTAGGGCAGAACTTTACTCATTTCCCAGTGGTCACGGATGTAGCGGTATCTGGTTACATTCTGAAATCATCCGAGGTGATCTCTGCGATAGTCCGGAATCGCCGCACCCGTCTGCCCTAGCTTCGTTGCCATGAATCTGCAGCAGCTGCGTTATGTGGTCGCCACTGCGGAGCACCGCACCATGACCGACGCGGCCAGATCGCTTTACATCGCGCAGCCCGCGCTTTCCCGCGCGATTCGCGACTTGGAACGGGAACTCGGGATGACGCTTTTCGCGCGTTCCGGCCGGGGGGTGGTCGTGACGGCCCAGGGCCGCCGCGTCGTCAAACTCGCCAGGGAAGCGCTGGACGCCGTGCACGAGATAGAGGCGCTCGCCAGCCATTCCCCTGCCGGGACCGGCGAACTGCGCGTCGCCTCGCCGCCGAGCCTGGAGCCCGCGCTCGCCGCTCGCCTGCTCCCCGCCTATGCCGCCGAGCATCCCGGCGCGCGGGTGCAGGTCGTCCGGTGCGACGGGCGCGACGGTGTGGTGAACGCCGTACGCGAGCAGCGGGCCGACCTCGGGCTGACCGACCTGCCCGTTCCGGCCGACCTGGTGAGCCATCCGCTGGAACGGCAGGAGATCGTGCTCATCTCCCCGCCCGGCCTCGACCTGCCCGGCTCGGTCGCGATGAGCCGCCTGAGCGGCATGCGCGTCGTGCTCCCGCCCCCGGGCAGCGCGCGCAGGCGGGAGCTGGAGATGCTGTTCGCCACCCATGGCGTGCGGCCGGTGGTCGCGGCCGAGATCGACGAGCGCGGCGGCTGGCCCGCCACCGTCCGTTCGGCCATGGCCTCTCTGCTCGGCTACCGGACGATGGCCGACCAGGCGCTCAGGGCCGGGCTGGTAGTGCGCTCCCTCGACCCTCCGCTGCGCCGGATCATCGCTCTGGTGCACACGCGACGCCGCCTGCCGGCCACGGCGCAGGAATTCCTCACCGTCGCCGAGGGCGCGTCGGCGGTCTGAGCCGTTTTGGAGCGTTCCCGGGCGACCGGGGCCGCCGGCCGCAGGTGGAGGCGCGCCCTGCCACGCGCTGGCGTACGCTTGCGGCGATGCATACCTTGCGCCTGCGTGGCCGCGAGTTCCGGCCGGGCGACTTCGCCGTCATGGCCGTCGTGAACCGCACGCCCGACTCCTTCTACGACCAGGGCAGGACGTTCGGCTTCGAGGCCGCCCTCGCCGCCGTGGACGCGGCGGTCGCCGCCGGGGCCGACATCGTCGACATCGGCGGAGTGAAGGCCGGGCCGGGCGACACGGTGGACGCCGCCGAGGAGATCCGCAGGGTCGCGAGCCTGGTGGCCGAGGTGCGCCGCGCGCATCCCGATCTGGTGATCAGCGTGGACACCTGGCGTGCCGAGGTGGGCGAGGTGGTCGCCCAGGCGGGGGCGGATCTGCTGAACGACACCTGGGGCGGTCCCGATCCGGCGCTGGCCGAGGTGGCCGCCGAGTACGGCATCGGCCTGGTGTGCGCGCACGCAGGTGGCGTCACCCCGAGGACCCGTCCGCACCGCATCGCCTATGACGACGTGGTGGCCGACGTCCTCGCCCGCACGGTGGCCCTCGCCGAACGGGCCGTACGGGCCGGGGTGCGCGAGGACGCCGTGCTGATCGATCCGGCGCACGACTTCGGCAAGAACACCTGGCACTCGCTGGAGGTCGGCCGCAGGCTGGGCGAACTGGTCGCCACCGGCTGGCCCGTGCTCGTCGCGGTCTCCAACAAGGACTTCGTCGGAGAGACGCTCGGCGGGCTGCCGGTCGAGGAGCGCCACGCCGGCACCATCGCCACGCTCGCCGTCTCGGCCTGGCAGGGGGCGCGGGTCTTCCGCGTCCACGACCCCGCTTCGGCGCGTGCCGCGCTGGCCACCGTGGACCGGCTGCGCCGCCTGTCCTGAGGTCGCCGGCCGCGGGCCGGCCCAGGGCGTCAGCCGTAGATCACCGAGAGGAACCGGATGAGGATCGCCTCGCGGGTGCGGGCCGGCAGCGCGTCCAGCACGGCGTTCACCACCGCCATCCGCGGCTGGCCTTCCGCGCGCAGATCCACCCCGACCGAGGCGGCCAGCTCGGCGAATGTCGCGTCGTCGATGGAGTCCAGGTCGAGGCCCTCCAGCAGTTCGGCCAGCCCTTCGGGCACCTGTGCGGGCCCGGCCGCCCTGGCCGCCTCCGCCGACACCGCGATCACCTCGAGCAGCGCATCGACGCCGGCCAGGGTGACCCCGGTGACCGTGATGTGCAGGTTGGCGGGGATGCCGGCGTACGACAACTGGGGCTGCAGGAACCAGCCGCGCCGGCGCGCCTCGTCGGCGAGCACGAACACGTCCACGTCGTCGCCCGCGAAGGCCACCAGGGACGACTCGGGAGTGCCGAGCACCCGCAGCCCGGGGATGGCGGCGATGCCCTCGGCCAGCCGCCGCGTCGCCGCCAGGGTGTCGCGGGCCAGCGCCAGGTAGCCGTCCTGTCCGAGCGCGCGCAACGTCGCCCACGCGCCGCCCAGCGGCCCGGCGGACTTCGAGCTCTGCACGGTCGCGTTGATCACCGTGTACCCCGGCCAGGCCGCCGAGGCGAAGTACGCGGCACGGCGCAGCGCGGGGTCGGCGAACAGCACCACCGAGGCGCCCTTGGGCGCGTACCCGAACTTGTGCAGGTCGCAGGAGATCGAGGTGACGCCCGGCACCGACAGGTCGAACGGCGGGACCTGCGCCCCCGCCCGCGCCAGCCAGGGCAGCAGCCAACCGCCCACGCAGGCGTCCACGTGGCACAGCACGCCGCGCGCCGCCGCCAGCGCGGCGACCTCCGCGACGGGGTCGATCACGCCCTGCGGATAGGACGGCGCCGAGACCACCACCAGCACGGTGTCCGGGGTGATCGCCTCGGCCACGGCCTCCGGGACCACGCGGAAGGTCGCGGGGTCCACCGGCACGGGCGCGACCTCCAGGCCGAGATAGTGCGCCGCCTTGTGGAACGCCGGGTGCGCGGTCACCGGCACCACCATGCGCGGGCGCCCGGCCACCGGGCGGGAGTCCCGGGCCGCCTTCACCGCCAGCATGATGGACTCGGTGCCCCCGCTGGTGAAGATGCCCGGGGTGGCGGGGCCCCCGCCCAGCAGGCCGGCCACGGCGCCGACGACCTGCCGCTCCATGGCGACGGCGCTCGGGAACGCCGTCGGGTCCAGGGTGTTGACCTCGAGCATCTCGAAGTAGGCGCGGGCCGCGGCGTCACCGACCTCCGGCCGCCCGGTGTCATAGACGTAGGCGGTGACCTTGCCCCCGCGCACCGGCAGGTCGTGCTGCTTCAACTGGGCGATCTCCGCGAGCAGGTCGTCCGCCGATCGGCCGTTCTCCGGAAGCACGTCGCTCTCCCTCGCCAGGTGGTACGGCGTCGCCGCACGGTGGCCAGGGACGTTATCACGACGATCCGGGCAGACGGAACAAGCGGTCGATCACCAGGTGCAGGTGACGTTCGAAGCGTTTCACGTAGTGCTCGTCGGGCGGTCCGGGGATGTGGCCCATCACCGTGCCGGCGGTGGTGATGCCCTGCACCATCCAGATCACCGTCCAGATGGCGAGCTCGAGGTCGACGTCCGGGTCCATGTACCCCTTCTCGATCGCCGGCCGGACCCCCTCCAGCACCACCTGCAGGATCGGCTGGATGAACCGCTGCTCCAACTCCCGCACGTCCGCCGCGTCCAGCAGCGACCGGTGCACCCACAGCAGCGTCCGCTCCGGGTGCTCGATCGTGTATTCGACGTAGTCGTCCAGGACGCGGTGGATGGAGGCGGCGGTCTCCTCGGGCGTCCGGGTGGAGAATCCGGCCATGGCGGCCTCCCGCGCGGCCCGCTCCCGGTCGAAGAGCAGTCGCATGACGGCGAGGTACAACTCGCGCTTGCTCCCCGCGAGCCGCTCCACCGCGGCCGTTTCCAGGCCGGCGGTGTCGGCGATCTGCCGCAGAGAGGTGCCGTCGAACCCGAAGGCCGCGAACAGCTTGATCGCGGCGCGCATCAGGCGTTCGTGGTCGCTTTCCCGCTCGGAGGTCATGGCACCGACGCTATGCTCACCGTCCGCACCGGACCGATCGCTTGGTGGAGCCCTGTCATGGCTTTGCGCGCCCGACGCCGCCGGGCCGGCCGCCGGCGTGATCGCGATCAGCGCACGGCCGGACCGGGTCCGGCCGTGCGGGCCCGCCGCGATCGGAAGGTCAGTCGCCGGTGGTGCCGCGGGCACGGCGCCGGCCGGTGAAGCCGACGACGAGACCGGCCAGGCCGACCACGATCCCCGCGGCGCCGAGCAGGCGCGCGGTGCCGTCCGAGGCCGCCTTGCCGTGCCCGCCGGCGCCGGTGGCCCGCACCGCGACGGCCGGAGCGGCCGACGCCGCCGGACTCGCGGCCGGGGACGCGTGGTGGTCGTCCTCGCTCGCGCCCGCCGCGACCAGCTTGAGCGTCGGAACCGGGTGCTCGGCCTCCGAACCGTCGGCCTTCGGCTCGTCGTCCCACTTGACGACCTCGCCGTTGGAGTAGGTCTGGGTCGCGGGGAAGAGCATCTGGTCGGTGTCCTCGGGCAGGATGCCCATGGACACCTCGAACTCCTGGAACTGGTGCGGGCCGATCTTCCCGCCACTCCACGTGATCTTGGTGACCGCCTCGGTGATCTCGCCGTACTTCGAGGGCACCGGCTTGGCCAGCTTGCTCTCGGTCACCTCGACCTTCCACCCCGGGACGGGGCGCACGGACACGAACGGCAACGGGTGGTCGACGGGCAGGTAGATCACGACCTTGGTGGTCGACGCCTTGTCCCGCTCGTTCGGGACCCGGAAGGCCACCTTGCTGAAACCGCCCTTCTCCGCCGTGCCCGGGTTGATCGAGACGTGCGCCAGGGCGGGGAGGGCGAGAGCGGCGACGAGCGCGAGCGCGCCGGCCGGAACGAGGGCCACGCGGCGGATGACGGTGTTCGCTGGCATCGAAGACTCCACTTGTTCGCTGAGGACGGTTCTGCACTGAGGAAGGCGGAGAAGGCCCGCGAGGAGCGCGGGAGCCGGGCGGCCTGAGCGGCCCGGTCGTCGTACTGCCTGACCATGTCCCCGGTGTCCCCGGCGGCCGCGCGCCGCTCCCGGTGGCATCGATCCACCGGGTGAGGCCGCGGCAGGACGGCGTCCCGGCGGGCTGAGGTCCACGCCGTCCGGGCGCACGGGGAGACCCGCCCATCGGTACGCGGGCGAGCCGCCGGAGCGCGGCGGAGCGGCGGCACCAGAGGCGGCCGGCGCGCGGATGGGCGAGGCGAGACCCGGCAGCGCCGGTTCGTGCGTCCGGTCGCGCGAGGTCGCCAGGGTCAGGCGACCGGGAGCGGAGGACCGCGCCTGCTGACCGTGTGCCGCAGCGCCTCGCGGGCCCGTTCGGCGAGGATGCGGCGGGGCGGACGGCCGGTGGCCGGGGGAAGGGGAGCGGCGCCCGCGCCGAGCAGCGCGAGCAGGCGGGACAGCCCGCGCAGGGCGCGTCCGCCCGCTCTGCGCAGCATCGACCACAGGGCGGACTCGCCCTGGGCCAGCCACCAGCCGGTGATCAGCGTGACGGTGAGGTGGGCGATGATCATGCCGAGCGCCGCGCCCAGCCCTTCCCCGTGGGAGACGTGCAGGCCCGCCGGGGAGCCGGCGCCGCCCGCGGCGCCGAACAGCTCGTGCAGGAAGATCTGGGCGCCGACGAGGAACCCGACGATCGTGCGGGGAGAGCGCTCACGCCCGGCGAGCAGGGTGGCACCGATGGTCACGCCGGCCCACCCGGCCATCACCGCCCAGTAGTGCGGGCCGGACCCGCCCGCGAGCCGGTGGCCGAGCACGGCGAGCCCGACGCAGACGACCGTGAAGACGGCCGCGCGCGCCAGACGCAGAGGGAGGCGGGCTCGCATGACGCCCCACATCGTGTCATGCCGCAGGCGCCCCTGTCCCACCCCGTACCAGGAACTGGGGTCGGTCACCGGGGGCCGGCACGCTTTCCCGGCCGGCGCTCGTGCGCCGGGCGGACCGGCCGCATCCGGCCCTGCGGGCCGCGCGCCGTCCGGGGAGCGCGGTGTGTGCGGCGGCTTGGCAGATCTCTGCCTTTTCGAGGGTTTTGTCGCTACTGTTGCCCGCGATCGTTGTTCTGTGAGGGGCGAGGTGTGGCCGTGCGGCACTTCCTGGGACTTCTGCTCGGCGTCGTGGTGACCGGGATTCTGCTGGCGGGAACCGGCTGGGCCTCCCAGGACGCGGCGCGCGGCGTGGTGAACGGCGCGGCGGCCGCCGTAGACCCGGTCCGGGACACCACGGCGCTCATCGGGCTCGGCGCGATGCTGGCCGCGGGTCTGGTGCTGGGACTCGTCGTCGCGGGCAGGGTCTCGCCGCTCGCGACGTTCATCCCCTCCATGGCGCTGCTCGCCTGGACCGTCGTCTACCTGCTCGACGTGCATCGCGCGCTGGGACTGGTCCCGGCCGACCCCTCGATGAGCCCCGAGATCGTCCAGGCCGGCAAGGGCATGCAGAACCTGCTCGCCGAAGGCGTGTACGCGATGATCGGGATCGCGCTCTTCATTCCCGTGCTGATGCCCTCCCGCTGGGCCGGCCGGCAGCGCGACATGGAGGAGGGGTACGACGAGGAGAGCTCACCCTCCGGGAGCTACTACTGACCCGCGTCACAGGGGGAGGCGGCGGGTGTAGAGCCGGGTGACGACGTCCTCGATGCTCGTCTCGCCGGGTACGGTGGCCATCAGCTCCTCCACGGTGCCGTCGAAGGCGAGGGTGCCGTGGTCGATCAGCATGACCCGCCGGCACAGGCGTTCGATGTCCCCCAGGTCGTGCGTGGTGAGCAGCACGGTGGTGCCGCGCTCGGCGTTCAGGTCGCGCAGGAAGTCGCGCACCGCCGACTTGCTGACCACGTCGAGCCCGATGGTGGGCTCGTCCAGCACCAGCACCGCCGGGTCGTGCAGCAGCGCCGCGGCGATGTCGCCCCGCATGCGCTGGCCGAGGCTGAGCTGGCGAACCGGCTTGTCGAGGAAGCCGCCCAGGTCCAGGACGTCGCACAGCTCGGCCAGCCGCTTGCGGAACACTTCCCGATCTACTTTGTAAAGGTGCCGGATCAGGGTGAAGCTGTCCTTGAGCGGCAGGTCCCACCACAGGGTCGTCCGCTGGCCGAAGACCACGCCGATGCGCCGGGCCAGCGTGGTGCGGCGGCGGGAGGGGTCGAGACCGGCGACCTCGATGCGCCCGGTCGTCGGGGCGAGGATGCCGGTCAGCATCTTGATCGTCGTGGACTTGCCCGCGCCGTTCGGGCCGAGGTAGCCGACGAACTCGCCGGGGGCCACCCGGAACGACAGGTCGCGCACGGCGTGCACCACCCGCGTCTCGCCGCGCAGCAGCCCCCTCCTGTGCCGGAGGGTGAAGGAACGGCCGACGCCGTCGACCTCGATCATCGCGTCTCAACTCCCCGTGGAACGGTAGCGGCGCAGCCCGGCCCGCCAGGCGAGCCCGGCCGCACAGGCCAGTGAGAGGGCGGCGACCGGACTCATGAAGCGCAGCCAGTACGGCAGGCCGAACGGGTCCGGGTGGTCCAGGACGAAGAGCCCCGGCTGCCAGTTGACGAAGGCCAGCGGCACGATGAAGGTGACCGCGCGCACCAGGTCGCCCCCGTACACCGACAGGGGGTACTGCGTGAGCGTGCCGCCGCCGTAGGTGAAGGCGTTGGCCACCTCGGGGGCGTCCACGAGCAGGAACTGCGCCGCGCCGCCGAGGGTCCAGATGGCGGCGAACAGCACGATGCCGCACACCACCATGAGCGGGATCATCCAGGCGCGCTGCCAGGGGACGCTCAACTGGGTGAGCGCGATGGCCAGCACGGCGGCGGCCTGCAGAGTGCGCCCGATGCGCTGGAAGGAGAACCGGTGCACTGCCATCTGCACGAACGGGCTGGCCGGGCGGATCAGCATCGCGTCGAACGTGCCTGCCTTGACGTGCAGGGTGAGCCGGTCGATGTTGCCGAAGAGCAGGTCGGCGAGCGCGAACGACATGCCCGAGGTGCCGTACAGGAACATCACCTCGGGCAGGGAGAAGCCGCCGAGGGCCGTGGTGTGCGCGAAGATCACCGCGATGGCCGCCACGTCGAGACCGGTGAGGATGAACGAGCCGAGGGTGAGCATCGCCATCGACAGGGGGTACTGCGCGGCGGCGCGGGTCCAGGTGGCCGCGAGCAGGACGTAGGTTCGCGCCATGTTCAGCATCGGCTCACCCGCCCTGGATGACGACTTTGCGGCGGGCGATGCGGGTGACGGCGGCGCCGGCGGCGAGAAGCGCCAGGCCCCAGGCCGCCTGGAAGGCGAGCGCGCCGAGGAGGTCGCGCTTGCCCAGGAACACGTCCGCCGGCACCTGCACCATCGCCGCCCAGGGCAGCGCCCCGGCCAGCACGCCGAGCCAGCCGGGGAACAGCACCAGGGGCAGGATCATGCCGCTGAAGAACAGCGTGAGGGCCAGCGACATCGACTGCACGCCGCGTTCGTCCATGATCCAGCACGCCGACATCGCGACCAGGTAGCGCAGCCCGAAGCTGACCACGATGCCGAGGATCATCGAGACCGTGAACGCCGCCCACACGGCCGGGTCGGCAGGGAAGCGGATGCCGAACAGGGCCGCGCCGATCAGCGTGGGCGGCACGCTCCTGATCAGGAACAGGTAGCCCGCCCGGCCGAGGTCGTCGGCGAGCGTCCACAGTTGCAGGGACGCCGGGCGGACCAGGTCGAGGGCGACGTCGCCGGTGCGGATCCGCTGGGCGAGGTCGAGCCCGCCCCCGAAGACCTCCATCGGGCCGATGAACGCCTGGGTGAGGAAGCAGAAGGTGACCGCGTCGGTGACGTCGTAGCCGGCCAGGCCGGGGCGTGCCTCCCAGAGGGCGATGAGGACGTACGCCCGCAGGACCCCGAAGACGGTGTTGGTGAACGCTCCGGCCAGCGCGGCGGCACGGTAGGCGGCACGACGGCGGAAGCCGTATCTGAGGACGGCCAGATAGAGGGAGAAGGCGACACACCTCCGGAGACGGCGGGACGGGAATTCTAACCGCCGCGCCCCTGCTCGCTCACCGCATTTTCCCCCGCGCGCGGCCTCCGGTGCCGAGGGCCCGGCCGCGTGCCGGCCCTCGGCGGCGAGGGCTCACGGGGTCGGCAGGCCGCTGCCCGCGATGCGCCCGGGACGGCTCGCCCGCCACGCCGCCGGTGGCCCGCGTGCCGGGGGCCTTGCCCGGCCGGGCAACCCCATTCCTCCCCCTACCAGGTCAAATGTTTCGGCTGCCCCTCGACGTGCGGTGTAAACGTCAGGTAAACCGGGGTATACGCGTCGGTAGTAGAACGGCGTTCAGGTCGGTTGCGGTGCGGAGGTACGCCATGTCAGGGGAGATCGACGTGGACATCCATCCCAGATACCCCCTGAGCTGGCAGGCGAGCCTGTTCAACGGCCTCATGCGGGGGACGACCAAGCCGCTGTCGGCGATCCTGCTGCGGCACGCCATGGGCATCACCTGTGTCTCGCGTGCCGTCGCGCTCGGCTCGCGCCTGCCGCTCCCCGTGCCCGGCCACGTCGCGATCGACCCGGCGGACGGCGAGGCCTGCGGCTCGGAGTGGGTGCGCGCCGGAGACGACCTGGACGAGGGCAAGGTGCTGCTCTACTTTCACGGCGGCGGCTACTTCTTCTGCTCGCCCGCGACGCACCGCCCGATCACCTGGCGGCTGTCGCGTGTCGCGCGGCGCCCGGTGTTCGCCCTCGACTACCGCCAGGGGCCGGTCCACTCGCTGAACGAGTCGCTCACCGACGCGCTGGACGCCTACCAGGGGCTGCTCGACCGGGGGTACGCCCCCGGCGACGTCATCGTGGCCGGCGACTCCGCCGGCGGGCACCTCACGCTCTCCCTGCTGCTCGCGCTGCGTGACGGCGGCCGGCCGCTGCCCGCCGCCGCGATCTGCCTGTCCCCATGGGCCGACCTGTCGGACGTGCGGCGCAGGGCCAACCGCTGGGCCGACCCGATGCTCTCGGCCGGCCGGGTCGAGTGGCTCGCCCGCCGCTGGACGGCCGGTTTGGACTGCGAGGACCCGCTGGTCTCGCCCGTGCACGGCGACTACACCGGGCTGCCGCCGCTGATGGTCGTCACCGGTTCGACCGAGGTGCTGCGCGACGAGGGCCACCGCGTCGCGCTCCAGGCCCGCCGCTGCGGGGTGCGGGTGACCTACGAAGAGTGGCACCGCATGCCGCACGCGTTCGCCATCCTGGCCGACATCGTGCCCGAGGCCCGGCTGGTCTACCGGCACATCGAGCGGTTCCTGGCCGCCGTCGCCTCCTCCGGCTCACCCGAGACCGCCGGCACCTCCGCCGCCGCCTGACCGCGTCCTCGACCTGGCCTGACACCGCCGCGACGGCCGGAGTCCCGGCGGTCACAGCGATCTCCATGGTCACAGATGGCACTGCGTTCTCTTACCTCCGGGGATCAGTCGCCTTACCTCTCATGCCGCTTTCACCTAGTTCACGGCAGATGTCCGCGCGGGAGGACACAGTGGCCTGTGCCGTACCTCGAAGGGAGGTCATCTCCGAATGGCACGTGGCGGAGCAGGCGTCCCGCGTGGGATGCCGCCGGGCGTCCGGCCGCTGACAGTGGGAGACCCGGTCATCATCGGGAGCTACCTGCTGCTCGGCCGCCTCGGCGCGGGCGGCATGGGGGTGGTGTACCTCGCGGAGCGGCCGGAGGGCGGTCTGGTCGCCCTCAAGACCCCGCACTCGGTCCATCTCGCCGATCCGACGCTGCGCGCGCGCTTCGGCGAGGAGGTCGAGTTCTCCCGCCGGGTGGTGCCGTTCTGTACCGCGGCGGTGGTGGAGGACGGCGCGGACCACGACCGCCCCTATCTGGTCACCGAGTACATCCCCGGTCCTTCCCTGTCCCAGGTGGTCGCCGCGCGCGGGCCGCTCACCCCCGATCTCGCCTACGGCGTCGCCCTGGGCGCGGCGGCGGCGCTGGTGGCGGTGCACGAGGCCGGGTTCGTGCACCGCGACCTGAAGCCCGGCAACGTGCTGCTGTCGCCCCAAGGGCCGCGCGTCATCGACTTCGGCATCGCCAGGGACCTCGACGCCGCCGTCGCGCACACGCAGGCCGGCCAGATCATGGGCAGTCCCGGCTGGGTGGCCCCCGAGCGCCTGACCGGGGGCCCCGCCATCCCCGCCTCCGACGTCTTCGCCTGGGGCTGCCTGGTCGCCTACGCGGCGACCGGCCACCACCCGTTCGGCAGCGGGGACGCCGATGTGCTGACCCGGCGCATCCTGGTGGAGCGGCCGCGGCTGTCCTCGGTGCCCAAACTGCTGTGGGACCCGGTCTCGGCCGCGCTGGCCAAGGAGCCCGGACAGCGCCCGCAGGCCGCGGCGCTGCTCGGCTGGCTGCTGGACGCCGGGGGAGTGGAGCGCTCCTGGGACCGGCGCGAGGCCGTGGCCGCCGTGCTGGAGGAGATCTGGGCCCCCGTCCCGTACCCGCGGCGCCTCGCGCCCGCCGGCCGGGAGGCGATGAGGCCGGAGGAGGGGGCCACCACCGGCGCCCGTACGGCCCGGCGCGCGGCCGCCCGGCGCGGCCACGCCGCGCACGCCGGCTTCGCCGCCCTGGCCACGGTGTCGATCGCCGCGCTGACCGTCGTCGCGGCCGGTACAGGGGTGAGCCGCATCGACGAGAGCTCCGGCGGACCGGGCCGGGTGCCGGTGGCGGTGCCGATCCAGGGCTCCCGGATGCCGGTCGAGGTGCCCGACACCACCCCGCCGGCGACGGGCGGCGGCGCGGCGCGGCACCGGCCCTCGGCGGTCGCCACCAGCGGGCCGTCCGGCGTCCCGGTGTTCACCACCGCGCCGACGGTGGCCGCCACCAGGACCGAGGGCCCGACGGGCGGGCCGGACGGCGTACCGCCCCGGACGTGGCCGAGCCCGGTCGCCTCGCCGTCGCCCAAGCGCACCAACGCCCCGCCGCCGGACCGGGAGGAGCCGCCGGCGTGCCGCAACAAGCGCGGCAAGCAGAAGCCCTGCGACCCGCCCAGCCGTGACCCGCGCCCGACCAGGACCCCCGCCCCGACCAAGGACCCCCGGCCGACGGTGAGCATCAGCCAGATCCCCGAGTGGGGAGACGGGGAGTCGGGCTCGCCGACGCCCCCGCCCCCGCCGCCGGCGCCCACCCCCACCGACCCGCCGTCCTCCTGACGGTCCCTGGCCGGCCGTCGCGTCGCACGGCTAGCGCGGGGACGGAGGCCGGTGCTCGCCGTCGCCCGGAGACGTACGGCGGTCACCGGGCCGGGGCGGGCAGGGCGCCGTGGCGGGCGATCAGCGGGAGTGGGTGAACTGCTCGGCCTCGGTCGAGCCCTGGAGCGCGACCGTCGAGGAGTCGGGCGCGACGGCGGTGCCGACCAGGTCGAAGTACCCGGTGCCCACCTCGCGCTGGTGGCGGGTCGCGGTGTAGCCCTCCCGCTCGGCGGCGAACTCGGCCTCCTGCAGCTCGACGTAGGCGCTCATGCCCTCGCCTGCGTACCCGCGGGCGAGGTGGAACATCGAGTAGTTCAGCGAGTGGAAGCCCGCCAGGGTGATGAACTGGAAGCGGTATCCCATGTGGCCGAGCTCGCGCTGGAACTTGGCGATGGTCGCGTCGTCCAGGTGCTGCCGCCAGTTGAACGACGGGGAGCAGTTGTAGGCGAGCATCTGCTCCGGGTAGCGATCCTTGATCGCCTCGGCGAAGCGCCGCGCCACGTCCAGGTCCGGCGTGGAGGTCTCCATCCACAGCAGGTCGGAGTACGGCGCGTAGGCCAGGCCCCGGGCGACGCAGGCGTCGACGCCGTTGCGCACCCGGTAGAAGCCCTCGGCGGTGCGCTCACCGGTGGTGAACGCCTGGTCGCGCGGGTCGACGTCGCTGGTCAGAAGCGTCGCGGCCTGGGCGTCGGTCCGCGCGATGATCAGGGTCGGCACGTCGCAGACGTCCGCCGCGAGGCGGGCGGCGTTGAGGGTCTTGATGTGCTGGCCGGTCGGGATCAGCACCTTGCCGCCGAGGTGGCCGCACTTCTTCTCCGAGGCGAGCTGGTCCTCCCAGTGCACGCCCGCCGCGCCTGCGGCGATCATGCCCTTCATCAGCTCGAAGGCGTTGAGGACGCCGCCGAAGCCGGCCTCGGCGTCGGCCACGATGGGCGCCATCCAGTGCGGGGCGCCGGTGTCGCCCTCCGCCCAGGAGATCTGGTCGGCGCGCAGCAGGGCGTTGTTGATCCGCCGCACCACGGCCGGCACGGAGTTCGCCGGGTAGAGGCTCTGGTCGGGGTAGGTCTGGCCGCCGAGGTTGGCGTCCGCGGCGACCTGCCAGCCGGACAGGTAGATGGCCTTCAGGCCCGCCTTGACCTGCTGCACGGCCTGGTTGCCGGTCAGGGCGCCGAGCGCGTGCACGTAGTCCTCGGTGCGCAGCAGCGACCACAGCCGCTCCGCGCCGAGACGGGCGAGAGTGTGCTCCTCCTGCACCGTCCCGCGCAGGCGGACGACGTCCTCGGCCGTGTAGGTCCGTTCGACGTCCTGCCAGCGCGGGTCGCTCTCCCAGTCTCGACGCAGTTCCTCTGCCGCTCCCTTGAGGCGATCATCCATTTCGACTCCTTCGGCGTCCTCTGGGGGCTTGATTCGAGTCTGCGGCGGCGCAGGGACGACGACAAGGCGGAGCGGGAGAAAAATGAGCTATCTTTCGGATTCAGCTCATACTCGTCAGTATTTATGCAGCAATAAACGCAAAGTTTTCGCTATGGCCTAGACCAATCTCCGGCAGGACGGCGTACGTCGATCTCCGATGGTCAGGCCCGCCCCTTCGGGCCGTCCCGCCATGCCTCGTACTCCGCCCGGCTCTCGGAGGTGAGGGGGTAGTAGTCGCTCAGCGGCGCGCCGTCGTCGATTCTCATCCGGCTGAACGTTTCCCAGTCCTCGTGGTCCCCCGCCTGGTCGACGACCTGCGAGGCGCTGCGCTGGGGCACGATCACCGCGCCGTCGTCGTCGGCGACGACGAGGTCACCCGGCAGGCACAGCGCGCCGCCCACGGCCACCGGGACGTCGTAGGCCCAGGGGAACAGCTCCGACTGCGAGGCGTAGTGCGGGGTGGTGCCGGTACACCAGATCGGCACGCCGAGCCGCCTCACCCGCGGCGCGTCGCGGATCCGCCCGTCGACGATGATGCCGGCGCCGCCGCGGCGCTTGAAGTAACGGACGAGCATGTCGCCCAGGCAACCGGTGTACGCGCTGCCGTACGCCTGGACGACCAGGACGTCACCGGGCTGGATGGTCTCCAGGACGGCCCACAGCGCCGTGGTGCGTTCGACGTACTCCTGCGCGACGCCGCTCGCCACGTCCTCGCGCTGCGGCATGAACTGCAGGGTCACGCTCGAACCGACCACCCTCTGGCCGGTGCTCAGCGGCCGCGGGCCTTCGACGAACGTGCGCGTGATCCCCATCTTGTGCAGGTGGGCGCAGGCGGTGGCGGAACTGATCGGTGCCATCGCGTCGATGAGATCCCGGTCCGCGCGCCGGTACGCCGGGCCGCGCACCGGCAGGGGCCACACGGTGCCGATCTGAGAGGAGGGGGAGGCTGACATGCTGGTTCATGCTCCTGTCGTGGTGGATGGACGGCGCTGGTGCCGGGCGGGCCGTCCGAAGCGGGCGAACCGCAGGCGCAGGCGGGTCTGGGTGCGCGGCGCGAGCCGCAGCAGCACCCGCCCGGTCCGCGCCGTGTCCGCCGGGCGCCCTGGACCGGGCAGGGTCTCGGCCGCGGTGATCGGGTGCTCGCCGTACCCGCCGCCGGTGATCGACAGCGTGCGCGTCGCGCTCGCGTGCAGGTTGAGCACCCGCACGGTGACGGTGTCGCCGTCGAGCCGTTCGACCAGGGCCGCGACCTGGTCGGGCAGGCCCGGTCTGCCGCGGTCGGCATCCGCCCACCTGAGCTGGGCCAGCGGCAGGCCGCCGTTGTAGAGCATCTGCGGCGCGCCGGCGACGAGCTGGGTGAGCACCTCGGTCACCACCGGGTTGAGCCCCTGCCACCAGTGGATGTCGTCGTCCGGTGGCGGCGCCGGATGCCGCTCCATGAGTTCGAGCCGCCGCCGGACCTGGGCGATCGCCATCGACAGGGCCTGCTCGGGATAGTCGTCGTTGTCCCCGGCGAGATAGCGGTACCAGGGCGGCTCGTGGCCCGCCTCCTCCTTCTCCCGGAACCCCCGCACCTGCCGCCAGTCGTAGCCTGACCGGTCCGCCAGGTCGGCCAGAACCGCCTGGTCGCCCGGCCGCCGGGTGACCCACCACAGCCAGGCCGGGTAGGCGGGCGGCAGCGGCTGGTAGTCGAACCAGCCGCCCGCGTCCCGCCGGTAGGGCACCAGGAGCAGATCCCGCCGGACGTCGTCGCCGAGCCGCTCGTACCAGTGGTCGAAGAACGCGGCGTCCTGCGGGTCCAGGGGCGCCCGGCGGGCGTGCTCCAGGGCCGCGCGCACCGCCTGCCGCGGCAGCGACATGGGGTCGTCCACGCCGGAGACCAGGGTCGCGTTGATGGCGCCGATGAGCGCCGGCGCCACGACGCTGTACAGGCCGTGCGGCCACGACCAGCCGTAGTGGCCGCCGAACCACCGGCCGCCGTGCAGTTCGCCCACCGTGCCGCCGGGGCCGACGTTGTCGGGGATGAGGCCGTGGTTGGCGGCGGCCCGCTCCTGCCAGGCGCCGACGTACTCGGTGACGAAGCGGGAGTAGCGCTCGTCGTGGTCGTACAGCCAGGCGTTGGTCACCAGCGAGGTGACCGCGAGGTTCATGGCCACGTCCCCGGTGCCCAGCCGCCGGTTCATCTCCTCGGCCATCCGGCGGGCGTTGGCCGGGTCTTCGAGGTCCGCCCAGGTGCCGATGCCGGGAACATCGCGCAAGGGCAGCCCGTACTTGGCCATCGCCAGGTTCGCCGCCGAGTACGGCCGGTCCTCGGCCAGTCCCGGCCGGGGGCCGAGCGCGCCGACGTGCGGCGCGCGCATCATCCGCAGCCGCCGGTCGTAGTTCCCGGCCGGCGAGTCCGGCAGGTAGAGGTCGGCGAAGCGCGACGCCCGCCGCCGGAACTCCTCGTCGTCGGGGTCGGCGGCGCAGATGCCGTAGAAGAACAGCAGTGACTCGCCCTGGTGGAACCAGTCATAGCCGTTCTCGAACTCGCCGGTGAGCAGCCCGCGCCGGGTGAGCTGGGCGGTGACGCCGCGCCAGTGGTGCTTGCAGGCCTCCAGCAGGTCGTCGGCCCCGCCGAGCACGTAGAGCGCCGGCCAGTTGAAGAAGGGCTCGTAGAAGTCGTCCACGCCGTCACGGCCGAACGTCCGGCCGGCGTAGACCAGCGAGCCGTCGTCGGCGCAGTACAACCGCTCGAACCGGCGCCGGCCCTCGTCCAGCAGGGCGAACAGCTCACGTTGCAGGACGGCCCAGGCGGGGGCGTGGGTGATCGGGGTCGTCGCCTCGACGACCGGTGCCGGGTGACTCATTCCTTGACCGCCCCGGAGGTGAGTCCTGAAACGATGTTGCGTTGCAGGAGGACGAAGAAGACGAGAACGGGGACCACGGCCATGAGCAGGTTCGGGTAGACCACGGTGAAGTCGGTGGAGTACCGGCCGATCGCGGCGTAGACGCTCGTCGTGACCGTGTAGAGGCTCGAACCGGGGCCGAGGATGATCTGCGGGTTGACGAAGTCCGTCCACACGCCGATGGTGTGCAGGATGACGGCCGTGGCGACGGCCGGGCGCATCAGCGGGAAGATGATCCGCCAGAAGGTGCCGATCGGGCCGGCACCGTCGATCCGGGCCGCCTCGTCGAGTTGCCGGGGCAGCGTCTTGATGTAGGACACGTAGAGGAACATCGAGATCGGCAGGGTCAGCGTGGTCTCGAAGGCCAGGAAGCCGGCCACCGTTCCCATCAGTCCCAGGGACTTCAGCACGAAGATCACCGGGATCACCAGCACCTGGCTGGGGATGAACAACCCGACCAGGAAACAGCCGAGCAGCACCCGGTGCCTGATCCGCAGGCTGCGCGCGATGACGTACGCGGCGGGCCCGCTGACCAGCAGGGACAGGACGTTCACCGCGACGGCGAACGCGGCGGTGACCAGATACGCCCTCAGCAGTGAGAAGTCGGGGGAGGCCAGCGCCTCGCGCAGGTGACCGAGCGAGAGCCGCCCGAAGGGGATGCCGAACGGCTCCTGGGTGATGTCCTGCTGCGACTTGAACGAGTTGACGACCAGCAGGTACGCGGGGATCAGCATCACCAGCGCGATCACGGCGAGGACGGCGGTCCTGCCCGAGATCACGCGCCGGTGGCCGCTTCCACCGTCCTGCGGGGGAGTGGGCCGCGAGCCGGTCATGCGCTCACCGCCTGCTCCGCCCGCCGGCGCAGCGCGGTGATCGCGAGCGCGAGGGCTCCGATGACCACCGTCAGCGTCATCGCCTGCGCCGCGCCGTACCCCAGGTGGTTGGTGCGGAAGGACTCCGACAGAATCAGGAAGGCGAAGGTGCTGGTGCGCCCGGCCGGCCCGCCGCCGGTGAGGGCGAGCACGATCTCGTAGACCCGCAGCAGCCCGACCAGTACGAGCACCAGGTTGACCGTCACCGACGGCGCCAGCATGGGCCAGGTGACCGAGCGGAAGACCTGCCAGCGGGTCGCTCCGTCCATGCGGGCCGCCTCCACCAGGCTCACCGGGATCGTCTGCAGTCCCGCCAGGTACAGCACGACGTTCACCCCGAACTGCGACCAGACGACCACCGCGACGATGCTGCCCACGGCCCAGGTGGGGTCGGACAGGAACGGCAGCGGGCTGTGCCCGGCCGAGGTGAGGAGGCCGGCGATCGCGCCGTTGGCGCCGAGGATCGCCGACCACAGGAAGCCGATGATGATCGGGCCGATGACGTAGGGGTAGAACACCACCGCGCGCAGCAGGCCGGTCAGCCGGCCCGAGCGGTTCAGCAGTACGGCGAGGGCGAGCCCCGCCGCGTTGCAGGCCACGGTCCCGACCAGGGTGACCACCAGCGTGACCACCGCGGCGTGCCCGACGTCGGCGTCCTGCAGGAGCCGGGCGTAGTTGGCCCAGCCGACCCGCCGCGGATCGGGGGTCAGGCCGTTCCAGTCGGTGAAGCTGAGGTAGGCGGCCAGCGCGATCGGCAGCAGCATGAACACCGAGATGAGCACGGTCGCGGGCGCCAGCAGCACGGTCTGCGAGACGAAGGCCGACAGCCTGGCGCGTCCGCGGCCCGTCGACGGGCGGCCTCCGGTGCCGCTCCCGGGGGCCGCGCCGGCGGGCCGGGCCTCGCGCGCCGGGCCGGGCCGGTCGCCGGCCCGGACGCCGCCGGGTGCGGGAGTGCTACCTGGCATTCGAGGTGTACCAGGAATCGATCGACGCGAGGACGTCCTTCGGCGTCTTGCCGAGATACAGGCCCTGCACCTGCTTGTTCAGCTCGTCGTTGAATCCGGTGGGGGCGGAGTTGTCGCCCTGCCCGCTGGAGGCGACCACCGTGGCCGCGCTCGCGGACACGATCTCGCCGACCGCCTGGTTGAGCGGCGAGGCGGGGTAGTCGAAACCCTTGCGGAAGTTGCCCTCGGCCTTGAGCTCCGCGACGACGGCCGTCTTGTCGGTGACGAGGTACTTCAGCAGGTCGAGGGCGGCGCTCTGGTTCTTCGACGACTTCAGGATCGACCAGGGGATCGACGGGCCGCCGGACACCGGGGCCGGTGAGCCGTCGAGCGTCGGCATGGCGAACACGCCGACGTCGAAGCTCTTCTTCGCCTCGTCCGCCGTCGGGACGAACCAACTGCCCATGATGAAGGTGGCCGACTTGCCGGCGAGGAACTGGTCGATGGCGTCCTGGTACTTCAGTCCCATCGCGTCCGGCGGGGTGAGTTTCCGCTCGATCCAGCTCTGGTAGACCTCCAGCACCTTGCTCCAGTCGCTCCGGGCGAAGTCGACCTCGCCCTTGTTGCGCCGGTTGAACCAGTCGGGGGCGGTGTCGAGGACGTTCGGGTTGGCCATCATCTGCACCTGGGCGCCGGTGACCCACTCGCCGGCGGTCTGCGCCGGGACGTAGCCGGCGTCCTTGAGCCGGACCAGGTCCTCGGTCAGCTCGTTCATGGTCTTCGGCATGTCGGTGATGCCCGCCTTGGCGAAGGCGGACTTGTTGTAGAAGACGATCGACTGGACCTGGTTGCCGCTGCCTGCCTGCCACATGGTGCCGCCGACCCTGGACTGTTCGGCGTACGGCGTGTCCTTGACCCACTGCTCCTCCGGCAGCGGGCTCAGCTGGGGGACGATCTCGGCGCTCAGGCTGCCGGAGACCAGGTCAGGGGGCGACCCGGCGGCGAGTTGCTGCTGCAGGGTGGCACTGACGTCCGAGGCGGTCGGAGCCTCGATGGAGACCTTGACGCCGGGGTGCGCCTTCTCGAACGGCGCCACCAGATTCCGGTAGAACTCCTTGGTCAGCACCGGGGTGATGTTGACCAGCAGCCGCAGGTCGGCCGACGTCGCCGAACCCGAGCCGCCGGACTCCTGGAAACCGCCCGCCGAGCCGGAACATCCGGCCAGGGCCAGCGCTGTGAGGGCAACGCATCCCGTTATGAGTGATCGCCGACGCAACGGTTTCACGGGGTCTCCCTATCGTCTATCGATTACCGATGCAGGAATCCAACAGCGGCGTGTCCCGCACGTCAAGAGGGTGTTACGCCGAACCCCATCAATGGTTACAAACCCGACATCTGCCGCATCTGGCGCCCCGGTTCCTTCCGGCCGGGACGGCCGGTCCCGGTGCCCGCCGCGCGCACGCGCGCCGACGGCCGCAGGTCGTGAAGACGCGATGATGAGGGCGGAACGTCACCCGTCCGGTCCGGCCGGGTCGCCCGCGCCACCCGCACCGGCGGCGAGATGATCCCCTGCTCGCCGGAGGCGGCCCGTGCCGCGGGCGCGTCCTACGTGTGGCTCTCCAGGCCGGTCGCGTGGCTGAGGAACCCCGCCGCGGCACGGCCGCGGTTGCCGCTGGCCAGCAGCTCGACCAGGTTCTGGTGCGCTTCGGCCATCTCCGCCCAGCTCCCGGTGAAGCCCGGATCGCCCACGATCCGCAGGCTCAGCAGGCTGGGCTCCATGACGCCCCACAGCCGCGGCAGGTAGCTGTTGCCGCTCAGCTCGACCACCCTGCGGTGGAACGCCATGTCGTACCCGCGGAACGCCGCGAGGTCGTTGCCGCCCGCCGCCTCGCGCATCCCGTCGACCAGCGCCTCCAGCTCCCGGCGCGCTGTGGCGTCGAAGTTCTGCACGGCCTCCCGCGCGGCCGCCTCCTCCAGCAGGCCACGCACCTCGCGGGCATCGTCGGCCTCGCCGGCGCTTATCTGCGTGACGTAGCTTCCCCGGCGCGGCATCGAGGTGACCAGGCCCTCGTGGACCAGGCGCTTGACCGCTTCGCGGACCGGCGCCTGGCTGACGCCGAGCTGCCGGGCGATCTCGGATTCGACGATGCGCGCGCCCGGTTGCAGCCTGCCGTCCAGTATCGACCGCCGCACCAGGTCGTAGGCGTGATCGGACAGCAGGCCGCGTGGCAGCGTGGCTTCCCCGAACGGTGACGTCATGCTCCTCCTTCGGTTATCGCCTAACGATAACCGAGCGAGTGGTGAGCAGGCACGTGCGATCCCGGCCGGGTCGCCGGACGACGGCGGAGCCCGGCCGGGACGCCCGCTCACGGCACGGGGACCGGCCGGGTGAAGGCGAAGTGGTCGATGTCGGCGACGCCGGGCGAGGAGCCGAGAGCGACAAGGTACACCTTGTGCACTCCCTTGGTCGGGGTGATCGGCACCGACTGGGTGGTGTAGTCATCGAACCCGCCGGTGGACGCGACGGTCAGGGTGCCGATCACCGGACCGGTCAGGCCGTCGACGCGGGTCTGGAAGGCGCGGCCCGAGTAGGCGGGGTCGGAGCCGATCGACGCCGTGAACATCGTGCGGCCGTCGCCGAAGTCGACCGTCCGCCGAGATCGCCTCCGGCACCTACCGGGAGACCGTCAACCCCCGCAACGACGGCACCGCCGGCAGCCGTATCACCTACCGGGCCGCGCCCGGCGCGACGGTCGTCATCGACGGCACCGACCCGGTCACCGGCTGGCGAGGCCCGTCGCGCCGTCGGAGCCGGTCGGGGCCACGTAGTAGGTCTTGGGGCGGGGGGCTGCGCATGCGCGACGTCGCCGATGACGGAGGTCAGCAGGGCGGCGACGGCGACGATGACAGACGCGGACGTACGGTGACGCACCACGAATTCCTATCGTCTATCGATTAGGGATGGTGCACCGTATCGACTGCGGAAGCCGGCGGTCAATGGCGTGGAAACACCACCGAAACCGGAACAGAACCCGGCGGACGGGTTTGGTGGTCGGCCCGAGGGGCCGATGGGGACGGCGCCGGAGGCATGGCGAGCTGGAAGAAGCGTGGAAATTGCGCCTAGGATCGTGTTATGGCGTCTTTGGTGGGAGAAGAACCGCTGTCTTTGACGCAGGAGCTCGACCTCCTGGCGTTCGGCCAACGGCTCAAGCACCTGCGCAGGCAGCGCGGGCTGACCCTGGCGGAGCTGGGCGAGCGCGTCGGCCGCGCCCCGAGCCAGCTGTCCCTGCTGGAGAACGGCAAGCGCGAGCCCAAGCTGTCCCTGCTGAAGTCGCTCGCCGCCGCGCTCGGCGTCCCGGTCGAGGAGCTGCTGCGCCGCCAGGCCCCGAGCAGGCGCGCCCAGCTCGAGATCGCCCTGGAGGAGGCGCAGCGCGACCCGATCTACGCCTCGATCGGCCTGCCCCGGCTGAAGGTCTCGGCCCGGGTGCCGAGCGACGTGCTCGAGCACATCATCGGCCTGTACGAGGAGCTGCGCGCCCGCCAGGCCAAGGGGACCGCGACCCCCGAGGAGGCCAGGGCGGCCAATGCCGAGCTGCGGCGCAAGCAGCGCGAGCAGGGCAACTACTTCGCCGAGATCGAGACCGCCGCGGCCGATGCGCTGGCCGCCGTCGGCTACCGCACCGGCGCGCTGTCCCAGGGCACGGTGCAGGCTTTGGTCACCCACTTCGGCTTCACCGTGCGCACCGCCCAGGACCTGCCCCGATCCGTCCGGTCGATCACCGACCTGCGCAACCGGCGCATCTACGTCCAGCACGAGCAACTCGGCATGCACACCCCGCGCACCATCCTGCTGCAGACCCTCGGGCACCTGGCGCTCGGCCACCACAAGCCGCGCGACTTCGCCGACTTCCTGCGCCAGCGCACCGAGGCCAACTACTTCGCCGCCGCCGTCCTGGTGCCCGAGACGGCCGCCGTGCCCTACCTGCAGGAGGCCAAGCGCGACCGGGCGCTGTCGGTGGAGGACCTGCGCGACGTGTTCGCCGTCTCCTACGAGATGGCCGCGCACCGCTTCACCAACCTGGCCACCCACCACCTGGACCTGACCTGCCATTTCGTGCGCAACGACGCGGGTGGCACCATCTACAAGGCCTATGAGAACGACGGCATCGTCTTCCCTGCCGACGAGCAGGGCGCCATCGAGGGCCAGCGGATGTGCCAGAAGTGGTCCGGACGCCAGGTGTTCCAGCGCCCGGACCGCTTCTCGGTCTACCACCAGTACTCCGACACGCCGACCGGCACCTATTTCTGCGTCGCCCACGTCGACCCCTCGCGCGAGCGTGACTTCGCCATCACACTCGGAGTGCCCTACCGCGAGTCGCGCTGGTTCCGGGGCAGGGAGTCGGTCAACCGGACCAGGTCCGACTGCCCGACCGGCGAGTGCTGCCGCCGCCCGCCGGCCGAGCTGACCCAGCGCTGGGAGGGGTACGCCTGGCCGTCGGCGCGGGCCAACTCCCACGTGCTCGCCGCCCTGCCGCCGGGCTCGTTCCCCGGAGTGGACGAAGCCGACGTGTACGCCTTCCTGGAACGTCACGCGGGCGCCTGATTCCGCCTCGCCCGCCGGGAGCCGTCCCGTGGCGCGAGCCGCGGTCGCCGGCGGTGAGGCGCGGCGCCGCCGGCCGGTCCGCCCCGCCTGCGGGCGCGTCCGGCGTGTCAGGTGCCAATAGAGTGATACGTCAGCTGATAGGAGGCGACAGGGGGATCGCGTGCTGCCTGAGGTGGAGACGTGGCTGCGCGACCGTACGACCGCATCCGCGGACTGGCCGGTCGAGGCCCTGCTCGCGGCCAAGGGGAGCACCAGCGTCAGCGTGGTGCTCCCTGCCAGGAACGAGGCCGCGACGGTCGGCGACATCGTCGCGGCGATCCGGCGCGACCTGGTCGAGGCGGTGCCGCTGGTCGACGAACTCATCGTCATCGACTCCCGGTCCACCGACGACACCGCCGCCCGGGCGGCGCGGGCGGGGGCGGCCGTCTTCGCCCAGGACGAGATCCTGCCCGCCCTGGCCCCGATGGACGGCAAGGGCGACGTGCTGTGGAAGTCCCTGGCCGTCACCTCCGGCGACCTGCTGGTCTTCGTCGATGCCGACCTGCGCGAGTTCGACACCGGCTTCGTGACCGGCCTGCTCGGCCCCCTGCTGGCCGACCCCGCCGTGATGTACGTCAAAGGCTGCTACGACCGGCCGTTGCGCGAGGCGCAGGGGGCGGGCGGGCGGGTGACCGAACTGGTGGCCCGCCCGATGCTCAACCTGCACTGGCCGCTGCTGGCCGGGTTCGTCCAGCCGCTCGCCGGCGAGTACGCCGGACGGCGCTCGGTCCTTGAGCGGGTGCCGTTCGCCACCGGGTACGGGGTGGAGATCGGCCTGCTGATCGACCTGCTGGAGCTGGCCGGCCTGGACGCGCTGGCCCAGGTGGACCTGGGCCGGCGGGTGCACTCGCACCAGTCCACCGAGGCGCTCGGCGTCATGGCCGGGCAGATCATGCACACGGCCTGGGCGCGGCTGGAGCGCCAGCGCAAGATCGTCCCGCTGCACAGCCCGGCCACCGGCCTGACCCAGTTCCGCCGCGGCGACGGCCTCCAGGCGACCGGGCACCTTCCGATGGTGCGGGACGTCGCCGTGCCCGAACGTCCCGCGATGCTGGAGGTTCCGCAGTACGCCGTCACCCGGCTGCCCGAACTGCTGGACCAGCGTCCCGCGCTCCCCTGAACCTCGGCGCCCGAGAGGACCGGACGGCGAACGTGGGCATCGCCGGTCAACGGCGTGCCTGCGGCCCGGCTCCGGAGGGACGAAAGTCCCATTTCATCAGGACATTAGGGCCGTAAGGGCGGGACGTCTACCGCTCCTTGACGGACGCTGGAAACGATGTACTGAAGCCGCGAGGAGAACTGAGGAACTGATCCGAAAGGAAGCGGCCATGGCCATCACCGAAGGGCGCCACGACGTCACCCGTACCCGCAACGTCGTCCCCCACGTCCCGGACCAGAACACCGGCCATGTCGAGCAACACAGGCACCCCGTGGACTACGTGTGGGCCGTCGTCCGCCTGGGTCTCGGGTGGACCTTCCTGTGGGCCTTCGTCGACAAGCTGTTCGGGCTGGGCTTCGCCACCCCTGCGGCCAAGGCGTGGATCAACGGCGGCAGCCCGACCACCGGTTTCCTCAAGGGCACCAAGGACGCCGCGCTCGGCGGCTTCTTCGGCGGCCTGGCCGGTCAGCCGTGGGTCGACTGGCTGTTCATGGCCGGCCTGGCCGGCATCGGCACCGCGCTGATCCTCGGCGTGGGCATGCGGATCGCGGCGGCCACCGGTGGCCTGCTGCTGGTGCTGATGTGGGCGGCCGAACTGCCGCTGCCCAACAACCCCTTCCTGGACGAGCACATCGTCTACGCCGTCGTCCTGATCGGCCTGGTGCTCACCGGCGCCGCCGACACCCTCGGCCTCGGCCGCCGGTGGAGCCGGACCGCCCTGGTCGAGCGCTTCCCGATCCTCAAGTAGCCGACGGCGGCCAGGCAGCCCGCCCGCGCACCTCGCGCGGGCGGGCTCCTTCGCGTGTGCGAGGTGCGCGGGCGCTCTACCGCGGCCCGGCCGGGGCGGTCACTGGCGGCCGAACTCGGCGATGGCGGCGGTGGGCCTGCCGGTGAAGTCGAACAGCGCCTGGTTCTCCCAGCCGTTGCCGGAGGAGGGGTCGGCCGGGTCCCAGCCGTTGCCGGCCACGGCCGTCCAGGTGGGCTCCCAGTAGAAGACGCCGAGCGCGCCCGCCGCGCGCGCGGTGCTGATCACGTCCCGGAACATCGCCGCCTGTCCGGCCTGCGTCGCCGGGTAGCCCGGGTAGGGGGTGGCGGCGGTGATGATGTTGCCCAGCTGGTCGGCGTTGCCGGTGGTGAACGGGTAGGCCGTCTCGGCGACGAACACCGGCTTGCCGTACCGGGTCCTGATGTCGATCAGGTTCGCCTGCAGAGCCGCGAGCGTCCCGTGCCAGTACGAGTAGTAGGAGGCGCCGATGACGTCGAAGCGGACGCCCCGGGAGGTCGCGTTGTCGAAGTACCACCGGAACAGGGAGTTGTTCCCTCCCTCGGCCAGGTGGATCACGACCTTCGTCGCGGACGACACCGCCCGGACCGCGTCCGAGCCGGCGTTGAGCAACTCGGCGAGCCGGCCGAAGTCGGCCGAGGCCCGGCCCTCCTCCCACAGCATGCCGTCGTTGATCTCGTTGCCGATCTGCACCATGTCGGCCGTCGTGCCCTGCGCCCGCAGCCCGTTCAGCACGTCGTAGGTGTGGTCGTACACGGCCTGCTTGAGCTGGGCGAACGGCAGGGAGGCCCAGGCCCGGGGCTTGGTCTGGGTGCCCGGGTCGGCCCACCGGTCGGAGTAGTGGAAGTCGACCAGCAGCCGCATGCCGAGGGCCTTGATCCGCCGCGCCATGGTCAGCACGTGCGCCTTGTCGTTGTAGCCGTCCGCGGGCGACACCCACACCTTCAGCCGCGCGTAGTCGGCTCCGGAGGATCTGAGCACCGACAGCGCGTCGCGCCGCACGCCGTCCGTGCCGTAGTACCCGCCGCCGTACGCCTCGGACTTGGCCAGGCTGGACACGTCCGCACCCCTGATCGACAGGGTGCTCGCGCCGGAGGAGAAGGCGACATCGTCGAAGCTCGCCCAGCTGCCGGCCGGGGCGCTGGACGACAGCCGGATCGTGCACGAGCCACCCGAGACGGTCGTGGACACCACGATCCGCAGCCACTGGTCGGTGACCGGCACCTCCGTCCTGCGGTCGGGGCCGCCGCAGTTCTCCAGGCCGGCGTACACCGACGTCTGCCCGCCGCCGTTCCTGACGTAGAGGCTGAGCGTGTAGGAGCCGGAGGCGAGGCCGGTGAGCGTCTGGGAGGTCTTCACCGCGTACGCGCCCGACGACCAGTGGGTGAGCCGGTAGGAGCCGGAACGCCCGCTCCACTCGGTGTACGCCGCGCCCGTCGTGCCCGAGAGGCTCCAGCCCGTCGTGCCGGACTCGAACCCTCCGTTCGTCACGGTCGCCGCGGCCTGCGCGGGTTGTCCGGCCGCCATCGGGAACAGCAGTGCGGCGCCGCACAGCAGCGCCGCCATCGTCCTTTTCATGGACCCTCCGGTCAGGGGAGGTGGATTGTGGGAACGTGCACGCTAATCGCCCGCGGTGTTCTTGAGAAGACGCCCGGAAACCGTCAGGCGCAGGCCGTCATCGACCACGAGGTCAGCGGCTCTGCGCGCCTGCGGGAGAGGAGTTCTCCTGTGCACGTTCACAGAAGGCGGGCTCCTCATCGCGCCTCTCCATCGGTCGCACACCCGGTCGCCGGCGTCCGGTGACCGTACCCCCTGATCGTTCATCGTGGTGGCCTCGCCCGGGGATGCGCCCTCGCATCCCCGGGTCGGAGGTCATCGCTTCCGCGTGTTCCGCCGCACGGTCTCCTCCTTCCCGCGCGTCGCGCGTGCGGCCGGTGTCGTTCGTCGTCCTCGTCGCCCGCCGGAGCCGTCGTGGCGTCCGGCGACGTCTGTGCCGTCCTTTCGGGTGTCTCCCTCGCGTCAGGTGTCTCGTCGTCCGTCTCGTCGCGCAGTCGCAGGTGCCGGTGTCCGGGCGGGTCGCCTCCCTTCGATGGTCGGGTGCGGGCAGGTCAGGTCGTCGTCCGCTGGGTCTGGTCTCCTTTCCTTCGCGTCCACCGGCCGGTCGTCTTCGTCGGGTTTCCGGCCGGCCGGGCCGGTGATCGGTGCCTCCTTTCACGGCGTCGTCGTTCGGGGCGGGGTGGACGGCCCGATGACATCTCCTTTCGCGTGGGGGCCGTGAGGTTCCGGGGGGTCGAGGTCTCCGTGGGGAAGGTCGGGTGCGGCCGGCTCCTTTCACGCCGTTGTCTGGACCTGAATCGAGGTCGGGCCGGGGTTCGGTGGTCTCCTTCCGTGCGACTTCGGCCTGGGCCGCCTCCTTTCCGTGCGGCCATGATCGGGGGTGGTCGGGTGTCACGCCGGTGCGGGCCGGATGCGGTCTCCTTTCCGTCCGCTGCTGTACGGGGCCGATGGGACGGTGCGCCTCCTTTCGATCGGCCGTTGTACGTCCGGGGAACGCGCGAGTCTCCTTCCGTCATCTGGTCCGGGAATGCGGTGCTCTTCTCCTTTCGTCACCTGCCGGCCGTTCACCGCGTCGTCTTCGTGCCGTGCCGGCTAGTTCCAGGCGGCGTGCTGGTCCACCTGTCTCGCTGTGGCCACCGGCACCAGCGCGCGGGGCGGGTTCGGGTCGCGCAGGAGCGTCTCGTAGGAGACCAGCCGCCACGGGCCGAGCTCGGGGTTGGCCAGGACGCTGACCACCTGCGCGTGGACATGTGCTGTTCTGATCTCCTCCTCGGTGCTGATGCGAATGGCGATGAATCCGGCGGTCTGCATGAACTCCTTGTCCCATTGGCGCGGCAGCATCGCGAGCAGCCGATTTCCGTCGACCGCCGTCTCCTTCAGCGTGCGTCCCCTCATGGGACGCAGCGTGAGCACGACCAGCATGGCTTTCTCCCCTCAGTCCCAGGTCGTGCCCGCCGCCACCGTGCAGGTGGCGATCCGGATCCTTATTCCTGGTCCCTTTTCTTTGGCGTTTCCGGTTCTTTCTTGCACTCCCAACTTTGCGCTTTTCCGGCGGCCGGGAACAGAGAGAACAAAGGCAGTAAGCTGCCGCCGGATGGCCGTTTCCTGCCAGCCCCGGCTCTGGACACGCCGAAGCGGCGGAGCCCGCAGGGGACTGCGGGACGCCGCGACGGAGTGAGGGGTGGGAGCGCTTCAGCGGTCCTTGCGCAGGCCGCCGAGGAAACGCCAGAAGGCCGAACGGGCAGGGGCCTCGGGGGCGGGGGCGGCGTCCGCCGCCGGTCGCGGCCGGTCGGCGGCGGACGCCGCCGGGGCGAGGGCGCCGGGCGGCAGGGGACGGGGGGCGAGTTCGAAGTGCACCGGGAGCGAGCGCAGTCCGCGCAGCATGGGGGAGGACCGCCAGGGGAGCTGGTCGGCGGGCAGCGCCAGGCGTACCCGGGTGAACCGGTCGAGCAACCGGCCGACGGCGATCGTGGTGATCCGGGTCGCCAGATGCCGCCCGGAGCACCGGTGCGGCCCGGCGCCCCAGGCCAGATGGGCGCGCGTGCCGCGCAGCGCGTTGCGGTCGATGGCGCCGGCGAACAGCGGGTCGGTGTGGGCGCCGGCGATGGACGGCACCACCGGGTCTCCCGCGGCGATGACGAACCGGCCCATCTGCACGTCCACGAGCGGGAAGCGGAAGGTCAGGTGCGCCGCAGGGGTCCGCACCAGCGCGATGCGGTTCACCAGCTCCTCGATGGAGCCGCGGGACGTGGCGCTCCACAGGCCGGGGTCGGTCAGCACCTCCACGATGGTGTTGCAGATCAGGCTGCCGGTGAAGTCGCCCACCAGCCCGGGGAGCAGCCCGAGCTCGCGGGTCAGCTCCTCCAGGGTGAGATCGGGCACGGCCGCGAGCATGTAGGACGGCAGGTCGTCGCCGGGCGCGCGCATCTTGGCCGCGGCCAGCTCGGTCATCGCCGCGGCCAGCCGCTGCGAGGCGGCCGCGGCCTCCGGACCGGCGTCCACCACCCGCCAGACGTCCATCAGCACGTCGTCGCTCTGCGAGCCCGCGAGGCCCAGCAGCCGCTCGATCACCATCAGCGGCAGGGGGCGGGCGAACTGCGCGGACAGGTCGGCCCAGCCCGCGCCGCTCCCGCCGTCGGCCAGCAGGTCGATGAGGTCGTCGGCGTGCCGGGTGATGGCGCGTTCCAGCGCCTGCGCCTGCGGGCGGGCGGACTCCTGGAACGGGGCGAGCCCGGCCGCCCACGCGTCCCGCAGCCGGCTGAGCCGCGTCCCGTCCTCGAACACCGAGCCGCTGCTCTCGTAGATCGGCGCCAGCGGCCAGCCGGGCGGGACACGGCCCTCGGACCTGGCCCGCCAGTTGGCGGGCCGCTTGCTCCAGATGTCGCCCTCGTTCTGCAGCACCCGCAGCACCTCGCCGTAGCCGATCACCAGCCAGACGGGCACCCCGAGAAGGTCCACCGGTGCCACCGGGCCGTACGTGTGGCGCAGCCGGGCCAGAACCCCCTCAGGATCGGCGTCGTAGTCCCTGCCGAGCAGCGGTTCGACGGGCATCGCCGACAGCCGTTCACCTGTCATCCACGCGTCGGGCGTCAATGCGGGTGCCCACCTTTCCATTCCGGAGACCGCGCCGGCGGGCGTGGCAAGTGTGAGGGGCATCACGCTCCCGGGCCGGCGATGGTCACAAAATGGACCCCTGCCGTCACCGCTCCAGTACGAATCCGAAACTTTTCGGAAACTATCTCCAGCGGCGGGCGGCGCGGTCGAGCGCCTCCGCGGCCTCGGTGGCGAGCCGCCGCACCAGCTCCCCCGCGGGGACCTCCTCGGCGAGCGCATGCCCCTGCCCCGCCCACAGGTTGACGCCCTCGGCGTCACCGGCCCTGCGCGCGGCGGCCCGCAGCGGCGCGGTCAGGTGGTGGACCTGCGGATACGCCGAGGGCGCCTCAGCGGTGTGCTCCCGCAGGAAGCGGTTGACCAGCCCGCGGGCACGGCGGCCGGTGAACGCCCGCGTGACGGCGGTCAGGCGGCGCGAGCCGAGCGCCTCGCGGTGCGCCGGGCTCGTCCCGGCCTCGGGGGTGCGCAGGAAGGCGGTGCCGAGCTGCGCGGCGACGGCGCCCGCCGCCAGCACCGCCGCGACGCCCGCGCCGTCGGCGATGCCCCCGGCGGCCACCACGGGCAGCGGCGTCGCGCGCAGCACCAGGCGCAGCAGCGCGAGCAGGCCGAAGTCGGTGTCGTCGTCGGTGAAGCCGCCCCGGTGCCCGCCGGCCTCGACACCCTGCGCCACCAGCGCGTCGGCCCCGCTCTCGTACGCGGCGACCGCCTCGTCCGGGGTGGTGACCGTGACCAGGACGAGGCACCCGGAGGCACGCAGCTCGCCGGCCACCTCGCGGGGCGGCGTCCCGAAGGTGAACGACACCACCGGCACCCGCTCGGCGGTGACCACGTCCAGCTTGCCGCGCCACCCGTCGTCGTCCGCCACCGGCGCGCCGAGCGGCACACCGTACCGTTCGGACTCCCCGCGCAGCCGCCCCGCGTAGGCCTGGACGGCCGCCTGGTCGGCCGGGCCGGGGGAGGGCACGAAGATGTTGACGCCGAACGGCGCGTCCGTCAGCGCCCGTACCGCCGCGATGTCGGACCGCACGCTCTCGGCGGTACGGTAACCGGCGGCCAGGAAGCCGAGCCCTCCGGCCGCGGACACCGCCGCCGCCAGCTCAGGGGTGGAGGGACCGCCGGCCAGCGGGGCCTGGACGATCGGCAGGGCGAGCGCCGAGAGATCCACTGTCCCACTCTAACCAGGCGTCCGCAGGCGCTCCCCGTGCCCCCGGCCGGGCGCGTGCCGCCCGCGTCAGCCGCCCGGCCGGATGCGGCGCAGGCGCTGGATCTCGGCGGTCTGGGTGACCGAGATGTCCTCGGCGAGCTCCTGCACGGTGATGTGCGAGCCCTTGTCCATCTCGTCGGCGGCCATGGCGATGGCGCCCGCGTGATGGTCGGTCATGAGCCGCAGGTAGAGGCGGTCGAAGTCCGCGCCCGAGGCCGCGCGCAGCTCCGCGAGCTGCTCGTCCGTCGCCATGCCCGGCATGTCGTGGTGCGCGGCGTGGTGGTCGGGGACGCGCTGCCCCTGGTCGCGCAGCCACCGGATCATCGCGTTGATCTCCGGCCCCTGGACGCCGGCGATGCGCGCGGCGATGCGCTTGACCTGGTCGGAGGCGGCGCGGGTGGCGGCCAGGGCGCTCATGTCGAGGGCTTGACGGTGGTGGACCACCATGTCCTGCATGAACGTCACGTCCGCGGCGTTGGCGGTGGGGGAGGGGACGGGAGTGACCAGGTCGCCCGGTGCGAGCGTTCCGGCCGTCTCACCGGGCCGTCCTGGGGCGATGACGGGTGCGGAGGCGGTCGCGACGGCCTGGGCCGCCGGCCCGCCCGAACAGCCGGTCACGGTCAGCGCGACGACGCCGGCGGCGATGAGGAGCGCGACGCGCACCCGGCCTCCCTGAGAGGATCTTTGCTGTGCGGCTGCACACCTTAACGCCATTAGGAGCCCGGGGTAAAGACGGGACGTTGGCAGATTTTGCTGACAATGTGGACTATGGCGACATTCATCTGTTTGGTCCATGATCTCCTTGTGTTCACTTCTGACAGGAAGTTGCAAGGAGGGTTCTGAGTGTCGTCCACCCCCCGCAGAGGCGGCCTGACCGGCCGGATCCTCGTCCTGGCAGGCACGGTCGCGGCGATGGTGCTCGCGACCGTCCCCGCGCAGGCAGCGGACATCCCGGGCACCGACCAGATCGTCATGAGCCCGAACGTCCAGCACGTGGCGAACATCCCGAAACCCGCGGCCATCGCCAACACCATCAACACCGACATCGCCTTCCAGGGCGACTACGCCTACGTGGGCAACTACGGGGGCTTCTCCATCTACGACATCAAGAACCCCAAGAAGACCAGTGTGGTCAGCTCGGTGGTCTGCCCCGGCTCCCAGATGGACCTGTCGGTCTACGGCGACCTGCTGTTCGCCTCGGTCGACTCCTCGCGCTCCGACGACTCCTGCAACAGCGTCTCCCAGCCTGCGTCGAACAAGGCGTCCTGGGAGGGCATCCGCATCTTCGACGTGAGCGACAAGGCCAACCCCAAGTACATCAAGTCCGTCGAGACCGCCTGTGGCTCGCACACCCACACCCTGGTGCCGGACAAGCGGCGCGGCAACGTGTACCTGTACGTGTCGTCGTACTCGCCGCGGGCCGACTACCCCGACTGCCAGCCGCCGCACGACAAGATCTCGATCGTCAAGGTGCCGCTGAACGACCCCACGTCGGCTTCGGTGGTCGCCACCCCGGTGGTGTTCCCCGACGGCGGCAACGAGACCCAGCCGGGTCTGGCGGCGCCCACCAGCGGCTGCCACGACATCACCGCCTACGCCGAGAAGGGCATCGCGGCGGGCGCGTGCATGGGCGACGGCGTGCTGTTCGACATCAGGGACCCAGAGAACCCGAAGGTGACGGCGCGGGTGACCGACCCCAACTTCGCGTTCTGGCACTCGGCCACCTTCAACAACGAAGGCACGAAGGTCGTGTTCACCGACGAGCTCGGCGGCGGCGGCGCGGCCACCTGCAACGAGACGGTCGGCCCGAACCGCGGCGCGGACGCCATCTACGACATCAGGCACGGTCAACTCGTGTTCAAGAGCTACTTCAAGATCCCGCGGTACCAGGGGGAGACGGAGAACTGCGTCGCGCACAACGGCTCGCTCATCCCGGTCAAGGGACGCGACATCATGGTGCAGGCGTGGTACCAGGGCGGCGCCTCGATCTGGGACTTCACCGACTCCACCCGCCCGGCCGAGATCGGTTACTTCGAGCGCGGCCCGGCGGCCGAGGGCTCGGGCGGCTTCTGGTCGGCGTACTACTACAACGGCTACATCTACGCCAGCGACTTCAACCGGGGCTTCGACGTCATCAAAATCAATGATCGGCGGACCAACCCGGCCAACGGCGTCCATGTGGACCGCCTGAACGTCCAGACCCAGGGCTCCTACCGCGAGCGCGGCCACGGCGACTGGATCTGGAGCGCCGACGAGGACTGACCGGCGGCCGGTCGCGCGGGACGCCGCCGGCGCACCGCGCGACCATCTCCGCAGACCCCGCGCCGGCCTCGGCGGACGTCCTGACCGGCGTGCCGGGGCGACGGGCGGGGAACATAGTGTGCAGGACCAGTGATGGACGGCCCGGGCGCCGCACGGCCCCGGGCCGTCCTGCGCGTCCGCGGCCGGCCGGGCGGTCCCCGGCGGTCGCACGGTCATGGCGGGATGCGAGTAAGGTGAGCACCGCCCGGGTGTTACCGCTGGTAACGCCTGCCGTCCGCGGCGCGCGGCGGCTGCCCGGCACGTTCCCTCGTGAGGAGTTGTCGAGACGATGGCCGAGAGTGCGAGCGAGTTCTCCCTGGAGCTGAGCGCGGACCTTCGCGAGGTCCGCGACTGGGTCCACGACTTCGCGGCCGGCGTCATCCGCCCGGCCGGCGCCGAGTGGGACGAGCGCGAGGAGACCCCGTGGCCGGTCATCCAGGAGGCAGCCAAGATCGGGCTGTACTCGCTGGACTTCTTCGCCCAGCAGTGGTTCGAGCCGAGCGGCCTCGGCATCCCGGTGGCCTTCGAAGAGATCTTCTGGGGCGACGCTGGCATCGGCCTGTCCCTCGCCGGCACCGGCCTGGCCGCCGCCGCGCTCGCCGCCAACGGCACCCCCGAGCAGATGGCGGAGTGGCTCCCGCAGATGTTCGGCACCCCCGACGACGTCAAGCTCGGCGCCTTCTGCGCCTCCGAGCCGGACGCCGGCTCCGACGTCGGCGCCATCCGCACCCGGGCGGTGTACGACCAGGCCACCGGTGACTGGGTGCTCAACGGCGTCAAGACCTGGGCCACCAACGGCGGCATCGCCGACGTCCACGTCGTCGTGGCCTCCGTCGACCCCGAACTGCGCACCCGCGGCCAGGCGTCCTTCATCGTGCCGCCGGGCACCCCCGGCCTGTCCCAGGGGCAGAAGTTCAGAAAGCACGGCATCCGCGCCTCGCACACCGCCGAGGTCGTCCTCTCCGACGTGCGCGTGCCCGGCGGCTGCCTGGTGGGCGGCAAGGAGAAGCTCGACGCCC
>NZ_BMNT01000021.1:146644-166570 GCF_014646695.1 Sphaerisporangium melleum
GCCTGGCCCGCGTGCGCGAAGGCGGCCGCGGCGGCGAGCAGTCCGCCATGCGCACCTTCGAGACCACCCGTCCCACCGTCGCCGCCATGGCGGTCGGCATCGCCCGGGCCGCCTTCGAGTACGCCCGCGACTACGCCCGGCAGCGCGAGCAGTTCGGCCGCAAGATCGGCCAGAACCAGGCCGTGGCCTTCCTGCTCGCCGACATGGCCACCCGCGTGGACATGGCCCGCCTCATGACCTGGCGCGCCGCCTGGATGGCCCGCAACAGCCACCCGTTCGAACAGGCCGAGGGCTCGATGTCCAAGCTGGTCGCCGGGGAGACCGCCGTGTGGGTCACCGAGCAGGCCATCCAGATCCTCGGCGGCGCCGGCTACACCCGCGAGCACCCCGTCGAGCGCTTCCACCGCGACGCCAAGATCTACACCATCTTCGAGGGCACCAGCGAGATCCAACGCCTCATCATCGCCCGCGCCATCACCGGCCTCCCCATCCAGTGATCCCCGGCCCGCGAGCACCGCGCATCGCCCCCTGTTCCGTCGCTGTTCCGTCGGACACCGCGCGACGACGGAACAGCCGGTCATGGACGGCCCGCCGGGCACCGTCGTGTGAGCCGGGCATCAGGTGCGCGTAGCTCCGCAGAGTGAAGCCCGGATCGGCATGCCCGAGGTACTCGGCGAGCTCCTTGATGGAGACACCGCCGACGAGGGCGATGCCGGCGTAGTAGTGCCGAAGTTGATGCAGCCCTTCCTTCCGCGTGGTCTCGAACCGCCGGCGTGACCTGGGGTCCTTGTTGGGGGCAGGGATAACGCCGCCGGCGGCTAGGGCGGGCTTCCAGACGGTTTCGCTGTAGCTCCGCGCGCCAGGCCGAACAACTCGCCCTGTCGTAGGCCGCAGCCGGCCGCGACGATCGGCAGGGCGCGCAACAGATCAGGATGGGCGCCGATGATCGCGCGCGCCAAACGGGTGCCTCGCGGCAGGATTTAGGACAGGAGGGCCATACTGGATTGGGATCGCAATTCGAAAAGTTGCAAGCATGGAGGATGCTGGCGAAGTGTCCCTCGAGTAGATTTCTAAGCATAACGAGCGCCCCGGCGTCATCCGATCTGCGCGGCTGGGACCTGCACATCGGTTCGGTGGTCGCCGACCCGTCCTGCCCCTGGCCGATCCGGGGGGAGGCCCCGCCGGGCACGGCCGGCGGGGCGCACCCGGCGAAACTTGTTATCAGTGGAGGGTGTCGAGGGCGCGGGCCAGGACGGCGGCCGTGTCCAGGGGTCAGGTGGAGGGCAGGAGGCCGTCCAGCCGGCATCCGTCAGCGGTCTTGCCGTTATTGCAGTGGTTGAGCTGCAGGCTGTCCAGCACGTAGGCGAAGGTCTGGCCGGACGGGCTCACCACGGAGAGTTGCGCGGTGGCCGCGCCGGTCGGAGCGACCGCCGAGACGCTGTACTCCTGCCAGTTGGAGTTGAGGGCGTAGGTCGAGCTGTCGCTGTTGGAGATCAGCACGTTGGAGGAGTTGTACCAGGACAGCCGGAGCTTGACGTTGCCTGAGGTGGCGGTCGTCACCCGGGCGAAGAACTTGTACCGCTGTCCCGCCGTCACCGCCGGCTTGCGGGTGAGCGACAGGACCCCCTCAGACCACGACTGGACGTTCATGGTCAGGGACCGGCGGCCGTCGAAGTACCTGGCCGACACCTGTGCGTCCGACCCCGGCGGGGTGACCTGTATCCAGCCACCACCGGAGAGGGTGAAGCCCGCCGGGGAGCCATACGGCGCCACGGACTCGATCCCGCGTTCCTCGGCGGTGAGCAGGTCGTTGCTGTAGCCCACGTCGCAGCAGGTGGGCGTGGTGAACCATGGGGTGGTGGCCGCGTTCACCGCGAGGCCGTAGTTGGGAAACGTCGCGGTGAGCTCGCTGGGGTCGTAGTAGCTGTTGAACTCCTGGTCCAGATTCCAGTTGTCCCACTGGGTGGACATGACGTCGGAGACGTCGACGGTGTCGGGCACCTCGGTGGCCTTGGCGTGATCCGCGCCGGACAAGTGGACCAGCTCGTGCAGCAGGGTGCCACTGTCCCATTCGTCCGCGGTGGCCACGCAGAGCGGGCCGCAGTGCGCCTGCGCCGTACCCTCGCTGAAGTCTTCGAAGACCACGTACCGGCGGTTGGCGTTGTCGTAGCCCGCCGCCGCCAGGTCGTCGGCGACGACGTCGGCGGCGATCTCACCGCCGATCGTCCCGCCTTCGATCTCCTCCGGGATCACCAGGGCCCGGGCGTAGCCGGAGTAGGTGCTGGTGTTGTAACCGGTCCGGCAGCTGAGGTTGATGTGCTGGTCGTAGTTGGTCGACTCGTCCACCGACCAGTCCATCCGGTCGACGATCTTGGCGATCTGCTCTGCGACGTCGTTGTAGCGGTTCCCGTACTCCTCGTGCCAGGCGTAGATCACCTGAACCGCCGGGATGCTCGCACCGGCGTTGGTGGGGTCGGACAGTGTCGTGGCGCAGCCCCGCTTGGGGACATTCGCGTCCACCGGCTGGGCGTAGGGGTAGGCGGGCTCGGTACCGGTGGTGGCGAAGTCGGCGTGCGCCGGCCCCGCCATCAGGACCACGAGACCCGCCGCGACCACCGCGGACGCCAAGCGACCAAGCCGTGATAACGACAAAGAAGTTCCCTTTCCTGGATGAGCGTACGGCGAACCCGCCACGAGCCGTGGAAGTTGTCCGGGAATCGCCCGCCGCGCCTACTGGCGCGACTTTCGCTGACTTGTCGGTGAGAAGGCCCGGCCCCCGGCGGCATGGCCGTTCGGAGGGGAACGAGGCATGCCCGACACTAGGGTCGGACGGGGTGTTCAGGTTCGCCCTCGGCGCCTGAACAACAAACCATGAACAACGAACATCGGCTCTGGTGCTCGCGTGTTCACGGAAGGTGAGATCTCGAGGTCTGGCCCGCCGCGGTGAAGAATGCCCGAGGGCGATATCGGGGTGGGGAGAAAGGGGGGCGATGCCACGTCAGGAACGCCCGCTGGGCGCCGAGGACACGCCGGTGCTCCGGTTCGCCGGCGACCTGCGGCGATTACGGCAGAAGGCCGGGCAGCCGTCGTACCGCGAGCTGGGTACGCGGGCCCGCTATTCGGCGGCCGCGCTGTCGGAGGCCGTGGCCGGGCGGAGGCTGCCCAGCCTCTCGGTGACCCTGGCCTTCGTCGCCGCCTGCGACGGCGACGTCGACGCGTGGCGGGACCGGTGGCGGGACCTGGCCGCGTCCGACGCCACGGCGGACGACTCGGCGCCGTCGCCGTACGTCGGGCTGGCAGCCTACCAAGTTGAGGACACCGACCGGTTCTTCGGCCGGGAGGCGCTGACCGAGGCCTTGGTGCGCCTGGTCGACGAGCGGCCGTTCGTGGGCGTCTTCGGCGCGTCCGGCGCCGGCAAGTCGTCGCTGCTGCGCGCCGGACTGGCCGCCAAGTCCACGCGCACCGCACTGGTTCTCACCCCCGGGCACGACCCCGTGACGGAGGTGGCGACGGTCGTGGCCGGGCTCGTCGACGAGCCGCTGGCCCCCCTGCGCGAGCGACTCGCCGCCGACCCGCACGCCCTGCGCGGTCGGCTGTCCGAGGTGCCGGGCGAGCTGCTCCTCATCGTCGACCAGTTCGAGGAGGTGTTCACTCTCTGCGCCGACGGCGACCGGCTGTGGCTGGTGCAGGCGCTGACGGCCGCCGCCTCCCCGCGCAGCAGGGTGGTGCTGGGTGTGCGCGCCGACTTCTACGGCCACTGTGGCCGCCACCCCGAGCTGGTCACGGCCCTCTACCGTGCTCAGCTGCTGGTCGGCCCGATGTCGGCCGACGACCTGCGCCGCGCCGTCACCGAGCCGGCGGCCCGAGCGGGTGTCTCCGTGGAGTCCGCCCTGCTTGCACGGCTGATGTCCGATGTCACCGGGCAGCCGTCGGCGTTGCCGTTGGTGTCGCACGTGCTCGCCGAGACATGGCGGCGTCGCCGCGGGATGACGCTGACCCTGGCCGGGTACGAGGATGTCGGTGGCGTCGAGCACGCCCTGGCACGCACCGCCGAACAGACCTACCAGCAGCTCGCGGGCGAGGAACTGGACGCCGCCCGGCTGATGTTCCTGCGGCTGGTCACTCCCGGCGACGGCACCGAGGACACCAAACGACGGATCCGGCGCGAAGAGCTGCGGGAACCGCACGGCCCGCTCGAACGCTTCGCCGCGGCCCGGCTGGTCAGCCTCGATGACCACGGCGCCGAGCTGGTCCATGAGGCGCTGCTGCGAGCGTGGCCACGGCTGGCCGCCTGGATCGCCGAGGACCGGGACATCCTCCGGGTGCACCACCGGGTCACCGAGGCGGCCGCGGCCTGGCAGGCGCATGGACGCGACCCCGACCTGCTGTGGCGTGGGGAGCACCTGACCATGATCGATTCGCTGCGCGGGCGGCTCAACCCGATTGAACACGACTTCCTCGACGCCGGTCTGACGGCGCAGGCGCTCCGCGCGACCAAGCTCCGTAGGCGGCGACGCGGGCTGAAGATGCTCATCGCGGCCCTTGCCGCGCTGGTCGTCCTGCTGGCGGGAGCCGTCGGCATGGCCGTCGCGGCGAAACGCGAAGCCGACCGCCAGAGGAACGACGCCATAGGCCTGCGCGCCGCGGATGCCGCCCGCACCCTCTTGCTCACCAGGCCGCGCGACGCGGCGGCGCTCGCCTTGGCCGCCTACCGGATCAGCCCGACCCCCGAGACCCGTGCGGCGCTGATCCTCGCCGGTGCCGCAGCGGGAGCGAGCACCCTCGGTAAGGGTTTCGTCGACACGCCAGGCCGGATCGCCGTCACCGAACGGGCCGAGAATCTCGCGGACTCGTCCGGCTATCGGCTCTGGCGTCGGGACGGTACCGGCTGGCGGCCCGCCGGTGTGCTGCCCGGCGGCCCCTGGTACGTCGCCACCAGCGCCGACGAGAGCCATGTGATCACCTGGGACGGGGTGACCTCCCATCTGTGGGACGTCTCGGAGCCGGACCATCCACGCGAGATCGCCCTTCCCACCGGCCTCCAGATGGTGACGGGCATCGCCCGGGACGGCAGCCTGGTGGTGGCCCGGAGAAGGGACCGTACCGCCGTGGTGTGGCAGGTCGCCGACGGATCGGTCCGCCGGCTCTCCGCCGGCGATGTGGAGGACGTGTCGGTGGTCCCGGACGCTTCGGCGGTGGTGCTGACCCGCCGTGACAGCGGGGCGTACGCCGCCGAGCTGTGGAGCCTCGACGGTGTGCGGATCGCCACCCTGATGCGCACTCCGGAAGTGGTGTACCCGATCGCCGGTCCCGCCGACACGGTGGCCGTGATCGGCTCGACGTCGGGGAACCTGACCCTGCTGAAGGCCACCGACCCGCGCTTCCCGCGTACGGTGGTCGAAGCCGGCGGTGTGAAGTTTCCCGCCAGTGTCGCCTTCGACCCGCGGGGCCGGACGGCCGCTGTGGTGGACGACGCCTCGATCCGCATGTGGGACCTCGCCTCAGGAACGGAAGTCATGTCCCTCCGCATCGAAGGCCTGGACCTGATCAACCCCCGAATCCTTCCAGAGACCGGCGAACCGCTCCTCATCGCCATCCAGAAAGGCGCGCTGTGGCGGCTGGACCCCAACGTGCCCCGCGTGATCGACGACATCTGCGCCGGCCCGGTGAAACTGGACTGGGATCGCTATCTGCCGGATACGCTGCGGTTCCCGCTGTGCCCGACCGCCCAGAGCCCCACCGCCCGGCGACGTTAAGCTGCCGGACACGACCTTCGGCACGGTCAACGCCGACGCGATCTCCTCGCGGCGGGCGCCGGAGGTGTACCGGGTGGCCGGCAGCGGATGATCTCGCTGGGGGCCACTGTGCTCCCCGCGCACGCGGGGATGGTCCCGACGACGAGCTGTTCGTCGTCTCCACCGCCGAGCGCTCCCGGGCGCACACTGGATAGTGATCGGGGTGGCGGGACCAAGGCTCGCTCAAGGCCGACGTGATGCACAGCCTGGGTGACAAACTGAGTGACAACGGCGGTGGACGGGGCTGGACGGTGGAGGACTGTCTCGCAGGCTCATTTTCACGGCCTTGGTTGGATAATCATGGGTGTTTCGGCAACGCAAATGATCGCGCCACGGTCGCTCTGCTGTCCGGCGAACGCCAGAGCGCTCGACCCGCTCAGCGAGCTGATCGAGGACACGCGTTGAAGATCAAGCTGAGTGGGATTATGACGAGACAGCCCTTCCAGGCTGTCGCCAGGACTGCGCGAGAGGCGCGCCCAAGGTGATGATCGACCACAACGTCAGCGACCACTGGTCCGCTGACGATCCAGACTGGCTGAAGTCCCTCGTCTCGTCACTCGACCGCCACCACGGTGTAAGCACCGTTCTGCCGCTTACCGTGATCGTAGAGGAAGTCCTGGAGTGGCTGGAGCTTGCCAGCGGCGTCGATGCCTGGAAGAAGGTCGCCAACCGAACGTCGCTACGGCTCGACCTCGACGAGTCTATAAGCGCGCTCGGTGCCTCGCTCCGAGCACATATCGCCGCACCACTCACGCAATTCCAAGCCACCTTTTCACAGCTCGTCGGTAGCCCACGACCGTCTTGGCGCAGCCACCGGGCACCCGCAACGATTCCATCTGGACCGACGTCACCACGGCCGCAAAGAATCTCCTCCAAGCGTTTGAAGCGGACGAAGCCGTCCGCGCCGGCTGAGATGACCTCGTGGCCACAGCTCAGGACCGCACCCTGGAAGGCCGGGAATACCGCCCGATCGCTGAACTGCTTTTCGAGCAGTTGCAGAGGCGCGGTCTCAGCGCGGAATGGACATTCCGTGACCTCGTATCGACCGTCGCATTCGGTTGTGATCCTGATGATATTCCCATCGGTAAGACGAAGGTACCGCTGGAGGAGCGAATCGCGACCGCCCGGATCTACGTCAGTACTCCAGCTATAGTCCAGCCGATCCTGTTCGTCGCTGATCGCTCTGGCGACCTGCGGGTGATCCAGGCATCGGGCCAGGTCGGGAGATACGGGGTCGGAGATCTACACCATCTTCGAGGGCACGTCCGAGATCCAGCGCCTCATCATCGCCCGCGCCATCACCGGCCTCCCCATCCAGTGAGCCGGTGCCGGATCGGTCTTGGAGACGGGGCGGGTAGGTGGCCTTGCTCGGCTGGGGTGGCTGGTGGCATGCGTCAGCGCCCGCTTCTCGGTGGTGAGGAGCGGGCGCCGTGAGTGCGCACAGGCGCTACTTGAGGATCGGGTGGCGCTTCACGATCGCCGTGCTGCTCCACCATTCGCCGATGCCGAGGGTGTCGCCGGCGCCTGCCAGGGCCAGGCCGGCCAGCACGATGGCGTAGATGATGTGGTCGTCCATGAAGGGGTTGTTGGCGAGGGGGAGTTCGGCGGCCCACATGAACAGGAGCAGGAGCCCGCCGGTGGTCGCGGCGATCCTCATGCCGGCGCCCAGGATCAGGGCGGTGCCGATGCCCGCCAGCCCGAGCATGAACAGCCAGTCGACCCAGGCCTGACCCGCCAGGGCGGTGAACAGCCCGCCGAAGGTGTGGTCGGTGGTGCCCTTGAGGAAGCCTGTGGTGGGGCTGCCGCCGTGGATCCAGGCGCGGTTCGCCGGGGTGGCGAAGCCCCAGCCGAACAGCTTGTCCAGGAAGGCCCACAGGAAGATCCAGCCGATCGCGATGCGGGCGACGGCGAAGACGTGGTCGGCCGGGCGCGCGGGCGTCTGGGGCCGGCCGGCGCTCAGGGCGGGGGTGCGGGGGGCGGCGTCACCTTGGTGGCGTCCTTGGGTGAGTGCCATGGCTGGCCCTTTCATCGCGGAGTCGCGGTTTCGTTCCGTCCCAAGCACACCGCCTCGCCGCGTCCGCGAGCAGTGTCGTACGGCTTGGGCCGGTCCGCCGGATGTCCCGGTCGTGGCGGGACTTTCGGCTCTGCCGCCTGCCGGACGGTGACGGGAATCTCGGAGGGTCGATGAAGGAGGCGCGATATGGCTTTCCCCGCTGACACCGAACTCGGTGTCCGCTGGCTGCTCACCGCGGCCGGTCAGGCACCCTCGGTTCACAACACCCAACCGTGGCGCTTCCGGATCACGGGAAGGTCGATCGAGTTGCTCGCGGATCCGGACCGGCGGCTCAGAAGAATCGACCCGCGTGGCCGCTCCATGCGCGTGAGCTGTGGCGCTGCGCTGTTCAATCTGCGCATCGCCGTCCGGGTGGCCGGGTTCCGGCCCTTGACGCGACTGCTGCCCGACCCATCAGGCGAGCAGCGGCTGCTCGCGGCCGTCCACATGTCCGACTTCGGCCCGGCCACCCCCGCCGAGCAGGTGCTGTACGCCAACATCGACAAGCGACGCACCAACCGCGAACCGTTCGAAGACAGGCGGGTGCCCCCATGGGTGCTGGCGGACCTGCGGATCGCGGCGTCCAGAGAGGGGGCCAACCTGGTCCTGCTAGGAGAACGGCGCTCGGCGGACTTGCTGGACTATGTCGTGATGGCCGAGGAGAAGCTGGCGGAGGATCACGACTACCAGGCGGAGCTGCGAGCGTGGACGATGAGTGGAGCGCACTCCGACGGCCTGCCCTCCTACGTCATGGGCCCTCGCGCCATCGGCGACGCGGCCCTTGCCCGTGACTTCGGAGCGCAGTCCCACCGGCCCGCCGAGCGTTTCGAGCGGCGCCCGCAGATCGCGGTGCTCACCACCCCGGAGGACCGCCCGGCCGACTGGCTTCGTGCCGGGCAGGCCCTGCAGAGGGTGCTGCTGCTGGCGAGCGCTCACGGTGTGTCCGCCTCGTTCCTCAACCAGCCGCTGGATCTCCGCGACATGCGGCACCGGCTCGATCCGCGTCACCGCCGCGGCCACCCACAGATGATCATCAGGCTCGGGTACGGGCCGCCCGTGCCGCGTGCGCCGCGCCGCCCTTCCGCCGAGCTGCGGACCGGTGCCGTCTGAGCACCCGGTTCACGGAGAACTCCGCCCAGTCGTCACATCGGCATCGCGCCGCCGAGGCGCCGGCCCCGCTTCGGTGGCGTCAGCCCGACTGGGCGGACACGTCCTTGGCCCACGCCGTGATCTGTTCGCGGTCGCGGTGGTCGCCGGCCATCCGCTTGGCCAGGGAGGAGGCCACGATGCCGCGCTGCTCCGGATCGAGCCGTCCTCCGAACGTCGCGTGCCCGGCCGCCTCCAGCCGGGACATCCACGCGGCGACGCCGCGCACCGGTGGGATGTCCTTTTCAGAGGCGGTGCGGTCGAGTGGCCCGCTGCTGAAGAGCCACAGTGAGCAGGCCCGTAGCGCCTCGGCGTGACGCCGCGCGAACCGGCGGGCGTCTTTGTGCCACACCCCCGCGTAGAGTGCACCGCCGAGGATCACGACCTCGTATCCCCGCACATCTCGCGCGTCTTTCGCCGCAGTGACGTCGACGTGGTGGCCGTCATCCCGCAGCGTCTCGCCGATCCACTCGGCGATCTCGGCCGTCGAGCCCCGCTTCGATCCATGTGCCACCAGTATGCGTGCCATGGGATCACCTCCACACCGAGCATCCGTCCAGTGCGGATGGGCGCGTAGAGCCTCATGCCCACGGTGACGGGTGACCAAGGTCCCGCCGGTCCGGGCGCCGGATCCGCCGAGAGAGCCCTCCTGGGCCGCCACATCGCGATGCCGGTGTCCTGGCCCTTGTCAGGCCCAGGACACCGGCATGGGGTGGAGCGCCGCGTCACAGCAGCGGGAGCACGATCGCGTCGTTCTCACCGACCGGGGAGGTCAGGTCGGGGATGACGGCGACGACGCCTTCCACCTGCCGGATCGCCTCCACCAGCGAGGAGACCTGGGAGGCGTGCTCGGCCTCGCCGGCGATGGTCACGACGCCGTCGGCGATGTCGATCGACAGCCGCTCCGGGTCGAGCCCGGTCTCATCGCGGATCGTGGTCATGACGTCGTCGCGCAGCTCCGCCGCCGGGCGCTGGAAGACGCGCAGCAGATCGGACTGGTGGACGGTCCCCTCGATCCGGCCGGTGACCGGGTCGATCACCGGAAGTTGCTTGATCCGCTTCTCGTGCATCAGGCGGGCGGCGTCGCGGAGGGAGGTACCGGGAGTCACCGTGATCGCGGGCGCGGTCATCAGCTCCCCGGCGCGCAGGCCGTCGGCCTTGCGCCGTTCCTCCCGGCTCCGGCGGGTCAGCGGCAGCGTGCTCGCCGGTCCGGTCTCCTTCAGCAGCAGGTCGTCCTCGGAGACCACACCCACCGGACGCCGGTCCAGATCGATCACCGCGACGGCGCCGACCGCGTACTTCTTCATCGTGGCCACGATCTCGGAGAACGGCGCGTCCTGCCGCACCGCGATCCCGGCGCGCCCCATCACTTGCCTGACCTCCATGGTCATGTCCTTCCTCCTCCTCGTCACGACTCGCCGGCGATCCTGATCGCCGTTTCCACCAGCCGGCTCACGTAGCCCCACTCGTTGTCGTACCAGCCGAACACCTTCACCAGTTCTCCGTCGGCCTGCGTCAACGGGGCATCGAACACGCACGACGACGGGTCGCCGATGACGTCGCTGGAGACCAGCGGCGCGGTGCTGTAACGGAGGATGCCCTTGAGCGGCGGGCTCTGCGCCGCCTCGGCGAAGACCTGGTTGATCTCCTCGGCGGTCGCCCGGGCCGCCAGGACCACCGACAGGTCGGTCAGCGAGCCGTCCACGACCGGAACGCGCAGCGCGACGCCGTCCAACCGGCCCCTGAGCTCCGGAAGCACTTCGCCGACCATGCGGGCCGCGCCCGTGGTGGTCGGCACGATGTTCACCGCTGCCGACCGGGCCCGGCGCGGATCCTTGTGCGGGGCGTCCAGCAGACGCTGGTCGCCGGTGTAGGCGTGCACTGTGGTCATGAAGCCCTTGACCAGGCCGAAGTTGTCGTTGAGCACCTTGACCATCGGCGCGACGCAGTTGGTCGTGCACGAGGCCATCGACACGATCTGATGCAGGCCGGGGTCGTAGGCCGAGTCGTTGACGCCGGGCACGAGTGTCACGTCGACGTCCTTGCCGGGGGCCGTGATGAGCACCTTCCGCGCACCGCGCTTGAGATGCGGGGCGACATCGGTCCCGGTGCGGAACCGGCCGGTGGACTCGATGACGAGGTCGACGCCGTATCCGGCCCAGTCGATGGCGCCGGGGTCCCGGTGATCGGTCACCTGGATCGACTTGCCGTCCACGAGCAGGGCCGACGCCGACACCGCGACGGATTTGTCGTACCGGCCGTAGGTGGAGTCGTGCTTGAGCAGGTGTGCCAGCGTCTCCGCGCCGGCCACGTCATTGACGGCCACGATGTCGAGTCCCTGGGCGAGGCCGCGCCGCAGCACGGCCCTGCCGATCCGCCCGAAACCGTTGATTCCTACCTTCGTCATTGTTCCTCCCGCTGTGAGGGTTCGAGCCGATCGTCCGGCGTGGCGGGTGTACGGCCACAGGGGCGAAGGACCACTGCGGAAGGACTTGAGACCCTCTTGCCACCCGCCGGCCACCCGGCGTGTCGTCCTCCTCGGCCTCCGAGCGGCGCGGGCGCGCCAAGGCATGTCCATCCCGCACCGAGGCCGGACGATCACCCGTGCCGTCACCGGCCTCCCTGTTCAGTGATCTCGCACGGCCGGGCGGACATCGCGAGAGGCGGGTGCCTGCCCTTCGTTCGGTGAGCGTGCAGGCAGGTCGGCGGCCGCCGCTCGGCGTCGCCGCAGTGCGAGGATGATGCCGGCCGTCACTGCGGCCAGGGCTGCCCCGGCGGCGGTCCATGCGCTGTGCGACAGCGAGGGCGGCGCCTGCTGGATGAGGACGAAGGCGCCCATCGCCAGGACGAACCAGCCGAAGGCCTTGCGCAGCCTTTCGGCGTCGACCCGGCCGGCGAAGCCGCCGCCGATGAGCCCGCCGGTCACGGCCGCCGCGGTCACTGGAAGGGCCAGCGACCAGTCGACCGGCGTGCTCACCAGGTAACCGGCCAAGCCGGCCAGGGACTTCATGGCGATGACCAGCAGCGAGGTGCCCACCGCCACGCCCATCGGCAGACCGCCGAGCAGAACCAGGGCGGGCACCACCAGGAAGCCGCCGCCCGCCCCGACGAGCCCGGTCACCAGGCCGACCCCGATGCCCTCGGCGATCACCTGCGGAACGGGAAGCTCGCGGCGCAGGGGCCTCGCGACCGGGGTGCGGCGGTCGCGGATCATGGCGATGGCGGTGGCGATCATCATGGCCGCGAAGGCCGCCAGGAGCAGCGCTTCGGGCAGATGCGGGCCGATCAGCCCGCCGGCGTAGGCGCCCGCCATGCCGGCCGACCCGAAGATCAGTCCGGTCCGCCAGCGGATGCGTCCGGCCCTGGCATGGCCGATGGCGCTGACGGCACCGGTGACGGCCACGACGAACAGCGACATGGCGATGGCCTGCCTGGCCGGCAGGCCGGCGAGGTAGACCAGCACCGGCACGGTGAGGATGGACCCTCCGCCGCCGAACAGGCCGAGCGTCACCCCGATCAAGAGGGCGGCGGTGAGGGTCAAGGCGATCACAGATACCTCCAGGGGTATGTAGATGTCATGAGAAGACGCTTCGTCACGCGCCCGTCCGGGAGGAATTCCGGCGCAGGCGGGTGAGGGCGGACTCGACGTCCACGCCACTGGCGCGGTTGTAGGGGAGCTTGGCCAGCAGCAGGCCCATCGCGCAGGTACCGGTGAGGGCCGCGAGGGTCAGGCCCGATCCGATGACCGCGGCGACGATCAGCGCGGCCGGGATCCACAGGCCCGCCACGACCGAGGCGAAGACGATGCTCCCGGCCACGAGCCGGACCTGGCGCTCCAGCGACCAGCGCGGCCGGCCGTGGTCGACCGGCGCGCCCGAGGCGATCCAGGCGTTCATGCCGCCGTCCAGGATGACGACGTCGGTCATCCCGGCCCCGATCAGCGCCCGGTGTGCCCGCTCGGCGCGATTGCCGGACTGGCAGATGAGCAGCATGCGCCCGCCGGCGTCGGAGACGATCCGCCGGAGATGGGCGTCGACCTGGTCGAGGGGCAAGTTGATGGCGCCGTCGATGTGCGCGGTCTCGAACTCGGCCGGAGTGCGAACGTCCACGACGAGAACGTCCGGGTTGGCCGCGATCAGTGAACGGGCGGAGATAGCGTCGATGCGGGACACGGAAGGTTCTCCTGCTCTGGCGTGATGGTGGTGTACGGGGGGGTCAGGCGGCATGCTCGCCTCCCAGCTCGACGGCGAGTTCGGCGGCGCCCGTGCCGGTGAGCACGCTCGCCCGGTAGCCCTCGCGGGCCAGCAGGCCGGCGGCGATGCTCGACCGGCGACCGGAGGCGCATACGACGAGCACGGGCCGGGCGGAGTCGAGTTCGGTAGGGACGCCTTGGGTGAACAGGTCGGGCAGGAAGCGCTCGACGGCGCCCTCCAGCCTCGCCTGTTCCCGTTCGCTCGGCATGCGCACGTCCAGGAGCTGGGCGCCCGGCCGGGCCAGGCGCTCGACGAAGGCGTCCAGTTCGAGCAGCTCATACGTCTGAGTGGCGGCCTCCCCGAGGTGGCGGACGACGCCCCGGACGGTGTCGACGCCGATCTGGGCGAGCTGGGTGACCGCCGCGGCGACGTCCTGACCGGGCTCGGCGACCAGCGTGATCGGCTCGGCGTGGGGGAGTAGCCAGCCCGTCCAGCTCCCGAAGTCGTCGTCCAGCTCGATGCCGAGTGAGCCGGGCAGCATGCCGCGGGCCTGTGCCTGGCGCGGGCGGATGTCGAGGACCTGGTTGCCTTCCGGCACGGCGTCGAGTTCGGGCACATGAACGGGCGGCATTGGGGGCACCCCGAGCGTGTTGGCCGGGCCCATGTGCCGGTAGAAAGCGGGTATGGGCATGGGCGCCGTCAGCAGCGCGTCGGCGAACTTCTCCGGGTCGTCGATGGACAGCAGCGCGTTGTGCGCCAGTTCCGCCCCGATCGTGGAGGTCAGCCGGCCGGCGCCGGTCGCGGTACAGAACGAGCCCTCGCCGTGCGTGGGGTACAGGGCGACCTCGGGCGGCAGCGCCGCCAGTCGGCGCAACGAGATGTGCTGCAGGCGGGCCAGGGATCGGGCGCGTTCGGGGCCGAGCAGGTCGGGCCGGCCGGCCGAGGCGACCAGCAGGCTGCCACCGGAGAACAGCGCGACTGGCTCGCCGCCGATGAGCACCAGGTAGCTGGTGTGCTCGGGGGTGTGACCGGGCGTGTGGACGGGCCGAACGGTCAGCCCGGCGCCGCCGTCGATGTCCTCCAGATGAAAGGCCGGTGTGTGCCGGTAGGCGGGGGCCGCGGCGGCGGGCATGATCAGTTCGGCGCCGGTGCGCAGCGCGGCCTGTTCGCCGCCGGAGAGGTAGTCGTTGTGCAGGTGGGTCTCCAGCACGAATCGCAGATCCACGTCGCGCTCGGCGGCGGCGTCCAGGAAGCGGCCGATGTCGCGCTGGGGATCCACGAGGACGCCCTTGCCCTCGTGGATGAGCAGGTAGGTCTGGTCGCCCAGCCCGGGGGTCCGGAATGATACGACGTCCATGGTTCATCGGCTCCTCTCCATACCCCTGGGGGTATGTAATGACGAAAAATGTGTGGCCACGGCCGGTCCCGTGGCCACGGTGCTCAGGCGAGGGCCAGGAAGAGCTTCTCCAGTTCGGCGACGCTCATCGGTGGCTGGTCGCCGCGGTTCTGGGCGTCCTGGCAGTGGCGCAGCCCGGCTGCCACGATCTTGAAACCGGCGCGGTCGAGGGCCTTGGAGACGGCGGCGAGTTGCGTGAGCACCTTGGTGCAGTCTTCGCCGGCCTCGATCATCGCGATCACTCCGGCCAGCTGTCCGTGCGCCCGCTTGAGGCGTGTCAGCGCGTCACCCACCATGCCCTCGTTCAGCTCCATGCCTCGACTATACCCCCGGGCGTATGCTGGAACGAAATTGAGGCACCCGTCGAACGGGGATGAAGCACCGTGGCGGGCATGATCCGATACCACCGGCTCGGCCGCCGCCTCGCGCGCACCTCGCCCCCGCCGGCCGCCCGGCAGCGGGTCTACCGAAGCAGCAGGCCGGCGGCGAGAAGGAGCACGGCCGTCGCCCCCAGCAACGCGATCACGTTGACGAACCCGCTGGAGGGGCGGGCGGCGAGTCGGTGGCGCCTGGCCGCGGCGGTGCCGTGGCTGTAGGCATAGGCGGCCAGCAGCAGGGCGTTGGCCAGCGTGAGCGCGCCCGCCGCAACGACCGCGTCGTTACGGGCGAAGCCGAGCATCATCCCCGCCGCCACGGCGGTGATGAGGGCGCTCAGATACCGGCGTCGGGTGGTCAGCCGGATCTGTGTCATCAGGTCGTCCATCTGGTTCGGTGGTGGCATGGGCGTCCTCCCCGGAACGTGGGGTCGAGGTGAGTGCGCCGGCGGCGTGGGGGAGCGCATCCGGTGGCGGTACGGTGCTCCCGAAGCCGGCCGGTCATCGGCGGTCACGGTCGTCGCGGGACTCCCTCCGGCTCTGGGCGGTCGCGTCCGGCCGGGATGGCGCCTGCATGGTCAGCGCGGCGGCGAGCGCGGCGCCCACCAGTCCCACGAGCGCGACCCGTGCCCCGGCCGGGCCGGGTCCGTGTGCCGAGTACAGGGCGAGAGTGACCCCGGCGATGCCCAGCGCAGTCCCCACACCGCGCGCCATGTTGATCAACCCTCCGGCCGTCGCCGACATCCGTGCCGGGACGGCGGCCATCACAGCAGCGTTGTTCGCCGGGACGAACATCCCCAAACCCGCGCCAAGTACGGCCAGGAAGGCCGCGAGAGGACCAAGTGTCGTGGGGGCGATGGCCGCGCCCCCGGCCGCCGCGGCGGCCGTCAGGGCGCCGGCCAAGCAGCGCCTCCGGTTGTCCCACCGGCGCGGCAGCAGGTGATCGCCCGCCAGCGCGGTCACCGCGAATCCCGCCGGCAACGCGCTGAGCACCAGACCGGCATGAGGCTCGCTCAGGCCCGCGGCGATCAGAACCTGCGGGATCAGCACCAGCGGACCGAACAGCACGAGATACCCGAACAGTGCTCCGGCGAGACCGCGTGCCACGGCGGCGCCGCCCAGCAGGGTCGGATTCAGGAGTGGAGCGGCCGCCCGGCCCTCCCGGTGCCGTAGCAGGACGGCGGACGTCACCGCGGTGGCGACCAGGGCCACGGCCGCCCAGGGCGGCCAGTCCAGGCCGGACACCGCCGAGACGGACAGCAGTAGCCCCGAGGTGGTACAGGCCAGCAGGACCAGGCCGGCCACATCGAAGGCGCCGCCGCCGGCCCGCTCACGTGTGCGCGGCAGCAGGTAGCGGCCCGCGACCACGGCCACCAGGCCGACCGGCACGTTGAGCCAGAACACCCACCGCCATCCGGCCACGCCGACGAGCACGCCGCCCACCAGCGGGCCGACGGCCAGGCCGAGCGACTGGGCGGCGGCCTGTATGCCCAGCGCGGCCCGTGTCCGCTGCCTGGGGACGCCGGCCACCACCAGCGCCACGCTGTTGGCCTGCAGCATCGCCGCTCCCGCGGCCTGCGCCACCCGGCAGACGACCAGGACGGGGAGGGATGGGGCGAACCCACAGGCCGCCGACGCCGCGGTGAAGAGGGCGAATCCGTACAGGTAGACCAGCTTGCGCCCCGCGACGTCGGCCAGGCGTCCCGCACCTGCCAGCAGCGCGACCAGGGCGAGCAGATAGGCCACGGCCACCCACTGCACCGCCGCGAGGGGAGCACCGAACTCGTGCTGCAACGCGGGAAAGATCAACGTGACGATGCTCGCGTCCAACTGCCCCATGAAGGAGCCCACGCATACCGCGGCCACCGCGAACCAGGGCGCGGACGGATGTTCCCGCACGCGTGCCGGGCGGGCCCGTTCCCTCAGCAGCCGGGACATGCGCGCTCAGCTTCCCCGGTGCCTCGCGCGCGGTGGTGACTGGGGAAGAGCAGGGCCGCCGCCGGAACACGGCGGAACCGGATGGTTGTGCGTCACAGCGAAACCCCCGTCCGGCTGGTCCACCCGGCTCCCCGCACCGGCCCGTCCATCACGGGATGCGGATTCCTGCCCCGCTCGCTCGTCCCGGAACGATTTCGATTCTACGCCTGCCGCCCCGCGGATCTCCTGGTCAGAGAGGTACAGGCGCCGCGGTCACGGCTCCCCGGTAGGCCGGCCCTTTCGACGTCCGGTGCGGGGGCCAATGCGGACGGACCGTGTCGGGGCTGGGGTTCGTCGTCTTTGTCAGGGGTCGGGAGGGAAGGGGGTGTGGAGGCGGCCTTCGGTGCGCATGAGCTGGAACATTCTGCGGAACGACGCGGCGTCGTTGAGGTGCGGGAACGGCTCGGCGGGCGGAGGGGCGGCGCCGAGGAAGGCGCACAGCGGTTCCCAGCCCTGGCGGACGTCGAACACCAGGAGCCGCTCGGCGGGAATGGCGGCCCGGACGGCGGCGAGGTGCCGGTGGTAGGCGGCGACGGCCCGATCCTCCTCGGGCATCTTCTCGCCGAGGCGTACGTCCTCGCCGAAGACGGTCCTGGCTATGTGCTCGAACAGCGGGCGCATGCGTTCCAGCGCGGCGACGACCGGGCGGACGGCCTCGGCGGCGTCCTCGGGGCGTAGTGGCCCGCGCGGGTCGGCCGAGCCCAGGACGCGGAAACTGGTGTACCAGGCGTGCGGGTCGCGGACGGTGAGGACGACCTTGGCCCGAGGGTAGGCCGCGGCCAGTTCCCGCCAGAAGAAGGCGGCCGGCCAGTCCTGCGTGGACCGGTATCCGGCGAAGGTGCGCTCCCAGTCCAGAGGCTCGCCTGAGCAGGCCGGCAGCCATCGGTCGGCCAGGTCGGGGCGGCGCAGCACCTCGAAGGTGTGGAAGCAGGGCCCGAAGCCCAGCCGGTCCAGTGCCGCCTTCATCGACGTCGTCCCCGTGCGGGGCAGCCCCGCGCCGATGACCTCCAGCATTACCCACGCCCCCCGTCGCCGCCGGCCCCGCGTACGCCCATACGTCTGCCTGCTGGGCTTCCCCTCGGCGAGCGGGATCAGCGGCCTGAGCACAGATATGGCGAAAAATCAGGCGATCGGCGGGGATGGTGGTACGCCTCGCTGCCGGGCGTTTAGGGAGCGTTGCCGGCTTCTTGACGATGCGCTCACGGCCGGGGCGGGGGAGTGCGCCCCGGTTGGGCCGGTCTCCAGGCGGAGCGTCGGGCCGGTGCATGAGCACAGGCTCAGGGAGGGGAGAGGAGCCGTCCGGTCAGGGCTTGACGGCGACGCCGCCGTAGGCCCAGGCGTGACCGCCGCCGGGGATGTAGTCCCCGAAGGAGTGCCGGTCGGGCCGCCACTGCACGACCTCCACCAGGCCGGGGTGGAGCAGGTGCCAGCCCTCGAAGAGGCGCAGCACCTCGGCGTGGCTCCGGGGAACCATCGGCGCGGTGCTCTTGTCGTACGGCTTGGTGAACTCCTCCCGCTGGGCCTCGGAGGCGAAGTCGAGGGTGATGTGCGAAAGGAGCAGGTGGCTGCCCGAGGGCACGGCGGAGCCGAACCGCTTGATGATCGCGTGCGGATCTTCCTGCTCGGTGATGAAGTGCAGCACACCGGCCAGGATGATGCCCACCGGGCGGTCGAAGTCGATGACGGCGCGGACTTCGGGATGGCCGAGGATCTCGTCGGGCCGCCGGATGTCGGCCTCGATCACGGAGGTCATTCCGGTGGGCGTGCTGGTCAGCAGGGCGCGCCCGTGCACCAGGACGATCGGGTCGTTGTCCACGTACGCCACGCGGGCCGCGGGGTTGACCTCCTGCGCGATCTCGTGGGTGTTGCCCTGGGTGGGGATGCCCGTGCCGAGGTCGAGGAACTGCGTGATCCCTCTCTCGGTGGCCAGGTGACGCACCGCCCGGCCGAGGAAGGCGCGATGGGCCCGGACGCCCTCACGCGTTCCCGGTGACAGCTGGATGAGATGCTCGGCCGCCTCACGGTCGGCCGCGAAGTTGTCCTTGCCACCCAGCAGGTAGTCGTAGATCCGGGCCGGGTGCGGGATCGAGGTGTTGATCCGGGAGGCGGCGGTGCCGGCCTCTGACAACTCTGGCATGGGTGCCCTGTCTCTCTGCGGGATCAGCGATTGCGCCCTGAGATGGCCGATTATGACAGGTGAGGCACTTCGTGTGACAGGTGAGTGATCGAATGAGGCGCCTCTTCCGCTGCCCGCCGCGCTCAGGGCGTCCTGTACCGGGTCGAGCCGGTCTCCACGGGGGCACTGTCCTGGCGCGCACCGGTGCCTGCCGACATGGGATGTCTTTTCATCGCTGAATTCTTTCTGTGTTCTCGGATCCGGGAATTGTCATTGCGGAGTGCGGTGGCGAACACGGCGGAACGCCGGACATGCTGCCGGGCGTGTGCGTCGGCGGCTCTGGGGAGGGAGGCGTCCACATCCCGTGTCTGCCGTCTGGCGTGCTGAAACTTTCATCTCGCCCGGCTCTCGCTGATCCCCGGACATGGCTCTCGACCAAGCGTTCCGCATCGTGTCGCACCTGCATTCCGCTGCGCACGGACCGCCGCCGGTCGTCATTTATCGAATCGATTCGGCGGATGTTGGGCGTGTGGTGTTCCGCCGGTGCCTTGACGGGGCTGGAGGCATGCCTACGCTGGGAGGTCCCACGCGAAGATCGGTCTGATCCGCCGCGTCGCGACCCTCCAGGAGACCCCGTGCCCCCCTAGAAATCCATTTCCTTCGCCATGGCCGTCGGCTGCGGTTGTCAGGCGAAGAAATCAGAGGTCGGCACCCTCTGGAGACCAGGCATCAAAATTGGCAACAGCGCGGCGGCGCGCGCCTTGCCTGACTGAGGTATTCACGTCAGGAAAGGAAATTCCATGTCTCGACATTCGTGGCGCGCCTTGTTGGCCACGATCGCGTTGGTCACTCCTGGAGCGGTGGTCGCTGCTGCTC
>NZ_BMNT01000022.1:0-11530 GCF_014646695.1 Sphaerisporangium melleum
TGCGCCGGCATCACCGTCTGGGGCGTCCGCGACCAGGACTCCTGGCGCAGCGGCGACACCCCGCTGCTGTTCAGCGGCGGCAACAAGAAGCCCGCCTACGACGCCGTCCTGAACGCCCTCAACAACGCCGGCCCCAACCCCAACCCCACGCCGACGCCCACCGGTCCCAACCCGACCCCGTCCCCGACTCCCACGCCGGGCGGTAGTGGGCAGCTCAGGAGCACCGCCTCCGGCCGATGCCTGGACGTGCCCAACGCCAGCACCACCGATGGCACCCAGGTGGCCATCTGGGACTGCAACGGCGGCACCAACCAGCGGTGGGCCTCGAACTCCTCCAGTGAGCTCAGGGTCTACGGCAACAAGTGCCTGGACGCCGCCGGCACCGGCAACGGGGCCAAGGTGCAGATCTACTCCTGCAACGGCGGCAACAACCAGAAGTGGCGCGTCAACTCCGACGGCAGCATCACCGGCGTGCAGTCGAACCTCTGCCTGGACGTCACCGGCGCCGCCACCGCCAACGGCACCAAGATCCAGCTGTACTCCTGCCACGGCGGCACCAACCAGAAGTGGACCTGGAGCTGACCTGCCGCCCCGGCGGCTCGGCCTGCTGACGAAGACCGGCTGCACCCGCCGGTGACCACGGCCCTCCGGCACGGCGCGACGCGCCGGGCCGGAGGGCTCGTCCGTCAGGACTCGAAGAGGTGGAGGCGGTGCGCCATGGCCGCGGCCTCGCCGCGGGAGGCGACGCCCAGCTTGGCCAGGATGTTCGAGACGTGCACGCTCACCGTCTTGGCGGAGATGAACAGCTCCCCGGCGATCTCGCGGTTGCCGCGCCCGGCGGCGACCAGGCGGAGCACCTCGCGCTCGCGCGCGGTGAGCCCCAGCCCCTGCTCGGCCGCGGCCGGGGACGAGCCGGCGGTCGCGTCGCCGACCGTGAGCCGGGCCCGCCGGGCCAGGGCGTCGATCTCGGCGCGCAGTGGCGCCGCGCGCAGCCCGTCGGCCAGCAGCGCCGACCGGGACAGCAGCTCGGCCGCCTCGTCGCGGGCGCCCGCCGCCACGGCGGCCTCGGTCGCGCCGAGCAGGCAGCGCGCCTCGGCGTACGGCTGGGACAGGGCGGCCCACGCCGCGGCGGCCTTCTCCCACGCGGAGCGGTCGGGCCGCGCGGACAGGTGGGCGGCCTCGGCGGCGAAGGTCAGGCTGTGCGCCTCCTGCAGGGCGCCCTGGACCTCCAGCCGGGTGGCCGGCTCGCGCACCTCGTCCAGCAGCGGGCCGGCCGCGCGGAGCGCGGCGATGAGCAGCGGCCAGGCGTACCGCGGGCTGGCCGTCAGATCGCGCATCTGGAGGGCGCGCCGGACGGTTTCGGCCGCCTCGGCGGACCGGCCGCGGGCGGCCAGCAACTCGATCTCTCTGCGCATCAGCGGCAGCACCGACTGGTCGCGGTAGGTGCCCTGGGCGAAGACCTTCTCGGTGGCCTGGTGGAGCGCCTCGGCCCGGTCGAGGTCGCCGCGGGCCAGCATCACGTCGGCGGCCAGGCCCTGCAGGCTGGCGCGGTAGGGCGGCGGCGGCCCCACCTCGACCCCGCGCTCGATGACGTCCAGGGCCTCGTCCCAGCGGCCGAGCGAGACCAGCGGCTCGGCCAGGTTGATCGCCAGGAACGCCCCGGAGGTGCGGGCCAGGCCGTACGCCTCGGCGTCGGCGATGCCGCGGCGCGCGACCTTGGCCGCTTCCTCGTGCCAGCCCGCCCCCTCGAGGGCGTCGGACTCGGAGATCGCCGCCCGCATCAGCGCGCTGTAGCTGCCGGCCCGCTCGGCGATCTCGCGTGCCCGGCCGAACGCGGAGACCTGGACCTCCATCTGGGAGTACCGGAACTGCGTCCAGGCCAGGGTGATCAGCGAATGCGCCTCGGTCTCGGCGTCGCCGACCCGCCGGCTGATGCGGACGGCCTCCTCGGCGAGGCGTTCCTTCTCGTCCCAGTCGCCGGGGGCGTGCAGCATGCGCGACAGGGTCTCCAGGACCTGCGCGCGCATCGACGAGGGCGGGTCGGCCGGCACCAGCGCGGCGGCGGCGCGGAGATCCTCGATGTGACCGGCACGGCCGAGGTCGTACCGCGTGAGGCCGCGCTGCCGCAGCACCTTGGCCGCGCGGATCGGGTCGGTCTCGGGGTCGATCTCGCGCAGGGCGGCCTTGGCCAGCGAGATGCTCCGCTCGAACTCGCCGGCCAGGTGCGCCACGACGGTGGTCTGCCGCAGCACGTCGATGTAGTCGTGCCCCACTCGCTCGGCGGCGTCGGGCACGGAGTCCCACAGCTCCAGCACTCTGGTGAGCATGCGGAGCTGCTCGTCGAACGCCGCCGCCTTGCGCGCCGCCGCCGCGGCGCGCCACGTGGCTTCCAGCGCGGACGGGGCGTTGTGCGCGGCGTACCAGTGGTAGGCCAGCTCGATGGCGCCGCGCGTCGAGGGGAGCAGCGACGGGTCGCGCTCGAGCGCCGTCGCGAAGCGGGTGTGCAGGCGGGCGCGCTCGCCGGGCAGCAGGTCGTCGTGGACGGCCTCGCGGATCAGCGCGTGCCGGAAGGCGTACCCCTCGCCGTCGACCAGCAGGACGTTGCCGGCCACCGCCGGGCGAAGCGCGCTCGACAGCGCGCCGTCGTCCAGGCCGGTGACCGCGGCGAGCAGGTTGTGCTCGATGCGGCCCCCGCCCGCGCTCGCCACCCGCAACAGCTCCTGGGTCTCCTCGGGCAGCCGCTCGACCCCGGCCAGGAGCAGGTCGCGCAGCGACTCGGGCAGCGGCTCGTCCTCGCCGCCGCTGAGCAGCGCCTCCACGAACAGCGGGTTGCCCTCGCTGCGGGCGTAGATCAGATCGACGTCCAGGGCGGTGGGCTCGCGGGTGAGGATGCTCCCGACCTGCTGGACGACCTCGCGCCGGGTGAGCCTGCGCAGCTCCAGCCGCTGGACCCCGTCGATGCGGGTGAGCTCGGCCAGTAGCGGGCGCAGCGGGTGGGTGCGGTGCAGCTCGTCGGCGCGGTAGGTGACCAGGGTCAGCAGGCGGGTGTCGGGCCGCTGGTAGCGGATCAGGAACGACAGCAGGTCGCGAGTCGAACGGTCGGCCCAGTGGGCGTCCTCGATGACCAAGATGGTGGGCTGCTGCGCGGCGAGCCGCTCCATCAAGCCGAGGACCTGCTCGAACAGCCGGGCACGGGCCTCGGCGCCGTGGTCGTCAGGCTCGCCGAACTCCGGCAGCAGGCGGGCGAGCCCGCTGGTGCGCTCGCCGGGCAGCAGCGCGGCCACGCCGTCCTGCCCGAGGTCGTGGACGAGCTGCCGGAGCACCGCGGTGAACGGCGCGAAGGGCAGGCCGTCGGTGCCGAGCTCCAGGCAGCCGCCGACCAGCACGCGGGTGTCGTGGGCGCGCTCGGTGAACTCGCGGATCAGCCGGCTCTTGCCGACCCCCGCCTCGCCGCCGACGAACACCACCGCGGCCGAGCGGGCGCGGACGCGGTCGAGCGCCTCGGTCAGGCGGGCCAGCTCGGCCGCCCGGCCGACGAATCGCGGGCTCACCCCCTGCCCGCCCAGGCCGTTTCGGCCCGGCGCGGCCACTCGCTCTCGATCGGTCACGCGAACACCGTTTCAGCCACGCGACCAGCATGCCATCTCGCACCGACTTTTCCGCAAAGCGTTTTCACCGGCCCTCCGGCCTGCGGTTTCGGCTCGCCCCTCCCCGGGTATTCCGGCCCGCTCCGTAACCGAGGACCGTGCGGCCGCGCCGCGTCCGGTGTGCCCGGAGGGCGCGGAGGGATCCGCGGGGAGGACGGGTCGTAGAGTGAGGGCATGAGCCCGAGGATCGCGACCGCGGACGTCGTCACCCGTGACCAGCTTGTCGACTTCATCCGTGACCGCCACCGGGCACTGCTCATCACGACCCGGAGCGACGGCGGGCCCCAGGCGTCCCCGGTGACCTGCGGCGTCGACGACCTCGGCCGCATCGTGGTCTCGACCTACCCCGAGCGGGCCAAGACGAAGAACGCCCGCCGCGACCCCCGGGTGAGCGTCGTGATCCTGTCGGACGACTTCGACGGGCCCTGGGTGCAGGTGGACGGCGCCTGCGAGGTGCTGGACATGCCCGACGCGCTGGACGCCCTGGTGGACTACTACCGGTGCATCGTCGGCGAGCACCCCGACTGGGACGACTACCGCGCGGCCATGGAACGCCAGGGCAAGTCGCTGCTGCGCATCACCCCCTCGCGATGGGGCCCCATCGCCACCGGAGGCTTCCCCGCCCGCCTGGCCTGACCGGCTGCCCCTGCCCCTGAGCGGGCCCCCGGACGCGCCTGCCCGCCACGACGCGGTGATTCGAGCCCCTCGTCGGCCCCGACCATGATCGGGGCCGCCATGGCCGCTTGTTCCCGACGTGCCAGTAGAGAGCGCGCGCCTTCCCGTCGAGTTCCTTGGCGAGATGGCCGCGCTGGGCTGGTGCGCGTGACCGGGCTGGCGTGAGGTTTGCACGCCGGCCCGGGCGGTTACGGGCCGGGAGGAGGGGACCGTGGGGGGCCGGGGATCGGGGAGGTGACGGCCGTCATGTCGCATGTCGCGGACGACACCGAGCCCGGGGCGGCACCGGTGACCGTCGTGGTCGCCACCAGGAACCGCCGGGAGGAACTCCTGCGCACGCTGGAGCGCCTGCGGGACCTCCCCGAGCGACCGCCGGTCATCGTGGTGGACAACGCCTCCTCCGACGGCTCCCCGGAGCAGGTGCGCCGCCGCTTCCCCGAAGCCGTCCTGATCCGGCTGGCGCACAATCTCGGCGCGCCGGCCAGGAACGTGGGCGTGCTGGCCGCGCGCACCCCCTATGTGGCCTTCAGCGACGACGACTCCTGGTGGGAGCCGGGCGCGCTGCGGGCGGCGGCGCGGGCCTTCGGCGCGCACCCGTCCCTCGGCCTGATCGCCGCCCGGGTGCTGGTCGGCGACGAGGGCGTGTCCGATCCGCTCAACGCGGTGCTGGCCGGTTCGCCGCTGCCGAGGCGGGAGGGCCAGGCCGGGCCGCCGGTCCTGGGGTTCCTCGCCTGCGGGTCGGTGGTGCGCCGCGAGGCGTTTCTGGCCGCGGGCGGGTTCAGCCCGGTGATCTTCTTTCCCGGCGAGGAGCAGTTGCTGGCCTACGACATGGCGGCGCTGGGGTGGGACCTGTGTTACGTACCGGACGTGGTGGCCGTGCACCGGCCCTCGCTCCAGCGGGCGCCCAAGGCGAGCCGGCGGCGGATCCAGGCACGCAACGCCCTGCTCACCGTCTGGCTGCGCCGCCCGCTCGGCGTCGTGCTGCGCGAGACCGCGCGGCTGGCGGCCCGTACGCCGCGTGATCCGGTGGCGGGTCAGGCGGTGCTCGCCGCCCTGCTGCGGTTGCCGCTCGTGGTGGCCGGGCGCCGGCGGCTGCCCGAGCGGGTCGAGGACGCCCTGGGGCTGCTGGCGTCCGATCGGTCCGCGTCCCGGTGACCCAAGACGTGCTCTGCGGCGTGGCGTGCAGGGCTCCCGGCGGGGCTTTCGCCAAAGGCGGGGACCCGGCCGGATGTCTTTCGACCCGACGAGCAATCATGCGAATATGGACGTTTTTCCTGATCAGTGTGCCTATTGCGAAATGATCGCCGCGCCGGACGGCACCGGCCTCGTCTTCGAGGACGACATCGCGGTCGTGGTCATGGAGGGCAATCCGGTGAACCCAGGCCATGCGGTGGTGGTGCCACGCGTCCACGCGGACGGCCTGGAGGATCTCGACGAGGAGGTCGGCGCGCACATGTGGCTGCTGGCCCAGCGCCTGGCGCGCGCGCTGCGGCGGTCCGGTCTGCGGTGCGAGGGCGTGAACATCCTCGTCCCGGACGGCGAGGCCGCCCTGCAGGAGGTGTTCCACGCCCACATCCATGTGTTCCCGCGCTTCGAGGGCGACAACGTCGTGATGGACGCCGACTGCGAGCCGAGAGAACCGCGGCTGCTGCACAAGGAGGCGTGGGCGCTGCGGGAGGCGATGAAGCCGCTGTTCCCCGCCGGCTGAGCCGTTCGATCATGGGCGGTGCGTCTCACGACCCTGCCCGCCGGATGAAAGTTTCAGCGGCTGCACCGAATCGTGAGAGAAGGCGGTGAATCAGGGCGACAAAGCTCGCCGATCACCCGAAAAGCCGGGCAAGTGAGCGCTAACATTTTCGCGATCCGGTGATTTCTGACGGACCGGCGAGCAGGGTGGGGACGAGCATGGCCGAAGGCGAAGGGAAATGGGGCTGCACCGGGGACGAGCAGATCATCCCGCCTGAGATCGACACGACCAATCCGAGCATCGCTCGGGTCTACGACTACTTCCTGGACGGCAAGGACAACTTCGCGGTGGACCGGCAGGTCGCCGAGATGGCACTGCGCATCGTCCCGGACGCCAAGGACGCGGGGAAGGCCAACCGCCGGTTCCTGCGCCGCGTGGTCCGCTATCTGGCGGCCGAGGAGGGGATCCGCCAGTTCATCGACCTCGGGTCGGGGCTGCCCACGCAGGGGAACGTGCACCAGATCGCCCAGGAGATCGACCCGGCGGCACAGGTGGTGTACGTGGACAACGACCCCATCGTCCTCGTGCACGGCAGGGCGCTGCTGGCCACCAACGGCTCCACCACCGTGATCCAGGCCGATGTCCGCGACCCGGAGGCGATCTACGCCGACCCGGCGCTGCGCGGGCGCATCGACTTCAGCAAGCCGATCGGCCTGCTGCTGTTCAGCATCCTGCACCACCTGAACGACGAAGAGGACCCCTGGGGCATCGCGGAGCGGCTGCGCGAGCCGCTGCCGTCCGGCAGCTTCATCGCCATGTCGAACTTCTTCAACGCGCAGGACGAGCACCCCGAGGCGTCCAAGCAGGCCGTGATGGTGGAGAAGCTCTTCAACGAGAACCTGGGCACCGGACGCTGGCGCACCCGCGAGGAGATCATGCGCTACCTCGGTGACATGGAACTGGTGGAGCCCGGCCTCGTGCCGCTCGCCGACTGGCGACCCGACGCCGGGGAGTCCTGGGAGAAGAGCGCCACCTACTACACCTACGCGGGCTGCGTCGCGCGCAAGCCCTGAACCACCCCCTGCCTGCCGGGACGCCCGGCCCCGGCGGGCAGGGGATGGTCCCGAGGGGGGATCACGCATCGCACCCGGCGGCCAGGGACGCGTACGGCTCCGGCGCGGCGGGAAGGGCGGTCAGGCGGGTCGGCCGACGTGCAGGACGGCGGCGCCGGTGACGCGGTCGGCGGCCAGGTCGGCCAGCGCCCGGTCGGCGTGGTCCAGGTCGTAGGGGGCCGTCGTGACGCGCAGCGGGGTACGGGTGGCCAGGTCGAGGAACGCGCGCCCGTCCTCCCGGGTGTTGGCGGTGACGCTGCGCAGCGTGCGTTCGTAGAACAGGTGCTCCTCGTAGTTCAGCGAGGGGATGTCGCTGAGGTGGATGCCGGCGACCGCGAGGGTGCCGCCCATGTCGAGCGCGGAAAGGGCCACCGGCACCAGGTCGCCCACGGGGGCGAATAGGATGGCCGCGTCCAGCGGCTCGGGCGGGGCGTCGTAGGCGTCGCCCGCCGAGGCCGCCCCAAGCGTCAGGGCCAGCTGCTGCGCCTGCCGCGACCGGGTCAGCACGTGCACCGACGCGCCCTGGGCGATCGCCACCTGCGCGATCAGGTGGGCCGAGGCGCCGAAGCCGTAGATGCCGAGGCGTCCCCCCGGCGGCAGATCGGCGCGGGCGAAGGCGCGGTAGCCGATGATGCCCGCGCACAGCAGCGGCGCGAGCCGGTCGGCGGGAACGTCCTCGGGCAGCTCGTAGACGAAGTCCTCCGGCGCGGTGACGTACTCGGCGTAGCCGCCGTCGACGTCCCACCCGGTGTAGCGGGAGTTCGGGCAGAGGTTCTCCGAGCCGCGCAGGCAGTAGCGGCACCGGCCGCAGGTGGAGTGCAGCCATGCCACGCCCACCCGCGTGCCGGTCGCGAGCCGCCCGGCGCCGGGGCCCCGGGCGACGACCCGGCCCACGACCTCGTGGCCCGGCACCGTACGCGGCCGTCTCGGCGCGAGATCACCCTCGGCGAGGTGCAGGTCGGTACGGCACACGGCGCAGACCTCGACCCGCACCAGCACCTCGCCCTCGGCCGGCTCGGGGACGGGCAGGCGCACGCGTTCCAGCGGAGCGGTCGGCATGGGCCCCGGGTGGCGTACCACCCAGGCGGTCATCGTCTCGGCCATGCCTCCATGGTCACACGCGCCTCCCGCCGGGACGGCGCAGCGCCCCGGGCGTGACCGGTGGGGAGCCGGAGGCGGCGCTGCCTGGTGGTTTAGAACGCGGACAGGTGGTAGCGGGGTGGAGGAGGACCACATCGCAGAGAGGGGAAGCCGGCCCATGGACGCCATCGTGCTCCTGAAGGACGACCACAAGACGGTGGAGAAGCTGTTCAAGCAGTTCGAGAAGGCGGGGGACGACGCCTACAAGGAGAAGCGGCAGATCGTCGACCAGATCATCCACGAGCTCACCACCCACGCCTACATCGAGGAGGAGATCTTCTACCCGATGGCCCGGCAGGACGTCCCCGCCACCGAGGACCACGTCCTGGAGAGCGTCGAGGAGCACCACGTCGTGGTGTGGATGCTGTCGGAGCTCAAGGACCTCGACCCGAAGGACGAGCGGTTCGACGCCAAGGTGACGGTCCTGATGGAGAACGTCCGCCACCACGTGGAGGAAGAGGAGCAGGAGTGGTTCCCGAAGGTGCGGGAGGCGATGGGGCGCAACGAGCTCCAGGAGGTCGGCGAGCGCATGGAGAAGGCCAAGGCCGAGGCGCCGGACGACCCGCTCGCCCTGATCAGCGCCCGCAAGTGACCCGGCGACCCGGCCCGCGCGGTCGTCACGGCCGGCGCGCGGGCCGGGCGGGCGACCGCGCGGTCGTCACGGCCGGCGCGCGGGCCGGGCGGGCGGCCCCGGCGAGCGGGGTGTGGTGGTCAGGTTCGGGCGAAGGGTGAGATGCCCCAGCGGTGGGTGACGGCCGCGCCGGGGTCGAGGCGGATGACGTCCTCGCCGGTGCGGAAGGCGTTCGGCGGGCAGCTCATCGGCTCCACCGCGAGCCCGGCGCGCCGGGCGCTCCCGGTCAGGCTGTCCCCGGTGAACACCTGGAGCCACTCGACGCCCTCGCCCGCCCACAGCTCCACGCCGTGCGTGCCGTCGCCGGTGGTCAGCCGCACCCGCACCAGCCCGTCGCCGTCCCGGGTGAGGCCGGTGAACGCGGTGTCGAGCACGACGTCGCCGATCGGGTGGGCCGTCCGGAAGTCGTAGGGGGTGCCTTCGACCGCCCGGCGCTCGACCGGGATCTTGCGTTCGTCGACCGTCAGCCACTCGGCGGCCGGCAGTTCGAGGACGGCGTCCTCCAGCGGGCCGGGAACGGAGAGATAGGGGTGGGCGCCGAAGCCGTACGGCGCGGGCGTGTCCCCCATGTTGCGCGCGCCGATCTCTACGGTCAGGCCGGTGGCGTCCAGGGCGTAGGAGACGGTCAGGTCGAGAATGTGCGGGTAGCCGGCCTGCGGGAACAGTCGCAGGCCGAGCGTGATCGACGCCTCGTCGCGGGAGAGCACCCGCCAGGGCAGCGTGCGGGTGAAGCCGTGCGCCGCGTTGCCGAACTTGGGCTCGGTCAACGCCAGCTGACGCTCCTGGCCGTCGAAGGTGTAGCGCCCGTCCTGGACGCGGTTGGGCCAGGGGAGCAGGGGCAGCCCCGCCGACCCGGGCGGGGCCTGGTGCTCGGAGTAGCCCATGACGAGCGGCCGGCCGTCGTGGGTGAGGGCGCGCAGCCCCGCCCCGACCTCGGTGACGACGGCGCGCAGGCCGCCGGCCTCGATGGTGTGCTGCTCTCCGGTGGGCGCGATGGTCGTCACCTGACAATTCAACACCATGCACCTCAAACGGTGACCGCGGACCCGTGGCCGATAGGCGCCACCTGGTCCGCTATCGCGGCCGGTCCCGGTGCTATCGCGGCGGACCCGGGCCGTAGGGGGAAGCGGTGGCCACAGTGTGGGGCGCCGATGGGGTCTGCGCGCGCGAGGGACGGTGTTTGTCTGGAATCAGGCATCTCGGTGAGGCGAAGGCCTTCCAGTGCGGTACGGAGCCGACGCCCCACCGGCCGTTCCGGCACTGCGGGGTGTGGGGAAGGACGTACATGGACGCGATCACCATTCGGGAGGCGACCGGCGGCACGATCTCCGAGGTCCGCGACGAGCGGGCCAAGCTGCTGCGGTTGCACGAGTCTCTGACCGGCCTCGGCGTGGACGCCGAACTGCGCGAGCAGATGCCCGCGCTGCTGGTCCACCGCCCCGACGTGGGGCTGCCCCTGTGGGTGTTCGTCGGGTACGGCGGCGCCTACTACTCCTGGCAGTCGGCCGAGAAGCGCCATCCCGTCTGCGACGTCCCCGGCGCCGCGCTGGCTCTGGCCGACTACATCACCGGCCGGACCTTCTGACCCGCTCCCAGGTGCGGGAGCGGGCCGCTGCGGGGTGGAGATCAGAACAGGTCGCGCGTGGGCCGGGGCAGCACGACGTCCTTCGGCCCGCGCCACTGTCCCTCGGCCGGGGCGGGGGCGAAGTCCATGGTCGTCGCGGGAGCGGAGTCCTGGCCGGCCGGGGGAGCGGCCACCGGCAGCATGATCCGGCTGCCGGACAGGTCCACGGTGACCGTCGCGGGTACCGGATCGGCCGGGAAGGTCCAGGTCTCGCTCGCGTCGCTCGCCGCCAGGACGACCGCGAGGCGGTGGCCCTGCTTGACGACGGAGTCGGCCGGCAGGGTGTCCCAGGTCAGCCGGTACTCCGTACCGGGCGTCAGGTCCTGCGAGGTCGTGAGCGAGTCGCGGTTGCGGGCGTCGAGCCAGCCGCGGGCCACGATCGCCAAGGGCAGGCGTGTGGTGACGGCCTCGGTCCGCCGGTAGCAGGCGTCGTCGTCGGCCGTGCTCTGGCCGTGACAGGACTCATCGGCCAGCGTCCTGACGCCGCCGCCGGAGTTGAAGAAGTCCAGCCGGTCGTCCTCGCCGTAGTCGACCACCAGGGCGGTCAGGTTCACCCCCGGCCGGTCCACCGTGGCGCGGATGTCCATCTGCGGGGTGCCGGAGAGCCGCACCGCCCGCTTCAGCGGCGGAGTGAGGAACATCAGCCGGTTCGGGGAGGCGGCGGTCGGGTCGGAGACCATCTGGTCCTGGGTCTGCCACGGGTCGTCGGTGAAGCTCATGGTCGTGCCCTTGCGCGCGGGCAGCGGCCCGAGGCTCCCCTGTGCGTCCTGGCCGGGGCGCAGCCACAGCGGCAGCTCCAGGGAACGGGCCGGCCAGTCGGCCTGCCGGACCCACTGCGCGGGCGCCACCTGCACGTCCACCCGGGGTTGCCGCAGGACGCCGGTGTCGATGCCGTGCAGCCACTGGTCGAACCAGGAGTGCAGCGTGCCGATCCATTCCTCGCGCCGGTAGTCGAACGGGTCGACATGCCCGTACTGCGACAGCCACAGCTTGCGCGGCACGCCGCGGCGGGCG
>NZ_BMNT01000022.1:11566-20051 GCF_014646695.1 Sphaerisporangium melleum
AGGGCCTCCCAGTAGGTGCTGAAGTTGTCGCTCTTGACGTTGGTGTCGCCGAGCCCGTGCACCGCGAACACGCTGGCCCGCACGTTGCTCACGTCGGCCAGGGTGCCCTTGAGGTAGTCGCGCTCGGCCCAGAAGGCGTTGTAGTTCCCTGTCGCGTCGTCCTGGCCCTCGAGCAGGCGTTGCCGTACGGCGGCGCATTTGGCCGGCGGGTCGGTGTCGATGTCCTCCGCGAGCCACGGCATGTAGTCCACGGTGTAGAGCACGCCGTTCATGCGGATGTAGCGGTACCAGCTGCTGATCGCCGAGATGGGGACGATGGTCGACAGCCCCTGGACGCCGGTGCCCGCCACCGCGATGGGCAGCGTCCCGTCGTAGGACTTGCCGATCATGCCCACCTTGCCGGTGCTCCAGCTCGCCGTGGCCGGGCTGCCGTCGGGGTGGTACCCCTTGGCCCGGCCGTTCAGCCAGTCGATCACGGCCTTGCCCGCCGCGATGTCGGCGGCGGCGCCCACGTCCGGGCAGCCGTCGGACCGGTTGGTGCCGAGCATGTCCACCAGCAGGACGGCGTATCCGCGCGGCACGAAGTAGTTGTCGTAGAACAGCGGGAACTTGGCCGGCAGGCCGGAGGCGTCGTACTGCTTGCGCTCGCCCTCGTTGCCGCGTCCGACGGTGTCGTAGTACGGGCTCTCGTCCATGATGACCGGGACTTTCAGGCCCTGCTCGGTCTCCCTGGGCCGGACGAGGTCCACGGCGGCCAGGTCGTTCCTGCCGTCTCCGTCGCTGTCGATCGGAGTCTCCACGCGGATGTGCTCGCGGATGGCGTCGGCATAGGAGAAGACGGGCTGGGTCCGGCCGTCGGCGACGCTGATGCGGGGCACGGCCGAGGCGGTGGCGACGCCGCCGGTCGTGGCGGCCAGCGCCAGGGAGATGCCGATGGCGCCGAGCAATCGGGACGATCGCCGCAAGGTATGCCTCCGGGGGGTGCGCGCCGATCATGTACAGATCACTGCTATCTCAGCTGACAAAACATGTAAATACCGTCCCATGTCTTGATTTGTGGCTGGGCGCCGACCGGCCGGGGCGGTCGGCCACCCTGGCAGGCGTGGGGCCGGGTCGTCCACAGGGGCGAGCGGTCGTCCACAGGCGGTGCATGGGCTCGGGCGGTCGTCCACAGGGCGGGCGTGTTCGCATTCAGGAGGGCGGGCGGCTCATAGAATGACGCGGTGACCTCCTTAGACCATGGCCTCGAAGCGTCCGAAGCGCTGGGAGTGCTCGGCCGCGTGTTCGGCTACGCGTCCTTCCGCGAAGGCCAGCAGGAGATCATCGAGCACGTGGTCGCCGGCGACGACGCGCTGGTCCTCATGCCGACCGGCGGCGGCAAGTCCCTGTGCTACCAGATCCCCGCCCTCGTGCGGCCGGGCACCGGCGTGGTGGTGTCACCGCTGATCGCCCTGATGCAGGACCAGGTCCACGCGCTGACCGCGCTCGGGGTGCGGGCCGGGTTCCTCAACTCCACCCAAGATCCCGACGAGCGCCGGCAGGTCGAGACCGCGTTCCTCGCCGGCGAGCTCGACCTGCTCTACCTCGCGCCCGAGCGGCTGCGGACCGAGGCGGCGCTGCGGCTGCTCGAACGCGGCACGATCTCGCTGTTCGCGATCGACGAGGCCCACTGCGTCGCCCAGTGGGGGCACGACTTCCGGCCCGACTATCTCGCGCTCTCGATGCTGCACGAGCGCTGGCCGGACGTCCCGCGCATCGCGCTCACCGCCACCGCGACCCCGGCCACCCACGCGGAGATCACCGAGCGCCTCGACCTGCACAAGGCGCGCCACTTCGTGGCGAGCTTCGACCGGCCCAACATCCAGTACCGCATCGTCCCCAAGAGCGAGCCCAAGCGGCAGCTCCTGCAGTTCCTGCGCGCCGAGCACCCCGGTGACGCCGGCATCGTCTACTGCCTGTCGCGGGCCTCGGTCGAGAAGACCGCCGAGTTCCTGGTGGCCAACGGCATCGACGCCCTGCCCTACCACGCGGGCCTCGACGCCGCCACCCGCGCCGCCAACCAGGCCCGGTTCCTGCGCGAGGACGGCCTGGTCATGGTCGCCACCATCGCCTTCGGCATGGGCATCGACAAACCGGACGTGCGGTTCGTCGCCCACCTCGACCTGCCCAAGTCCGTCGAGGGCTACTACCAGGAGACCGGCCGCGCCGGGCGTGACGGCCTGCCGTCCACCGCCTGGCTGACCTACGGGCTGCAGGACGTCGTCCAGCAGCGCAAGCTGATCGACACCTCCGAGGGGGACGACGCCCACCGCAGGCGCCTCGCCCAGCACCTCGACGCCATGCTCGCGCTCTGCGAGACCATCGAGTGCCGCCGGGTGCGCCTTTTGGAGTACTTCGGCCAGCAGGGCGCGCCCTGCGGCAACTGCGACACCTGCCTGACCCCGCCCGAGGCGTGGGACGGCACGATCGCGGCGCAGAAGCTCCTGTCCGCGGTGGTGCGCCTGGCTCGCGAGCGCCGGCAGAAGTTCGGCGCCGGTCAGATCATCGACATCCTCCTCGGCCGGATGACCCCCAAGGTCGTCCAGCACGGGCACGACACGCTGACCGTCTTCGGCGTCGGCGCCGACCTGGACGAGGCCGAGTGGCGGGCCGTGGTCCGCCAGCTCCTCGCCCAGGGGCTGCTCGCCGTCGAGGGCGACTACGGCACCCTCGTGCTGACCGAGGCGAGCGCCGAGGTGCTCGGCCGCCGGCGCGAGGTGCCGATGCGCCGCGACCCGCAGCGGCCCGCGCGCGCGACGACCGTGGCGGCCGGCAAGACGGCCAAGACGGCGAAGGGCGCCGTGGCCGACCTGCCCGAGGAGGCCGTCCCGGTGTTCGAGCGGCTCCGCGCGTGGCGGGCCGCCCTGGCCAAGGAGCAGGGCGTTCCGGCGTACGTCATCTTCCACGACGCGACGCTGCGCGAGATCGCCGCGCGTATGCCCGCCACACTCGGCGAGCTGGCCGGGGTGAGCGGTGTCGGCGAGAACAAGCTGGCGAAGTACGGCGAGCTGATCCTCGGCGTCCTCACCTCCACCGAGCCTCCGGTCGCCCCCCTGCCCGAGCCCTAGCCCGGTCGCCCCCCCTGCCGGGGCCTGGCCTGGGCGTCCGTCAGGGGCGGCGCCGGTCGTCCGGCGGCGGGGCCGGGGGCGTCGCTCAGTGGGGGTCGCCGGGGGAGGGGGTGGCCTTGGCGGGGGTGGCCGCGGTCTCGGCCCAGGGGAGGGCGGGCAGGCCGTGCCGGGTGCGCAGGAACATCCAGAACACCGGCGCGGCGAGCAGGACGCCGATGAGCACCCACACGGTGGCCGTGGTGCTCACGCCGAACATCTTCAGCGCGGAGGCGAGCAGCACGAACGCCAGCGCCCGGCGGATCAGCCCGCCGGGGGCCCGTGAGGAGATGCGCGAGCCGATGTAGACCCCGGGGATCGACCCCACCAGCAGGGCCGCGGTGACCGAGAGCTGGAAGTCGCCGAACAGCAGGTGGCCGAGCGCCGCGGAGGTGACCAGCGGCACGGCCTGCACCAGGTCGGTGCCCACGAGCTGGTTCGCCTTGAGCAGCGGGTAGACCGCGAGCAGCGCGACGATGATCAGGGAGCCGGACCCGACCGAGGTGATGCCGACCACCAGCCCGCCGATGATCCCGATCACGACGGTGGGCAGCGGACGGATCTGGACGGCGGGCAGGGCGGTCGCCGCGGGCTCGCCGGGCTCGGCGGTGCGCCGGCCGGTGGCGGCGGTGCGGCGTTCGGCACGGTCCCGCATCGCGAGGTAGCCGCGGACGGCCAGGCCGCCCGCGGCGATCAGCAACGCGACGCCCAGCGCCTTCTGGATGACCTCCTGGACGTCCTGGCCGTCGCCGAGCGCCTTGGCGATCAGCACTCCGCAGAACGCCGCGGGCACCGAGCCGGTGCACAGCCAGGCCACCAGCCTGAGGTCGACGGTGCCCCTGCGCAGGTGCACCAGGCTGCCCACCGGCTTCATCACCGCCGCCGCCACCAGGTCGCTGGAGACGGCGGCCAGCGGGGGGACGCCGAAGAAGGTGACGAGCATGGGTGTCATCAGAGCGCCGCCGCCCATGCCGGTCAGGCCGACGACGATGGCGACCAGGAACGAGCCGATCGCCATGGTGTAGTCGAAGTCCACCCGTATACCCTACCAAATCCATCGGAATATAGCATTATTCCGATGCAGGGAATTACCCGGCCGTCTCGGCCGGGTAATTCCCGGGTCTACGTTCGTCCGGTTCTGTCGCAGGTCAGCGGACGCAGCCGGCCAGCTCGGGCCGGCTCGGGGTGGTGCTCTGCGCGGCGAAGAACAGGCGAGCGCAGTCGCGGAGGAAGGGCGCGTTCTCCTCGGGGACGAAGTGTCCCGAGTCCGGAGCCACCACCGGCCGGACGTCGTCGGCGACCGCGCGGAAGGAGTCGGCGACGCCGGTGCCGAAGGAGTACTGCCCGCCGATCGCGAGCACCGGCATGCTCAGCCGGGTGCCGGCGTTCGCCCGGTTGTTCTCGGCGTCGGCCGGGAACGCGCGGTAGTAGTTGTAACCGGCGCTGCGCCGCGCCGGGTCCGCGTACGCGGCGAAGTAGGTCTGCTTGTCGATCGTCTCGGGACGGTAGCTGAACTGGTACATCATGCCGAGATAGGTCGGGACGTCGTCATTGTCCATGATCGTCTCGGGGATCGGCGCCGGCGACATGTTGAAGCGGAAGTGCCAGCTGATGCCGTACAGCTCCTCCAGCCCGAAACCGGCCAGCGGGCTCTCCAGGACGGCGAAGCGGGTCACCTCGCCGGGGAAGTCGCGCGCGTACGGATAGGCGATCAGCGTGCCGAAGTCGTGCCCCATGAGCTGCACCTGAGTGAAGCCGAGCCGGTGGACGGCCTGCCGGATGCGCCGCGCCGTGGTGGCCTTGTCGAAGCCGTCGGTGGGGACACTGGACGCGCCGAGGCCGGGCAGGTCGAAGGCGATCACGGTGTGGTCCTTGGCCAGCTCCGGCATGATGTCGCGCCACATCCACCAGGTCTCCGGCCAGCCGTGCAGCAACACCAGCGCCGGGCCGCTGCCGCCGCGGACGTAGTGGAGATTGGCGCCGTCGACGGCCACCCGGCCGTGGACGAACCCGGGGGCGAAGCGCGCCGTCCCCTCGGTCGGCTCCGTCGCGGTGTCCGCGCCGGCGCCCGAGGTGAACAGGCTCATGAGCAGCAGGAGCAGCGCGCCGGCCGCGGTCACGCGTAACCGGCCTCGCCTCGGGCGCCCGCTCCGGACGAACGTCGGGTTTTCCTGGGGTGACATGAGTCCCCTTCTATCGAGAGGCCGCGGACCGTTCCACCCGCCACAAGGCGAGAAGGCGCGGCCGCGGGGGTCAGATCATCGATCGGCGGACGGCGGCCCCGTCCCGGGGCACCCGCCGCACTGATCATTTTCGGTGGACGGATGAAGCCTGCACGACATGAGCGCCGCCGTCTTCTTCGATCGTGCTCAACTCAACTGTCGCACGCGGCGGCAGGGACGGCGGTGAATTCGCCGGTCGCGCGTCGCCTTCGAGCGGGTCCGCCGAGGGAGGGGACGGCCCAGGTCCGGCGCCCGCGGGCGGCCGGCTCGCCGGAGGCCGGCGGTGACGGAGAAGCGCCTAGGGAGCACGAAGAGCCGGCGAAAATGCCCGGGCCGGCACCTGCGGAACGGTCACTGCTCCCGGCGGGCACGGGCGCGGCGTTTGCCCTCGTGCATGGCCTGCACGCGCGCCACGGGGATGGTGTGGCCCTGCTCGATCAGGTCGGCGGGCAGCCGCTGCGGCGGCGGCATCAGCTCGGCCCAGGGGTCGCGGTCACCGAGCAGCCGTGCCGCGGTGTGCACGGTGTGATCGCCGGGCGAGACGTGGGGAAGGTCCTCCCAGGGGACCGGAAAGGAGACCGGCACGCCGGGCCGGATGCGCGGGCTGTAGGCGGCGACGACGGTCGCGCCGCCGGCCCGGGTGGAGTCGACGAACACCTTGCCCTCGCGGTCCTCCCGGATGAACGCGGTCGTGGCCAGCGCCGGGTCGACCCGCTCGGCCCGGGCCGCCAGCGCGCGGGTGGCGGCGGCCAGGTCCTCCGCCGCGACGCCCTCCTCCACCGGCACGAAGATGTGCAGGCCCTTGGCGCCGCTGGTCTTGACCGCGCCCGCCAGCCCCGCGTCGTCCAGCGCGCGGCGCACCAGCCAGGCGACCTGGACGGCGAGCTCCCAGGCGTTCTCCTCCGGAGGGTCCAGGTCGAGCACGAGGTGGGTGGCGTGGTGGTCGCGCACCAGCGCGGGGTGGTACTCCACCGCCCGCTGGTTGGCGAACCACAGCAGCGTCCGCCGGTCGTCGCACACCGCGTAGGTGACCTCCCGGCGCGACGCCTCGGCCCACATCGTGACCGTGCGCACGAAGGAGGGGGTGTACTTGGGGACGTTCTTCTGCATGAACGGCGGCTGGCCCGGCCGCACCCGCATCACCGAGAGCGCCCGGCCGCGCAGTGCGGGCAGGATGCGCTCGTGCACGGCGTCCAGGTAGTCGACCAGATCGCGTTTGGTCGCGCCCGCCCCGTCGAACAGCGGTCCGTCGAGATTGGTCAGCGACACCCCGTCCCGCGTCTCATCGCCGCTCATCCGCCCCACGATGCCCCGCCCGCCCGCCCGGGTCAACCATGCCGGGCCCATGGCGTTCCCACGCCTTAACGCGCCGTTCCCGTGCCGGTCGCGCCCGCGGGCATCCGGCCGCTCGCACCCCGGCCGGGACCTGGTGCGCCCGGCGGGCGGGTGGCGCGGCGGCGCTCACTCCTCGGTGCGGCCGGCGAACCAGGCCACCCAGCGGCGCTGCCACGGCGTCTCGACGGCGCGCGGATGGTGGTGCTCGCGGGTCCAGGCGACCGCCTCCTCCGGGGTGAGGCCGGCGAGGGTGGCCAGGCACGCGAGCACGGTGCCGGTGCGCCCGACGCCGCCGCCGCAGGCGACCTCCACGTCGGCGCCGGTACGGGCGTGGGCGTGCAGCCGGATGATGGCACGGGCGGCCGCGTGCCGGTCGGCGGGCAGCAGGAAGTCCGGCCAGCGGATCCATTCGTGCGGCCAGGGCAGGGCCGGTTCGTGGCGGCGCTGGAGGCGGGCGGAGCCGAGGTACAGCCCGAACCCGGGCGCCGGCCCCGGGGGAACGGGCCGGCGAAGGCCCCGTCCGCGCACCTGAACGCCGTCGGGCATCCGGATCGCACCGGTGAACGATTCCGCCATACGGCAATTATCGCGCATTCTCCGGACGCGCTGATCATGAAATGAAATCGGGGATCCCGAGATTGATTATCCCGGCCGGCCAGGGGTTCCGCCGGCTGATTCCTCGCGCATGGCCGGGGCGCCGTTACCACGTGGCACGAGAGTGTCAGCGAGTAGTCTGTGCTGCCGTTCAGAGCGAGATGCGTGGCTTGGTCGGGCTTGCAGGGTCCCGGTGAGGAGCTTCGGAGCACTCACGATGGAGGAGCGGCTCCGGGCACATGCCCGGTCAGGGGCAGATTTTTCGGTACGCCGGGCCTTCCGGCACGTACCGCTCCCATTCTTCCGGAGTGAAGGAACGCCCCGCCTGAGCACACAGAAAGGACAAGGGTTCGACGAGATGGCTCACGTCCCACGACCACACCGTCCCGTCGTCGCCGCCGGCCAGCATCGTGCCGTCCGGCAGGAAGGTCACCCAAAAGGTCGTGCCCTGGTGGCCGGTGAGCCGGGTGATTTCCCGTTGGCTTGCCACGTCCCACAACCGCACCGTTCCGTCGTAGCCGCCGGTGGCCAGGGTGCGGCCGTCCCGGGCGAACGCCACCGAGGAGATCGCGTGCTGGTGGCCGTTGAGCCGGGCGATTTCCTGGCGGCGGGTCACGTCCCACAATCGAGCCGTCCGGTCGTTGCCGCCGGTGGCCAGGGTGCGGCCGTCCTGCGTGAACGCCATTGAGGAGACTCCGCGTTGGTGGCCGTTGAACCGGGCGACTTCCCGGTGGCTTGCCACGTCCCACAACCGCACCGTCCCGCCGATGTCGCCGGTGGCCAGGGTGCGGCCGTCCTGCGTGAACGTCACCGAGGAGACTCCGCCTTGGTGGCCGGTGAGCCGGGCGATTTCCCGGCGGCGGGTCACCTCCCACAACCGCACCGTTGTACCGCTGCCGCTGGCCAGAGTGTGGCCGTCCCGGGTGAACGCCACTGAGAAGACCCAGTGCTCGTGGCCCCTGAGCTGAGCGATTTCCTGGCGGCGGGTCACGTCCCATAACCGCACCGTCCGGTCGTAGCTGCCGGTGGCCAGGGTGCGGCCGTCCCGGGTGAACGCCACTGAGGAGACCTTGTGCTGGTGGCCGTTGAGCTGGGTGATTTCCCGGTGGCTTGCCACGTCCCACAACCGCACCGTTCCGTCGCCGCTGCCGGTGGCCAGGGTGCGGCCGTCCGGCGTGAACGCCACCGAGG
>NZ_BMNT01000022.1:20255-20645 GCF_014646695.1 Sphaerisporangium melleum
TGGCCGATAAGAGGATCGCCTCTCTCCCGGTGGCCGGCCACGTCCCACAACCGCACCGCCCCATCGCCGCTGCCGGTGGCCAAGGTTTTGCCGTCCGTTGCGAACGCCACCGAGAAGACCTTGTCTTGGTGGCCGGTGAGCCGGGCGATCTCCCGTTGACGGGTCACGTCCCACAATCGAGCTGTCCGGTCGTTGCCGCCGGTGGCCAGGGTGCGGCCGTCCGGTGCGAACGCCACCGAGGAGACCACATCCCGGTGGCCATTGAGCTGGGCGATTTCCTGGCGGCGGGTCACGTCCCACAATCGAGCCGTCCGGTCGCCGCTGCCGGTGGCCAGGGTGTGGCCGTCCCGGGTGAACGCCACTGAGGAGACTCCGCCTTGGTGGCCGTTG
>NZ_BMNT01000022.1:20840-21373 GCF_014646695.1 Sphaerisporangium melleum
GCCGGGCGATTTCCCGGCGGCCTGCCACGTCCCACAACCGCACCGTTCCATCGCCGCTGCCGGCGGCCAAGGTCTTGCCGTCCCGGGTGAACGCCACTGAAAAGACTCCGCCTTGGTGGCCGGTGAGCCGGGCGATTTCCCGGCGGTTTGCCACGTCCCACAACCGCACCGTTCCGTCGATGCCGCCGGTGGCCAGGGTGTGGCCGTCCGGTGCGAACGCCACCGAGGAGACCACGTCCCGGTGGCCGACGAGAGTGGCGATTCCAGGGCGGATGGCTGCGGCTTTGAGGCTGTAGGCGGCCTGTTTCGCGGCGAAGCCGTTCTTGCTCAACGAGTCGCTGATGCCGGCGGCGGCAATGCTCAGCCGTTTCGCCAGGACGGGGTCGCTGTCGTCGGTGTTCTCGCTCTGGCTGCTGAGCAGGGCGACGATGGAGGTATCGCGTTCGCGTTCGGCGTCCTCCCGGCTGCGCTGGACGAAGATCGTGGCCGTGGCCAGGAGCGCGACCAGCACCACCAGGCTGGTGGTGCCGGCG
>NZ_BMNT01000022.1:21562-85784 GCF_014646695.1 Sphaerisporangium melleum
CGGTTTCCAGCAGGCTGCCGGTGTACAGGTAGGACGGGTCGCGGGTGGGGGCCCATTCGGCGGCGGCGGCGCGCAGGCGGGTATGGAGCAGGCGGTCGGCGTGGGTTTGGGCCAGCCATTCCTCTCTCAGCAGCGGCCAGGCGCGCAGCAGTACCTCGTGGCTGATCTCCACGGTGTCGGCGGCCAGGGTGAGCAGGCGTTCGGCGGCGAAGGCCTCCAGCACCGCCGCCACCTCGGCCACGTGCGCGGGGGGTCGGCCGTCGGTCAGCGCGGCACGGGGGACGCGGTCGGCGGTGTCGGTGCCGTCGCTGCCGGTGGTGGTCAGGCGGAGGAAGATCTGTCGGGTGAGGTCCTGTTGGGCGGGGGTGAGCCCGTCGTAGACGCGTTGCGCGCTGTCGGCCACCGCGCCTTCGATGCCGCCGGTGCGCTCGTAGTCGGCCAAGGTCAGCAGCCGGCCGGTACGGTGGCGCCAGGCCTGGTCCAGCGCGTGGGACAGCAGCGGCAACGTCCCGGCGCCGCCGCCCGCCGCGGTGGAGGGCGGGCCGGGAGATGCGGGCCGGCGGGTGCGGATCTCCCGCAGCAGGGTCTGGGCCAGGTCGTCCTCCACCTGGGAGCCGGCCTGCCGGGCCGGTTCGGTGATGGCCAGGCGCAGTTGCCGCTCGGTCATGGCGGTCAGCAGATAACGGTCCTGGACCGCCTGGGCCAGGAGCGGGTAGTCGGCGCAGCGGGCCTCGAAGTCGGCCCGTACCACCAGCACCACCAGCGCCGCCGGTGTCCGGTCCGGGCCGTGCCCGACGGTGGCGGCGGCGTGCAGGGCGGTGATGAACGCGGCGCGCCGGCCGTCATCGGCGCACTGGGTGAACAACTGCTCGAACTGGTCGATGAGCAGGACCAGCCGCCGCTGCCTGTCCGCTTCTGGGGTTGCCGGTTCTGGTGCCGGCGGGTGTGCCGCTGAGAGGGTTGGTGCCGGAAGGCCGGGTGCGGCGCCGGCGTGCAGGGCGGCCTGGCGGGCGGTCAGGGCGAACCCGGCCGGATCCTGGGCCAGGGCGTGCCGGACCGCGCCGGCGTCGGTCCCGGCCAGGCCCGCGATCCGGACCGCCAGTTCTTCCAGCGGGGTTCGGGTCGGGGTGAACAGCAGGCAGGGCCAGTGGGCCGCGTGCGACGCGCCGTCCAGGCCGCTCCCGCGCAGCCGGGGCAGGATCCCGGCGCGGAGCACGGAGGACTTGCCCGCGCCGGACACCCCGGAGACCATCAGCAGGCCGCCGGCCGCCGCCTGGCGGGACAGGCGGGTCATGAGCTCGCCGGTGACCTGCTCGCGGCCGAAGAAGTAGGCCGCGTCGCGTTCCTGGAAGGCGTTCAGTCCGCGGTAGGGGGAGTCGACCGCGCCGCCCACGTCCGCCAGCGGCGGCACGCCCGCCGAGTCGCTCCAGGTCAACCGGCCGTAGTTGTAGACGATCTGGGTGTTGCCCTCGCCGATCTGCACCCCGGTCGCGGTACGCGCGTCGACCACATATCGCGGGCCGTCCCCGGCCGGCGCCTCGGCCGGCTCGGCACCCGGCTCGGCGGGTGACGTTGCGGACGGCCCGGGGGGAGGTGCCGGCGGGTCGAAAGCGGGCTGCGGGTCCATCGGAGGCATCGTGTCTGCGAGGTCAGGCGGGATGGTTGGGCGAGGGGAAGACGTTGTGCTGGGTGAGGTGCTCGCCGACTTGGACGCCCTGGGCATGCCCCAGGTCCACCACGTACTTGCCGGTGCCGGTGGGCGGCTCGTCGGTGTCACCGGGCCGCGGGGCGCGGGCGTCGGGCACGTCGGCGGGTGCGAGGGCCGGTCGCCGGCCTTCGGCCGCCACCCGCAGGGCCTGCCGCCCGGCTGCCGCCGTCCCGGGTGGGGCAATGCCGGCCGGGATGCGGTCGGCGCGGGTCTGCGCGCGCAACGCCACCACCGCGACCACGAGCCCGGCCGTGCCCAGCAGCATGCCGGTGAACAGGCCGGCCACGCCGGCCCGTTGGTTCAAAATGGCCAGCATTTCCGGGGACAGGCGCAGCGGTTCGGCGAAGAACCACAGCAGCGCCGCCAGCAGAGAGGCCGAGAGCACCAGGAGCGCGATGATCGCCATGCCGCGCCACAGTCGCGAACCCGTCGCTCGTCCCGCCTCGGGCGTCGTCTTCGACATGCTTCCAGAGTGCTCCCGCGCCGGCGTGAGTGGCGCCGAAAGGAGCAAAGTGTTACCCGCTGATCGGGACCGTCGTTCGCGGGGCGACCCCTCGCACCGGCGTCCGGCGCGGGGACGGCGGCCGTTGGGTCACGAGATCGCAGCGTTTCCCCGGCGACTCCAAGGTGCGGCTATGGTGAATTCAGAGGTTTGACCGAGGGCGGTGGCATGCGAGGCGGCTCGGCCGGTGGATTAGCCGGCGTGGTGCTGTCGGTTTTATTGGCGGCACCCGCATGGGCCGCCGACATTCCCGACATCGAGGACGAGCAGCTTGTTTACTGCCTTTCCTCGTCACACCGCGACAACCTCGCGTCCGCGGCGGCCGCGCTCGATCCGCGGCTGACCGCCATCGGCGACCGGCTGGCGCCGCAGAAGAGCGGCACGCTCTCCCTGGAGCAATGGCGCGCCGGCGACCCGGCGGCGTTCGCCAAGGCGTGCAGGGCGCTGACCGCCGCCGTGCCCGCCCTGAAGCAGGAGGACCCGCCCAACCCGCTGTGGAACGCCCTGTCCGTGGTGTTCACCACGCTCTCCGGCGGGCTGATCGCGCTCGTGGCCGCGGAGTGGCGCACCGCCGCCAACGCGGGGGTCGAGCGCGCCGTACGGCTCGGCGACCTCGCCGATGACTTCTTCTCCGCGGCGGGCGACTACGCCGAGGCGCGGTCGGCGGGACGGCCGCCGTCCGCGCAGGCGTTCGACACCGCCCACACCGCGCTGGTCCGCGAACTGGACCGGGTGCGCAGGCACCGCCCGCAGTGGCCCAAGGTCGCGGCGGCCCGCCGGACCGTCCAGGAACGACTGTCCCGGCAGGAGGCCGACCAGGGCGCCGAGCACGTCCGGGAGCCGCTGGAGGCGCTGCGGAACGACCTGTCGTGGATCGACGGGGCGCTGCGCCGTCCCTGGATCCCGTTCAGAAAGGGGGGGTGAGGTGTCCGAGGGACCGCTGCGGCTGGAGGGGCCCTCCACCGGTCCGCTGAGCATGTTCGACCAGTGGGAGGACCACTTCGAGCTGTTCGCGTTCATCGACGGCATGCACCGGGCTTATGAGCGGTTCGCCGAGTTCGCCGATCCCGCCCGCCTGGTGGCCATGGGTCACCTGGTCCTGGTGGGCGGGCCGCCGGGGGTGGGAAAGAGCTCGTTCATCGCCCGTTGTGCCCGGCTGCTCGTCCGGGAAATCGGGATGGCACGCCCGATGATCTTCGACTTCGGACAGGCCGCCGGATATCGCGAAAGCGCAGATTTCGGGGATATGTCGAAGAAGTTGCTCCGGGGCATGGTCGACGTCCTGGAGAGCGCGGACTGGATCCACCTGGAGGAACTCGAAACGCTCCGGGGTCTGGTGGGCGACCCGGAAACCGCGCACCATAGGTTCAGCATCATGCTGAAGGAGGCCGATGCGGTGGCCGTGGTCATCCTGCCGCAGCAGATCCCGCTCGAGTGGGTGCGGCGCTTCCACGAGCTGGCCCGCCCTCGCATGATCTTCTTCGCCGAGTGCGGTCCGGTGGACCCGGACGAGGAGAACCGCCGGTTCGGCGTGATCCCGCTGCGCCGTACGACGGTCCTGGGGCTGACCGCGATGCGGGACCGGCCGCGGGACGTCCAGGAAATACTGAAAAAGCGGGTCAAGGGAATGTCCGCGCCGGAAATGAAACTGGTCGCGGAAGGGGTGGTGGTCCCTTTCGATGCCGTGGCGGAGGCGGTCATAGAATTGGAGCACCTCTTCACGTCGTGCGGCGAGGGCGAGATAACCCCGGAAAAGCTGGCGCCGTACACCAGGGAAAGCGTCGATCGGCTGCTGGCCAGGCTGGCCAGGACGAGAAGGTCGGATGGATAAGGATCCGTTATGGAGAGCAGCGGGCCGGAAGTCCCCGTCACCTACACACTGAGGCTGGGTGACGAGGCCGATCCCACCGCGGTGACGGTGGTCACCCCGGCCTTCCGGCGTGCCTTCGACTTCGTCGACGCCTATCTGGCCACCGGGGAGGGCGAGGTCGGCGAGTCGGGCCGTGCCCTGGCGATCATCGGCGGGCTCGGGACCGGCAAGTCCCATCTGGCCAGGTCGGTCATCGACCGCATCAGAAAACGCCAGGAGGACGCCATCGTCCTGCGCCTGGACACCCCGCACACCGGTTTCGGATTCCTGTTCCGCAACGTCCTCATCGAGCAGTTCGGCAAGGACCGCCTGCACGACCTGGTGATCGACTACTACGCCCAGGTGACCGCCGCCAAGCTGCCCACCGGCGAGGGAGAGGACCACCTGTCCGCGTCGATCAGGGCGGGCCTGCTCGCGGGCACCGTCGACCCGCGCAAGGTGATCGAGCACTACCACCTGGCCCAGGCCACCCTCGTCGGCGAGCTGCGCCGCAGGCTCAGCCACCTGCCCGAGCACGCGCCGTACGCCACCGCACTGGCCCTCATGGTGATGGACGACCTGGTCGACCCGGTGTGGGAGTGGCTGAGCGGTGGCCCGCCCGGGCAGGAGCTGCGCGACCGCGGTGTCACCCACCAGCTCGCCACCCCGGCCGACGCGTACAACACCCTCGCCGTGCTGGCCTTCCTCGCCGGGCGCATGGACCGCCGCCTGGTGCTGGTGATCGACGAGTTCGAGAAGCTGCTCGGCGCCCCCGGCCCCTGGGAGCAGGCCGCGCTGAACTCCTTCGACGAGCTGGTGCAGGTGTTCATCGAGACCCGCAGCCTGCCGGTGTTCTGCGGCATGACCGACAGCCTCGCCAAGCTGCCCCCCGGGCTGCTGCAACGCACCCGGGTGCTCACCCCGACGCCGTTCGGCGCCACCGAGATGGCCGAGCTGCTCGGCAAACGGGGCCGCGAGGTGAGCGCCTCGCTCGCGGGCGGCCTGGTCGAGATGTCCGACGGCAACCCGCGCGAGGCGCTGTCGCTGTACCGCAGGTCCGAGGCCATCGTCGCCGGGCGCGGCGGCGGTGGCAGCGTCACCACCGCCGTGCTGCGCGAGGCCGTACGCCAGCGCTCCCAGGTGCCCGCCGAGCAGGTCACCGGCGCCGTGCGCACGCTGCTGGAGGAGAGCGGCCTGGACTTCCGCTCCTCGATCGTCCTCACCGGCGGCGCCGACCCGGTCGACTTCTGGATCCCCTACGGCGACGGCAGCGCCGCCATCGCCGTGCTGGTCACCCGGTCGCTGCTGCGCAAGGGCGAGGAGGTCTACCTGCGGGCCCAGGTCGACGCCGCGCGGGAGGCCGCCGTGCCATGCGAGGTGATCGTCGTGGTGAACGGCCATCTCACGGCGCGGATGCGCGCCGAGGTGTCCGGGCTGACCGGCCGGCAGCCGCTGGTCTTCGACCTCCCCGGCTTCGGCACGGCGTTCCGGAGCGCCGTCGACGCCGCCGTCCGGCGGCTGGCCGCCGCGGCCGACGAGGGGGCGCTGGACGGCCTGCGCCGGCAGATGGACCGGCTGAGCCGCCAGCAGACCGCGACACAGAACATGATGGACAACCTGCTGGAGTCGGTCGCCGGGCTCAAGACGTCCGCGCCGGGGACGGGCCGCCCCGCGCCGCCGCTGCCGGCCCGCATCGCCGCCCAGTTCGACGACGCCGCCGCGGACACCGACCCGTCGGGCGACCTCGGGGGCATCCTGACCGAGCTGTTCGACGATCCCGGCAACACCGAGGTCAGTGTGCGGGCCAGGCGGCGGCTCTCCTCCCGCGAGCTGGTGGAGGCCGCGGGCACGGTCTGGTTGCAGCGGCAGCTCCTGGACGCCTTCCGCGAGCGCCTGTCGGCGTTCCTCGGCGGGGCCGGCCCCGGCCCGCTCACCTCCGCCCAGGAGGAGGAGCTGCTCGCCATGTGCCGGACGTTCGAGGTGAGCGTGCAGGCGTTGCCGCCCGCCCCGATCAGCGCTCCGGTGTGGCGGGATCCGCGGTCGTCTGCTCGTCCGGCACGCGGGCGAGCACTCGACGAGCTAGGGCGGCGCGTGCTGAGCGAGGTGCGGACGGGGACGCGAGGATGAGCAGCCGGTCCCACGCGGCGTTGGCCGAAAGGTGCAGCACGTTCACCACCAGGACGGCCGGGGCGATCACCGCCACGGCCGCGGGGTAGAGCGGCACCAGGGTCAGCGCGAGCAGGATGGCCGTGATGCCGTTCTGCTGGCCGAGGGCGAGGCCGACGCGCTCGGCCGGGGCCAGCCCGCGGGTGATCAGCAGGCCGCCGACGACGATCTGCGCGCCGAACGCGCTCAGGCCGAGCACCAGCGCCCTGCCCGGCTCCACCCCGCCTGCCAGCAGCGCGCCGGTGGCGAACACCGCCAGGTAGAACGCCACGGTGACCGAGCGGTCGAGCAGCGCGCCGAGCCGCGGCCGGAAGAACAGGCCCACCAGCGCGACGCCCAGCACCAGGAAGAAGGCGGTGGCGACGGCCAGCAGCGCCACCAGTGCCGCGACCGCGACGGCCGTCGGCAGGCGGATGCGCCGCAGCGGCAGCCAGACCAGGAACACCACGGCCGCGAACCCCAGGTTGAGCGCGAGGTTGCCCAGGTAGCCGCCGAGGTCGGCGGACGCGCCGCCCAGCACGAGCGCGGAGAGGTACACCGTCAGCAGCGCCGTCACCGGGTCGTCGAACGACGCCCACGCCAGCAGCAGCGACCTGGCCCGCTCGGACATCCGGGCCTGCGACATCAGCGCGGACACCGACAGCGGATCGATCTGCGCGACGGCCAGCCCGAGCGGCAGCGCCGCCGGTTCGCGGTAGACCAGGAACATCACCGCGGCGATGAGCGCGGTCTTCAGCAGGACGCCCACCGTGACGGCCAGCACGACGGTGCGCACATGGCCCGCGACCGTTTCCACCGCGATGCCGTGCGCGCTGCCGTACAGGCCGAGCGCCAGCAGCGCGGTGACCGCGTACAGGTAGGCGGGGTGGCCGCTCACGTCGCCGAGGCCGGCGGCGGCCACCGCCCACCCGGCGAGCGCGACCGCCGCCCCCATGACCAGCCGTCTCACCCCTGGTGAGCGCACCATCTGGGCTCCTTCCCCCGTGCCCGTCCGGCCCGTGTCAGCCGGTGAGAACGCCGGCGATCTCCGGTACGGCGGGACGCAGCCGTTGCTCGGCGGCGAAGACCTCGGGCTGGAACACGGTCACCCCCATGACGAACCCCTGCTGCCGGAGCAGGGGGTAGACGAAGATGGCGCCGGACACCACGTCCAGGACCAGCCTGACCAGCGGCCGCTCGGAGTACAGGCGCAGCGCGTAGGCCAGCGCCGGCAGGTCGGACCGCATGCGCACGGCGAGGTCCATGTACCGCTTGCGCGCGCCCTCGGCGCCGAGCGCGCCGCCGAACCACGGCGCGAGGGCGTCGGCGTCGCAGACGTCGGCGGCGAAGGCGAAGCGCCACTGGTGGTGCAGGGCCAGGTAGTGCAGGTCGTTGACGTCCACCACGCGCTCGCCGAGCCGGGTCAGCGCGGTGGCGAGCTCGGCGTCCAGGCCCTCGGCGCACTCGGTGCGCACGGTCGCGGGCGGCAGCGGGTCGCCCTTCCTCGGGCCGCGCCGGCCGCCGGGCATCAGGTCGGGCTGCAGGTAGATCTCCCGCCGGATCCGGGTGATGAGCCGGCCCACCGCGTGGTCCATCTCCTCCACCGCGCCCGCGTCACGGGTGGAGCCGACCAGATAGTCCTCCTCGAACACGTGGCCGCAGTGCACGGCGCCGTCCTCGGTCTGCACGAACGTGCGGGTCAGCTCCCCGGTGCCGAGCTCGCGCAGCGGATCGCCGAACCGGATCGACTCGGTCACGAGCTGCCGGAACGCGCGCTCCTGCCGCCGCCGCTCTTCCTCGGGGAGCCGGGTGAGGGTGAACACGTGGAAGCCGCGGTCGTAGTAGGCGAGCAGCTCGATCTCGGGCCGGTGGCCGAGCGCCTCCTGGCACAGCTCGATCACCTTGGCATGCCCGGGGTGGGCGAAGGGGGAACGCGCCATCTCCATGCCATCTGCTCCGCTTCAGTTGCCCAAGATCTCGATCTCGAAGTCGTGCCGCGCGTCCGCGGTGCCCCGCGGGCTGCCGGCCTGCCGGTGACGGGTGTTGGCGAGGTTGTCCGCCGCCGCCCGCACCCGGGGGTGGTCGGGGCCGAACAGCCTGCTCAGATAGTCGTGCGTGTCGAAATCGAGGGCAAGCGCCCGGTCGGGGTCGGTCTCGGTGAGCTGGGTGGCCAGCGTCCCGGCCGCGGCGAGCGTGTAGGGGTGTCGCACGCCGAGCCGCGACCGCAGTGCCTGGTAGGCGTCCTCGGCGAGCGCGCGCGCCTCGGCGGCGTTGCTCGCCCGCAGGTAGGCCGCGAGGTTGACCTGCGCGGCGTAGGCGTACGGGTGGCCGGTGGCCAGGGCGGCGAGCGCGGCGTGCGCCGCGCGGCCGTGCTCCGCGGCGCCTTCGTGGCCGCCCTTCGCGTGCAGGCCGGCCGCGAGGCCGGCATGGCACAGCGCGGTGTACAGGTCGGCGGGGCCGACCAGGACGCGCAGCTCCTCCAGCGTCTCGCGGTCTCTGGCCAGCGCGTCGAAGGGACGCCCGAGCATGCGCTCGCAGGCCGCCAGGCCCATCTCCAGCCGCAGCACCAGCAGGCCGCGCCGCCCGCCCTTGGCGTGCCGCCGCATCAGCACGCCGACGCCCCTGCGCTGCAGCTCGTACGCGCGCTCGTACTCGCCGAGATCGCGGAGCAGGACGCCCGCGGTCAGCGCGGCCCGCCACGCGTCGAGGTCCTCTTCGCCGTGCAGCCGGACGCGGTCGTCGAAGCAGCGCATGATGAGGTCGGCGGCCAGGTGCGGCCTGCCGTTGAGCGAGGCGGACAGCGCGAGGTTGTTCAGCGTCCTGTTCGACCATTCGTGGTCGGAGCCGAGCAGCGCGGTCATGCCGGCGCAGGCCAGCGAGTCCCAGTGGTAGGCCTCGTCGAACTCGCCGGCCACCCGCAGGTCGGCCGCGTGCGCCTGGGCGGCGATGTAGCGCAGCGGGTGCCGCTCACCGGCGGCGCTGAGCCGCCGCAGCGCCGTCTGGGTGAGCTCGAACGCGGCGGTGCGGTCGCCGAGGGCGCGTTCGACGTTGGCGAGCTGGACCTGGAGGTTGCCGACCGGCCCGGAGGCGCCGCCCTCGGTGGAACTCCAGGCGGCGAGCGCCGTGCGGCCGATCGCCCTGGCCCGCAGCCAGGCGCTCCGGTCGCCCTGCAGGTACAGGTAGCGGACCTGGTTGACGACCCACCGCCGGACCATGTCGTCGTCGCTCGCGAGCGCGCCGGACGGCTCCAGATGGTCGCCGAGCTCGGCGAAGGCGCCGGCGCCCGGCCCCTCGGTGTCGATCGGCGCGTACAGCGCCAGCAGCCGCAGCGCCTGCCGCCTGCGCTCTTCGACGGCCCGCGGGGACATGCGGGCGCGGATCAGGGCGCCGATGACGCGGTGCAGCCGCAGCACGCCCTGCGGGCCGTGCTCCAGCCGGGCCAGCGCGTGGTCGTGCACGAGGCGGACCAGCATGTCCACCGCCAGCTCGTCGCCGTACTCCCGCATGAGGCCCGCGGCGTACGCGCGCGAAGGGGTCGACCTGATCAGTGCGAGCGGCACGCCGTGCGGCGAGGCGAACGAGCACGTCTCCAGCAGCCACTCGGCGCGGGTCATCCCCGAATGGCCGCGCAGCAGATCGAGCATCAGCTCCACCATGACCGCGTGCGGGGAAGGCTGCCCGCCCGCGGCGAGCATGTCCCGCTCGGTCCTGCGGTAGGCCGACAGGAAACGCTTGACGGTCGCGTCACGCAGCGTTTCCAGCGTACGCCGGGGCCGGCGCCCGCTCGCCAGCTCGCGGTCGAGCCAGGTGCGCGCCATGCGCAGGGCCAGCGGCAGATGACCGGCGGTCGTCGCGATGGTCTGGACGTCGCTCTCGTCGAGCCGCACCCGGCCGCCGGTCAGCAGCGCCATCGCGTCGCGCGGATCGAGCGGACCGGCCGCCACGTGGCCGTCGAAGGCGTCGCCCCACCCCTCGGCGGTGCGCGAGGTGACGATCACGTGGCCGAAGCGCCCCTGCGGGATCAGTCCCGCGAGGACGGCGGGGTCGTCGGCGTCGTCGAGGACCACCAGCCACCGCCCGGCCTCCGGGGTGGCCAGGTGGGCCAGCAGCGCCGTCACCGCGTCGTCGCGGACGTACAGCTCCAGGTCGTGCGCCATCTGCCGCAGGCCGTCGCGCACGCTGAAGATGTCGCCGGCCGGGATCCAGTGCACGGTGTCGTAGGCGCCGCCGAACCGGTGGGCGAACTCCAGCGCCAGCTCGCTCTTGCCGCTCGCCTCGGCCCCGGTCACCAGGCACCGGCCCGGGCCCTCCCAGCGCGGGCCGAGCATGCGCCGCATGCGCGTCAGCGTCTCCTCCCGCCCGGCGAACATCTCGTCGCGCGCCGGCAGCCGAGCCTTCCCCGGCCGTCCCGGGTAGCGCGCCGCGCCCGGCCCGCCGCCGCCGGGGACCAGCGTGCCGCCGACACCGAGCCGCGACTGCAACTCGGCGACGGCCGCGGCCTCGTCCAGCCCGTACAGGTCGAGCTCGGGCCCGGCCGGGCGCCCCGGCTCGGGCCGGTCGTCGTCCACCCGCACCCGGATCAGCCCGCGGCCGAACCCGGCGGGCCGGTCGCCGGCCACCGGCTCCGGCTCGGGCATGGCGGCCGGGGGGCCGGTGAACAGCACGGCCGCGCGGCCGTCGCCCGAACGCAGGCCGACCGGCGTGCCCTCCAGGTAGCCGGCCAGCGGCCAGGACTCCACCCGCAGGCCCCAGCGCTGCGCCTGCGCGGCGATCCACTCGGCCCACACCTCGTACCCGGGGGAGTGGACCACCGACACCGACGCCAGGGCCGTCACCGCGCCGCCGGTGAGCACCTCGGCGAGCCGCTCGTACCCGGCCCGCTGGCCGCTGCCGCCGGGCGGTTCGGTGACCGCGGCCAGGTCGTCGGTGTAGTAGTAGTCGGTGACGTAGGGGATCTCCACCTCGGGCGGGGTGGTGAACCTGCCGCGGGCCAGCCTGCGCGCGGTCTCCAGCGCCGCACCGCCCGAAAGGTCGACCCGGGTGGGCAGCGGCACGACGCGCGGGCTCTCCCGCTCGACGGCCGCGGCGGCCACCGACGCCTCCTCGATGCCGTACGGGCTGAGCTGGAAGCACAGGACCACCTGGTCGCAGGCCTTCACCAGGGCGGAGGGGACGGGACTCGTACGCAGGTTGACCAGCACGTGGTCGAAGGGAGCGGCGCGCAGCGCGCCCGCGCCGACCGGGCCCTGCGCGAGCAGCGCGTGGTGCAGCCTGCGGTGGGCGGCGTGGACGGGCACCTCCCGGGAGCGCCAGTCGCGCGGCGAGGCGGTCAGCGGGTCGCGGGAGCCCGGTGGCAGGAAACGGCCGAGGTAGCGGCGCAGGGCCGGGGCGTCGGGATCCTCGTCGAGGATCAGCACGCGCTTTCCCGCGTCGGCCAGCACGACGGCGGTGTTGCAAAGCGCTATGGTGCGTCCGACTCCGGGGCGGGCGGAGAAGAATGCGATCACTGAGGCTTCGGTCATCATCTCCACCGTAGGGGCGGGAGAACGCGTTTTAGTGATACTAACGCCGGGTCAAGCACCCGGCAGGCTGGAGTTGTGGCCGAGGAAATAGGTGTCGCCGGAGCCGTCGAGCCCCGACAGCAGGCGGCGCAGCGCGTGGACCAGCGCGGTTTCCGGCAGGCGCATGACCTCCGCCAGGTCCAGGTCCGAAAGGTCGGCCAGATCGGAGCGGAGGACGTCCTCGTCCCCTCCCGGGTCAGCGGTCAACGCCACGTCACCTCCATAAAAGCGACTATTAGTCTATTATGCTGGAAAGGTTCCCTGGGGCATTGCAGGACGGGGCGGTTATTGCTATTCGCGGCGCCGGAAAGCTTTCGCACGTTCGTTCTCAAGGTGCACGCCAGGTGTGATCTGGCCTGCGACTACTGCTACGTCTACCAGGCGGCCGACCAGAGCTGGCGCACCCGTCCGCCGATGATGACGGCCGAGGTGGCGAGCCTGGCCGCCGCCCGCATCGCCGAGCACGCCGCCGCGCACGGCCTGGCCGCCGTGGACGTCGTCCTGCACGGCGGCGAGCCGCTGCTGTGCGGGCCACGCCACCTGCGGCGGCTGGCGGACGTCCTCACCGAGCCGCCGGTACGGGTCAGGCTGGCCGTGCAGACCAACGGCGTCCGCCTCGACGAGGAGTACCTCGACCTGTTCGACGAAATCGGCGCCACCGTCGCGGTCAGCCTCGACGGGGACGCGCGGCACCATGATGCGCACCGCCGCACCCGCGCCGGACGCGGCAGCCACGCCCGGGTGACCGCCGCCGTACGCGCCCTGTCCGCGCGCGAGGGCCGCTTCGGCGGGCTGCTGGCCACCGTGGACCCGCACGCCGACCCGGTGCGCGTCTACGAGGAACTGATCTCCTACCGCCCGCCGGTCATCGACTTCCTGCTCCCGCACGGCACCTGGAGCACCCCGCCGCCCGGCCGCGTCGAGGCGGAGGCCGCCACGCCGTACGCCGACTGGCTCATCGCCGCCTTCGACCGCTGGTACGGCGCCCCCGTCCGGGAGACCTCGGTCCGGCTGTTCGACGCGATCATCCACCTGCTGCTCGGCGGGCGCGCCGGCACCGAGGGCGTCGGCCCCGTGCCCGCGCCGGTCGTGATCGTGGAGAGCGACGGGTCCATCGAGCAGACCGACGCGCTGAAGGCCGCCTACGACGGCGCGGCGGCCACCGGGGCGCACGTGGCGACCCACTCCTTCGACGAGGTCCTGCGCCTGCCCGGCCTCGCCGCCACCCGCCCGCCGTGCGACCGGTGCCGGCGCTGCCCGGTCTTCCGGGTGTGCGGCGGCGGCCACCCCGCGCACCGCTACCGGCGCGGCACCGGGTTCGCCAACCCCAGCGTCTACTGCCCCGACCTGCTGCGGCTCATCACCCACATCGACGGCCGGGTCGCCGACGACCTGGCGCGGCTGCGCGCGTGACCGCCCGGTTCTCGCTGTCGCGCGCGGCCTTCACCGGGCTCGCCGCCGGTGCCGCCGACCCGGCCGTCCTGCGCCGCCTGGCCGACGCCGAACACAGCAAGAACATCCTGCTGCTGCGGGCCGTGGTCGCCCGCGCCACCGTGCTCGGGCACGAGGGGGCGCGGGCGGCGGCCGAGGGCATCGGGCTGCTCGCCGCGCTGCAGCGGTCCGCGCCGGCCGTGGTGCGGCAGGTGGCCGGCTATCCGCTGGTCGGCACCTGGGCCACCGCCACCCTGCTCGCCCTCGGCCGCGGCGCCGACGCCCTGCCGGGGCGGCCCGCCGCGCTCGCCGCCGCGGCGGCCCTGCTCGCGGGCGCCGACCTCGCCGTGACCTTCCCCGCCGAGGCCGGCGCCGCCGCCCTGCCCGGAGTGGGGCGCGCGCTGTTGCCCGGGCTGCGGGCCGGCGAGCCGGTCACCCTGCACGGCGGGGCGGCCCCGTACCTCACTGTGGGCGGCACGCGGGTGCCGCTGCCCCGCCGGCCGCGTACCGACGCCGGCCCCTGGCAGGCCGTCCGCCCGATCGGCACTCCGCCGGACGGCACCGACGCCCACCCGGCCGCCGCCGCGTGCCAGGCGAGCGAGGGCCGCCCGGCCGTCGGAGCCCGCCCACCGGGCCGGGTCCGTCCGGAGCCCGCGGACGCGGTGTGGCCGGCCCTCCTGGTGGACGACGTGGACGCCTGGCGGTTCTCCGAGGACATCGCGCCGCTGGACCGGCTCACCCCGGCGGCCCTGACCGACTGGGCCGCCCTCATCACCGGCGCCCGCGCGCTGCTCGCCGGGCACCACGGCGCCGTCGCCCGGTCACTGGCCGCCATCACCAAGGTCGTGGTGCCGCTGTCCCCGCCCGCGCGCGGCACCCGCAGCGCCACCTCGCGCACCGCCTACGGTGGCATCGCCCTGTCGCGGCCCGCCGACACCAGGTCGGCGGCCGTGACGCTCGCCCACGAGGTGCAGCACGCCAAGCTCGCGGCGCTGATGGATCTGTTCGACCTGGTGCGCCCGGGCACGGGCAGGACCTTCCACGCGGCCTGGCGCGACGACCCGCGCCCGGCCGCCGCGCTGCTGCAGGGGGCGTACGCGCACATGGGCGTGGCCGGGTTCTGGCGCGTCCAAGGGCGGCGCCACCCGGAGGACGACCTGGCGCACGACGAGTTCGCCCGCTGGCGGGACGCGGCGGCCGAGGCGGCCGCCGAGCTGCTCGGCAGCGGCACGCTGACCGAGGCGGGCGCCGTCTTCACCCGGGCCATGCTCGGCACCCTGCGCGCCTGGCAGGACGAACACCTCCCGGCCCGGACCGCCGCCCACGGCCGCCCTTCCCGCCGGCCCCCGGACTAGCGATCGCGGCCATGGGCCGAAGCGGCGCCCCCGGAGGGGGCGGTAACGTCGTGTCCATGACCTCGCCCCGCCCACGCCCCCCTCTGGTCGCCGACGAGCGCACGCAGCTCGTCGGCTGGCTGGACCTCCAGCGCGCCATCGTGCAGATGAAGTGCGAAGGGCTGTCGGATGAGGACGCCCACCGTGCGCTGCTGCCCACCTCGCCGCTGATGACGATGGCCGGCATCGTCTCGCATCTGCGCTGGGTGGAGCGCTCCTGGTTCGAGGTCCTCTTCCTCGGCCGGCCCCCGGAAGGGCCGCAGTTCGACAAGGACGACGAGGACGCCGACATGCGGGTCGAGGGCGTCCCGCTGGCCCGGCTGCTGGACGACTACACCCGCCAGTGCGCGATCTCCAACGAGATCGTCGCGGCGCACTCCCTGGACGAGACCGGCCGATACCCCGACCATCCCTCCGCGGGCGCGAGCCTGCGCTGGATGCTCATCCACATGGTGGAGGAGACCGGCCGGCACGCCGGGCACATGGACATCATCCGCGAGCTGCTCGACGGGGAGAAGGGTTACTACTGACGCCGAACCCGGTCCGCGGCTCATCGGCCCCACCCCGGGCATGGGCCGGGCCCGCGCCGGAAGGCGGCGCGGGCCCGGTGGGGGAGGGACGTGGTCAGCAGGCGTCGGGGCGGAGGATGAAGTCGTTCGTCACCGTCTTCCCCGGCTTGATGGAGACGCGTTTCGTCTGCGGGACCCAGCCGTCCCGCGCCACGATCATCTGAACCGGATTGGCGCGCTCCGGCCCCCAGATCGCGTACCGCCCGCTCGTGTCGGCCTTGAGGGTGTAGGTCCACCCTCGCGAGCCGTCGACCTGGACGGTCGCCCCGCGCAGCGGCGCCGACGCGTTCTGGCAGTCGCGCCCGGTGATGAGGCCGGTCAGCTTGCCCCAGTCCTTCGGGGGCTTGACCGACATCGTCACGCCGATCGGCGGCACCGCGTACGGCGTGTCGGACCGGACGCCGAACTGGCTGGTGTAGGTGCCGGGCTGCTCCACGCCCGCCGCCGTCCGGCCGTCCAGCTTGATGCTGATCGTCGCGCTCTTGCCGGGCGCCAGGGTGACCTTAGCCGGTGTCGCCGACAGCCACGGAACGTCCGTGGCGGTGGCGCACTGGTCGAAGCCGGGCAGCAGCTCGCTCTCCGGGGTCGGGGTGAACCCGCCGGTCGAACCGCCGACCTTCATGAACCCGCACGCCGCCGCGGCGCGGTAGCGGGCGAAGTTCGCGTTCGGCAGCGTGGTCCACGCGTCGGCCGCCGGGTCGTACGCCCAGCCCTGGTTGGTCACCAGGGCGGAGTTGTTGATGACCCCGGTGGACAGCAGCAGCAGGCCGTTCGCGGTGTCGGCGCCCGTGCCCCAGAAGTCGACCGGGAGGTCGGCCCGCGGCGTCCAGGCGTTGGTGGCCGGGCTGTAGGCGTAGGTGCTCTTCAGCGTGGTCGTGCCGTTGCCGCCGGCGCAGTACACGGTGCCGTTGATGCCGCCACAGCCCTGCCAGGCGACCGGCACCGGGTAGGAGGCGACGGCGGCGAACACGTCGGTGGCCGGGTTGTACCGCACGACCAGCTCCGACTTGGCGCAGGCGCCGGTGGAGCAGCCGCCCACCAGGTAGATCTGGCCGTTCACCACCGCCACGCCGGCCGCCGCCCGCGGCTGCGGGTTGACCGCGGCCCTGGTCGTCCAGGCGCCGGTCACCGGGTCGTAGGCGTACACCTTGGCCGACGGGTTGCCGGCGGAGTCCCAGCCGCCGAAGACGTACAGGATGCCGCCGACGAAGGTCGCCTGGGGCTTCTCCAGCGCGGCCGGCATGTCGGCGAGCCTGGTCCACACGTTGGTCGGCGGGTCGAACACGTAGGCGGTCGCCAGGTTCGCCGTCGCCGACGCGCCGCCGACCACGTACACCTGGCCCTCGTACGCCGCCGCCGCGCTGTCCATCGCCGCGGTGGGATAGCTCGCCGTCGTGATCCACGGCGGCGCGTACGGTGACGGCTCGAACGGGACGCCCGGCTTGTTCTCACCGCGCCAGGCCACCGACGCGCCGCCGCCCTTCACGGCGTTGTTCTGCAGCGGGGCGCCGCGCGGCCCGAGGATCTCGAACGCGCCGCGGCGCTCGGTCAGCTCGACCGTCGCGGGCGCGGTGCCGGTGTTCTTGAGCGTCGTCTTCACCGTCTTGGTCTCGCCCATGGTCAGCGTGTCGGCGACGGTGGCGGGGGTGATGGTGAGCCGGCCGGCCTTGAGGTCGAAGTTCGCCCTCGTCGCCCCGTCGGCGGCCACGCTGACGGTGGAGGTGACCGGGCCGTAACCGGGCTTGGCGCCGGTGAACGCCCGGGCGCCGGTCAGCGTGGAGAACATCCAGTAGAAGCCGTCGCCGAGTGCGTCGTCGTCCGGGGTCGCCGCCGTGGTGGCCTTCTCCTCCGGCCTGCCGTCGCTGGTCACCGTGGCGCCGTTGAGGCCGGCGCGGGTGTTGCCGTCCAGCACCTGGCCGACGAGCAGGCCGCCGGGGATCGGGTCGCACGACCGGTTGACCAGCGAGACGTTGTCCAGCTCCCACCACCAGGCGTAGTTGGCCTTGTAGTGGAACCGGACGCGGACGTCGGTCCTGCCGCCGGCCCCGGTCAGCGGGATCTCCTCGACGACCGGGCCGCGCCGGCTCGCCGTGGTCCAGGTGGTCAGGACGGTCCAGGTGGCGCCCGCGTCCAGGCTCAGCTCGACGCCGGCGGACCCGTTGAGCGCCCGGTAGTCGCTGTTGAACCGCAGCACCGGCCCCGGCACGGCCGACAGGTCCAGCGCAGGGAGGAGCAGTTCGGTGTCCATGCTGGTGCCCGACCCGGGCGCGTCGCTGTCGGCGATCGCGTAGCCGCCGGTGCCGCCGGTCAGGTTGCCGCGGTTCTTGGCGTCGGTGAACGCCCAGCCGCCGTGCACGGTGTGGTTCTCCACGCTCCAGCCCTCGGGCGCGGCACCGGAGTCGAACGGCTCGGTGAACAGCGGGGTTCCATAGGAGTAGCGGTAGCCGGTGGCGGTGCAGGTGTTCTCCACCGCGAGGCCGATGTCCTTCACCAGGTCGGTGCCGCCGACCTCGATCTGCTCGGCCGCCTGCCGGTAGGCGGGGTACATCGCCTTCACCGTCAGGCCGTACTGCCCGGCCGGCAGGTCGAGGCTGTAGGCGCCGGTCGCGGGGTCGGTGAACACCGGCCCGCCGGGCCTGCCCATGACGTCGATGCGCGCGTACAGCGGCCAGCCGTGCCCGGAGACGTCCTTCACCACGCCGGAGACCTTGTGCCGCGGAACGGCGGTCAGGGTGAAGTTCGCGGTGACCGAACCGCCGTCCGGCACCGTGACGGTCGTGCTCTTGGCCGCGTAGCCGAAGGCGGTGACGGTGATCTCGTGTTCGCCTTCCGGCAGGGTCAGCTTGTAGGTGCCGTCGGCCCCGGTGGTGGTGCCGGTCGGACCGGCCTTGACCGACGCGCCGGCGATGGCCGTGCCCGTGCTGGAGGTGACCTTGCCGGTCACGTCACCGTGCGGGCCCGCCGCGCAGTTGGGGAACTTCATCGCCCCGACGCGGGTCTGCCAGCCGGCCGAGCTGGTGGCGGCCATGTACTCGGTGGTGAACCAGAAGGTGCAGCCGTCCGCCGGGTCCACCGACATCGAGCTGTAGTCGCCCCAGCGGGAGGCGGTGTGGGTCTGCGCGCCGGTGCCGGCGACCAGGGTGCGCTCGCTCTGGTCGAGCCGGCCGAGCTCGTCGCCGGACAGCCGCCCGGCCACCCGGATGGAGGGGAAGGTCGTGGTGCCCGAGGCGGAGAAGCCGAAGGCGATGTTGCCGGTCACGTCCATCGCACCGCTGCCCATCCACCGGTGGTCGGCGTCCGGCGCGTACGTGCCCTGCTGGTGCAGCGTCCACGCGGCCGGGCCGGTGGCGCGCAGCTCGTACCAGCGCATGCCCGCGTGGTCGGTGCCGTCGGCGTCCACGGTGTGGTTGAGCACGATGGAGGCGTGGTCGCCGAAGTCACGGTAGGCGGCGCGGTACATCAGCCGGTCGGCGATCGCGTCGAGTTTCGCGGCCGTGCCCTGCTGCGGGACGCAGGCACGGGCGTAGTTGCACATGTTGGAGTCGAAGGGAGCGGTCTCGAAGAACCGGCTCGGGGCCAGGCCGTTGCCGAAGGTCGAGGCCGCCGGGTCGGTCCAGTCGACCTTGAAGTCCCACATCAGCAGCCGGTCGGTCGGGGAGATGCCCCAGGCGTCGTCGTCGACCATCGTGAACGGGTTCGGCGCGCCGGCCGGGGGCGCCGTGCCCTCGGCGTCGGCGGGAAGCAGGCCGCCGAAGTCGGGGCCGAGGTGGAAGTACACCATGCGGGCCGGCTGGCCGGCGAGCATCTTCTCCCGCTCGAACGCCACCGCGCCCGCGCCGGCGAACGACGGCGAGAACTCGTTGGCCGTCATGTAGTAGGCGTCCGGCCAGATGCCGAACTTCGGATAGTCGTTCATCCGGCTCTGGTGGTACAAGAAGTCGTACCGGTAGTAGGCGCCGGTCGGGTCGGGCGTCTGCGAGATGGCGATGCATTGGTGGTACCCCGCCGTGCCGCCCGGCACGGCGAACTGCGTGATCATCCAGCGGTCCGCGGCCTCGTCGTACAGCACCACCGGGTCGCCGTCGTTGGTGGTCTCGCACGGCCCGCCGAAGCCCGCGTACAGGGCGTTGCCGGGCAGCGGGCCGAGCAGCAGGGTGCCGCTCTTGTCGTAGATCGCGTAGGAGACGTTGACCGACTGCACATAGTGGTGGGGCCCGACGTCGCCGTTGGTGTCCGGGGGCAGCACGCCGTCGACGTTGCCGACGCCTTCGAAGCTCGCGGTGAACTCGGGCACCTGGGTGGCGGCGGCGTTGGTCTGCAGCACCTCGGCGCCGACCGGCGTCTTAGCTGCTTTGTCGGATTGATCGGACTTATCGGGTTTGCCGGTGGACGGCGCCTGGCGCGGGAGCTGCCGGGAGGGGTTCTCACCGGTCTTCGCCGTCAGACCCTTGGTCCTGCGGGGCGCCATGTCGCTCAGCTTGGCCGACAGGTCATGCCGGACGGCCTCCCGCACTTCGGGCCGCGTGCCGGTGGCCGCCGGCTCCGGGCCGGAGTCCTCCGCGGCGACCGCCGCCGGGCCGGCCGTCCGGCTCGACGCCTGCGCGGCGGCGGGCAGGCCGGCGAACAGCGTGCACAAGATCGCTAAGATCGCCACCAGCGGCGAAGATCGTCGGATTCGTCCTCGTGATGGGGTCAACGGGGGCCTCCTTGCCCCGGCCGGTAGGGATGGCCGACCGAGTGGAACACGCGGGATGGGTGACGGCTCTCCGGCGGCGGCTGAGGGCCCGGCGGCTCACCGGGAGTCAGGACGGGTCGGCTGTCCGGGGTGGTCGCAGCCCGCGATCATCCTCAGCGCACGGGGGCACCCGCTCAAGGTCAGAAGGCGGGCAATGGCGGGGCGAAATCGGATCGGCGCACAATGTGGCCGTCTTACTGTCGCCGGGTAACGGTTGAAAGCTTCATATTGACTGCACGGGAAGCCGTTGCTTTCCTTAGCGCATGAGCGATAGCCCGCGGGACGACTTCGATGAACAGCCGGTCATCATGTGCGTGACGTCCAGCCGCAGCAAGCGGGCACAACTGGCTCGATTGGTGAGCGGCAGCGGAACGCTGCTGATGTTCCCGGACATGAAATCGGTCCGGCGGGTGCTTTGCGGCGACGCGCAGACGGTGACCCCGGCACGGACCACCCCGGCGGTCCGGCTGGGCGCGCTGGTCGTCGACCACGACCGGCAGCAGGTGAGCTGGGCGGGCAAGGTGCTCCCGCTCACCCGCACCGAACGCGAGGTGCTGGCCACGCTGGCCACCCCGGGACTGCGGGTCTGGACCTACCAGGAGCTCTACGAGCAGGTCTGGGGCGCCGAATACCTGGACGACGTCGCCGCGGTGCGCTCCACGGTCAAGCGGTTGCGCGGCAAACTGCGCGAGGCCGGAGCCGCGATCAGACTGGAGTCGATGCGGGGCGTGGGCTTCTTCCTGGTCGAGACGTCCCCGGCCGGCGCGGTGTCCGGCGAGGTGGGCGACCCCGTCTGGGCGGAGTTCATCCGGGACGGCGGAGTGCGCCCGGCGGTCCCGGTCCAGCACCGCACCCTGGACGGCTGATCCGGGCAATCACCGCGCCGGAAAGGAGAAATGCCGGCGGTCGGCGGCCGGGCCCGCAAAAACGCGCGCCCCGGGACGCGACGCATATTGCCGCGCCGAAACGAAGAGCGCGCCGGCGGGCCGGCGCGCTAATGAGATCGCGGTAATGCGGTGGAAATCACGGCGCGCGGCGCCGCGGATGTTCTCCGTGCGGCGCACCGTATGCCCGCCGCCGTCGACCCCCGCTATCGGCTGTTCCGGCGCGGGCACCGCATCGTCCCCGGCCTTACCGGGGGGTGAGTGCCGCGCCGGACCAGAGGGTCAGGCCTTGCCGTAGCGCCGGTTGAAGCGCTCGACCCGGCCCGCGGTGTCGAGCACCCGGCCACGGCCGGTGTAGAAGGGGTGGCTCGCCGAGGAGACGTCGACGTCGACCACCGGGTAGGTCCTGCCGTCCTCCCACTCCACCGCCTTTTCACTGGTGGCGGTGGACCGGGTCAGCATCTGGAAGCCGGCGCTCGCGTCGCGGAACACGACGGGCCGGTAGGCGGGGTGGATGCCCTTCCTCATGAGGGTCATCGCTCCTCTCGGAACAGGACGTGCTTGCGCACGATCGGGTCGTACTTGGTGAGGGTCAGCCGGTCGGGCTGGGTGCGCCGGTTCTTGCGGGTCACGTAGGCATAACCGGTGCCCGCGGTCGACCTGAGCTTGATCACGGGACGGACGTCGTTCCTGGCCATCGCCGGCTCCCTTCGCTGTCGGAGACTGAGCGCGACAGTGGTGGTAACGGTTTTCATTGCCAGTACATTCCCGCCTGGAAGCCGGCTCCGGCGCCGGTCGCTACCGTCGCATGATCGAACTCTTGCCGCAGGGTGGTTCGGGGACGGTGTGGCGCGGTGGTGGACGGGGGAGGCGAAGAGTTAACCGGCGCTTAGCCGTCTTTCCATTGATTTGACTGGAATTGACGCTGATCATGACGATTGTTCGTCCGCGTACCCGCGAGGAGGCTTCGTGCACACCCTGCAACGCCCCCGACCGTCGTGGCCTGCCCGACTCACCGTCGTGCTCGCCGCCCTCGTCTCCCTGACCGGCCTGGTCGGCGTCACCCCCGCCACCGCCTCGGTCTACAGCACCTGCACCATCTCGCGATGCGCCGACGCGCGCACGGCGAGCTCGATCTGGGCCGGCAAGGGATACCCGACCTCGGCCGGGTGGTACTCCTGGCCGGACGGCAGGTACAACTACACCGGCGGGCGCTTCTACAACCGCGAGGGCCAGCTCCCCAGCGGGGCCACCTACTACGAGTACGACGTGTACTCCCGGGCGAAGGGCGCCGCCCGCGACGCCTACCGCATCGTCGTCAACCGCAGCAGCGGAGCGGTGTGGTTCTCGCCCAACCACTACACCGACTTCTACCGGCTCTAGGAGCTCCATGACCTCCGCCGCGCGTCCACTGCCGCACTGGCTGACCGTGTCCACCGGGCCGGCGCCCGCGGTCGTCGACGGGCGCGCGTGCCGGACCCGCGCCGCCTTCTTCGAGGAGGTGGCGCGGGCCCTGCGCCTTCCCGGCTACTTCGGCCGCAACTGGGACGCGCTCACCGACTCGCTGCGCGACGCCACCCGGGCCGGCCCCGTCGCGCTGGTGGTCCAGCACGCCGAGCACCTGCTCGACGCCGAGCCTCCCGGGCAACTCACCACCCTGCTCGACGTCCTTTCCGAGGCCGCCGCCGCCGGACTGACCGCGACCCTGAGCACCGACCCCGCCCACGAGCCCGCCCTCCGCGCGCGGGTCGCCGCCGCCCTCCCCCCGAGGTGATGCCCACCCGGCGGCCGCTCAGGCCGTGCGGACGCTCTCGGCGACGGTCAGCGGCTCGGCGGGGGCGAACCGGGTGGGGTCGAGGGTCACTGAGAGCGCGACGCCCGGCTCGGCCAGCCAGCACACCTGACCGGCGGACGCCAGCGCGGGACGCGCGCCGACCTGGGACTCCGTCCACGAGGACGGGTCGCGCCCGTGGTAGGCCGAAAGGAAGCCGCGCACCTCGCCGAGCGTCGTGAAGCGGCCCGCGCGCATGACCACGACCGTGAGATTGACCGCGTGCCCCTCGCCGGTCTCGCGTTCCCAGACCCTGGAGGCGAACCGGACGCCGTCCTCGGGCTCGTACGCGAAGTCGGACGTGGCCGGCCCCGCGCCGGGCGGGACGTACCCGATCACGAAACCGTCCAGCACGCCGCCTCCGCCGCTGTCTTCCAGCACGCCCGCGCCTCCCCGTGTGCCTTCGCCCGCCATGCTCCACGGCCCGCCGAGCGCCAGGGCGACCCCGGCCGCGGCGGACGCGAGCCGCAATGCCATCACCGGCCGATCGTGGCACACATCCCGATCCGGCATCCCCAGCCCGGAGGATCCTGTGGACGACTTCTCGGCCCTGGCCCGAAAAGCGGGGGCCGTCCACAGCCTTGCCACCGGAAATGGCGGCCCTGGTGCCAAGGCTCGACCGGAACACCCCTTGCGGCCGGGCGGAAAATCGGTGGCGGCATTCGGCTCCGCGACGCTTGGATGAGGGCGGTCTTTCCGAGGGAGTCTCATGATCGTGGTAACGGCCGCCTCCGGTGCGCTCGGCCGCCTTGTCATCGCCCACCTGCGCAGCCGGGGGGAGGTGACGGCCGTGGTACGCGATCTCGCCCGGGCGCCTGAAGGCGTCCCGGCGCGGCACGGTGACTACGACGACCCGGCGAGCCTGCGCACGGCCTTCGACGGAGCCACCCGCCTGCTGCTGATCTCCTCCCCGGAGCTCGATTCCGCACGCAGGATCAGGCACCACCTGGCCGCCGTGGACGCCGCCGTCGCGGCCGGTGTGGGCGCCATCGCCTACACGAGCTTCCTCGGCGCCGACACCGGCGCGACCGGCCTGACCGAGGCCCATCACGCCACCGAGCAGGCCATCCTCGCCAGCGGCCTGCCGTACACGATGCTGCGCCACCCCTTCTACAGTGACCCGTTCGTCCCGAGGGTGTCCGACGGGGCGATCAGCAGCGGCACCGGAGGCAGGAAGCTCAACACGGCGTTCCGTTCGGACCTCGCCGAGGCGGCGGCCAACGTGCTGACCGGCGCGGAGCACCTGGGCAGGGCGTACGACTTCACCGGGCCGCTGTGGAGTCATCCGGAGGTGGCGCGTGCCCTCGGGGTGCCCTACCGCGAGGTGCCGGACACCGAGCCGGGGCCGATGAGCTGGATCAACGGGCTGGTGCGCGCGGGCGCGCTGGAACGGCACACGGGCGACCTGGAGCGCGTGCTCGGCCGGCCCGCCGAGACCGTCGCGGCACGGGCCCTGACCCTGACGGCGAACGCCACACCGAACCACCCCTGACGGCGGAACCGAGCGACCCCGGCCGTCACCACGTCGTGCCGGCCCACGCCTGACGCGGTCGCCATGTCCACGGCGCACTGCGGTGGCGCCTCGATCCGGCGGCGCGGCTCAGGGGGAGACCAGGCCGTACTCATAACCGAGGATCACGGCCTGCACCCGGTCGCGCAGGCCGAGCTTGGCGAGGATCCGGCCGACGTGGGTCTTCACCGTGCCCTCCGAGACGTGCAGATCCGCCGCGATCTCGGAGTTGGAGCGACCGCGCGCGATGAGCGTCAGCACTTCCCGCTCCCGCGCGGTCAGCGTGTCGAGCCGGTTGCCGGAACGCGGCGACGGCGGCACCGGGGCGGCCTGGACGTAGTGCGCGATCAGCCGCCGGGTGACGCTCGGCGCGGTGACCGCCTCGCCGGACACCACGACCCGGACCGCCGCGATGAGGTCGGCGGCGAGGGTGTCCTTGAGCAGGAACCCGCTCGCGCCCGCACGCAGCCCGGAGAAGACGTAGTCGTCCAGGTCGAACGTGGTCAGGATGATCACCTTCGGCGCGGGGGACAGGGCGCGGATGCGCCGGGTCGCCTCGATGCCGTCCACTCCGGGCATCCGCACGTCCATCAGCACCACGTCCGGCGTGGTGCGGACCGTCGCCTCCAGTGCGGCCGCGCCGTCCCCGGCCTCGCCGACCACCTCGATGTCCTCGGTCTCGTCGAGGATCATCCGGAAGCCGGTGCGCACCAGCGCCTGGTCGTCCACCAGCACCACCCGTATGGTCATGCCACTCCGCCGTTTCGCGCCGCCGCGCGCAGGGGGAGCACCGCACGCACGCGGAAGCCGCCCGGCTCGCGCGGGCCGGCGGTCAGCTCGCCGCCGAGGAGGCTCACGCGCTCGGCGATGCCGTGCAGGCCGCTGCCCCCGCCGTCACCGGCCGGCCACGCCGCCGCGCCCGCGCCGTCGTCGGTGACCTCGATCTCCAGGGCGTCCTCCCGGAAGGCCAGCCGCACGGCGGCGCGCGCGTCGCCGCCGGCGTGCTTGAGCGTGTTGGTCAGCGCCTCCTGGGCGATCCGGTAGGCGGACAGGTCCACGCCGGCCGGCAGCGGGACCGGGTCGCCGTCCACCACGAACGTGACCGTGGTGCCGGCCGCGCGGATCCGGTCCACGAGATCGGGCAGAGCGCCCACGCCGGGCTGCGGCGCGAGCTCGGGGTCCGCGGCCGGGTCCGCGCGGACCACGGTGAGCAGGCGGCGCATCTCGGCCAGCGACGAGCGGCCGGTGCTGATCACGTTCTGCAGAGCCGCCTCCGTGCGCTCGGGGTGGCGTCTCAGCGCGGCGGCGCCGCCCTGGGCCTGGACCACCATCACGGACAGGCCGTGCGCCACGACATCGTGCAGCTCGCGGGTGATGCGGGCGCGCTCGGCCGCGGTGGCCAGCGCGACCCGCTGCCGCTGTTCGCGTTCCAGGTCGGCCGCGCGGGCCTCCAGTGTGCGCAGGTGGGCGCGCCGGCTGCGGACGTTGTCCCCGACCGCGTAGGTGAGCCCGAGCACGAGCATCACCGTGGCCCCCTGCCTCAGCGCGACCATCAGCCGCTCGAAGCCGCCCTGCTCGTCCGGTTCGCCGACCACCATGGGCCCGTCGAACAGCGGCAGGTAGGACCCCGGGACGTGCGGCCTGTCCATCACCTCGGGCCGCACCGGCAGCACCGCGGCCGGCCGGTCGTCGTCTGTGGGCAGGACGGGCCGCAGCACGCTGAGCAGGCCGACACAGGCCAGCATGACGCCGAGCGTCACCGCCGCGACCCGCCGGGGCCGATCCGAGGCGGCCAGCGTGTACAGGGTGATGGGCACGGCGAGGTCGAGCGGCTCGACCGCCATCGCGACCTGCAGGTGGTGGCCGAGCGCGCCCGCGCAGGCCAGGACGACCGCCACCGGCGGCCGGCGGCGCTGGACCGCCAGGCCGATCAGCATCGGCGCGGTCAGCACCCACCAGGACGCCTCCCGGTCGCCGGACTGTTCGAGTGTCGTGATGAGCAGGCCGGTGGCCAGGGCGATGTCGAACGCGAACCACCGCCAGGCCGGCAGCGGGCGGTACAACGCGGTGAGCCGGGACACGAGGCCCATCGTAGGTTCGGCCCGCCGTCCGTTCGTCTGCCCGGAGGCGGATGGCGGTGTCCTACCGCGGTCATACGCCCGCCGGAAAGATCACACCGTACGCCGACGATCGGGACGGCGCGGGCGGCCAGCCTGAGTGTCCATGAGGCTTCTTCTCGGACGCGCCGCCGTGGCGGCGGCGCTGATCACACTGGCCGGATGCGCGGGCGGATCCGGCGGGGCGGCGGGTGCGTCGCCGACGGCCGCCGCGATTTCCGACGCCGAGATGCTGCGCATCGGCAAGCAGCTCGCGCAGTGTTTCCGCGACAACGGCGTTCCGTCGCTGCCGGATCCCATCGTCAAGGACGGCCGGCTGCGGCTGCCCGATGGCAAGGAGGACGAGATCGAGGCGCAGTACTCCGAGCAGGTGCGCGAGCAGGCCGAGGAGGCATGCCGCGGCATCATGGACAAACTGCCGCAGTCCGCCCTACGTGGCGGCGGCGACGAACCGGTCGGCGGACGCCCGGGTCCGGGCGACGTGGACGCGCTGCGCGCGTACGCCAAGTGCGTGCGCGAGCACGGCATCCCGGAATGGCCGGACCCCAAGCCCGATGGGACGTTCCCGTTGCGCGGCACGGCCCTGCAGGGGGAGCGCGGCTCCCAGCGGATGACCGAGGCCGCCCAGGCGTGCAGACAGCACTGGGCCGGCGGCCTCGTGATCTCGTGAGCGGGCGGGACACGACGGTGGACGACCACGACACGACACCGCACGACCGCGGTACGACGACGGATCGGCGAGATACGACCACGGACGGCCATGACACGACGACGGACGGGCGCGACGTGACGACGGACCGGCGCGATGGGATCGGGGGCGCGCCGGACGCGAGAGCCGCGACGACCGAAGGGGGCCATACGACGACGGACGGGCGCGACGTGACGACGGACGGGCGGGATGGGATCGGCGGCTCGGGGCGTCGCCGGCGGACGCGGCGCATCGTGGCCGGCGGTACGGTGCTGGCCGTCGTGCTGGGCGGGGCGGTGGCCGCCGGGTACGCGGTCACCGCCACGCCCGAAGAGAACGTCGCCACCGCGACCGTGCCCACGGCGACCGGCACGGTGGCCCGCGGACGGGTCGCCCAGTCGATCCGCCTGGCCGGCGCCTACGGCTTCGACGGGTCGTACTCGATCGTGCACCAGGGCGCTCCGGGCATCCTGACCGCCGCCGCGCGGCCCGCCGCCCGCGTCGGCCGGGGCGGCGTGCTGTTCCGGGTGGACGGACGGGCGGTGCGCCTGCTCTACGGCACCATCCCGGCCTACCGCGACCTGCGGCTCGGCATGACCGACGGCCGGGACGTACGGCAACTGGAGCGCAACCTGGTCGCGCTCGGCATGGACCCCGGCCGGCTGATGACCGTGGACGACCACTTCACGGCCGCCACCGCCGCCGCGGTCCGCCGCCTGCAGAAGGCGTGGGGGGTGCCCGCGAGCGGGCGCACCGGGCAGTTGCCGCTCGGGTCGGTGGTGTTCCTGCCGGGCAGGATCCGCGTGAGCGCCGCCCAGGTCTCCACCGGCGCCGGCGTCCGTCCGGGCGGGCCGGTGCTGTCCGCCACGTCCACCCGGCGGGTGGTCACCGCCGACCTTCCCGCCGACCGGCAGAACGCGGTCGCCAAGGGCGACCGGGTGACGGTCACCCTGCCGGGCGCCGTCCCGGCGCGGGGCAAGGTGCTCCGCGTCGGCCGGGTCGCCACGGCGCCGAAGCGGAACGAGGGGCCCTCCGGCCCGGCCACCGTGGAACTGGTCATGACGGTGCGAGTGCCGCGCGGGGCGCCCGAGCTGGACAAGGCCCCGGTACAGGTGATGGTGGCCACCGCCGTGCGGCAGAACGTGCTGACCGTGCCGGTCGCCGCGCTGCTCGCCCGCCCCGGCGGCGGGTACCAGGTGCGGCTGGCCTCCGGCGCGTACGTCCAGGTGAAACCCGGGTTGTTCGACGAGACCACCGGACGGGTCGAGGTCACCGGCGGCGTGCGCGACGGCGACCGGGTGGAGGTGCCGGAGTCGTGACCGCCGTCCTGGAACTCCTCGACGTACGCCGGACCTATCCGGGCAGCCCACCGGTGGAGTCGGTCCGCGGCGTCACCCTCACCGTGCACAGCGGGGAGCTGGTCGCCGTGGTCGGCCCGTCAGGCTCGGGCAAGACCACCCTGCTGAACCTGGCCGCCGGCCTGGACCGGCCGACCTCCGGCTCGGTGCGCGTCGCCGGCGAGCCGCTGGAACGGCTCGGCGAGCGGCGGCTGGCCGGGCTGCGGGCGCACCGGCTCGGCGTGGTCTTCCAGCAGTTCTTTCTGCTGGACCACGCGACCGCGCTGGACAACGTGGCGGACGGGCTGCTCTATCGGGGGGTTCCCGCGCGCCGGCGCCGGGCGGCCGCGGCGCAGACGCTGGAGCGGGTCGGCCTGGCGCACCGCCTCGGTCATCGGACGCGGCTGCTCTCCGGGGGCGAGCGGCAGCGTGTGGCCATCGCGCGGGCGCTGGTCGGCCGGCCGGCGGTCCTGTTCGCCGACGAGCCCACCGGCAACCTCGACTCGGCCGCGGGGGCGTCCATTCTGACCCTGCTGCGCGAGCTGAACGCGGCGGGCACCACCATCGTGGTGATCACCCACGATGCCCAGGTGGCGGCGGCCACCGACCGGCGGGTGTTCGTCCGCGACGGACGGATCGAGCACGACACCGCGGGGCCGAGCGGCGCCGTGCGCGGCCTCATGGGGCACGCGGCCGGCGTCGTGCCGGACGGCGGAGCGGGGCGCGGTACCGCGTCGGGCGATAGAGCAGCGCGTGCCGGGGAGCGTGGGCGGTGAGCGAGATGTCACGGCTGCGTTTCGCGGACCTGGTGCCGGTCGCGACCATCGGCCTGCGCACCAGGCCGGCGCGCGCGGCGCTGTCGCTGCTCGGCGTGGCGATCGGCATCGCGGCCGTGGTCGCCGTCCTGGGGGTCACCCGGTCCAGCCAGGCCGATGTGCTGGCCCGCCTCGACCGGCTCGGCACCAACCTGCTCACCGTGGCCAACGGAGTGCGCATGGGAGGAGAGGAGGCGCAACTGCCGGTCACCGCCGCGCGGTCGGTCGGCCGGACCGAAGGCGTGCTGGCCGTCGCGCCGACCGCGCAGATGCGCGGCATCGAGGTCTACCGCAGCGACCGGATCCCCGGGTATCTGAGCGCGGGACTCGAAGTGCGCGCCTGCGACCCCACCCTGCTGTCCACCCTGGACGCCACGCCCGCGGCGGGCGCCTTCCTGAACGAGGCCACCGCGAGGTACCCGGCCGTCGTCCTCGGGTACGAGGCGGCACGCGCGCTCGGCATCGCCGAGGTGTCCGGGCGGGACCGGGTCTGGCTGGGCGGCCGGTGGTACGCGGTGATCGGCGTCCTGCGCCCGGTGGAGTTCGCGCCGGAGATCGACCGGTCCGCCCTGATCGGCTTCGCCGCGGCCGCCGCGGACTTCGGGTACGACGGTCACCCGAGCCGCCTCTACGTCCGGGCGCATACCGACCGCACGCCGGAGGTCGCGGCGATGCTGCCGCGCGCCGCCGACCCCCGCTTTCCCGGGCAGGTGACGGTGAGCCGTCCCTCGGACGTGCTGTCGGCGCGGCTGGCGGTGGTGGACGCGACCACGTCGCTGTTCCTCGGCCTCGGCACGGTGGCGCTGCTGGTCGGCGGGATCGGCATCGCCAACGTGATGGTCATCTCGGTGCTGGAACGGCGGGGGGAGATCGGGCTGCGCCGCGCGCTCGGCGCCGCCCGCCGGCACGTGGCCGCGCAGTTCATGGTCGAGTCGATGCTGCTCAGCGCGGCCGGGGGCGTCCTCGGGGTGCTGCTGGGCGCGGCGGTGACCGTGGCACTGGCGCACCGGCAGGGCTGGCCCCCGGTCGTCCCGGTGTCCGCCGCCGGGGCCGGGCTCGCCGCGGCGGTGGCGGTCGGTACGATCGCCGGCCTCTACCCGGCGCTGAGCGCGGCCCGCATGCCTCCGACGCAGGCCCTGCGCACCGCCTGACGGGAAGGCCGGCGGTGGGCGCCGCCGGCCTTCTCGCTCGCCGCTCTCAGCGGATCAGCCGCGGGTCCACTTCTGGTTGGACCCGCCGGTGCAGTCCCACAGTTGCAGCCGTGCCCCGTTGGCGGAGTTGCGTTCCACGATGTCGACGCATCTGCCTGCGGGGACGTTGACCAGGTCGCCCGCCGCGGTGAGCGTGAACCGCTGAGCGCCGGTGCCGTTGCAGGTGTAGAGCTGGATCGCCGTGCCGTTGGCGGTGCCGGCCGCCGCGGCGTCCATGCACTTGCCCATCGCGGTGACGGTGCCGTCGGCGTTGACCGACCACTGCTGGGCGGCGGTGCCGTTGCAGTCGTACATCTGCAGCGGAGCGGCGTCCACCGGGTTGGCGGCGGGGATGTCGATGCAGCGGCCGTTCATGGCGGACTTCAGCGCGCCGCCTCCGCCGCCCCCGTCGCTGGTCCAGGCCGAGACGCGGACGTAGTCGATCAGCATCGTCTGCGGGAACGAGGTGGTGGAGTCGGGGTAGCCGGGCCAGTAGCCGCCGACCGCCACGTTCAGGATCATGAAGAACGGGTGGTCGAAGACCCACCGGTCGCCGCCCAGGTTGGACGGCGTGACGCGGAAGTACTCCGAGCCGTCCAGGTACCAGACGATGAGGTTCGGCGACCAGTCGACCCGGTAGTTGTGGAAGCCGTCGGCGAGCGGCGCCCCGATGCTGCGGTTGCCGCCGATGCCTTCGCCCCCGGAGTAGCCGGGGCCGTGCACGGTGCCGTACACGGTGTTCGGCGCCTTGCCGACGTTCTCCATGATGTCGATCTCGCCGGTGTTCGGCCAGTCGCCGCCGCCGAGCATCCAGAACGCGGGCCAGATGCCCTGCCCTCGGGGGATCTTGATGCTGGCCTCGAACCTGCCGTAGGCCTGGCTGAACTTGCCCGAGGTCAGGATGCGGCCCGAGGTGTACTGGCAGGTGCCGTAGTGGCACTGGTAGCCGGCCGGGTTCTCCTTGCGGGCCGTGATCGCGAGGTGGCCCTGGCCGTCGTGGTACACGTTGCGGGTGGAGTCGGTGTAGTACTGCTGCTCGTTGTTGCCCCAGCCGCCGCCGCCGATGTCGAACTTCCACTTGGTGCCGTCGACGGGTGCTCCCGAGGCGGCGTTGAACTCGTCCGACCAGGTGACGGGGCCGATGGCGGCTTCGGCCCGTTCGCCGCTCGTGCCGGCGACGAGGCCGCCGGTCAGGGTGACGACCACGGTCAGCGCCGTGAGGAGGAGCCGGGGTGTGCGCATGGAGACCTCCGGTGGTGGTTCTCGCCAGGCACCGACTTCCGGCCCGCGCCTCGGAGGCGTGCGGGGGCGCACACCGGCGCGCTCGTCGTCCTGCCGGAAGAGCCTTCACCGCCTGGATGAAAAGGATGTAACCCCGACGTCACGGCTCTTGTCAATAGGAAGCTTTCTTATTTATTGAGTCGCGGAGCACCCTTCACGTCAGGTGAACGCCCCCTGACGGCCACCCGCCCTGGCAGGCGACCTCTCGGGCGGCCGGAACGGGAAAACCGGATGCCGTACCCCCGGGGCCAACGGGATGATCGGGGAGTGCCCGCATGGATGATCGACGAACTCGCGTACGCGGGGCCGGAACATCTCGACCCGGCCTTCATCGCCGGATACGACCGCAAACAGGGATACCCCGATCCCACCGAGGATCTGACCGTGCTCGGCGAGCTCGGCGTGGCCGAGGACTCGACCGTCGTGGACCTCGCCGCGGGGACCGGGCAGTTCGCCCTGCCCGCGGCGCGGCGCTTCCGGCGGGTGGTGGCGGTGGACGTCTCTCCCGCGATGCAGGACTTCCTGCGGCGGCGGGCCGCGGACGCCGGCGTGTCGAACATCGATGTCGTCCGGGCCGGGTTTCTGTCGTACGAGCACGACGGCCCGCCGGTGGACGCCGTCCACACCCGCAACGCCCTGCACCAGCTTCCGGACTTCTTCAAGGCCATCGCGCTGGACCGCATCTCCCGCCTGCTGCGGCCCGGTGGTGTGCTGCGGCTGCACGACCTGATCTACGACTTCGCGCCGTCGGAGGCCGAGGCCGTCTTCGGCCGGTGGTTCGCCGGCGCGGCGAGTGATCCGGCCGCGGGGTACACCGCGGAGGACTACGCGGTGCACATCCGCACGGAGTTCAGCACCTTCCGCTGGTTGCTCGAACCGATGATCGCCGCGGCCGGACTGGAGATCGTCCGGTCGGCGTTCCACCGCTCCCTCTACGGCACCTACACCTGCGTCAAACGCTGACGATGGCTCCGCCCGCCCTGCGGGGTGAATGGGTGAGTCACGGAAGGTGCTCGCCGCTAGGGGACCCCGGCTGAAATCGGGGGTGACGGGCTGTGTGTGCGTCTATATCGTGCTAAGGGAACTGAGCGGGGCGGACGCCGATCTCGTCGTCCGGGCCTCGGGGGCGCCGCTCGCCGCCGGATCTCGGCGCGAGCGGATTTCGCGGCATGAAGCCAGAGGCATCGACCGGGTATCCGACCGAAGACCGGGAGAGGAAACCACCCCATGACCGTAGTCAGCACGGACAAGGACCTGGACGCGCGGACGCTCACGTTCGTCAGCGAATTCGACGCCGGGGTCGAACGCGTCTGGCAGGTGTGGGAGGACGCTCGCCAGACCGAGCGCTGGTGGGGGCCGCCCATGTGGCCGGCGACCTTCGAGCAGCACGATTTCACCGTCGGCGGCGGGTCCCGCTATCGCATGAACGGCCCCGGCGAGCAGGAGGTCCGCGGCTGGTGGAGGTTCACGGCGATCGAGGCGCCGGCCCGGCTGGAGTTCGACGACGGTTTCGGCGGTGACGAGAACGACCCGCTGGTCGCCATGGACCCCGCGCACATCGTCGTCACCATCGAGCCGCACGGGGCCGGCTCCCGCATGACCCTGGCCACGGTGTACACCAGCGCCGAGCAACTCGACCAGATTCTGGCCATGGGCGTCATCGAGGGGATGAGCGCGGCTCTGGGGCAGATCGACGGAGTCCTCGCCGCAGCCCCGAACTGACCTCGGACACCCGTTTTCGGCGCCCGGCGCCCTGGCCGAGCGGATGCCCCGCGCGTGCGCGACGTCCGGCGGGCGACCTCCGCGGTCGAGCGCAGGCGACATCGGGGGGAGGCGCGGTGCCGGGCCTTGGCGCGGCGGGCGGAGCGCCTCGCGCCCGGTTCCGCGAGGCAGGGTGTACGCCTTACCTGTCCCGGCCATTCGGATGTTAATGTCATCCAGATGAAGATGGCATCCGAAGTGTCGACTCGGATCCGCGGCCGGAAGGGAAGGCGGGTCGAGTGCGGAGCTCACCCCATGTGACCAGCGCTAACCTGCTGGCCCTGCACGCGCTTCGGTGCATCGGCTTCGCCGCCCTGTCCCGCGTGTCCGAAGCGACCGGGCTCTCCGAGGCGGACACCGAGTCCGAGTTGATCGACCTCGCGGCGGCCGGCCTGGTCCAGTACGTTCCCGGCGACTTCGGCGCGTGGGGGCTCACCGAGGCCGGTCGCGCCGCCGACGCCGAACGGATCTCCGGCGAGCTGGACACGGCCGGCACTCGGCCGGTGGTGGCGAAGGCGTACGACGCCTTCCTCGTGCTCAACCCCGAACTGCTCGACCTGTGCACGGCGTGGCAGATGCGGCCGGTCGGCGGGGTGCCCACGTGGAACGACCACACCGACTCCGCGTACGACTCCCGCGTCCTGGACCGGTTCGCCGACCTCGACCAGCGGTTGCAGGACGCCTGCGCGGAGCTGTGGGCGGCCATGCTGCGGTTCGGGAGGTACCGGCTCCGGCTCACCGACGCACTCACCCGTGCCAGAGCGGGCGCGCTGGACTACGTGACCGACAACATGTCCTCCTACCACATCGTGTGGTTCCAGCTTCACGAAGACCTGCTCGCCACCCTGGGCATCCCGCGCCCCGACCCGGGACACCGATGACCTGGATCCACCCCATCCACGCCGGGCTCACCGAGCCCGCGAGCGTGCTCGGGAGCAAGGGGTACGGGCTCGTCGTCCTGCGCCGGCTCGGGCTGCCCGTGCCGCCGGGGTTCATCATCGGCACCGGGGCCTGCCGCGCCTTCCTGCGTGACGGCCGGCTCCCCGATGGTCTCGACGCCGAACTGGCCGCCGCCGTCTCCGGCCTGGAAACGGCCACCGAACGGCGTCTCGGCGGGCCGGAGCGGCCGCTCGTGGTGTCGGTCCGTTCGGGCGGCGGCGTGTCGATGCCCGGCATGATGAGCACCGTCCTCAACGTCGGCCTCACCGCCGGGGCCACGGCGGCGCTGGCGGCCGAGACGGGCGACCGGCACTTCGCGCTGGACTCCCGCTTCCGGTTCCTGTCCGGGTTCGCCGCCGCGGTCCTCGGCGTGCCGCCGGACATCCTCGACGCCGCCCGCCAGGTGGCCGGGAGCGATGGCGAGAGCGGTCTCGCCGATGCCATCAGAGCCGTCGAGGAGCTCGTCCATCGCCGATCGGGCGCCCCGGTCCCCGACGACCCCGTGCGGCAGGTGGAACTGGCCGTCCGGGCCGTGTTCGCGTCATGGGACACACCGCGCGCCACGACATACCGCACGTTGCACGACATTCCACACGACCTTGGTACGGCGGTCACCGTGCAGGCCATGGTCTTCGGCAACCGCGACGACCGTAGCGGAAGCGGTGTCGCGTTCAGCCGTGACCCCAACACCGGTGAGCGGGCGCCCTTCGGTGAGGTGCTGTTCGGCAGGCAAGGGGAGGACGTGGTCTCCGGGACGTCGCTGACCAGGCCGCTGCCCGAGCTGGCCGGACGGGAGCCGCAGGTATGGGCCGGCCTGCCGGCGGCACTGGACCGCCTCGAACGGCACTATCGCGACGCGTGCCACGTGGAGTTCACCTTCGAGGCGGGGGAGCTGTGGCTCCTGCAGGTGCGTCCCGGCGGCCTCGCCGGCCGTGCCGCCGTCCGCGTCGCGGTGGACCTCGCGGACGAGGGGCTCATCAGCCGCCGCGAGGCGCTGCTCCGGGTCACCCCGCCGCAGCTCCGGCACGTCCGCACGCCCCGGATGGGTACGGCCGAGCCGGGCGACGTGCTCACCCGGGGGCTCGGCGCCTGCCCGGGGGTCGCCACCGGCAGGGTCGCGACCACCGCCGACCGGGCGGTCCGCATGGCCGCCGGCGGCCCGGTCATCCTGGTGCGCCCGCACACCTCTCCGCTCGACATGCACGGTCTCGCCGCCGCGGCCGGCGTGGTCACCGCCCGGGGCGGGCCGGTCAGTCACGCCGCTGTGGTCGCGCGGGCGATGGGCAAACCCGCCGTCGTGGGCGCGGCGGACCTCACGGTCGACGTCGCCGCCGCCCGTGTCAGCGCGGGCGGGCGGACCATCGCGGAGGGCACGCTCATCACCATCGACGGAACGGGCGGTCAGGTCGTCCTCGGCGACCATCCCGCCGTCCCGGCCGCACCCGACCGTCACCTGCACCGCCTGCTCGACTGGGCCGACGAGGTCTCGGGCGGCGGCTCACACCGCGACCAGGAGGAACGTCTCGCCGCGGCGCACGCCGCCCTGGCGGGATAAGGTCGATCGCATGGTCCCTGGCGGGGGTACATCGCGGACGCCGCCGCGCGATGCGGATGACATCTCGCGGCGCTCATCGGGTCTGTGGGCGGTGCTGGCCGGTCATGCCGACTTCCGCCGGCTGTTCGCCGGCAACTCCGTCTCGCTGTTCGGGTCCAGCGTCACCACGGTGGCCCTCCCGCTGACCGCCGTGACCCACCTGGGTGCATCGCCCGCCGAGATGGGGGTGCTGGGCGCCCTCGCGTGGCTGCCGCACCTGGTGCTGGGCCTGCCCGCCGGTGTGTGGGTCGATCGCCTGCCGTACCGCCGCGTCCTCATCGTGACCGACGCGGCGCAGCTGCTCCTGGTCGGATCGATCCCCGCGCTGGCCGTGTTCCGCGCGCTCTCGATATGGCACCTGTACGTGGTGGCGGTGCTCGCCGGCGTCGCCGGCCTCTTCGCGTCGGTGGCCGCGCAGTCGTTCACCCCGCGACTGGTGCCGCGTGACCGGCTCCTCGCCGCGAACAGCGCGTTGATGCTCAGCAACGCCACGGTCGGCACCACCGGTTCCGGGATCGGCGGAGTGCTGGTGGCAGCCCTCGGGGCGCCGATGGCCATCGTCGTGGACGCGGCGTCGTTCCTGGTCTCCGCCCTGTGCAAGACGCGCATCCGCACCCCGGGCCGGGTGAGCGCGGCGGGCGAACCGCGGCCGCCGATGCGCCTGCGATCGAGCATCGCCGAGGGCTGGCGGGCGGTCTTCGCCCATCCCGTCCTGCGCGCGGTCGTCGTGGCCGCCACGGTCGGCGCGTTCGCCGGCCAGGTGCAGGCCGTGGTCCTGGTGCTGTACCTCGTGCGCGACATGAGCCTGTCGTCAGGTCAGATCGGTGCGCTCATCGCGGCCGGTGGCCTGGCGAGCGTCGCCGGCGCGCTGATGGCGTCGCGGGTCACCCATCGCCTCGGGCCCGGCCCCACCTTCATCCTCGGGATGTTCCTGGCCTCGGTCGCGGGCCTGGTGCTCGCCGCCGCGGTGGGCCCGTTCCTCGTGGCGTTCGCCGTCCTGGTCTTCGCCCAGTGCCTGCGCGGCCTCGGGCCCTCGCTGTACGGCGTCAACCAGCAGACGCTCCGCCAGGTCCTGGTCCCGGCGGAACTGCTCGCCCGGGTCAACGCCACCTGGCGGTTCCTCGCCTTCGGCGGCCAGTCGCTCGGCGCGCTGGCCGGCGGGGTGGCGGGCACCGCGTTCGGTCTCCGGGCCACCCTGGTCGCCGGTTCCTGCCTGATGCTCACCGGCGTCGCCGCGGGCCTGCTGTCACCCGTGCGCGCTCTTCGCCGCCTGCCGAGTGCCCAGCCCTGAGAGGGCCGCCGGGCCGTACCGGCGAACGTGCCCGCCGACGGCGAGGACCGCCGGCCCGGGGGAGAAGGCCTCTCCCACCAGGACCGGCGGTCCCCGCACCGACCGGGCGCCGACCTCAGGACGTCCTCAGGACGTCCTCGCCGGCGCGGTGATCGGACGCGTCCTTCACTTGATCTCGTAGGCCCTGATGATCGTTTCGGTGAAGGCGTTGTCGCCGGTGTCGGCCGCCTTGACCCGCAGGGAGGCGAACTTCCCACGCGCGTTCCGCGGGTGCGAGGTCTCGGCGGCCCAGGTGCCGTCGCCCGTGCGGTGCACCAGCGCCGGCAGCCAGGTGCGGCCGTCGTCGTAGGAGATATCCAGGGTGAGGGCGTTCACCTTCAGGGCGGGGGAGCCCTTCTGCCGCTGGATCTGCAGCGGGATGCGCATGTGCCCCACGTCGGCGCGGTTGCGGTCGTCCAGCTCCGGCGCGATCTTGACGGCCATCAGCGGCAGCACCGGCCGCTTCCCCTGCTCCGGTGTCGTGGAGCCGAACCGCCACTCGGCGCTGACCCTGGTGGAGAGCTTGGACCTCAGGGGCTCACGGTCGGCGCTCACGGCGAGGCGGTACTTGCCCGCCTTGGCGTCGGCGGGCACCTCGATGTAGCCGGGCAGGTACTCGGCGGCCCAGACCTCCTTGCCGTCCCGGTAGAGCGTGGCCTTGGGGTTGACGTAGGAGTCGTAGGAGAAGTGCTCGGGCACGCCGTCCTTGAACAGCCCGATGGAGAACTGCAGCGCGTTCCCCTCGCGCCAGGAGTAGTCCCCGCCGGGGTCGAGCGCCGCCCCGAAGACGCCGCCGTTCCAGCGGTCGGAGATCTTCTCGCCGGCCCGGTAGGACCTGATCTTGTCGTAGAAGAACTGGTCGAGGTTGTCGAAGCCGTCCGGCGGCACCCTGTACTGCACGAAGGTCGAGTACCAGCCGGTGTCGGCCGGCGTGTAGTACTCGGTGCGGTGGAACGGCAGCGGGAACCGGGAGACCTCGCCGTACGGCATCCACGCCAGCTCGGTTCCGTACAGCACCGGCAGGGCGAAGCGCTCGCCCTGCTTGCCGTCCGCCTGCGCGGCGTAGGTGGCGTCGACCTGGGCGAGGTCGCGGCGGCGCGGCCGGTAGCCGGGGTCGGCGGGGATGCGCGGCTCGGCCTTCATCAGGTGGTAGAAGTACGGGCTGTCGTCGAAGCCGCCGCCGCTCTTCGGCTTGGCCCACTGCGTCCACCGGTAGTAGGCGAACTTCTCGCTCGCCGTGCGGGCCGTGGGAATCGCCTTGATGCCATCGACGCGGTCGGCCCCGGCGGGCAGGTCCACGTCCACGCCGAGCGGCTGCACGCCGTCGACGACCTGCAGCATGCCGAGCATGCCGAACGCCAGCCGTGCCGACGGCTCCTCGGTGCGCACGTCCACCGGCCGGGACTTGCGCGCGTCGGAGGTGAAGGCGCGGTCGGCGTCGAGAGTGAACTCCGGATCGGCGCCCATCACCACGGCGCCGTCCTGGTCGAGCAGCAGGGTGACGACGGTGTACCGGTGGCCCTTGTCCAGCTTGAGCTCCAGCGTGCCGGTGGCGACGTCGTAGTTGCTCTGCTCCTTGGTGTCGAGGTCGATCACCCCGGCGAGGGCGGCCTGCGCGGGCCGGCCGTCCGAGCCGGTGAACGTCAGCTTGACCTTGCGCTTCTCCGGCACCACCTCCATGCCGATGGCGGTGCGTACGGAGACCGAGCCGCCGGTGGCGATGACCGTGCCGCTGTACAGGCCGGTCGGCTGCGCCGCGGTGGACACCTCGACCTGCGCGGTGCCGTGGGCGGGCACCTCGACCGAGGAGGCGCTGAGCGTGAACGGCGTCACCGTCTGGCCCCGGCCGTCCTTGGCCACGATGCTCAGGTCCAGCCGGACGGCGGCGTCGCCGTCGTTGCGGTAGGTGAGGGTGCGCTTGCCGGGGGCGGCCGGAAGCTGGACGTCGCCGAGGCTGAGAGGAGCCGGCTCGGCGGTGACCTGCTGGGTGACGGCGCGGGCCACGTCCACCCGGCCGGAGCCCTGGACGTACGCGCCCAGCTCCGCGCCGGGGGCGGTGGAGGCCATCAGGGCCGCCTTGATCTGGTCGGCCTTCCAGTCGGGGTGCCGCCCGGCGACGATCGCCGCGGCACCCGTGACGTGCGGGGTGGCCATGGACGTGCCGCTCATCTCGGTGTACGACTCGTCGTCCGCCGGGAAGCCGGTGCCCTCGGCCCTGGCCGCGACGATGCCCACGCCCGGCGCGATCAGGTCGGGCTTGACCGCCGCGTCGCCGGGGCGCGGGCCGGTGCTGCTGAACGCGACGACCGAGTCGTTGTCGCGGAAGGAGGCGCCGACCGACAGTGCGCGGTCGGCGCTGCTCGGCGAGCCGAGCGTCCGGGGGCCGTCGTTGCCCGAGGCGATGACGAACAGCGTGCCGTACTTCTCCGACAGCGTGTCGACGGCCTGCTCCAGCGGGTCGAGGCCGGGAGCGTCGGGGTTGCCGAGGCTGAGGTTGGCGACGCGCGCGCCGTTCTCCGCCGCCCAGGTCATGCCCTCGATGATGCCCGAGTCCGGGCAGTAGCCGCCCTGCTCGCAGACCTTGCCGATGAGCAGCTTCGCGCCGGGGGCGACGCCCTTGTACCTGCCGCCGGAGGCGGCGCCGGACCCGGCGATGGTGCTCGCGACGTGGGTGCCGTGCCCGTTGAGGTCGCGTACGTCGGGTTCGGCGGTGAAGTTGGCCGTCTTGACGACCAGGCCCTGCAGGTCGGGGTGGCCGGGGTCGTAGCCGGTGTCGAGCACCGCGACGGGGACGTCCTTGCCGTCGTACCCGGCCTGCCACGCCTGCGGCGCGCCGATGTGCGGAACGCTGACGTCGAGGGACAGCTTGGCCTTGCCGTCCAGCCAGATCTTCTCCGGGGTGGCCGCCGACGTCCTGGCCTGCGCGGTCAGGGACTTCCAGAGCGTGCCCGCGGCGTCGTGCCGCTCGCTCTGCGCGATCGCGTTGATCGCGGGCAGCGGGTGCCCGCCCGCGACGCGCAGCGTGGCGACGTCCGCGGGGTAGGTCACGATCAGCGGGAGCGCCGGGCTCGCGGCGTCGTCGTAGCCGAACGCCGCGAGCCGGGTGACGTTGAACAGCCGGGAGTCCAGCCGGCCGGCGGCCAGGAGCGGCATCGCGTCGGCCGGGACGATGCTGAGCCCGTCCTGGCCGCGGCGGTGGATGAAGGCGATGTTCTCCCGGCCGGCGCCGGGGGTGACGCTGAGCTGGGTCTGCTCGCCGGGAAGCGGGCGAAGGGTGACCTTGTCACCGGTGATCAGAGTGATCGTTTTGGGCGGGCCGGCCTTCGCGGCGCTCTGCGCCGTTCCGGCAGACGCCGTGGGGGAGGGCGTGGGGGTCGCCTGGGCGGGGGTTGCGGCGGCTGTCAGGGCCGCTACCACAACTCCAACAAGGGCGGTTCTTTGTAGCACGACCCGATTTCTAACTGTTTGCGAATTTTGCTGACAAGGTGATCGTCTGGCCTATTGCGGCAGTTGCCGGAACTGGCCAGCATCGTGGGCATGCTCGATGAAGGTCCGACGCTGGAAGTGGTGGGCATCAGCGCGTTCGACGAACGCGTGTACCGCGCGGTGCTGGCCTCCCCCGGCATCACCGTGCAGGAGCTCGTCATGCGGAGCGGCGAGAGTCCCCGTCGCATCCAGTCCTCGCTGAGCAGGCTCCGTGTCAAGGGCATGGTCAGCCGCCCGTGGGGGCAGGCACCCCGCTGGACCGCGACCAACCCCGGGACCGCGATCCGTTCGCTCGTACGCGGCCTGCAGGGCGAGCTGGAGCGGCTCACCGACACCGCCGACACGCTGGAGGCGGCGTTCCGCAGCGTCGGCCAGGACCCGGAGGAGGCCGGCCAGTTCGAGGTGCTGGCCGGGGCCGAGGAACTCTCCCGGTGGTTCGTCCGGCTGCAGCAGGAGGCCAGGGACGAGGTGCTGACCTTCGACCGGCCGCCGTACGTGGTGGACCACCGCAACCCGCTGGAGCGCGAACGCCTGCGCGACGGCGTCCGCTACCGCACCATCTACGCACCGGAGGCCTTCCAGCAGCTGGGGGCGCTCGACGTGCTGGACGACGCGCTGGCGGCGGGCGAGGAGGCGAAGGTCCTGCCCGGCCTGCCGTTCAAGATGATGCTCGTCGACCGGCGGATGGCGCTCATGCCGCTGCACCTGGACCCGCCGATCTCCCGCACCGTGGTGATCAGAGGGTCCACCATGGTGGTGGCCCTGGTCGAGCTGTTCGAGCGCCTGTGGCAGGAGGCCGTCCCGATGTACCCGCGGCCCGCCGACCACGACGGCGCGTCCTCGCCCGGTGAGGCGCCCGGTGAGGCGCCCGGCGAGCGCGAGGACTCAGAATGGACGGACCTCTGCCTGGAGGACCGCCGCATCCTCGCGCTGCTCTCGGCCGGGCTCAAGGACGACGCCATCGCCCGCCAGCTCGGCACCAGCCCGCGCAGCCTCCGTCGCCGCCTCCGCCACCTGTTCGACGAGCTGAACGCCGAGACCCGCTTCCAGGCCGGCGCCCAGGCCACCCGCCGCGGCCTCGTCTGACCCCGCTCGTCCCGAACCTGCTCGACCTGCAGTCCTGACTGAATGAGCAAACGCATGCTTGACGATCAGGGCGATTCGCGATCTCTTAGGGGGAGCGGCCGCGCATGTGGAGATCTTGACGCCATCGAGGTGGCGTGTTGTGATCCGCATAACCAATATTTCATGCTTATTTAGCAGGGAATGAGGAGTTGTGAGGGTACTCCGGCATGCTGCCGCGGTGGCCGCGATCCTGTTGGGCGCGGCCGGCATCCAGGTCGTCCAGGGCGGAGCGGCGCAGGCGGCCCTGCCCACCGCCGCCGTCGCGCTCGGCGACAGCTTCATCAGTGGGGAGGGCGCGGGCGACTACCAGCCCGTCGTCGACGCGTCCGGGACGGCGCAGGGCTTCCCCGGCTGGTCGGCGGCCAACGGCAACGCCTACTTCTGCCACCGGTCGGCCAACGCCTCGTTGTACAAGGCGACACTCCCCGGCATCCAGGACCGCTTCAACCTCGCCTGCTCCGGTGGCCGGCCCGCCGACATCGCCAACCCCGGAAGCGCCCGCGCCAAGGGCCGCTCGGTCGCCTCGCAGCTCGACCAGTTGCGCGCCGTCGCCCAGACCCACGACATCGACGTCGTCCTCATCGGCCTCGGCTCCAACAACAGTCAGTTCACCTTCGGCGACGTGGCCGAGCTGTGCGCCAACCGCTTCATCGCCGACGCCTGGACGGGCTGGTGGGAGTTCTGGGCGTACCTGAACGGCGACGTGCCGCAGGAGCCCTGCACCGTCTCCGACCTGGCCACGGACGCCGAGATCAGCGCCGCCACCACCGAGACCACCGCCGCCCTGCGCCAGGTCCTGGACACGCTCGACCAGATCGACGCCGACGGCGTCCACCGGGTGGTGCTGCAGACCTACACCAACCCGCTGCCGCCCGACCTCGCCTCGCCGTACTGGGAGGAGGACGACCGCAGCGACACCCGCGACAAGTTCCGCGCCCTCGGCGCCGAGCGGTACGCCGCCGGCTGTCCGATCCACCGCGCGAGCCTCGCCCCCGGGCAGCTGTTCTCCCAGAACCTCGGCTCCCTGGTGAAGAACGCCTACAGCACGCTGGCGGCCGAGCGTCCGGCGGCCGACCTGCGGGTGCTGGACGTCCAGCGGGCGTTCGACGGCGCCCGGCTGTGCGAGAACTCCGGCAGCCCGACGGGCGCGCTCGCCACGCCGCTGCGGGTGCAGGACGGACCGTCCGGCACGTTCGTCACCAGTCTGTCCGGCTGGGACAAGATCGGCATCCAGCGGCTGGCGAACACCTGCGTCACCTACTTCCAGACCTGCCAGGAGTCGTGGCACCCCAACGCCGCGGGCCACGCCGTCCTCGGCCAGTGCCTGAGCGGCGCCCTCACCGCCGCACCCCGCACGATCGTCACCTGCGCCCGCAACGCGGGCGGCACGCTCACCATCTCCTGACGTCCACCTCCCGCCGTCCGGCGGCGCGCGCCCTGCTCGCCGGGGTGCGCGCCGCCGGACGGCGGTCGCATCCGGCGGCGCGTGAGTCGGACTGCTGCTCGTTCTTCGCCTTCACCTTCACCTTCACCTTCGCCGAGGACGAGGACGAGGACGAGGAGGGCCTGGTCCTGGACGTGCGCGTTCCGGCGGCTCACTCCAGCGTCCTCGACGGGCTGGCCGCCAGGGCGATCGAGTCGTCTCCCCGGGCGGCGTCGTGAGCGCGGAAGACCGGCCCAGGCCCACTCGGCTACAGTCGCGGGCGTGACCGTCGCCCGTTCGCTCCTGCTGTTCGTCGTGGCCGCGATCGCCGAGATCGGCGGAGCCTGGCTGGTGTGGCAGGGCGTGCGCGAACAACGCGGGCTGGCGTGGGTCGGCGCGGGGTTCGTCGCTCTCGGCCTGTACGGGCTGGTGGCCACTCTCCAGCCGGACGCGCACTTCGGCCGCATCCTCGCCGCCTACGGAGGCGTGTTCGTGGCGGGGTCACTGCTGTGGGGCGTGGTGGTGGACGGCTTCCGGCCCGACCGGTGGGACATCATCGGGGCCGCCATCTGTGTGCTCGGCGTGCTGGTCATCATGTACGCCCCGCGCGGTTAGCCACCGGTCGATCGCCTCAGCGCAGGGCCCTGGGCAGGGTCCGCAGCGCGGCGGCCAGCCGGTCGAGGTGCTCGGCCGTGGTGAACAGGGCCGGAGTGACGCGGACGCAGTCGCCGGCCGTCACTCCGCCGCGCTGCACGGTGAAGATCCGGTGCCGGTTCATCAAGTGGTCGGTGATCGCGACGTTCTCCTCGGTACGGGTTCGTCCGGCGAGCCGGAAGGCGGTGATCGCCCCGTACATGCCCGGCTCGTCCGGAGTGAGGATTTGCATCCCCGGGACGTCACGCACCCGGTGGACCCAGCGGTCGCGCAGATACCGCAGCCGGGCCTGCTTGTTGGCGCCGCCCAGAGCCTCGTGGAAGTCCAGGGCGGTGCCGACGGTGAGGATCGGCGCGACGTCCATCGTGCCGGAGTGCACCCGCGAGCGGATGTCGCCGGCGGGGTAGGTCTCGTCGGCGAAGACCGGGGCGATATCGGCCAGGCGGTGCGCGCGGATGTACAGAAAACCCGAGCCGAGGGGCGCGCCCATCCACTTGTGCAGCGAGAACACCGCGAAGTCGGCGTCGAGGTCGTCAACGGTGAACTCCAGCTGGCCGAAGGAGTGGGCGGCGTCGACGATCACATCGACGCCGCGGTGGCGGGCCATGACGCAGATCTCCCGTACCGGCGCCACCAGGCCGGTGCGGTTGTTCAGGTGGCTGAGCAGCAGCAGTCTCACCCCGGGACGCTCACCGAGCGCGCGCTCGTAGGTGTCCAGTACGGCCTGGCGGGTGGCCGGCTCGGGGATGACGATGCGCTCGACGCGTACGCCGCGCCGGCCTGCCAGCCAGTTCATCGCGTACTGCCCGCTGTGGTAGTCGAGGTCGGCGTACATGACGGCGTCCCCGGGGCGCAGCCGGTTGTAGCCCGCGATGAGGTTCTGCAGCGCCTCGGTGCCCCCGCGGGTCAGCGCGATCTCCGCGGCCGAGGCGCCCACGACGCGGGCGACGCGCTGCCGGATCCGATCGGCCCGCGCCTTGTAGGCGGTGCGCAGCAGGTGCGAGTTGCGTTCGTTGAGCAGGTCGACGTTGCGGTGGTAGGCCTGCCGTACCGGCTCCGGCATGACGCCGTAGTAGCCGTTCTCCAGGTTCACGAACGCGGGGCTCACCCGGAACAGGGCCGCGACGCCCGCCCAGAACTCCTCGTCGCCGGCCAGCCGCTCGGGCGTCACCCCGGCGGGCACGGCCGGGAGCAGGTCAGCGAGCGGCCGGCCCGAGGACGCCGCCGGGGCGACGGCCAGGGCGCCGAGTCCCGCGACGACCTCTCGGCGGGACCAGGTCATCGGCTTCTCCACGCGCGTCAGCGGCCCGCGGCCGTCCGGCGGATTCCGCCGCGGATATGACTTTCAGTCTGCGGGAAATCGGGGGCCGGCCACGGTATTCGCCGCCGGGTCGGCGTGGCGCGGGCGGTGCGAAAGGGCGGGACGGGAATTCGTTTTGCGAAAGGCGGTGCATCGGCTGGGCGCGTCCTGTGCCTCCGGTGGGCATCATCGGCGGTGATGTTCGCGATAGCAGTGAGGCGTTGTGGGCGGCCGGCCGCGCAAGGTGCCGGCCGGCCGATGCTGGGCGCGGTGCTCGCGCTGGTGATGATCGCCTCGCTGGTGTTCACCCATGGCGGGGCCTGCGCGGCCGTGATCATGTCCGAGAGCGACTGGCACGCCGTCCACGCGACCGTCACGGCGCCGAAGGTATCGCCGGACACCGGCTGCCGGCACCATGACCTGCCACCCGGACACCGGCACGGGACCGAGCAGGACTGCTCGGCGACCGATCCCCCGGGCGTACAGCTGCCCGCCGCCGTCCAGGCGGTCTTCGCGGCCGTCGCCGGCCGCAGCGGCTGCCGCCCGCATCCGGCCCGCCCCGGCGCCGTACCACTGCGGGCACCCGATCCGGTGCACATCTGTGTGATGCGCATATAGGCGGTACGCCTTTCTCGCCGCCGCCATTCTCCAGGCGTGGCGATATTCCGCCATGCCCTCGACGTCGCGTCATCTCACATCGGGGATTCACATGTCATCGCAGATAACCATCGCGCGCCGCAGCAGCGTGCCGTCGTCACCGTATTCGTCGGTCGGCCTCGCCGTCGGAAACACACCACTGGCGTACGTTCCCGGCCCCGGCGGCACGGGCCCGGGGTTCTGGGCCAAGCTGGAGGGCTTCAACCCGGGCGGGATCAAGGACCGGCCGGCGCTGCACATGATCCGCCGGGCCCGCGCCCGCGGCGAACTCCGGCCGGGCGCCACCATCGTGGAGTCGACCAGCGGAACGCTCGGCCTCGGCCTGGCCCTGGCGGGCATCGTCTACTCCCACCCGGTCGTGCTGGTCGCCGACCCCGGCATGGAACCGCTCATGCGGCACCTGCTGGCCTCGTACGGGGCGCGGGTGGAGATCGTGGCCGAACCGCATGCCACCGGCGGCTGGCAGCAGGCGCGCCGCGACCACGTCGCCCGCCTGCTGAGGCGGATCCCCGGGGCCTGGTGTCCCGACCAGTACAACAACCCCGACAACGTCGGCGCCTACGCCGGTCTGGCGCACGAACTGCTTGGCCAGCTGCCGCACATCGACGTACTGGTCTGCTCGGTGGGCACCGGCGGCCACAGCGCCGGCATCTCCAAGGTGCTGCGCCAGCACTTCCCCGATCTGGAGCTGGTCGGCGTCGACACCGTCGGCTCGACCATCTTCGGCCAGCCCGCCCGGCCGCGCCTGATGCGGGGACTCGGCTCCAGCATCCACCCGCGCAACGTCGCCTACGACTCCTTCAGCGAGGTGCACTGGGTGAACGCGGCCGAGGCGGTGTGGACCTGCCGCACGCTCGCCGCCGGCCACTACGTCTCAGGCGGGTGGAGCACCGGGGCGGTCGCACTGGTGGCCCGCTGGCTGGCCACCACCCGGCCCGCCGCCACCATCGTGGCGGTCTTCCCCGACGGGCCGTGGCGCTACTGGGACACGGTCTTCGACGACGGCTTCTGCGCCGCCCGCGGCCTCCTGGACGCGCCGCCCGCCGACCGGCCCGACGAGATCACCACACCCGGCGAGCGCGAGGTGGCACGCTGGACCCGCTGCACCACCGTCAGCGATCCGTCCGGCACGGCGGGATCCGGGCGATGATCTCGACCTGGCGCCGGTTCCGTTCCTTTCCCCGTCCGATCCGGCTGCTGCAGATCAACCAGGCCGGGATCAACCTGGGCTTCTTCCTGCTCATGCCTTACTTGGCCCAGCATCTGACCGGCCAGGCCCATCTGGCGGTGTGGGCCGTCGGGCTGATCCTCGGACTGCGCAACGCCAGCCAGCAGGGGCTGTTCCTGATCGGCGGCACCCTGGCCGACCGGCTCGGCTACAAGCCCATGATCATGGCAGGCTGCGTGCTGCGTACCGCCGGATTCGCCCTGTTCGGCCTGTCCACCTCGTTGCCGTTCCTGCTCATCGCCGCGGTGCTGAGCGGGCTGGCCGGCGCGCTGTTCAACCCCGCCGCCCGCGCCTACCTCGCCCACGAGGCGGGTGACCGCAAGGTCGAGGCCTTCGCCGTGTTCAACGTCTTCTACCAGGCGGGCATCCTGGCCGGCCCGCTGCTCGGCCTCGCGCTCCTCGGCGCGGGGTTCCGTACGGTGTGCTTCTCGGCCGCGGCGATCTTCGCCGTGCTGGCCGTCCTGCAGTGGCGGTGCCTGCCCGCCCGGCGGGGCGCCGAAGCGGACGCCGGCCGGCCGGTCCTGCACGACTGGCGCGAGGCCTGCACCAACCGGCCCTTCCTCGCCTTCGCCACCGCCATGATCGCCTCCTACGCCCTGTCCTACCAGATGTATCTGGGACTGCCGCTGGAGGTGCAGCGCGTCGGCGGCGGCGCGGGAGGCGTCATGGTGCTGTACGTGATCTCCGGGCTGATCGGCATCGCCGGCCAGGTGCCGGTCACGGCGTGGTGTTCGGCACGATGGAGTTCCGGCCAGTGCATCGCCGGAGGGCTGGCCTTGATGACGCTCGCCTTCGCGCCACTGGCGATCACGGCGCCGCTCCACCCGCCGCCGTACCTGGCCCTGGCCCCGGTGATCGTCTGTACGCTGCTGCTCACCTTCGGCACGCTGCTGGCCTTCCCCTTCGAGATGGCCACCGTCGCCGACGTCGGCGGCGGCCGCCTGATCGGCACCTACTACGGCCTGTACAACCTGCTGTCCGGGGCCGGCATCCTGGCCGGCAACCTGGCCAGCGGAGCCGCCATCGACCTGGCCGGGACCTGGCGGCTGCCCGGCCTGCCGTGGCTGCTGCTGATCTGCGCCGGCCTCGCCTCCACCCTCGCCGTCACCCGCCTGCACCGCACCGGACGACTGACACCCGCCCGGCCCGCACATCCCGCCGTCCCGGCGGGATGACACCGTCCTCTTGGTACGGGGTTTCCCGAACGCCGGAAACCCCGTACTTTCCGACTGTGCGCACCGCGTCCAGGCGGCCGCCGCCATGCCGGACGTGATCCTGGCCGCGATCCGTTCAGGCCGCCCGGTGCCGACTGCTGGGAGAGGCCGATGAGTACGCCAGGTGACGCCTATGCCGTTCTCGGCAGGGGATATGCCGCTCGACGGCGACCGGACCCGCGCATAGCAGCACTGATCGGCGACTCACTGGGCCCGGCCCGGACCGTGCTCAACGTCGGAGCGGGGACGGGCTCGTACGAGCCGGCGGACCGTGCCGTCCTCGCCGTGGAACCGTCCGCCATGATGATCCGGCAACGTCCTGCAGAGGCGGCCCCGGTCGTCCAGGCGTCCGCGGAGGCGCTCCCTCTGGGGAGCGGCTCGTTCGATGCCGGGATGGCGATCCTCACCGTCCACCATTGGACGGACCTGCGCGCGGGGCTGCGTGAACTGCGCCGGGTCTCGCGCCGCCAGGTGATACTCACCTGGGACCCGGAGGTGACCGCGCGCTTCTGGCTCGTCGAGGACTATCTGCCGGAGCTGGCGGTACGCGAGCGCGACCTGGCGGCGCTGAACGCCGTCCGTGACTGCCTGGCCCATCTGGGCGCCGCGCCCTCGGTGCTGCCGGTACCCATCCCGGCCGATTGCACCGATGGGTTCGCCGGGGCTTACTGGCGGCGGCCGCACGCCTATCTCGATGCCGATATCAGGGCGGCGATGTCTCCGGTCATGCTGCTCGACCAGTCCTATGTGCGAAACGCGATGCACCGGCTTTCCGGCGACCTCGGCACCGGTGCCTGGCACAAGAGAAACGCAGGTCTGCTCGCCCGCGGCGAGTTGGACCTGGGCTACCGCCTCGTCGTCACCTGATCCTCGCGGTCCTGCCTATATCAAGAAGTCTGGGCGCCTTTCGATCGGCGCGGCTTCGCGCCGCCCGCGAGAGACCTCCGGGTGTTAACTTGAGTAAGTGCGACGTACCTGACCTTCCGCCGATCCGAGAGGCGCGTGAGCATGGGTTTCTCCCAGGGCGCCGTCGCTCTGCTTCCACTCATCGTTCTTCTCGGTCTTCTCGCCGTCGCCGTGCTCAGGGCGAGAAACGGTGACGTCGCGCGATTGGATGTCGGAAACGACGAGATCGTCATCATCCCGCGGGGCATCTTCAAGCTCTTCGCCTTCACCCCGCGACTGCGAGTGCCCGCAGGGGTGCTCAGCGCCGCGTACGAGATCGACCCCCGAAGCCTCGGCGTGCCGGGGATGAGGATGGGCGCCACCTGGTTCCCCGGGGTGGTCGCCGGCAGGTTCCATAGTCCGCAGGAGCGTTCGTTCTGGGTGTGGGGTAAGGGCGACCGGGCGATCCGGCTGTCCTTCGACGGCTGGACCTACGACTACGCCGTGGTCGAAGTGGCGGACCGGGAATCGGCACTTAATGCGCTCTCCGCCGTCTCCCGTCGCAACGCAGTGGGCAATTGACCGCCTTTCCCACATGCCCGGCTCCGAGCGCTGGAAGGAGCAATGGTGCGGTTCTATTTGCTGGGCAGCCTGATCGGATGGGCCTTCTTTCTCCTGTTGCTTTTCGTCGTCATCTACGGAGCGGTCCGCCTGGCCCTCAAGCATGACCGCGCGAGTCAGGTCCGAGTGCCGCCTGCTCCCGTACCGCCTGCTCGGCCCTTACCCGAGCAGGCCGTGCCCGAGCGAGCGCCTCAGCGACCCGAGACCCCCGAACCGGAAGACCGAACGCGTGCAGAAGGGGAGCCACCGCCCGGCGCCCCCAAGACCGGATGAAACCCGGAGCCTGAGTAGTCCCGCCGAGGTCCGTCATCTCTGAGCGGTCGAGTGCGTCATGAACTTCGGCCAGGTCGTCACTGACCTGCCCGCGACGCACTCGACCGGCTGTCCACAAATGTCGCGTCTGATTTTCGCGGCAAATGCCGGTCCGAATCACGCCGTCCCTCGTCAGGCGACCGCCCGTAACGTTCACAACGAACAGACCCGTTCGCTTCGCCGGATGGGAACCATGACGAGGGGGAGAAAATATGGATCTCCAGCTTTCCGGTCGGGTCGCGGTCGTCACCGGTGCTTCCAAGGGCATCGGTCTGGCCGTCACTCGTGCCCTCCTCGACGAAGGCGTCCGTGTCGTGGCCGCCTCCCGGAAGAGCACCCCCGAGTTGGCGGGGCTCAAAGGCGACCTGATCCATGTTCACGCCGACCTGATGGATGCCGAGGCTCCCGGGCAGATCGTGGAAAGGGCCGTCTCGGAGTTCGGCGGGCTCGACATCCTGGTGAACAACGCGGGCGGGCCGCCGCCCGGCGTGGCCCTGCCGCGCTTTTCGTTCCTCACCCCGACCGACGAAGACTGGCGGGTGATGTTCGAGTTCAACCTGTTCTCGGTCGTGCGCACCGTACGGGCCGCCATCACGCCGATGCTCGCCCGCGGCGGCGGCTCGATCGTCAACGTCTCCTCGGGCAGTGCCCGCCTGCCCGCTCCCATGAACGTCGACTACAACGCGGCCAAGGCGGGCCTCAACAACCTGACCAAGGCCCTGTCCGAGGAGTTCGCACCCCAGGGTATCCGGGTGAACACCATCTCCCCAGGTCCGGTACGTACGGCTTGGTGGACCGAGAGCGGCGGCGCGGCGGACATCATCGCCGCCCAGACCGGGACCGACCGTGACAGCGTCATCGATCAGCTGGCACCCGAGATGATGAAGCTGTCAACCGGCCGTCTCGTCGAGCCTCAGGAGATCGCCGACGTGGTCGCCTTGCTGGCCTCACCCCGCTCGGCCAGCACGACCGGCGCGGACTTCGCCGTGGACGGCGGGTTCCTCAAGCAGATCTGACAGCTGAGGTATCAAGCCGCGATCGGTTCTCGGTGGCGTCAGGTGGCCGAGCTCATGGATCGAGGCTTCCGCGATGCACCGGCAATCGCAGGCTCCACGCGACGCGGCGACTCCGGGAAGGCCAGGTGAATATCAGGAGGCGCGGCGCATCGCATGCCTCATAAGGTGACCAAATGCTGAAGCCTCCCTATCCCATCGAGACTCCCCGGCTGTCGCTCCGTCCCTTCACGATGGACGACCTCGATGAGCTGTACTCCTTCCACTCGCGCCCCGACGTCGCCCGATACCTCTACTGGGACGCGCGTACGCGCGACGAGACCCGGGCGGCACTGGAGACCAAGATCGGTCAGGCCGAGCTGCTCAAGGACGGCGACGCCTTGAACATCGCCGTCGAGCTACGCGAGACCGGCGCGCTGATCGGCGACCTCTCTCTGTTCTGGCGGAGCTCCGAGCACCGCCAGGGCGAGATCGGTTTCGTCTTTCATCCCGCCTACCACGGGCGCGGGCTTGCCACCGAGGCGTCCAGGGAGATCCTGCGCCTCGGCTTCGCAGGTCTCGGCCTGCACAGGATCTACGGCCGCTGCGACGCTCGTAACACCGCCTCCGCCAGGTTGATGGAGCGGCTCGGCATGCGGCGCGAGGCCCACTTCGTGGAGAACGAGATGTTCAAGGGCGAGTGGGGCGAGGAACTGGTCTACGCGATGCTCCAGCGAGAGTGGAGCCCGGCGGCATGACCGCGAACGCCTGGGCCCGCCGCTACAGCGGCCGGGCGGTGCCTCCAGGGAGGCGGTGCATGAGTTTCCGCCGGTAGCCGGTGCGGAGATCAGTCCTGTGGGTGGTCGCCGGTTCGCCCGTCCAGAAGTTCGCGCACGATGTCCATGTGCCCGACGTGGCGCGCGGTCTCCTCGATCATGTGAATGAGCGTCCAGCGCAGGGACACGACTTCGCCATGCCATGCGGTGCCCAGACTGTCGATCTCCAACTCGTCGATCACTCTGTCGGACGCGGCACGAGCCCGGCCGTAGAACGCGACGATGTCCGCGGCCGTCTCCGAGGGGGTCGGGCGCAGATCGGCCTCCGGGTCGTCATCGTCGAACGGCAGAGGTTCCGTCTCGCGCCCGAAGGTCTCGCTGAACCAGCCGTACTCCGTGGCCGCCAAGTGCTTCACGAGCCCCAGCAGCGATGTGCCGGACGGCGTCATCTGCCGTCGTAGCCGCTCCTCGTCGAGACCCTCTAGCTTCCAGAGCACGACATCCCGATGCCGGTCGAGACTGGCGTGCAAACTCTCTTTTTCGCCGGCGGTGGCAGGAACGCGTCGAGTCATCTGTGGACTGTAACAACCGAACTTCCGTGCCGTGGTCCAGAGGGCTCCTACCTGCGGTCCGCCCTCTTGATCATCGATGAGGGGAACCACCTGTTCCCAGACCGTGCCGAGGCCAAGCCGAGGTTCCCCCCGTGGCATCGAGTCCAGCCAGGGGTTGGTACGTCACCCTGGGTGGTGGGGCGCAGCGTCTCTATACGTGGCCCGTGTAGGTGGCGCGCTCTGTCAAGCATGTGGCACGCGCGATCAACGACATCCCTCTGTGGCTTGCTTACCGTGAGTTCGGCGCTCGCGAACAGCGAACCGCGATAGCAATCCAAGTGAGGGTGAACGAATGATCGTACGTCGTCGAATCAGTGTTTTCGCACTCGCAGCGGTGTGCGCCGCTGTGCCGCTGACCTCCTTCTCCGCGTCCGCCGCTCAGGCCGGCACGGCCAGCAAGGCCGGTTTCGGTCCCACGAAGTGTACGAACATCGGCAATGGCGACCTGTGCACTACCGGCATTTCCGGCTCTCCGGCGGGTTACGACGTGGCCTACAACAAGAGGTCGGGTTCCACGGTGACCGTGCGGTTCCGCCTGCAGTGCGTCGGTGGATACAAGGCGGCCGACAACGGCGCGTTCAACATTTCGGCAGGTCAGCGGAAGAGTTTCGTCTTCTCGGTCGGTAACAAGGGGCAGTGCCAGTCGGTACTGCAGGACATCACCAACGGCAAGAACTTCTACGGCCCTTACGTCACCATCCCCTGAGACATCGGCCTCCGAGTGACCAGACGATCAGTGACCTGATGCCGCCGCCGCGGCCGCGACAGCAAGGACCTGTCGGCGATGGGGTGACACCCGGCTGATGGAGCACTGCCGGTGTCTGGTCGCAGCCCTGCATCACCACCTACCCCGAAAGCCCCTGACCGGCGTCCGTGCCGGTCGGGGGCCACTTTCGATTAGTCCACGAACAGCCGTCAATGCCATGCTCAGCGCCACCGCCCTCGCTGCCCCAGGACCCGTCACGGTCCTCACCTCCGACCCCAAGGACCTCGCCGCCCTGTGCGGTGTGCGCATCACTGTCATCAAGATTTGAGTCGTGACCCTGGCTGGGCGGCTTTGACCTCGCCCCAGGGGCATGGTCCAGGCTAGGCGGGTGGACGACGCGGATCTCATGCTGCCTGGCGAGTTCGGTGCTGCCACGCGGCTGTCGCCGAAGGCCCTGCGGCTCTACGCGGCGCAGGGCCTGCTGGTGCCGGCCTCCACCGACCCCGGCAGCGGGTATCGCCGCTATCACCGCGACCAGATCTCGCTCGGTCGGCTGATCGGATGGTTGCGCATGCTGGACCTGCCACTGGCCCGCATAGCCGCGCTGCTTCCACTCAACGCGCAAGCTCGCCAAGCCGAGCTGCGAGCCTGGCTGGCCGCTCAGGAGATCGAGCTCCAGCAGCGGCGCGAGCTGGTCGAGGCACTCGATTGCACCAGCCGTACAACCGCCGGTGTCCCGACGCTCCGAAGCCGGCCGCAACGCAAACTGCTGTGCCGGGAACGCCGTGTCCACATCGACGAGTTGGACGGTTTCATCGCCGACGCGCAGGAGCACATCCGGGCGCGGTTGCGGGCCGTCGGATCGTCCGACGACGGACCGGCGTTGGTGCACTTCCACGGATTCGTGACCCGGGACAGCGACGGGCCGGTGGAGGTCGCGGTGCCGTTCAACGGCTCGGTGGAACCCGTCGACGATCTGCGGATCAGACTTTCGCCGGCCGGCACCGATGCCGTACTGCCGGTCGCCGAGGCGGACGCCGAGTTCCCCATGATCTTGCACGTCTACGGTGTGCTGGAAGCCTGGATCGACGCGCATCGGCTGCTCTGCGTCGGCAGCCCGGTCGAGGTCCGGCCCGGCGGCAACGGCGCGTTCCTCGACGTCACCTACCCCGTCGTGCCCAGTGAAGAAAGTTGAGCGATGCATCCCTACATCGGTTCCGGGCCCTACTGCTACGCCAACTCACTGGCGATGGTGCTCGGCTCCACCGCGCCCTCGCCGTCGGTGATCGAAGTGCTGACCGGCTCGCCGTTCGGCTTTGAGTTGCTGGCCGGGCGGCTGCCGCTGTTCGACCCGTACGGCTGGGACCCTGACCGGGGCCTCGACGACGCGATCGCGCTGCTGGGCTGGACCTGCCGGCGTCAGGGTGCGGACGACGACGAGCAAGCCCTTGTGATGCTGCGCGATGCGGTCAAGGCCGGTCCGATCCTGGCCGGGCCCGTGGAAATGGGCCTGCTGTATCACCTGCCCGGGATGAGCGGGCCGATCGAGGCGGACCATTTCGTCACGGTGCTGGAAGCAGACGAGAAGATCATCCGATTCCACGACCCACACGGCCACCCCTACGCAACCCTGCCGACCGGGGACTTCCTCGCCGCGTGGCGCGCCGACACCATCGCTTACCGCACCACGCCCTACACCATGCGCAGCGAATTCCAGCGGGTCCGAGAGGTCACCACCGAGGCGGCGCTGCACACGGCCTTGCCCGGTGCGGTCGCCTGGCTGCGCGGACGCGATGACCTCACAGTGCCACCAGGCACGATCGCGGGCGCCGCCGCGGTCGACCGGCTCGCCGGCATGATCACCGGCGGGCTGGATCCCCAGGTGCACGGTCACCTCGTCCACTTCGCCATCCGGGTCGGTGCCCGACGCCTCACCGACGCCGCGACATCCTTCGCCGACCTTGGCCACCACCAGGCCGCCGCCGTGGCCACCCGCCAGGCGCGGCTGGTGGGCAGCCTCCAGTACGAGCTCGTAGCCGGGCTCACGACGTCCGCTGCTGAGACGCTGCGCCGGCTCGCCCCAACATACGAGGAGTTGGCCACCGTGCTCTGCTAGCAGGGCGCTACGTCGTGCCCGTACAGCCGATCCACCAGAAATCCAGGTGGACGCGCCAGTCCGAAGTGGCCGAGTGGCCCCGCCGGATTTCGTGGAGACTTTGATGTGTCGAAGCGGCTTTCCCCAGTCGAGCTTTCCCGACCGCATTGACAGACCGGCCTTGGCTTCGCACGGTTGGCCGGCGTCAGCCCGCGGGGGTCGACCACTCCACCAGCGGCGGGCGAACCGACGCGCACAACGGCTGACCCTTGGCGTCCGTCAGCCCCAGCCGCGCCACCAGGGCGCCACCGGCCACGGCCCGCTCCAGCACGTCCGCGGGAATCGCCTCCAGCCACAGCTTCGCCCGCCGGAACGTCGCGAATGCTCCGGCCTGGTCGACCGTCCCCCACGACAGGTAGACGAACCGGCCGCCCGGCCGGCCCTGCACGAACGGGCCGCGCAGATCCCAACCGGACTCCGTGCGGGTCGCGGTCACCTCCAGCTCCCACACAGCCGAGGAGACGTCTGCGGCCGTCATGCCGAGCAGTTCACCGGGGCGCTCCCGCCGCTGCACACCGACATGAACATTGGAGTAGCCGGGAAACCCCGGCGCCCGTCCACACTCCCGGCCCGGCAGCTCAGATGCTTCAATACAGATCAGCACCCCATCATCATGCACACGACCCAGGCCCCCGATGGCATAGTCGGTGCCCCTACCGATCAGGGCCCGACGGGCGAACGTGATCGCGGGTAGGCGGGTGCCATAGGCGTCGGCTATAGCGGGCACGCGTCACTCTGGTGCCCGACCACGCCAGCCGGTCAATTCCAAGCAGTGCGGTGGGCCGGAGTTGAGGAACGAACCCCGGATCGTCGATCGCCCCCGACCACGGACGGAGATCGGCTGACGCCAGGCGATCGTGAGGGTGGTATCGAACATAGTCGACCGTAGTAGATGCCTTACTGGGGCAGATCCAGTCCCTGAGCCTTGAGTGCCTTGCGGGCCGGTAGAGGCATTCTTCTGGAGGCGTTCAGATCAACATGGATTGGCGAGATCGATCGTGGCGAGGGCTCGTATCAACCCGGACAGATGTGTCAGGCCATGCCAGAGGATCAGTTCGTCGTTCTGCGAGCGATCGAGTGCATTGCGCAATTCGGCTAGGTCATCACTGACCTGCCCGCATCCCACATATTGGGCTGGATCGCTGGACATGTCGAAGGCGGCTTGAGGTGAGATGTCCCAGTAGTAGTCGACGTCGAGGTCGATTCGGGGTCCATGTCGCTGCTCCATGGCGTCCAGGAGCAGAGTGCACAGTCGGCGGAGGTCTGCCATGTCAAGGACCATGTCGCTCATGCCGCGATTGTCGCAACTGCGCTCGCTGCACATGGCGATATTTCTCGATGGTCCGCGGCTCAAAGCCACCGGCGACCGGGACCGGCCTCCAGGCCGCGTGCCCGGCCGCCGAGCGGGCGCAGTGGCCTCAACCGAGACATTCGGCCGGCGAGGAGAACGGGACCAGTGAATTCAACGCCTTCATGATCACAGCAGAGGGGGGACAGGGAGGGCGCGAATCCATGCACGATCCGGGGTGAGGAAGCCCGCAAGTCTTAGCTTGGCAGCGGCCAGTTCTTCGGTCAGGAAGTCATCGTCGATTCGACGAGAGACGAAGGATTGGGTCCAGACACGATCACCGAGGGTGTACTCAATGGTGGCGGCGAGCAGGTCTCGCTCCGGTCGGCGGACGTCTCGCATGCACATCTTGACCTCGCCCAGCGTGCTCTGGGCGGAAGCTGCGGAGTCGTACCATTCCGAAGGCTTGCGCTCTATGATCACCTGGCCGTCCATGGCTACGTGCGTACGGCAAGTGGTCAGGAGGGCGCGCCTAAGATCGTCCTGCGGGGTTTCGATCAGGTGAGAGGCCAGAAGAACTACGTCGAACTGTCTGCCCAGGGAAAGGGTTTCGATGGGGGAGCAGATGGTTTCTGCGCCGCGTACGTGAGCCAGCATCGCTGCTGACTCGTCCACTGCGACTACCTCATGCCCCAAGGCCAGCAAGGGTTGGGTGATGCGTCCTGCCCCCGAGCCGAGTTCGAGGATGGTCGCGGCTTCAGGGATGGCATCGTGGATGAGTTCGGGTTCTCCACGAGCAGGCAAGCGGGCGTAGAGCTCGACGGCGCATCCATCGGGGGTCAACGTCCCGGGACCGGTTCCGTGCTCATGCGGTCGGAACTCCATGCGGCAAGTGAAGCTCGGCAAGTGATGGTGGACAAGCGGCGGCGCGTTCCTAGTCGGTTGATGCGGAATGGCAGGGCGGGCGCGGTAATGGGCGGGCGGCCTGCGTTCCCGCCGCCGGTCCGGACCGGCGCCTGCGAAGCACGCACGGCCGGGCGGAGCTTGGGAAGTACATCGATCACGGCACCTGGGTCTGCCGACCTGGGGGTGAGGCCGGTCGTGAGTGGCCGTGATCGACCCCTCGTCACCCTGGCTCATGGCCCGTGGATGGCCCGGCGATCAAGCGAGAGGACTGGTCTTGGGCGCACCGCGCGCACCTCGCCCGTCTGATCATCCCGTCTGCCGTCGACCCCGATCGAAAGGGAAGCGGGACAGGGCCAGGGGTTAAGGTGGGGCGCCCCACTGGACGAACGATCACCCTCATCAAGGGAACAATGGGGGCCGCGCACGTGTACTTTCGGGCTGATCATTCGATATGAACACGCGCGAAGGAGCCCCCTCAGGTGACTGGCAGTCTGAGCTTGCGAGCGCTGCGGCGACTGAGGACCACCCCTGGCGGGCAGCTCGACTGCCGGATCAGCTTCTCCGACGGACCGGGAACTTCGCGGCCGGTCGCTTATGTGGAACGCGAGGTGCTGCCCGACGGCATATCCGCCTACCTCGCGGCCCGGAAGAGCGGAGCCCGCTCCTTCGTCCTGTGGGCGGACGAGCATCGCCAGACGCGGGTCGCCACCCTGGTCACCGTCTCCGCGGGCAGCAGGCGGGCACAGTTCAAGGTGCTCGGCCCGCACGGCGAACCGCTCGGTATGTTCACGCGCGACAAGGCGTTCAGCCAGGGACTGCGCACACGCTGGACGGTGAGCCGCGCCGGCAGCCCCGACGCGGTGGGATACAAGGGCCGGCTGTTCTGGTGGTGCGTGTGGTGGCTCTGCTCGCCCCTGCTGCCGCTCATCCTCGTGGCCACCCTGTTCGGCGGCGGCGGCGGCGATTTCCCGCGCGGCCCACGCCGCATCAAGTGGCGCTCCGGCGGGCAGGTTCCGCTTGAGTTCAAGTCGTCCGGAGACACCCTGCATCTGTACGCACCGGAGCTGGACTGGCGGCTCGGAGCCGCCCTCGTGGCCCTGATCCCCTCTTTCGACGGCTGGATCGGCGACCCCTGGGACAGCAGGAAGGACTGACGGGCAGGCGGCGCGCCCGTGATGCGGCGGCGGAAGGCACGGAGGCCGCGTGAGCAGGATCTCGGCGAAGGGCCGGCCCGGGAATCGTGGATCGCCACACGCCGAACGTCTACACGCCACGGCCGACCCTGCGGTGCGGACCCACGCGGGCTGGTACAAATGCGGCATGAGCGAACTCGCTGGCTATCCCCCACAGCCGAACGTGCGGCCGGCCCGGCGGGTCTACAGTCGGAGGTTCCGTGTGTGGGCCCACGTGCTCCTGTGGACGCCGATCGCGATCACGGTGGTCGGTGTCATCCTCGGCCTGGGACTGTTCGCGGCCGCTGATGCCGACCCGACGCACAATTCGTCCGCGCTCGGCTATCTCGGCCTCGTCGTGTGGGGCGGCCTCGCGGTCCTGTCGCCGGTCCTGCTCGGGTCGTTCATCGCCGGGTTGGTCATGCTGATCCGCGCGCGCAGCTGAGGTCGCGGCGGGACGCGGCCCGCCGCGACATGCTCCAGGCCGGCCGCCCTGACGATGTCGTGGCCGCGCCGGCGGTCGACGGTCACCGTCTCGGCGGAGATACCGAACCGATACTTCACCAGCTCGAAGAGTCGATCGGTGAAGGCGGGCAGGTCATCCTGCCCTGAGGTCCGGCCGTGGCCGGCCGTTGTGACGCAGCCGGAGCCGGCGCCGGGGGTGCGAGCGCAGCACCGGGTGGAGGTTCCAGCCCTGTTCCGAGGCGACGCGCAGGGCGTAACCGGCGCCGGCGCCCCGGAAGTAGTGTGCGCCGAGTTCCAGGTCGCGGTGGTACTCGCGACGGTACCGGGAGGTCTCCACGCGTCTGGTCTGCTTCTCGATGCGCCGGTCCACGCGCGCTTGGTAGTACGCCGTGTCGCCCTCCCGCGCCAGCGCCACGGGGGTCACACACCAGAGCGGGACGAACGGTATCTGGCCCAATGTGGCGTCCAGCATCCGTATCGCGCCGTTCTCGGCACGCGGCACCATGTAGACGATCAGCTGGGCCACCGGCGCCATGCAGTAGAAGCCGATCGCGAGGACGACCCACACCATCCACCACGGCGGCAGGAACACCAGGGTCAGGGGGAGAAGCAGCAGCCAGCGCAGTGCCGCCGGGCGGACGGGAAGTGGCCCCCAGGTCGGGTCGTCGTAGTCATGCACGTCCGGTGTCTTCCTCTCGGGTTCGCCATCGCTCGACGCTGCGCCCGTGAGCCTACGCCGAGAGGCCGACCGACCCGCACGAACCGGCGGGCCGTGCCGGTCCCGGCATCAGCGAGGGTCCGGCCGGTGTCTCTCAGCATGACCGAACCCCGAGATCGGAAAGGTCGAAGAACAAGGGCCGGTATCCAGCCGGATCTGGGTCAGGGCACCGAAGGGGGCGAACCTCTCTGGCGTCCACTTCCACGACCTTCGCCAGACGAGCAACACGTTCGCCTCGCCGTCGGGTGCGACGCTGCGGGAGCCGATGAACCGGATGGGGCACTCGACCACGTGGGCCGCGCTGATCTATCCGCACAACGAGAACGGGCGGAATCAGATGATCGCCGGCGCCATGGGAAACTCGCCGCAGCGGCTCTCAGGAAAGAAGATCCATCGGGATCGGGCACGCTAACGGACACGAAAGATCGAAAAGGCCGTGAAAATAGCCAAGGCCCAGGGTCCGGGGATTCCGTCCTACCTGGGCTTTGACGCTTGGGAGCGGGTGACGGGAATCGAACCCGCGCTGTCAGCTTGGGAAGCTGATGTTCTGCCATTGAACTACACCCGCGTCGATCAGTTGCTGACTGACGACGCCCCTACTCTAGCGGAACTTCCGGTGTGCCACCTCCCTGTACAGGGAGTGAGTTCGGATGAGGCGGGGACCGGCAGGGAGCGCACGAGGTTGGTAGGTTGCTGAGGTGCTGCTATCCGATCGTGACATCCGCTTGGAGATAGAGTCGGGCCGGGTCAAGATCGACCCGTTCGACGCGGAGATGATCCAGCCGTCGAGCATCGACGTGCGGCTGGACCGGTACTTCCGGGTGTTCGAGAACCACCGCTATCCCCATATCGATCCGGCGATCGAGCAGGCGGAGCTGACGCGGTTGGTGGAGCCGGACGGGGACGAGCCGTTCATCCTGCACCCTGGGGAGTTCGTGCTGGCGTCCACCTATGAGGTGATCGGACTGCCGGACGACATCGCCAGCAGGCTGGAGGGGAAGTCGAGCCTGGGGCGCCTCGGGCTGCTGACGCATTCCACGGCGGGGTTCATCGATCCGGGGTTCGAGGGGCACGTCACGCTCGAGCTGTCGAACGTGGCCACCCTTCCGATCAAGCTGTGGCCGGGGATGAAGATCGGGCAGGTGTGCATGTTCCGGCTCAGCTCGTCTGCCGAGTATCCGTACGGCAGTGAGAAGTACGGGTCGCGGTATCAGGGGCAGCGCGGGCCGACGCCGAGCCGGTCGTTTCTGAACTTCCATCGCACGAGGGTGTGAGGGAGCCGCCGGGGGTGGAAGACCGGTGACGGCTCCGGGGAAGCGGGCCAGGCGGTGACGTCAAGGGGCGCGTCGTCCGTGTGCGGCGTCGGAGGCCGCATGCGGACGGGGTGAGCTCCGGCGCCGGGGACAAGCAGGGGACAAGCAGGGGACAAGGGGTCCCAGGTGCTCGCGCCGGTGCGGTATTCAATAAGGTGCCGGGGCGGGGTGGCCGCCGGCGGGTCAGGGGCGGCGTGAGCCGGGCGTCGGCCTGGCTGCGGCGTGGAGGGGGTGAACCTTCTCCGGCGTGGGGTCGTGTCCGATTCGGGGGATGCGCGGCGGTGGCCCGCGGCTTCCGGGCACGGTTCGGGTTTGAGAAAGATCTTGTTGGTGGGTCGGTGTGGATCTTTCGCGTGCGCGGCGGTATCAGCCCGAGGGCGAGGGGATCCGTGGCTGATGGGGGACATCGTGTGGCCGGGCCGGGAAGGTGCGGGGGACAAGTTGCGATCAGCCCGTGTGAACAAGCGAACGAGGGGCAACGGCAGAGAGAACGGGAGGTTACAACAGGGAGTGCGTGTCACGAACTTCGCATTTCAGCCGGTACCCCTTACTCTTCTCTGCGGACAGTCCCCGCACATCTGGAGAACGACGTGCGCCTGCGTCTCACACCACGTGAGGACAGCTACTACGACTTGTTCGCCGACTCGGCGAACAATCTCGTCACCGCATCCCGTCTGCTGGTGGAGATCATCAGTGACGGCTCGGACCGGGAAGCCCTGGCCGAGAAGATGCGTGCCTGCGAGCACGCGGGCGACGAGCGTACTCACGCGATCATGAATCGACTCAACGAGAGCTTCATCACGCCGTTCGACCGCGAGGACATTTACCGTCTCGCCTCGAATCTCGACGACGTGATGGACTACATGGAGGCCGCCGCCGACCTGATCGGCCTCTACCAGATCGACCACCTGCCCAAGGAGGTCGTCCGGCAGGTCGAGGTGCTGGAACGGGCGGCCGAGCTGACCGCCGAGGCCATGCCTCGCCTGCGGTCGATGAACAACCTCAACGAGTACTGGATCGAGATCAACCGCCTGGAGAACCAGGCGGACCAGGTGTACCGCCGCCTGCTCGCCAAGCTCTTCGGCGGTGAGTACGACGCGCTCACCGTGATGAAGATGAAGGAGGTCATCGACCAGCTCGAGCAGGCCGCCGACGCCTTCGAGCACGTGGCGAACACGATCGAGTCGATCGCGGTCAAGGAAAGCTAAGTGGAGCTCGCACTCGTCATCGGCGTCATCGTCATCGCGCTGGTGTTCGACTACACCAACGGGTTCCATGACGCCGCGAACGCGATCGCGACCTCCGTCTCGACCCGCGCTCTCACCCCCCGTGCCGCCCTGTTCATGGCCGCCGCCATGAACTTCGTGGGCGCGCACATCAGCACCGAAGTGGCGAGGACCGTCGGCACCGGCATCATCGAGCCGCCGAGCGGCACGCACGGTCTGGTCATCGTCGGCGCCGGCCTGGTCGGCGCGATCACCTGGAACCTCATCACCTGGTACTTCGGCCTGCCGTCCTCCAGCAGTCACGGGCTCATCGGGGGGCTCGTGGGGGCGGCGCTCGCGGCGTCCAGCGTCGTCCACTGGGACGGAGTGGTGGCGAAGGTCGTCATCCCGATGATCCTCTCCCCGTTCATCGGATTCCTGCTGGGCGCGGTCATCATGATCGCGATCTTGTGGATCTTCCGCAGGGCGAACCCGCACCGGACGAGCAAGGGCTTCCGGTACGCGCAGACCGTCTCGGCCGCCGCCATGGCGCTCGGGCACGGCCTGCAGGACGCGCAGAAGACGATGGGCGTCATCTTCCTGGCGCTCTACACCGGCGGTTTCCTGGCGATCGACGACCCGATCCCGCAATGGGTCATCCTCGCCGCCGCCGCCGCGATCTCGCTCGGCACCTACTCCGGCGGCTGGCGCATCATGCGGACGCTCGGCCGCCGCATCATCCACCTCAGCCCCGCGCAGGGCTTCGCGGCCGAGTCCGCGGCCTCCCTGGTCCTCTACACGATGGCCATCGCCGCCAAGGCGCCGATCTCCACCACGCACACCATCACCAGCGCCATCATGGGCGTCGGGGCGACCAAGCGCCTGTCGGCGGTGCGGTGGGGCATCGCGGGCAACATCGTCACGGCGTGGGTCCTGACGATCCCGGCCTCGGCGTTCGTGGCGGCGCTGACCTACTTCGCCCTGCACTGGGTGGTGGAGTAGGAGGCCGCGCCCGGAGGCCGGAACGAGGCGGCCTCCGGGGAGCCGGAGTGGGGCTCAGGTGTGGCGGTACATGACGTCGACGTCCCACTGGGTGAAGCCGAGCGACTCGTACAGGCGGATGGCCGAGGTGTTCTCCTCGTCCACGTAGAGCATGACCTGGGGGAGGCCGCGGGAGCGCAGGTGGGTCAGGCCGGCCAGGGTGAGCGTCCGGCCGAGGCCGCCGCCCTGCTCGGAGGGGTCCACCCCGACGACGTACACCTCGCCGATCGCGTTGTGGCCGTGCTCGCCGTTGTCGCCGTCGCCGTGCACCTTCGTCCAGTGGAACCCCACGAGGCGCGACCCGCCGGCCGTCACCGGCGCCGCGCCGTTCCCGTTCCCGGACGGACGCGGGGCGGGAGCCCCGGTGGCGGCATCGGCAGGGGCGTCGCGGACGGCGAGGAAGAAGCCGGCCGGGTCGAACCACGGCTCCTGCTCGCGGCGCCGCAGGTCGTCGATGGTCCACCCGCCCTGCTCGGGGTGCCGGGCGAACGCGCGGGCGTTGACCGTCAGCCACGCCTGCTCGTCCTGCCCCGGCTCGAACGTGCGCAGCCGCACGCCCGGGGGCAGCTCGGCGGCGGGCAGCGGCGCGAACAGCGAGCGGCGCATCTGCCAGAGCGAGCGCACCCGGGTGAAGCCGAGGGAGGTGGCCAGCCGCTCGGCCTCCGGCCGGTCTCCGTGCGCCCACAGCCGCAGCCGGCCGCCGCTCTGTTTCAGGGCGGCCTCGGCGAGCAGGCGGCCGAGGCCCTGCCGGCGGTGCGCGGGATGGACCACGAGCTCTCCGCTCGGCCCTTCGACCGG
>NZ_BMNT01000022.1:85822-166249 GCF_014646695.1 Sphaerisporangium melleum
GTCGGTGGGGTCGATGTGGGCGAATCCGGCGAGGTCGTCGTCCGCGTAGAGCAGGACGGCGCGGGCGCCCGGATCGCCGCCGTAGCGCAGGTGGAGCATGACGTGCTCGTTGAGGGGACGGACGGAGTCGGCGTCGGTGGCGGCGTCGACGAGGGCGGCCACGTCGGCCACTTCCTGGTCGCCGAGCCGCTCACGGATTTCCACGCGCGCGTTCATGTTCCGACTTTAATCGGGCGGAAGACGTCACCAAGTCGTGGGGCTAATCGTTATCTCTGCGTCGTTTTGCGCTTAGATTGCCTCCCTAGTCTCGAGAGTTATGACCTCTCGATCGTTCACGCGGATCGCGGTCGCCGGCATCGTCGCGGCCACCGGTCTCGCGTTCGCCGCCGGCACGGCCCCCGCCGCCGCGGCGCACCCTGCCAAGCCGAAGCCCCCCGTGACGGTCCCCGTCCGGCTGATCTCGATCAACGACTTCCACGGCAACCTGGAGCCGCCGACGGGTTCCGGCGGCGCCATCGTCAACGAGAGCGGGACCTCGGTTCCGGCGGGTGGGGCGGCGTACCTGGCGACCCATCTCCAGTCGCTGGTCAACGACCACTCCACCGTGGTCGCCGCGGGTGACCTCATCGGCGCCTCGCCGCTGATCTCCGCCGCCTACCACGACGAGCCGACCGTCGAGCTGCTCGGCAAGCTCGGCCTGCAGGTCTCCTCCGTCGGCAACCACGAGTTCGACGAGGGCATCACCGAGCTCAAGCGCATCCAGAACGGCGGCTGCCACCCCACCGACGGCTGTTCCCCGGCCGGGAAGTGGAAGGGCGCCAAGTACGAGTACCTCGGCGCGAACGTGCTGAAGGAGAAGCACGACCGCTACGCGCTGCCCCCGGTCGCCGTCAAGAAGATCAACGGGGTCAAGGTCGGCTTCATCGGCCTGGTCACCCAGACCACGCCGACCATCGTGACGGCCTCCGGCATCGCGGGCCTGAAGTTCGCCGAGGAGGTCGAGTCCGGCAACCGGGCCGCGGCGCTGCTGAAGCGCGCGGGCGTGAAGGCCATCGTGGTGCTGGTCCACGAGGGTGACTCGGTCGCCCCGAACCAGAGCCCGGACGCCTGCCCGGTCACCCCGGGCGCGGGCACCCGCATCGCCCAGGGGCTGAGCCCGGACGTCGACCTGGTGGTCATGGGGCACTCGCACCAGGCGTACATCTGCAAGACCAAGGACCCGGCCGGCCAGGACCGTGTCTACACCCAGGGCTCGTCGTTCGGCCGGGTGCTGACGACGATCGACTTCAACGTGGACAAGAAGACCGGCGAGGTCGTGCGGTCCTCGGTCGCCGCGGACAACCACGTCGTCACCCGGGACGTCACGCCGGACGCCGGGATCGCGCAGTTCGTGCAGACCTGGAAGGACCGGGTCGCGACGGTCGCCAACAAGCCGGTCGGCCAGATCACCGCGGACCTCACCCGTACGGCGGGGGACTCCGGCGAGACGGCGCTCGGCGACGTGATCGCCGACGCCCAGCTCGAGGCGACCAAGACCGGCGGCAACGCCGAGATCGCGCTGATGAACCCGGGCGGTGTCCGGGCGGACCTCACCTACGCGCAGAGCGGCTCCGAGGGGGCCGGCGTGGTGACCTACGGCGAGGCGTTCACCGTGCAGCCGTTCAACAACCTCATGCAGGTCGTGACGCTGACCGGGGCGCAGCTCGACGCGCTGCTGGAGCAGCAGTGGCAGAGCGGCGGCGCGACGGTGCGCATTCTGCAGCCGTCGGCGTCGTTGACCTACACGATGAACCGCAGCCAGCCGATCGGCTCGCGGATCTCCGACATCAAGATCAACGGAACGCCCGTGACGGACGCCCAGCAGATCAGGGTCGCGGCCAACAACTTCCTGGTCGGCGGCGGCGACGGCTTCTCGGTGTTCAAGGAGGGCACCGGCCTGTGGAGCGGCCCGCTGGACATCGACGCGTTCGTGGCGTACATGGGGGCGCACTCGCCGATCGCGCCGCCCGCGCTCAACCGCATCACGGTCGCCGGCTGACCGGCGCCACCACCCGTGGGTCGTCCTGACCCGCAGAACCGGCACTCAAGAGGGACGCCCTCGCGGCACCGTCCGCGGGGGCGTCCTTCGCGTCCGGGAAGGTGCCCGGCGGGGTTAACCGGGTCTCGCCGGCGGGAGAAGCCGATCACGGGGGCGTCGCGGACACCCGGCGGAGCCGAGCGGCCACACCGCATCAAGGGACGAGCGGTCACACCGCAACAAGGGACGAGCGGTCACACCGCACCAGGGAAACGGCGTGGGTGCCGCGTCCGGGAGCAGGCGTGCGGGAACATGCGGCGGGCAGCCGGCAGGGATGCACGGCAGGCGGCGTCGCGGGGGCGCACCGTGGTGCGCGCGTGCGTCGCGGCGCAGGTCAGCGAAGGGCCGGCGTCGTCGGCGGCCCGGTTCGGCGACCCGCTTCGGCGGGGTGAGAGTCGGGTCAGTGGCGGGCGGGCGCGGGCTCGCGCTCGTCGGCCTGCTCGCCGCCGCGGTCGGGGACGAAGCGGTAGCCGACGTTGCGGACCGTTCCGATCAGCGACTCGTACTCGGCGCCGAGCTTGGCGCGCAGGCGTCGCACGTGGACATCGACCGTGCGGGTGCCGCCGAAGTAGTCGTACCCCCAGACCTCCTGCAGCAGCTGGGCGCGGGTGAAGACCCGGCCGGGGTGCTGCGCGAGGTACTTCAGGAGCTCGAACTCCTTGAAGGTGAGGTCGAGTGCGCGGGTGCGCAGCCGGGCGGTGTAGGTGGCCTCGTCGATCGACAGGTCACCGCTGCGGATCTCGTCGGGCACCTCGTCGGTGGCCGCGATCGAGAGCCGGCCGACGGCCAGCCGGAGACGGGCCTCGACCTCCGCGGGGCCGGCCGTGTCGAGGAGCACGTCGTCGGCCCCCCACTCGGCGGTCATCGCGGCCAGCCCGCCCTCGGTGACGATCACCATGAGGGGGCAGTCGATGCCGGTCGTGCGCAGGAGGCGGCACAGGCTCTTGGCGTGTACGAGCTCCCTTCGCGCGTCGACCAGCACCGCGTCGGCGGGGGGAGCGTCGATCAGCGCCGACGCCTCGGCGGGCGCGACCCGGACCGAGTGGAGCAGCAGCCCTAGCGCGGGCAGGACCTCCGCCGAGGGTTCCAGAGCGTTCGTGAGCAGGAGCAGGTTACTCACAGCACCTCCTAATCCAGAGGCTGATCGGGGGTGAGGCGACACGGTTTCGCTCACTCACCGCATCTGCCTCCTCCCCGTGTTGTGACGGCGGCAGCCGTACAAACACGTAAAGGACCCGGAGGCTACGTCGCCCAGGTCCCGTCAGTAGGTGAGGATAGCCCACGAGAAAGACGGGGCCATAGGCGCGTCCGTCAGGTGAACGGTCCATCACGCGGGAAACAACCGTAACCATTCCCTCGCGGTGCGTCATCAATACGTGTGCGATATTGGACATCGACCGGGAGAAGGGCACTTATGGCAAGGGCAACGGTGCGCTACTGGGCGGCGGCGAAGGAGGCCGCCGGGCTGGCGGAGGAGCCGTACGAGGCCGACACGCTGGGCGATCTAGTGGCACAAATCACATCAAAACATGGCAATCCGCACCTTACGCGCGTCCTCGGACTCTCGTCCTTCCTCATCGACGGCGCGCCCGCCGGCACTCGCGACCCCCACGGCATCGAGCTGCCGGAGCGGGCGACCATCGAGGTCCTGCCGCCCTTCGCCGGAGGCTGACACCCCACCTCGCGTACGGCTTTCCGGCGGTGCGACCCGGTCCGATTCCACGAATTTCCACCTCTCCGGCGACGCTCCGTGACCGTGATGTGCGGGGCCCGCCGATGGGTCGTTTCGCCCCGATTGCAGGGGGAATGAGGGCGGCGGCGCGGGTACTGTGATGCGGTTGGACCGCGAAGGAGCCGGATGCGCAAGCTTTTCGTTTCTCTCATCCTGCTGGGCGTCCTGCTGGCCGTGCTCGACCGCGTCGCCGTCGCCGGTGTCCAGCGCGAGGTGGCCCGCCAGGTCGCCGCACGGTACGACCTGGCCACGCCGCCGGCCGTGGAGGTACACGGGATCCCGTTCCTCACCCAGGCGATCGCCGGCCGGTACGAGGAGGTCACGGTCTCGATCGGGCGGATCTCGGTCCCGGGCGGCGCCCATGTCGAGCGCGTCGACGCCGTCCTGCGCGGCGTCCGCGCCCCGCTGATGGACCTGATCCAGAACTCCGCCACCGCCGACGTGCGCGCCGACGAGGTCACCGGCACCGTGGTGATCTCGCGGCAGACCCTGGAGGCCCGCGCCCCCCGCGGGCTGCGCGTACGCGGCAACGGCGACGACACCCTCCAGGTCACCGGCGACGTCACCGTCGCCGGGGTGACCATCCCGGTCACGGCGAAGATGAAGATCGAAGTGATCAAGGGCGGAATACGGCTGACCCCGGAGAACGTCAACGGCATCCAGGTGCCGAACGCCACGCGCCTGCTGAGCTTCACCGTTCCGGTCAAGGAACTCCCGCTCAACCTCAAGATCGAGCGGGTGCGCTCCATCCCCGAGGGGCTCGCGGTCGAGGGCAGGGCGACGGACGTGCCGCTGCGTGACTGACCCCGTGATCGACCCCCTCGCCGGCCCCGTACCCGAACTCCCGCTCGAACGGACCGCCGGGCCATCGGCCCACGCGGTGGCCGGCCGGCCGGAATCCGTGGCGGGGACGTCCGCCGCGCGAACCCCCGGGCCGCCGGCTGAACCGCAGGCGCCGGCCGTACGTCATGAGGATGTGAGTCCCGCCGGAACCGCCGACGAGCAGCTGATACGCACTCTTTTCGACGAGCACGCCGGGTCACTCTACGGTTACGTGTTGCGGCTGACGGGCGATCCGGGCAAGGCGGAGGACGTGGTACAGGAGACGCTGTTGCGGGCTTGGAAGCACCCTGACGTGCTGACCGACCGCCCGGTGCGGGCGTGGCTGTTCACCGTCGCCCGCAACCTGGTCGTCGACCAGCACCGCGCACGCCGCTCCCGCCCCCAGGAGACCGGCGACGAGGCCCTCGCGGTCCTGCCGGCCGACGACGAGCTGGAGCGCGCCCTGGAGTCCTGGGGGGTCGCCGACGCCATCGCGACCCTGCGCCCCGAGCACCGCGAGGTGCTGCTGGAGACCTACTACCGGGGGCGGTCGGTCAAGGAGGCCGCCGAAGCGCTGGGCATCCCGCCCGGCACGGTCAAGTCACGCACCTATTACGCGCTGCGCGCCCTGAAGCTCGCACTCGAGGAACGGGGGCTCGCGCCATGAGCGCCTGTGCGGACCTGCGGATGTCGCTGGGCGTGTACGCGCTCGGCGCGCTCGACCCGGAGGAGGCCGTGCTGGTCGAGGCCCACCTCGCGACCTGCCCGGAGTGCCGCGCCGAGTTCGAGGAGATCAGCGGGCTCGGCGACCTGCTCGCCCGGGTCTCGGAGGAGGACATCGAACAGGCGTCCCGGCCACCGCAGGCCGTCCTGGACCGCCTGATCGCCGCCTCCGCCCGGCGCCGCCGGCTGCACCGGCTGATGTTCGGCCTGGCGGCCTCCGTGCTCGCCGTGGTCGTCGGCGGGACGGCCTGGATGGTCGCCGACGGGCGGCCCTCCGGTGGCGGCGATACCGCCGTCGTCGCCGTGGGCGCGCCGGCCGCGAGCCGCGCGGCACCGGAAGCGGCGGCCCGCGGCCAGCAGTCCACCGGGGAGGGGCCGGCCGAGGCCAAGCGGTTCGGCGGCACTCAGGCGCCCGTACAGTCGCCCCTGGTCGCCGCGGACCTGCAGCAGGGCACGCCGCCGCCTGCGGCCTTGCGGTCGCCCGGTCCGCAGACCCGCGTCCCGCTCGAGAAGCGGCAGGGGCCGGTGCAGGCGCGCATCGTCATGACCCCCGGAGGCGAGGGCACGTCGATCGAGGTCAGCGTCAGCGGCGTCGCCGACGGCACCTCCTGCCGGGTCATCGCCCTGGGACTGGACGGCACCGAGTCGCCGGTGGCGAGCTGGACGGTCGGCGGCGGTGACAAGAACACGGCCGAGGCGACCTTCGCCGGGCACACCGAGCTGACCATCGACCGCATCCGCGGCTTCGTCATCAGCGACTCCACCGGCAAGCGCCTGCTGTCCATCGACTACACCCCGTAACTCGGCCTCGCTCCTCTCGGCGTGCTCGTGGCGCCCTTGAGGCGGCGCTCTTCGTCGTCGTTCACGAGCGCTCGTTCCTCGCACTCGCTCTCTCCTCCTCAGAGCACCGCCGCGCCACGAGCGGCCGGGGGGCAGGAGGGGCAAAAGGGGAGGCTCGGGAGAGTCTCGGGGCTCGGCCTCGCTGCGCTCGGCGCTCGTGGGCTCTTCGTCGCCGTCCACGGGGGTGGGAATGGTGCACGGTGGGGCGCTGTTGTGGCTGGCGATGACAGGTCTGGTGGTGCTCTGCGCGACGCTCGCCGTGGGTCTCGTCGCCGGCCTGGCGATGCGGCGGCGCGACGGTGCGGTGCGCGCGGTGAGGAGCGGGATGGACGGCGACGCCGGGCACGGGAACAGGGTCGCCGCCGCCGATCTCGGAGCCGAGCTCGGGGAACGCGCCACGCTCGTGCAGTTCTCCACCGCGTTCTGCCAGCCCTGCCGTGCCACCAGGCGGGTGCTGTCGGAGGTCTCCGGCATGCTGCCGGGCGTGCGGCACGTCGAGATCGACGCCGAGTCCCGCCTGGACCTGGTGCGCCGGTTCGACGTCCTGCGCACGCCCACGGTGCTCGTCCTCGATCACGATGGCCGGGTGGTCAAGAAGGCGTCAGGCCAGCCCCGCAAGGTCGATGTGATCGCGGCTCTTGGTTTCACCGCGTCTCATGACCCGGACGGGGCGTGACAGATGGCGAGACGGCGGGTACTGTCGTGCACATGACACCCACGACAGAGCTGCTGACGAAGCGGCGCGCGGTCGATTTCTGCCGCGTCGCCACCGCGCTCTGTCGCATGGCCTGAGGGCGATCCCCGCGGCCGTCCGCCGCGCCGATCTGAATAGTGCCCGATAACCAGCTTTTCGGCACGATCCCTTCAGGAGCGCCTCGTCATGCAGGTCGATCCACGCAGCACGCGTTTCGCCGCGGCCGTCACAACGGTGGTTCTGGCGGTGGTTCTGATCACCGGCAGCGCCTGGTCGCTCCTCGCCCAGACGGTGGTCTTCGCTCTGGGCGTCGCAGGGGTGTCACCGTACGGGCTGATCTTCAGACGGTTGGTGCGGCCGAGACTCGGCCCGCCGGCGGAGTTCGAGGACCCCGCCCCGCCCCGTTTCGCACAGGGTGTGGGCCTGGTCTTCGCCTTCGCCGGTCTGGCCGGGTTCGCCGCGCAGTCCTCGGCGCTCGCGCTCGGCGCGACCGCCGTGGCTCTGCTCGCCGCCTTCCTCAACGCCGCCTTCGGCTTCTGCCTGGGCTGCGAAATGTACTTGATCATCCGCCGTCTACTGCCCGCCGCAACCCGATAAACGGGAGGTTCCCTAATGAGCCGCTCCGCCGTACTGGTGGACGCCGACTGGGTCGAGGCCAACCTCGACACCCCTGGTGTCGTTCTCGTCGAGGTCGATGAGGACACCAGCGCCTACGACAAGGGCCACATCCGTGGCGCCGTGAAGATCGACTGGAAGCAGGACCTGCAGGACCCCGTCCGCCGCGACTTCGTGGACCGTGAGGGATTCCAGGCTCTTCTGTCGGCTCGGGGAATCGCGAACGACGACACCGTGGTCCTCTACGGTGGCAACAACAACTGGTTCGCCGCGTACGCCTACTGGTACTTCAAGCTCTACGGCCACGAGAACATCCGCCTGCTCGACGGTGGCCGCAAGAAGTGGGAGCTTGAGTCCCGCGAGCTGGTCAAGGAGATCCCCTCGCGTCCCGCGACGCAGTACGTCGCCAAGGACCAGGACCTCTCGCTGCGCGCGTTCCGCGACGACGTCGTCAACGCGATCGGCAAGCTCAACCTCGTCGACGTCCGCTCGCCCGACGAGTTCACCGGCAAGCTCCTCGCCCCGGCGCACGTGCCGCAGGAGGCCGCGCAGCGCGGCGGTCACGTCCCGACCGCGCGCAGCATCCCGTGGTCCAAGGCGGCCAACGACGACGGCACCTTCCGCTCGGACGACGAGCTGCGCAAGCTCTACGGCGACGCCGGCGTCGACTTCGACAAGGACACGATCGCCTACTGCCGCATCGGCGAGCGTTCCGCCCACACGTGGTTCGTCCTGCACGAGATCCTGGGCCAGGCGAACGTCAAGAACTACGACGGTTCCTGGACCGAATACGGCTCGCTGGTGGGCGTGCCGATCGAACTAGGGGAGGCCCGATGACCACCATCCAGGGGTGCGCAGCACCCGAGCAGACCGTCGCGCTACCGGCGGGGATCGACCTGTCGACGCAGGCCGTCATCCAGGGCGTCGTCACCGGCGCCGGGACGGCCTACGCCCGCCTGCTGGACCACTCCGGGGAGTTCACCGGTGAGGTCGTGGTGTCCGACGAGGGCATCTTCCGCTTCTTCGCCGCCCCCGGCTCGTGGACCGTCCGCATCATCGCGGGCGGCGGGGTGACCAAGGACGTCGCCGTGGAGGCCCGCCTCGGTGAGGTCTCCCAGCTCCAGGTCGCCCTCTGACCGGTACGCCCAACGCCTGAGGCCGGTGCTCCGCTGCGGAGCGCCGGCCTTTCGCATGAGGTGGGGCCGGTGAAACGGCTGATGCCGCTGCGGCGAATGGGGCGCCGTCGATAGGATGCACCGGATGTCCGAATCCATCCGCACTCCGTCGGTCTGGTCCCTCCCGCTGCACACGCTGCGCCTGGCGGGGCGGTGCGTCCTGCCGCTGGTCATGTGGTACGCGGCAGGGCGGCTCGTGCGATTCGGGCTGCTGGTCGGCGGCACCGAGCTCGCCCATGGGTCGATGCGGGAGCTGCGTCTCGCGCTGACGATGCTCGTCTTCATCGTCATGGTGATGGCCAACCTGGTGGTCAGCGTCGGCATGTTCCACGCGCTGCGCGGCTCGCTGTGGGAGATCAGGGCACGGCGCGCCGACGGCGACGGGGACGAAGGCTTCACCGCGAGCCTGGGCAGGGTGATCATCCCGTTCGTCGCGCTCTACCTGGCGTGGGGATGGCATCTGGAGGACGTCCGCGACTACCTCAACATGGACATCCAGCGCCAGTCCGACGACAAGGGCGTTTTCGGCGCCTTCTACGACCTGACGACCGGCAACGGTGTCGACACCGCGCGCATCCTCACCGACCTGAGCTTCACCACCACGCTGACCATCATGGGCGTGGCCTTCGTGGGCGGCTACCTGTTCACCCTCTGGTACGAGCACAACGAGAGCCGCTTCGCCGCGATGGCCGCGGCCTTCTGCAACCTGGCGGTCTTCTACTACGGCGCTCAGGTCGTCGCCTCGCGCGCCGACTGGGTGGGCGGCCGCCTCGCCTGGACCTGGTGGCACGACCTCCTCGACGGGCTGGCACTGCACGTGCCGGGCCTGGCCGTCCTCGGCGGGCTGGTGGAGGCGGTCAAGCCGTACGCGTGGGACGCGCTGGTGCTGCCCGCCGCGTGGCTCACGGTGGCGATCCTCATGTACGGCGCGTACGCCGAGGACGCGGGCGGGGTGATCAAGGGCACCCGGCTGGAGGGCGTGGCCACCCAGGCGGGCGCGATGCTCACCGAACGGACGCACTCGCTGACCCGCCGCTCGCTCGCCAGGTTCGCTGGCCGGTGGGCCGACTGGGTGCCGCTGCTGCACACCGTGCGGCTGACCGTTCGCGGCGGGGCTCCGCTGTTCGGCTACTTCGCGCTGTGCTTCGTCGGGCTCCAGGTGGGCCGCGACTACGCCTGGCGCGGCCTGGTCTATCTGATCGGCGGCGACCACCCGCGGGCGTACTTCAACGTCCTCGCGGTCCCTCTCGATTTCGCCGTCGAACTGGTCTTCACCGTGCTGACCACCTGCCTGCTCGCGGCTACCTTCGACGTCGCCGCGGGCGCGGAACGGCGGCGCCGGGCCGCCGCCGCGGCGTCCGAGGCCTCTGCGGCGGACGGGGCGGCGGCGGTGCCCGCTAGCGGTCGAAGCGAAGAGCCTGGCCGATCTCCCGGGCGGCGGCGTTCTCGTTCGGCCACAGCACCAGCTCTACCTCGCCGGCCACTGCCTTCGGGACCGAACTCACCAGGCTGAAGCGACCGGGCGTCCCGGGGCTGAGCTGGTCGGGCTGTTTGAAGGCGAGCGCCATCCAGGTGCGGCCCGTCCCGTCGCCCAGGCGGAAGCCCGGAGGCGCGATCGAGTAGTAGACGCCTTTCTCGTTCAGCGCGGTGCCCTCCAGGTCGACCTGCATCGACACGGTGCCCGGAGCCATGTTCTCCGGCTGGGGGGACATGACCTTAACGCCGAGCAGTCGCCAGCGGGTGTTCAGCAGGGTGGCCTCCTGGCCCTGCGCGACCTGGCGTACGTCGTGGGCGTTGTCCTTCTCGAACCGGGACAGCGCGTCGTATCCGGTGACGGCGAGCAGGGCCGCCGACAGCGCGACGGCGCCGAAGAGCTGCAGCGTGATCCGCGCCGCCGTGGGCATCCCGCGGCGTTCCGGCGCGGAACGGGTGGCCGGCGCGGCCGGCGGCTCGGCCCGGCCGGCGCCGAACGGAGGGGGAGCGGCGGCCGGAGCCGGGGCGGCCGCGGGCCGGGGCGGGGTGCCGGGCGGTGGCCAGGGCAGCCGAGGGGGCACCGACCCGTTGGTCACGGCCGGCATCGGCACCGTGGAGGTGGACCGCTGATCCTCCTCCGGGGCGGGCGGCGGCCACACCCGGACGTCCGGGCGGGGCAGGCGCGGGGCGGGGGTGAACCACGAGGGCTCGGCGGCGGGCGGCCGCCACACTCCGGTGTCCCGTGGATCCTGGGCGTTCATATGCCGCTCACCTCGTAGCCGTCCTTGGCGCCCTCGACGCCCTGGCGGACCTGGGCCCCGGTCAGGCCGAGGTCGAAGGACGTCTCGGGCAGGTACTGGTCGCCGGCCAGATCGTTGACCTTCTCCTGGACGACCACCCGGGCTCCGGCGATCTTGTCCGGCGGGACCTCGAAGAAGCAGAGCGCCGAACGCCACCACCCCGGCTGGACCCACTTCTCGGTGATGGTCGCGGTCGGATTGACCTTGTCGGTGGCGTTGAAGCGCAGGCCGTCCGCGGTGACCAGGAACGGGGCGAGCTGGAGTGGCCGCCTGGCCCCGGTGGCCCCGATCTTGATGATCAGGAAGACCTGGTCGGTGGTCGCCTCATCGGTGGCGTACGTCCGCTTCACCCGCACCGAGCGGGCGAACTCGACCCGCTCCAGCCGGGCCGAGAAGTGGTCGGTACGCACGTCCTGGCGCGGGCCGGCCGAGAAGGTCAGCGGCGCCCGCCGCTGGTCGGCGGACATCGTGAACGTCTGCGCGTAGACCGCGCCCGCGGCGAGGGCCACGCCCAGCACCGCGGCGGCGATCCGGTGCCAGGCCGGCCGTCGCGGGCCGCGCGGCCGGTCCGCCGGCGCGGGCGCCGGGGAGGTGTCGGGGACGAGGTCGGACGACAGGGCCATCACGACGCCTCCACCCGTACCGGCATCTCGACCCGCGCGGCGACCACGGCCGGGGTGGTGGTCTTCGGTGCGGGCAGGTCCGCGCCCCTGGCGGGAGCCGTGGTCGCCGGCGCCGGAGAGACCGGTTCGGGCGGGCCGTTCAGCCGCTGCCAGAAGCGCTCCTGCGTGAAGAAGCTCTCGTACCACTCGAAGGTGGCGAGGTCGATGCTCACCTTCTTCGGCGTCGGCGCTCCCGGCGGCAGCTCGAAGGACACCACGACGGTGGTGGGCACGCCGGGGTGCAGTTGGGCGTACGGGCGGTTCTGCGAGATCGACCTGATGTAGGGGCCGTCGCCCGGTGTCGCCGGCGGCTGGAGCGTGCCGGTGTCGGTGCGCACGGTGGGCAGTGCGCCGTCCATGGCCTGGGCCAGGATGGTGTGGTCGGCCTGGTTGGTGACCTTGAGGATGAGCTGGAGGTATCGCTTGTCCGAGACGCCCATCTCGTACTTCCCGCCCGGGCGGACCACGGCGTCCTCGAAGACCGTGCGCATCTCGCCCTGGTCGAACTCCGCCCCCTTGGCGAGCAGTTCCGGCGGCTCCTCCGGCGCGTCCGCCATGCCGCCGAAGGCCGCGCTCACGCCCACGGTCGTGGCGGCCAGGACGGCGAGGACCGGGATGAGAACCGGTCGCCGGCGTCGGGCGCCACGGGCAGGGGTGGACGTCATGGCACAGGATGGTAGTCGCTACGCCTTCCCCTTCAGCCTCTTTGGCCCCATAGATACCCACCAGACACCTAGCGACGGCTATATAACCGGCATATCCCCGAGCGTGATCGTGCCGCCACCACCCGCATCCGAAGCCGGGGCCGCGGACCAGGACCTTCCGGGGATGCGCTGCGCGATTATGACGTGCTCTGTACCATGCGCAGGATGTCCGAATCGTTGACCTTGGGGGCGGGGTCACGGCCCGCGGCCGCCGGCGCCGTCCGATGGTGGCGGCGCTCGCCGTACGGATTGCCGCTGCACGCGCTCGGCCTGTGGGTCCGGCGCCTGGTGCCGCTGACGCTGTGGTTCAGCGCCGGTGAACTCGGCCGCTTCGTCCTGCTGGTGGCCGGGTCGGAGCTCTCGCACGGCTCGCTTCGCGAGTGGCGGCCGGCCGGGACGATGTTCCTGTTCATCGTCATGGTCATGCTCGGCATGGTCGTCACCGTCGGCATGCTGCACACCCTGCGCGGTGCGCTGAGCGAGACCGCGGCCCGGCGGGCGGCGGGCGAGGAGCCCGAGACCCTGGCCGGCGCGCTCGGCCGGGCCATCATCGCCTACGTGGCGATCTCCCTCGCCTGGGGAGGGCAGGTCGCCGACCGGCGCCGGTTCGCGGACGCCGGCATGGAGCGCTACGCCGAGCAGTACGACCGGTTCGCCGCCGCGGGCGTCGAGAACGCGCTCGGCGGCGGGCCGCCCGTGCCGCCGGTGACCCCCGACGTGGGCATCGACCTCGTGCCGGACCTGCGGATCGCGGTGATCTTCACCGGGGTCGCCGTCGTGCTGCGCTACGTCCTGTCGGCCCTGCACGAGCGCAGGGGCGGGCCGCGGCTCGCGTTCGGCGTCGCCTTCTTCGAGCTGGCCTACACCTTCTACGGCGCGGTGCTCGTGGTCACCCTCGTCGGCCGGCGGTCGGCCTGGCTGGAGAGCCGCGCGGTCGTGACCTGGTGGAACGCGCGGTGGGCCGCGCTGGAGCAGGCGGTGCCCGGCTGGCAGGCCGCCATGGAGTGGCTCGGCGAGCTGCGCCCGCACCTGGGAGGCGCGATCCTCACCCCGCTCACCTGGCTGACCCTGGCCATCCTGGTGTACGGGGCGTACTCCGAGAGCGGGCGGAACGTGGTCAGGGGCACCGCCCTGGAACAGGCCGCGGCGCGGGCGGAGCGGCGCGCCCACCGGCCGGCCCGGCGCGGGGTGCGGCTGATCGCCGTGCGGGCCGGTCTGGACCGCTGGCCGCCGGTCCTGCACGCGCTGCGCCTCACCCTGCGCGGCGGCGCGCCGCTGTTCACCCTCGTGTGCCTGTGCTACGTGCTGCTCGCCGTGGGCATGGACTACGCCGAGCGCGGCGTCTACCACCTGATCGGCACCGGGCACCGGCAGCTCGACTGGGAGGTGTACCAGATCCCGGTGCACTTCGGCCGCGACCTGGTGTTCACCACGCTGACGCTGTGCCTGTTCGCGGCGGCCTTCGACATCGCGGCGACCCGTCAGCGCGCGAACCGCAGCGCCTCGCGGGTGGAGTAGCTCAGCACCAGCTCGGCGGTGTCGCGCATCCGCTCGGGGACGACGGCGACCACCGTGATCTGCACCGGCTGCCCGGCCCGCAGGGCGGAGCGGAGCGGGGTCCGCTCCGCCGTGGCCCGCCAGATGTGCCCCGCCCGGTCGCGCACGCTGAAGTCCGGCGGGAACGACGTGTCGATCTCCGCGGTGGCGGCCGGGGTGGCGCGGACGTCCGCGACCAGTGACACGGTGCCGGGGTCCTGCCCGTCGGCGGGTGAGCCGGGGGTGACGGCGGCCTGCCAGCTCACTCCGCCCAGCGTGGCCTTCTGGCCCGGTCCGACCACGTGGACGACCGGGGACGGGTAGCGCTCCGCCACCCAGGCCGACCGGTCCCACCACTGCACGCCCACGGTGGCCGCGACCAGCCCCGCCGTCGCCACCAGCAGTCCGGTGCCGCGCAGCACCCGTGCCAGCGGCCCGCGTTCCCGCCGTTCTCCCCGTTCCCGGGAAGCCCGCCGCCGACCCGCCGTGTCCGGCCCGCCGGGGTCCTGAATCACCGGCGTGCGCGGCCCGGCCGGTGCGGGGATGACCGCGGACGGCACCTCGTCGGGGACGGCCGGTGCGCGGGGGGTGTACGACGCGGGTGGCGGGTCGTCCGGGCGGATCACCGGGATCGGGAACGTGGTCGGGAACGCCTCCCAGGAGTCGGTGGAGGTCGCCGACCCGGGCGTCTTGGCGGCGAAGGCGTCGAACGGCTCCTCCTCCGGCTCCGGCGCCTGGTCGCGCCCGCGGTCCCGGCTCACGGCCGTACGACCAGTCGCACCGACTCGGCCATCTCCTCCAGCAGCCGCCGGGCGGCGGCGTCGTCGGTGGTGAGGGACAGGGCGACCTCCGGGAGGAGCTGGTCGTACCGGCCGGGGGAGATGCCGTCGTACACGCCGTTGGTGGAGGACGCGGTGACGACGACCTCGGCGCCGGGCAGCGCGTCCTTGGGCACTTCGAAGACGTAGTCCAGCTCCGACCACCAGCCGTGCTGGACGGGGCGCTCGGCCCGGGTGTAGATGCCGAGGACCCGGTCGGTGACCTGGTACGCCCGGCCGTCCCTGGCGCGCAGCCAGGCGTTCTTCAGCCGGCGCGGCTCGTCGGCCGAGGTGGCCTGCACCGTGGCGACCACGAAGATGTCCGGTGTGCCCACCTGCTCGGTCTCCTTGACGGTCTCCGTTCCGGTGGCCGGGTCGGTCGAGGGCGTGCCCAGCCTGATCGTCCTGGTCGTCACGACCTGTTCCAGGCGCATGCTGAACCATCCCGTCTCCGCGACCGCGCCGGGCACGGCGTGGGTGGTGAGCGGGGCGTCGAGGGCGTCCGCGTCCATGACGAAGGTGTGCGCGTACACGGCCGCCGCGCCGATGGCGAGCGCGGCCGTCCCGGCGCCGAGCCGCCGCGCCGCCCGCCGGGCCAGTGAGGGCCGCCGCGCCGCCGGCGAAGCGCCCGGCGCGTTCATCTCGACGGTTGACGACGTCATGTCAGCCGATCGTAATCGCGGACGGCGTCCCTTCCGCCTCATTTGTCGCATTAGTCGGGGCGATGGGGCGGAATCTCGTCCGATTGGCGAGAACCGTGCCCGAATGCGGGGTGCAGCTCATACGCTGTCACAGTTGGAGAGCGGACCACACGAGAAGCCGGCGAGCGATCCGGCAGGCGCGCCCCTTGAAAGCAGGTGGAGGTCCGGTGGCGGACGTGCACCCTGAGCATGCGCAGCTGCAGGCTGACCGTATTTACCTCGGGTGGCAGTACGCGATGCTGTTCCCCGACCCCGGTCCGCCGCCCAAGCGCCCCTCTCCCGTCGAGATCACCGGCGAACCGGCCCAGGTCGATCCGGCCTGGGTGCGCAGGGAACGCCTCCAGGAGGACATGCTCAACCGCCCGTTGAAGATCGTCGGGGTCTTCATGGGGCTGCTGGCGCTGATCATCCTCGGGCTGGGCGTCGCCGAGATCATGGCCTCGTCGTTCGTCGCCGTCGGGCTGGCCGTCACCGGCGGCATCGCCGCCGTCTGCGGATACGCCGTCCACCAGGGCGAGCGCGCGCTGCGGTCGCGCATCCGCGAACGCGAGGCGAAGGCCGGGCGGGAGCGCGAGCAGCGGGAGCACGATCTGGCCCGGGCACAGCAGGAGCACGCCGCTCGCTACCGCGAGTGGGCCGCGAAGAAGGAGCGGTACGACAAGCAGCTCACCTGGTACGCCGTCGCCGTCCCCGACGAGATCGACCGCATCGACGTCGCCGGCGGCACGCTCCCCGGCTGGTCGGCCCTGATCACCCTGCTCGGCGCCACCCGCCTGTACACCGGGGGCCACCTCACCGTGCTCGACCTCTCCGAGGGCGCCATCGCCAAGGACCTCATCGAGCTCGCCAGACGCGGCGGCGACGACCCGCTGGTGTGGGTGCTGCCGACCGACCTGCCCCGGCTCGACCTCGGCGCGACACTGCCGCCCGAGGCGTTCGCCGACGTCCTCGCGCACGTCGTCAGCGTCAGCGAGGAGCACCGCACCACCCGCGACCTGAGCTTCGACAACGCCATCCTGGAGCGGGTGCTGGAGGTCCTCGGCGAGAACGCCACCATCAACCAGGTCACCGCCGCGCTGCGCGCCCTGGCCCAGGTCGGCGACCCGCGCGACGACCTGCGCTACGGCCTGCTCACCGCCACCCAGCTCGAACGCATCGGCACGCTGTTCGGCCGCGGCGTGACCGACCGGGTGGTCATCGAGCGCGCCTGGGCCCTTGAGTCCCAGCTGCGCAAGCTGGAGACCCTCGGCTCGGAGGCCGTCCGGCTGCCGCCCGCCCGGCTGCGGGTGGTCTCCATGGACCGCCAGGCCGGCGTGTTCGGCAACCGCGTCCTCGGCACGTACGTCGCCACCGCGCTGACGCACATCCTGCGCCGGTCACCGGCGTCCGAGCGGCCCTGGTACCACACCATCATCGTGGCGGGCGCGGACAAGCTGCGCGGCGACGTGCTCGACCGGCTGATGGACGCCTGCGAGACCTCCCAGACCGGCCTGGTGCTCACCTACCGCTCGCTGACCCCGACCGTCCGCGAGCGGCTCGGCCGGGGGCATGCCGCGGTGGCGTTCATGCGCCTGGGCAACGCCGAGGACGCCCGGGTGGCCAGCGAGCACATGGGTACCGAGCACCGCCTGGAGCTGGCCCAGCTCACCGAGACCATGGGCCCCGCCGCGGACGGCCTGAACGGCTCCTACACCTCCACCGTCGGCGACGACGCGGTCCCCGCCGGGCCCGGCGGGGAGGACAAGGGCGAGGACGACCTCAAGGAGGGCATCACCGAGTCCACCGAGTGGGGCCGCCGGGCCAGCAAGGCCATGGGGGAGGAGCGCGTGCTGCAGCGCAGCCGCGAGTTCCTCATCGAGCCGCACCAGCTCCAGCAGCTCCCGACCACCTCGGTGATCGTCACGCACGCCACGGCGGAGGGACGGCAGGTACGGCTCGCCGACGCCAACCCGGCCATCCTGACCTTCCCCAAGACGACGCTGGGGGAGTTCGAGGAGGTCCGCAGGGTCATGCTCGGCCCCGCCGAGCCCGAGCCGGCCCTGGACCGCTCCGATCCCTTCCCGGCCAACCTCGGCCCCCCGCCCGAGCGCCTCGACTGGAGAAAGGGCTCGTGACCCGGCCCTACCGCTCCGCTGAAGGCATTGAACGGGTAATCCCCTGGCAAACGCCGGTGGCCGAACCGCTCCGAGCTTGATATGCAGGCAAGCGTGTCCTCCCCAGCGTCCAGCGCGCCGTTCCCGCTGAGCGGTCCGTGGTATCGCATCCAGGCGATCACCGCGCCCTCCCGCAGCTCGTCGGCGGAGTGGGACTTCGTCACCGTCCTGCCCGCCGTGCTGTCCGCGGCGCAGCGCAACCGGCCATTCGTCATCGGCTGGCTGTCCCGCGGGTCCGGCGCCCCGCTCGAGCTGATCACCAACGCCGGCCCGCTGACCCCGCCGCGCCCGCCGCGCCGCGCGGCGAGCGCCACCGTCGAGGAGCCGCCGCACGGCCCCCAGCCGCTGCTGTTCCCCGGCGGCGCTCGTGGCGTCGAGATCGGCGACGACTGGCTCGCCGACCTCGCCGACCTCACCTGGACGCCCTGCCCCGGCCGGCAGGCGCCGCCGCTGGGCGGCCGCAGGGAGCCCACGCCCGACGACCTGCTGCGCCCCACCCTGTTCGAGTCCACGCTGGTCACGCTGATGTCGCGCCCGTTCGCCTGGCTGGTGGTCGCCGAGCCCACCGACCTGCTCGACGAAGAGGTCGCCCACCTGCGCACCCAGCTCAACGTGCTGCGCCAGTACGGCGACGCCTCCGAGCGCAGCCGGTTCGACGCCGAGCGGGCCGAGCGGCGCATGCAGGAGCTGGACGCCTTCCGCGAGGCCGGGCTGTGGAACGTCCGCGTGCTCGCCGGCGCGGCCGGCCCGGACGAGCTGCGGCAGATCGCCCCGGTGCTCGTGGGCTCGGTGGAGATGAGCCACCACCCCTACCGGCTGCGCAGCGCGCTGTCGCTGCCCATCCTGGCCGGGTTCGGCCGCTCCACCAGCGGCGAGCCGCTGTACGGGTTCGCCGAGGCGCTCGGCGTCACCCTGCAGGACTCCGCCGACGGCGCCGCGGCCCCGTTCGCCGCCACCGCCGGCGCGCTCGCCGCCCTGGCCGGGCTGCCCCGCCGCGAGGTGCCGGGCGTACGCGTGCTGGACGCCGGGTTCTTCGACGTGACCAGCGAGGCCGACGTCGGCGGGTCCGGGGAGCCGCTGCTGGACCTCGGCGCCATCATCGACGGGCAGGACCGCGCGGTCGGGTCGTTCCGGGTGCCGCTCGCCACGCTCAACCGGCACGCGTTCGTCACCGGCGCCACCGGCTCGGGCAAGTCGCAGACCGTCCGCCACCTGCTGGAGCAGCTCACGCAGGCCGGCATCCCCTGGCTCGCCATCGAGCCCGCCAAGTCGGAGTACGCCGCGATGGCCGGGCGGGTCGGCCACCTGGCCCCGCTCACCGTGATCAACCCCTCGGCGCCGGACAACGTGCCGCTCAGCGTCAACCCGCTGGCCCCCGAGCCCGGCTACCCGGTGCAGGCGCACATCGACATGGTGCGCGCGCTGTTCATGGCGGCCTTCGACGCCGAGGAGCCGTTCCCGCAGATCATGTCGCTCGCGCTGCAACGCGTGTACGAGGCCAACGGCTGGGACGTGGTCACCGGAGGCGGCATCCCCGGCGCCGCCGTGCAGCCCGCCGTGCCCACGCTGGAGCAGTTGCAGGCGCACGCCCTGGAGGTCATCCAGGAGATCGGGTACGGCAGAGAGGTCCAGGCCGACGTCGAGGGCTTCATCAGCCTGCGGCTGCGCAGCCTGCGCGTCGGCTCGGCCGGCCGGTTCTTCGAGGGCGGCCACCCGGCCGACATCGGCGGCCTGCTGCAGCGCAACGTCGTGCTGGCCATCGAGGACGTCGCCAACGACGAGGACAAGGCGTTCCTCATGGGCACGCTGATCATCCGGATCGTCGAGCACCTGCGCATGCGCGCCCGCCAGGAGAAGGCCAAGGGCCTGCAGCACGTCATCGTCATCGAGGAGGCCCACCGGCTGCTGCGCGACCGCGGCGCCCAGCGGGCCAGCACCCACGCGGTCGAGCTGCTGGCCGGCATGCTCGCCGAGATCCGCGCGTACGGTGAGGGCATCGTGGTGGCCGAGCAGATCCCCACCAAGCTCATCGCCGACGTGGTGAAGAACACCGCGCTCAAGGTCGTGCACCGGCTGCCCGCCGAGGACGACCGCCGCCTGGTCGGCGCCGCGATGAACCTCGGCGAGGAGCAGTCCCGCCAGGTCGTCTCGCTCCAGCCCGGCATCGCCGCCGTCTTCGCCGACGGTATGGACCGCCCGCTGCGCATCAGGGTGCCGCTCGGCGAGGACCGCGAGCACACCGAGCTCAGCCCGCCCCCGCCGATCCGCGGGCGCCGCTCGGCGGCCTGCGGGCACGAGTGCGTCACCGGCAAGGCGTGCACGCTGGTCGAGCTGCGCGAGGCCGACCTGCTCGCCGACGCGCCCGAGTGGGCCTGGCTGCGCATCTGGACCGACACGGTGGTGCTGGCCTTCTGCACCGACCGCACCCTGCCCGGCGTGCCGCGTGTCCTGGCCGACATCTGGTCGGAGCTGCCGGCCCGGCGCCGCGAATGCCTGCTGGCCACGCTGGTCGAGCGCGCGGTGTCCCGGCGCGCCTGGTCGCTGCGCACCTGCTACGACCCGGCCCTGCTCACCGTGAAGGCCGCCGAGGTCGCGGCCGGGCTGCTCGACCCGTCGCGGGACGGCAAACCCGCGGCGGCCGGCGACCGCCTCGGCGCGGCGTGGGTGATCCCGCAGATCCGCTGGGTGCACGAGGTGGAACGCCTGTTCCCCTACGGCCGTCCCGCGCCCGACCTGCGCAGCCCCGCGCCGGCGATGGAGTACGCCCTGTTCGGCACCGACCCGACCGGCCGGCCGTACCCGCACCCCGGCGTCAACGGGTCGCAGGGCGCGGACGGCACGGCCCGCGCCGAGCTGCTCGGCCACCGCGCCAAGGCGCTGCGCCACCACCCGCTGTCCATGGAGATGGACCGCAACCGCGCCCTGGCGTGGCGGGTGCTGCTCGGGGACGACGAGCACGAGGGCATCGAGCGGGACTACGCGACCGTCGCCATCGGCGTCGAGCCGCGCGACCGGGTGCGCCACATCGCCCAGACGATGGGGGCCGCCTGGCTGGAGACCGTCCTGTCCTGGCCGCGGCGCTTCGTCCTGCCGTTCGAGAGCGGCACCGACGACCAGGCCGAGCTGTCCTTCATGGACTGACCAGAGCCGCCCTTTTCGGTGCCGGCCCGCCGGCCGGTGTCGCGGAAGGGGATGAATGGCGGGGACGACAGGTGCGCTTTGACCGCTCGTGAGGGACTCTTCGCGCGGGCCGCACTAGGATCTCGGGCATGACCCAGCTACCGCTGCGGGCTCAGCTCGCGAGTGCCCTCGGGCGTACGGCAGCGACCCTCTCCCGGGTCACCGGACGCGGCGACGGATCGGTGATCGGCGGCCGTGTCGGGCTGATCCTGGAGCCTGACCTGTTGCGCAAGCTGGCCGCCGACCGCAAGCTCGTGCTGGTCAGCGCCACGAACGGCAAGACGACCACCACCCGGCTGATCACTTCCGAGCTGCAGGAGCTCGGCGAGGTCGCCACCAACGCCTTCGGCGCCAACATGCCCGCCGGCCACGTCTCGGCGCTCGCCTCCAACAAGCAGGCGCCGTTCGGCGTGCTGGAGGTCGACGAGAAGTACCTCCCCGAGGTGCTGGAGACCACCCAGGCCGGGGTGGTGTGCCTGATGAACCTCAGCCGCGACCAGATGGACCGCGCCGGCGAGATCTGGCTGCTGGCCCAGAAATGGCGGCGCGCCCTGGCCGGCAAGGACATCCACGTGGTGGCCAACTGCGACGACCCGCTGGTCACCTGGGGGGCCATGACGGCGTCGACGGTGACCTGGGTGTCGTGCGGGCAGCCCTGGAAAGAGGACTCCTGGTGCTGCCCCGAGTGCGGCGGCCCCCTCGACCGCAAGGGCGACGACTGGGCCTGCCGGGAGTGCCACTTCCGCCGTCCCGAGCCCACCTGGTTCCTCGACGACGACGCGGTGATCGACCCGCGCCGGCAGCGCTGGGTCCTCGACCTCCGGCTGCCCGGCCGGGCCAACCGCGCGAACGCCGCCATCGCCCTGGCCGTCGCCGAGGTGTTCGGCCTCCCCGTCGAGCGCGCCCTGCCCCGGCTGCGCGAGGTCACCTCGGTCGCCGGCCGCTACACCATGGTCGAGCGCGACGGGCGGTCGCTGCGGCTGCTCCTGGCCAAGAACCCCGCGGGATGGCTGGAGGCGTTCGAGGTCTCCGACCCGAGCCTGCCGATCGTCCTGTCGGTGAACGCCCAGGGGCCGGACGGCCGGGACACCTCGTGGCTGTGGGACGTCGACTTCCGCATCCTTTCCGGGCGGCCGGTGTACGTGACCGGCGAGCGCCGGCTCGACCTGGCGCTCCGGCTGGACGTGGCCGGGGTGCCGTTCCAGCTCTGCGAGACCTTCGACGCGGCCGTGGCCCAGCAGCGGCCGGGCCGGGTCGACGTGATCGCCAACTACACCGCCTTCCAGCAGATTCGAGCGGAGTTCGGCCGTGCCGTCTGACAGCGCCCTGCGCATCGTATGGATCTACCCCGACCTGCTGAGCACCTACGGCGACCAGGGCAACGTCCTGATCCTGGAGCAGCGGGCCCGCAAGCGCGGCATCCCCGTCGAGACGGTCTACGTCCGCTCGGCCGACCCGGTGCCCGACTCGGGGGACATCTACCTGATCGGCGGCGGTGAGGACCGCCCGCAGATCCTGGCGGCCGAGCGGCTGCGCCGGGACGGCGGCCTGCACCGGGCGATCGACCGGGGCGCGTCGATGCTGGCGGTCTGCGCCGGCTACCAGATCATGGGCACGGTGTTCGGCGGCGAGGAGGGCCAGCCGGTGGAGGGCATCGGGCTGCTGGACATCCAGAGCTCCCGGGGCCCCGCCCGCGCGGTGGGCGAGCTGGCCGCCGAGGTGGACACCGGGCTGGGCGGGCATGTGCTCACCGGCTTCGAGAACCACATGGGCGTCACCCGGCTCGGCCCGGGCGTCCGGCCGTTGTCCCGCACGATCGTCGGCATCGGCAACGGCGACGGCACCGAGGGCTGCCACGCGGGCAAGATCGTCGGTACCTACCTGCACGGCCCGGCGCTCGCCCGCAACCCCTGGCTCGCCGACGTGTTCCTGGGCTGGGCGACCGGCCCGCTGACGCCCATCGACGACGCCTGGTACGACCGCCTGCGCGACGAGCGCCTCAAGGCCGTCCTGCCCCGCTGAGCGGGCGGCGCCCCACCTGGCCGGCCCGGGCGGACGCCGCCGGGCGTTCCCGCCCGGCGGCCCGGACGCTCCTGCTCAGTAGACCAGGGCCTGGACGCCCTCGCCGAGGACCTCTTCGACGAAGGTCGGCGCGCCGGCGATGCGGACGCCCTCGATCAGGTCGTCCGGCCCGATCTCCCGCCGGGCCGCGCACTGCGTGCAGACGGTCACCCGGCCGCCGGTCAGCACGACGTCGAGCAGATCGGCCAGCGGCGTCGCGTGCGGCAGGGTGAACTCCTTGGCCCGCCCGGGGACGCCGAACCAGGAGGACTCGCCGGTCAGCCACAAGGAGACCGGCACTCCGCTCGCCACGGCGGCGGCCGCCACGGTGAACGCCTGGTTGCATCTCTCGGGAGCGTCAGCGCCCGCCGTCACCTTAATCACCATCGATCGTGCCATGCTGCCGAGCCTATTCGCGATCGACGGCACTCCACCAGGCGATTCACCGTGGCATCCTCGTGGCGCGGACCTCCCGGCCGGGGATTTAGGCTCAGGTGCCATGGAGTCTGCGGCAATTCATCCTGACCTCGAGCCGATCGCCTTCCTGCTGGGCAGGTGGGAGGGGGCCGGGGTAGGCGGCTACCCGACCATCGAGAGCTTCCGGTTCGGCCAGGAGATCGTCTTCGAGCACAACGGCAAGCCGTTCCTGCGCTATGAGAGCAAGACCTGGCTGCTGGACGACGAGGGGAACATGGTGCGGCCCCTCGCGACCGAGTCCGGATTCTGGCGCGCGCTGCCCGAGCGGCAACTCGAGGTCGTGCTCTCCCACCCGACCGGCATCGTGGAGATCTACGTCGGCGAGGTGGTCTTCCACAAGATCGAGCTACAGACGGACGTCGTGGCGCGCACGGCCACGGCCAAGGAGTACACCGCGGGGCAGCGGCTGTACGGCCTGGTCAACGGCAACCTGATGTACGCCTACGACATGGCCGCCGAGGGGCAGGCGCTGACCTCGCACCTGTCCGCGGAGCTCAAGAAGGTCGGCTGACCGCTCCACCGCACGCCCGGGCATCGGCACGGGCCGGGGAGCGGGTCCGCCTCCGGCCCCCGCGCGTGCCGCCTGGCCGGCCAGGGGTGAATGCGGGCGGCGAAACCCGGAAAGGCGGGCCGGTCGGACCGCGGAAAGCAGAAGAACCCCGGGCGGGCTCCGCCTCCTCGCGGGAGACGGGCCGGCTGGACCATGGAAGGAGTGAGAACTCCCCCCGCCGGCCGCCCGGGGTTCCGGTGTCTGCTTGGATTCGCCGGACGTCACCGATCCCCGGAAAGGGGACACGACATCTGGACGAAGGTCCCGATGGGCGATGTCCTAGCGGACAGCCACCTCGCTAGCCCAATAATGATCAACCATTGTTTGGACCACCTCCCTTCTGCGTGCTTCGTACGCTACGTGAGCGCATCCCGAACGGGCAAGCGAATATCCATCCCCCTGCCAACCGCACGTCGATCCGCCCGCACCCCATCCACCGCAACCCCCTGCCCCTTCGGCGCTGTAGCCGGCCCCCTTCTGCCACGCGCCCGTTCTCACCCGGCGTGTCGCCGCCCGGACGCCATGATCAGGCACGTCCGGGCGGCCGCGCGTCACCGGCCCGCGACCGCGATCCCGGCAAGGCCGGTTCCGCGACCTTCCCGCCCGCCGATCCTCGTAGACTCGTTTCATGACCGGGACATGGCACGAAGAGTTGCGCGCACGCGGTTACCGGGTGACCCCGCAACGGCAACTGGTGCTGGAGGCGGTGACCCGTCTCGGCCACGCCACTCCGGAGGACATCTGCGAGCAGGTGCAGGAGACCGCGAGGGGCGTCAACATCTCCACCGTCTACCGCACCCTGGAGCTCCTCGAAGAGCTCGGGATGGTCACCCACACCCACCTCACCCACGGCGCCCCCACCTACCACCTGGCGAGCAAGGCCGACCACGTCCACCTGGTCTGCCGCGGCTGCGGCCAGGTCACCGAGGTGAGCCCGCAGACGGTCGACGGCCTGGTCTCCGCACTGCGCGACGACCTCGGCTTCGAGACCGACGTCCACCACCTCACCGTCTTCGGCCGCTGCCGCGACTGCCACTCCTGACGGCCCCCGGCCTTCGGCGGCGCCCCTGTTCGGCGAATCGGCACAGTGCCGCGCACGGGCCCCGGACGCACGGCCGTGGCGGGCTTCCGGCGGGCCTCGCCGAGCGGTACGAACCTCGGCCCGGCTGCGGGTCCCGGCGTCACGAGAACCACTCAGGGCCCAGGTGGGGCCGTCCCCGCCACCGGACCGTCTCCTGGATGACGGGATCGGTTGCGGGCGCAATAGTGTTGGGGCATGCGCAGTCCACTGCTTGACACGCCCGGAGCGGTCGCCGCCGACGCGCCCGACGACGCCGTGGCCGCCCACTACGGCGAGCCGTACGCCGAGCAATGGGCGCTCGCGAGCGGGCAGGCCATGGTCGACCGGAGCGACCGCGAGGTCGTCCGGATCACCGGCCCCGACCGGCTCGGCTGGCTGAACAGCCTCAGCTCGCAGAAGCTCGACACGCTCACCCCCGGCACGCCGGCGCAGACGCTGTTGCTCGACCCGCAGGGCAGGCTGGAGCACCACCTCACCCTCGTCGACGACGGCGAGGCGGTCTGGGCGCACGTCGAGCCCGGCACCTCGGCGGCGCTGATCTCCTTCCTGGAGAAGATGCGGTTCATGCTGCGCGTCGAGGTCGCCGACCTGACCCCCGAGTACGCCGTGGTCACCGTCCGGGCCCCCGGCGCCGACGCCACCGGTGTCACCGTCCCGGAGGGGGCGATCGCCATCGGCGGCGACCTGCTCGTGCCGCGCGGGCGGCTGGCCGGGCTTCCCAGCGAGCTGGGCCTGCGCCTGGCGGGCCTGTGGGCGCACGAGGCGCTGCGCATCGAGGCGCACCTTCCCCGGCAGGGCTTCGAGACCGACCACAAGACGATCCCGCACGAGGTCGGCTGGATCGGCGCGGCCGTCCACCTGACCAAGGGCTGCTATCGCGGGCAGGAGACCGTGGCCCGCGTGCACAACCTCGGCCACCCGCCGCGCCGCCTGGTCTTCCTGCACCTGGACGGCAGTGTGGACACCCTTCCCCCGCACGGCGCGCCGGTGACCCTCGGCGTCGGCTCGCCCCGGGAGGCCGACCCGGAGGCCGCGGTGGAGGGCGCCGCCGAGCCGGGCCAGGTGGGCTTCGTCGGCAGCGCCGCCCGCCACCACGAGCTCGGCCCGATCGCGCTGGCGGTGGTCAAGCGCACCGTGCCGGTGGACGTCGAGCTGCTCGCGGGTGGGGTCGCGGCGAGCCAGGAGGTCATCGTGCCGCCGGACGCCGGCCGCAACGTCCAGATCGACCCCGCCCTGCGCCGCCGCGTCCGCTGACACCACCGGGGCGATGTTCCGCCCCCTGCGCAGCGCCGGGTCGCCTGTGGACGGCCCGGCGCACCCGGCCCTTCAGCCGACGACGATCGCGGCCTTCCGGTCGTCGGTGGGACTCCCACGCGGCCGGGGTCGCGACGTCCTCGTGCGGCACGCCTGGACGATCTCAGCCGCGCGCGGGTGGTGCCCGGCGTCCGGTCGGATGGAGGTCAGGTCTCCAGGATGAGGGTGATGGGGCCGTCGTTGACCAGGGAGACCTTCATGTCGGCGCCGAAGACGCCGGTCTCGACCCGTGCGCCGAGGGCGCGCAGCTCGGCGACCACGGCCTCGACCAGCGGCTCGGCCACCGGGCCGGGGGCCGCGGCCTGCCAGGTCGGCCGGCGGCCCTTGCGGGCGTCGCCGTAGAGGGTGAACTGGCTGACCACCAGCAGCGGCGCGCCGATGTCGGAGCACGACTTCTCGCCGGACAGAATGCGCAGCCCCCAAAGCTTGGCGGCGAGCCTTGCGGCATCGGCCGGCCCGTCGGTGTGGGTCACGCCGACCAGCACGAGCAGGCCCGGCTCGTCGATGGCCCCCACGGTCCGCCCGTCGACCACCACCGACGCCGCACTGACCCGCTGAACAACCGCACGCATGGTCCCCGATTCTCCCACCGCCCGCGCGTACGCGGAAACGACGGCGCCGCGGTAGCCGAACCCGCGATGAACGCGGCTGATCGCGGGTCCGTACACTCTGGTGCGAAGGGAGATGACGTGTCCGTTGCGCCGCTGGTAGTGGAAGTCGTCCGTTCCGGGTTCGTGGAGTCCGTGCATCGCGCCTGGGTCTTCGCCATGGACGCCGAGGGCAGGACGGCGGTCGTGCACGGGGACGTCGCGGCGGCCGCGTCGCCGCGCTCGGCGATGAAGCCCATCCAGGCCCTCGGCATGCTGCGCGCCGGCCTCGACCTGGACGGCGAGCTGCTCGCGCTGGCCTGCGCCAGCCACTCGGGCGAGCCCTTCCACCTTGAGGGAGTGGCGAAGATCCTCGCGACGGCGGGGCTGGACGAGACCGCGCTGCAGTGCCCCGAGGACCTCCCGCTGGACACCGCGTCGGCGCACCGCGTGCTGCGCGCGGGCGGTGGCCCGGCGCGCATCACCATGAACTGCTCCGGCAAGCACGCCGCGATGCTCGCCACCTGCGCGCTCAACGACTGGCCCACCGCGGACTACCTTTCTCCCGCCCACCCGCTGCAGCGCCAGATCAGGGCCACCGCCGAGGAGCTGACCGGCGAGCGGGTCGCGGCCACCGGGGTGGACGGCTGCGGCGCTCCGCTGTTCTTCTCCTCGATGGCCGGGCTCGCGCGGGCGTTCCGCACGCTGGTGCTGGCCGAGCCGGGCGGCTACGAGCGGCGCGTCGCTGACGCGATGCGGGCCCACCCGGAGTGGACCTCGGGCACCACCCGGTCCGAGGCCGCGCTCATGCGGGCCGTCCCCGGACTGCTGATCAAGTCGGGCGCCGAGGGGTTCGAGGCGTTCGCCTTCGAGGACGGCCACGCGGGCGCCATCAAGATCGAGGACGGTGCGCAGCGCGCCCGGGTGCCGGTGACCGTCGCGACGTTGCGCGCGCTCGGGCTCGGCCTGGAGGCGGCGGAGCTGTCGGCGCTCGCCACCCCGCCGCAGTTCGGCGGCGGCCGCCCGGTCGGCGAGGTCCGCGTCCGCGGCCCGGTGTGACCGTTCCCGGCGGGACCGCCGCGCCGGTCACAGGGCGCGGCGGAACTGGCGGGAGGCGGAGATGGCGCCCGAGGTGGTCAGCGTGAACGTGCGCATCGAGTCGGCGAACTTCGACAGGTCCCACTCGGCCGGGCCGTGGTACCAGTACAGGTGGTCGGCCTGCCGGCCGTTGCCGTTCAGTGAGGCGACCACGCGTGCCCAGCGGTCCACGTTGTCGAACACCACGGCGTAGGGCAGGTAGCGGGAGAACAGCTCGATGCGCTGGGCGGGGGGCACCTCGCCGAGTTCGCCGGTGGCCAGGTAGTCCCGGAAGCCCAGCGTGTGGGCCAGGGCCGAGGCGCCGCGCGAGGTCTTGGCCGGCATGTACTGCCCGCCGAACGACAGGGCGGCGCCGGCGATGATCAGCGCGAGGCCGAGCAGGCCGTAGGTGGTGAACCAGGCGAGCAGCACCGTGGCCAGCACGCCGAACGCGATGATGAACACCCCGGCGGTGGTCCAGCGGGTGCGCACCGAGTCGGGACGCCGGGCGAACCAGCCCTGGGCGACCACGTCGCGGTAGAGCGCGTCACGCACCTTGCCGAGCCCGGACGCGAACGACCCGTGCAGCTCCGACAGCAGCACCGCGTCGCGCCCGTCGAAGATCGCCATGTGCAGCGCGCGCTCGTAGTCGAGCAGGTCGTTCACCGGGGCGCCGGGCACCTTGACCAGCCGCCAGTCGGGGGCGTCGTAGGCGCCGCGCGGCTGCTCCTCGATGTGGACGAATCCGCGGACCGCGAGGTCGACGATGGTGGCCGTCACGTCCACAACGTCGGCCTGCTCGTCGATGAGCGTGCCGATCTGCCCGGGACGCACGCCGTCGGGCGGGGAGAAGTGCCCGTCGCGCACGGCCGTCACCTGGGCGCCGGCCTCGTGGCCGATGACGCGGGCGTCCCTGCCGCGGGTCCAGTACAGCAGCCCGACGCCGCCGAGCAGGAGCACCAGCAGACCGGCGAGCGCGCCGCCGGTGACCGGGCTGAGAGTGAAGGCGTTGGCCAGCTCGAACCGCCGCTCCAGGATGGGCCGGCCGCCGCTCGCCCCCGGTGGGAAACCGGCCACGACGGTGAGCACCTGGCCGGGGCCGAGCCCCTGCTGCTCGAACTCCGCGCGGGTGCCGCTCTCGTCCATCGAGGCCGCCGTGCAGCCGGTCGCGGAGCTCAGGTCGCCGGCGAAGCAGGACAGGCTCTGCATCGGGGCGGGACCGGCCAGGTGGACCAGGGCCTGCCGCACCGGGGCGGACCAGCCGCTGACGGCGTACCACCGCAGCTCCTCGCCGCCGCCGACCGGGTTGGCCGTGCCGGCGACGTCGTACTCGATGGTGGCCGTGCCGTCGCCGCCGCGCAGGGTGATGGTGTCGCCGGCCAGGGCGCCGTCCCCCGTGAAGCCGGAGACGCGGTAGACGCGGTCGTGCGCGTCGTCGTAGCGGGTGCGGGTGAGCAGGGTGCGCCGGACCTGGCCGGTGTAGGAGATCTGCTCCTTGACGTGCAGCACGCCGCCGGCCCGCAGCTCCACCGTGACGTCGGCCTTGGTCACGGCGTCCGCGGACTCGGCGTGCGCGGGAGCGGCGACGAGCAGGCCGAGCACGACCGCGACCGCGCATCGGCGTACGAGATCCACCATGGGGCGTCAGCCTAGCGGCAGGTGCCGACAGACGCGCTGGAACGGCAAACCGTCTCAATCACAACATTCGGGACAGATGGCGGTGAACCGGCGGCTGAGGGGCCGCCGGGCGGGTCACCAGGGGCCGTACGGACCGCTGCTGCCGCTGGAGCCGCCGCGCCCGATCTCGCCGACCGCGGGCTTGACATCGGCGAGGTAGACGCCCGAGGCGATGACCGAGGCGATGGTGAAGATGCTCAGCGTGCCGAGGTAGCCCACCGCGGCGGCGAAGGAGAACAGCGCCGCGAGACCGAGGATGGCGAGCCAGGCCGGCTTGCTCAGCTTGCCGGCGATGGCGAAGGCGCGGGCAGGGGTCCTGATCGCATGGAAGAGCGCCCACGCGCACATGCAGAACGCCGCGATGGCCAGCACCCAGAAGATGAGATCCAGGACGCCGTGAATCTGCAACATCGCCTCTCCCAGGGGTCATGTGGACGGCAGGCTTCAGCCTAGCCCGGACGGGGACCTTCTGGGCCTGCCCCGGCGGGGCGATCAGCACAGAGGACGCCCGGGGCGCCGTCCGCCGGTACAACGCGCGAGGCCCGCCCCGGGGTTCCGGGACGGGCCTCGCACCGCGTGGGATGCTCAGGCCTTGGTGGTGCGGGTGCCGGTGGCGCGGGAGTTCTTGCGCGCGGCCGGGCGGGCGGCGATGGCCGGCTCGGCGGCGGCGGAGACCTCCTCCAGCTCCAGGGCGGTCTCACCGGTGACCCGGCTCACGACCTTGCGGCCCCGGCTGGCGAACTCGTCGTACAGCCCCGCGGCCCTGGCGCTGATCGTGTCGGCGTACTCCTTGGCCTTGCCGGGGAGGTCCTTGGCGACGGCCTCGGCCTTGACCTGCACGTTGGCGGCGTACTTGCGCGCCATGTCGGGCAGCTCGCGCGCGACGGCGCCGACCTCGGCGCGCCGGGTCTGCAGGCGCTGGAACTGCTCGGGCAGCTCGCGGAGCTTCTCGACCGCGAAGTCGCCCGCACCGGCCACGGCGTAGAACGGCTTGGACTCGGCGATCTTCTTGACCTCGTCGTTGATGGGCATGGATCAACCTTCCTTGGGTTCCGGTGGTATGCGGCCGTTCGGGGAGGCTGCGGCCTCCGTCGCGGGAACCGCGTCGACCCCTTGGGGCTCCGGCTCGGGCCGTGCGTTCTCGGTGGTCCGCTCGGCCTCGGCCTGAGCCTCGGCTCGGTTCTCCTTGCGGAACGACTCGTAGATATCGATGAGCACCTGGCGTTGCCGCTCGGTGATGGTGCGGTCGGTTCTGATGGCGGCCAGCACGTCGCTGTCGGGCTCGCGGTCCTCGATGAGGCCCGCCTGCACGTAGAGCGCCTGGGACGAGATGCGCAGACCCTTGGCGATCTGGTTCAGGATCTCGGCGCTCGGCTTGCGCAGCCCGCGCTCGATCTGGCTCAGGTAGGGGTTGGAGACCCCCGCCTGGGTGGCGAGCTGACGCAGAGAGATCTTCGCCTGCTTCCGCTGGTCGCGGATGTACTCGCCGATCGAGCCCACCTTCGGTAGTTCCATACGTTCAGTATGCGTCGCTGTGCTTGCAAATGCAAACACCATGGCAAACACCAGCAAGCGGCGGCGGTTCCCGCCGGAGAGGCATGCCGGTGGCGCGGGACGGACCGGGTGTGGAGGGGGGTGGGACCACCCCGATGACCTCGGGCATGTTCCAGGAGGCGCGATGCAGGCGCCGCGGTGTCGCCACAGGGCGCGTAACGGGCTTCAGTCGCCCTTCACGAGATCGCCGTCCAGGTCGCACGCGATCATCGGCGTACGCCGGGGCCGGGCGTCAGTGCGGGTAGAGCCAGAGCAGGGGCGCGGAGACCGACAGCAGCACCGAGAAGGTCACCAGGGCGTACCTCGCCCGGCGCGGCAGGGCGGGGCCGGGCTTGACCAGGCGGTTCACCCGGGCCATCACGTGGTCGCTGCCGGCGCCGAGCGTGCCGTCCGGCGCGGGCACCGCGCCCGCCGAGCCGAAGCGCAGCAGCGCGGTCGCCAGGCGGCGCGGGGAGCAGTAACGACGGGCACGGTCGTCGGCGGCCATCTCGACCAGCAGGGCGACCGAGGACTGCGCGTTGCGCACCACGCTCACCCACGGCAACGCCCAGGTCAGCGCGGTGAACGGCAGCAGCACGAGATCGTGCCGCTCACGGGCGTGGGCCGCCTCATGGGCCAGGACGGCGGTCAGCTCGTCCCGGCTGAGCAGCGACAGCGTCCCCGCGCTGACCACGACCTCCGAGCGCAGGCCGGGCAGGCAGTACGCGGCGGCGCCCGGGTGGTCGACGACCCGCACCCCCGGCACCCCCGGGTCGTCCCGGGCGATGAGGGACAGCAGCAGGCGGTGGCGCCGCCGGGCGCGGAAGGTCTGCGTCCCGGCCGCCAGCAGCACCGCGACGAGCACGGCCAGCAGCATCAGCCCCGCGACGAGCGCGCCCATGCGTGGCACGCCGTACGGCTGGAGCAGGCCGTGCCCCATGCCGAACAGGACCGCCGACTCGGTGAACGAACGCAGGCCGTACAGCACTCCGCCGCCGTAGGGCTGCAGCGCGTACGCCAGCAGCGCGCCGACGCTGGCCAGGCCCCAGGTGACGCCGAGCGACTGCCACAGCAGAATGGCCGACCTCGGCGCCCGCCACGGCCACTTGGCGAACGCCAGTCGCCATGCCCCCAGCGCGCACGCCGTGGCGAGCGCGGCAAGGAGGACGGCGGCGATCACTCTTCTTCCAGCTCCGTTAGCGCTTTGCGGAGGATTTCGGCCTCTGGCCCGGAGACCGTCTGGGCGAAGCGTGTGAGCGCGGCCGAACGGTCTCCGGTCATGTCCAGGGCTTCCAGCATAAGCTCCGCGACGTAGGCGTCGCGGCTCGCGCCCGGTGCGTACCGCCAGGCGCGCCCGTCACGGGTGCGGGTGAGGAAGCCCTTGCGGGTGAGGCGGTCCAGCACGGTCATCACGGTGGTCGGGGCGAGATCGCGGTCGGCGATCAGCCGGCCGACCTCCCGTGCCGTCAGCGGGGCGTTCTGTGCCCAGAGAATGTCCATGATGGTGCGTTCAAGCTCGCCGAGACCCTTCACATCGACAAGCCTACCCCGGGTAGTACTACGTCGCGTAGAGGGCAGAGCGTGTCCCGCGTCACGCCCGGTGCGGGCGGACGGGCGCCCGGCGCGGGGCCGGTCGCGCACCGCACCCGGCCCCGCCGCCGCGGGCCGGTCGCGCTCCTTCCGGGAGCGGACCGGGGCCCGCGTCACACGGATCAGCGCTCCCGGGTCACGCCCGGGGTGACCACCACGGCGTTGCCGTCGGGGTCCGGCCGGTCGTCCTCCGGCGGGCTCACGGGCCGGCACTCGGCTCCGCAGCCGCCGAAGCGCTCGGTGTTGAGCGGCGTGAAGGACGTCGGCTCCACGCCCTTGAGCGCGGCCAGGAAGGTGTCCTTCCAGATCGGGCCCGGGATGGCGTTGCCGAACACCGCCGGGTAGTACCTGCCGCCGATCGTCACGTTGTTGAGCTTGTGCGCCACCGCGCCACGCGGGTCGCCGATGCTGACCGCGCCGGCGAGGTCGGGGGTGAAGCCGGCGAACCACGCGGTCGCCTGGTCGTCGGTGGTGCCGGTCTTGCCGCCGGCGTCGCGGCCGATGCCGCCGACGCGGCTCATCGTGCCCTTGGTGAACACCCCCGACAGGATGTTCGCCGTGGCGTCCGCGACCTCGGGGTCCAGCGCCTGGCGGCAGTGCGGCCGGTAGTCGGTCACCTTGCCGTCCTGGCCGGTGATCCGGCTGATCACCATGGGGGAGCAGTAGGTGCCGCGCGCGGCGATGGCGGCGTAGGCGTTCGCGACCGTCACCGGGTCCATCTCGTTGGTGCCGAGGGTGAAGGTCTCGTACTCCGTCAGCTTGGCGCCGTCCGCGCGCTTGATGCCCAGCGACATGGCGGTGCGGATGGTCTCGCACAGCCCGACGCGGCGCTCCAGCTCCAGGAAGAAGGTGTTGACGGAGTTCCAGGTGCCCGTCTGCAGCGTACGGAACCCGCCTCCCCCCTCGTCGTTGGTGATCGTGTGCGACGGGTCGCCGATGGGCTGGCCCTTGCAGTTCTTGAAGTCGGAGTATCCCGAGGCGCGGAAGCCGCTGCCCACGGTGAAGCCGTCGTTGATCTTCATGCCCTGCTTCAGCGCCGTGATCAGGGTGAAGGTCTTGAAGGTCGAACCCGCCTGGAAGCCGCCGATGCCGCCGTGCGCCTTGTCCGCGACGATGTTGTACGACATCTCCCCGCGGCGGGCGGAGGTGCCGTACGGGCGGCTGGCCGCCATCGCCTTGATCGCGCCGGTGCCCGGCTCGATCAGCGCCTCGGAGGCGACCGGGGCGTCGGTCGCGAACACGTGCTCCTTGATGGCCTTCTCGGCCGCCGCCTGCATGCGCGGGTCGAGCGTGGTCTTGATCGTCAGGCCGCCGCGGTACAGCAGCCGGGCGCGCTCCTCCTCGGTGCGGCCGAAGGCCGGGTTGCGCAGGAACTCCTCGCGCACGTACACGCAGAAGTACGGATAAGGGCTGGAGGTGCAGTTGCCGGGCAGCGGCGTGCCCTTGTACCCGAGCTTGTGCGCCTTGGCCTCGGCCGCCTGCTCCTTGGTGATCTTGCCGAGCTGGGCCATGCGGTCGAGCACGACGTTGCGCCGCTGCAGCAGCCGCGCCCGGTTCTTGCGCCCGCTCTCGGGGTCGGTGGCCACCGGCAACTGCACGGCGCCGGCCAGGGTCGCGGCCTGCCAGAGGTTCAGGTCTGCGGCGCGCACTCCGAAGAACCGCTTCGCCGCGGCCTCCACGCCGTTGGCGCCCGCGCCGAAGTAGGCGATGTTGAGGTACTTCTCCAGGATCTGGTCCTTGGTGTACTTCTGCTCGACGGCCATCGCGAACCGCAGCTCGTTCAGCTTGCGCGCGTAGCTCGCCTCCAGCGCCTTCTTCTTCTCCTTGTCGGTGACCGCGGCGTTCAGCAGCACCTGCTTGACGTACTGCTGGGTGATGCTGGAGCCGCCCTGGGCCACCCCGCCGGACTGCAGGTTGCGGGCGAGCGCGCGCGCCGTGCCCTCAAGGTCGATCGCGCCGTGCTGGTAGAAGCGGTAGTCCTCGATGGAGACGACCGCGGTCTTCATCACGTCGGCGATCTGGTCGAACGGCACGACCTCGCGGTAGACGTCCCAGAACTGCGCCAGCGGGCGGCCCGTCGCGTCCAGCACGGTGGTCTTCTCCGCCAGAGGAGGCTCCACCAGCTCGGCCGGTTTGAGGTTCAGCTCGTCGGAGGCGTTCACCACGACCGCGCCCGTGCCGCCGACGACCGGCAGCGCGAGGCCGGCGACCAGCACTCCGGCCGCGACCGCCGCGATGACCAGGCGTCCGAGATTCGACCAGGCGCCTCGGGCGGGCCTCCCGTCGTACGGCTCGTCGTCGTGCTCCGGGCCCTGCCGGCCGAGGCTGAACATCGATCACTCCCCTATTGACATTCGGGTTAAACCTAAACCATTGGCGTGCGGCCCGGCGGCCGACCGGTCAGGCCGAAGGACGGGAGTCCGGGGCGAGGGCGGCCCAGGGGAGGGTGACCTCGCCCAGGCGCCAGCGCCGCCGGCCGCCGAGCGGCGGGGTGAGCGCCACCGGCCACGAGCGGGCCAGATGCGCCACGGCCGCCATCCAGCGCTGGCGCAGGCCATAGGCGCCGTAGGGCGCGGCGAGGGCCCAGGCGTGGTCGAAGTCACGCAGGAAGCCGTGGACCCGCTCGCCCGGCACGTTGCGGTGGATCAGCGTCTTGGGCAGCCGCTCCGCCAGGTCCGAGGGCCGTTCGAATCCGGTGAGGCGGGCCGAGAGCGTGACCGTGCGGGGCCCACGCGCGTCCAGCGCCACCCAGGCGGCCCGGTGCCCGATCTCCGAGCAGGTGCCCTCGATGATCGCGCCGCCCGGCGCCAGCCGCGACCGGAGCAGGTCCCACGCCTCCCACGCCTGCCCCTCGCCGTACTGCCTGAGCACGTTGAACGCCCGGACGATCAGCGGCGGCCGGTCCACGGGCAGCTCGAACCCGCCGAGCGCGAACGACAGACCCGGCCGCTCGTACGGCCGGGCGGCGGCCACCCGCGCCCGGTCGATCTCGATGCCCACCACCTCGACGTCCGGCCGCACCCGGCGCAGGCGGATGAACAACTCGGTGGTGGTGACGTGCGAGGCCCCGTATCCCAGGTCCACGACCAGGGGACGCTCGGCCGAGACCAGCAGCGGGCGGTAGACGGCCGCCGTCCAGCGGTCGGCGCGCCGCAGCCGGTTGTGCCCCGTCGTCCCCCGGGTGATCTCCCCGACCGGCCTGCCCGGCGCCCGCCCGCCGCCGCGCGACGCGCCGCCGTTCACCCGGCGCCCGCCCGCCGGGACGCCGGGCGGGCTCCTGAGATGGCCGGCACGCTCAGGAGACCCGGTGCACCTTGTGCTGCGCGGCCTGCGCGCGCGGGCGGATCACCAGGCGGTCGATGTTGACGTGCGACGGCCGCGTGACGGTCCACGCGATCGCGTCCGCCACGTCATCGGCGGTCAGCGGGTCGGGCACCCCTTGGTACACCTGCCGGGCCCGCTCGGCGTCCCCGCGGAAGCGGGTCAGCGCGAACTCCTCGGTCTGCACCATGCCGGGGGCGATCTCGATGACGCGCACCGGCTCCCCGCACAGCTCCAGGCGCAGCGTCTCGGTCATCGACGTCTGCGCGTGCTTGGCCGCGCAGTAGCCGCCGCCGCCCTCGTAGGAGACCAGGCCGGCCGTCGAGGTCAGCATCAGCAGCACGCCGTCCCCGGAGGCGATCAGCTTGGGCAGCAGCGCCTTGGTCACGCGCAGCGAGCCCAGCACGTTGACCTCGTACATGCCGCGCCAGTCGTCGACCAGGGCCTCGGCGACCGGCTCCAGCCCGACGGCCCCGCCGGCGTTGTTGACCAGCACATCACACCGCTCCAGCGAGGCCGCCAGCTCGGCCACCGACTCCTCGGAGGTCACGTCCAGCGTCACCGGGCGGATCGCCGGGATCTCGGCCGCCAGCTTGTCCAGCCGCTCGCGGCGCCGCGCGGCCGCCACGACCTCGAAGCCCTCCGCGGCGAGCCGGCGCGCGGTCGCCTCGCCGATGCCGCTGCTCGCCCCGGTCACCACAGCAGTCCTGGTCATGTGCCGTCCTCGTGCTCGTCGTCCGCCCTGCGGGGCACGCGGCCCGCGCTTGGCGCGGACCGGCCGGAGTGCCGGTGGGCGATGCCCCCAGTGCCACCCCACGTCATCTTGCCAGCGCGGCCGGACGCCTGCGCGTGCGGACCTGACATGCCGGGAATCTCACGAAGTTTCTGTCGGTTAGTACTCTTCTGGAGGTGGTGTCGGTGCCGCGAGTGCCGGTCGCACGCCGGATCAACCGGGTCGCGACGATCAGCATGCACACGTCCCCGCTCGACCAGCCGGGCACCGGTGACGCCGGGGGGATGAACGTCTACATCGTCGAGGCGGCCAAGCGGCTCGCGGACCTCAACGTCGAGGTCGAGATCTTCACGCGGCAGACCGCGCGCGACCTGCCTCCCGCCGTCGAACTGGTGCCCGGCGTCACCGTCCGGCACGTGACCGCGGGCCCCTACGAGGAACTCGACAAGGGGGACCTGCCGGGCCAGCTGTGCGCCTTCGTCTCCGGCGTGCTGCGCACCGAGGCCATGTACGATCCCGGGCGCTACGACCTGATCCACTCCCACTACTGGCTGTCGGGCCAGGTCGGCCGGCTCGCCAAGGAACGCTGGGGCGTGCCGCTCGTCCACACCATGCACACCATGGCCAAGGTGAAGAACCTCCTGCTCGCCGAGGGCGACAAGCCCGAACCCGTGGCGCGCGTGCTCGGCGAGGCGCAGGTCGTCGAGGTGGCCGACCGCCTGGTCGCCAACACCGCCGCCGAGGGACGCGAGCTGATCGACCTGTACGCCGCGCCGCGCGAGCGCGTGGTCGTGGTCAACCCCGGGGTCAACCTGCAGGTGTTCCGGCCCGCGGCCAAGGACGCCGCCCGGCGGCGGCTCGGCCTGCCGCAGGACGCCCACATCATGCTCTTCGTCGGCCGCATCCAGCCGCTCAAGGCCCCCGACGTGCTGCTGCGGGCCGCCGCCCGCATGCTCGCCGAGGACCCCTCGCTGCGGTCGCGCCTGCTCGTCGCCTGCGTCGGCGGGCCGAGCGGCAACGGGCTCGCCCGTCCCTCCTACCTGACCGAGCTGGCCGCCGAACTCGGCATCTCCGACGTCGTGCGGCTCGCGCCCCCGGCGCCGCAGGCCGAGCTGGCCGACTGGTACCGCGCCGCGGACGTCACCGTCGTCCCCTCCCACAACGAATCGTTCGGGCTGGTCGCGCTGGAGTCGCAGGCGTGCGGCACCCCGGTCGCCGCGGCGGCCGTGGGCGGGCTGCGCACGGCCGTGCGCGACGGGGTGTCCGGCCTGCTCGTCGACGGGCACGACCCGCTCGCCTGGGCCAGGGCGCTGCGCGCGTTCGTCGAGCGGCCGCAGTGGCGCGAGGCGCTCGCCGTGGGCGCCGGTGAGCACGCGGCGGCGTTCGGCTGGTCGGCCACCGCCGCGCGTCTGCTGGATGTGTACTCGGGGATCCTGGCCCGGCTGGGCCGTACCCCGGTCGCGGCCCCCATCTGATCCCGGCCGGCGATCGGGCGGATGGCGCTCGTCACCGCGGGCCGGTGGCATGGCCGCCCGAGGCCGGGGCAGTACTCTCGAATACCCTCCGAAGTGCCCCTCGGCACCCTGGACGCCCCGATCCGACGAACCGGGAGTGACTGTGATGGATCACGAGGCGGTCGTCGAGGCCGCGCTCAAGGCCGCCGAGATCTCCTACGAGCGCCCGCATCCGAGGTCGTTCCTGGTGCGGCTGCCCGGGCAGCACAAGCTGGCGACCATGACCTGGCTCACCGTCTCCGACCAGGCCCTGCACGTCGAGGCGTTCTTCTGCCGCAGGCCGGACGAGAACCACCTGGAGTTCTACCGCTGGCTGCTCACCAAGAACGGCGCCATGTACGGCGTCCACTTCGCCGTGGACAAGGTCGGGGACGTCCACCTCGTCGGCCGCCTGCCGCTGGCGGCGGTGTCGGCGCAGGAGCTCGACCGGCTGCTCGGCTGCGTGCTGACCTACGCCGACGAGTGGTTCGACCGCGCCCTGGAGCTCGGGTTCGCCTCCTCGATCCGCCGGGAGTGGGAGTGGCGGGTCAAGCGCGGCGAGTCGCTGGCCAACCTGCGCGCCTTCGAGGGGATCATCGAGCGCGCGGGCCGGGACGGCTGACCGGCGCCACCACGCGGGTACGGCGGAGCCGTTGCCCGGGTAAAGCGGCCAGGTCCTAAGCTTGGCCCCATGGCTACTTTGGTGCTATTGCGGCATGGCGAGAGCGAGTGGAACGCGAAGGGCCTGTTCACCGGATGGGTCGATGTCACCCTCTCGCCCGTGGGCGAAGAGGAGGCCCGTCGCGGCGGCAGGCTGCTGGTCGAGGCGGGGCTGCGCCCCGACGTCGTGCACACCTCGGTGCTCACCCGCGCCATCCAGACCGCCAACCTCGCGCTCGGCGCGGCAGACCTGCTCTGGCTGCCGGTCACGCGTTCCTGGCGGCTCAACGAGCGTCACTACGGCGCGTTGCAGGGCAAGAACAAGGCGCAGACCCGTGAGGAGTTCGGCGACGAGCAGTTCATGCTCTGGCGGCGCTCCTATGATGTCCCGCCGCCGCCGATCGCCGACGACGACGAGTTCTCCCAGGCTGGCGACGTGCGCTACGGCACGCTGCCGCCCGAGCTGCTGCCGCGCACCGAGTGCCTCAAGGACGTCGTGCAGCGCATGCTGCCCTACTGGTACGACAACATCGTGCCCGACCTGGCCGCCGGCCGCACCGTCCTGGTCGTCGCCCACGGCAACTCCCTGCGCGCCCTGGTCAAGCACCTCGACGGCGTCGGCGACGAAGAGATCGCCGGCCTCAACATCCCCACCGGCATCCCGCTCCGCTACGAGCTGGACGACGACTTCCGGCCGGTCAAGCCCGGCGGCGAGTACCTCGACCCCGAGGCCGCCAAGGCCGCCATCGAGGCCGTGGCCAACCAGGGCAAGGCCAAGTAGGCACGGTCACGTAGGCACGGTCACGACGAAGCCCCGGGCCAGATGGACCCGGGGCCGGTGCGGGGGCGGCGCGACCGTGACAGGTTCGTCGTGAGCCCGCGTCAGGAGTCCGAGGCGACCTCCGGCCGGTCGCCCGTCACCAGGTACACCACGTCGTGGGCGACGCGTACGGCGTGGTCGGCGTACCGCTCGTAGTAGCGGCCGGTGAGGGTGATGTCGATCGCCGGCTCGATGCCGTGCGTCCAGTTCTTCGACAGCAGCACGCGGAACAGCCTGCGGTGCAGCCGGTCCATCGCGTCATCGTCGTCGTCCAGCTCCTTGGCCAGGTCGACGTCCTGGTTGGCGATGCAGCTGCCGGTCTTGGTGACCAGCCGCTCGGCGATCTGCCCCATCTCCAGGATCGTGTCACGCAGCTCCGGCGGGATCGCCGAGTCGGGGTGACGCATCCGCGCGATCTTCGCCACGTGCTCGGCCAGGTCGCCCATGCGCTCCAGGTCGCCGCCCATCCGCAGGGCGGTGATGGCGGTGCGCAGGTCCACGGCCACGGGCTGCTGGGTGGCCATGAGCTCGAAGATCGCGGCCTCCAGCTCCTTGTACAGCCGGTCGATCTCGGCGTCCTGCGAGATCACGCTCTCGGCGAGCTGCAGGTCGGCGTCCAGCAGAGCGGTCGTGGCACGGGAGATCGCCGAGCGCACCAGGTGCGTCATCTGCACCAGGCGCTGGGTGAGAGCGTTGAGTTCATCATGGAAGGCGTCGCGCATGCGGCTCACGCTACGCGCGCGTTCGTGAACGAACTTCGTCCAGCAGATGAACTCTCCTGGAAACAGGCGGTATAGGGGGCCTGGTCAGCGGAAAGAGCCGCCTACCATCGGAAGCGTGAGTGAGATCGTGGCAAGCCTTGCCGCTCTGGCGGGTTTTGTCGTCGGGGCGATCGCGATGGTGGCGGTGCGACCCCGGGACAAAAAGCGCCCTGATCCGACCGACAACCCCGAGAGCGTCCTGCCCCAGGGGGTGGCCTCCGTGCTCGCGGTGCTGCCCAGCTCGGCGGTGGTCCTCGGCCGGGACGACCGGGTGCTGCGCGCCAGCTCGGCGGCGCGGGCGTTCGGCCTGGTCAAGGGAGACCACCTCATGGCCGCGGAGCTGCTCGCCCTGGCCCGGCAGGTGCGCAGGGACGGCGAGATCCGGGAGAGCGAGTTCGAGGTGGCCCGCCACAAGTTCGGCATGGAGGTCACCACCTTCGCCGTGCGGGTCGCCCCGCTCGGCACCCACGGCCAGGTGCTGGTCCTCGCCGAGGACCAGACCGAGCGGCGCCGGGTCGAGGCCGTGCGCCGCGACTTCGTCGCCAACGTCAGCCACGAGCTCAAGACCCCGGTGGGCGCGCTGAGCCTGCTCGCCGAGACCATCCAGGACGCCTCCGACGACCCCGTCGCGGTCGACCGCTTCGCCGGCCGCATGCAGCACGAGGCCGCCCGGCTCACCTACCTGGTGCAGGACCTGATCACCCTTTCCCGCATCCAGGGCGGCGAGCCGATCCCCACCCCGAGCTGCGTCCCGGTGGACGAGGTGGTCCACGAGGCCATGGATCGCTGCAACACCAAGGCGTCGTCCAAGGAGATCGCCCTGGTCACGGGAGGCACCGAGGGGCTTCAGGTGTGGGGCGACGACGAGCTGCTGGTCACCGCGCTGCGCAACCTGATCGACAACGCCGTCGCCTACAGCCCAGAGAACACCCGGGTCGTGGTCAGCACCCGCCCCGCCGGCGACACCGTCGAGGTGAGCGTCAGCGACCAGGGCATCGGCATCCCCGAGAGCTCCCAGGAGCGCATCTTCGAGAGGTTCTTCCGCGTCGACGCCGCCCGTTCACGGGCGACCGGCGGCACCGGTCTCGGCCTCGCCATCGTCAAGCACGTCGCCGTGGCCCACGGCGGCGAGGTGACCGTGTGGAGCAAGGAAGGCTCGGGCTCCACCTTCACGCTTCGTCTGCCGGCTTTCGGCGGCACGGCGATAGCCGTACCCAGCACAACGAAATCTCTGGAGGCCGCGAAGTGACCCGCGTGCTCGTCGTCGAAGACGAGGAGTCGTTCTCCGACGCCCTGTCCTACATGCTGCGCAAGGAGGGGTTCGAGGTGGCCGTGGCCGCCACCGGGCCGGAGGCGCTCGACGCCTTCGACCGCAACGGCGCCGACCTCGTGCTCCTCGACCTGATGCTCCCCGGCCTGCCGGGCACCGAGGTCTGCCGTTCCCTGCGCCAGCGCTCCAAGGTGCCGGTGATCATGCTGACCGCCAAGGACAGCGAGATCGACAAGGTGGTCGGCCTGGAGCTCGGCGCCGACGACTACGTCACCAAGCCGTTCTCCTCCCGCGAGTTGGTGGCGCGCATCCGCGCGGTGCTGCGCAGGCAGGGCGACAGCGAAGAGATCGAGCAGGCGGTCCTGGCCGCCGGCCCGGTGCGCATGGACGTCGACCGGCACATCGTCGCGGTGCGCGGCCGGCAGGTGCAGCTCCCGCTGAAGGAGTTCGAGCTGCTCGAGGTCCTGCTGCGCAACGCCGGGCGGGTGCTGACCCGCGGGCAGCTCATCGACCGCGTGTGGGGCGCCGACTACGTCGGGGACACCAAGACCCTCGACGTCCACGTCAAGCGTCTGCGGGCGAAGGTCGAGGCCGACCCGTCCGACCCGCGCTGCATCCTGACCGTCCGCGGCCTGGGCTACAAGTTCGACCCCGTCGAGAGCTGATCCGGCCACGCGAAAGGCCCGGCGGCACGGCTCCCAGAGCCGGCCACCGGGCCTTTTCTCATGTCGTCGGCGGTTCCCCGCGTGCTGTGGTGCGCGCACGCTCGCCTGCGCGCACCACAGGGCCGTGCGGGGGCCGCAGGCCGCCCCGCAGGGTCAGCTGTCGGCGCTCGGGTCGGGCGTCGGGGTCGCGGCGTCGGAGACCGCGGGAGTGGGCGTGGCCGGGAGCGACGCGGCGGGGCTCGGGGCGGCCGGCAGGCTCGCGTACTCACGGCTGCGCGTGACCACGGGCACGTTCATCTGGATGTCGCCGGCGTTGGCGAAGCGGAGGGTGAGCTGAAGCGTCTCGCCGCCGTACAGCGGCTTCTGGATGCCTTCCAGGACGACCTGGGAGGCGGGCTTGCCGGTGTTGGCCAGCTGACCCGGCGGCACCGCGATGGAGCCGGGGGACTTGACCGACGTGGCCACCTGCGGGGCCACTGCCACCCCCTCGAGGCGGTCGGTGGCGGTGCCGTAGTTCACCATGGAGAGATAGAGCGGGACCGCGCCGCCCGGCGCGATCTGCGCCCCGGCCTCGGGACCGAGGAGGAACGCTTGCGGAATCTTGATGCCGTTCCTGCCGTAGGACTTGGCGGAGCCGTTGCTGTCGATCAGCACGTTCGCCTCGGTCGGGGCGTAGGCGTTGCTGGTGTTGGCATCGGCGCCCGCGCCGCATGCGGCCAGCGCCGGAGCGGCTGCGAGCAGCGCGGTGATCATCATCACCCGTCGACGGCTGGTGCTGGTCACGGTTCGAGGTCTCCTTGGTGCACATCGGTATGGCCAGTGGCAACCTTATCCGTGCTCGGCATGCCTCGTTCAGCGGGGGCGGCGCGGTGCGGAGGGGGCCAGCGCCGCAGGTCACCGGCCATGTCAGAAGGACTCATTCACACAGTGGAGGCGTTGTCAAGTCCTAAATCGAGGCGTTGACCTGCAGTTATGTTGATTTCACTGTTCCGGGAGGGGGCTCACGCGTGGTATCCTGGAGTACAGCGGAAGGGGTACTTGTCACATGACTTTCCAGGTCGGCGACACTGTCGTCTACCCCCACCACGGGGCTGCTCGGATCGAAGCCATCACGACCCGCACGATAAAGGGCGAGGACAGAACCTATCTGGTGCTGAAGGTCGACAAGGGCGACCTTACCGTACAGGTGCCTGCGGACAACGCCGAGCTTGTCGGGGTGCGTGACGTTGTGGGCCAAGAAGGCCTTGAGCGTGTCTTCGACGTCCTGCGCATGCCACACACCGAAGAGCCCACCAACTGGTCCCGCCGCTACAAGGCGAACCTTGAGAAGCTGGCGTCCGGCGACGTCAACAAGGTCGCCGAGGTGGTGCGCGACCTTTGGAGGCGCGACAAGGAGCGCGGTCTGTCCGCCGGTGAGAAGCGCATGCTCGCCAAGGCACGGCAGATCCTGGTCAGCGAGCTCGCGCTCGCCGAGAAGACCAACGAGGACAAGGCCGAAGCGCTTCTGGACGAGGTTCTCAACTCCTGAACACGATATGGCCAAGGGTGGGCGTCGGAGTCGACGTCCACCCTTTCGCATCAGGTCGCGAGCTGCACCTGGCCGGTCTGCACTGGCCGGGTGAGACCGGGCTCGCCGGTCACTCCGATGGCGACGCCGCCGCGCACGCCTGCTGCGACGCGTTGCTGTCCGCCGCCGGGCTCGGTGACATCGGCGGGCTGTTCGGCACGTCCGACCCCCGATGGGCGGGCGCGTCCGGTGTCGCGCTGCTCGAGGAGACCGCTCGTCACCTGCGCGCGTCCGGGTTCGAGATCGGCAACATCGCGGTGCAGATCATCGGCAACCGTCCCAAGCTGTCGCCGCGCCGCGCCGAGGCCGAGAAGGTCCTCGGCGAGGCGGCCTCGGCACCGGTCAGCATCAGTGCGACCACGACCGACGGGCTCGGCCTGACCGGCCGCGGCGAAGGCATTGCCGCCATCGCCACCGCTCTCGTCTTCGCTTCCTAGTCTCGGCGCGCCGGTTCAGGCGGGCACTTCGGCCGTTGTCCGGCGGGAGCGTACGGGCTGAGCAGCCCGCCGATGAAAGCCCGGCCGGCCTTCGTGGTTCGGACCCGAACGCCGAAGATCCGCCTGGTCGTGGTGACCAGGCGGATCTCGAAGGTGCCGGCGGAGCCGTGACACCGTGGCCGGAGTCCTCGTGCGTCGGGTTCCCTACTACGGGCCCGGGAGTCCGTCCCCGGTGGCCGGTACGTCGGCGGAGTTCAGGCGGACGTCACCGGCGTGACGTCCCCCGTCACACCCTTTCCCGGCCGCGGATCGCGGCGACGGCGCCTACACCGACCACCGCCAGGACCACCTGGAGAACCAGCTCGATCCAGTCGATTCCGTCGGTGGTCGCGACGCCGAGCACCTGGGCGATGGCCGTACCGATGAGGGCGGCGACGATTCCGACGACGATCGTCAGAAGCCATCCGATGGGCTGGCGGCCGGGCAGGACGAGCCGGCCGAGAGCTCCGATGATGGCACCGATGACGATCGCGCCGAGGATGGTCTGAATGGACATATTGAGCCTCCCCTTGAGGGTCGCACCTTCACGCTGACAAGGTGGCTACCCCCACATGGGGTACTAATCCTAGAAAGTAAGAAAACCCTGATCAGAGTGCCAGAAATCCGCAACGCGGCATGTTCGGCACGTCATTCCTCGGGGGGAAGCGGGGTGCTGCGCATCCGGCCGGACGGCGGTGGAGCCGCCGGCCCGCCCTCGCCGGGCGCCGTCTCGGCCTCTCCGGACGGCGCCCGCCGCCACGACGTCTCGTGCTCCTCGGCGCTGCCCGCCTGGTGCGCGGGATCGGGCACGGCGCCGCCCTGCCAGGCGGCGTCCTCCGCCTCCCGCGCGTCCGCCTGGGGGAGGGGCGCGGCCTCTCCCCGCAGGTGCGGGTAGGGCTGGGTGTCGGCCTTCTCCTCGTCCTTCTCGGGCGCGGAGTCCTTCTCGGGCGCGGCGTCCGCGGGCGGCTCGGGCTCGTGGCCGGTGATGTTCGGGTACGGCTGCGTGTCACCCATCTCGCGACCACGCTCGGGCTTGGCCGGCAGCGGGTGGACCAGCACGTCGCCGGTGGCGGGACGCACCAGGTCGCCCCAGCGGAGCGGCCGGTCGGGGTCGCGCTCCTGCCGCCGCTCAGGGACGGCCTGCCCGCGCGGCCGGGGCACGAGCCGCTGCTCCGGCTCGGGCGCGGGCACATTGTGCTCGGCCTCCGGCCCGCCGTGCGCGTGCGCGCCGGAGACGGTCCCCATGTCGGCGACCTTCTCGGGGGCCGTGGCAGCGGATTCCGCGGCGGGGGCCTCCTCGGGGACGGCGCCGGCCTCCGGTGCGAGGGGGGCGGATTCCTGGGCCACGGCGGCGGCCGGGTGAGCGTCCTGGACGTCCTGGACGCCGGCGGGCGAGGGGACGGCGGCGTCGCTCTCCGCCTGGGCGGCCGGGGCGTCGGCGGTGGCCGCGGCAAAGCCGGCTCCGGACCGGCCGGAGGAGCCGGAAGTGACGGAAGGGGTGGTGGGCGGCGCGGGCCGTGCGGCGTCCTCGCCGTCTGCGGAAGGCCGGCGGCCCTGTTCGCGGAGCGGAGGCAACTCGTCCACCGTGGGCGTTTCGGGCGCCGGGGTGGGCGGCACGACCCGGGTCACGTCCGGCTCGACGTCGTCCGGCGAGCCCAGGTGCGGAACGATCTCCCCTGAGGGAGCGATCGCGTGCACGGCGGCGTCCAGGGGCGGAGCCTGGCCGGGGTCGCGTTCCTCCCGGCCGAAGGGGACGATGTCCTGACCACGGCCCTCGGCGGTGTCCGGGCCGGGCCGGGTCTGCTGGGCTCCGGCCGGGAGCAGGAAGAGCCACAGCCCGATGAGGAGCATCAGCCAAGGCGTCACGGCGGCGCCCACGGCGAGGGCCCGCGTGTCCAGGGTGGTCTGGGTCGCCCCCACGACATTCGCGGCGCCGGCGGCGACGATGAGCACGGCCAGGACCAGCCACGCCTGGAGGCGGGCGAGCAGCCGGGCGGAGCGCAGCAGGAACACCGCGATCAGCGCGATCACCAGGAGCGCGTCGAAGCCCGCGGGATAGAGGTAGGCGAGATCGTGCCGCGCGCCACCGGCGAGGGCGAGGGCGCGGATCGCGTCGAAGGAGAGCGCGCAGGCCGCGCCCGCCAGTGTCACGATCGCCAGGCCCGCGATGGCGGTCCCGATGCGGCGCAACAGCAGTGCCGCCCGGGAGGGCTGCGCGGAGACGGGCGGGGGACCGGACCGGCGGGAGGACGTGCCTGCCGCCAAGGGGGATGTGACTTCCATGGCGTTTTCGAGCCTACAGAATCGGCGTGATCGTGGCGGGGATGCGACGGCGCGCCACGCGGGACCGGGGCGGCCGGGGATTCGGGCAGGGCCCGGGACGGCTCGGGGCGCGAGGCGGGCCGCGGATGCGTGGTAGCGAACGCAGGTTCACCGACAATACGGAGACTATGCAACTCGCCATGACGGACAACTAGTCACAAAATGGAAGAAGACGGTCAAGGATGTGGTCCGTCCGGAAAGGCCATGGCATTCACTTCGGTTTCCCTGCTGTGTGAGGTCGGGCAACCTGTCCTGTCGGCGCCTGCGAGGCATTAGCCTTGCGTTCGTGAGTCTGCGCCTATATGACACCGGCACCCGTGCGGTCCGCGACTTCGTCCCCGTCCAGCCCGGCCGGGTCTCGATTTACCTGTGCGGGGCCACAGTGCAGGCGCCACCGCATATCGGGCACATCCGCTCCGGCGTCAACTTCGACGTCATCCGGCGGTGGCTCACCCGGTCCGGGTACGAGGTCACCTTCTGCCGCAACGTCACCGATCTCGACGACAAGATCATAAGGGTGGCCGCCGAAGAGGGCGTGCCGTGGTTCGTGATCGCCGAGCGCAATCAGCGCGCGTTCACCTGGGCCTATGACGCGCTCGGCTGCATCCCGCCCACGGTCGAGCCGCGGGCGATGGGCCACATCCCCGAGATGATCGAGCTGATGCAGCGCCTCATCGACAAGGGGCACGCCTACGCCGCCGGGGGTGATGTCTACTTCGACGTCATGTCCTACGCCCAGCGGTACGGCAGGCTCTCCAACCAGCGCCCGGAGAACATGCGCGCGGCCTGCGACACCGACAACGACTCCGCCAAGCACGACGGACGCGACTTCGCCCTGTGGAAGGGCGCCAAGCCCGGCGAGCCGACCTGGCAGACCCCCTGGGGCCCCGGCCGGCCCGGCTGGCACCTCGAGTGCTCGGCCATGGCCACCAAGTACCTCGGCGAGACCTTCGACATCCACGGCGGCGGCGTCGACCTGATCTTCCCGCACCACGAGAACGAGGTCGCGCAGTCGCAGGCCGCCGGCGACGGCTTTGCCCGCTACTGGCTGCACAACGGCATGCTCAAGATCGGCGCCGAGAAGATGAGCAAGTCCCTCGGCAACTCGCTGCTCGTCCCCGCCATGCTGACCAAGGTGCGGGCCGTCGAGCTGCGTTACTACCTCGTCGCCGCGCACTACCGCTCCGCGATCGACTACTCCGAGGAGGCCCTGGCCGAGGCCGCCACCGCCTACCAGCGCATCGAGGGCTTCGTCACCCGCGCGGCCGAGGTGATCCACGACGTGGACGCGGCGGCGCCGCTCCCGCAGGCGTTCGTGGACGCCATGGACGACGACCTCGGTGTGCCACAGGCGCTCGCGGTGGTGCACGAGGTCGTCCGCGAGGGCAACGTCGCGCTGGCCGCGGGGAACAAGGAGCAGGTCGCCCGCCTGCTCGCCGAGACCCAGAGCATGCTCGACGTGCTCGGCCTCGACCCGCGCTCGCCGCAGTGGCGCGAGTCCAGGGCCGAGAGCGGCCTGCACGACACCGTGGACGCCCTGGTCAAGGTGGCGCTGGAGCAGCGCCAGGCGGCCCGCGCCCGCAAGGACTACGCCGCGGCCGACGCGATCCGCGACCAGCTCGCCGAGGCGGGCATCCTCGTGGAGGACACCCCCTCCGGTCCTCGCTGGGAACCGGCGCGCTGATCGCGCCGGTAGGCTTGCGACATGGCAGCAGGTGGGGGTAAAGGGACCGGCAAGCCCGGCAAGCGCAAGGGTGCCACGCGGGGCACCGGTGGGCAGGGTCGCAAGACCCTCCAGGGCAAGGGAGCGACTCCTCCTGCCCACCAGCGCCACTGGTACAAGGACAAGCAGCGGGCCGCGGCGGCCGCGGCGGCGGGCGCGGGCATCACGCCCAAGGCCGCCGACCAGCAGACCCGGCCGGCCCGCGGCGCCAAGCGGGACGACGCCCCCGAGGTGATCGGCGGGCGCAACCCCGTGCTCGAGGCGCTGCGCGCCGAGGTGCCCGCCAACGCGCTCTACGTGGCCCAGCGCATCGACAACGACGACCGCGTGCGCGAGGCGATCAAGATCGCCGCCAATCGCGGCATCGCGTTGCTGGAAGCCACTCGGGAGAAGCTCGACCGGCTCACCGAGGGCACGGTCCACCAGGGCCTCGCGCTCCAGCTCCCGCCGTACGAGTACGCCCATCCCGAAGACCTGATCGAGCGGGCCAAGGACGCCGCCGAGGTCCCGCTGATCGTCGCGCTCGACGGCGTCACCGACCCGCGTAACCTCGGCGCCATCGCCCGGTCCGCGACCGCCTTCGGCGCGCACGGCATCCTGGTCCCCTCCCGCCGCTCGGCCGGCGTCACCGCCGGGGCCTGGAAGTCCTCGGCCGGCACGCTGGCCCACCTCTCGGTCGCGCGGGCCGCCAACCTCACCAGCACCCTCCGCGAGTACCGCGAGCAGGGCCTGTTCGTGGTCGGCCTGGACGGCGAGGCCACCGCCGACATCGGCGACGTCGACCTGGTCACCGAGCCGCTGGTCGTCGTGGTCGGTTCCGAGGGCAAGGGCCTGTCCCGCCTGGTCCGTGAGTCCTGCGACGTGGTGGCCCGCATCCCGATGTACGCCGCCGCCGAGTCCCTCAACGCGGGCGTGGCCGCCGGCATCGCCCTCTACGAGGTCTCCCGCCACCGCCGCCGCTGATCGGCAGAGCACGGCGGCGACGCCCGCTCCGTCCCGGCCGGCCGCCGGGGCGGCGTGACGCCCGTTCCGGATCGCGCCCTGACCAGTCGCGATCCCCATCCTCCAGGTAGGCGCGATCGGTGACGGTGCGCGCCGCATACGACTAAACTCGTACCGCACCACACCGGCCGACGTAGCTCAATCGGCAGAGCAACGGTCTTGTAAACCGTAGGTCAGGGGTTCGATTCCCCTCGTCGGCTCCCAGCTCAAAGGCCCCTCGCGATCATCGCAAGGGGCCTTTCGCTAACACCTTTGCCAACAGCGGCTATGCGGCGGAGCCTTCAATGGCCTACGCGGAGATGTCCGTCGCCATCTGCTCATGGATCACGTGTGCGTACATTCGCAGGGTGATCGCGGGTTCGGCGTGGCCGAGCCGAGCGGCGACCACATGGACCGGAACGCCGGCCGGCAGAAACGTCGTCGCGTGGACGTACCGGAGGTCACCGCTGCGCGCCTACTTTGGTCGCCGGACAGCACGCTCCTGCTTCCAGCGCAGCGCGATACCGCTGCCCCGTGACGCCAACTTGACCAGCGCCGCCCGGCCTCCCGGATGACCGGCATCGATCACTCGGAAACACAGGTCAGCACATGGGGAAGCGCTCCCGCGAGCGTTGCACTGCATTTGCGGACGGTTGATAATTCGGGTCGCGAAGGCGTTCGACGTGTCCGTGACCGTGCCGGTCATCCGTTGGCGCCCATAGGAGGTTCCGTGAAGGTCAGCGTCGTCATTCCAGCCTTCAACGCGCGGAGCAAGTTACGCCTGTTGCTGTACACCCTCGCGCACAGCGTGCTCGATCCGGGCGACTCCTTCGAGCTCGTCGTCGCCGATGACGGCTCCACCGACGGCACCGGCGAGATGGTCGCCGAGCTGGCGGTCGACGATCTGACCTACCTCTACCTTCCGCGCACCGATCGGTCGAGCCGGGCTGCCGCTCGTAACGCGGCCATCGCCAAGGCCACCGGGGAGCTCATCGTCATGGTCGACGCCGATACGGTGGTCGGGCCGGCCTATCTCGCCGAACACGTCCGTTATCACCGGCTCAGGAATGACCTCGTGGTGATCGGCCCCCGCCCGGACCTCGGAGACGGAGATTTCGACGAGGAGCGCCTCCGCCGCGAATTCACCTTTGACGCGATGCCCGCCGTCGCCTGGGGTGATCCGCGCGAGCAGGTGCTGGCCGAATTCTCCGGCAACATGAACCGGCTCGCCATCTGCTGGCATCTCCTGTTCACCTGCAACGCCTCGGTACGCATCGAGCATTTACGCCGGCTCGGTGGTTTCGACGAGGCTTTTCTCGGCTGGGGACTTGAGGACACCGACCTCGGGTATCGGCTGCGGCAGGCGGGACTGGCCTTCGCTTTCAACGCCTCGGCCGTGGCCTACCACCAGCGGCGCCGGGGGATAGACGCCGGAATGTACGGCGACTGGGTCCGCAATCTCGCCTACATGATGGACAAGCATCAAGCGCCCGAGGTGGCGATCCAGTCGATCGTCGGCCTGGCCATGAATCCCGCCGACCGGCGGATCGGCTGGGTGGAGGCGATGCGCTGCTTCGAGTTCGCCGCGCGGGCCCTCGAAGGCCGGCTGCCGGTGCCCATCACCTACCGGCTCGTGGTGGTCGAGGAGGACACGGTCGACGCCGCGACGGCGGAGCTGGTGGCCCGCGGTGCGACGAGTGATCTTCTCGTCATCGATGAGACCCGCGGCGCCGAGCTGGCCGGCCTGGTCCAGTGCATGGACGCCTCCGGCGAGCTGCTCTACTTCCACCGGCCGTCGGCGGCGCGGCGAGCCGAGATCTTCAGCCGCTACCCGGTGGCCGAGTCGTTCAACGGCCTCTTGTGATCTCCGCGCGCCGTGTGCGCGGCGAGGCTGCTCCAAGGCAGCGGCGGAGGGGAAAAGCGAAAAGGCAAGGAGATCGCGCTCCCTGCCACTTCCAAGGTATAGCGCACAGGGGGGCTTGCGGCAAGACCCGGGTCGTGCCGCAGAATCATCGGCCGGACACGACACCGGCGAGAAAACAGGGGGCGCGACGTGGGTGTGTCGTCGATGTACGGGGGACGCGGCGAGTACGAACCGCCCAGGCGATCGGCTGCGACCGAGCGTGGCGGCCTCGGAGGTGCCGCGGTGATCGAGCAGTACGTGCTGGATCTGGAAGAGGTCGGCGAGTCGCAGGTCGCGGTCGTCGGCGGCAAGGCCGCGCATCTGGGTGAGCTGTCGCGGATCGAGGGCATCCGGGTGCCGGCCGGATTCTGCGTGACGACGGCCGCCTTCCAGCGGATCATGGCGGAGGCGCCGTCGATCGCCGATCGGCTCGATCGGCTGTCGGGCCTGAACCCGGACGACCGGGAGGCGATCCGCACGCTCAGCGCGGAGATCCGCCGGACCCTCGAAGGGGTCGCCATTCCGGACGATGTGGCGGCGGCGATCACCCGCGCGCTCGCCCGGTTCGGCGAGGACGCCGCGTACGCCGTGCGGTCCAGCGCGACGGCGGAGGACATGCCGACGGCCTCCTTCGCGGGACAGCAGGACACCTATCTGAACGTCATGGGGCCGGCGGCGGTCCTCGGCCACGTGAGCCGGTGCTGGGCGTCGCTGTTCACCGAGCGGGCCGTGACCTACCGGCTGCGCAACGGCTTCGACCACCGCAAGGTCCATATGGCCGTGGTCGTGCAGCGGATGGTCTTCCCGGACGCGGCCGGCATCCTGTTCACGGCCGACCCCGTCACGGGCAACCGGAAGGTCGCCACCGTGGACGCCTCCTTCGGTCTCGGTGAGGCCCTGGTCTCCGGCCTGGTGAACCCGGACGTCTACAAGGTGCGCGACGGCGAGGTCGTCACCGAGGCGGTCGCCGCCAAGCAGCGTGCCGTTCAGGCCCTGCCGGGCGGCGGGACGCGGGAAGTGGCGATCGATCCGCAGCGGCAGGAGCAGCCGGCGCTGACGAACGCGCAGGTCGTGCGGCTCGTGCGGCTCGGGCGGCGGATCGAGGCGCATTTCGGCCGGCCGCAGGACATCGAATGGTGCCTGGTCGATGACGACTTCCAGATCGTGCAGAGCCGGCCGATCACCACGCTGTTCCCCATCCCCGCCGCCGATGACCAGGAGAACCACGTCTACCTGTCCGTCGGTCATCAGCAGATGATGACCGACCCCATGAAGCCGCTGGGGCTGTCCATGTGGCGGCTGACGGCCATGGCGCCGATGCACGAGGCCGGCGGGAGGCTGTTCGTCGACGCCACCCGGCAGCTGGCGTCGCCCGCGGGTCGTGCCGGCTTCCTGGAGATGGCGGGCAGGTCCGATCCGCTGACCAGGGACGCACTGGAGACCCTCTTCGATCGCCCCGACTTCGTCCTGGCGCCGCCGGACGGCGCTCCCGGCGGGCCGCCGATCGGCGGCCCGCCCGCCCCGATCGCGACCGATCCGGCCATCGTCACCGAGCTGGTCGAACGCAGCCAGGCGTCCATCGCCGCCCTCCGGCGGGACATCCGGGACAAGACCGGGCCGGCGCTGTTCGACTTCCTGCTGGAGGCGTTCCAGGAGCACAAGCGGGTCCTCAGTGATCCATTGAGCATGCAGGCGATCATGGCGGGCATGCAGGCCACCTGGTGGCTCAACGACCGGCTGCAGGAGTGGCTGGGCGAGAAGAACGCGGCCGACACCCTCACGCTGTCGGCTCCCGGCAACATCACGTCCGAGATGGGGCTGGCGCTGCTCGACGTCGCGGACGTGATCCGCCCGCATCCGGAGGTCGTGGCGTTCCTGCGGGACGTCGAGGACGACGGCTTCCTTCCCGAGCTGCCGAAGGTCGCGGGCGGCGCCGAAGCGCGCGACGCCATCGAGGCCTACCTCGACCGGTACGGCATGCGCTGCGTCGGCGAGATCGACATCACGAGGCCGCGCTGGCGCGAACGCCCTGCCACGCTCCTGCCCGTGCTCCTCGACCACGTCAGGAACTTCGAGCCGGGCGCCGCCGAGCGGCGCTTCGAGCAAGGACGGCAGCAGGCGCTGAACAAGGCGCAGGAAGTGCTCGAACGCCTGCGGGCACTGCCGGACGGGGAGCAGAAGGCGGCCGAGACCAAGCGGATGATCGACCGGGTCCGGACCTTCATCGGCTACCGGGAGTACCCGAAGTACGGCATCATCAGCCGCTACTTCGTCTACAAGCAGGCCCTGCTGGACGAGGCCGAGCGTCTCGTACGGGCAGGCGTGCTCTCCGAGACGGAGGACGTCTTCTTCCTCACGTTCCAGGAGTTCCACGACGTCGCGCGCTCGCACCAGGTGGACGGCGAGCTGATCCGGCGCCGTAAGGACGCGTTCGCCTCCTACCACGCGCTCACGCCGCCCCGGGTGCTGACCTCGGACGGTGAGGTCATCACCGGGGCGTACCGGCGCGACGACGTGCCGGCCGGCGCCCTGATCGGCCTCCCGGTCTCCGCCGGGACCGTCGAAGGGCGCGCCCGCGTCATCCTGGACATGGCCCAGGCCGATCTGGAACCGGGTGACATCCTGGTCACCGCGCACACGGACCCGAGCTGGACGCCGCTGTTCGTCGCCATCGCGGGCCTGGTGACCGAGGTCGGCGGACAGATGACCCACGGCGCGGTGATCGCACGGGAGTACGGCCTGCCGGCCGTCGTCAGTGTGCTGGACGCCACTTCGCTGATTCGCGACGGGCAGCGGATCCGCGTGCACGGAAGCGACGGATACGTCGAGATCCTGCCCTGACCGCCCCCTCACCGCGAAAGCCTCCCCGCCTGCTCAGGCGGGGAGGCTTTCGCGGTGGGGGAGCAGGTCGAGGAAGGCGGTGGCCGCGGGGGAGGGGCGGGGGTGCCAGATCAGGTGCTCCACCCGTGCGGGGGCGTTGCGCAGCCGGATGACGCGCAGGTCGGGGAAGCGTGGTGCGTACGCGGCCGGCAGCATGCCGACGCCGAGGCCCTGCCGCACCAGATCGACCATGAAGTCGGCGGACGACACCTCGAAGGGCACCTCGCGGCGTACCCCCGCCGCCGCGAACGCCTCGTCCGACTGCACCCGGCCGGCCACGCCGGCGCGGAAGTCGATGAACGGTTCGTCGGCGAGGTCGCGCAGGTCCAGTTCGTTCTCCGTGAGGTGGTGGTCCGGCGCGACCACGGCGACCAGTTCGCCTCCGCCGAGCCGGCGACTGCGCACGTTCTTCGGCTCCATCCGCGGTGGCAGGCCGAGGAACGCGACGTCGATGCCGCCGCGCCGGACCTGCTCGATCAGGTCTTCGCTCCCTGCCGAGGTGAGGGAGATGTGCACCCGCGGGTGGCGCCGGCTGTAGTCCCTCAGTGCGATCGGCAGGTTGACGGCCGTGACCGTGGGGATGGCGCCGACGGCGAGCCGTCCGCGGATCTCCCCGCCGGTGGCCGCGACGTCGGCCCGCGCGCGGTCGGCGGCCTCCAGGCACTCCCGGGCGGCGGGCAGGAACGCCTCGCCGGCCGGTGTGAGCCGTACGCGCCGGCTGGTGCGCTCGAACAGCCGGGCGCCCAGCTCTCGTTCCAGGGCGGCGATCTGGTGGCTGAGCGCCGACTGCACGACCCGGTGGCGTTCGGCGGCCCGGGTGAAGTTGCTGGTCTCCGCGACCGCGACGACGTACCTCAGTTGCTGCAGTTCCATCCATCCATCGTGTACCACGATCGATCACGATGAAAAGTATGTGTTGGACTCATTGATCGGAGGGCGCGCACTCTTGAGTCATGACGCAGACCCTGAAACATCCGCACAGAACCACCCCGATCACCGGAGTTCCGCCGCGGCTGCATCGCGGGCTGCTGCTGCTCATGTCGGCGGCCACCGGGCTCTCGGTCGCGGGCAACTACTTCGCCCAGCCGCTGCTGGAGGTGATCGGACGGGACCTGGGGCTGAGCACCACCATGGCCGCGCTGGTCGTGACCGCCGCCCAGGGCGGGTACGCGCTGGGGCTGATCCTCCTGGTACCGCTCGGCGACCTGGTGGAACGCCGCCGGCTGGCGGTCCTGCTGTTCGCCGGGACCGCGGTGTTCCAGTTGGTGTCGGCTCTCGCGCCGAGCGCTCCGGTGCTGCTGGCCGGCACCGCGGCGACCGCGCTCACCTCGGTGGCCGCGCAGGTCGTGGTCCCGTACGCCGCCACGCTCGCCGCGCCCGCTGAGCGCGGCCGGGTGGTGGGTACGGTCATGACGGGTCTGCTGCTCGGCGCCCTGCTGGCCCGGACGGCTTCGGGCACGCTCTCCGAACTCGCCGGCTGGCGGACGATCTACTGGCTGAACGCGGTCCTCGTGGCGGTCGTCGCCGTCCTGCTGTGGCGGTTCCTCCCGCGCCTGCACACCCGTGTCGGGCTGTCCTATCCGGCGCTGCTGTGGTCGACGCTCGGGATGTTCCGCCACGAACCGCTGCTGAGGTGGCGGGCCGGGATCGGCGCGCTGTCGTTCGCCGCGTTCAGTGTGCTGTGGACCTCGATCACCTTCCTGCTGACCGGACCGTCCTACGGCTGGCGCGAGGCGGCCGTCGGCATGTTCAGCCTGGTCGGGGTGGTCACGGCGTTGACCACGCCGATCGCGGGCCGGTTCGCCGACCGCGGATGGGTGCAGCGGGTCAGCGGGATCGGCACCGCGGTTCTCGCGCTGTCGTGGCCGGCGATCCACGCCGGAGCGTTCGCGCCGGGCTGGCTCGTCGCCGGGGTCGTGCTGTTCAACGTGGCCCAGGGGGCGGTGCTGAACGCCGGCCAGAACGTGATCTACGCGCTCAGCCCGGAGAACCGCAACCGGCTCAACTCGGCGTTCATGACCGCGTGTTTCCTCGGCGGCGCGGCCGGATCGCTACTGGCCTCCGTGGCCTGGTCCGGGGGCGGCTGGTCGGGGGTGAGCCTGCTCGGCGGCGCGCTCTCCGCGACGACCTTCGCGCTGTGGGCGCTGGAACGGGTCCGCGCGAAGAGGAGTGCTCTGCCGGTCTCGTGAACGATCGGGAGGGTCGTGCCGGTCGGGCGCGGGTGGCGGCCGGGGTGGATCGCGCGCCTGGAGTGGGTATGGCTATCGCGAACCACCTGCCGGGCGCGCGGCATTCCGCGCGCCCGAAAACCGGTTGATCGGGGAGCAACAGGGTTGAAAGGTGAAGATAGCGGCTGCGGTCGTGCTCTGCCCCGCGCGTCGCAGCGGCCGCCGTACCGGCTCAGCATCGCCTGCCCCCGTCCCGGACACCGATTCCCCCGACCCGTAAGGACCGCCCTGCCTTCTCATGCCTTCCGACGGTAAAGACTCCGGCCCTGTCCCCGATCCCCGGACAACGCGTCCCGTCCCCGACCACGCGACACGGCGTTCCACCCCCGACCGTACGAATGAGCGGCCCGCCTCCCCCCTCGCGACGCGGAGTCCTGCGCACGGCCGCTCCGCCGCCGGCTCCGTAGATCAGGATTCCGCCCCCGGCGCCGCGGATGAGCCTCCGGACCCTCCCGGCTCCGCCGGTGAGCGCCGTGGCGGGAGGGCGCGGTCGCTGCGGCGGCTCATGCCGTACCTGCGGCCCTACGTCCCCCGGCTGGTCCTCATCTGGCTCGCCACCATGGCGGGCATCGCGATCAGCACCGCGATCCCGCTGGTGGGCAAGGAGATCATCGACGGTCCGGTGGGCCACGGCCGCAGCGATGCCCTTCTCCCGCTCGGACTGCTCGCCCTTGCCCTCGGCGTCACCGAGGCGTTCCTGACCTTCGTGCGCCGATGGACGCAGACCAGGGCCGTGCTCGGCCTGGAGACGGCGATTCGCGACGACCTCTACCGGCATCTCCAGCGGCTGCCGATGAGCTTCCACGGCGCCTGGCAGTCGGGCCAGTTGCTGTCCCGCGCCACGACCGACCTGTCCACGATCCGCAGGTTCTCGGGGTTCGGCCTGCTGTTCCTGGTCATGAACATCGTGCAGCTCGTCACGGTCACCGTGCTGCTCCTGCGGATGTACTGGCCGCTCGGCCTGCTCGTCGTGACGGCGGCGGTGCCCATCTTCGCGATCTCCCTGCGGTTCGAGAAGAGGTACCGGCGCATCTCCCGCGAAGTCCAGGACATCCAGGGCGACATCGCCACCTATGTGGAGGAGGCGGCGGTCGGGATCCGGACGATCAAGGCATTCGGCCGCAGGCCGCATGTGTTCTCGGAGTTCGACGCCGCCGCGCGGCGGGTCCACGAGGTCTCAATGGGCAAGGTGCGGGTGGCGTCCCGGTTCTTCACCTTCCTGGAGGTGATCCCGAACGTCACCCTGGCGATGGTGCTGCTGCTGGGCGCGCTGGCCGTCGGCGCGGGCTCGCTGACCCTCGGCACCCTGGTGGCCTTCACCACGCTGATGCTCCAGCTCGTCTGGCCGATCGCCTCGCTCGGCTACATCCTGGCGATGGCGCAGGAGGCGATGACCTCCGCCGACCGGGTCATGGAGGTGCTCGACACCGAGCCCGAGATCGTCGGCGGCGTCCAGGTGATCGAGCGGCCGCGCGGGCACCTGCGCTTCGAGGGCGTCGGCTTTCAGTTCCCCGGGGACGACCGGCCGGTGCTGCGGGACGTCTGGCTGGAGGTACGGCCGGGCGAGACGGTGGCCATCGTCGGCGCGACCGGTTCGGGCAAGACGACGCTGACCGCGCTGGTGCCGAGGCTCGTCGACGTCACCGCGGGCCGGGTCACCATCGACGGGCGGGACGTCCGCGACCTGGCGCTGCCCGCGCTGCGGTCGGTGGTCGCCACCGCGTTCGAGGAGCCCACGCTGTTCTCGATGAGCGTGCGGGAGAACCTCACCCTCGGCCGGGGCGAGGCGACCGAGGAGGAAGTACGGCGGGCGCTGGAGATCGCCCAGGCCACCTTCGTCCACGATCTGCCCTGGGGGCTGGACACCCGGATCGGTGAGCAGGGCATGTCGCTGTCGGGCGGCCAGCGGCAGCGGCTGGCCCTGGCCCGCGCGGTGCTCAGCGAGCCGAGGATCCTGGTGCTGGACGACACCCTGTCGGCGCTGGACGTGGAGACCGAGGCCCTGGTGGAGCGGGCGCTGCGCGGGGTGCTCGCGGACGCGACCGGCCTGGTCGTGGCGCACCGCGCCTCCACCGTGCTGCTCGCCGACAAGGTCGCGCTGCTCAGCGGCGGCACGATCACGCACGTCGGCCGCCATCAGGAGCTGCTGTCGACGGTCCCGGAGTACCGGGAGCTGCTCGCGCAGGACGCCGGCCTCGGCCGGGAGGAGGCGCTGCGATGAGCCACACGGTCACCGGCGCGCCGGCGGAGAAGCCCGGCGAACCGGCGCGCTGGCGCGGTGTCGCGTCCGAGAAGCAGGACGAGCTGCCGGAGAAGGTGTCGGTGCTGCTGCGGGCCCGGTCGCGCAGGCTGCTGGCCGACCTGCTGCGCCCGCACCGCAGGGCCATCGCCCTGCTGCTGGCGGTCATCGTGGTCTCGGGCGCGGCCGGGCTGGCGATTCCGTACCTGGTCAAGGTCGGCATCGACGCGGGCATCCCGCCGATGCTGCGGCACGAGGGCGCCGGGACGCTGGTGGCGGCGGTCGCGGCGATCCTGGCCGCCGCGCTGATCCAGGCGTTCACCCGCCAGGCGTTCCTCCAGATATCCGGACAGATAGGGCAGGACATTCTGCTGGAGCTGCGCCGCCGGGTCTTCGACCACTTCCAGAAACTGTCCCTGGCCTTCCACGAGCGCTACACCTCCGGACGGGTCATCGCCCGGCTCACCTCGGACATCGACGCGATCGCCGAACTGCTGCAGTCGGGCTTCGACAGCATCGTCACCGCCGTCCTCACCCTGTTCGGCACCGCCGCCCTGCTCCTGGTGCTCGACCTGCCGCTCGGCGCGGTCGCGCTGGTGCCGCTGCCGATCCTGCTGCTGTTCACCCGGTGGTTCCGGCGCCGGTCGAGCATCGTCTACCGCCGCACCCGCCAGGCGGTGGCGCTGCTCATCGTGCACTTCGTGGAGTCGATGACCGGCATCAGGGCGGTGCAGGCGTTCCGCAGAGAGCAGCGCAACCAGGAGATCTTCGACGAGCTCAACACCGGCTACCGGGACGCCAACGCCGACAGCATGCGGCTGGTCGCGGTGTTCATGCCGGGTATCAAGCTGATCGGCAACGTGACGATCGCGGTGATCCTGCTGTACGGGGGCTGGCTCGCGCTCCACCACGCGGTCACGGTCGGTGTGCTCGCCGCGTTCCTGCTCTATCTGCGCCAGTTCTACGAGCCCATGCAGGAGATCTCCCAGTTCTACAACACGCTCCAGTCGGCCGGCGCGGCGCTGTCCAACCTGTCCGGTGTGCTGGAGGAACGGCCCGCGGTGGCCGAGCCGGAGCGTCCGGTGCCGCTCGCGCGCCCGCGCGGCGCGGTGCGGTTCGAGGGGGCCGAGTTCTCCTACATCGACGGCGTGCCGGTGCTGCCCCGGCTGGACCTGGACATCCCCGCCGGGCAGATCGTGGCCGTGGTCGGCGCGACCGGCGCGGGCAAGACGACGGTGGCGAAACTGATCGCCCGGTTCTACGATCCGACGGCAGGCCGGGTGCTGCTCGACGGGGTGGACCTGCGCGACCTCGACGAGACCACCCTGCGGCGCGCCGTGGTCATGGTGACGCAGGAGAACTTCCTGTTCACCGGCACGGTGGCGGACAACATCAGGTTCGGCCGCCCGGGCGCCACCCCGGCCGAGATCGAGGAGGCGGCCCGCGCGATCGGCGCGCACGAGTTCATCACGGCGCTGCCGGACGGGTACGACACCCAGGTCGGCAAGCGCGGGGGCCGCATGTCGGCGGGACAGCGGCAACTCGTGGCGTTCACCAGGGTCTTCCTGGCCGACCCGGCCGTGGTGATCCTGGACGAGGCGACCTCCAGCCTGGACGTTCCCAGCGAGCGCCTCGTCCAGCGCGCCCTGCGCACCGTCCTGGCCGGCCGGACCGCCCTGATCATCGCCCATCGCCTGTCCACCGTGGAGATCGCCGAGCGGGTCCTGGTCATGGAGTCAGGCCGGATCGTCGAGGACGGTCCTCCTGACGATCTCATCGCCGGCGCCGGCCGCTACGCCGGCCTGCACCGCGCCTGGCTCGACAGCCTGGCCTGACGCCGGGCCGGCGCGGGCGTCGGCCCGGCGTACCGGGCACCGGCGCCCGCGCTCCCTTCCGGGCTCCGCTCTGTCGGTTCCGGCCGGTGGCGGGGAAGGCGGCATGGGCAGGAAGAATCGTCGCGCTGGTGCTGTTGCCGCTACCGATCACCGACCTTGTGGACAGGAGACCCGACCGGCCCGGCCGCCCCGCGCGCCGGGCTCGCCGTCCGCGCACCACGACCGCGGCGCCTTCGGCCGGGAGTAGTCGCATACGCCCTGGTCAGGTGCTAGGCCAGGCGGGCGAGGGCGGGGGGCAGGTCGCCGGTGTGCAGCACGGTGAGCCTGCGGGTGGCGCGGGTGATCGCCACGTACAGATCCTGGCCGCCCTTCGGGGACTGCGCCAGGATCTCCCCGGGCTCGACGATCACCACCGAGTCGAACTCCAGGCCCTTGGCCTGGGTGACGGTCAGCACGACCGCGGGCGAGTCGAGCGCGTCGGCCGTCAGCGCGGACGCCGCCTCGGGGATCGCCGCCGCGACCTCGCCGTGCCGGGCGTCGCAGGTGAGGACGGCCAGCCGCCCCTCGCCGATCTCGGTCAGCTCCGACCGCACCAGGTGGGGAAGGGTGGGGAGAAGGTCGTCGCGGGCGACCCGCAGGGCCCGCGGCGGCGCCTCTCCGTCGCGTACCGACAGCGGAGGCTCCTGGTCCGGCGCGACCGCCTTGAGTACGTCCGCGGCGACCTCCATGATCTCCGCCGGGGTCCGGTAGTTGATCATCAGGCGCGCCTCGCGCCAGCGCCCCCCGACGTACGGGTCGAGCATCTCGCCCCACGACCGGGCGCCCGCCGCCGAACCGGTCTGCGCGATGTCCCCGACGATGGTCAGCGACCGCGCCGGGACGCGCCGCATGATCGCACGCCAGGCCATCGCCGACAGCTCCTGTGCCTCGTCCACGATCACATGGCCGTACGCCCAGGTGCGGTCACGCTCGGCCCGCTGCGCCGTGGTCGTCGCGGGACCGCCGTCGTCGTGCCGGTCGGCGAGGGCGGCGGCGTCCATCACTTCCAGGTCGGCGACGCCGCTGACCACCAGCACCTCACGCGCGTACAGCTCCGCCTCCGCACGCTCCCGGCCGGCCGCCCGCCGGGCGGCGGCCCTGGCTCCGGCGTCGTCCTCGCCGAGCAGCTCGGCGGCCTCGTCCAGCAGCGGGACGTCGTCCACCGTCCACGGCGACCCCGCCGGGCGCGCGAGCGCGGCGCGCTCCTCGGGCGTGAGCGACGCGCCGGCCGAGCGCAGCGCGCCGGGGTCGGCGAACAGGTCGCCGAGCAGCCGCTGCGGCGTGAGGTACGGCCACAGCGCGTCCAGCGCCTCGCGCACCTCGCGCGTCTGCCACAGCGCGGCGCGGGCGTAGCGCAGGTCGTCTCCCTCCAGCGGCCGGTCGAGCCGGCGCGCCTCGTCCAGCGCCAGCGCCGTGAGCGCCGAGTCCACGAACAGCTTGCGCGCGACATTGTGCGGGTTGCGCACCGCACGGGCGCGGTCGCGGGCCCGCACGCAGGTCGCGTGGTCCACGCGCAGCGCCATCCGCTCGACCACCACCTCGACGCCGCCCCGTACCGAGGTCTTGGTGGGGACCTGCACCTCCAGGTCGCCGTCCGGGACGCGCTGGCGGTCGCGCACCGCGGCCCGGAGCACCTCGACCATGCGCGGGCCGCCCTTGACGACCGCCGTCCGCGGCTCGTCGGCGGCGGTGGCGCGTACGCCGGGGTACAGCTCGCCGACGGTGGTCAGCACCACGTCCGTCTCGCCCAGCGACGGCAGCACCTGCCCGATGTAGCGGAGGAACATCGCGTTCGGCCCGACGACCAGGACGCCGCGGCGCTCCAGCGTGTCGCGGTGCGCGTACAGCAGGTAGGCCGCCCGGTGCAGGGCGGCGACCGTCTTGCCGGTGCCCGGGCCGCCCTGGACCACGAGCGCGCCGGCCATGCCCGAGCGGATCACCTGGTCCTGCTCGGCCTGGATGGTCGCCACGATGTCGCCCATGCGCCCGGTGCGCTCGCGCCGCAGCGCGGCCATGAGGGCCGCCTCGCCGACCAGCGTGCCGCGGTCGGGCTCGCTCATGCGCGCGAGGTCGAAGACCTCGTCGTCCAGGCCGACGACCGTACGGCCCCGGGTGTGCAGGTGGCGGCGGCGGACGAGCGGGCCGGGGTCGCTCGGGGTGGCGATGTAGAAGGGACGGGCCGCGGGGGCGCGCCAGTCGATCAGCACCAGCTCGCCCTGGTCGTCGCGCAACCCGACCCGGCCGATGTAGTACGTGTCGTCCTCGGTGTCGTCGATGCGGCCGAAGCACAGCCCGCGCTCCACGGCGTTGAGCTGCGCGACGCGCCGGGCGTGCTCGTGGGAGAAGACGTCGCGTTCGAGGCGGGCCTGGTGGGTGCCGCCCGCCGCGCCGCGCCCGTGCTCCTGGCTCAGCGCGGTCTCGGCGTTCCGCCGGACGGCGTCCAGGCGGTCGTAGAGCATGGAGACATAGGACTGCTCGCTGCGCAGGGCTTCGGCGCGGGCGGTGGAGGATGCGCGACGCTCCATCGGTCTGCTATACTCCTTTACGGGCAGAGAGTGAACGTCTGTATTTGTGCATGGCAAATACAGGAGCGTAACAGCTCTCGCCCGTCCGCGCATCCCTCCACCCGCGCGGCGGCACGGCGTCCGACCGTGCCGATGTCCCGATCTCGGATCGTCCCGGTCGTACGCCGATTCTCCGGCTCTTCCCGTCCGCGTGCCCCGCCCGGTGGCGTGCCGGCCGGCCTTGGCTAGGCCGTCTGGAGCGTCGTGACCGCGTCCTGCGGGCTCGGGAAGGTGCTGAAATGGTGGTCGAGATGGGTGATCGCCAGCAGCCGGTGGATCATCATGCCGGGCGTCACGGCGAGCGCCAGCCGTCCCCCCATCGCGCGCACCCGGTTGTAGGTGTTCACCAGCAGGCCGAGCCCGAGGGAGTCGCAGAAGGTCGTCGCGGTGAGATCCAGGACCAGGCACGGCGGGCGGCACGCCTCCAGGGCGTGGTCGAGTTCCGCGCGCAGCCGTGGCACCGCCGTCATGTCCAGTTCCCCGGTGATCTCCACGATCACGCAGGGGCCGTCGTGTCTCTCGTTGACCCTCAGTGCTGGCTCGCGAGCCGGATATGCCATCTCCCTCACCTCCGCTCCTGCTGGCTACCCCGACAAAAAGGTAATAAGCCAGCTCATGGAATTACGCAGGTGACCCGCGGGGAAGTCGGTGAACCACCAACGCGGCGTTTGCCGCACCACGCCACCGTCAGCGGTTACATAATGAATCGCAATGAAGACGGAAAGTAGTCGGCATGTCGACGTGAGCATCGTGGTGCCCGTCCACAACTGCCGCCCCTACCTCGAGCGCTGCCTCAGCTCTTTGCTCACCCAGGCGGTGAGCAAAGAGATCGTCGTCGTGGACGACGGCTCCACCGACGGCAGCCGCGACCTGCTGGCCGACTACGCCGCGCGGTTCCCGGAGATCCGGGTCTGGTACCAACAGGCCTCCGGCGGGGCCGCCGGGCCGCGCAACCGCGCGATCGCCCACTCCGTCGGCCGCTATGTCTTCTTCTGTGACGCCGACGACCACCTCGGCCCCGAGGCGCTGCAGCGCATGCTCGCGATGGCCGAGCGCAACGACGCGGACATCGTGCTGGGCAAGATGGTGGGGCACGGCCGCAGGGTCCCGACCTCGATGTTCCGGGAGAACCGCGACCACGCGCCGCTCGCCGAGACCACCGTGTACAACGTCCTGACCTGCTTCAAGCTCTTCCGCCGCGAGTTGCTCACCCGCCACCGGATCCGCTTCGACGAGTCGCTGCGCGTGGGGGAGGACATCGTCTTCTCGGTCCACGCGTACTGCCACGCCCGCACGATCTCGGTGGTCGCCGACCACGACTGCTACCACCTGGTCGCCCGCCCGGACGGCACCAGCATCATGCAGGAGCCGGGCAGCCGCGACCCGCTCGCCTGGCTGCGCATGATCCGTACGCCGATCGAGCTGATGACGCGGCACGTCCCCGAGGGGCGGCTGCGCGACCATCTCCTGCGCCGCCACTTCCGCTTCGACATCCTCGACCAGCTCGGCGCGCCGTTCCTGGCGGCCGACCCCGCCACCCGCCGGGCGATCACCGCCGAGGTGTCCGGCATGTGCGCCGCCTGGCTGACCGACGGGGTGCTCGACCGGCTGCGCCCGATCGACCGGCTGCGGGCCGCCTCGCTCGGCGACACCGCCCGGCTGGTCCGGCTCGCCCAGGTCGAGGCCGCCACCGTGCGGCGCCGGCTGACCGCCCTTGCGTGGCGCGGCGACCGCCTGGAGGTCTCCGGCCGCGCCTCGCTGTCCGACTCCTGGAACGGCGTCGCCGTCGGCCTGCTCCTGCGGGAACGCTCCACCTCCGCCGAGCGCCGGGTGCCGGTGACCGCGGTGGCCGACGTCTTCGCCGGGACCGTCGAGGTCTCGCGGCTGCCGCCCGGCGTGTGGGACATGTACGTCGTGCTCGCCTGCGAAGGGGTGCGCCGGACCGCGCGGTTCGGCGCCGACCGCGACGCGGGGGTGGCCTGCCCGGAGCCCCGGTTACCGGGCGCCGTCGCGGTGCCCTACTTCACCCGCCCGCACGGCAACCTCACCATCGACATCGGCGGCCACAAGGCGCCGGTGCCGGCCTCGGTGCGGCTGACCCGCGCCGTGTGGGGCGGCAAGGGGACGGTGACGATCGAGGGTACGGTCGTCGTCGGCTCCGGGTGCCCCGCCGCACGGTCGGCCAGGCAGGTGATCTGGCGGGAGCGTTCCTCCGGGCACGAACGACGGGTCGCGGTGTCGGCGGCGGGGGAGTCGAGGTTCAGCGCCACGGCCGCGCTCGACGCGCAGGGCGTCTGGGAGGCCGAGTTGGAGCTCGACCTCGGCGGTCCTCCGCTGCGCTACCCGGTGCAGGTGGGCGAGGCCGAGCCGGCGGTGCTCGGCGCGGGGACGACCTGGTGGCGCGGGCGCAGGCGCTGGACGGCCACGCCACGCGCGTCCAAGATCCGGCGCAAGCTGGTGGTCACCGTCCTGGCCCGTGGTCCTCGCGCGGTGGTCCGGCGCGCCGTCCGCATCGGCCGTTGACCAACGCGCCCGCCGCCTGCCCGTGGCCCTGGACCCGTCGTCCAGCCCTCGGCGGGTGTCCGGCCGGTCGGCGGAAGGTGCCGGGCGGCGGTCCTTCATAGGGGGTAGGGGTACGGGTGACCACGCCTGACGTGGTTTCCGGACCAAGCGGGCAGGGGGGTACCCCTTATCGCGAACGGGGAGCGTCCCCAGCGTTCCGGTCCTTCTTGCCAAACTATTGCAGCTACAAGCCGATGGCTTAGAGTTGGCTCGACTCGGACTTCTGGAGGATCTGGTGCACGTACCAGATGGTTTCTTCAACGCGGCCGTCTCCCTCGGCGCGGGGGCCTTCGCCGCCGCCGGCCTCGCCGTGTGCCTTCGCGGCGCCCGCCGCGAACTCGACGACCGCACGGCGCCGATGGCCGGCCTGGTCGCCGCCTTCATCTTCGCCGTGCAGATGCTCAACTTCCCGGTCGCGGCCGGCACCAGCGGGCACCTGCTGGGCGGCACGCTGGCCGCGGTGCTCGTCGGGCCGTACACAGCCGTGTTGTGCGTCGCGGTGGTGCTTCTCGTCCAGGGGTTCTTCTTCGCGGACGGCGGCCTCACCGCGCTCGGGATCAACATCACCATCATGGCCATCGTCACCGCGGTCGTCGGGTGGGCGGTGTTCCGCCTGATCACACGGGCCGTCCCGCGCAGCAGGGCCGTCATCCCGGTCGCCGCGTTCGTCGGCGCCGCCGTCTCGGTGCCGGTGGCCGCGCTGGTCTTCACCCTGCTGTTCTGGATCGGCGGCACCGCCCCGATCGACGTCACCTCGGTGGCCCTCGCCATGGGCGGCGTGCACGTCCTCATCGGCCTCGGCGAGGGACTGATCACCGCGCTGACCATCAGCAGCGTGCTCGCCGTGCGGCCCGACCTGGTGTACGGGGCCCGCGGCCTGCGCGCCAAGCTGGTGCTGCGCACCGCCGGCGGCGGCACCACCGAGGTGACCGGGGAGCCGGCCGCCCCCTCCCCGGCCCGCGGCCTTCGCCCGCTGCTCATCGGCGGCGCGCTGGTGACCGTCCTGCTCGCGGGAGTGGTGTCCTTCTACGCCTCCAGCAGCCCCGACGGCCTGGAGCGGGTCGCCGGGGACAAGGGGTTCAACGCCGGCGAGCAGGACCACGCGCTCGGCGACTCGCCGCTGTCCGACTACGGCGTCAAGGGGGTCCAGGACGAGCGGCTGGCGGTGGGCATCGCGGGGATCGCCGGCGTCGCCATCACCGTGGCCGCCGGCGGGGCCATCTTCTACGCGGTGCGCCGCCGCGACCGGCAAGGCGGGCTCGAGGGCGCGCACGACGGCGAGAAGATCACCGCGTAATGGGCGCCGGGCACACCCACCAGCTCTACCGGCCGGGCGACACGGTCGTCCACCGGCTGCCGCCGCACTGCAAGCTGCCGGCCGTCGCCGCGTTCGCCGTGGTCGTGGTCGCCACCCCCAGGGAGGCGTTCTGGGCCTTCGGGGTGTACGCGCTGCTGCTGGCCGCCGTCGCCGCGGTGGCGCGGGTCCCGGCCCGGTTCCTGCTGCGGCGCATGGTGATCGAGGTGCCGTTCGTGGTCTTCGCGGTGGCACTGCCGATCATCGGCCTGGGCGAGCGGGTGGAGGTGCTCGGCCTCTCGCTCAGCGCCGAAGGGCTGTGGTCGGCCTGGAACATCCTGGCCAAGGCCACCCTCGGCGTCGTGGCGAGCATCCTGCTGGCGGCCACCACCGAGCCGCGGGCCATGCTGCTCGGCGCGCAGCGGCTGCGCCTGCCGCAGACGCTCGTGCAGATCGCCATGTTCATGCTCCGCTACATGGACGTGATCCTGGACGAGATGCGCCGCATGCGCGTCGCCCGCGAGTCGCGCGGGTTCACGGCGCGCGACGTGCGGCACCTGCCGGTCATCGCCAAGTCGGCGGGCGCGCTGTTCATCCGCTCCTACGAGCGCGGCGAGCGGGTGCACCTGGCCATGCTGAGCAGGGGGTACACCGGCTCCATGCCCGTCATCGACGACCTGCGCGCCACGGCGCGCAACTGGGCGACCGCCGCGTCGCTGCCGGCCGCCGCGCTCGCGACGGCCGTTCTCTCCTGGAGCGTCTCGTGAGCAAGCCGCCACCGTCCCTGCGCGTCAGCGAACTGGCCTACGCCTACCCCGACGGCACCCAGGCGCTGTACGGCGTCGACCTGACCATCGGGCGGGGCGAGCGGGTGGCCCTGCTCGGCCCGAACGGCGCGGGCAAGACCACCCTGGTCATGCACCTGAACGGCATCCTGACCGCCGGGCACGGCACGGTCGAGGTGGCCGGCCTGCCGGTGCGCAAGGACTCGCTGGCCGAGATCCGCCGCCGGGTGGGCCTGGTGTTCCAGGACCCCGACGACCAGCTGTTCATGCCCACCGTCCGCGAGGACGTCGCCTTCGGCCCGGCCAACCTCGGCGTGCGGGGCTTCGAGCTGGACCTGCGGGTGAAGGAGGCCCTGCAGCAGGTGGGCCTGCTGGAGGTCATCGACCGGCCGCCGCACCACCTGTCGTTCGGCCAGCGCCGCAGGGTGGCGGTGGCCACCGTGCTGGCCATGCAGCCCGAGATCATCGTGCTGGACGAGCCCTCGTCCAACCTCGACCCGGCCTCGCGGCGCGAGCTGGCCGAGATCCTGCGCTCGCTGGACGTCACGGTGCTGATGGTCACCCACGACCTGCCCTACGCCCTGGAGCTGTGCGAACGCTCGCTCATCCTGTCGGGAGGGGTCATCGCGGCCGACGGGCCGACGCGGGACATCCTGGCCGACGCGGACCTGCTCGCGGCGCACCGCCTGGAGCTGCCCTTCGGCTTCGCGGTCACCCCGCAGCCGCACTGACCGGCCCGGGACGTCCGGCTACGGGCGGGTTTCCCGGCAGGAGCAGGGGCGTTCGATACGCCGATGTTCCGTAGCGCCATCTTGAACGGGGCCCCGGCGAAGTAAAGTGGGCCCCGCAAGGAGGTTCACATGAAGCTACGACTCGCGCGGCGCGCGTTCGGGGATGCCGTCGTCGTGGCTGTCGAAGGCGAGCTCGACCTGTTCACGGCGCCGTTCCTGCGCGACGAGGTCCGTGACGCGATCAAGCAGGACAGCAGTCACCTGGTGCTCGACCTCGGCGAGCTCTCCTTCATGGATTCGAGTGGCCTGTCGGTGCTCATCGAGGCCTGGCGCCTGGCCACCGGCGAAGGAGGCGGGGTCGCGCTGGCGGCCCCGCAGGCTCCGGTGGCCCGCATCCTGCGCACCACCGGGCTCGACCGGCGCATCAAGGTCTATCCGGACGTCGAGGCGGCGATCTCGGCCGAGATTTGAGCCACCCCGAGTAGAACTTCATTCGGTCGCCGGTTAGGGTCCGGGATATGGACCTGAACGGAGCAGCAGCAATCATCTCAGGCGGCGCCAGCGGCCTCGGCGAGGCCACGGCCCGTGAGCTCGCGGGCGCGGGCGCGACCGTCGTGGTCGCCGACCTGAACGCCGAGCGGGGCAAGGCCATCGCCGACGAGCTCGGCGGCCTCTTCGTACAGACCGACGTCGCCGACGAGTCCTCGGTGCAGGCGGCCGTGGACGCCGCCGTCGCGACCGGCAAGCCCTTGCGGGCGGTCGTCAACAGCGCGGGCATCGGCTGGGCCGCGCGCACCGTGGCCAGGGACGGCTCGCCGCACGACCTGGCGAGCTACCGCAAGGTGATCGACATCAACCTGATCGGCACCTTCAACCTCATGCGCATCGGCGCGGCGGCCATGGCGAGGACCGAGCCGGTGGACGCCGACGGCCAGCGCGGCGTGGTGGTCAACACCGCGTCGGTGGCCGGCATCGAGGGGCAGACCGGCCAGGTCGCCTACTCCGCCTCCAAGGGCGGCATCATCGGCATGACCCTGCCCGCGGCACGCGACCTGGCCGCCGTCGGTGTCCGGGTGCTCACCATCTGCCCCGGCATCATCGACACGCCCATCTACGGCTCCGGGCCGGAGGCCGAGGCGTTCAAGGCCAAGCTGTCGGCGCCGGTGCCGTTCCCCAAGCGGATGGGCCGGGCGTCGGAGTTCGGCCACCTGGTGCGGGCCCTGGTCGAGAACGACTACATGAACGGCGAGGTCATCCGCTTCGACGGCGGAATCCGCTTCCAGCCCAAGTGAGCCCCGCCAACCGCGAACCGGAGGTACAGCGTGTCTGACGAGCTTCTCGTCGAGGTGGACGGCGGTGTCGCCGTCATCACGATCAACCGGCCGCAGGCCAGGAACGCCATCAACGGCGCCGTCGCGCGCGCGATGGTGGCGGCGCTGGACGAGCTGGAGGAACGCAAGGACGTCTCGGCGTACGTCCTGACCGGCGCGGGCGGGAACTTCTCCGCCGGCATGGACCTCAAGGGGTTTCTCAGCGGAGATTTCCCCGCGGTCGAGGGGCGCGGCTTCGGCGGCATCGTCGAGGCGCCGCCGAAGAAGCCGATCGTGGCCGCCGTCGAGGGCTACGCGCTGGCCGGCGGCTTCGAGCTGGTGCTGTCCTGTGACATCGTCATCGCCTCCGAGGAGGCCAAGTTCGGCCTGCCGGAGCCCAAGCGCGGCCTGATGGCCGGCGCGGGCGGCGTGATGCGCCTGCCGCGTCGCATCCCCTACCACGTCGCCATGGAGATCGCCCTCACCGGCGACTTCTATCCGGCGGCGCGCCTGCGGGAGCTGGGCCTGGTCAACCAGGTCACCCCGGCGGGCGGCGCGCTGGCGGCGGCCAAGGAGTTCGCCGCCAAGATCGCCGCCAACGCCCCGCTGTCGCTGCTCGCGACCAAGCGGATCATGGTCGAGTCGGCCGACTGGCCGCTGGACGAGATGTTCGCTCGCCAGGCGGAGATCATGAACCCGGTGTTCGGGTCCAAGGACGCCATGGAGGGCGCCGCGGCGTTCGCCGAGAAGCGCGCGCCCCGCTGGACCGGGGAGTGACCTGGCGTCCCACCGGTCCCGGAAGGCGCATGTCCCGCGCGGACATGCGCCTTTCGCGTGGCGGGGAAATCGCGGGTTAAACCCGCGGAGCTTACGGTAAAGGGAGAGCAAAAAGCGTTCCAGCCCGCGATCGCGAGGAGACCGATGAACGACTACGCGACCAGAGCAGGAACGCCCGCCGCCTCCACGGGCCAGGTGGTGCGGCGGCGGCTCGTCGACCTCGCCACCGGGGCCCTCGGCGCGGCCATCGTCATCGCCCTGCTGGTGGGCGCCGAATGGGCCGTCGAGATCGCCGACTACATCCTCCCGGAGAACCTCGACCAGTACGGGATCCGCCCGCACGATGTGAACGGGCTGAGCGGCATCCTGTTCGCGCCCTTCCTGCACGCGGGCTTCGGCCACCTCATGGCCAACACCGTGCCACTGGCCATCCTCGGGTTCCTCGCCGCCCTGCGCGGCCTGGGACGCTTCACCCTGGCCAGCCTGATCATCATCGTGGTGAGCGGAGCCGGCGTGTGGCTGATCAGCCCGCCCGGCATCACTCTCGGCGCGAGCGGCCTGGTCTTCGGCTACTTCGGCTACGTCGTGACGCGCGGACTGTTCGACCGGCACCCGCTGGACATCGCGCTCGGCGTCGGCGTCGCCGTCCTGTACTACTCGCTCATCGAGGGTGTGCTGCCCGGCCAGCCCGGCATCTCCTGGCAGGCCCACCTGTTCGGGCTGGTCGGCGGAGTGATCGCCGCCTGGACGCTGCGGCGCAGGAAGCGCGCGGTGACGCCGGGGTGACCACCGAAGGACGAATATCCCGGACGCCGGACGGTCCGGTGCGCGCCAATTCCGGCGTGTTCGTCCTGGGGACGTTGGAGCGCGCCATCATGGAAGTGCTCTGGGACTCCGCGGAGCCTCTGCTCGTGCGCGAGGTGCAGAGCGCGCTCAACGCCCGCGCCGGCAAATCTCTCGCCTACACCACCGTGCAGACCGTCGCGGAGCGGCTCGTCCGCAAAGGACTGCTCGGCCGCGCCGCCGAGCGCAAGGCGTTCCGCTACTGGGCGCGGCGCTCGCGCGACGAGCACGTCACCGCGGCCATGCTGGCCGCCCTGGCCGAGACCGACGACCGGGCCCCGGTGCTGTCGTGCTTCGCGCGGAGCGTCGACCTGGACGACGCGCTGCGCCTGCTGGAGGAGCTCGCCCGCCGCACCGGTGAGAGCCCGCACCTGCCCGGGCCCGGGTGGGTGCCCCCGCCCACGACCTGAACGGCCGGGGGCGGGGCGCCGGGAGCGGTCAGAGCCGCTCGACCACGTGGTCGACGCAGGCGGTCAGCGCCTCGATGTCGGCCGGGTCGATGGCCGGGAACATCGCGACGCGAAGCTGGTTGCGGCCGAGCTTGCGGTAGGGCTCGGTGTCGACGATGCCGTTGGCCCGCAGCACCTTGGCCACCGCGGCGGCGTCCACCGCGTCGCTGAAGTCGATGGTGCCGACGACGTTGGACCGCTGCGCCGGGTCGGCGACGAACGGCGTGGTGTAGGGGGTCTTCTCCGCCCAGGTGTACAGCCGGGCGGCCGAGTCGGCGGTGCGCGCGGTGGTCCAGGCCAGGCCGCCGTTGCCGTTCATCCAGTCGAGCTGCTCGGCCAGCAGGAACAGCGTGGCCACGGCCGGGGTGTTGTAGGTCTGGTCCTTGCGCGAGTTGTCGATCGCGGTCGGCAGGCTGAAGAACTCGGGGACGAACCGCCCGCTCGCGGCGATCTCGTCGACCCGGGCCAGGGCACGCGGCGAGAACAGCCCGATCCACAGGCCGCCGTCGGAGGCGAAGCTCTTCTGCGGGGCGAAGTAGTAGACGTCGAACTCGCCGGCCTCGACGGGCAGGCCGCCCGCGCCGGAGGTCGCGTCGACCAGCACGAGCGAGTCGTCGTCGCCCACTCGCCTGATCGGCATGGCGACACCGGTGGAGGTCTCGTTGTGGGTGAGCGCGTAGACGTCCACACCGGCCTCGGCCGTGGCCTGCGGGTGGCTGCCCACCTCGGACTTGATCACCGTGGGCTCGCCCAGCCAGGGCGCCTTGGCGGCGACGGAGGCGAACTTGGACGAGAACTCGCCGAAGGTGAGGTGCTGGGACTTCTCCCTGATGAGCCCGAAGGCGGCGATGTCCCAGAACGCCGTCGTACCGCCGTTGCCGAGCACCACCTCGTACCCCTCGGGGAGCGAGAACAGCTCGGTCAGACCCTCGCGCACCCGGCGTACGAGGTTCTTGACCGGCTTCTGCCGGTGGGAGGTGCCCATCAGGCTCGCGCCGGCGGAGGCCAGGGCGGCGAGCTGCTCGGGACGCACCTTGGAAGGCCCGCAGCCGAAGCGGCCGTCAGCGGGTTTGAGCTCAGCGGGAATCTCGATGTCAGCCACCTAACCTAGATTAGTGAGCCCTCCATGTGCTCACGCCGCCGGTCCGAATCGTGAGATGCGTGCGCGTGTCGCGGGCCGGGCGCCCTCCCGTGCCCCTGCACGGCCCCTGGGCACGCGAAAGGCCCGCAACCGGGGGCTGCGGGCCCTGTTGGGCGTCTTCGGTCCGTGCGGCCGTCCCTGTGGGGGAGGGGCGGCGTCCGGGCGCCGGGGGACGGCCGGTATCGGGGGGTCAGATCGTGCCGATGACCTCGCCGGCACCGGGCACGTCGTCGATCGAGCGCTGCGGCGGGCCGACGTACTTGGCGCTTGGGCGGACGAGCCTGCCCGTGCGCTTCTGCTCCAGGATGTGCGCCGCCCACCCGGCGGTGCGGGCGCAGGTGAACATCGAGGTGAACATGTGCGGGGGAACCTCGGCGAAGTCCAGGATGATCGCGGCCCAGAACTCCACGTTCGTGGCCAGGACGCGGTCGGGCTTGCGCGCGTGCAGCTCGGCCAGGGCGGCCTTCTCCAGCGCGCACGCCACCTCGTACCGGGGGGCGTTCAGCTCCTGGGCGGTGCGGCGCAGCACGCGGGCGCGCGGGTCCTCGGCCCGGTAGACCCGGTGGCCGAAGCCCATGAGCCGCTCGCCGCTGTCCAGCGCCTGCTTGACGTAGGTCTCGGCGCTGCCGATGCGCTCGACCTCCTCGATCATGTGCAGCACGCGCGCCGGGGCGCCGCCGTGCAGCGGGCCGGACATGGCGCCCACCGCACCCGACAGGGCGGCGGAGACGTCGGCGCCGGTGGAGGCGATGACACGGGCGGTGAACGTGGAGGCGTTCATGCCGTGCTCGGCCGCGCTGGTCCAGTACGCGTCGATGGCCTTGACGTGCTTGGGGTCGGGCTCACCGCGCCAGCGGACCATGAAGCGCTCGACGATCGTCTTGGCCTGGTCGACCCGCGACTGCGGGACCATCGGCAGGCCGAGGCCGCGGGCCGACTGGGCGACGAACGACAGCGCGGTCACCGAGGCCCTGGCGAGGTCGTCGCGGGCCTGGTCCTCGTCGATGTCCAGGAGCTGGCGGAAACCGAGCGACGGAGCCAGCATCGCCAGGGCGGCCTGGACGTCCACGCGGATGTCACCGGAATGGACGGGGATGGGGTACGGCTCGGCCGGGGGAAGGCCGGGCTGGAACTTGTTGTCGACCAGCAGGCCCCATACGTGACCGTAGGTGACGCGGCCGACAAGCTCTTCGATGTCGACGCCCCTGTAGCGCAGGGCGCCCCCTTCTTTGTCCGGTTCCGCGATCTCGGTCTCGAACGCTACAACGCCTTCGAGTCCGGGTTTGAAGTCGGACATTCTCGGCCGCCTCCCTTTCTTGAAGTCAAAGCCTTGATGTCGAGATACCGGCGGGTCATATTCAACCCCCTCGGCCTGGGTGCCGTGCCGCGAGGGCCCGACGAAACGCGATCCCCCTGGTAGGGGGTGCCGCTTCGGTCAGGGTGCCGGACGCGGAAGAATACCGGTCTGTGGATGCCGCATCGAGCCCGCCGCCGTTCGCGGGGCTCCGCCGTACATACGAAGGACAGCCGCTGCGGGAGGCCGATCTCGCGGCCGAGCCGGTCGCGCAGTTCGCGACGTGGTTCGCCGAGGCCATCGAGGCAGGGCTTCCCGAACCGAACGCCATGGTGCTCGCCACCTCCTCCGCCGGGGGCCGCCCCACCGCGAGGACCGTCCTGCTCAAGGGTCATGATCAGGAAGGCTTCGTCTTCTACACCAACTACGAGTCGCGCAAGGGCCGTGACCTGACGGAGAACCCTCGCGCCTGCCTGGTCTTCCCATGGCACCCCATGCGCCGCCAGGTGCGCGTGGAGGGCACCGTGGTGCGCCTGCCGCGAGAGGAGTCCGCCGCCTACTTCCATTCTCGCCCGTACGGCTCCCGTATCGGGGCCTGGGCCTCCCGCCAATCGGCGGTGGTGCGCTCCCGCGAGGAGCTGGACGAGCGCTACGGCCGGCTCGCCGAGCGCTGGCCGGAGGATCCGCCGCTGCCCGACTTCTGGGGCGGCTTCCGGGTGGTGCCGTCGGAGGTGGAGTTCTGGCAGGGGCAGATCGACCGCATGCACGACCGCCTGCGCTACCGCCGGACCGGCGACTCGTGGGTGGTGGAGCGCCTGGCCCCCTGAGCCCTCGCCCTCCCCCAGGCGTGGCCACCGTCCATGACCTGGGTAAAGTGTCCGGAGATTTGGCAAATGTCCGGCTTGGGGGAGTGGCGATCGTGCTGCAGTCGGTGCTGAAGCGGGTCGCCGTCGACACCCGTCCGCTGAGCACGCCGGCCTACCGGCGGCTGGTGGTCGGCCAGGGCGTCTCGTTCATCGGCTTCCAGCTCACCACCGTCGCGGTCAGCGCCCAGGTGTACGCCATCACCGGGTCCTCGCTGTGGGTCGGCCTGCTCGGCCCGGCCAACCTCATCCCGCTCGTGGTCTTCGGCCTGTGGGGCGGCGCCGTCGCCGACGCGGTGGACCGGCGCCGGCTGCTGCTGCTCGGCTCGGTCGTGGCCTGGGTCTCCACCGCGGCGCTGCTCGTGCACGCCTGGGCCCGGCTGGACAACGTGTACCTGATGCTCGTCATGGTCGCCCTGCAGTCGACCGGCTTCGCCGTCACCTCCCCGACCCGCGGCGCGATCATCCCGCGGCTGCTGCCCACCGGGCAGGTCGCGCCGGCCAACACACTGAACTTCCTGGTCAGCAGCGTCGGCACCGTGCTCGGACCGCTGCTCGCCGGCGTCGTGCTGGCCAAGTACGACTACGCCACGGCCTACCTCATCGACGCGCTGCTGTTCGGCGCCGGCTTCTACGCCGCCGTCCGCCTGCCCCGCCTGGCCCCCACCGGCGAGGTGTCCCGGCCGGGCCTGCGGTCGGTGGTGGACGGGCTGCGCTACATCGCGACGCGGCCGATCGTGATGATGTCCTTCGTGGTGGACATCATCGCCATGGCCTTCGCGCTGCCGCGCGCCCTGTACCCCGAGCTCACCGCCGAGCGCTTCGCCGGGTCCCCGGTCGCCTTCGGCTGGCTCTCCGCGAGCCTCGCGATCGGCGCCGTCGTGGCCGGGTTGTTCTCCGGCTGGGTCGGCAGGGTGCGCCGCCAGGGCCTCGCGCTGACCTTCGTCATCGCGCTGTGGGGCCTCACCGTCGCGGCGGCGGCCTTCGCGCAGCCACTGTGGCTGATCGTCACGCTGCTCGCCGTCGGCGGCGCCATCGACCTGGTGTCCGCGGTCTGGCGGCAGACCATCCTGCAGACCTACGCCCCCGACGAGATGCGCGGGCGCATGCAGGGGGTCTTCATGGTCGTCGTGGCCGGCGGCCCGCGCCTGGGCGACCTGCGGGCCGGCGCGACGGCCGGCGTCGTGGGGCTGGTGCCCGCCTGGGCGGGCGGCGGGCTGCTGTGCGCGGTGCTCGTCCTGGTCGCCGGGCTCGGCGTCGCGTCCTTCCGCCGCTACGACGCGGTGCGCGACGCCATGGTGCGGCCGTGACCGGAGGACGGCGAGCACGCGGGGTGGCCCCGGCTTTCCCGGAGTAGAGGCGACGCAGTGGGCGAAGGATGCGATCCTAAGAGGGAGTCACTTGCTTTCCGCTGCCACGCTCGTTCCCCGTCTCACGCCGTTGTGTCGGTAGGTCTGCGTAAGCTCTGTCCGGACACCGGTCCGTGCCCCTGGAACAGAGCGTCCTCGGCCTGTCCGAACGGGCAAAACCCCAGGGAGCCGGACGTAGCATCTAATTCTGGAGGGGAGGAGCCTTGACCGCACACGGCCTGATCGACACCACTGAGATGTACCTCCGCACGATCTTCGAGCTGCAGGAGGAGGGGATCACCCCTCTACGGGCCCGCATCGCCGAGCGGCTGCAGCAGAGCGGCCCCACGGTCAGCCAGACGGTGGCCCGCATGGAGCGCGACGGTCTGGTCCGCGTCGAGGGCGACCGTCACCTGACCCTGACGGCGCTCGGGCGCACGCTCGCCACACGGGTGATGCGCAAGCACCGGCTGGCCGAGTGCCTGCTCACCCAGGTCATCGGCCTCCCTTGGGAAGAGGTGCACGTCGAGGCGTGCCGCTGGGAGCACGTCATGTCCGAGTCGGTGGAGTCCCGCCTGGTCACCCTGCTCGGCAACCCGGTGGTGTGCCCGCACGGCAACCCCATCCCCGGGCTGGACGAGCTCGGGGTCGAAGGGCCCGACTCCTCCGTCGAGGAGGTCATCGCCGCCATGGCCGATCTCGCCGGTCCCAGTGGCATAGCCGTAGTCGTGCGGCGAATTAGCGAACAAGTGCAAAGTGATCCTGCTGTGATGCTTAAACTCAAGCAAGTTGGGATACAACCCGGACGCGAGGTGACGCTCGCGGCGAGCGACGACGGTGTACGGGTGACAGGTGACGATGAAGCGCACAACACGCCCGCGGAGTTCCCGCGAGATGTCGCTGCGCATGTCTTCGTCTCCCGGCGCTGACCGACCGATGCTCGTCCGGTCGCATCCCAGTAGGGGGTTCCCCTTTCTCTTGTTCCGCAGCCCCGTCTTCCCCGAGCCTTCCGGCGGCCGCCGTCCGGCCGCCGGGGCCCACGCAGGAGCGCACGTGGTCGCCTTTGCCCATGCCCCTCTCCGAGGGGTGGCCGCCCGATGAAGCGATGGGGGGATCTCTCGCAGGACGCGGCCGATCACCTGTCGCCTGACCGGGTCCTCGACCACGCCGAGATGGCCGTGGTCGTGACCGACCGGTTCAGCAACGTGCTCTATTGGAACCCGTTCGCCGAGCGGCTGTTCGGAACTCCCGAACGGCCGCAGGAGTCCGGCGACGGCGACCCGGCGGGGCTGTCTTTAGGGATCATGGAGAAGGACCACCCCCTCGCGGTCGAGCTCGCCAAGCACGTCCTGCGCGGCGGTGTCTGGGAGGGCACCTTCGACGTCGCGCGCGGCGACGGCACGATCATCTACGTCCGGGCACAGGCCGTGCCGCTGCGCCATCCGTCGGGCTCGGTCACCGGCATCGTCATCACCGCCCGCGAGGCGATGCGCAGCAACGAGCGGGAGAAAGACCGTTTCGGCCTGCTGGAGCGCATCGGCGAGCGGCTCGCCGGCTCGCTGTACGTCGAAGAGACGCTCAACCGCGTCGCCGAGATGCTGGTCCCCCAGTTCGCCGACCACTGCTTCATCGAGCTGACCGAGGGCGACCGGCTGGTCCGCAAGGTCTCCACCCACGTCAAGGGCTGGACGCCCCCGCCGGGCACCTGGCGGCCGGTCGGGTCCGAGATCCGCTACCCGCCCGGCCACTACGCCGAGATCGCGATGCGCCGGCAGGAGACCATCATCGTCGAGGACTTCGCGACGATGAGCTACCCCTCGCCCAGTGAGGAGTCCAGGCGGCTCTGCGGCGAGATCGGCATGACCTCGGCGATCGTCGCGCCGCTGTGCGCGCGCGGCGAGACGCTCGGCCTGATGTACCTCGCGATGTCGAACCTCACCGACCGGCGTTCACCGCACTACGACGCCTTCGACCGCGACTTCGTCGGGGCCATCGCCACCCGGGTCGCGATCGCCGTCGACAACGCGCTGCTGTTCGAGGAGGAGCGGCACACCGCCGAGTCCTTCCAGAAGTACCTTCTCCCGCGCGAGCTGCCGCAGCTCGACGGCCTGGAGATCGCGGTCCGCTACTATCCCGCCGCGCCGCTCGCCTCGCACGGCCAGGGCATCCAGACCCAGGTCGGCGGCGACTGGTACGACGTGATCCCGCTGTCGGCCGGCCGGGTCGGCATCGTGATCGGCGACGTCGAGGGCCGGGGCGCCAAGGCCGCCGCCGTCATGGGCCAGCTGCGCGCCGCGCTGCGCGCCTTCGCCCAGGACGACAAGTCCCCGGCCGACATCCTCGCCCGGCTCAACGAGTGGACGCGCATCATCGCGCCGATCGAGCACGACGACTACGGCGCCGACGTCAGCACCCCGCCGATCGTCACCTGTCAGTACCTGGTGTACGACGCCTGGTCGCGGCAGTTGTCGTTCGCCAACGCCGGGCACTCCCCGCCGCTGCTGATCGTCGACGGCATGGTGACCGAGCTGGACATCTCCGAGGTCGGCCAGCCGCTCGGCGTCAACGCCAAGGGCATGCACGTCGACCTGGTGTACAAGGAGGAGACCCGGGTGCTGCCGCCCGGGGCCGGTCTGCTGCTCTACACCGACGGCCTGGTCGACCGGCGTCCGGCCCGCGAGTCCGGCGAGGCGCCGCTGAGCGACGACGAGGTGCTGCGCGTCCTGTGCGAGAAGGTCGGCAAGGCGTCGTCGGAGTCGGTCGAGCGCATCGCCGACGCCGCGACCGTCGCCGTCCCCGGCGAGATCGACGACGACATGGCCATCCTGGTCATCCGTTCCGCGCCCAAGGAGCTCAAGTACGAGGAGCGCACCTTCCCCGCTCAGCCGATCATGGTGGGTGAGGCGCGGCGCATGGCCTCCGAGGCGTTCGCCGGCTGGGGCGTGCCCGAAGACCGCGTCGAGCTGGCCTGCCTGCTGGTGTCCGAGGTGGTCACCAACGTCGTGCTGCACGCGGCGAGCGCCGGCGTCCCGCGCCGCGAGCTGGTGCTGGACGGACCGCCGCTGCCGTTCGACGAGTCGTGGGACGTCCCCGGCATGGACAACGAGATGGCGGGCGAGAAGGAGTTCACCCTGCGGCTGCGCCGGGGCGAGGAGTCCATCTGGGTCGAGGTCTTCGACCAGGATCTCCGCCTGCCGCGCATCCGCAGCGCCGGCGAGAACGACGAGGGCGGCCGCGGGCTCTATCTCGTCGACCAGCTCGCCCGCCGCTGGGGTTCGCGTCCCACCAAGGACGGCAAGGCCGTCTGGTTCGAGATCTCCACCAAGACCCGCTGACCCTCCCGCCCCTGGCACCGCTTTCCGGCGCTCAGTGGCCCCGGTGCCGGGCCGCCCGGGGGCGGGTCTCAGCCGTCGGCGTGGCTCATCGTGCTCCCGGGACTCGCGGTGCCCGCTGGGTAGCGGTCAGCGCTGGGTCTGGGTGTAGAGCGCGAGGACCACGATGACGAACGTGATCATGACACCGGCGTAGGCCAGCGGGCCGAGGCGCAGCATCTTGCGGAGGCGGTTCAGCCCCCAGGCGAACAGGAACGCCAGGAAGATCAGCAGGATCAGCCCGCCGTTGTCCATCGTCACCATCCTCGCGAACGGCCCGCCCGCGACAAGCCCGCCCACGCGGGCCGGACGGGGCCCGCAGCCACTCTAGCCCCGGCCCGGCCCGCTCAGACGCGACTCCGGTGCGGCGCGTCGCGCCGCACCGGAGTGCTACCTCATCGAGCGGGGTTCGCCACCGGGTGGGTCACGGCGAACCGGGGTGGGTCAGCTCCAGGTCCACTTCTGGTTGTTGCCGCCGTGGCAGGAGTACAGCTGGATCAGGGTGCCGTTGGCGGTGCCCTGGCCG
>NZ_BMNT01000023.1:0-59205 GCF_014646695.1 Sphaerisporangium melleum
CGCCAGAACCGAGCGGACCAGGTGCTGGCGATATCCCATGCGCCCGGTCACCCCATTCATGACCACGCCAAGGGTCTCCATCCGTCCTCCTCGACCTAAGGGACTTTTCCGCGGAACCGCTCCCCACAGGGCGGGCCTCGTCCAAGTAGCGTCGCAAGGTGGCCGCCTCGCCGCTCAGCATGCCCGGGTCGTCACCGGGGACGAATTCGAGAGAGGCGTCGATCCTCCTGCCGGTCGACGCCAGCACGCCCATCACCGCCCGCCACAGCGCCGCACGGTGATCGAGCGGGAGGCGATCCTCGGACGTGGGCCACCAGCTGAAGACGTGCACCGCGTCCACGCGCTCCAGCACGGCCCGCAGACCCGCCAGCGCCTCGTCGTCCGGCATGCCGTTCGGCGGCTGCCAGTAGGTCCGCAACCCGGGAACCTCGTCCAGCATGGACAGAGCGGATTCGATCTCGTCGGTGAGCGTGCCGGCGTGGAACTCGGTGGCGACCACGATGTCTCCCGCGCCGTCCACGCACCGCTTCAGACGGTCGAGCGTTCTGCGGCGCTCCGCGGGGCCGGCGGTCGCGGAGGCCAGGTCTCCCGCCCACACCCGCACCCGGGGGGCGCCCAGAGCACGGGCGGCGGCCAGCACCTGCCGCCACAGCCGATCGGCCTCGTCCGGATCGGCGGGGACGCCCGCCCGGTAATACGAGCCCAGGGCCGAGACGGAAAGACCCGCTGCTCTCGTCGCCTCGCCCAGACGGCCGATCCCCTGCTCGTCGCCAAGCCGCACGTGGGCGTCCTGGCCCCATTCAATGTGCTCCAGCCCGGCCTGCCGGGCAAGCGCGATGATCCGCTCCGGGAAAAGCGGTCGATAGGTGACGCTGCACATCCCCGCCGTCATCAGCCGTGGCGGCGTCCTCATCGCGGTCAATCAGATCCCCCGGCGGTCGCATTCGGACGTGCGGTGTCGCATGGATCGAAGGCGCCGCCCGGGAGGATCGGGGCCACGACGAACCGCATGGTGGCCCAGGCGACGTACAGCAGAGGAGAGCACATGAGGAAGATGCCCGCCATCGGCTTCAGCAGGACGACGGCCACGGCCAGGCCGAGCACGGCGATGCTGAGAACGGACAGATACCAGCGCCGCACCACGAGGTAGAGGCAGGGCAGCACGAGAGAACGCAGCCGGGCCGTCCCTGGCTCTTCGGCCAGCCGCACCAGCAGCGTGAAGGCCACCGCCATCACCAGCGCCGACACGGTGGAGAAGAACGGGACCAGCGCCGGTCCCCACGTCGTGGGCGCGACGGCGGCCACGTCGACGATCAGCACGCTCACGGCCGCCGCGCCGCCCGCGCAGATGAGAAGCGCCCGCGGCGCCGCCCGCCGGTAGGAGGACCAGAAGGCGCCCAGCACGTCCGTCGATCCCTCCCCCAGCCCGGCGAAGCATCCGAACGCGCCGACCAGCGCCGGTCCGCACAGCACCGACAGCACGGCGAAGAAGGGCCACGACGCGAGTGGATCGCGCACGATCGCGAGCGCGGCGAGGAGCGGCGCGCACGTCACGGCGAGCAGGACGTTGGTCATCAGCCCGGCGTACACGGTGGAGAACAGCTTCTCGTAGGTCTCCTGCCGGGCCGGCCTGAGCAGGCGCGGCGCCCGCGCGTGGTGGGCGCTCATCACTTGAGTCCGCTCGTCGCGATGCCGCGGATGAAGTACCGCTGCCCGATCAGGAAGAGGATCACGATCGGCAGCACCGACAGCACGGCGCCCGTCATGATCATCGCGTACTCGGCGTCGTACTGGCCGACGAACGAGCGCAGGCCGAGCTGGATGGTCCACAGCTCGTTGCTCGTCAGGTAGATGAACGGGCCCATGTAGTCGTTCCACGTGTTCACGAACGTGAGCAGGGCGAGGCTCGCCAGCGCCGGTTTCGACAGCGGCAGCATCAGGCGCCGATAGATGCCGTACTCGGTCAGGCCGTCGATCCGCGCGGCCTCGCACAGCTCGTCCGGGATCGACATGTAGTACTGCCGCATGAGAAAGACGCCGAACGCGCCGAACGCCTGCAGCAGGATGATCGACCAGTAGGTGTTCGTCAGTTCCGCGCGCTGCATCATGATGTACTGCGGCACCATGTACGCCTGCCACGGCACCGCGATGGTGGCGATGTAGGCCAGGAACAGCGCGTCCCTGCCGGGGAAGCGCACCTTGGCGAACCCGTAGGCGGCGAAACTGCCTGTCAGCAGCTGCAGGAGGGTGATGGCGACCGACAGGAAGACCGAGTTGCCGAGGTAGGTCGCCATCGGGATGCGGTCCCAGATCTCGATGAAGTTCGACCAGCGGAACTCCTGCGGGATCCACTCGATGGGAACGGTGAGAACCTGGTTGTTCCGCTTGAGCGAGGACGACACCATCCACCCGAACGGCACCAGCACGAGCAGGGCCACCGCGAGGAGGAACCCGTACGCGAGCGCCCTCCGGACCAGACGCGGTCCCCGGGAACGGGGGCGCGCGGATCGCTCGGGTGGCCGGGGCGGGGCGACGGCCGGGGGAGCATCGGGCAGCGCGGTCATCGGGTGCTGCTCCGTTCGTTGAGGCGGAACTGGACAACGGTCACGGTGAGCACGATGACGAAGAGCACCAGGGCGATGGCCGAGGAGTAGCCGAACCGCCCCTCGGTGATCCCCTCCCGGTAGATGAGCTGGGACAGGACCAGTGTGCTGCGTCCTGGCCCGCCGTCGGTCATGACCACGATGAGGTCGAGCACCTTGAAGCTCTGGATCGTCAGCATGACGACGACGAAGAACGTCGTGGGGCGCAGGCACGGCAGGGTGATCTTCCAGAAGCGCTGCCATGTGTTGGCGCCGTCCACCCGGGCGGCCTCGTAATACTCCTTGGGGATCGTCTGCAGACCGGCGAGGAACAGCACCATGTAGTAGCCCATGTCCCGCCACACGCTCGTGACGATCACAGCGGGCATCGCCCAGTCGGTACTGGCCACCCATCGGGGCGGATCGTCGACGCCGAGCGCGTGGAGGAACTGGTTGACCGGTCCGGCCGTCGGGTTGAACAACATGTTCCACACGACGGCCACCGCGACCAGCGAGGTGATGTACGGGAAGAACGCCGCAGTGCGGAAGAACTGCACCCCGCGTAACTTGCGGTCGAGCGCGACCGCCAGGCCGAGCGCCGCCACCAGCGTGAGCGGGATGTGGCCTCCCGCGTAGGCGAAAGTGTTGCGGAGCGCGACGTAGAAGTTCTCGTCACTCAGCAGCCGCCGGAAGTTCGCCGCCCCCACCCACTCGGGCGAGTTGTACGAGTCCCATTTCAGGAACGCCAGAGCGAACGCCGCGAGCATCGGGATCAAGGTGAACAGCGCGAACCCGAGGAAGTTCGGGAGGATGAAACTCCATCCGATGAGGATGCCGCGCCAGGCGGGTCGCTTCGGCGGCGAACCGCCGGGCGCCGATCGGGTCATTGCTTGAGCCATGGCCGTCCTTCGTGACCTCCTGCTCTTCACGGAGATGTGGCGGGCCCGCAGTGCCTCGGGAACCCGCCGCCGTTCCCTAATTGAGCACTTCGCTCTTCACGCGGTCCCCCATCGAGCGGATGCCCTCGTCGATCGACTTGTCGCCGACCATGATGAGCTCGTGCTCCTCATTGAGGATCGTGTCGACGTCGGAGGTGTGTTCGCTGACGGGCATCTCCAGCACGACCTTGTCGGGCTGGAAGGCCTTCTTGGACAACTCGTCGGTGGGCATCCCGGTATTCGAGAAGTACGCCTGGGTGATGTCGGTGCTCTGCAACGCCGGCACCACGCCGAGCTTGCTGATCGCCTCGGCGCCGGCCTGGCCGGCCGCGAACCGCACGAACTTCTTGGCCGCGTCCGCGTGCACGGCCCGCTTGTTCACCGCGAAGGCGGTCGGCGAGCCGAACGTCGTCATGCCGGTCGCACCCGGCCGCTGCGGCATCGGCGCCAAGGCCCAGTCGACGTCCGTGGCGCCCTTCTGCTTCTGCTGGAGGATGCCGGAGATGTACCAGGTGCCCATCGGCAACATCGCCGTGGTGCCGCTTTCGAAGATCGTGCGGTAGTCGGACTTCTGTGCCTTCGCCGTGCCGAAGTCGAGGGTCGCGCCGTCCTTCTGCAGCCCGAGCGCCATCTCGTACTGGTCCTTGAAGAAGGAGTAGTCACCGCCGAGCTGGTCGCCGCCGGTCTGCGCGGCGGAGATGGCGTGCACCACCGACCGCCAGGTGTGATGGTAGGTGCCGTAGACCTTCTTGCCCCCCTCGTCGTGCGTGAGGCTCCGGGCGAGTTTGGCGTACTCGTCCCAGGTCAGCTGGGAGGGCATCGTGACGCCCGCCTTCTCGAAGTACTTCTTGTTGTAGTACAGCAGCCAGAAGTCCTGCCGGAACGGCAGCGCGTAGTACTTGTCCTTCACGTTGAACGCGGGCAGGCCGGCCAGCTTCGAGGTGTCGGTCGACGTGACCGCATCGGTGATGTCCGCGAGCTGCCCGCGGCTGGAGTAGCGCGCGTAGTCCGTGACGTTCTTCATCGTGATGACGTCGGTCTGGTCGCCGCCCGCGAGCATGGTCGTGACCTTGTCGGGGTAATCGTCGGCGAGGATGTCCACCGGCTTGACCTTGACGCCGGGGTTCGCCCGCTGGAAGGCGTCGAACAGCGCCGTGAACTCGGGGGTCTTGGCGAGGTTCCACACGGCCACGGTCAGGGTGACGTTTCCATCGCCCGTCTCGTCGCCGGAACCGCCTCCGCACGCGGTCACCGCCAAGGCGAGCGCGACCGCGACCGCTGTGCGTCCGACGAAGCGGCGTCGCCCTTGGGCCCTTCCCACCGAGTTCGAAGCGATCATTTCTCCGGCTTCCTTTCCTGCGCTGAGGTCAGGCGCTGACCGTGAATTCGTCTGCGGTCACGACCGCGCGGGGCGGTTGACCGGACAGGTAGCGCTCCAGCTCGCTGAGGGCGCTCTCGCTCATGCGCCGGGTCTCTGATCCGAGGGATCCGGCGACGTGGGGGGTGATCATCACGTTGGGCAGGTCGTACAGAGGTGAGGTCGCCGGGAGCGGCTCCGGGTCGGTGACGTCGAGGATCGCGTCGAGGCGCCCCTGGGCGCACTCGCGCTCCAGAGCCGTGGTGTCCAGGACCACGCCGCGCGCGGTGTTGATCACCGTGGCCCCGTCCGGCAGCCGAGCCAGCTCGGCTGCCCCGATGAGGTGGCGGGTGGACGGAAGCGCGGGCACGTGGAGGGTGAGCACGTCGGAGCGCGGCAGCAACTCGGGCAACCGCACCAGGCGGGCGCCGGCAGCGCTCACCTGCGCCGCGTCCGCGTAGGGATCGGCGACGAGCACGTCGGCCTCCAGACTGCGCAGCCGCTCGACCACCCGGCGCCCCACTCGGGAGAAGCCGACGACGCCGATCGTCCGCCCCCGGTTGGACAGCTCTCCGCGGCGCCCGGCATACGACCAGTCCTGCCGATGTACGCGCGCGTCCTGTGCGAGGAACGGCACCTTCTTGCCGGCGAAAATGATCGCGGCCAGGGTGAATTCGGCGACCGGGATGGCGTTCTCGTCGGCGGCGTTGGTGACCAGGATGCCGCGGCGCCAGACCTCATCGGTGACGAAGCCGCGCACCGTGCCCGCACAGTGGAAGATCGCCCGCAGCCGGGGCGCGTCGGACAGCCGCTCGGCCGTCAGCGACGGACAGCCCCACGAGGTCACGAGCACCTCGACCTCGCGCAGCCGGCGCCGTACACGCGTCGTGTCGAGATCACCGGTCGCCACCGGATCACCGAGCTCCACGAGGGTGTGCAACCGGCGCAGCTGGGGCTCCTGGAACTGCATGGTGAAGTGCACGGGATCCATGACCAGCAGGGCCTGCGGCCGTCGTCCGTTCGTCACTCGCGATCCTTCCGGAAAGCGGTTACCAGCAGGCCGATCATGTCCGCTCACTTCAATCACGTCAATACCTTATTGATCAGGATTGATCAGAAGGCTCGATCGTTGTCGGATTGAATGAGGGCCCCCTGGACGCGAGCAGAGAACCGGGGCGTGGCTTCTGGGCAGGACATCACCCGGCAGTCAACGCGATCGAGTTGAGCGCGTCAAGACCGGGCATGGCGCCACAACGATCAGAGCCGATCTCGCATCGGTCTGAACCGATCGATATGTGCCCGCATCGATCACACATACCTTGACCGTGTCAGGCCCGCATGCCACCATCGCGTCAGCTGCCGGTGACGTGAACGTCACACAGACGCGTGGATGGCGTCGCATTCGACGACGGCCGGGCGGAAGGACATGCGGACGTTGCGCGAGCTCGACGACCTGAAGCTCTCCCCCTTCACCGGATGGACCAGAGCGCACTGGGCGGCGCTCGCCGACCGCGTCCTGCTGGCGGCCCGTCGACACGCCTCGGCGTCTCACGCCCACATCTCGTTCCCGGGCGCCCCCGGAGGCTACGGTCCGGACGTTGACGCGCTCGAGGGGTTCGCGCGCACGTTCCTCGCCGCCGGATTCCGGGTGGCCGGAGAGAACGGGCATGATCCGCTGAACCTCATGGAGTGGTACGCCAAGGGCCTGGCCGCGGGCACCGACCCCGGTTCGCCGGAGCGCTGGGTGCGGCTGGACGAGCACGACCAGGCCAAGGTCGAGGCCGCGTCGTTGGCCCTGGTCCTCCACCTCACACGGCCGTGGCTGTGGGACCGCCTGGCACCGAGGGTGCAGGAGCGGGTGGTCGAGTACCTGGCGCCGGCGATCGGGGCGCACTATCCGCCGATCAACTGGATCTGGTTCCAGATCGTCGTCGAGCAGTTCCTCGCCTCCGTCGGCGGCCCGTTCGCGCGGGAGGACATCGAGGCGGGGCTCGCGCTGACGGACGGATTCGCCCGGGAGAACGGCTGGTACGCCGACGGCGCGGAACGCGCCTACGACCATTACGTCGGATGGGCGCTGCACCTCTACCCGCTCATCTGGACCGAGATGGCCGCCGGAGACCCCGCCGCGGACGTGCGGCGGCCGGTCTACCTGCGCCGGCTGGAGCGATACCTGCGCGACGCCGTCCACCTCGTCGGCGCCGACGGCTCGCCCCTCGTCCAGGGCCGCAGCCTCACCTACCGGTTCGCCGCCGCGGCCCAGTTCTGGCTGGGCGCGCGGGCGGGCGTCGTGACCCCTTCGCCGGGTGTCCTGCGCCGCGCCGCCTCCGGCATCGCCCGGCATTTCGCCGACCACGGGGCGCCCGACGACGAGGGCCTGCTCACGCTGGGCTGGCACCACCCGTGGCGGCCGATCGCCCAGTCCTACTCCGGACCCGGGTCACCGTACTGGGCCGCCAAGGGCTTCCTGGGACTGTCCCTCCCCGCCGACCACCCGGTCTGGACGGCGGTCGAGGAGCCCCTGCCGGTCGAGTCCCACGACTACCACCTCGTCGTACGCTCGCCCGGCTGGCTCGTGAGCGGGACGCGTGCGGACGGCATCGTACGGGTGACCAACCACGGCACCGACCACTCCCATCCCGGAGCCGCCCTCACCGACTCCCCGCTGTACGCGCGCCTCGGCTATTCGACGGCCACCTCGCCCGTACTCGCCGGGGAGCACGCCGGCCACCCGCTGGACCAGTCGGCCGTGATCCTCACGGCGAACGGCGAGCCCAGCCACCGCACCGGATTCGAGACCCTGACCGTCGATCGCCTGCCCTCGGGGACGCTCGTCGGCGCGTCCCGGTGGCAGGCGCACTGGATCGAGCCCGATCGGGCGAACCCCGACCACGGATACGGACGAGCCGGTCAGGTGCGCCTGGGCCCGTGGATTCACACGATCTCGGTCGTGCGCGGTCCTTGGGAGGTACGCCTGATCCAGGTGTCCGCGGCGGGGAGCGAGCAGGGCGTGCTCCGCGTCGGCGGATGGCCGCTGCCAGGGGCGGGTACGGCCCTGGCGGCAACGGCCACCGTGTCGGGTGACACCGCACACTCGCGGGTCGTAGGCGGGGAAGGGCTGAACACGTCCGGCATTATGTCCGCGGAGGACGCCTCGCCGCTCGCGGCCCGGATACGCATCCCGTGGTGCGCCACGACCGGCCCGGCTCGGCCGCACAGCTGGTACGACGCGGCCGTCTTCCTCGGCGGACCCGAACCCGGGAAGTCGCCGGCCGTGTGCTGGGACGACTCTGTGGCGGTCGTCACCTGGCCGGATGGCGAGGTCGACAGACTGGATCCCTCACGCTGAGGACGAGCGGATGATGAGGCGGGGTTCGATGACGACACGGTGCGTGGGGCGGTGCGCGTCGTCGTCCGCCAAGCGCGCCGCGAGCAGCCCGAAAGCCGCATGCCCGACGGCCGCTTTGGGCGGACGGACCGCGGTCAGCGGAGGGTCGCAGAGTTCGGCCACCTCGTCGTCGTACGCGACGACGGCGAGATCCGCCGGTATCCGGATGCCGCGTTCCTGACAGCGGTCCACCAGGGAGATGGCCTCCGGGTCGGAGTGGACGAGCAGCGCCGTCGTCCTGGAAGTGACGCACCGGTCGAGCAGGTCGTCCAGCGCGTGAGGCCACTCGGGGGCTCTGCGGTCGACCGTGTTGACATCCACGGCGTCTTCCAGCCCCAGGCCGAGTTCCTCGCAGGCCTGTCGCCAACCGCGCCGCACATGCGGGCTCGTCGGGCTGTCCATCGTGGTGACCACTCCGATGCGCCGGTGCCCCAGCGCGGCCAAGTGCCGTACCGCCATCGCGGCCCCGTACACGTGGTCGCTGACCACCGACTCCATCGCCTCCTGGTAGGGCCCGGCGACGGCGGCACGCTCGACGAGGACCACGGGCACCTCGATGGACTGGAGCCAGCGCACCAACGCCTCGCCGTCCTCCCCCGTGGTGGTCGGCGCCACCAGCAGGGCGTCGACTCCCACCGAATCCACCAGCCAGGTGAGCTGACGCCGCTCATCGGCGGCCTGGTAGGTCGCGCCCCGCAGGACGAGGCGCGTGTCGGAGGCGGCCGCGGCCTCACGCACTCCCCGGACGACGTCCGGCCAGTAGTAGTCCAGCGACGGCACCACCATCCCGACCGTCGCCTGGATTCCGGCCTCGCCGGCCGCGACCGGCATCGGCTCCGGAGACGGTGAACCCTCAAGTAACCGACCGATCAGTGCGCCCGATGCCACGGTCGCGCCGGGGAGGGCGGCTCCGCCGCGGACGCGCCGGATCAGGCCTTGGGACGCGAGCAGGGCGATGTCACGGCGGACGGTGATGGCCGAGACGGCGAGCTCCGACGCCAACTCGGTGACCCGCAGGACACCACGTCTCCGAAGCAGCTCGATCACTCGGGCCCGCCGCTCATCCGGAAGCGGTGCGGCCGAGTCGGACACCGTCATTCGCCAACCTCCACCCGTACTCGGTAACTCCCCGCCTGCGCGAGCCCCGCATGCCGGTCCGCGCCGGCGGTGCCGCATCCGGCGGCGAAAGGACGCGGGCCGGTTCCTCGCGGGCGGTCGCAGATCCCCGATGTCCGAGCAGCGGGCCACGCGTGCGGTCCGCCACCCGCTCACCAGAGCCGTTCGCGGTGCCCATCGCCCTCCTCACCGCGTGGCGACCAGTGTATCGATCGAAGGTGATCGAAGGTGATGCACGTGCGTCACCGGGAAGCATCCGCGCACCCGAAGCGCGCCACCCGCCACCGCCACACTCGTCCGCTGGACCGGCACGGCGAAACCTCGCAGCAGGGGCCGATCTACCGGGCCTTCAACGCGCGTTGCTCGGGGAAGGTCCAGCCGAAGCGGATCGCGATCAGACGCAAGGTCGTGGTGACGCCCACGCAGACGAGACCCGCGATCGCGATCGGTGTGCCGAACGCGACGAGCACGATCAACATCCCGGCCCCGGCACCGGCCGCGACCGCGTAGAGGGTGCCGACCTGGAGGAAGGAGATCGGCAGGCTCAGGATGATGTCGCGCAGCATCCCGCCGCCGATGGCCCCGATGACGCCCGCGACCAGCGCCCCCGCCTCACCGGTACCGAGCGAAAGCGCCTTCGAGGCCCCGATCGCGCCGAACAATCCCATCACGACCGCGTCCAGCCCGGTGATCAGCCAGTCGACCCGCGCGAGGACCGGTTGCAGCGCCATGCCGAGGATCGCCGACGCGCCGGCCACCAGCAGGTACCAGTTCTTCCAGAGCACGACGGGCGGCTGGTCGAGCACGATGTCGCGCAGCAGGCTGCCCCCGAGCGACACGGCGAGCCCGATCACGACGACGCCCAGCACGTCGATACGGCGGTGCCGCTCTCCCGCAGCGAACAGGGCGCCTTGGAGGCCACCCAGTCCCGCTGCGAGGAGTTCGATCCACAGCGCCACCTGAAACGGCATGACGGACATCCGGCTCACGCTCCGAGAATTCGGGGCCGGCTCGCGAGGAACGCGAGCCGGCCCGGGATGATGCGGCCGCCTGTCAGCCGATGGCGTTCTGCGCGGCGGTGACGATGACGTCGGCGACGGTGCCGGCCTGCGTCGCGTACAGGGCGTGGCTCGCCGAGACCTCGGTGATCTCCGCACCGATGCGCTTGGCCATGTGCTGCAGCATCGCCTGGTCGAACGCCTTGTCCTCGGTCGCGATCACGGCCCAGCTCGGCTTGTCGCGCCAGGCGGCGTTCTTCACCGGCGTAGAGAAGACCGCCATGTTGATCGGCACCTGCGAGTCACGCAAGAAGGCGGCGTCGGCGTCGCTGGTGTCCGCCGCGAAACCGGCCTTGAACTTGTCGCGGTTGATGAAGCCGTAGTAGTCGTCCCCGACGTCGACGACGAAGTCGGGTGTCGGGGCGAAGCCGTCGTACTGCTGGGCGGTCGTCTCGCCCGCGTCAGGCGCCAGCGCGGACACGTAGACCAGGCCGGCGACGTTCGGGTGCACTCCGGCCTCGGTGATGACCGTGCCGCCCCAGGAGTGGCCGACGAGGATCGCCGGGCCGTCCTGCAGGTCGAGCACGCGGGTGGTCGCCGCGACGTCGTCCTCCAGCGAGGTGAGCGGATTCTGCACGATCGTGACCCGGTAGCCCCGCGCGGTCAGCCTGTCGTACACCCCCCGCCATCCCGAACCGTCAGCGAACGCGCCGTGCACCAGCACGACGTTCTTGATCTCTTGACCGGTGCTGGTCATGAGGCTTGTCCTTCCGTGTTCCGCGCCGGTGTCGCCGGAGCGGTATCGAGCAGGATCGGCGCATCCGGCCACCACGTAGCCACCGAATCCGTTGAAGTGCAGCTAATATATTGGATATTACATATTGGCGCTAGTGCCCGGTGTCGGCCGCCGCCACAGGAGCGGACACCGGCGACGGGTGAGTGTGGACGCCCTTCAGTGACGTCTGGAGGGTGATCAAGGGGAAATCGGCGGCCGTGCCGCCCGGCGAACCGCCCGCGAGCCCGACCTGGCGACCGGAGGACTCAGGCGGTCGCGCAAGGGGGCGATCGTGGATCCGGTCGAGCCGCAGATCCGGGAGCCGCTCAAGGGGTTCCCGCATGCCGGCCACAGTGATCGCCGAGCCGATGGACCCGCTCGATCACGGTGCTCAAGGACCCGGGCCGGTTGCTGCGCCCTCAGTACAAGCCCATCGATCGCGTCTCGCGGACCACGTATCAGGCGGGCGAGCCGGCCCAGTGCGATCGGTGGTTCCCTGCGGCGCGGGTGCCGCAGGGAAGTGGACACCCGGGCAGCCCGCCGGCGCCGGTCATGGTCAGCGGCTTTCGCGGTGGCCGATGGCCCGGACGCTGTCCCCAAGACGGCCGGGGATCTGTTCGCCGGGCACCGAGCGCTGTTGTCGCAGCTGGGCGAGTTCCGTAGCGGGCTTCGCCGGCACATCCCGCGGACCACGGCGCTCTACGTCAGCACACCCACCCAGGTACGCGGTCAGCCGGTCCAGCTCGTGGACCGGCAAGGACCGGACATCATCGACAACTCGTTCACAGCTCCTGCAGCAAGGTGCTCCAGTTCTCGTCCACCAGGCGGGCCGCCAGCCCGCCGTCGCGCTGTTCACAGGCCTCGATGATCTGCTGGTGCTGCACCACGGAGTGGCGCGCGGCGGGCGAGGAGAAGCGCTGGTGCTCCACGCGGCGCACGAGGGGGGTGAAGCGGTCGATCGTCGCCTCGATGGCCGAGTTGCCGCAGCGATGCACCGCCACGGCGTGGAACCGGTCGTCCGCCGCCAGCGCCGCGGCGGCATCGTTCGCCTCGAGCGCCTGGGTGAACGCCTCGTTCGCCGCACGCATCGCGGCCAGGTCGTCGGACGTCGTCTCCGGCGCGGCCATGCGTGCGGCGAGGGAGTGCATCGCCTGCACGACGACAAGAGCGTCACGAACCGACTGCGCGGTAAGCGGGGTCACCCTGGTGTAGCTGTAAGGCTTGCTCTCGACGAGTCCCTCGTCCGCCAGTTTGGCCAGAGCCTCTCTCACCGGAGTACGGGACAGGCCCAGCTTGCTCGCCAGCTCCGCGTCCTTGATCGCGGCGCCCGGTTCCAGCTCACCACGCACGATCGCAGCCCGGATCTCCGCGGCGGCACGCTCTCTGAGCGACCCATATCCAATATACTGCATATCAGTAAGCGTAGGCCGTCGAAGATCCCTCCGCAACGGGGCTCGGCCGGCCCTTCATCACCCAACGACGCGAGGTGGACCTCCCGCACGGCGTCGAACGCGTACGCGGGCACCATCCCCGGCGCACCACGGAACCCGGACGCGGCGATCACCGGCCATGCCACTTCTAAGTCATCGTCGGCGCCGGCCGGTTCACCACGACCTCGACGCCGACGAGCCCCGTTCGCGCGGCCAAGCCCACGCCCGTGAGCTGGCGCTGTACCTGTCCTGCCTGGCTGTGGGCCCTGGCCGACGCCAACGAGCCCGAGGAAGCCGCCCAGCGGGTCTCCAAGCGACCCGTTCGAACACCCAGCGAGCCGGCATTTTCAGAGGTCCCGGAACCGGCGGCAGCTTGAGGCGACGAGGGCCGACAGCGGCCAGTTCGGCGCCGAGGGTAACCACGATCGCGTGAGGAAGTGACCGGCCGCGGCACGCTGACCGTCGGCCGACTGGACACCGAACCATGCACCGGACCGCCCTGCGAACCGGCCCCAGGGAGCGGTCCGGCGGTCACGGCACCGGCACGGTCACGGTCACTTCCTACGACCGGGACGGGGCCGACTCTGTGAACAGTCACCCCGCGTTACAAGGGCCCGTAGTTCATGTTCATGTGCGCCGACCGGCCAGTGCCGGACCCAAGGCGAGCGCCTCGGCGCGCGAGCGCGCGTGACAAGAAACCCTGTCGGACTCGATGCCCTCGACGGCACCCGCTTCGTGCCGCCCGCATGGCCGTAGCGGATGGAGCCGCCCGCGATCGGGGGTCGGATCACGAGCTGGGTGGCTGCGTGTGGCCGAGGAGTTCGGCGATGTTCTCGGCCAGCTCGTCATAGATCATGTGCGGGTCGATCTTCGCGACTTCGTTGATGTTCAGCGCCTGCATGCGGAGTGACCCCGTGAAGCTGGCAGCGTTGTCGTGCGGGACCCCCATCTTTCGCTTGAGCAGTGAGGCGTAGCGTCCGGGGATGGCAGGCAGGCGCGTGAGTAGGCGCTGTCGGGCGATCGCTTGCCGGTCGGTGTCTTGGCTGCCCACTGTTTGGGCGTAGAGGTCGCCGGCCTCCTGGATCTGGGCGATCAGGAAGTGCGTCCGCTCGCGCTCGCGCTGCTCATCGAGCTGCCGCTGTAGGCGCTCGTCGGCCGCCTGCCGTTCTTCTTGGAGCCGCCGATCTGCGTCGGCCCGATCCGCCGTGCGTTGCCGTTCGGCTTCGGCCTGGTCCTCTGCCCTCTGCTTCTGGGCTTCCTCACGGTCCGCGGCGCGCTGCTGCCCGGCGTGCGCGCGGTCTTCCGCACGCTGACGTTCAGCCTCGGCCCGATCCTGCGCCCGCTGGTCCTCGGCGTACTGCCGATCCGCCTTGCGCTGTTCCTCTCCCTCGCTTCGACCCTTCTCGCGCCGGCGGGCGTCGACCCACCATCCGATCAGCGCGATGAGCAGCGCGGCGACCACGGCGCCGACGGTGCCCCATCCCTGGAGTTGATCGGTGAGTGACGGGTCGTACGGCTGTGCGTCGATGAGGGCGGGCCCGGTCACCGTGACGACCGGCTCCGTCGGGATGAGGTGCAGTGATGAGCTGGGGGTGGGAGTCGGCGCGTTCATGCCGAGATTCTGCCGCTATCGGAGACCCCGAGCTTGGCCTTCGTGTATGCCGGGCAGGCGGCCCACGTGTTCGAGAGGTGCCGCCAGGGACCGCCCTCCCCTTCGGTCCCTGGCGTACATTGCCCTGGCCGGACCGCTACGGCCGCAGGTACGTCAGGTCACCAACGAGAGGCCTGGTGCACGGCGGTGTGTGAGACGATCGGCTGGCGCGGGCGCGCGTTCTCCTCGGGAACCTCGTACGCGATCACGGTGCCCGTCCCGGTGAGCAGCAGGTTCGAGACGTGGGTGTGGATCGGGTACTCGTCGTCCGGGGCCACGGTGTCACCGGGGCCGCCTACCAGGTGTCCAACGTCGGCGATCCAGCCGAAGGCGTGGCGCTCGCTCAGGCGGCCCTGGAAGCGGCCGGCCCGCACACCCCGGCACGAGCCCGTGCCCTGGCTTGGGATCGGCTGGCGTGGGCGCACGTGCGATCTGGGGATGCCCGAGCGGCGACGTCGGCGCTCGGCGAGGCCGGCACCGCCCTGGCCCAGCACGGCGGCGAGGACGAACCCGGCTACGTGTACTGGGTGGACGAGAGAGAGCTTCAAGTGATGGAAGCTCGCGCCTACACCGAACTACGGCGCCCACTCCGAGCGGTGCCACTGCTGACGGACGTGCTGAGCCGCTACGACGCGACCCATGCCCGCGAGCTGGCGCTGTACCTGTCCTGGCTGGCCGTGGCCCTAGCCGACGCCAACGAGCCCGAGGAAGCCGCCAAGGCGGCCGGGCGGATGTTCGACCTCTCCAGTGACGTGGCGAGCGAACGCACCGCCCATCGTGGCCGAGTCGTCCTCAAGCGGTTGGTACCGTACCGAGACCTTCCGCAGGTGCGGGAACTTCTGACGCGCCTTCGCCGGCCACAGTGACGCCGGTCACCCTGATGACGCGTGAATCACGACGCCTCGACGCCCTCGGCCTACGGGGCGTTCGCAAGCGTTGGCGGCTCCGCTATGACCACCGCCCCGGCTTACCTATTGGCTGGGGGTGCGACGAGAGCGGGCGTGTGACGCGTTCGACTTTACGTTGTAGATCACGGGTATCTGCCTGTTATACCGACCCGTTCGAAATTCAGGTAACCCGTACTTCTGGAGGTCTTGGAACCGGCGGCAGCCTGAGGCGATGAGGGCCGATAGGTGTCGGCGATCGCCGGCGGGGCCAAGCGGTACATGAGCCGCGAGGAACGGAAAAGCCGTGATCACTCTCTCGTGATCACGGCTCCGACCAGTACCTACCGGTCGGGACGACAGGATTTGAACCTGCGACCCCTTGACCCCCAGTCAAGTGCGCTACCAAGCTGCGCTACGTCCCGTTGCTCGCCGGGGCGAGCAAGAACAACCTTAGCGCAGATCTGTGGGTCCTGCGTACGGGCAGGGGGCCGCCGGGGGCACTCCTTCCATGCCGGATGCGCGTCATAGCTGGGGATGTCACATGTGAGACGGGATGATCGTCGTCCGGCACGTGTGACCCGTGCACCTGTGGAGCGAGCCGAAGACGGGATGGGCAGATGGGGCGGAAGGCGCACATCGATCGGGAAGAGCTGGGGAGGCTGGTCGCCTCCGGGTGGTCCAATGCGCGGCTGGCGGCGCATTTCGGGGTGACGGAGTCCGGGATCCTGCAGGCCAAGCGGTCGGTCGGGCTGGCGAGGCCCATGCTCGACCACAGCAGGGCGATCCCGTGGAAGCTCAACCGCGTGCACAACCAGACCGGGCCGGCGACGAACCTGCGGAACCTCTCGACGGTCGCCCAGGGCGGCGAGATGGCGCAGACGAAGATCAACACGGCGCTGCGCTGGGCGCGCAGGCTGGTCGACAACGGCCTGGACGTCTCCTACCGGCCCGAGCTCGGGTTCTACGAGACGCCGGTGACCGGGAACTCGCACGTGGAGTCGGTGCTGGGTGACGCGCTGGAGGCCCTTGAGCGGAGGGAGAAGGAGCAGGCGTCCGGAGACGGCTGAGCGGCGCTTCCCGGAGCGGCCGGGAACCCTCCGCAGGTGGCGTGCGAGCCGGCGAGGAACGCAGGGGGTTCGTGTCGTTTTGGCGGCGCCTTCTCGGGCAGTCGGGGGGTTACCAAGACAGACCTGACCGGAGGCAGACATGACCATCACCTGGGTGGCCGTCGTTGTAGCCGCGGTGGTGGCGATCCTGGCCGTCGGCTACCTCGTGGCGCGACAGCAGCGCAGGCACCGACTCCAAGAACGCTTCGGCCCCGAGTACGAGCGCGCCGTGCGCGAAGGGGAGAGCCGCCGTGCGGCGGAGCAGGAACTCATCGAGAGGGAGCAGCGGCACGCCGAGCTGGACATCCGGCCGCTGACCCCGGAGAGCCGGTCCACGTACGGCAAGAAGTGGGCCGAGGTCCAGGAGCGGTTCGTGGACGCTCCCGGCTTCGCGGTCACCGAGGCCGACCACCTGGTCACCGCGGTGATGGCGGAGCGCGGCTACCCGACCGACGGTTTCGAGCAGCAGCTCTCGGACCTGTCGGTGGCCCACGGCGGGACGCTGGACCACTACCGCAAGGCCCACGAGATCAGCAGCCGCGCCGCCCGGCGGGAGGCCTCGACCGAGGAGCTCCGGCAGGCGATGGTGCACTACCGCGCCCTGTTCCAGGAACTGCTGGAGGACACTCCGTCCACCGGCCACGATCACCGCGGGGCGGCCGCGGATCTTCGCGGCCGGGATGACGAGCGGCACCAGGCCGTGCACCGGAACGACGAGCGGGACCTCGCGGGCGAGAACGACGCTAACGACGACGCGCGGCACGGCATGCGCGCCGTGCGCGACCAGGAGCGTGAACTGCGCCTGCGCCGGGAGCAGGACCGGCGGCAGTACGGCGGTCAGGTGGCCGGCGATCACGGCAACGGCACCGCCGAGACCGGGGCCCAGGTGGCGGGTGGCCGCACCTCGTACCGGAACACGCAGGGAGGCTGACCAGTGACCGAACCCTATCGACGTGACCACGAGGCCGGCTCGGCCGCACGGGAGCAGGAGAACAGGAACACCTCCGGCGCCGACGGGTGGCGGGAGCGGGACGACTCGCCGACGATGGCGGTGCGCGATGAGGATCTGCTGGTCGCACGGCACGGCGCCGGCTCGGCGCCGAGCCGGCGGGCCGGCGAGGACGGGGTGCTGGGCCGGCTGGATCAGCGCCACCCCATCGACCGCGGGTCCGGCGACCTGGACCAGGAGGACACCATGACCAACCCCTTCAAGAAGAAGGACGTCACGCCCGGCGACGCGCACGTAGACCCCGCGACCGGCACGTCCCAGACGGACGGCGCGCGCGACGCGTCCGGGACGGACACCGCCCGCCACGCCTCCGGGCTGGAAACGCCGCGTGCGGCGGCCGAGGTGGACGGCGACCACGAGGACGGCGACGGGAGTTCTCCGGACCCCGCGCATGAGTCGCGCCGGCCGGGCGCTCACCTGTCCGGGGAGTCCTCCGGCGGGCGGGGCCTGGCGGACGCCGCCGAACACGATCTGATGGTGTATCCGGACGACGCCGACCAGCCGACCCGGGACCAGAGCCTGACGGCCGTGCCGGACGTGGCGCCCGAGCCGGTGGCCGCCCGGAACGAGACCGGCGCGCACACGCACGCAGGCGGCAGGACCGACGCCGGGGTCACCGGCGTGGGCACCGCCGACGCTGACACCACCCAGCCGGGCACGGTCGGCGCGGGGCCCTCTGGTACGGATTCCGCCGGCGCCGGCACCGCCGGTACGAGCGGCACGCGCACGGGCGGCATCGGTACGGGCGCCGCCGGCGCGGGGGTGCGGAGCTCGGCGGTGGGGAGCGGTGCGGACGGCCGCGGCGGCGGGGCCGTGAACGGCTTCGGCGACGGGGAGTTCGAGCAGCGGTGGCGGGAGGTCCAGTCGAGCTTCGTCGACGACCCCCGGGACGCCGTGGAGCGGGCCGACCGGCTGGTGGACGAGGCGGTGGCGGCGATCACCGCGCGCAGGCAGGGCCTGGCGGACCGCTGGAAGAACGGCGATCAGGACGACACCGAGCGGCTGCGGCTGGCGCTGCGGGACTACCGCTCGCTCCTGCAGGAACTGGTTGGACTTTCCCATTCGGGCGCCGGGCGTGACAGCGGCCGGCTCGAGGCTAAGTGAGGTAATCCGATGCTTGCCATCGTCGCGGCGATCGTCTTCGGGATCGCGTTCCTGTTCAGCCTGCTCGGTACGAGCATCGGCATCTCGACCACGGCCCTGATCGCGCTGGGCCTGTGCCTGCTGGCCCTGCACCAGGGCGGCATCGGCACCGCGAGTGCCGGCGGCGGCGCTCCGTGGCGCGGCTACCGGCGCACCCGCCGCTGAGCGGACCACGTCGACGAGATCGGGTGTGAACGGAGATGGGGTGCCGATGATGGGCCAGAAGGTGCGGGACGTGATGACGTACCGCCCGGTCTGCCTGCCGGCGGACGCCCCGGTGGCCAAGGCGGCGCGGGTGATGCGCGACCAGGCGATCGGGGACGTGCTGGTGACCAAGGACGAGGTGCTGTGCGGGCTGGTCACCGACCGGGACATCGTCGTGCGCGCCGTCGCCGAGGCCCGGGACCCCTACTCGACGCCTCTGGGCGCGCTGTGCACCTCCGACCTGGTCACCGCCCGGCCCGATCAGGACGTCGAGGAGGTCATGCGCCTGATGCGGGAGCGGGCCGTGCGCCGGGTGCCGGTGGTGGTGGACGGCCGTCCGGTCGGGATCGTGTCGCTCGGGGACATGGCGCTGGACCGGTATCCGTCGTCGCCGCTGTCGGAGATCAGCGGCGCTCCCCCTAACGGCTGAGGACCCCGTCGCGTGCTCCTCCGGGCCTCGGGGCACGCGACGAAGGGCGAAGGGCGCCGGCCGTCAGGTCGGCGCCCTTCCGCGTGTGTCGCCGTGCCCGGCCGCCTGGTGGGGTCTCCGGGCCGTACCGGACCCCCGTGGCCCCCGGTGACACCGCAGGGGGCGGTCAGCGGGCGGGGGTTCCGGAGGCGGCCGGTGAGCGCTCGGGGAGGGCCTGGCGGGCGGTGCGGGTGGCCAGTTCGAACTCCTGGCGCGGGTCCTGCATCGCGCCCAGGGAGACGATCTCGCGGGCGAACAGCAGGCCGAGCGTCCAGTCCATCAGGATGCGCGCCTTCTTGTTGAGCGTCGGGATCTTCGTCAGGTGGTAGGTCCGGTGCAGGAACCAGGCGGGGAACCCGCGCACCCGCACCCCGTAGACGTTGGCCACCCCGCGGTACATGCCGAGGGAGGCGACCGATCCGGCGCTGCGGTGCCGGTACGGGCGGCGCGGCTCGCCGCGCAGGACGGCGACGAGGTTGTCGGCGAGCCGGACGGCCTGGCGGGTGGCGTGCTGGGCGTTGGGCGGGGTGGTCCGTCCCGGCCGGGTCAGGTCGGGGACGGCGGCGCAGTCGCCGGCCGCGAAGGCGAACCGGGTGCCCTCGACGAGCAGACCGGCGTCGACCTTGACCCGGCCGCGCCCGTCCAGCGGCAGGTCGGAGGCCGAGGTGAGCGGGTTGGGCCGCACGCCGGCCGTCCAGACCAGGGTCTCGGCGTCGAACTCCTCGCCGTCGCTGAGCATGATGTGGTGGCCGACCGCGGACTCCAGCCGGGTCCGGGTGCGCACCTCGATGCCGCGCCAGCGCAGCACCCGGGCGGTCCACTCCCCCATCTCGGGGCCGACCTCGGGCAGGATCCGGTCGGTGGCCTCGACCAGGATCCACCGCATGTCGGACGGCCGGACCCGCCGGAAGTAGCGGCACGCGCCCGCGGCCATGTCCTCCAGCTCGGCCAGGGCCTCCACGCCGGCGTAGCCGCCGCCGACGAACACGAACGTCAGGGCGCGTCTGCGCAGCGTCTCGTCGGTCGAGGAGTCGGCCAGGTCGAGCTGGGAGAGCACGTGGTTGCGCAGGTGGATGGCCTCTTCCAGGGTCTTGAAGCCGATGCCGCACTCGGCGAGCCCCGGGATGGGCAGCGTGCGGGAGACCGAGCCGGGGGCGAAGACGAGGTAGTCGTAGTCCAGCGTCCGTTCCGGCCCTTCGCGGGGCTTGAGGACGGCGGTGCGCGAGGCCAGGTCGATGCGGGTGATCCGGCCGCTGATGACGTCGCACCGGGGCAGCACCCTGCGCAGGAAGACCACGACGTGCCGGGGTTCGACGTTGCCGGCCGCGGCCTCGGCCAGGAACGGCTGGTAGGTCATGTAGGAGTCGAGGTCTGCCACGGTGACGCGGGCCTCGCCGCGGCGCAGTCTGCGCTGCAGGCGGCGGGCGGCGAGCATGCCGACCGCGCCGCCCCCGACGACCAGCACGTGCGGGATTCGCTGGGTCATGTCCGGGGACGTACCCGCCTCCCTGGCCGCCCATATAGCCATTTACGGCAGTTTGAAGCGCATTATCAGCTCTGTGCCGTTTGCCCCGGTTCGCAGGATGAGCTCCTTGGTGAGCCGCCGCGCGACCCACAGCCCCATCCCGCTGGTGGAGTAGTCGTGCGGAGCGACCATGCCCGGCGGCTCCTCGGGCACCCAGTGCCCCTCGTCGTACACCCCGATGAACAGATCACCCTCGTCACACCACACGCGCAGCCGCGCCTTGGCCGCGCCGTGCGTGACGGCGTTGGTCGCCACCTCGTTGACGGCGACCAGGAAGTCGCCGACCGCGTCCTCGGCCATACCCGCCCGCCGGGCCTGGAGGGCGGCGAAGTCCCGGACATCCGGGAGGTCCCCGACGCTGAACGTCACTTCCCTGACCGTCACGCCGGACGGGAGCGGCAGAATGCCGCCCCCGTCCACGAGGAAGCGGGGAGGAGGGACTTCGTCCTCGTTCACCCGACAACCGCCTCCAAGAGCGATCAGCTGTGGAAAGGGCCCCCTGTCCGGGGCGTCACAGGGACGAAGATACCCCCGAATACCGCTTCGCAAGGGAAGGGACCCTTCCACGTGACTTCCGTTCGCCGTCCAGTGCCCCGCGGACGGCGGCTTAATCAACCCGCCGCGACGAGCTGCGAGCGGAGCTGGCCCAGGACCTTACGGAGGATGCGGGACACGTGCATCTGGGAGATGCCGAACTCCGCCGCGATCTCGGCCTGGGTCATGTTGCCGTAGTAGCGCAGCAGGAGGATGTTGCGCTCACGGTCGGGGAGCTGGTCGATCAGCGGCTTGATCGCCTCCCGGTCGACGAGCGTGCCGAGCTCGTCGTCCTCGTCGGGGATCAGGTCGCCGAGCGCGGCGGCGTCGTCGTCGGCGCCCATCGGCGCGTCCAGCGACAGCGTGCTGTAGGCCGCGGCGGCGTCCATGGTGAGGAGCATGTCCTCCTCGGAGATGCCCATCCGCTGGGCCAGCTCGGCGACGGTGGGGAACCGGCCGAGCTCCTGGGTGAAGTCGGCGACGAGGCGGTTCAGCTCGGAGCGCCGCTCCTGGTAGAGACGGGGGACGCGCACCGCCCAGGTGCGGTCGCGGAAGTGGCGCTTCACTTCGCCGGTCATGGTCACCATGGCATAGCCTCTGAAGCTATGTCCGAGTTCGGCGTCGAAACCGTTGATCGCCTTCATCAGGCCGACGTAGGCCGCCTGGAGCAGGTCCTCCATGGGCTCGCCCCGGTGGAGGTAGCGGCGGGAGATCTCCCTGGCCATCGGGAGGTGCATCTCGACGATCATCTCGCGCAGCCGCGCGCGGCGGTCCTCGGAGGTGCCGGCCTCGTGCAGCTCGCGCAGCAGGTCTTCGGCGGTGACGTCGGACTCGGTGGACTGGGAGAAAGTGTGGTTCTCGGCAGCCATTGCTGCTCCCTCGTATGCCTTGCAAGCGAGGCGGAACCGACCCAGCCCATGCAGAGTCGACGTCGCCTCGCGTACTACTGTCGAGACGAGGCCCTCTGCTGGACCTCGGCTCCAGTATTCCCCAAAAATCAAGAGTATTGCTACCCCCCGGGCAACAGTAATGTTGCGATTGACCCCCGACGGGGTTGGCGCCATGCGCCAGGGAAGCGGCTTGGAGGCGCGTGGTGACCGTTCCAGACAGGGCGAATTCCGCTCTGACCCTCTCGTCCGAGATCGCGGACGGGGTGCCCGTGGTGCGGGTGAACGGCATCCTCGACGCGACGACGCGCGACCGGTTCACCGGCCATCTCGCGCGGGTGGCCGACGACCACGGTCCCGACCTCGTGCTCGACCTGGCCGGCGTGACGTTCATGGACTCCCGTGCCCTCGGGCTGATCGTGCACCACTGGCAGCGCACGATGGCCGAGAGCGGGCACTTCGCCCTGGTCGGCGTGCAGTACTCCAACTCCAAGGTCATGTGGGTGACCGGGCTGGCGCAGCGGCTGCCGCTGTACGACACGCTGGAGGAGGCGCTGGCCGCGTTCAAGGAGTGACGCGGCGCTGAGCACGCCCGTCCCGCTCCACCGCGCCGTCGCCTGCCGGGAGCGGGCATGGCGCGCTCGATCGCGCCGGAGCGGGACGAGTGGCGTGGCCCCGCTCAGGACGGGAGGGCGCCGCCGTGCTTGCTCTGGTGCTCGCTGACCAGCAACCGGGCCAGGTCGGCCACCTTGACCTGGTGGTGCTGCGACAGCCGGCGCAACTCGTCGAACGCCGCCTCGGCCGAGCACCCGCTCGCGTGCATGATGATGCCCTTGGCCTGGTCGATCACCGCACGCCCCGCCAGGGCCTCCTGGAGCTGGGCCGCGCCGGTGAGCACCTCGTCGTAGTCGGACACGTTGGCCAGCGCCACGGTGAGCTGCTCGGTGAGCAGGGCGGCCAGCGGTTCGGCGGAAGCGCCGGCGAACGCCCCCGGCCGCACGGCGTACAGGCCGAGCACCAGCGTGGCGCCGTCGATGGCGATCGGCAGCACCAGCGTCGAGCGCACGCCGTACCGCACGGCCCCCGCGCCATATCGCGGCCAGCGGGTGTCCTGCAGCACGTCGGGCACCAGGACGTTCCTGCCGGTGGCCACCGCCTCGAACGTCGGCCCCTCCCCCAGTGCCCGCTCCCGGTCGACCAGGGCGATCAGGTCGCTGTGCGAGGCCGAGAGCATCAGCCGTTCCTCACGCCGCAACTCCACCGTGCCGCCGGCGCAGCCGGGCACCCCGGCGGCGACGGCGCCGGTCACGCCGCGCAGCACGCTCTCCATCGAGGTGCCCTCGTTGACGCGTCCCAGAGCGGCGAGGTCCCGGGCGAGAGCGGGACTGAACATGCGCATCGTCTCCATGGAATCCAGCGCTCCCCTGATATGGTTCCTGTGTTCGAAAGCGGGAGGGATCGTCCGTCGCCCACCTCGGCGGAGCCGAGCGAGAAGCCGCTCCCTTCAGGAAGCGGAGGAGTCACACATGGCTTCCGCTTCCCCTGTCCGTCAGGTTAAATCCCGGCGGACGGTGCTCATCGATGGCGGGCGCCTTCTTGACGTACGGTCTAGCGAGGAGGGCGGCACGTGCCCCCTCGCCCGACGAAGGACGCCAATTGACCGACTCCACTGACCTTCCCGCGCTGGAGCAGGCGCTCAGCGGCCTGACCGCCCGCATCTCCTCGCTGCGTGACGCGCGTTCGGCCTACCCCGGCGACCCCGGCCCGACGCTGGACGCCGCGCTGGTGGAGCTGGACACCGCCCGTGACCTGCTGCGGGCCTCGATCGGCGAGCTGGGCAAGTCCCGCCGCAGGTCGGGCGGGCGGGAGGGCGGCTCCAACCGCGAGCTGAAGCTGCTGCGGACGGTCTACCGCTCGCTCCCCGTCCCGGTGATCATCCTGGACACGGCGGGCACGGTGCGGCGGGTGAACGCCGAGGCCTCGCGGCTGCTGGGCAGCCCGGACGGCTACCTGACCGGCCGGGCCTTCCCGCTGCTGGTGGACGTCTCCCGCCGGGCCGCCTTCCGCTCCCACCTGACCTCCGTGCTGCACACCGGCGAGACCGCGGCCTTCCCGACCCGGCTCGCCCACCAGGGACGCGCGCACAACGTGCGGCTGGTGCTGACCCAGCTGCGCATGCCCGGCGAGCCGCAGGAGATGATCGCCGCGGTGGCGCTGCCGGTCGAGGTGCGCATGCCCGAGCCCGAGCAGGCCGTACGGGAGACCGAGCAGGGGCCCGACGAGTCGCTGGTCATGGCCGCCGCCCGCCGCCAGGAGCTCATGTCCCGACTGACCCGCCTGCTGCTGGACGAAGAGAGCCTGAGCGAGCCGGTCGCGATCATCCGGGCCGGACGGCTGCTCGCCTCGCACACCGCCGACTGGGTGTTCGCCGACGTCGTGCGGGGCGGCACGGTGCGGCGCGCGCTCGCCATCGGGCCGGGCGACCAGCCCGTCGCGCGGCTGGTGCAGACGCTCGAACGCATGGACCCCTCGGCGGCGCCGCTGGTGCGGCACGTGCTGGAGGGCGGCGCCGGCGTGGTCCAGGAGATGGTCGAGGACGACGGCCTGCTCGGCGTGCTGCCCGACGGCTCGCCCGTCCTGCACGCCACCCGGGCCGGATCGGTGCTGAGCGTGCCCATCCACGCCGGCGACGAGGTCCAGGGCGTCATCACGCTACTGCGCCTGCGCGAGCGGCCCCCGTTCGGCCTGGCCGACCTCGCGCTGATGGAGGACGCCGGCGCGCACATCGGGCTGGCCCTGCGCGCGCAGCGGCTCTTCCAGGACCGCGCGCAGGCCGCCGACACGCTGCAGACCGGGGTGCTGCCGCGCACCCTGCCGGACGTCCCGGGGTACGACGTCGCCGCCGCCTATCACACCGGTTCGGCGCCCAAGGCCATCGGCGGGGAGTTCTACGACGTCTTCCCGGTCAAGGACGGCTGGGGCTTCGCCGTGGGCGGGGTGGTCGGCCAGGGCGAGGAGGCCGCCTCGGTCACCGCGCTGGTCCGCGGCGGGCTGCGCACGCTCAGCGTGTGGGAGGACGATCCCGGCGCGGTCGTCTCCCGGCTGAACGACGCCCTGGTGGCGCAGGACACCGGCATGTTCGTCATGGTCGCCGCCGGGTTCGTCACCCCGGGACGGCGCGGCGGGCGGGTCAGGCTGGCCTCGGCGGGCAACCACCCGCCGGCCGTGCTGAAGAACGACGGCGACGTGCGGTACACCTCGGGGGGAGGCGTGCCGCTCGGCATCGAGACCGGTGCCGCCATCCCGGTCGAGGAGGTCGCGCTGGCCGTCGGCGAGACCATGGTGCTGTACTCCGACGGGCTGGCGGGCTCGCGCGGCCGGTCGGGGCAGGAGGAGCTGGCGTACGGCGAGAGCCGGCTGACCGAGGTGCTGGCCCGCTGCACAGGGCAGCCGGCCACCGCGGTGGTCAAGGCCGTCGAGGAGGACCACCAGGCGTTCTCCGGCGGGCAGGTGCTGGACGAGATGACGATGCTGGCGCTGCGCCGGGCCCGCTGACCGCTCTCACCTGCGCGAACGTGTCCCGGCCCCCTCGGGGCCGGCACGTCTTCGAAGATTTTCGGCCCCAGGTGGTTTACGGTCGTCCAGACACCGGTAAACTTCTCTGCATATCGCGTGCCTAAGACGCAGGCACAACTCAGTACATCATCGGGTCCCCTTGAGCGTGACCCGGCTTCCCTGAGGTGTGCCCTGTGAACATCGCCATCGTCTCTGTTGCCGCGCTTCCCGCCGACATCCCGGCCATCGCCCGTGAACTGACCGGTTCCCACCGCGTCACCATTTACACCCGCCGCAGCGCCGCCGACCGCAAGCCGCGGGTCAAGGTGGCCACCGGCGTGACGATCGAGTACCTCGACGCCGGACCGGTCGAGCCGCTGCCGGAGCACGCGCTCATGCCGCACATCTCGGCGTTCAGCGCCCGGCTGCGCGAGCGGTGGGGCAAGGAGCGGCCCGACGTGATCCACGCCCACTCCTGGACGGGCGGCCTGGCGGCCATCGCCGCAGCGGAGGGGCTGGACGTCCCCGTCGTGCAGACCTTCCACCAGCTCGGCTCGGCCCGCATCCGGCAGGGCGCCGGGCGGGAGCAGGCGGCGCGGGTGCGCCTGGAGCGGGCGATCGGCCGGCGCGCCGACGCGGTCATCGCCACCTGCGCCGGCGAGGGCGAGGAACTGATCAGGCTGGGCGTCCCCCGCAAGAGCATCGCGGTCGTCCCGCACGGCGTGGACACCGACCGGTTCCGCCGTCAGGGCCCGTCCATGGCCCGGAGCGAGCGCCCCCGCCTCGTCCACGTCGGGCACATCACCCAGGGCGGCGGCGCGCACACCGCGATCCGCGCCCTGGACGGCATCCCCGGCGCCGAGCTGCTGATCGCGGGCGGGCCGGTGGCGGGCGCGCCGGACACCGAGCGCGACCTGGAGGAGCTGCGCCTGCTGGCCAAGGAGGTCGGCGTGGAGGACCGCGTCACGCTCCTCGGGCACGTGCCGCACACCTCGATCCCCAAGCTCATGCGCAGTGCCGATGTCGTGCTCTCGCTGCCGATCGCCGTCCCGAACGGCAAGGTGGCCCTGGAGGCCATGGCCTGCGGCGTCCCCGTGGTGGCCTCGGCGACCGGTGCGCACATGGACTCGGTGGTGGACGGCGTCACCGGCCTGCTGGTGCGCCCGGGCGACCCCGCCGCGATCGCCCGCCGCACCCGCCTGCTGCTTGGTGACCTGACCCGCCGCACCGCGCTCGGCTTCGCCGGGGCCGACCGGGCCGAGTCGCGGTACTCGATGGAGCGCATCAGCCGCGAGCTGGTGCGGGTCTACGACACGGTGACCGGCCGGGCCGAGCCGGCCGAGATCGAGGCCGAGGACGTCGAAGCCGCCTGACCCGCGCTCCTCGCACTCTTTCGCGAGCCCGCGCCGCCACCCGGCGGCGCGGGCTCGTTCGCGTTCACCGTACCGGTGGCCTGAGTCCCGGCACGGCCCGGGCGCCGACCCGCCGGGCCGGAACGCCGCAGGACGGTCAGCTGTACGACACCAGCTGCGCGGTGCAGTTGGTCAGCCACGGGCCGGGGTACACCGGAGCGGTGGAGCAGCTCCAGGTGGCGGTCACGGTGGTGGCGCCCGCGGGAATGGAGAGCGTCCCGTACGACCCGGTGTAGTCGCCGTACTGGTGTCCCTCACTGCACCGCGCGATGCCCGACACCGAGGTGGTGCCGGCGGGCAGGGTGCGGGTGAACTGCCACGCGTGCGTGGCCGGGATCGCGGTCATCTCGGCGTAGGACAGCGGGCCGTAGACCGAAGGGCTGAGCGGGTACCAGTCTCGGGTGTCCCCCGAGTAGTTGACGTTGAGGCAGTCCACCGTCGCGTTCAGCACGATGGCGTCGGCGGCGGCGGGCTGTGCGGCCACCGCGCTCCACGCGCCGATCGCGACCAGCGCCGAGCCGAGCGCCAGCATCCGCCGCACCGGGTTCCGAGCAACCATGGGCGTCCCTTCCCTTGCCACCGACAACGACCTCAGCGAATTCAGCACCGCGCTGGAGAGCACCGTCAACACCCGGGGATTTGGACCTGGCTGGAACGGGCGGGCCGGTCGGGACGTATCGACGGCTCCCCGCGCCGCCCGGCGGCCTGGGCACCGGGACGCGCGTGCGCCGCGGAAGCGGCTGTCCGGCGGCGACGCGCGGTCGGTTCCGGGGGCCGGGCCGGAACGAGCACACCGGAAACGGCGCGCGGGCGGCGCACGCGGCCGCTGAAAGATTCACCCTCGAACGGGTGCGCGCGCGGCGGCACCCGGCGACCCGGAGGCCGCCCGGTGCCCCTTCCTAATCCTCCAGGGCCGACGCGTTCACCGCCGCCGTGGCGCCGCCGGGGAGATCGGGAACGTGTCGTGCCGCGATGGCCGCGAAACGGTCGATCAGCGCCGAGCCGCGGATGGCCGACCAGGCGAGGCAGACAGGGTGGGGTGGGATGTCGGTGACCGGTACCGCCACCGTGTCCGGGCGGGCGTAGTGCGTGGCGGCGGAGGCCGGCAGGAAGGTGATCGCCCGCCCCGCGGCGACGTGCTCGAGTTTCTCGTCCATGCTCCGGATCACCGGCCCCGCGATCGGGTGCCGCCCGTCGGGCCGGGGGTCGGTGTTGCAGAAGGCGTCCCAGGCGGGGATCGCGTCCCTGTGCATGACGACCGGGTCGCCGGCGAGGTCCATGATGCGCAGGCTCGGCGCACCCGCGAGGCGGTGACCGGCGGGCAGCACCGCGAAGCGCGGCTCGGCGTACAGCGGCCGCAGGCGCAGGCCGCGCTCGACGAGCGGCGGCCGGACGTAGGCGAGGTCGACGCTGCCGTCCAGGATCAACTCCGCCTGGTCGTACCAGTCGAGGCGGCGCAACTCGACGGTGACGCCGGGATGGGCGGCCTGGAACGCGCAGATCACCGGGTTGATCGGGATGCCGGCCATGAACCCGAGTGTCAGCACCGGCGTGCCCTGGCCGGCGGCGCGGACCCGCTCCCGTGCGGCGGCCGACGCGGCCAGCAGGGTGCGGGTCTCCTCCAGGAGCTGCCGCCCGGCGGCGGTGAGGGTCACCTGCCGGCTGCTCCGCTCCAGCAGCGGCGTCCCGATCTCCCGTTCGAGCCGGCTGATCTGGCGGCTGAGCACCGGCTGGGAGACGTGGAGCCGCTCGGCGGCGCGGCCGAAGTGCAACTGCTCGGCGACCTCGGCGAAGTACCGCAGCTTTCGCAGGTCAAGGTCCATGCCCTGAGGGTATCGGTCCGTGCGCAAAGGGTCTTGGACAGCCCGGAGCCGCCGTGACCATACTGTTCGGTGTCCGCGTGGCCCGGCTCATCTGGCGCGATCTCGCCGGCCGGCCTGCCGCCCCACTCCCCTTGGCACCCGCCCCATTGCACGGGTGCAGGAGAACGGCGGACCGCCGACCTGCTCTGTCCCATCCCGAAGGAGAGTCAGCCCTGATGTCGCCGCGTCCCGGAGAACGGCAGTGCAAGCCGCGGCGACGATGAGCGAGGGTGGTTCCCGGCCGGACGCCGCCGTCCAGGCCGCTCCCGGCCCGCCACGGGACCCGTCGCACGCCGGCCGGCCGTTCCGCACGACGCCCCGGCCCTCCGGCTCGGCGGATGACCGGCCGGCCCGCCGGCGCGGGCCGGGCCTGGCGGGCGGTCTGATGGTCGTCCTCCCCCTCGCCGTGCTGCTGGCGTTCGGCGTGGGCGGGGCCGAGGGGTCGGTGCTCGTGCTGGGCCCGTTGACCACTTTCGCGCTGCCGGTCGCCGCGGTGATCGCCTTCTGGTGGGAGAACTGGCCGGGTACCCGGCTGCGCGCTCCCTGGTCGGGCTGGGCGGACACCGCCCTGATCGCGGCCGGTGGGGTGGCCCTGACCCTGGCGGGGCAGGCGGCGACGGCCCGGCCGGATCCGGCCGGTGTCTTCGATCCGGGGGCCGGCGCCGCGCACGCGGCGACGTTCCCGGCGACGATGCCCCTGGCCGGCGCGGCCTTCACCGCGATGCTGCACCTGACCCTCGCCTGCGAGCGGTGGCCGCTGAGCCGCCTGGACCGGCGGCTCGCGGGGTTGATCGCGCTCGTCGCCACCTGGACGGCGGCCCTGGCGGTGGTCTCGGCGATGGTCGAGGTCAGCGTGCCGGTCGCCGGCGCTCGGGCGCATGCCGGTCTGATCGGCGGCGCGGAGTTCGGGGCGCTCACGGTGGTCGCCGGCACCTGGGAGACGCTGTTGTTCGTGGTGCTGCGCGGCCGGCCGCTCAACCTGATCGGCTCCCGGGCGTGGCGGCTGACGGCGAACAACGCGGCCGTGCTCGCCGGCACGGCGCTGACCTACCTGCTGCTGTCGGCCGGTCTCGGCCTGGCGGCGAACACCATCAGCGCGGTGTGCGGCTGCGTGATCGCCGGCGGCCTGCTGGCCGGGATGCTGTTCGAGGCCCGGCCGGGCCGGGCGGGGCAGGCGGGGGTCCTCGCCCTGGTGGCGGCGGTCTCGACGGCGCTGTTCGTCCTGCTCACCGGCCTCGCCGGCACGCAGCCCTGGGAGCGTGCCACGGCGGCCGACTGGGTCGCCTATGTGGCCCTGAACGCCATCGGCCTCTCCGTGATCCTGCACGTGGGGATCGGGCGGCGGTGGCCGTTCCACGACACTTCGGCACTGGGGAAAGGAACATCGTGACGGCATTCGAGGTCAACGGCCGCAAGGTCGACCTGGAAGTGGACCCGCGGGAATCGTTGCTCGCGGTCCTGCAGGACCGGCTGCACCTGTACGGCACCAAGAAGGGCTGCGACCACGGGCAGTGCGGTGCCTGCACGGTCCACCTCGACGGGCGCCGGGTCGTGTCGTGCCTGACTCTGGCGTCGCAGGTCGAGGGGCGTGAGGTGCGCACCATCGAGGGCGTGGCCGGCGAGGACGGCACGTTGCACCCGCTGCAGCGGGCGTTCATCGACAACGACGCGATGCAGTGCGGTTACTGCACGCCGGGGCAGATCATGTCCGGCCTCGCGTGCATCGCGGAGGGCCACACCGGTGACGACGACGAGATCCGGGAGTACATGAGCGGCAACCTGTGCCGGTGCGGCGCATATGTGGGGATCGTGGCCGCGATCCGCCAGGTCGCCGGGCCCGCGGAGGCGTGACACATGCGTTCCTTCACCTACACCGCACCCACCTCGGTGGCGGACGCCGTCGCGGCGATCGCCTCCGCCGGGCCGCAGGCGCGGTTCTTCGCCGGCGGCACGACGCTGTTCGACCTCATGAAGCTGGGCGTCGAGCGGCCATCGGCGCTGGTGGACGTCAGCCGCCTCGGCGAGCTCGAGGTCATCGACACCTCTGGGGACGACCATCTGGTCTTCGGGGCGAGCGCGCGGATGGCCGACGTCGCCGCCGATCCGGTCGTGCTCCGCGACTATCCCGTCCTGGCGGAGTCGCTGTGGCGCGCGGCGTCGCAGCAACTGCGCAACATGGCGACGGTGGCGGGCAACCTCCTGCAACGGACGCGCTGTCCCTACTTCCGGGACGAGCTCTACCCGTGCAACAAGCGCAGGCCGGGCAGCGGCTGCGCGGCCCGCGACGGCATCGACCGCGGCAGCGCCGTGCTCGGCACGGGCGACGCCTGCTCCGCGGCCTTCGCCGGCGACTGGCCGGTCGCCCTGCTCGCCCTCGACGCGGTCGTCGATGTCGTCGGCCCCCGCGGCGAGCGGACCGTGACACTCGCCGATCTGCACGTGGAGCCGGGGGACACTCCGGACCGCGAGCACAGCCTCGCCCCGGACGAGCTCATCGTGCGGATCCGGGTGCCGGTCACCCCGGCCGGCCGCGGCTCGACGTACCTGAAGATCCGCGACCGCGAGTCGTACGCCTTCGCGCTCGCCTCCGCCGCCGTCGCCGTCACGCTCACCGGCGGGGGCGTCGTCGAGGAGTGCCGCATCGCCCTGGGCGGCGTCGCCACCCGGCCGTGGCGCGCGTACGCCGCCGAGCGGGCCGTGACCGGCCGGCCGCTGTCGGCCGAGACGGCGCGCGCGGCGGGCGAGGCCGCGCTCGCCGGGGCACGCCCGGGAAACCTCAACGCCTTCAAGATCGAGCTGGGTGAGCGCACCGTCGCCGAGGCGCTGCGCATCGCCGTGGAAAGGGCGGGCCGATGAGCACCGCGCCAGCACGGGTCGACGCCCGCGCCAAGGTCACCGGCGCACTGCGCTACGGCGCGGACCGCGCGCCCGAGAGCGTCGCGTACGCCGCGTTCGCCGTCGCCACCATCGCCAGGGGCCGGATCACCGGCGTGGACACCGAGGCCGCGCTGAATCTCCCCGGCGTACGGCTCGTCATCACCCGGTTCGACCCGGACGAGCTGACCTCCCCGGGCTTCATCATGACCGGCGGTTACGGGTTCCAGAGCCTCCAGCCGCTGCTGGACGACCGGATCGCCTACCGCGGGCAGCCGATCGCGCTGGTCGTGGCCGACACGCCGCTCGCGGCCACCGAGGCGGCCGAACTGATCACGGCCGCCTACGAGCCGGAGCCGGCCGCGTTCACGCTCGACGCGCCCGGCGCCGAGACACTGGTCCAGGCGCAGGCCATCCCGATCCCGATGTTCGCCGACACGGCCGTCGGTGACGCCGACGCCGCCTTCGCGGCCGCGCCGGTCCAGGTCGATGTGGAGGTGTCCGGGCCGAACCAGCACCAGGTGCCGATGGAGCTGATCGGCGGCGTCGTGGAATGGCACGGCGACACCCTGGTGGTGCACGAGGGCACGCAGAACTCCGGCGCCGTCCAGAACGGCCTCGCCCGGCAGCTCGGCATCAGCCCCGATCGCGTTCAGGTGATCTCACCGTCCGTCGGCGGCGGCTTCGGCCAGAAGAACTCGCTCCAGCCGCACATCGGGCCCCTGGCGATCGCGGCACGCCGGCTCGGCCGGCCGGTCAAGCTGGTGCTGACCCGCCCGCAGACGTTCCACCAGGCCAGCTTCCGCCCGGCGAGCCGCCAGCGCGTCCGGCTCGGCGCCGACTCCTCGGGCCGCCTGGTCGCGGCGATCCACGAGATCGACCAGCAGACCTCGCGGCACGACCTGTTCCCGGCCATGTACACCGAGGTGTCCTCCCGGTTCTACGGCATCGGCGCCTTCCGGGGCCTGCAGCGGCTGGTCCGGACCGACGTGCAGACCCCCGGGTACATGCGGGCGCCGTTCGAGCACATCGCCGCCTACGCCATGGAGTCGGCGGTCGACGAGATCGCCTACGCGACCGGCCGGGACCCTGTCGAGCTCCGCCTGGCCAACGACACCGCCGTGGACCCGGTCTCCGGCCTGCCGTTCTCCTCTCGCCACGTGGCCGAATGCCTGCGGCGCGGCGCCGAGCGGTTCGGCTGGGCGGAGCGCAGTCCGCGGCCGCGGTCGATGCGGGGCCCCGACGGCACACTGATCGGCTGGGGGGTGGCGATCGGCGCCTACCCGGGCAGCGCCGCCGCGGCCATCGCGCGGATGTCCGCCCATGACACCGGGACGGTCGAGGTCGCGGTGGCCGGCCATGAGATGGGCCAGGGCATCCGTACGGCGATCGCCCGGCTCGTGGCCGACGACCTCGGCATCGAGATCGCGGCGGTGAAGGTCGGCGTCGGCGACACCCGTAGCGCCCCGCAGCACCTCACCGCGGGCTCCTGGGGCACCGCGACCGCCCTGCCGGCCGTACACGCGGCGCTGCGCGACCGGCTCGGCGTGCCACGGACCGGGCCGGTGGACATGCGTGCCGCCGTCGCCGCGACCGGCGGCTCCCGGATCGAGATCGAGGCGACCAGCGTGGCCCGCGGCCAGCCCGCCGATGTGGTGGTGGACCGGCTGCGCAAGGGACTTCTCGCCATCGCCGGCCCGGAGTACCCGGAGTTCGTCACCTTCAGCCACATCGCGCACTTCGTCGAGGTACGGATCGAGGCGGCGACCGGCCGCGTGCGCGTCCCGCGCGTCGTCAGCGTCGCCGACTGCGGACGGGTCGCCAGCCCGGTGACCGCCGCGAGCCAGGTGCGCGGCGGCGTGATCTGGGGCATCGGCGCGACCTTGCGCGAGCAGAGCCTGGTCGATCCGCGGTACGGCGGGTTCCTCAACCCGACCATGGAGGAGTACCCGATCCCCGTCAGCGCCGACGTCCACCGGATCGACGTCGACTTCATCGACGAGCCCGACCTGCTCCTCAACCCGGTCGGGGTCAAGGGACTCGGGGAGGTGTGCATGGTGGGGGTCTCCGCCGCCATCGGCAACGCGCTGTTCCACGCCACCGGTGCGCGCTTCCGCAGGCTGCCCGTCCGCATCGAGGACGTCCTCCCGCATCTGTGATCCCTGGCGACGCCCCGAGCGGGGACCGGCCGCCCGGCGAGTGTGTCGCCGGGCGGCCGTCACGGGCCCGTCCCATCCCCGCCGGCCGGGTTCAGTCGGCGTAGCGGGCCATCCGCCGGATCTTGTTCATCGCGTCGAGCGCCGCGACCTTGTAGGACTCGGCGAGCGTCGGATAGTTGAACACCGCGTCGACCAGGTAGTCCACCGTGCCGCCGCAGCCCATGACGGCCTGCCCGATGTGCAGCAGTTCGGTGGCCCCGGTGCCGAAGACGTGCACGCCGAGCAGCGCGTGGTCCTCCGGTGACACCAGCAGTTTGAGCATGCCGTAGGTGTCGCCGATGATCTGCCCCCGGGCCAGCTCCCGGTAGCGGGACACGCCGACCTCGAACGGGATCAGGGCCTTGGTCAGCTCGTCCTCGGTCCTGCCGATGAAGCTGATCTCCGGGATCGTGTAGATGCCGATGGGCTGCAGGTCTGGCAGGCCGTTCAGCGGCTCGCCGCAGGCCCGGTGGGCCGCGATGCGGCCCTGCTCCATCGAGGTGGCGGCCAGTGACGGGAAGCCGATGACGTCGCCCACCGCGAAGATGTGCGGCACCATCGTCCGGTAGTCGGCGTCGACGGCGATGCGCCCGCGGTCGTCGGCCCGCAGCCCGGCCGCCTCCAGGTTCAGCGCCTCGGTCATGCCCTGCCGGCCGGCCGAGTACATGACGGTGTCTGCCGGGATCTTCTTGCCGCTCTCCAGCACGGTGACGCAGCCGCGCGCCCGCCGCTCGACGGCGGCCACGGTCTCGCCGAACCGGAAGGTGACCGCCAGGTCGCGCAGGTGGTACTTCAGCGCCTCGACCACCTCCAGGTCGCAGAAGTCGAGCATGCGGTCGCGCCGCTCGACCACCGTGACCTTGGTCCCGAGGGCGGCGAACATGGAGGCGTACTCGATGCCGATCACGCCGGCGCCGACCACGACCATGGAGTCGGGCACCCGGTCCAGCTTGATCATGCCGTCGGAGTCGATGACCGTGCGGTCGTCGAACTCCACGCTGCCGGGCCGGGCGGGCCGGGTCCCGGTGGCGATGATGACGTTGTCGGCGGTGACCTTGGTGCCCCTGCCGTTCTCGTCGGTCACCTCGACGGTGTGCGGGTCCAGGAAGCGGCCCGATCCGACGAGCATGGTCACATGGTTGCGGGAGAGCTGGCTTCTGACCACGTCGATCTCGCGGCCGACCACGTGCGCGGTGCGCATGGTCAGGTCGGAGACGGTGACGTCCTCCTTCAGCCGGTAGCTCTGGCCGTACATCTCTCGTTGGTTGAGGCCGGTCAGGTAGAGAACGGCTTCGCGCATGGTCTTGGAGGGGATGGTGCCGGTGTTGATGCACACCCCGCCGATCATGTTGCGCCGCTCGACGATCGCGACGCGGCGCTCCAGCTTGGCGGCCGCGATGGCGGCCTTCTGGCCACCGGGTCCGGAACCCAGGACGAGTACCTCGTAATCGGACACAGCTTTCAGTGTGCGGCTAACCACTTGATTGGTGAAGCAGTGCGGAGATCCGCGACACCGTATCGTCATAACCCTGTGATCAGCGGAGCATGCTTGCTTTCATGGGCGCATGTCGATGCGTAGCGCGTACATGATCGTGGCGGCGACGACGTTGACCCTCTGTCCCGGTCCCGGCAGGCCGGACGCCGGCCATTCCGGGGGTGCGGGGCGGCCGCCCGCCGTCCGGGAGGCCGCCTCCCCCACCGCCGCGGCCACGTCCCGGCCGCCGCACGCCGCACCGGTGGCCAGCCGCCCGCCCGGTGGCGCGCCGGTGGCCGGCCGGACTCCGGGCGGCGCGCCGGGCGCCGCGGCCTCCGTGCGCCCGGGCGGCCCGCCGGGGTACCCGCCTCCCCCGGTGTACGACCACCGGTACGGGTCCGGGCAAGGTGCTCCGTCCCGGCCGCCGGGCGCGCCGGGGACCCCGTGGCCGCCGGCCGGGCCGGACACCCCGCCGCCGCCCCCCGTACCGTTCCCGCCCTCCTCCGCGCCCCGGGCCGGCACGCCCCCGGCCGCCACGCCGACCGCGAACGGGCGCGTGTCCTCGGCGCCGGACGCCCGGTGGGGCACGCCGGTGCTGGTGGAGAACTTCGACGGCGCCCAGATCGACCGGAGCAGGTGGGAGGTGTACCACTCCCCCGACGCCAAGGTGAACCCGCGCACCGCGCAGGCGACGAGCGTCGGCGGCGGCGTGCTGAAGATGACCGGCGGCTTCTACGGCGGCAAGGACCTGTCCGGCGGCGTCGCGAGCCACCTGTCGCAGACCTACGGCCGCTGGGAGGTGCGCATGCGCGGCGAGGCGGGCGCAGGGTACTCCCTGGTCGCGCTGCTGTGGTCCAGTTCGGGGGACTACAGCGAGATCGACTTCACCGAGTCGATCGATCCGACCCGGCAGACGGCCGGCATCTACGTCCATCGCGGCGAGGCTCCTCAGGCGCAGAGTCTGATGCGCGCCGACTTCACCAAATGGCACACCGTGGCGGTCGACCACCTGCCCGGCCGGCTCACGTTCTGGCTGGACGGCAGGCGGGTCTGGGACTACACCGGGCCGCTCGTCCCCTCGGGCCCGGTGCACCTGACGCTGCAGAACGACGTGGTGTGCAACCAGTGGTCGCCGTGCCGCGACTCCTCGACCCCGCGCACGGTGTCGATGTTCGTCGACTGGGTCAAGATCTACCGGGCCCCGTGACCGGCCGGCCTCCTGGACCGGCCACCGGGCGGCCCGCCGCCGGACGCGGGCGCCCGGAGCCGGCCCTCAGGCCGGGCCGGCGAGGAGCTCGGCGGCCTTGAGGCCGAGGTGCAGCACCAGGCGGTTCTCGCCGTCGTCCAGGTCCAGGCCGGTCAGCCGTTCGGCCTTGGCCAGCCGGTAGTACAGGGTCTGGCGGTGCACGCCGAGCCGCGCGGCGGTGTCGCGGGCGCGCCCGCCCTGGTCGAGGTAGGTGACCACGGTGCGGGCGAGCTCGGCGTCCAGCGCCGCCGCCTCGCCCGCGAGGTCGGCCAGCTCGGCCGGGGACAGCCGGACGAGCAGCCGGTGCACCCCGAGGTCCGTCCACGCGGCGACCGGCGCGAACCTCGCCACCCGCTGGGCCGCGCGGAGCGCCAGCCGGGCCTCCCGCCAGCTCCGCCACGCCTCGCCGGTGTCCTGCCGGGGCCCGCCGATGCCCGCCGCCGTGCCGTACATGGCCCGCACCCGCTCGGCCACGGCACGCGCCTGGGCCGCGGGCGCCAGGACGGCGGTGACCGGGTCGCCGGCGTCGGCCGGGACGCCACGGGGCAGCGTCCACAGCGGCGCGACCCGGCCGGAGGCGCTCTGCACCGCGATCGCCGCCACCGGGCCGGGCAGCTCGAGCCGGACCCCGGCGCGGACCTCCGGGTCGGCCGACAGCAGGTCGCGCAGGCGCACGCCGAGGTCCTGGCGGCGGCGGGCCTCTTGGGCGAGCGCGGCGGCGGCCCGGTCGACCAGTGGGGCCACCTGGGTCAGGTGCGCGTCGGTGAGCGCGCCGGAGTCGAGCAGCCACAGGTACCCGTAGGTCACCTCGCGGTGGCGCAGCGGGACGCAGACCCGGGCGAGCACGCCGAGGCCCTGGTCGCCGGGGACGCGGACCGGGCCGGTGGCCGTGGCGATGCCGTAGCCCTCGAAGTAGGCGCGCACCTCGTCGGAGGCGCGGCGGCGCAGGATGGACTCCCGCCGGACGGCGTCGATGTCGCCGCTCTGCGCCGCGTAGGCGAGCAACTGGAAGGCGCGGTCCTCCAGCGTGGCCGGGGCGTCCAGGACGCGCGCGATGTCGTCGACGATTTCCTGCAGATCCACCCGTCCATTGTCATACATCTGTATGAACGGGGTAGACGACGGCCGTGGCGGATGTCCATAGAAGCCGCTCACCTGCGGATTTATGGTGGTGAACATGCTCGGTTCCGTATTTTTGGCGGCATCGCGGAGCTCGCTCGCGCGCCGCGCCGTCTCCGGTCTCCCGGTCACCCGGCACGTGGTCGACCGGTTCGTCGCCGGTGAGGACACCACGGCCGCGCTGGCGGCCGTGCAGCGCCTCACCGACGCCCGTCTGGCCGTCACCCTCGACCACCTGGGCGAGGAGGTCAGGGACGTCCGCGCCGCCGCCGGGACCGTCAAGGCGTACGTGTCGCTGCTCGACGCGCTGGCGCCGCTCGGGCTGGGCGGCCGGGCCGAGGTCTCGGTGAAGCTGTCGGCCGTCGGGCAGGTGCTCGACGAGCGCATGGCGCTGGACCACGCCAGGGAGATCTGCGCCGCCGCGCGCGACGCGGGCGCCACGGTGACCCTGGACATGGAGGACCACACCACGGTCGACTCCACCCTTGCGATCCTGCGCGAGCTGCGCGCCGACTTCCCCTCGACCGGGGTCGCCGTGCAGGCGTACCTGCTGCGCAGCGAGGGCGACCTGCGCGACCTGTCCGGCGAGGGGTCGCGGGTGCGCCTGGTCAAGGGCGCCTACGCCGAGCCGGCCTCGGTGGCCCACCAGAAGAAGGCCGACGTGGACAAGGCGTACGTGCGGTGCCTGCGCATCCTCATGGCGGGGAAGGGGTACCCCATGGTGGCCACGCACGACGACCGGCTGATCTCCATCGCCGAGCTGCTGGCCGACCGCGCCGGACGCGGCCGGGACTCCTTCGAGTACCAGATGCTCTACGGCATCAGGACCGACAAGCAGGAGGCCATGGCCCGCGCCGGGTCCACGGTGCGCGTGTACGTCCCCTACGGCGACGACTGGTACGGCTACTTCATGCGCCGCCTGGCCGAGCGTCCCGCCAACGTCGCCTTCTTCCTGCGTTCACTCCGCTCCCAGTGAGGTCTTCCATGGATGCCGTCAGCAACGTCCCCGTCCCGGCCAACGAGCCGGTGCACGGCTACGCACCCGGCAGCGCCGAGCGCTCCGTCCTGGAGGGCCGGCTGAAGGAACTGTCCGGCAGCGCGCTCGATCTGACGATGACGATCGGCGGTGAGCGCCGCATGGCCGCGGGCGCCCCGATCGACGTCGTCCAGCCGCACAACCACGCCCACGTGCTCGGCCGCACCGCCGACGCCTCGGCCGCCGACGTGCGCGCCGCCATCGACACGGCGCTGGCCGCGGCGCCGGCCTGGCGGGCGCTGCCGTTCGAGGAGCGGGCCGCGATCTTCCTCAAGGCCGCCGACCTGCTGGCCGGGCCGTGGCGCGCCACGCTGAACGCCGCCACGATCCTCGGCCAGTCCAAGTCGGTGCAGCAGGCCGAGATCGACGCCGCCTGCGAGCTGATCGACTTCCTGCGGTTCAACGTGTCCTTCGCCCGGCAGTTGCTGCAGGAGCAGCCGATCTCCTCGCCGGGCGTGTGGAACCGCATGGAGTACCGCCCGCTGGAAGGGTTCGTGCTGGCGATCACTCCGTTCAACTTCACGGCCATCGCCGGGAACCTGCCGGCCTCGGCCGCCCTGATGGGCAACGTCGTGGTGTGGAAGCCGTCGCCCACGCAGCAGTTCGCCGCGCACTTCACCATGCGGCTGCTGGAGGAGGCCGGGCTGCCGCCGGGCGTCATCAACATGGTCACCGGGAACGGCGCCGCCGTCTCGGAGGTCGCGCTGACCGACCCGCACCTGGCCGGCATCCACTTCACCGGCTCCACCGCGACCTTCCAGCACCTGTGGTCCACGGTCGGCGCCAACATCACCGGCTACCGCGGCTATCCCCGGCTGGTCGGCGAGACCGGCGGCAAGGACTTCGTGCTGGCCCACCCCTCCGCCGACCCGGCCGCGCTGACCACCGCGCTGATCCGCGGCGCGTTCGAGTACCAGGGGCAGAAGTGCTCGGCGGCGTCCCGCGCGTACATCCCGCGGTCGGTCTGGTCGGTGATCCGGGACGACTTCGTGGCGACCGCCGAGTCGCTGACCGTGGGCGACGTGGCCACCGACCTGTCGGCGTTCATGGGCGCCGTGATCGACGGGCGCGCCTTCGCCAAGCACAAGGCCGCCATCGACCGGGCACGGGCGACCGGTGGCATCGAGGTGCTCACCGGCTCCTACGACGACTCCGCCGGGTACTTCGTCCGGCCGACCGTGCTGGTCGGTGAGGACCCGACGGACGAGATCTTCGTCAAGGAGTACTTCGGGCCGATCCTCGCGGTGCACGTGTACGACGACTCGCGGTACGACGCCGTCCTGGACCAGATGGAGAGCGTGTCGCCGTACGCGCTGACCGGCTCGATCATCGCCCAGGACCGGTACGCCGTCGCCGCGGCGACCGAGCGGCTGCGCTTCGCCGCGGGCAACTTCTACATCAACGACAAGCCCACCGGGGCGGTCGTCGGCCAGCAGCCCTTCGGCGGCGCCCGCGCCTCGGGCACCGACGACAAGGCGGGCTCGATCTTCAACCTGGTCCGCTGGGTCAGCGCCCGGGCGATCAAGGAGACCTTCGTCCCGCCCACCGACCACCGCTACCCCCACATGGGCTGACACCCGCCCGAAGCACCCCGGCGGCCCCGCGCCGCGTCTTGTGCGGGCGGGGCCGGTGGGTGGCGGGTCAGCTCGGGGTCGTGCTCTGGGTGGCGCCGGGGGTGGCGCCCCGGCGGCCGGGGCGGGGAGCCGGGTCGCGTTGCGGGATCAGGGTGTTGTGGAAGGACCGCACCAGCCACTGCCCGTCCCGCTGCCTGAGGACGATGCTGGTGTTGTAGGAGAAGGTGTTGGGACGGCAGGCGGTCTCGGCGCCGAACATGACGCAGCCCTTGCGGACGATCACGGCCACCGTCGGCGCGACCAGGTCGACCTTCTCCTCCAGCGTGATGATGCGGCTGTTCTTCAACTGGTTGCCCATGAAGCTCTGGAACCGCTGGGCGATCACGTCGCGGGTGCGCATGTGCTCGCCGGTGACGTTGACGAAGTCGGCGTCGGGCGTGTAGGTCGCGGCGTACGCCTTGGCGTCGCCCTTCGCCCACGTCTCGGCCTGCCGCAGCCACAGCTTGCGCAGTGCCTCCCGCGCGGCGGAGTTGTCCGCCTCGTCGGTGCCCGGGGGCGGAGCCTGGACGGCGGGCGGCGCGCCGCCCGGCGGGGTGGCCGGGAGCGCGGCAGGCGCCGCCGCCACGTCCGCGGCGGCGGGTGAGGCCGCGGTGACGAGCCGGAACGGACGCCGGCGTTCCTCACCCTGCTCGACCAGGGTGTTGTGGAACGACTCGATCTGCCACTGCCCGTAGCGCTTGACCATGACGCTGCTGTTCACCGACAGGTTGGCCGGACGGCAGGCCGGCTCGGCGCCGTACAGGACGCAGTCCTTCCTGACGATGATCGCCATGGCCGGCGACACCAGGCGGATCTTCTCGTCCAGCCGGAGGATCCGCGTCTGCTTCAGGTCGTTGGCGAAGTAGTGCTGGATGCGGGACGCGATGGCCCCGCGGCCGTGCAGGTGCTCGCCTCTGATGTTCACCAGGTCGGCGTCCGGGCTGTAGATCGCCGCGTAGGCGGCGGCGTCCCCCTTGGACCAGGCCGCCGCCTGGCGCCGCCAGATGTCGCCGAGCGCGGCGAGGTCCCCGTCGGGCGGCGCGTCGGGTGTGACGGCGACCGCCGGTGGCACGGCGCAGAAAAGCGCCGCGCCGACCCCCGCGACGAGCACCAGGCCGCTCGTCGTACTGCTGCGTCCACGGATTCTCATTCGTGCCTCCGTTCGTACGCTCCTGAGGAAAAGATATACGGTGCCCGCGTCCCCTCCTGGAAATGGGTGCGGGTGTCCCATCGCCAGGGATAATCATTGCGAAATTCGCTATGTTTCCGGTGTTTGCCCTGTTCAAAGCCGCTGTTGGCGACGCTTCACCATATCCGCGGACCGGGTGTGCCAATACGGCGGCAAACCTGAATCTCCGGCTTTCTTCCCGCGCGTCACCGCGGCCGGAAGGGCCGGGGCGGCGACAATGACCGCAGGGGGGATGACATATGCAGATCGCGGTACTCGGAATGGGGAACATGGGGCGCGCCCTGGCCTGCCGGCTCGCCGCCCAGGGGCAGCAGGTCAGGGTCTGGAACCGCACGCCGGGCCGGGCCGGGGAGGCCGTCGCGGCGGGCGCGGTGGAGGAGCGGTCCCCGGACGAGGCCGCACGCGGCTGCGAGGCCGTCATCATGTCGCTCGCCGACGACGAGGCGGCGCTGGCCGTGATGGGACGGCTGGCGGAGGCGGCCTCCGGCGCGAAGCGGTCCGGGGCCAACGGATCGGGCCCGGACACCGCCGGAGCGGACGGCCCGGTCGTGGTGGACATGAGCACCGTCGCCCCCGGCACCTCCCGCCGGCTGGCGGAGCTCGCGCCCGGGCACCGGTTCGTGGCCGCGCCGATCATCGCCGCGCCGGTCACGGTGGCCGCAGGCCGGGCGTCGGGGCTGCTGGGTGGCGAGCGGCGGCTGGTGGACCGGCTGGAGCCGCTGTGGTGCCGGCTGTTCGAGGCGCACTGGTACTGCGGCGAGGACCCGGGCAGGGCGACGACCTTCAAACTGCTCAACAACTATCTGCTGATGGCCGGGATCGCCCTGATCGCCGAGGTGGTGGCCACGGCCGAGGCGGCGGAGCTGGACACCAAGCTGCTGCGCGAGGTGCTGGACCAGTGGCCGACCGTCCCGATCGCCGTCCGCAACCGGATCGACGACATCATCGGCGGCGAGCATCAGGGCTGGTTCTCCACCCGGCTCGGCGCCAAGGACGTGCGGCACGTGGTGGCCGCGGCCGAGGCCGGCGGGCTCGCGCTGCCGATCGCCCGCCTGGTCGGGCAGCGCTACGAACGCGCGGCCGAGTTGTGCGGCGAGGGGGCGGACATCGGCGCGGTCGTGGAGGTGCTGCGTGCCGAGCGCCGCGCGGGCCGGCGGGCGGACGGCGATGACTGAGACGCGGGCGCAGGGCGACGGGCAGGAGACGGCGGCCGGCACGCGGGCGCAGGTCGCGCTGGTGACCGGGGCCAACCAGGGCATCGGCCGGGAGATCGCCGCCCAGCTCGCCGCGATGGGCGTGACGGTGCTGGCCGGCGCCCGCGACCTTCGCCGGGGCGAGGAGGCCGCGGCGGAGCTGCGCGCCGCGACCGGCGCGGACGTGCGCGCGGTGCGGCTGGACGTCACCGACGCGGCGTCGGTCAAGGCCGCCGCCCGGTACGTCGAGGAGCACTTCGGCGTGCTGGACATCCTGGTGAACAACGCCGGCATCCTCGGCGAGGTGGCCGGCCAGGATCCGTGCGAGGCCGACCTGGACGCCGTCCGGCAGGTGTTCGAGACCAACGTCTTCGGCGTGATCGCCGTGACCACGGCGATGATCCCGCTGCTGGTCCGCTCACCGGCGGGGCGGGTGGTGAACCTCACCAGCGGGCTCGGCTCACTGGCGCTGATGAGCGACGCGTCGGGCCCGTTCGCCCGCAGGCCGCCGTCGGTGGGATACCCGCCGTCCAAGACGGCGGTCAACGCGCTGACCGTGCAGTACGCCAACGCGCTGCGCCCGCACGGCGTCCTGGTCAACGCCGCCGACCCCGGGCCGTGCGCGACCGGGTTCTCCCCGGCGGTGGCCGGGCTGCCGCGCAGCGCCGCCGACGGTGCGGCGATCGCGGTACGGCTGGCCACGTTGCGCGGTGACGGCCCGACGGGCGGCTGCTTCGGCGGCGACGGCCCGCTCCCCTGGTGAGCCTCCCGCCCGGGCCGTGACCACCGGGTCACATGCGCTCGACCGGTGTTCACCACCCTGGCGAAGACGACGGCTGAGCCGCGACGACATGCCTGGCGGCCCCTTCACCGAGACACGACACGCGCACCGGACGCCTGGACTCCACGGCGTAAGGCCTGTCAATCACGCGCTGTCAGCTAGAATCGCCCACACACATCGGGAGCGCCTGCGCCGCTCCACCGCCCGCTCCGCCGGACGCCACCGCGGCCGGCGGAGTGCGCGTCCGTGCCGACGAGCACGTCCGGTAGGCTTTCTCCGCACTCTCGTGTCCTGGCGCGCCACCTTGTCCCCCGTGTAGCGGCCGCGACCGTTCCCCTGTGAACGTCGTCCGGCCCGAGCCTGGCCCCGGCGGAACCACCGTTCCGTACCGGGAAAGCGCGAGCGGGCGCCCCGTCCGGCGGCCCTCCGAAGAGCGAGCCGAGTGATTGGTAAGGTCACTTTGCGGATCGTTCTCCGACCAGGAGCCGCACGCCGGGGCGATGGACCGGTGTTCGGACGAGGCGTGCCTTGGGAAGGTGGCTATGGCGATGGACGGTGGTGAGCGCGGCCTGCGGCCCGCCCCCGTGGCGCCACCATCGGCAGACGGCCGGGCCGTCGCGCCGGTGACCGGCCCGGCTCCGCTGATCCAGGCCGTGCTCGACGCCATCCCCGCGCAGGCCGCCTGGTACACGCCGATCCGCGGCCAGGACGGGATGATCGCCGACTTCGAGGTGCGCGCGGCCTCGCCGCTCGCCAAGGACGTCCACGGGCGCACCGGCAAGGAGCTCGTGGGCCTGCGCGTCCTGCCCGCCTACCCGACCGTGGCCGGCACCGCCCTCTGGGAGGGCTACCTGCGCGCGATGGAGACCGGGGACCCCGAGGAGATCTCCGGGTACGTCCACCTGGAGACCAGGGAGGGCGTGCCGCACCGCTCGGTCTACACGGTCACGGCGACGCGCGTGGCCGGCGGGCTGCTGGCGGCGTGGGCGCGCGAGGACGACGAGGAGCGGCTGCTCACCCGCCTGTCGTACACCGAGCGCCTCGGCGACCTCGGGTGGGGGTACTGGAACCTGGTCACCGGCGATGCCGAGTGGTCCGGCCACATGTACGACCTGCACGGCCGCGCCCCCGCGCTCGGGCCGCTCGATCTTGAGGACTATCTGGCGATCACCCACGTCGAGGACCAGCCGATCCTGCACCACGCGCTGGCCACGGTCACCAACACCGAGGGCGCCCACGAGTTCGAGATCCGGGTGTACGTCGGGGACGTGCTGCGCCACCTGCGCGTCGTCCTCCAGGCCGACCGCGACGCCTCGGGCCAGGCCGTCGAGATCCATGGCGTGGCCCAGGACATCACCGCCTGGCGGCACGCCAACGACCAGCTCGCCCTGACCCGGCGGCGGCTGGAGGAGGAGCTGCGGCTCACCGCCGAACTGCAGCACATCATCATGCCGGTGCAGGAGAGCCTGATCCACCTGCCCGGTCTCCGGGTCGGCGTGCGGTACGACGCCGCCCAGACGGCGCTGCTCGGCGGCGACTGGTACCAGGCGATGCGGCTGAGCGACGACAGGGCGCTGCTGGCCGTCGGCGACGTCGCGGGCAGCGGGCTGCCCGCCGCCTCGGCCATGGCCAAGCTGCGCCACGCGATCACCGGGCTGGCGTTCGCCGACCACGACCCCGACCGCATCCTCGTGGCGCTGAACCGCCTGCTGCGCACCGTCCGCCCGGACGTGCTCGCCACCGCCGTGGTGACGCGGTACAACCGGCTGGACAACACGCTGACCTACACCCATGCCGGCCACCCGCCGATGCTCCTCGTGCGCGGCACCACGGTGCGGCGCGTGCTGCACCCCGGAGTGCTCCTCGGCGTCTTCGACGACGCGGCCTACACGCACGCGAGCATCCGGTTGGAGCCCGACGATCTCGTGGTGATGTACACCGACGGCCTGATCGAGCGACCCGGCCGTGATCTCTACGAGGGCCTGGACCTCTTGGCGGCGACCATCTCCGGGGTGATGCGGGCGGCGCCCGCCGACCGGCTGTCGGCCGTCATGGAGGCTCTGGTCCCGAGCAATACCAGTGACGACACCTGCATCCTCGTCGCACATGTGACGCCGATCGCCCAGGGGAGTGCCTGATGTCCGACCCGTCCGATCTGAACGTCTCGACGGACGCCGCTCACTTCACGGCGGAACGCCGGGGAACGATCGGGGTCGTGACGCTCAAGGGCACCCTCGACTACGCCGTGCGGCAGGTCCTGGAGGACTTCCTGGACGAGGCGTTCGCCCAGTGCGGGCCCGAGCTGGTCGTCGACCTGCTCGACCTCGACCTGCTCGACTCGCGCTCCACCGGCCTGCTGGTCAACTGCTGGAAGCGCTGCTCGGAGTCCGGCGGGTGGCTCGGCGTGGTGGCGGTGCGCCGTAGCGCCGCCCGGGTGCTGTGGATCACCGGCCTGGCGTCCCGCATCCCGGTGTTCGCCACCCTCGACGAGGCCCTCGCCGCCGCCCCGGCCCCCTCCTGACCTCGGCCCGTCCGCGCCCGGCCTCCCCGGCCTCCTGTCACGGACGGTCACCCGCCGGACCACCGTACCCCTCCCCCGCCGCCCGCGCGCCGTTCCCTGGCCGCCATCGGACCGGTCCGCATCGCTTGCCAGGACGCGTGTGCGGGGAGAGATTGGCCGAGGGACCACCGATGCGACGCGAGGGGCCAGACCATGAAGAAGCTCATCAACAGCGCCGAATCCGTCGTCACCGACACGCTCGCCGGGATGGCGGAGGCGCATCCGGACCTCCGGATCGACCTCGCCCAAAAGATCGTGTACCGGCGGTCGCTGCCGACGCCCGGCAAGGTCGGGCTGGTCTCCGGCGGCGGCTCCGGCCACGAGCCGCTGCACGCCGGGTTCGTCGGCCACGGCATGCTGGACGCCGCCTGCCCGGGCGAGGTGTTCACCTCGCCGGTGCCCGACCAGATCATCGAGGCGTCGCACCGCGTGGACGGCGGCGCCGGGGTGCTGCACATCGTGAAGAACTACACCGGTGACGTGATGAACTTCCAGATGGCCGCCGAGCTGTGCGCCGAGGAGGGCGTCGAGGTCGGCACCGTCCTGGTCAACGACGACGTCGCCGTCAAGGACTCCCTCTACACCGCCGGGCGCCGCGGCACGGGGGCCACCCTGTTCGTCGAGAAGATCACCGGCGCGCTCGCCGAGACGGGCGCGGCCCTGGGCGAGGTGGCGAGGATCGCCGGTCAGGTCAACGCGCGCAGCCGGTCGTTCGGCATCGCGCTGTCGTCGTGCACCGTCCCGGCGGCGGGCAAGCCGACGTTCGAACTGGGCGACGGCGAGGTGGAGGTCGGCATCGGCATCCACGGCGAGCCGGGACGCGCGCGGGTGCCCGCCGCGTCCGCGCGCGAACTCGCCCGCGTCGCGATGGACGCCGTCAACGACGACCTCCCCCTGTCCGGCGACGTGCTGGTCATGGTGAACGGCATGGGCGGCACCCCGCTCATGGAGCTGTACGTGGTGTTCGCCGAGGTCGCCGCGTACCTGCGCGAGAAGGGGGCCACCGCGACGCGCAGCCTGGTCGGCAACTATGTCACGAGTCTGGACATGCAGGGCTTTTCGGTGACCGTCTGCCTGCTGAACGACGAGCTGACCCGGCTGTGGGACGCCCCCGTCCAGACCCCGGCGCTGCGCTGGGGCCGCTGACGGGTGGCACCGCGAGGCCATGCCCCGCCACCGCAGGACCTGGCCGGTCACCGGCACACCAATAAACTGCGCACAACGCCGATACACGAACACGTGGTCCCCGAAACCGGCACCCGCGTGCCGGCCGTCCCGGCCACGCCGGGCCGCCTCGAAGGGGCCTTCGATCCCTCCACCGGCCGATGCCGGTGGTCCCTCGAAGGAGTTCGGATGAACGCCCAGTTCTTCACCGCCTGGGTCGAGGAGACGGCGCGGACCATCACCGCCGACCGCGACCGCCTGACGGCGCTGGACGCCGCCATCGGCGACGCCGACCACGGGACCAACCTGGACCGCGGTTTCACCGCCGTCCGCGAGGCCCTGTCGGCGTCGTCTCCGGCCGGCCCCGGCGCGGTCCTCATCCTCACCGGCACGACGCTGATCCGTAAGGTCGGCGGCGCCTCCGGCCCGTTGTACGGCACCGCCTACCGTCACATGGGCACCACCCTCACCGCCCGCGCCGCCCAAGCGGTCGCGGGCCGAGCCGGCACCGGCCTCGACAGCACCTCAGGGGCCGTTCCGGGAACCGGCATCGAGGCACCCGGCCCTGGCACAGCAGGCTTCACGGGCACGGCAGGAGCCCGAGACGAGGCCGGCCCCGGCGGCGCGCCGGGCGACGGTGATCACATGGTCATGGTGACGCTCGCCGACCTGGCGGCGGCGTTCGAGGCGGGGCTGGCGGCGGTGTGCGAGCTGGGCGGCGCCGCCGAGGGCGACAAGACCATGGTCGACGCGCTGGCTCCGGCCACCCGTGCCCTCGCCGAGGCGGCCAGGGCCGGTCTGAAACCCGAGGACGCGTTCGACGCCGCCCTGGCCGCGGCCCGCGCCGGAGCGCGGGCGACCATCCCGCTCCAGGCGCGCAAAGGACGCGCCAGCTACCTCGGCGAGCGCAGCGCCGGCCACGAGGACCCGGGCGCCGCCTCCACCGTCCTCCTCTTCACCGCGCTGCGCACGGTCGCCGGCGGCTGAGGTGAGCGACCCCGGGCCGGCCGAGGAGGGAACCGACCGCCGATGACCACCCCCGAACCCGACAGCCAGGTCGGCATCGTCCTGGTCTCGCACAGCGACGCGCTGGCGCGCGAGACCGCCACGCTGGCCGGGCAGTTCGCCGGCCCGCACGCGCGGATCGCCGCGGCGGGCGGCACCGACGACGGCGGCTGCGGCACCAGCCCTGACAAGGTGGCCGCCGCCATCGAACAGGTCGACCAGGGCATCGGCGTGCTGATCATCCCCGACCTCGGCGGCTCGGTGCTCACCGCCCGCCTGTTCGAACGGCCGTCCGCCGTGGTCGTCGCCGACGTCCCGTTCGTCGAGGGCGCCATCGCCGCCGCCGTCCTCGCCGCCACCGGCGCCCCCCTCCCCGCCGTCCTGCAAGCCGCCGACGACGCCCGGACCTACCGCAAACTCTGACGAACCGCCCCCGCGTTGCGTGTGGTCGCAAAGCAGGGCCGTACCGGCGCAGACGCTGGACCGTTCGGCCGGGGCGGCTGCCGACCCGGCCGCGCCCACCTGGACACCGCCCATAGGTCACCCGTGCCGCGCGCCGCTCCCGCCCACGGTCCGGCCGGCAAGCGGACGCCCGGGGCGCTCAGGACCAGGCGACCGCGAGGTGGGTGGGGCCGCTGATGGCGTGGCCCGTCCTGCGGGGGACCTGACCGGCCGGTACGGCAAGGCGCAGGCCGGGCACCTCGCGAACGAGCAGGGTGATCGCGGCGATGACCTGGTCGTGCCCGAGATGGCGGCCGATGCAGTGGTGTGCGCCGTAGCCGAAGGACAGGTGCCGGTTCGGGGAGCGGCCGAAGTCCATGCGGTGCGGGTCGGGGAAGACCCGGGGGTCGAAGTTGGCGGCGTCGTGCGAGGGGATCACCACCTCACCGGCGCGCAGACGGGCCCCGCTCGGCAGGGTCGCATCGCGCACCACCCGGCGCGGCATCTCGTCGGCCGCGGTGGTGGAGAACATCCGCTCCAGCTCGGCGACCGCCCCGGGGACGGCTCCCGGATGGGTGGCCAGGTAGGCGTAGGCGGTGTCGTGGCCGCCGTAGGGGTGGGTGAGCAGCACCTCGGCGAACGTGCCGATGGACGCCGCGACGGTCTCCCAGCCGCCGACCAGCAGCGCGATCGGTAACTTGATCACCCGGTCGGGCGGCAGCGCCCCTGCCGCGGCGGCGATGCGGGACAGCAGGTCAGGCCCCGGCTCTGCCCGCCGCCGTTCGAGCAGCTCCGCCAGGTAGCCGGCCATGGCGAGCTGGGAGGCGGCGGCATCGGCCCGGGAGGCGGCGCTCGTCGCGAGGAACGCCTCCCCCCACTCCCGGAACCGGCTACGGTCCCCGTCCGGCAGCCCGAGCAGGTCGGCGATCGTGTCCAGGGCCAGCGGCAGCGCGAAGGCGTCGATCAGGTCGGCGGGGGCACCGGCGGCGAGCATCTCCTTCAGCCGCCCGGCCGCGCGCTCCTCGATCGCCGCCTGCAACGCGGCCACCGCCTGCGGGGTGAACCTGTCCTTCACGACGTCGCGGACCGCCGCGTGCTCGCCGGAGTCCAGGCCGAGCAGGGTGCCTTCCAGGTCCACGTCGTCGACGTCGAGCGCGGCCTTGCGCGAGAAGGTCTCCTGGTCGCGCAGCACGGTCGTCACGTCGTCGTACCGGGTGACCAGCTTCGCCCGCGTCCCGTTCGCCCGGACGACCTCCGCCACACCGGTCCCGCTCTCCCGGACCCGGTGGTACATGTCGTTCTTGTACAGCCCAGGCCGGTTGACTCCCTCCGCATCCTGGTCGAACGGGTGAGCGATCGGCACGGCATCCCGCAGCACGCTCATACGACTCCTGTTCCTCGAGGAAGAGCCCGCCCCTCCACCGACCAGCCTCCGCGATCGCAAGGACCGGTCCACACAAGCGACTCAACAACACCACCCGGCCCCCGTAAAGAGCCGCGTAAGGCTTCCCCTCAGAAACTCTCGCCTCCCCCACCCCACGGCACCGCCGCCGATGCCCGGCAGAGCCATCCACACCCCTCACTCTTGATTCAGCACAACGTAATGAAGTGATGACAATGAGCACTCTGGGAAGACGTGCTAGCAGCAGCTAGCTTGAAAGGGTGAAGCAGTTGAACATCCGCGTCTCCGACGGCATGCTCGACCAGATCCGGGCGCGGGCCGAGCCGACCGCAAGCAGACGGTGCAGGACTACGTCACGTCGCTGATCAGCCGCGACATCGACTCCGAACGTGCCGCCGCCGCGTCCTTCATCGCCGAGATCCTGGACCGTGACGGCGTCTGGCTCGACGAGCTCGAGGCGCGATGAGCGGCATGGACGTCCGCGCGATGCTCATCCTGGCGGAGGAGATGCCCGGCGATCCGCACGTCTCGACTACGGCGCGCTGGTCGCCGCGGAGGCACGGCACACCGGAACGGTGGTGGGCGACGACATCTATCCGACGGCCACCGCGAAAGCCGCCGCCCTGCTGCACAGCCTCCTGCGGGTCGAAGCGCTGGGCGAGCGCAACCGCACGTTCGCCTGGATCGTGGCCATGCGCTATCTCCGCGTCAACGGCCTGGAGTTGCCGAAGCTCGACCCTGCGACCGCCATCGAGATGCTGGACGCGACTCGGCGAGGCGAGACCGGCGTCCGCGATCTCAGCGCCTGGCTGACGAAGGCCACGCGAGACACGCTCTAGCGCGGGCCGGACAGGATGAGGTGACAGGCCCTCGTGAAACTGAACGCCGTCTCGCCCCCGGCCGGAGTGTAGGTGGGCGGCGGGCCGATCGGGCACGTCGGCGGCGGGGCCGCTTCGGTTGGTCCGTAACCTGGACCTCGCGAGATCGTCTCGCAGGCCTCACGAGGTCGCAGCCTGGGCCCGGCGCGGGTCCGCAGTCGGGAAGGAGCCGCCATGACATCCCGGATCGGGCCGGCGCGGCAGGCGTGCGCGGTGACCGTGCTCGGCGGGCCGACGACGGTGATCGACATCGGCGGTCTCCGGCTGGTCGCCGACCCCACCTTCGACGGGCCTGGACCGAAGGGGTACCTCACCAAACTGGACGGCCCCGCCGCCTCGGAGGGCGACCTCGGCGCAGTGGGCGCCGCGCTGGTCAGCCACGACCTGCACCCGGACAACCTCGACGAGCGAGGGCGGGCGTTCGCGCTGGCCGCGCCGGTGCTGCTGACCGGGCCGGTCAGCGCGCGGCGGCTCGGCCCGCCCGCCGTCGGGCTCGCGCCCTGGACCACCCACGTCCTTTCGCGCCCGGACGGCGGCGGAAGCCTGTCGATCCAGGCGGTGCCGGCCGTGCACGGCCCCGAGGACGGCGACCGCGACGAGGACGGTCACGTGAACTGCGAGGTCACCGGCTTCCTGCTGTCGGGTACGGACCTGCCCACCGTGTACGTCAGCGGCGACAACGCCTCGCTCGGCGTGGTCGCCGAGATGGCACGCCGGGTGGGCCGGGTGGACGCGGCGGTGCTCTTCGTAGGGGCCGCGCGGGTGCCGGCGAAAGAGCGCGGCCGTCCGCTCACGCTCACCGGCGAGCGCGCCTGCGCGGCCGCCGCCGTGCTCGGGGCGCCGGTCGTCGTCCCCGCCCACTACGACGGGTGGGCGCACTTCAGCGAGGGCCGCGCCGAGATCGAGCGCGCGTTCGACGACGCGGGCCTGGCCTCCGTCCTGCGCCTGGCCGACCACGGCGAGTGGATCTCCCTGCGCTGATGGCGCGCTATCCGTTGGCGGGGCAGGGCTTGCGGTAGGCGATGGTCACCGTGGCGCTGCCCGATCTCTGGACGCCGTCGTTCGCTCCCGACCAGGTGATGGTGACGTAGGTGCTCAGCGGCCGGTCGCAGTCGGCCGCGGTCGCGGGCACCGGGTCGTTCAGCGTGACACCGATGGCGCCGGCCTCGCCGTCGCCGAGGGTGCCGCCGGCCGGGGACGCGAGGACGTAGGGAGAGCCGGCCGCACTCCAGCGGATCGTTCCGGTGGAGGTGATCGGCACGACGCCCTTGCCGCTGTTCCCCACGTCGACCGTCCTGCGGGTGCTCAGGAGCGGGGGACGCGGTGAGCGGGAGGCGGCGCCGGTCCGCCGGGCTCGCGGCCGTTCACCGGCCGTGGGAGAGGACGTCGCCTTCGCGCCGGCCGTGGGGGACGCCTTCGGCTTCACGCCGGCTCCGGCGGACGACTTCGCCTTCGGGCTCGGCTCGGGCCGCGCGGTGGTGGCGGACGGCGGGGGCGGCGGAGACTCGACCAGGGGCGGCAGCGACTCGCCGGGGGTGACGACGATCGGCCCCCCGGCCGCCTTCGCGTCCACCGGCCTGCCGGTGGACGCGGGAGAGAACAGCAGCGACCAGAGCACTCCGGCCGAGGCCACCGACACCAGCGTCACCAGCGAGACGCGCCCCCAGCGGATGCGGCTCTCGGGGTCGTCGGCGTCGGGGTCGGGCTCCCAGAACTCGGCCACGGACCCGACGCCCGCGCGTCGCTCCGGGGCGAACCCCTCGTCGACGGTCAGCAGCGCCTCGGGCGCGGGCCGTTCCTCCAGGGCGTCGGGCTGCACCGGGAAGCCGTCGGGATGCCAGCTCTCGGCGCGATTCTCGGCCGCGGTGAACGAAGTGCCGTCGGGTAACGGCCCATCGGACACGGTGCCGGCGGCGACGGGGACGCGCGCCAGCAACGTCTCGGCCGAGGTCGTCACCAGCGCCGACCCGCACAGGTCGCAGGAGTGGATGTGCCGGGTCATGTGGGCGCGCAGCACCCGCGTCGGCGACTCGGCCCAGGACCTCACCAGGCCGGGAAGCACCGGGCAGCGCGGCTCGGCCCCCCGGGCGTCGGCGACGGCGGCCAGCCACTGCTCGGCGTCGCGGCGGCCCGCACGGCCGGCCGACTCCACCGTGTCGACCGGGATGTCCAGCACGCGGGCCACCTCGTCGGCCCTCAGCCCGTGGCGCAGCGTCAGGTCCAGGACCTCGCGCTCGCGCGGCTCCAGGCACGCCAGCACCTCGAGCGCGAGCTCCGCCGCGCCGTCGTGGCCGCGCCGGGTGGAGGGCCTTCTGTGTCCCGTGCCGTCCTGGCGGGCCTGGCACTCGGCCCGGGCCAGCGCGTACAGCCACGCGCGCAGCCGCGCCAGGTCGTACAGCCGGTCGCTGTGGGCGATGGCGCCGTGCAGCGCTCCCGCCGTCGCGTCGAGCGCCTCCTCCTCGTCCAGGACCGACCGGCAGTAGTCGTAGAGCCGGTCGCCGTACTCGCGGCACAGCCGCTCGTACTCCGCAGGATGGTCCCTCCGCTGCACCGGGATCGTCACTCCCCACCTAGACGGGACACCTAGAAGCTAGCAAAGCCCCCGGCACCCCGACCAGCGATGACCTCCCCCAGCCACGAGCGCCACCCAGGACCGAGAGCATTCCCGGCCCCGCTCGACTACCCGAAAGTGATCCAGGGCACGCTGCCGACGGCAGACCGGGAGGAGATCGAAGGTCGCCTCGAAGCCCGCATCCGCCGTCAGGCGCTGCTCGCCAAGGCAGATCCACCGCACCTTTGGGCGATCATGAATGAGGGGGCCTTGCGCCGTGGCGTCGGCGGCCGGAAAGTCATGCACGCTCAACTCCAGGCGCTCCTCGACGCGACGGAAAGCCCGAATATCTCCCCTCAGGTGGTGCCATTTCAGGGCGGAGCACATCCGGGCATGCACGACAGCTTCATCGTCATGCAGTTCGACCAAGGCAACGCTGACGCCATCTACCTGGAAAGCATGACCAATGATCTTTTCCTGGAGAGCGAAACCGATATAGAGCGGCACAATCAGGTGTTCGAACATCTCCGAGCAATATCCTCCAGCCCGGTGGCCACCCGCAAACTGATAGCCGCCGCGCTGTCCGAGGAGATGAATTGAGAGGAATCACGAGATGTCAACACTCCTCACCTCATCAAGCATCACCTGGCACAAGAACAGCCACAGCGGCGGCAATGGAGCCTGCGTCGAAATCGCCGAGATCGGCGACCGCACCGCCGTCCGCGACAGCAAGAATCCCGATTCTGCCTTCCTCACCTTCCACCGCAACACCTGGCAGCACTTCATCGACGGCATGGTCAGCCGGCGACTCGGCTGAACCAAGGGCACACGGGAGCGGCGATGAATGCCGCGTGGCTTGTCCGAATCCGCCCTTCAGGCGCTCACGTCGACCACGACGCGAACCGTGGCCTGGTCCGTCTCCGTGGTGCGGATCGTGAGAACGGCCTGCCAGCGACCCGGGAACGGCAGGTTCAGCTGGCCGATGTAGTGCCCGGCGGCGCCCTGGAGCTGCACCGGGATCGGCCCGAGGTCCCGGTCTGTGAGGGTCATGGCGGCGTGCACCTCCGGCACGTTGAGCGGCGCGCCCTTCGAGTCGAGCACCGACAGGTGCAGCTGCGCCGGCCCCACCTTGGGCGGATATACCACGAGCATCACCGCACCGCGCGCGGCGGGGCCGGAGCCGGCCGAGAACGGCACGGGTGTGGGCAAGGCCGGCACCGGCGCCGCTCGATTCGCGGGCGCCGCCGGACTCGCGGGCGCCGCCGTCGAGCTTTGCCCGGCGTACGCCGAGCGGGCCGGCTCCATGGCGACCAACGCGGCGGACAGGCCGAGCACGACGGCGCCCACCGTCATCTCGGCCAGCAGCCGCCGGTAGAACGCGTAGAGCTGGTGCGGGTCAGGGCCGCCGCTGCGCCGGTTGCCGCCCGCTCCGTAGTGGCGGGCGACCCATCCGCGGGCGGCGGCGCCGAACGCGACCAGCACGACCACGAGGGCGACCTTCGCCAGCAGAACCAGGCCGTACGCGGTGGCGAACAGCGTCGGCGGCGACCCGACCTGCCGCCATGCCTGGAACAGGCCGGTGGCGGCCATGAGCGCCACGCACACCAGCGCGGTCTGCGAGAACCGGGGCACCGCCACGCGCAGGGTGACGGTGTCGCGGGTCGGCACGTGCGTCATGGCGAGCGCGACGAGACCCCCGAGCCAGACCGAGCCGGCCACGAGGTGCACGACGTCGACCGGCACGGCGAACCCGCCGGCCTCGCCCGTCACGCTGTGGTTCGCGATGCTCCAGGTCGTGGCGAGCGCCGCGGCGGCCGCGAGCACCGCCGCCGCGGCCGTCCATCGCGCGCGGCGGTCCGGCGCGTCCGGGTAGCGGTTCAGCAGCCAGACGAGCGCGGGCGCCGCGGCGAGCAGCAGAGCGACGCGAATCCCGAGGGCACGGCCCAGGTCGGTGTCCCACGTCGTGGACAGCAGCCGTGGGTCGAAGACGCCCGCCACATCGCCGCCGGCCACGTACGGCCCGTACAACAGGCCGGAGACGATCGCGGCGGCGAGGCTGGCGCCCCAGCCGGCCCACAACGCCCGCCGGGCCGGCCGTCGCCGCGCACCGGCCGGCCAGCACCACACCAGGTAGAACGCGGTGCCGAGCAGCGCGGCGAACCCTGCGAACGCGGCCCACCGGGCGGCGCCGTACGCCGTCGCGGCATCGCCGGAACGATCGTCGGCGGGCGTGACGTCGGCCGGCCGGCTGCCCGGCGTACCGACGGTGAACGTGTAGGCGCCCTGCACCGGGTGGCTGTCGGAGGACACCACCCGCCACGAGACGGTGTAGACGCCGTCGGCGAGTTTCCCGTTCAGCGGGGCCTCCACCGACGTGTCGTCGCCCACGCGGTGGACCGGTGCGCCGATGCCGATGCGAGCGCCGTCCGGGCCGAACAGCCGCACGCCGTCCGGCGGCACGGTCACCGGGTCGGTGAACTGCAGCAGCAGCGTCCGAGGGGAGTCCTGGTAGATCTGGCCGTTGCCCGGCACGGATTCGACCAGTTCCGCGTGCGCCCAGGCAGGGCTCGCCACCACGAGGGACACGACGGTGGCGAACCCTGCGAGGAGGACGGCGAGCCCCACGCCGCGCGTCCTGGTGCGGGTCATCGCGAGAGCCGCCCGGCGGTGTCCGCCTCCGCGAGCGGCGCGGAGGCCGGCACCGGGGTGCGCCGGCGCAGCCCGGTCGCGACCGCCGTCAGCAGCGCGAGGGCGCCGAGCGCGAGGCCGGCCCAGCCGAGCAGGCGAGCGACGCCGTCGCCAGTGGGGGTGGGGGTAAGGGGGGCCGCGGCGGGCGCGTTGGCCTGCGCGTCCGCCGGCTTGACGTCGATCACCGGCGCCGGGTGTTCGGGCCGTGGCGCGCCGGCCTCCGGGACGTCGATCCAGCGGACGACCTCACCGTCGCTGTAGGTCTGCAGCGCCTTGAACACGAGCTGGCCGGGCGTGGTGGGCAGCGGGCCGAGGGACACCTCGAAGAGCTGGAACTCGCCGGGCTTGATGGCGCCGCCCTCCCACACGATGCCCGTGACGGCCTTGTTGGCGGCCTCGTCGTCGGACCCGGCGGACGCGGTGTTCGGCAGTTGCCGGGTGGCGACAGTGGCCGTCCAGCCCAGGACGGGGCGCAGGGAGGCGCTGGTGAGCTGGGCGTTCTCCGGGAAGACGACCTCGACGCGGGTCGTTTTCGCGTCCGCGTGCTCGTTGGGCACCTTGAACGCGAACGTGCCGTAGCCGCCGGTGGTGGCGACCGAGGGGGAAACGGTGACGTGGGCCCACGCCGGTAAGGCAGGGGCGAGCAGGACGGCGACGCCGGCGACGAGCATCGCGGCGACGGCACGGATGAGCTTCATGCACGGACTCCTTGCGCATATCGGTATGTGGAGCCCGTGCCGGCCAGGTGCGCTCACGGCTGACCGGCACGGGTTCGAAAGGCGGGTTCAGCCGGCGATCACGGCGTTACATTGACGACCGTCACGAGGCCGATCATGCCGTTGGGTCCCTCGGAGTGGGAGAAGATGTGGCAGTGCAGCAACCACTTCCCGGGCTCTTTGGGCTGGAACACGATGTCGTAGGTCTGTCCAACGGCGACGTTGAGCGTGTCCACGGTGTACGGTGAGGCGAGCTTGTTGCCGTCTTGGGCCACGACCTGGAACGGCATCCCGTGCAGGTGCATCGGGTGGATCATCTCGGGGCCCGTGCCGATCAGCCGGACGTGGACCTTCTGGTTGACCGACGCCGTCAGCGGCGCGGTCGCCGGGTACGACTTGCCGTTCAAGGTGAACCCGTTGGAACCGTCGCCGATCTCGATGGTGTAGTGCTTGTCGGCGGCGATGTCGCCCAGCGTCGGAGTCACCAGGAGCGCGCCGTAGAGGCCCCGGCCGACCTGGCCGCCACCCATGTGCGAGTGGTACCAGTGCGTGCCGGTCGACTTGGCGGTCCACTCGTACGTGTAGGTCTGGCCGGGCAGGATGTGCGGCTGGGTGATGTCCGGCACGCCGTCCTGCGCGTTCGGCAGCTGCATGCCGTGCCAGTGCGCCGCCGTGTGCTCCGGCAGGTCGTTCTGCACGATGACCCGCACCTGATCGCCCTCGTTGACCTTGATCGTGGGGCCGGGCACTATGCCGTTGAACGTGTACGCCTGTTTCACCACCCCTGGTGAGACCTCCCAGTCGGTCTGCGACATGCACAGCTTGAACACCTTGACGGAGCCGACCGTGTTGTAGGCGGCCAGCCGGGTGCCATCGCCCTGGGCGGCGCCGAGGGCCGGGTTGTCGCAGGGCGCGGAGCCGGGCGGCGGCGTCGTCGGAGTGACGCTCGGGCTCGGGCTCGTGCCCGGGCTGCCACTCGGCGACGGGCTCGCGCTCGGTGAGCCGGACGGCGACGGGCTCGCGCTCGGCGACTTGGACGGCGACGGCGACGGCGGTGCCGTTCCGGCGTTGATGATGCCGGTCATGTACGGGTGGAAACTGCAGTAATAGTTGTACGTGCCGGCGGTGGTGACGGTGACCATGAAGCTCGCCCCGGGCGGCAGGTCCGGGGAGGTGAAGTCGCCGCGGATGGCGTGGACGGTACCGTCCGTCTCCTGGTTGACGAACGTGACCGTGTCGCCGGGCGCCAGCGTGAGCACGTCCGGCGTGAACGCGAAGTTCTTGATCGCGATCGTGTGGTTCGCCGCCTGCGCGGCCTTCGGCGCGAACACTGCCGCGCCGGAGACCACGATCGAGAGCGCGATCATGCCGATCAGCATCAGCCGCCGTACCGGTGGCGAGGCGTTGGAGAGGGCGCGCCGGAGGGCCGCGAAGGGCTCCGGCGCGGTCGTATCAGACATGGGTGTACTTCCTCGTCTACTGTGGGATGCACGCGCCCACGTGTCGGCGGCCGAATGGACCGGCGTGGGTGGTGCGCGATCGGGGGCCCTGGTCTGGGGGAGGGACCGTCCGCTTTACGGTCCCTCCCCCGCAGTGCGGGCCCGTGGTTACTCGCAGGCCCCCGGGTTGATGGGGTTGAGCTGGGCACACGTGAGCTGGTTCGCCATCTCCGGCGTGGCGTTCTGCACCCAGCCGTTGTAGACGATCGGGTAGGGGAGGACGCCCTGCCCGCCCATGCCGCTGTAGCCGGTCACGACGTCGTCCACGGCGGTGCCCGCCGCCGAGTCGAGAACCATCTTGCCGACGATCGTGGAGTCGGCGGGGTTGCCGTCGCCGTTGGGGTCGGGGTCGATCACGGCGAGGGTGTTGGCGAACTTGCTCGACACGTAGGCGTAGTAGCCGCCGCCGCGCTTGGCACCGAAGTTGATGCCGTGACAACCGGAGTCGCACGGCAGGTACTTGATGACCTTGTCGGTCTTGGTGTCGATGACGGCGATGTTGCTCGTGAGCGTGTTCGCCACGAACGCCACGTTTCCGTCAGGGCTGACCGGGATCTGGATCGGCAGGCCGCCGAAGCCCCCGGTGGTCGCCCCGGTCACCATGTCGTAGTTCGCCCACAGGTTGATGGCCTTGTAGCCGACGTTCGTGCCGCTGTCGCTGTGGCACGCCGGCCCGTCCAGCGAGATGCACGAGACGCTCTGGCCGAGGAAGTTGGCCACGTAGTACTTCGAGGAGTCCGGCATCATGCC
>NZ_BMNT01000023.1:59247-144696 GCF_014646695.1 Sphaerisporangium melleum
GGTCGCGATGGGCAGCTGCTCGGTCTGCGCCTCCTGGATCGAGCCCGACGGCACGTCGACGATCGTCGAGTTGTTGTGGTTGACGTTCGGCGTGACCATGGTGTGCCCGTCGGCGCTCATCCAGTGCGCGTGCGGGTGGGCCGGTGTCTGGCCGGGACCCTGCACCAGGATGCGTCTGTCGATCTGCGTGGCACCCGGACTCAGTTCGACCACCGCGTTGCCGGCGTTGATGGCGACGTGGATCTGGTCGGTGTCGGTCCGGGTCATCACATGGGATGGGTCCGGGCCGACCTGGATGGTTCGCACGAGCTTACCCGTGGTCCGGTCGAACACGGTCAGGCGGTCGGAGAACCATTCCGTCTGATAGATGTACTTTCCATCGCGGTCCGACCACATATTGTGCGGGTTGTTGAGGTTGATCTGTGGTAGCGCCACCTTCCGGTCCACGGTCCAGCCCTGCACGTCGACCTTGGTCGCCGCGCCGGACTTGGCCTTGCCGGCGTACTTCTCCATCTGGGTGTCGACCCAGAGCTCACCGACGCCGGGCACGCTCGGCCGCTGGGTGAGCGCGGGCAGCGTGACGCCCTCGCTGAACTTGCTGTTGTAGTACGCGTCGAGGCTCGGGATGAGCACCGGCTGCTCGTTCGCGTCGTACTGCAGGATCGGCGCGGGCGGGTAGTAGGGGTTCCAGTTCTTGGTCTGCGTGTTGCTGTAGACCTGCCAGTTGTCGGGCGTGGTGATCCGGAAGAACTTCTGCACGAGCTCCTGCACCACGTCGGCCGAGCTGGGCACGACGACCCCGCCCTTGACGTTGACGTTGAGCTTCTTGCCGAAGTCCAGGCCGGGCGTGAGCGGGTCGTCCACGACCACGGCGCCGAGCATGTACGGGTGGATCTTGCAGGCCCACGCGTACAGGCCCGGTTCGGTCAGGTTGGCCTCGACGTTGCCGATGAACGCACTGTTCTGGTCGATCGGCGGCGCGCCGACCGGCCAGATCAGGCTGGTCACCGAGTGGGCCGAGGCGGCCGCCGGTGCCGCCACCGCGAACTTCCCCTTCGGCGCGAGGCTCAGGTCCTTGGGCGCCAGCGCGGCGACCTCGTTGAGCGTGCGCATCAGGTCGAGCCCCACGGGCAGGCTGCCGAGCGGGACGGCGCTGCTGTCCGGCACGGTTAACAGCTGCTGGTTGAGCTGGTTGATCTGCGTCTTGGCACGCTGGATCGTCGGGTTCAGGAATCCGAGCAGGCCGCCCGCCGCGTCGACCGCCGAGTTGAGCTGGTCGAGGTTGAGCAGGCTGTTGACGTTCACACCGAGGCTGCCGATCAGCGGTGCGTCGCCGTTGAGCAGCGGCAGGTTGAGCAGGCCGCCGCCGAGATCGCCGTTGAGCAGCGTGTCGGTGTCCAGCGGCAGCCCCGCGAGCTTGGTCCGCGGCGTCACGGCGACGCCGAGCGACCGCGTGCCGAACAGCGTCGCACCGGTGTCGAACCACGCACCCTGGTTGTCGGTGAGCGTGAATTGCACCGGCGTTCCTACACCGATCGGAAGCGCCTGGGCTGGGGAAGGATTGACCCCAATTGTTACGAAAAACAGGATCGGGGTCAACAGCCAAGCCAGTCGTCGTCGATTGGCCCGGCGTCGGGCGGCGAGAATGCCGCGTGGGGGAGAATGCATGCACTCCTCCTGTAGTGGGGTGAGATCGATGACGCCAGCCGGATGTTTCACGCGCGGCTGGGCGCAGTTAACTCGCCGTGAACCGGCGCTCACGCGCAACACGGTTACGAACGTCTCAACGTGGCGCGGCGGGGTCCGTGAATCAGGTTGGTTCGGTACCAAGCTCAGGTCGAACCGCCCAGAGCGGGATTTGCGCCGCTCAGGCGGCTGATGGTCAAATACAAACCGCTGATAACAGACGCAACAACCCCGAAACAAGCCGCGTAACGTGGCCCAACGGCCAGGGTCAACTCGTAGTGGGCGCGGTCGCGTTTGCAGGTGTTCAGCGCACTGCGGCGCGAGTCACCGGTGAGCCGCTGATATCAGCCGCCCGCCTGCGCCGTGCTGGTGGCGACCGCCGGCGTGGCGGTGCCGGTCAGGCCGGCGCCGCTGGCGGTGATCGGCTCCGCCGTCCGGCCCTCGAAGGTCAGCGTGAACGTGCCGCCCGTCGCGTTGGCGACGCGCATGTCCTCATCACCCCTGAGAGGGGTCGCAACGCGTATGCCCGATTCCCGTGCGCGTCGGCTTGGCCGATCCTCATCACTTCTGGGAGGGGGCGCGATGCTGGGACATCGCCGATGGGGTGGCGATGTCCCGTTTCGTACTTGTCGTCCCTGAGAGGGGGCGTAGCGCGAGGTGGTGGTGGGAGGCCTCGAGGGGAGGGCTCCGGGTTACAGGGTCGTCTGGTTGGCGCGGTCGACGATTTTGCGGAGGAGTTTGGCCTGCTCGGAGTCGCCTATGGTGTCGAGCTTGAGCTTGGCGGCGATGGGTTTGAACTGCCAGGCGGGCAGGACGATCGCGGCGTTGCACAGCCCCGCGAGGGCCTTTGGGTCGCTCGGGACCGGCTTGGTCTGCACGAGCGCGAACAGCTCGCGGGCGATCAGGCGCTGGGTGTCGATGGTGACGCCCGCCGTCCCGTTCGCGAAGAAGTCGAGGGTCGGGCTCACCAGGTCGGCCTTGCCCTTGGCGCTCTGGAAGCCGAACGCGAGGTAGGAGGCGATGATGTTGTTCTTGTACTGGGCGACGGTGGGGTCGCTCAGCGCGGCGCTCGGCACCGCGGACAGATGCTTGAGCACGGTTTCCGCCGTCAGGTCCCGGAGAATGACCGGTTCGTCGCTTTTCTTGCCATTGGCGAGCAAACTACCGGAAAGATGGCCGAACGCGTAAAAGTTCTCGACCATGGTTTCTTTCGGTTCGTGTCCGGTATTGATGCGCACGTACCACTTCTCATGATCCGGCTTCGGCCACGGCCCCGGAATTCCGCCGACGTACGACGTTCGGAGGAACGAGAAACTGTCCCGCCAATCGATCTGGGCGAGGCGCTTGAAGATCGAGTCGACATCGCCGGTGGGCGTCGAACGCAGCACCAGCGGGATGCCGTCCACGTATGTGGAGCCCAGGGCATAGTCCGCCGCGATCGGCCAGCAGAACCCGTCCACCAGTTGGGCGTTCTCGGCGGCGTGGTCGATCAGCGCAAGCTCGTCGCGATGGCCGTGCCGGAGCATGTGGATCACGAACTGTCCCTCGTCGTGCGAGGCGAGGTCGAGGGCGCGCTCCTGCAGCAGCGCCTCGGCCCGCGACCACGCCGAGTCGAGGTTGCCCTTCTTCGACAGCATCGTGAGGTCGCCGGCGGCCACCTTGCCGGTGCCGAACGAGGCGTACTTCTGGAAGCTCTTGCACAGGAAGACCTCCAGGCTGCCGTCGGCGACCAGGTCCTTCAGGCCGTCGAGCACGGCGTCGAGCTGGGTCGGGTCCTTGGTGGAGGTGGCCGCCATCTGGATGGTGGTGTCGAGGATCAGCGCGAACGGCGGGTCGCCCTTCTTGCGGGTCCGCAGGGCCTCCCGCACGTCCTTCACCAGGTTCTCCGTCGACGGCGCGACGAAGGGCGAACTCGGGTTCAGCGCCGCGACCAGGACGTCGCTGCGCGGCGTCACCAGTTCGCCCTTCTTGAGCCGGTCGAGCAGCATCCCCGTCTCGAAGTAGTCGACGTCTTCGGTGGGACGCACGACCTTGTCGTGGTCGCGCGCGGTCAGGGCGATGTACAGCGCGGTGCCGAGCGCGTCCATGCCGCTCGACATGAGGTGGCTGCCGAGTTCGACCTGGTTCTTGGTGACCAGCGGCGCGAGGCTAGGCGCCCGCTCCAGCATGATGTCCCGCATCGTGTCCCGGTAGTCGACGTCGTGGTAGTTCTTGGCCGCGGCGACCACCAGGGCGATCTCGTCCATCATGAGATCGGCGGCGCGCATCGCCGCGGACGGGTTCCGCTCGTTGTCCACGATGATGTCGAGCAGCCGACTCATCGAGGCCATGGCGCTGGCGGTGAGCGTGTCGAACCGCTGCGGGCCGAGCTCGTCGGTGAGGCCGAGCACGAGGTGCTCGACCATGGCGCACACCGGTGCCAGCTGGCCCGTGCTCCTGGCGATCTCCTGCAGCCGGGAGAACCTGCTGGAGGTGATGAGCTCGGCGAGGTCGGCCCGGGTGTCCACCTTGAAGTTCGTCGGGGGTTCGTCCTTGCCCAGGTCCATGAGCTCGTAGAGCTGGTACGCCGACGGGGCCGCGCCCAGCTCGTGGAGGATGGAGTCCCAGTTGATGTCGTCCCTCTTGAGCCCCGGGATGCCCTTCAGTACGCTGACGCCCTTCCTCCCGTCCAAGGCCACGACCGTGAGCCGGCCCGCCACCTCCTTGCCCAGCAGCATCTCGATCTTCCGCAGGACGCGTGGGCTGTTGACCAGCAGGTCGCCGTCCTCGATCTTGACCTTCGACCGCAGTTTCTTCTGGAAGTCGGGCAGGGTCTTGTGGAAGGTCGAACGCCAGTAGGTGGTCGCCAGGTCGTTCTGGGCCGACAGACCCGTCTTCTCGGTGCGCTGGGTCTTCGCGGTGCGGAAGCCGATCTGGTCGACGAGGTGCTCCTGGGTGGTGTCCTTCACCGTGAGGCCGAGGTCGGTGCGGCGCAGCTGCGAGTACGTCACCTTGCCGCCGTTGATCTCGTCGACGAGCTTGGCCGCCATCCTCAGGTGACCCATCGACGACGCGTCGCTCTCGTCGTCGACGCGCTGCTCCAGGGCGGCCAGGTCGACCATGCGCCGGTCCGCGGTGTACAGGTCCAGCGCGTCGAGCAGCAGCGCGTTCTCGTTGTCGGAGGGCCGCGTGGACTTGAGCTTCACGAGGTCCTTGGGCGGCACGAGGTCGAGGTAGTGGACCACGTCGCTGGACTGGGCCGTCGGATCCGGCGGCACGACCGTTGAATGCTTGAGGCGGGTGGCGGCGGTCACCTTCAGGAAGTCGCGGGCCTGGTCTCCGGAGAGCTCGCTCATGATGAGCCGGGACATCGCGCTGCGGTCCTTGGGCGAGAGCTCGGCCAGTTGGTCGGCGACGAGCTTCATGGTCGTCTTCGCGGTGGTGGGGGTCATGGTCCGCAGGTCCCGGGCGACCGCCTTGGCGGTGGTCGCGTCGCGCTTGAGGGCGAACGCCTGCCAGCCTTTTGGAAGAGATGCCGAAGAGACGGAAATGTCGTGTTTTGTCACGGATAACGGTGTCGTACTCGACCCGCCGAGCCCTGGGCGCTTTGACGAGGCGGTCGGGCGTTTGGTCGTGCCGCTGCTGGTTCCCGTGCGCTTTTTCTTCATGATCGCCCCTCAGCCCATCTCTCCCAGACGACTAATCGTCCACGTTCGGACACAGCCATATTCATGGGGCTGTTGCTGGGTTTGTATCACGATACTGTGGACCGCTCCATACGGACGGTCCCGTTCCACAGGCTCGCTTTCTTGAGGGAGAACGCATGGCGGGCAACAACGCGCTGCCGAGTTACGAAGATCTCTTCGACGACACCGATCTCGATCGCCGGCAGGAGGACGAGGCCCGAACCGTCTACTCCCCCGGCGCCTATCTCGCCGATCTGCTGGCGTTCCTCGACGACGTCCTGCAGCGGCCGTCGCTGCTCGGCGCCGACCGGCGCGCCGACCTGAAGCGGGTCCTGCTGGACGCGGAGAACACCTTCGGTGAGACTCCCTACCTCGACATCGTCATCGAGCTGCTGGAAAAGTTCGCCGGCGACCGGCCGTACGAGCTGATGCGACGGCTGGAGCACCCGTTCGGGATGCCGTTCTCCCTGGACGAGGAGCGGTTCAAGACCTACCTGCGCCGCCTCAGGACGGGGCCGGACGAGCTGTACCGGATCTTCGCTCCGGTGGCCGACGCCGACACGGTGGCGCGGCTGTTCCTCGGCCTGTCCGCGGACGCCGTCACGCATCTGACCTCACCGGCCGACGAGGCGAGGATCAAGGCGTTCTACGGGCTCAGGCCGCAGGACGGTCTGCCGCCGGCGGTGCGGGTGGAGACGTTCCAGCGGATGACCGGCCTGTCCGCCCTGGAGTTACGCGAGCTGCTCGGCGACCTCGAGGACACCACCCGGCCGGCGAGGGAGTCCTACGCCAACCGGGGCGGCGAGCCGGTCACCCTGTCGGCGGACGGCGCCGAGCTGCGCGGGGCGACCCCGGGCTGGTACGACCGCGTCAGCCGGATCGTCCGGCTGGCCCGGTGGACCGGGCTCGGCCTCGGTGACCTCGACCGCGTGCTGACGACCTGCTGCGCGGGCGTGATCGACGCCGCGGCGCTGCGCACCCTGGCGATCGTGGTGCACCTGCAGCGTGGCTATGACCTGACCGTCGACGGCGTGTGCGGGCTGGTGGCGGTGGTCGAGCCGGTGCCGGAGGGACTTCCGGCCACCTCGGGGGACATCCTCGGCCCGCACAACAAGGAGTACCGGCGCAGGCTGGCCATCGGCATCCAGACCGCCGAGAGCGACCTCGCCGAGACCGTGCGGCGCTACCGCGACCGGCACAGCGCCATGGAGCCGAGCCTGTTCGACCGCGGCCCGATCGGGGCGGCGCAGATCGCGCTGCTGCGACGCGTGGGCAGGCTGACCGCGGCGCTCGGTCTGTCCGCCGCCGAGCTGTTCGACCTGCTCGGGGTGCTGGAGAGCGACCCGTCGCTGTGGCGGTACTCGACCTTCTCCGTGCTGGGCGGGGTCGAGCCGGCGTCCCAGGACTGCTACCGCGTCCTCGCGGGCGGCGACTCCGCCTCCGGCCTGTGGCTGGCCCAGACGCTGCTCGCGGTCACCCGGTGGATGCAGGACAGCGGCTTCGGCGCGCGGGAACTGGCCGACATCCTCGGCGGCGCGCCGGGCGGGTCCGGCGCGGACGGCCGGGACGCGGTGCTGGACACCCTGGACCAGCGCTTCCAGGAAGTCGCCATGAGCCCGGCCGCGTTCGCGAGCGAGCGCTTCGGCGGGCGCGCCGCGCAGGTCGTCCACGACGTGCTGGCCCAGCGCGCCGAGGGCGTGGTGTCCGCGAGCGACCCCCGGCTGCTGGACCTCGACTCCGCGACCCTCTCCGCCGCCGCGTACGAGGCGGTCACCTCCCTGGGCGTCATCGTGGACGAGGACCTGGCCGGGCTGGGTCTCGGCGAGCGCCTGGCCGGCAAGATCCACACCCAGATGGTGTTCAGCGGGCGCCTGCGCGCCGACGACACCCTCGTCACCGAGGACCTCCCGGTGACCGACCATGGCCTGGTGCTGGAGCGCGACTTCACCGCGTTCGGGGAGACGCTGTTCAAGCTGGTCAACAGCACCGGCAACGGCACCTCGGTCTTCTACCCCTCCGACCTCGCCGCCGTCGGCAACCTGTCGCAGGGGCAGCTCGACGAGCTGTACGACAACCTGATCTACCACGGGTACGTCGACGACCAGGGCAACGTCCAGAACCCGGAGTTCTTCGCCGACGAGGCGAACCTCGAACGGTTCCGGGTCAACGCGGGCCTGTCCGACGCCGCCCCCGAGGTGCTCGACCTGCTGCGCCGGCGGGTCGCGGACTTCCACGCCGCGCCGCTCGTGCTCGACCCCGGCGTCTTCGCGTCGCTGCGGCTCGGCGAGGCACGGCTGGCCAGGCTGATGGACGGGCTGCGCTTCAACGGCCACCTCGACGAGAGCGGCCACTTCCTGGACAAGCAGGCGTTCGCCGAGCTCCGGCTCGCGGACTTCGCGCTGCCGCCCGAGTTCCATCCGCACCGTCAGGCCGTCCTGGACACGCTGAAACGGCAGGTCGGCGCGCTGGAGGCGGAGCTGCTGTCCTTCGGCCCCGAGGACTTCGCCGAGGTCGCGGACGCGGTGATGGCGCGACGGGCGATCGTCGCGATGGAGGGCACCGCCCTGGACGACGGCTGGCTGGTCGGGGAGGTGGAGACGCTCCCGGACGAGTTCACCGCCGCCGAGACCGCCATCGTGGCCCGCAGGGTCGCCGAGTGCGCGCAGGACGAGCGGCCGTACCGACTCCACCTGGACGCGCTGGCCGAGCTGGGCTTCGACCAGGATCAGCAGGGCACGCTCGTCGATCAGCTCGTCGAGGCGGGAGCGCTCACCGACGCCATGTCCGTTCCGGAGCGGGCCGTCCCGTTCTTCGCCGATCCCACCAATGTCATCCGCTTCGCCCTGCCGGGCCTTGAGGACTTCGAACGGGACGTGTTCTTCCTGCTGCACGCGGTCGCCGTGGAGCTCGCCGGAGCGATGGACGAGGTGACCACCGCCCTGGAGGGCCTGGCCGTCCGGCAGCGGGAGGTCCTCACCTCGGTGCTGACCGACGCCTTCGGTGTGCCGGAGGAGACCGTCGCGGCGATCTGCGCGTGTGTCGCGGGCGGGCTGCCCGAGGCGGTCGAGATCCTGCTCCCGCCGGTCATCGCCGTTCCCCGGCGGACGGCGATGCCGCGCTTCGCGGCGGTCTACGAGCGGATCCGCCGCTTCGCGCTGCTGGCCGCCAAGCTCGGCATGAGCGCGACCGAGGTCACCGTCGCCTTCCACGACCAGGACCTGACCGGCAAGTACCCCGAACCGCTGGCGCTGCCCCCGGGCGTGGAGACGGTGGACGCGCTGCTGCGCGGCTCCGATGACTTGATCTACGTGTTCGCCGGTGACGGCTACTGGACCTACGCCGCCGACACCTACGCCCTGCTCGACCCCAGGCGCAGGCCGCTGACCGACCTGTCCCCCGCGTTCACCGGGCTGGGCTCCGTCGACGCCGCCGTGGCGTTCCCCGGCGGCCCGGAGTGGATCATCGGACGCGCCGTCGTGCCCGGCGAGGGCGGCGAGCGCCCCGCGCGGGAGGTGTCGCGGCTGTTCGTCAGGGAACCGGGCAGCATCCGCTGGGTGCCCCGCGACCAGCTGTGGGGCAAGGTCAGGAACAACTTCGAGGCGCCGCGCCGCATCAACGGCGCGTACGTGGACGAGGACGGCAGGACCTACCTGTTCTGCGGCGACCAGTACATCCGCTACTCCGGCCCGGACTTCACGACGGTCGACGAGGGGTACCCGCGTGCCGTCGCCGAATGGTGGCAGGCGGAGGGCCACGACTCGGCGCTGCCGGAGGGGTTCACCGGGGCGCCCGACGCGGTCTTCCAGGACGTGGACGGGCACGTGCACCTGTTCGCGGGCGGCCGTTACCTCCAGATCGGCGGCACGGCACAGCCGATCTCCGCCCGGTGGGGCCGGGTCCGCAACGCCTTCGACGGCGCGGGCGCTCTCGGCGGCGCGTTCACCGGCCCGGACGGCAGGGCGTACCTGTTCCAGGGCGACCAGGTGATCCGCTACACCGACGCCGTGGAGCAGGACGGCGTGCGGGTGGACGACGGCTACCCCCGGCGCGTCGAAGCGGAGTTCCCCGGCCTGCCCGGCGAGTTCCGCACCGGCGTCGAGGCCGCCTTCACCGAGCCGGGCTCGGGGCTCGTGCACCTGTTCAAGGACGGCAGGACGGTCTCCTTCTCCTCCTCCGGCGGCGGCGTGCCGCAGCCGACCGCGGAGCGCTGGGGCAGGCTCACCGACGTGCTGACCGGCGGCGCCGTGGACGCGGCGTTCGTGGGCATGGACGGCAGGACGTACCTGTTCAGCGGCGAGCGGTACATCCGCTACTCCGGCGCCGACTACGCGGTCGTCGACCTCGGCTACCCGCGCGGGATCGCCGGCGACTGGGGCGGCCTGCGCACGGTCGGCGCCGCCTTCGTCGCGGATGGCAGGACCTACCTGTTCGGCCAGGGCGGCCGGCTGCTGGATCTGCCGCTCGCGCAGGAGGCCGAGCTGAACGCGGGCCGGCTGTCGCCCGCGCTGCGCCGGCGTTTCTCCGAGCACGGCCTGACCCTGGCGGAGAACGCCGCCGTCACGGCCGGGGGCACCGACGAGGACCGGAAGTGGCACGTCATGACCGAGCAGGGCATCGCGCTGACGCTCCGCCGCAACCCGCTGCACATCCAGGTGCACGCCGACGACGGCCACTTCCACGTCCGCTACTCCACCAGGGACTACACCACCGCCGACCCCGGCTACCCCAAGCCGGTCTCCGACAACTGGTGGAACCTGCCGGCGTCGCTGGCCGCCGACCCCCGCTTCGCGGCCATCGACGCGGTCCTCACCGACGGCGCGGGCCGTACCTACCTGTTCGCCGGCGACCGGTTCGTGGTGTCCGAGGGGCGGCACCGCTGGTGGTCGGAGCCGCGGACGATCGGCGGGCACTGGGACAGCCTGCTGCCCTTCACCAAGGTGGACGCCGCGTTCGTCGGCAAGGACGGCCGGACCTACGTCTTCTCCGGTGACCGCTACATCCGCTTCTCGACCGGCGACTACACCAGGGCCGACGACCGCTACCCGGCCTCCGTCCCGGCGTACTGGGGCAATGTGGTCAACCGGATCGCCAGGACCGGCCGGGTGGACGCCGCGCTGGTCAGGACGGTGACCGAGGTGGTCGACGGCAGGCCGGTGGACAACACCTACACCTATCTGTTCTCCGGCGACCAGTACGTGCGCTACCTCGGCACGCGGCTCGACCACGTGCAGGACGGCTACCCGGCCGCCGTGGCGGAGCTGTCACGCGAGCCGGGCATGGCGGCGCTGGAGGTCACGCTGGACGGCGTGGACGCGGCCTTCGCCGACCGCCGCACCGTCCACCTGTTCCGCGGCTCGCGCTGCCACGTCGTCTCCGACGGCCGCTACCGCCGCTACGACGACAGTTCACTGGGCGGGGTGAGCTGCGCCTTCGTCGAGGACGGCAGGCTGCTGGCCGAGGACGGGGACGGCTGGCACCACCACGCGGCCGTCGAAGCGGATCGCGGCATCGCCTTCGTGCCGCAGGCGGTCACGCCGCGGCTGCTGCGCGCGGTGCCCGAGGAGTTCCGCGGCGGGCTCGACGCCGTGCTGCGCGGCGCCGATGGCACGACGTACCTGTTCAAGGGGCCGAGGTGCCTCAACACCCGGCTCGGCAGGTCCTACCCGCTGGCCGAGGAGTGGGGCAGGCCGCGTAACACGATTTATCAGGACAACGCGGTGGACGCGGCGTTCACCGGCCGGGACGGCCGGACCTACCTGTTCAGCGGCGACCAGTTCGTCGCCTACGCCGCCGACGGCCCCGGCCTCACCATCGACGGGGAGCCGCGGCTCATCGCCGAGCACTGGGGCGGCCTGCGGGACGTCGCGCTCGCCTACGTGCGCGGCGGCCGGACGCACCTGTTCGAGTCGCCCGGCGAGGACGGCCGGATGCGCCACGTGGTCTACTCCGGCGCGGACTACACCACGCCCGACGGTGAGCCGGACATCTGCGACGAGAGCTTCTGGCAGGTGCCCGAGCAGTACCGCGTTCCCGGCCACCCCGTGCCCAGCGCCGTGCTGTCCGAGGGCGGCACCACGCTGCTGCTGTACGGCGAGCAGTGCCTGCAGCACGACGACCGGACCGGCACCTGGTCCTACCCGCGCCCGATCGAGCGGCTCTGGCCCGGCTTCGAGCGCACCCTGGAGTCGAGCAGGGAGGACGGCGACGCGCTGCGCACGGCCTTCACCGCGCCGGACGGCTCGACGTACTTCTTCCTGTCCGAGCAGTACTCCCGGCACGACGGGCACGAGTTCGGCCCGCTCGCCGTGATCCGCGACCGGTGGGGCAGGTCGCCCAACCCGTTCGTGCCCGACGACGAGACCGCGTCGATCGACGCCGCCTGCGTGTTCGGCGACGGCACGACGTTCCTGTTCTCCGGTGACCGGTACGTGCGCTACACCGGCCCGGAGTACCGCTACATCGATCCGGGGTACCCGAAGAAGATCGCCCGCGACCTGCGCAGGGAGGCGGCCTTCGCCAACCTGCCGGAATCGTTCGACGACGCCGTGACCGGCCGCACGGTCGACGCCGCCGTCGCCGACGACCGCACCGCCTGCCTGGTCGTCGGCGGCTCCGTCCACGTCGTCTCCCGCGCCGCGGCCGCCGACCGGCCGCTGAGCGCCTTCGGCCGCGTCCGCAACACCATCGTGGAGCAGGAGAAGGTGGACGCGGCGCTCGTCTCCGGCGCGCACACCTATCTGTTCTCCGGTGACCAGTACGTCCGCTACACCGGCACCGAGTACGCCTACGCCGACGACGGCTACCCGCGCACCATCGGCGCGAACCTGGCGCTGGACCTGCGCATCTCCGAGCCGCTCACCGACTTCGCCGACGGCCTGGACGCGGCCTTCCGCGCCCCCGGCCACACGGTCCACCTGCTCAAGGGCACGCGGTGCCTGCGGATCGGCGAGCCGGGGTCCACGCCGGTCACCCTCGCCCTCGAGGGCCTGTTCGGCACGGTGCGCAACGCCTTCGCCGACGACGGCCACGCGCTGGTCGACGCCGCCTTCGCGACGCCCGCCGGCGAGCTTTACGCCTTCCGGGGCGAGCAGTACGTGCGCTACCGTCCCGGCCGCTTCGACTTCGCCGAGGAAGGGCACCCGCGTACCGTCCGGGACGACTTCGGGAACATCCCGGAGCGTTTCGAGTCCGGGATCGACGGCGCCTTCGTCTTCGAGGGCCGCACCTACCTGTGCAAGGGCGAGGAGTACGTCCGCTACTCCGGCGGCCTGCACGAGGTGGATCGTTCCTACCCGCAGCGCTTCCGGTACCGCTGGGGCGGCACGGCCGACCACCGGCTGAGCGACGTGCACACGATCACCCGCTTCGTCGAGCTGACCCGGCGGCGGCCGGACGGCCTGGCGGCCTTCCTGCTGGACGCCCCCTCGGTGGTGGAGGATCCCTACGCCTACCTGAGCCGCCTGTTCGGCTGGGACGCCGACGAGATCCGGTGGGCCAAGCGCAACGCCGCCCTGCTGACCGCAGAAGCGCAGGCCATCGCCGCCTCGGCGAACGGCGCCGCGCCGGTACGCCGGGAGGAGGACCGCTTCGAGATCGAGTTCCTGCTGCGGCTGGTCGAGCTCTTCGAGCTCACCGGCCGGATCGGGGTGGCGCCGTCCGCGCTGCACGGTGACGTCTGGCGGCCCGCGTTCGGCGGCGAGCCCGCCCTGGCGACGGCGAACACCGCCCTCTACGGGATCATGGAGCGCCTGTTCGCCGGAGAGTGGGAGGCGCTGTCCGCCGCCGTGCACGACGAGATCAACGTGCTCAGGCGCGACGCCCTCGTCTCGATCGCGCCCAGGACGGCCCGCGAGCTGTACGACGCCCTGCTGATCGATGTCGAGATGGGCGGCCAGGGCCGTACCTCACGGGTGCGCGAGGCGATCGCGGCCGCCCAGCTGTTCGTGCACCGCTACCTGCTCGACCTGGAGCAGGTCGCCACCCGCGACGGGCAGGACGCCGAGGAGCTCAGGGAGCGGGTCAAGACCTGGTGGGGGTGGCTGAAGAACTACCGCACCTGGGAGGCCAACCGGAAGGTCTTCCTCTACCCGGAGAACTACCTGCGGCCCGAGCTGCGCGGCTCCAAGACGCCCGCCTTCCGCGACCTGGAGGACGACCTGCTCCAGGGTGAGATCACCGGCGAGAAGGTGGAGCGCGCCTACAAGCGCTACCTGGACGAGTACACCGAGGTGTCCCGGCTGTCGATCACCGGCGGCTACGTCTACACCGCCGACGGCGCGGAGCCGGGGGTGCGGCGGCTGGTGCTGTTCGGCCGGACCCGGACCGAGCCGCGCCGCCACTACTGCCGCGAGGCGGAGTTCCGGGACGGCGATCGGCTGTCGGCCACCTGGGCACCCTGGATGAAGGTCGACGCCCAGATCGAGGCCGAGAAGGTCTACCCGGTGCACGCCTTCGGCCGCATCTTCGCCTTCTGGCCGACGATCGAGCCGGTCGCACCCGAGCCTGGCGCCCAGACCGCCCTCATCGACAAGCAGAGCGGCGACACCCGCACGCTCACCCCGCCGCCGCCCAAGCACCGCGTGCGCGTCAACTACTCCTTCCGCAACCTCAACGGCGAATGGGTGCCCGCGCAGGTGCTGCCCCTGGAGGACGTGCAGGACGCGCCCGTCCGCGACGCGAGCCTGTACGTCCAGGCCTCGGCCACGGTGCCCGGCCCGAACGGGGACACGCACGACACGATCCTGATCACCTGCACCTACACCGTGCTCACGCCGCTCGGCCCCAAGCAGGTCAGCCCGGCGTTCGCGCTCACTCCCGAGCTGTACGCCTTCCGCGCCGAGAGCGTGCCCGAGCCGGTGCGGGAGGTCCGGCTGAACCGGATCTTCGCCGAGCCCGTCGACCAGGCCGCGGTCGTCAGGTTCGCCATGCCGGCCGAGGCCGAGAGCGGCGCCTGGGTGAGCGTCGACCACAAGGGCGGCAGCTTCCTGTGCCGGCCGATCGCGCCGCCGCCCGCGGGCGACGAGGCACCGCGCACGCTGAGCGGCAACGGGGACAAGCTGCCGGCGTGGTCGCCGATCCACGCCGCGGCCGAGCTGCCCGGCGGGGTGCGGTACTACTTCAACAACAGCGGGGAGAGCGGCTCGGGCCCGTACTACGTGGAGGTCCCGGCGGACCGGAACAACGCCCTGCGTCTTTCCAAGCCGCCGACCGCCGACCGCTGGGGGCACATCGCCACCGCGCTCTACAGCGACAAGGCCGTGGTGGACGCGGCCGTCCTCAGGAGCGGCCGCCTGTACCTGTTCTCCGGCGAGTACTACTACCGCTACTCCGGCGCGCCCTTCGGCAGGGTCGACACCGGCTACCCGAAGCGGATCGCCGGGAACGAGGAGGGCTTCCCCCAGTGGCGGACGATCTCCGCCGCCGCCGTGGACGCCGGCGGGAACGAGTACTACCACTCGGCGGTGGACCGCCAGTGGCTGCGCAGGGCCCCGACCGGCAACGTTCTGGAGCTCGTCCAGCCGCAGTGGGCGACCGGCATCGCGAAGGTGGACGCGGTCCTCTTCCAGAGCGACACGGTCTTCGTCGTCACCGGCGACACCTACCGGCGCTTCGACGGCCGTTCCGAGTCGCCCCTGCAGCTCAGGGACAACACCGACGGCCTGCCCCGCTCCGCCCCGGTCAGCGCGCCGTTCCGGCACGGCGACCAGGTCTACTTCTTCGACAACAACGCGCACACCTACATCAGCGTCACCCCCAAGGAGCCCGCGCGGGGCGGCAGGCCCGGCAACGGGCCCAAGGAGTTCGTCCGGAGCGAACCGGTGCCCATCAAGACGCTGGGCGTGGCCAGGACCGTGATCACCGACGAGGGCGTCGACGCGGCCTACGTCGCGGACGGCGCGCTGTACCTCACCAGGAACCTGGAGTACGTCCGCTACACGCTGGGCGGCGACGGCCTGCCGGGCGGCCTGGCCGACCCCGGCTACCCCAAGCCGATGAACCGCCGGGTCCGGGCCGTCTTCAAGCGCGCGGGCCTGCGCTATGTCTTCAGCGGCACCGACTACGCGGTGCTCGGCCCCGGCCAGGACCTGGGCTCGGCCCTGGCGTTCTCCCCGGTGCACGGCAACTGGGGCGGCCTGCCCGCGGGCTGGGAGACGAGCCTGGACGGCGTGCTGGACAGCGGCGACCTGCACCTGTTCCTGGGCGCCAAGTACGTCGTGTACGCCTCCGGGCCGAAGGTCCAGCGGCCCTACGAGATCGCCGCGCTGCCGCACGAGGTCATCAGGCTCACCTCCAGCACCGCCTACAAGCTGAACAAGACGCTGCTGGAGGGAGGGGTGCCCGCGCTGCTCTCCCCGTCCATCCAGGAGCTCGACGAGCTGCCCGCCTTCAGCACGCGCGCCTCCACCACCACCACGATCAAGGTCACCGCCGAGGCCGCGGCGCAGGGCGTGCCCACCAGCTCGCACCTGGACTTCAACAGCGGCAACGGCATCTACTACTGGGAGGTCTTCTTCCACGCGCCCACGCTGATCGCCCAGGCGCTCAACGCGGCCCAGCGCTTCGACGACGCCCGGACCTGGTACGAGTACGTCTTCGACCCCACCCGGCCGCGGTACTGGCGCTTCCTGCCGTTCCTCGCCGCCGACGTCGAGGCCCTGGTCCGCAGCTGCCGCGACGACCTGGCCGAACTCGCCGCGCGGGGAGCCGACGCGGGCAGAGCGGGCGGCGACCTGGCGCAGATCCTGCTCAGGCTGGAGCCGATGGCGCCGGCCTTCCAGCACCACCGCGAGCTCACCGACGCGGAGAAGTCCTACCTGGCCGGTCTGCCGGCCACGACGCTGCCGCCGATCGAGGAGGCGCTCACGGGCCTGAAGATCCCGAAGGAGGCCGAGCCCGCCCTGCTCGCGCTGCGCGAACGCGTCGCCATGATCGGCAGGCTGGGCTACCAGTACTCCCTCATGGGCGACCGGGGCGCGCTATTGAAGGCCTACATGGACGATCCGTTCGATCCGCACACGATCGCCGAGCTGCGCCCGGTGGCCTATCGGCGCGCGGTCGTGATGGCCTACGTCGACAACCTGCTCGACTGGGGCGACCTGCTGTTCCGGCAGTACACCGCCGAGAGCATCGACGAGGCCCGCATGCTCTACGTCTTCGCCTACGACCTGCTCGGCGAGCGCCCGCCCGAGGACCTCGGCACCCGGCCCGCGACGGCGGCCCGCACCTACGAGCAGATCCGCGCGCTGCCGGCCTCCGGCGGGCTTCCCGAGCTCACCGCCGGCACCGCGCTGCTGGAGGGACCGGGCGAGGTGCACGCCGGCGTCGCCGGGCCGTACTTCCACGTGCCGGCCAACAGCGTGTACCTGGAGTACTGGGACCGGGTCGAGGACCGGCTGCGCAAGATCCGCGCCACGCTCGACATCATGGGCGTCAGCCGTCCGCTGCCGCTGTTCGAGCCGCCGATCGACGTCATGGCGCTCGTCCGCGGCGTGGCCGGCGGAGCCGCACCCGACCGGCTCGCCGCCGCAGCAGCCGTGCCGGTGCCGCACCACCGCTTCTCCGCCGTCTTCCGCAAGGCGCAGGAACTGGTGGACAAGCTGCGGCAGTTCGGCGGCGACCTACTCAGCGTGCTGGAGCGGCGCGACTCCGAGGAGCTGACGCTGCTCAACCAGCGGCACGAGGGCAAGATCCTCGCCCTCACCCGTGCCGTGCGCGAGGCGGAGGCGGAGATCGCCGCCGAGAACCTGCGCGAGGCACGGGTCAGCGAGCAGGGCGCGCTGGAACGGGTCGGCCACTTCGAGCACCTGATCGCCGAAGGGCTGTCCCCGCTGGAGGAGGCGCAGCTCACCATGATGTCGTCGGCGGTCGTCGCGCACTTCGTCGCCTCCGCCTTCCAGGTCGGCGCCGCCATCTCCTCGGGCCTGCCCGACGTCCTGCTCGGCCTGTTCATCATGGGCACCAAGATGGGCCGCGAGCAGGTGACCGAGGCCCTCGGCCACGGCGGCGAGGCCTCCTCGACCACGGCAGAGGGGCTCAACGTCATCGGCGAGCTGCTCGGCATCCGCGCGGGCCAGGAACGCATGGTCCAGGACTGGAACTTCCAGCTCGCCCAGGCCCGCAACGACGTGCAGCAGCTCGGCCACCAGGTCAGGGCCGCCGAGCTGCGGTCCAGGGCCGCCACCCGCGAGCTGGAGATCCTCGACCAGCAGATCGCCAACCTGGAGGCGGTCGGCACGTTCATGACCGGTAAGTTCACCAACCTCCAGCTCTACCAGTGGATGTCGGGACGGCTGGCGGGGCTGTACTTCCAGGCCTACTCCATGGCGTACGAGATGGCCCGCGCCGCGCAACGCGCCTACCAGTACGAGCGCGGCATCCCCGAAGGAGAGGCCGACTTCATCCAGCCGCTCTACTGGGAGAGCCGGCGCAACGGCCTGCTCGCCGCCGAGAGCCTCGGGCTCGACCTGGACCGGCTGGGCAAGGCGTCGATGGAGACCGACCGCCGCGGCCTGGAGATCACCAAGAAGGTGTCCCTGCTGGCGCTCGACCCCGTCGCCGCGCTGAACCTGCGCACCATCGGCCGCTGCGAGTTCGCCCTCACCGAAGCGCTCTTCGACCGCGACTTCCCCGGCCACTACCGCCGGCGCATCAAGACGGTCTCGGTCGACTTCACCGGCTCCGGCGGCAAGCTCGGCCTCAACGCCGTGCTGACCCAGCTCGACAGCAGGACCGTGCTGTCGGCCGACCCCAAGGCCGTCAAGTACCTCCTGGACCCCAAGGGCCCGATGCCCGCCACGCTGCGCGCCGACTGGCGCGGCGGCCAGCAGATCACCCTGTCGGACCTGGAGGAGTACAAGGACAACAACGGGCTGTTCGACCTGCGCTACGACGACGACCGCTACCTCCCCTTCGAAGGCACCGGCGCCGTCTCCCGGTGGCGGCTGGAGCTGCCCTCCGGAGGTGCCGCCCAGCTCATGGACGTCGCCATCACCGTGAAGTACTCCGCCGAGCCGGGCGGCGAACTGTTCGCGGGCGCGGTCAAGGGCATGCTCAAGCCGTACGCCACCGCCCGCTACTGCGACGTCCCGGCGGAGTTCCCCGAGGAGTGGTCGGCGTTCGTCGAAAGCTCGGACGGCACGCTCACCCTCCCGTTCGTCCCGGACATGTTCCCCGGCATGACCGGCCGGGCCGTCACCGGGATCTACGCCCTCTACTCCCGCGAGTCCGGCGGCTCCGGCCGCTTCCTGCTCAACGGGGAATCCCGGCTGGCCCTCAACGACGGCAAGCTCCTGGCCACTCCCGGCCTCTCCGTCGGCACCTGGGATCTGGTCTTCGACGGCGACAAGTCCGCCCTGCAGGGGGTGAGCCTGATCCTGTCCTACCGCGCCCGTTGACCGGACCCCCGTGCCCTGCCGCGTCCCGCGGTCAGGGCACGGCCCCGGCGGCCGGAAATTCCAAGCCGGCCTGGCCTGCCGCCGATGGCCGTTCCGTCATAGCGGGCGGCGCAGCCCGTCCAGCAGGAGGGTGATGACATCGTCGGCCTCGGCCCGCCAATTGGGGCGGTCATGGGCCGCGCCGATGCCGTGCAGCGCCATCGTCACGGCACCGGCGTCCACGTCGCCGCGAACGGCACCGTCCCGCACGGCGGCGGCCACCAGGTCGGCGACAGCCTGCTCCAGCGCCCGGCTGCCCTCGGCGAGGGCACCCGAGCGATCGGCCATGAGCGTGGCCAGCGTCCGGGCCAGGCCCTTGTGGACGTCCATGTACTCGACCATGCCGCGCAGGAAGGTCGTCAAAGCCTCCGCCGCCGGCAGCGTGGCCTGGAGCCGGCGGGCGCGCTCGCACAGCGTGGCCACTTCCCCGTGGTAGACCGCCTCGGCCAGCGCTTCCCGGGTGGGAAAGTGGCGGTACAGCGTGCCGGTGCCCACTCCGGCCAGGCGGGCGAAGTCGTCGAAGCGCAGGTCGAAGAAGTCGCCGGCGTCGAAGACCTCCCGGGCCTTGGCGAGCAGGGCCTCGCGGTTGCGTTGGGCGTCGGCCCGCAGCGGCTTGTCGGCGGTCATGCGCTACCTCGCGTTGACAAGTGGAGATGGCCTCCATATCTTCAAAGTGGAGACGACCTCCAGATCGATCGTACCCCACGAGGTGCAGCGTGAAGATCCTGATGTTCGGCCGAGGCGTGATCGCCACCATCTACGGCTGGGCCTTGGAACGGGCCGGACATGACGTCGAGTTCTACGTCCGCCCGGGCCGCGCGGCGACGTACGGACCCACGACGGATCTCGAGCTGATCGATACGCGGCGCCGGGTGTGGGGGCAGCGCGTCGTCGAGAAGTGGCCGGTGCGCTACCGCGAGGAGCTGCGGTCGGACCACGACTTCGACCTGATCGTGCTCAGCGTGTCGCACCACCGCCTCGCGGAGGCGACGGCCTTCCTGTCCCCGCGTGTCGGCCAGGCCACGGTGCTGGTCTTCGGCAACATCTGGACCGAGCCGCCGGCCGCGATCGGCGCACTCCCCGCCGACCAGATCGCCTGGGGCTTTCCCCAGGCCGGTGGCGGTTTCGGCGCGGACGGCACGCTCCGTGGGGCGCTGCTGCCATCGGTCCTCTTCGGCACCTTCGGCCGGCCCCCGACCGACCGCGAGCAGGCCGTGCGCAGGGTGTTCCGCGAGGCCGGGTTCCGGCTGCGAGAGCGACCCGACTTCCGCGGCTGGCTGTGGGTCCACTTCGTGGCGAACGCGGCCCTGCACACGCAGGGCCTGCGGCTGGGTTCCCTGTCCAAGCTGGCCGGAGCGACGGGCGACCTGCGTGAGGCGCTGCTGACCGGCCGCGAGTTGCTGCCACTCCTTGAGGCGCGCGGCGTCGACCTGCGACGTCACCGGGGCGGCGTACTGCCGTTCCGTGCCCCCACCTGGCTGACGGCCCCCGCGCTCGCCTGGCTGACCACTCATGTAGCCCTCGCGCGCGTGAATCTCACGGCGCACTCCGACCCCGGCGCCGAGGAGCCGCGCGAGGTCTGCCGGGACACCCTGGCCGAAGCACGACGCTTGGGCATCTCGGTACCGCGCCTGGAAGCGGCGGAACCGTACTTCGCCCGCAAGGGCACGGGTCGAGCCTGAATCTCGCCTCTGTTGTCGGTCCCGGTGGTCTAGCGCGGCTCCTTGGTCCGCCGCACCCCAGCGCCGGACCCGGTCGGACCGGTCGCGTTCACACAGCTTTCGCTGTCCAGCCTCTACCGCCTGTCCGTGCGGTCAGCGCTGTGGGCCTAGCGGGCCGTTCGCGCTGCGCGTTTACCCGGCTCAAGGCAGAGGGCGGGTGCGGAGGGGGGGTTTGCGGATCTTGCCGGAGCCGGTTCTGGGGAGGGTGTCGACCAGGTCGAAGTAGACGGGGATCTTGTACTTGGCGAGGCGGGAGCGGAGGAAGTCGCGCAGGTCGGCGGGGGTGACGGTGGCGCCCGGGCGGGGGATGACGAAGGCGCGGCCGACCTCGCCCCACCGGTCGTCGGGCACGCCGACCACGGCGGCCTCCGCGACGGCGGGGTGCTCGAAGAGCACGGCCTCGACCTCTGCCGGGTAGACGTTCTCCCCGCCGGAGATGTACATGTCCTTGACCCGGTCCACGATGTACAGGTGCCCCTCGTCGTCGAGGGTGCCGATGTCGCCGGTGCGGAACCAGCCGTCCTGTGTGAACGCGTCGGCCGTGGCCTTCGGGTTGCGCCAGTAGCCGGGGGTGACGTTCGGCCCGCGTACCAGCACCTCGCCCGGCTCCCCCACCGCCGTGTCGGTCAGGTCGGCCCGGGCCACGCGCACGTCGGCGAAGAACACCGGCACCCCGGCCGAACCGGCCTTGCGTTCGCTCTCATCCGCCTCCAGGAAGGTCGCGCCGGGCGCGGTCTCGGTGAGGCCGTACCCCTGGCAGAAGACCAGACCACGCTCCTGGTAGGCGCGGATGAGCGCCACCGGGATGGACGCTCCGCCGGACATGAGGGTGCGCAGTGACGACAGGTCGGCGTGGGCCCAGCGCGGGGAGCGGGCGAAGGCGGCGAACATCGCGGTGACGCCGAACATCCAGGTGACGCGGTGCTTGCCGATCAGGTCATAGCACAGGTCCACGTCCCAGGACGGCATGATGACCGAGGTGCCGCCTTTGAGGAAGGTCGGCAGCAGTGTCTGGTTCAGCGCCGCGACGTGGAAGAGCGGCGCACTGATCAGCGTGACCTCGGTGCTGGTCACGTCGACGCCGACCATCATGTTCAGGCAGTTCCACACCAGGTTGGCGTGGGTGAGCGTCGCGCCTTTGGGACGGCCGGTGGTGCCGGAGGTGTAGAGGATGAGGGCGACCTCGTCGGGCGACACCGGGGTGTCGATCGGGGCAGGGTCGCCCTGGGCGAGCCAGGTCTCGTACTCCCGCTCCCCCGCCGCGGGCGACTCCAGCGCGACGACCGTCCGCAGGTCCGGCAGGCCGGGCAGACCGGTTGGTCCAGGGGCGGGCGGGGGTGGGGCGGGCATGGTGCGGAGGGCCGCTACGACGTGGGCGCATTCGGGGGCGTAGACGAGGACCGTGGCGCCCGAGTCGGCGAGCATGTAGGCGATCTCGGGCGCCGTGAGGCGGAAGTTGAGCGGGACGAAGATACCGCCGAGCACGTGGGTGGCGAACATGGTCTCGGCGAAGGCGACGTGGTTGGGGCCGAGGTAGGCCACCCGGTCCCCTGCCGTCACCCCGGCGTCCGCCGCCAGCCTCGATGCGAGCATCGTCGTCCGCTCGTGCACCTCCGCGTAGCCGACCGAACGGCCGGCGAAGACGAAGGCCGTGCGGTGCGGGCTCATCTGGGCCCGGCGGGCGGGCCAGCAGCCGAGGCCGGCGTTGTGCACAGGCGGCGTCCTCTCTGCCGCGGATGTCGCGCGTCGCAGCACGCTCGACGTCTCCGCAGGCGCCTTTGATGTGTCGGATGTCGCGAAAGCTGAGAGATCGCGGGCGGGTCAGATGGACGATGGCTTGGCGACGCCGGGAGCGGGCGTGGTCGCGGCGACCGAGGTCAGGTCGTTGCGGCTGGTCTCCCGCAGGGCCAGTACGCAGACCACGGTCAGCAGGCAGCAGGCCGCGATGACCACCGAGATCTGCGTCGTCCCGCCGCCGCCGGTCGAGGCGTCGATCTGGGCGAACACCAGCGGGGCCAGGCCCGCGCCGAGCCCGGCGATCTGGTAGCCGAGGGATGCGCCGGTGTAGCGGCTCCGGGTGGCGAACAGTTCGGTGTACAGCGCGCCGAGCGGGCCGTACATCAGCGGGTGCAAGATCGCCTGGCCGACCACGAGCGCGAGGGTGAGCAGGGCCGCGTTGCCGGTGTTGACCAGCGGGAACAGCACGAAGCCGAACACCGCCATGAGGATCGCCCCGGCCAGTACGACCGGGCGGCGGCCGACGCGGTCCGACAGCGCCGACCAGCCGATGATGCCGATGACCGCCAGCGCCGAGGAGAGGGTGAGGCCGTTCAGCACGGTCTGCCGGGTGAAGCCGGTCCGCACGCCGTAGGCGATGAGGTAGGTGGTGAGCGTGCCCTGGGCCACGAAGGCGGACAGGCCGACGCCCACGCCGAGCAGCAGGGTCTTCGGGTGGTCGCGCAGCACGTCCAGCAGCGGGGCCCGGTGGGAGGCGCGGTCGCGGGCGGCCTCGAAGACCGGGGTCTCCTCGACCCGCATGCGGACGAACAGGCCGATCGCCAGCAGGACGAAGCTGAGCAGGAACGGCACCCGCCAGCCCCAGCTCAGGAACGCCTGCTCGCTCATGGTGGCGGCGGTGCCGGTGAGCACCGCGGTGGACAGCACCATGCCGAAGGGGGCGCCGGCGTTGGTGAAGCTGGTCCACAGGCCGCGGCGGCTGGTCGCGTGCTCGGCCGACATCAGTACGGCGCCGCCCCACTCGCCGCCGATGGCGATACCCTGCAGCACCCGCAGCGTGATGAGCGCGATGGGGGCGAGGCTGCCGATCTGGGCGTAGGTGGGCAGCAGGCCGATGAGGAAGCTCGCGGCGCCCATCAGGAGCATGGTGATCACCAGCATGCGCTTGCGGCCGAGCCGGTCGCCGAAGTGGCCGAAGATCACCCCGCCGAGCGGCCGGGCGAGGTAGCCGGTGGCGAAGGTGCCGAAGCTGGCCACGGTGGCCGCGAGGGGGTCCAGTGCGGAGAAGAAGACCTTGTTGAAGACCACGGCCGCGGCGGTGGCGTACAGCAGGAAGTCGTAGTACTCGATGACGCTGCCGAGGAAGCTGGAGGCAACGGCGCGCCGGAGCTGAAGCCGGCTGGGGGGTGTGTCTGACAGGTTCGGCATGACCGAGTCCCTCGTCCCGTAACGAGCTGGAAACTTCGCCTTGCCCCCGGAGGTTAGGCATCTTCGTAACGGCGGTCAATGGTTTGCCGAATATGTGTACAGGACGGGATATGCCTACCCGGCCGCGTTCCGGCACGCCCCGCCACGACCAGGTCCGCGCCCCGGCTGACCAGGCCGTTCCGGCACCAGAACACCACCCACGCCACCAGCGGCCAGGCCGGGAGAACGTTCACGCGAAGGCGGTTCCGGGCACGATCGCACGATCGGGCCCCGACGCGCGAGGCCGGGCCGGAGGAATACGCACACGAACCTGGTGCCGGGGAACGCCCACACGGCCGCGCGGCACGGCGGGCGAGGCGAAGGCGGACGAAACGTTCACGCGAACGTCGTGCCAGGAACGCTCAGACCCGGTCGCAGCAGCGCCAAGACACAGCACCGGCCCGGGTCCGGGCGATCCGGGCCGCCGGGGACGTGGTTCCCGTCCGTGCCTGGACGCGGCGCCCGGTGGCGGCCGGACGCGGCGCCCGGGGCCCTCAGGCGTAGTGGCGGTAGATGGCGCGGGCCACGCAGGCGGGTTTGGCGGAGCCGTCGATCTCGACGGTGAAGTCGAGCAGCATCTGGACGCCGTCGCCGGGGACGTCCTCCACCGAGACGACGGTGGCGGCGAGGCGGATCTTGGCGCCGACCCGCACCGGGCTCGGGAAGCGGACCCGGTCCAGGCCGTAGTTGACGCTCATCTTCACGCCCTGGATGTCGAGCAGCTCGGTGAAGAGCGGGACGAGCAGGGACAGGGTCAGGTACCCGTGGGCGATCGGCCCGCCGAACGGCCCGGCCGCGGCACGTTCGGGGTCGACGTGGATCCACTGGTGGTCGTCGGTGGCGTCGGCGAAGGTGTTCACCCGGTCCTGGGTGACCTCCAGCCACGCGCCGCGGCCGAGGTCCCTGCCGGCGAGCGCCTTGATCTCGGCCAGGCCGTGCACCGTCGTCGTCATGTACGCGCCGTCTCCTTCTCCGTGCCGAGCCCCAGCAGGCGTACGGCGTTGTCCTTGAGGATCTTGGGTCGGACCTCCGGCTTGATGTCGAGCGCCGCGAAGTCGGCGAGCCAGCGGTCCGGGGTGATCACCGGGTAGTCGGACCCGAAGAGCACCTTGTCCTTGAGCAGTGTGTTGGCGTACCGCACGAGCTGCGGGGGGAAGTACTTCGGCGACCATCCCGACAGGTCGATGTACACGTAGGGTTTGTGCGTCGCGACGGCCAGCGCCTCGTCCTGCCAGGGGAAGGACGGGTGGGCGAGGATGATCCGCAGCTCGGGGAAGTCCACGGCGACGTCGTCGACCAGCATGGGGTTGGAGTACTTGAGCCGGATGCCGCCGCCGCCCGGCACGCCGGCGCCGATGCCGGTCTGGCCGGTGTGGAACAGCGCGATCACGCCGAGTTCCTGCATGGCCTCGTAGAGCGGGTAGGCCATCCGGTCGTCGGGCGCGAAGCCCTGGATGCTCGGGTGGAACTTGAAGCCGCGCACGCCGTGCTTCTCCACCAGCCGGCGCACCTCCCGGACGCCGGCCCGGCCCTTCCACGGGTCGACCGAGCCGAAGGGGATCAGTACGTCGGGGTGCTCGGCGCAGCTCTCGGCGACCTCCTCGTTGGAGATGCGCGGGTGCCCGGTCAGGTGCTCGGCGTCGACGGTGAACACCACCGCCGCCATCTTGCGCTCGCGGTAGTAGGCGGCCATCTCGGGGATGGTGGGTCTCGGGTGCTCCTTGAAGTACTTCGCGGAGGCGCCGAGCAGCTCGTCGCTCAGCGAGGCGTGCCCGCCGGCGGAGACCTCGGCGTGGGTGTGCACGTCGATCGCGACCAGCTCGTCGACGTTCATCGACTACCTCCGAGGGCCGTGGGGATCGGGGGACGCCGTGCCGGCGGCCCCGCCGTCGAATCTAGGGCAGTTATGTGACCACCGTCAAAGATTTGCATGACGTAGCGGAACGTCTACCCTGGTGGCGTGGCCCTCGACGGCGAAGACGACCGCGGCGCACCGTCGCCGGACGGTGAGGACGACCAGTTCGTGCCGTCCCAGCGCCCGCAGTCGCTGATGTTCAGCTTCCTCGGCATCCACGCCCTCGGTCACGGCGCCGCGGTCTACTCCGGAAGCGTCATCGACGTGTTCGCCCGCCTCGGGGTCTCCGAGGAGGCCGTACGGTCCACGCTCGCCCGCATGGTGAAACGCAACCTGCTGACCCGGCACCGCCGGGGGCGCAAGGTGTACTTCGCGCTCACCCCGCACGCCGTCGCGGTGCTGGAGGACGGCCGCAGGCGGGTGTGGGAGACCGGCGCGGTGAACCGCGACTGGGACGGCACCTGGACCCTCGTCGGGTTCTCCCTGCCGGACAGCCGGCGCAGCACCCGGCACGACCTGCGCTCCCGGCTCATCTGGGGCGGGTTCGGGCCGCTGCAGAGCGGCCTGTGGATCGCTCCCGGCGCCAAGGACGTGACCGGCGTCCTCGCCCCGCTGGAGCCGGGCGACCAGGTGACCGTGCTGACCGCGGGCGCCCGCAAGCCGACCGAGGCCGCCGACCTGGTCAGGAAGGCGTTCGACATCGAGCAGATCGCCCGGGGCTATCACGCGTTCCTCGCCCGGTGGGACGTCTCCCGGCCGCTTCCCGCCGCGCCGGACGACCTCGCCCGGCAACTGCTGCTGCACACCGACTGGCTGCAGCTCGTCCGCCGCGATCCGCACCTGCCGGCCGAGCACCTGCCGCGCGACTGGCCGGCGATCCGGGCCGAGCAGGTGTTCCAGGCGCTGGCCCGCGCGTACGAGCCGAGCGCCGCCGCGCTCGCCGCCACCGTCCTGGACGTGCTGCCGGTGTGACGGCTCCCGTGGAGGGTGGTGCGGACCCGGGACGGACCCGCACCACCCTGGTCGCGGTTACCTGCTGCAGGGGGTGCCGTTGAGGGCGAAGGCGGCCGGGGAGGTGTTGCTCCCGCTGTAGGTCCCCTGGAAGCCGAAGTTGGTGCTGCCTCCGGCGGGGATGGCGCCGTTGTAGGAGACGTTGCGCGCGGTGACCTGCGTGCCCGACTGGGTCACGGTGGCGTTCCAGGCGTTGGTGACCTGCTGGTTGCCCTGCCAGCTCCAGGTGACGGTCCAGCCGTTGACGGCGGAGGTCCCGGTGTTGGCGACCTTGACGTCGGCGGTGAAGCCGTTGCCCCAGGAGTTGGGGGTGTAGGTGACCTGGCAGGTGCCGGACGGCGTCGGGGTGGGTGTCGGGGTCGGGGTGGGCGTGGGAGTAGGCGTCGGAGTGGGGGTCGGGTTCGGAGTCGGGGTGACCGTCGGCGTCGGCGTGGGGGTCGGGCTCGGGCCGCTACGGTCGAGGCCGAAGAACTGGATGGCGACGGCCGCCATGCCACCGGACGGCAGGCTGTGGCCCGCGCCCTGGATGGTGTACGCCTCGACCTTGTCCGAGTAGCGCCGGCGGTTCCAGTTCGCCTGCGGGGTGTCGGTCGAGGTGGGGGTCTGGCTCAGGCCGTGCACGTTCGTCCACTGCTTGATCTCCTCCTCCAGCTCGGAGTAGGCGACCACGTTGTCCGCGGTGCCGTGCCAGAGCTGCATGCGCGGCCACGGTCCCTGGTAGGACGGATTGGCGTTGCGTACCCGGTCACCCCACTGCTGGGCGGTGAAGCCGACACAGGGAGCGGAGTTGCCGCCCGGCTGGTAGGCCGCCTCGTTGGGGAAGCAGGTGAACGGCACGCCCATGAACGCCGCGCCCGCCTTGAACACCTCGGGGTACAGGGCGAGCATGGCGTTGGTCATCATCGCGCCCGAGGAGCTGCCGGTGGCGAAGATCCGGTTCGGGTCGCCGTTGTACCGCTGCTGGACGTAGCCGACCATCGACATCAGGGACACCGGGTCGGTCTGGCCACCGCGTACCTTGGAGGCGTCCGACCAGTTGTCGAAGCAGTTGGCCTTCTTCGACGCCGACGGGTAGATCACGATGAAGCCGTACCGGTCGGCCAGCGAGGCGAACTCGCTGGACGAGTAGAAGCCCGGGCCGGAGCCTCCGCACGGGTGCATGGCGAGGACGATCCCCGGGTTGGTCTGCACGTTGTTCGGCACGTACAGGTGCATGCGCAGGTTGCCGGGGTTGGTGCCGAAGCCGGTCACCTCGGTCAGCGTGGCCGCGACGCTGGGCTGCGCGAACACCAGGGTCGCGGCGGCGCACAACACCGCGGCGCAGACTCCGCTGAGCAGTGCGACTAATCGCTTCATCCGCTCCTCCTCCACCTATTTCGCAGGCGGTTCTCCGCCCTCGGCCGGTACCGGCCGGGCGCCCTCCGGCCGGTACCGTGCCGGGTCGCCGCCGGCGCGTGAGTCCTGACGTCAGCCGGTATAGGAGCGGCGCGCGCCGCAGGTCAAGGCGCGGCGGTGCCGTGGTGCCCGCAGTCGGTCCCACGCGGGCGCGTTCACCCTGGTTATCAAGTAACTTGTCATCAAGTGACTTGATACAGACCCGCGAAACTTACATCGCCACGGCGGCACGATATCGTCTATCCGGTGACCCCCCGACGTACCCATCCGGCCGCGCACGAGCCACGCCTGAGCTATCTGGTGTTCCGGCTGGAGCGGCGCATCAGAGCCCGTCTCGACGACGAACTCGCCCGGCACGGCGTCACCACGACCGCCTACATGGCGCTCAGCGAGCTGCGGGCACGCGACGGGGTGTCGTCGGCGGAGCTGGCACGCATCGCCTTCGTCACGCCGCAGGCGATGAACCTCGTCATCCGCGACCTGGAACGACGCGGGCTGATCCGCCGCGACCCGCACCCCGGCGGCGGACGCGTGCTGTGCGCGCGGCTCACCCCCGAAGGGCTGGCGGTGCTCCAGCGGTGCGACGGCTCGCTCGACGAGATCGAAGCGGTGATGTTCGGGAAGGTCGACGACGCCATGCGCGAGGCACTGGCGGAGGGCCTCACCGTCTGCGCGCAGTCCCTGCGCCACGACGAGCACACCTGACGGCGGCCCGTCTCCCGGGCGACGAGTCCGCGGGCCTACCGGGTGCCCGTGGCCATGGTCGTGTCGCCGCGCACGGTGGCGGTCCCGGGAAGCGCTTCTGCGGGGTCTCCGCCGAGCATGGTGATCCGGTTGCGCTCGTCGACGAACACGATGCGCGGGATGAGCGCGGCGGCCTCCTCGTCGGAGACGGTGGCGTAGGAGATGATGATGGCCAGGTCGCCGGGCTTGATCAGGTGGGCGGCGGCTCCGTTGATGCCGATCACGCCGCTGTCCCTGGGCCCCTCGATGACGTAGGTGGACAGGCGGGCGCCGTTGGTGACGTCGACGATGTCGACCTTCTCGCCGGGCAGCAGGTCGGCGGCCTCCATCAGGTCACCGCTGATGGTCACGCTGCCCACGTAGTCGAGATCGGCCTGGGTGACCGTCACCCGGTGGATCTTCGACTTGAGCATCTCCCTGAACATTGCGGGGCCTTCCTGGAGACGAACGGCGTGGCGGAGGAGGACGGGCCGTGCGCCCGGCCGTGCTCGCGCCGAGATCGTGCTGGACCCACGGCCGCTGCCGGCCGACTCGGCCCACCGGATTCTACGTGCTCACCGCGAACACGGCCGACGCAGGCCCATGAGCTCCGTCCGGGTGAACTGCCGGAAGTATGGGGGCGTTCCCGGGCACATCTGGCCGGGGCCGCACACGGGACGGCAGACTGATCGATCAGCGGCACCCAGGAGATGGGCCGTCACACATGGTGTCCGGCGAGGTCACCACGGCCACCGGCCGCGAGCCGCTGCCGTACGGACCGCGCGGGTGGGCCCGCCGGCCAGTGGAGGTCGAGACCGATGAGTGAGCCGACCGCCGCCATCGCGACGAGGGACAGGCCATCGGCCGGCCCGGACGCCGGCCGGGCCCAGGCGGTCGCCGTGATGCGAGGCATCGCGACGGCCTCCGGCTCCGTACGCCTCCCCCGGCACATGTCGCGGACCACGCGCCCTTGGATCGGCTGATGGTGCACTCCGCGCTCATCGCCGTCGTCGTCATCCTGCTCTGCGCCCACCTGTGCGGGGCGCTGGCCCAGTGGCTGCGGCAGCCCAGGGTGATCGGGGAGATGGCCGGGGGCATCCTGCTCGGCCCGTCCGTGCTCGGCGCCGCGCTGCCGCAGGCCCAGCAGGCCGTGCTGCCGCCCGCGGTGCTGCCCCTGCTGGACGTTCTCGGCCAGCTCGGCGTCACGTTCTTCATGTTCGCCGTCGGCATGGAGATGGACCTGCGCAGGTTCCGCCGCGGCGCGGGACGCACCGCGCTCGTGGTCGGCCAGGCCGGGGTGGCCATCCCCTTCGCCCTGGGCGTGGCGGCCGGGCTCGTCCTGCCCGGGCGATTCCAGCCGGACGCCTCCCAGCGGCTGCCGTTCCTGATGTTCCTCGGCCTGTCGCTCGCCGTGAGCGCGCTGCCGGTGCTCGCGTCCATCCTGCGGCAGCGCGGCCTGCTCGACACACCGATCGGCTCGCTCGGCATGGCCACCGCCGCGGTCGGCGACGTCACCGTGTGGTGCCTGCTCGTCCTGCTGATCGGCCTGTCCTCCGGCGGCGGCTCGGCGTCGGCGGCCTGGACGGCGGGGCTGGCCGTACTGTTCGTCACCGCGATGATCGTGGTGGTCGGGCCGCTGGTGCGCCGCGCCCTGGCGTGGGCCGAGGCGCGTCCCCGCGAACCGCACACGATCATGGCGTTCCTCACCCTGTACGTGCTGCTGTGCGCGCTGAGCGGCGAACTGATCGGCATCCACCCCGCGATCGGCGCGCTGCTGGCCGGAGTCGTCATGCCGAAGAACTCCCTCGTGGCGGATGATTTCGTACGCCGGTGCGAGGGCGTCACCCTGTGGCTGCTGCTGCCGCTGTTCTTCACCGTGACCGGGCTGCGCACCCATCTGAGCGCGGTGGCCGGGCCGGTGGAGCTGGCCGTCTGCGCGCTGCTCCTGGTGGCCGCGGTGGCCGGCAAGCTCGGCGGAGCGGCGCTCGCCGCGCGGCTGAGCGGCCTGCCCGGCCGGGAGGCGTTCGCGCTGGGCGCCATGCTGAACTGCCGCGGGCTGACCGAGCTGGTCATCCTGAGCATCGGCCTGTCCCAGGGGCTGATCACCGAGACGCTGTTCCCCATCATGATCGTGGTCACCCTGGTGACCACCGCCGCCACCGCGCCCCTGCTGGACCGGCTGGTCCCCTCCCCCGGCGCCGCGGGGCGAGCCGAGCGCGGGCCCGGTCAGCCGGCGGAGGTCGCCGGGGCCGACGCCAGGGGGATGGGCACCTCCACGTAGCGGGACAGCACGAACTCGCCGAGCGCCTTGGCCTGCGCGTCGAAGCGGCTGGTCTCGGTGGCCCCCTCGCCCAGCAGGCCGTGGATCACGAAGTTCAGCGCGCGCAGGTTGGGCAGCTCGTAGCGGTCGACGGGCAGGCCGGCCGCCTCGGGGAGCAGTTCGCGCAGCCGCTCGACCGTGACCGTGCGGCGCAGCCAGGCGTACGTCTCGTCGTCGCGGGTCCACAGGCCGAGATTGGCGTTGCCGCCCTTGTCGCCGGAGCGGGCGTCCGCCACCTCTCCCAGGGGGATCCGTACGACTCCCGCGCCGGGGAACGACGTTCCCTCGGCCGCGGCGGGCGGGCTCGGGGCGGAAGGGAACGACGCGGCGGGCTCGGGCGGGGCGGTGGGAGACCAGGGGATCGCCTCCACGGTGCCGTCCGGGAGCACCACGTGGTGGTCCACCTCCCCGACGGGGACGGCGCACGGCCAGTACGTGCCGTACGCGCGGGCTCCCTGCGGGGTGCCGGTGGCGTAGAAGCCGGGATAGTTGCCGAGCGCGAGGCCCACCACCAGGCCGGAGAACGCCCGGCCGACCGCCTTCTCCTGCGGTCCCTTGACCGCGATGCGCAGCAGGCAGGAGGCGGCGTCCTGGCCGGCGGCGTCCTGCGCGGCCGTGCCGATGCGCTGGAAGACCACCGAGCAGCCGCCGGGCAACCCGTCGCGGACGGCGCGTTCGGCGAGCGCGGCCTTCTTCTCGATGTGGCGGCCGGTCAGCACGAGAGTGATCTCGTTCCGGTAGCCGCCGAGGGCGGTGACGGCCACCTTGGCGAACGGCGGGGGCGGCGCGCCGCGCGTCCCGGCGATCTCCACGCGGTCCGGGCCGGCCTGGCGCAGCGTCAGGGTGTCCAGCAGCGTGGTGACGTCCGGGTTGAGGTAGCGGGTGCCCTGGATCTCGTAGACGAGTTGCGCGGTGACCGTGCCCACGGTGACCGCGCCGCCGGTCCCCGGATGCTTGGTGATCACCGCGCTGCCGTCCGCGGCGACCTCCGCGATGGGGAAGCCGGGGTGGGTGAGGCCGGGGATGCCGAGGAAGGAGGAGTGGTTGCCGCCGGTCGCCTGGGCGCCGCACTCGATGACGTGCCCGGCGGCGACCGCGCCGGCCAGGCGGTCGAAGTCGTCGCGCGCCCAGCCGTGCCACCAGGCGGCCGGGCCGAGGGTCAGCGCGGCGTCGCTGACCCGGCCGCAGATCACGATGTCGGCCCCGGCCTCCAGCGCGCGGGCGATGCCCCACCCGCCGAGGTAGGCGTTCGCGGTGAGCGGGGTGAGCCCGGAGGCGGCCAGCGGGGTGCCGTGCTCGGCGTGCGCCAGCGGGTGACCGGCCGCCTGGATCGCGCCGAGGCGTCCGAGCAGGTCGTCCCCGGCCACGTGGGCGACGCGGGGAGCCAGTCCCGCGGCGTGTGCCTGGGCGGTGAGACGGTCGGCCAGGCCGCGCGGGTCGAGCCCGCCGGCGTTCACCACGACCTTGATCCCGCGGTCCAGGACGGTTTCGAGCACGGGGGCGATCTGGGCCGGGAAGGTCGCCGCGTAGCCCGCCGCGGGGTCGCGTGCCCGGCCCTTGGCCAGGACGAGCATGGTGACCTCGGCCAGGTAGTCCCCGGTGACCACGTCGACGTCCCCGCCGCCCACCATCTCGGCGAACGCGGTGTGCCGGTCCCCGTAGAACCCCGAGGCGTTGGCGATCCGCACGGCCCTGCGTATGCCGCCCATCACGCCCTCCCACCTGTCCGCGTCCGCCGGCCGGCGGGCGCCTCATCTGACGATGATCCACGCATGCTAGCGCCGGTCGTCGCGAGAACCGATCCCGGCGTACGGCCATCGCCGGGCGGACACCAACGAGCGGCGGGAAGCAAGGCTTGGGCGGTCACTTCCATTCCACAAAACCCCCGAATCGGCATGTGGCATGTCACATGTCAACGCTTGGGACGAGTGCGGCCTTATCCGGCATTTCACCGATAGAGTCCCCGAGAGTCGTAACCTCAGGGAAAGGGCCTCGGTGCGCACGGTCGGTGGTGGGTCAAGCCTCACAGAGCAGGTGATCGAGGCCGTCCGGGAGGCGATCCGCTCCGGCGAGCTGCGGCCCGGCGAGCTGTACTCGGTGTACCAGCTCGCCACGCAGCTGAACGTCTCCCGCACCCCCGTACGCGAGGCCATGCTCCGGCTGGCCGAGGCGGGCATCGTGCGCTTCGAGCGCAGCCGCGGCTTCCGGGTGCTGCGGCGCGACCCGCGGGAGATCGCCGAGGTGTTCCAGCTCCGGCTGCTGCTGGAGGTGCCCGCGACGCGCCTCGCCGTCCGCCGCGCGAGCCAGGAACTGGTCGGGGCGATGCGGGGTGAGCTCGCCGGGATGCGCGCCGCCGCCGCCGGCCTCGACGAGCCGCGTTTCCTGCGCCATGACCGCGCCTTCCACGACCTGCTACTGAACGCGGGCGCCAATCGCAGGCTCGCCGCCATCGTCGGCAACCTGCGGGACGCGACGATGACGCTCGGCGCCTCGACCGTGGAGCGCAGGCGCTCGCTCGCCGACGTCGCGGCCGAGCACGAGCCGATCGTGACCGCGCTTTCCGCCGGGGACGCGGAGGCCGCCGCCCAGGCGATGCGGCTGCACCTCACGCACACCGGCGAGTTGCTGCTGCGGCAGTCCGTGGCCGACGGCGGCGGCACCGCCGACCCCGAGGACCTCGCCCTGATCCGCTTTCCGGGGACGCCCGGAGCCACCTCGCCGTGAGACCCCGCGCCGCCGCGGTCACAGCCGCCCGGTCGCCCAGCCGAAGAACGCCAGCATCACCGCGTACCCGAGCGCGACCGCCAGCGCGCCCAGCAGGTGGGTACGCGCCGACGTCTCCCGGCCGGGCGTCAGCCAGCGCCGCAGGGCCCGGTTGACCAGCGGCATCACCAGCCAGGTGAGGACGCAGACGCTCAGCGCGCCGCCGATGAACAGGTGCAGGTAGCCGGGCACCCCGGCGGCCCCCAGCGCCCGGTCGGTGGTCAGGCTCAGCACCATCATGATCGGATAGAGCCCCAGGAGCACGGCCATGGCCTGCTTCCAGTTGGGCGGGAGGGCGTGGCCCGCCGCGTCGCCGCCGAGCCGGAACCAGCCGCCGAACGCCGAGCCGACCTGCCGTACGTCGTAGGAGGCGAAGGCGGCGCGGCCCTCGTCCAGCAGCTTCTTCCTCGCCTCGGAGGTGAGCCAGGTGTCCAGGTGCTCGCGGGTGTCGAACCGGAAGACCGAGACCCAGTCCTCCTGGACGCCCGGGACGGGCCGGAACAGCTCGAAGCCGAGGAACCCGGGGTATCTCTCCTGCACCTTGCGCACCTTCTGCTGCCAGCGGACGAACGCCGGCTCCTGGCCCGGGGCGAGGTGATGGGAGATCACCACGGTCACCGCCGGCTGCACCGGGGGCTCGCCGGCCAGCACCTCCTTGACCTCCGGCCCCTCCAGCAGGGAACGCCCCCGCGCGAGCATCCGCTCGTGCTGCGGGGAGTTCAGCCAGGCGGTGAGCTGATCGATGCGGGCGAACCGGAACACGACCACCCACTCGCCGTCGGCGCCCTGCCCGGGGGGATAGACCTCCTTGCCCTCGAAGCCGTGAAAGCCCCGCGCCAGCTCGGTCATCTCGTCCTGCCAGCGCCGGTAGTCGGCCTCACGCCCCTTGCGCACCTTCTGCGAAAGGAACACGGTGGCACTCTGGTCCCCCTGGTTCGCCGCGGCCATCACAACTGCTACGGTAGCCCTTAATGGACAAATGGGACATATAGCGACGATTTGCCCATCGGATAACGCACTCGCCATTTGCCGATGAATTAGCCAGACATTCCCTCAGCTCTGCGTACCGGGGCGTTGGGAGGCCGATTCGATGAAAAGCGATCGCACACCGGCGGCGTCCGCGGCCCTGCGGCGCACCAGCGCCGGACCATCGCGCTACGTCATGGAGCTGGGCCTGCTCAACACGGGCGACGACGACCTGACCGGCTGGCAGGCGGCGATCACCCTGCCCGAGGGGGCCGGCATGGCCGCCGGAGCGGGCGCCGCCGTCGAGGAGACCGCACCCGGCGCCTACACCGTCCGGCCGCACCCCGGCGCACCGCTCGCGCCAGGGCACCGGCAGATGGTGTCGGTGGAGGTGTACGGCACCCTGCGGGCTCCCACGTCCGCGACGTTCAGCGCCACGGCCGGCGACGGCGCGACGGTCCAGGCCGCGGTGGCCGTGGTGGCGGCGGTGACGGACGGGGACAGCCGCGAGGCCGACGAGTCCACCTGGCCCGGCTCGACCGGCGTCGGCGAGCAGGCGCCCGCGACCGGGAACACCGGCGGGGGCGGCGGCGCCGGGCTCGGCGGAGGAGGCGGGGGCGGCGCGACGTCCACGTTCCGCGTGCACATCGAGTGGGAGAACGACTCCGGCGGAGGCGGCGGCGCGGGCGGCGGTGGCGGCGTGAACCAGGGCGGCGCCGGGTCCGACGGACGGCAGGGCGGCGACTGGCAGCAGTACCAGAACTCCTACCAGAACTCCGCTCAGGACGGCGCCCCGGCGAGCGGCAAGGCCGGCGCGAACTGGCAGCAGCAGTACCGGCGCGGTTCCTCCCCTGCGACGGGCGGGGAGCGCAAGCAGGCCCAGGAGGACCCATTGGACGAGATCAAGGCGGAACTGCGCGCCCTCGGCGAGCGGGTGGCCGACCTGGAAGGCGGGAAGCCATGAGCGGCACATCGGACTGGGAGGCCTGGGCCGGCCGGTCCAGGCCGTCCTCCCCCGGCGCGTCCACGGCCGGGCCCGGCGGCGACTGGGCGGACTGGAGCGGCTCCGGCGGCGAATCACCCATTCCGCCGGACACGAGCCCCCTGCCGTACGCGGTGCGGTGTCCCATCGGCCCGGACTCCTCGGCGGCGCGCGTGCGGCTGCCGAAGAAGGTCGCCGAGGGGACGGCGTTCGTCGTCGACGTCGGCGTGGACGGCCCGGCCGACGGCACCCTGCCCGGCGCCCGCGGCTACCAGCGGCTGGACGCGACCACCGTGCTGGTGCACCTGACCGGAGGGGGCGAGGTGGCCGCCGGCCCGGAGTACGAGCCAGCCCGGTATCCCGGCGGCGCCGGCAAGCCCGTCCCGCCGCCGCCCGGCACGCCGTTCGTGGTCGTGGTGGTGCTGCCGCCCGCGCCGCAGAACTACTGACCACCTGCGAGGGCGCGGAGGACGGCACGCCCGGATGCCACGCGCCGCGGCTCGGCACCGGCCTCGGCGGCAGGCTGCGAACATGCCGCCGAGCCGGGTCGGCTCCGCGCGGCGGGGTCAGCCCTTGTACAGGCGCTCGGCGTACTGCTCGCCGTAGTAGCGCTCCAGCTCCTCCAGGCTCTCCTCGACCGCCGGCTGGACCCGCTTGACGATCTGCGGGTGCGGCGGCAGCACGCCGGGGTTCCAGGTCTGGTGCTTCCACAGGCCGGAGCGCATGAACGCCTTGGCGCAGTGGAAGAAGATCTGCTCGATCTCCACGACGACGGCGAGCACGGGCCGGTGGCCCTTGACGACCATCCGGTCGAAGAACGGCGCCTCGCGCACCAGCCGGGCCCGGCCGTTGATCCGCAGCGTCTCGTTGCGGCCGGGCACGACGTACAGCAGGCCGACGTGCGGGTTAGCCAGGATGTTCAGATAGCCGTCCGCGCGGCGGTTGCCGGGCCGTTCGGGGATGGCGATCGTCGTGTCGTCCAGGACGAGGGTGAACCCGGGCGGGTCGCCCTTGGGCGAGACATCACAGTCGCCCTCCGCGCCGGAGGTGGCGATCAGGCAGAACGGGGAGGCCGCGAGCCATTCGCGGTCCATCTCGTGCAGCCTCCGGCGTTCCTTGGTGATCGCCCGGGGCATCACCGGGCCGAGCAGCTCGCGCAGCTCGGCCGCCGAGGTCACCGGCGTGTACCCCTCGCCGGAGGCCGGACCGCCCGCGCCCTCGGCGGCGGCCTCCTCGAACGCGTCCGCCATGCAGACGCCGTCCATGTCCGCAAGCACCCGGGCGTGCTCGGCCATCTCGGCCTGCCCGGCATCCCCTGCGTACTCCGCCTTCCGCGTCATCGCGCCCCCTCCGTCGCCCGATCATGGCCGCGGCCAGCCTAGGCCGCCGCCCACGGGGAGGTCACGCGGGTTTCACGGTTCGGACGCGCGGGATCACTTCCACCGGAAGTACACGAACAGCCGGCCGTGGTTCTTGGCGTCCTTGTCGATGCGGTGGTAGAGGGCCTTGATCTCCTTCTGGTCGAGGAACCGGAGGACCTTCTTCTTGAGCTGGCCGGACCCCTTGCCGGGGATGATCTCGACCTCGGTGGCCTTCTTCCGCACCGCCTCCTGGATGATGCCGTGCAGCGCCCGGTCGATCTCGCCGCTCCTGTTGTAGATGTCATGGAGATCAAGCTTCAGCTTCACCCCGTGATTGTACGACGTCGGCCTTCGCCTGCTTTGGACCGTTCTGCTAACTGCGCTGATCACAGCATTACACCGTTCCATGTCCACATTTGGTCATAAATTGCCGCTGGCCGGCGCCCGCATTGATCTAGGCGGGAAAGAAGCGCGCCTCTAGACTCCGACTGAGTTCGGCGGCCCGGACACGGGTCGTGCCGGACACATGTCGCCCGACGGGGAGGGTGGGGTCCTTCCCGTGCGCCAAACGGGTGACGCGGCTCCGCCATGCCCGCCGGGCGGTGATCACCGGTGGTTCACCAGGAGGTGCCGTGCCACGTAAGTCCCTTCCCAACTTCTTATCCCGGGCGTCCCGGCTGCGGCGCGTCGCGGCGGCGGGCGCAGGCCTCGCCGTCGTGGCGGTGCTGAGCCCGGCCGTGCCGGCGTCCGCGGAGCCAGGTCCCACCTCTGGCTCCTCGACCCCGGCGACCGGGTCGACCAGCAAGTGGAAGGCGACCCCGCTGACCGCCGCCGGCCGCGTCCAGGGGGCCAAGTCCCCGAGCGGCAAGCTGGCCAAGAGCGACACATCGCTGTTCTCGGCGACATCGGCCACTCCCGTCAACGTGGTCGTGAAGCTCGACTACGACTCGCTGTCGGCCTACAAGGGCGGCGTCGACGGGATCAAGGGCACCAGCCCTTCGGTCACCGGCAAGAGCCTCGACGTCAACAGCGCGGCCGCCAAGCAGTACGAGAAGCACATCGCGGGCGTCGAGAACGCCTTCCTCGGCGAGCTCGGCAAGCGCGTCCCCGGCGCGAAGGCGGGGCAGCGGCTCCGCACCGTGTACGGCGGCGTCACGGTCAGGGTCCCGGCGAACAAGGCCGTGGAGCTGCTGAAGCTGCCGGGCGTCGCCGCCGTGCAGAAGGACGAGCTGCTGCAGCCGCTCACCGACGCGAGCCCCGACTTCATCGGCGCTCCCGCGATCTACAGCAAGCTGGGCGGCGCCCCCTCCTCCGGCAAGGGCGTGATCTTCGCCACCCTGGACTCGGGCATCTGGCCGGAGCACCCGTCCTTCGCCGACCCGGGCAACCTGCCCGCTCCCCCGCCCACCAAGGACGGCACGCCGCGCGTGTGCGACTTCGGCGACAACCCGCTGACGCCCGCCGCCGACCCGTTCGTGTGCAACAACAAGGTGGTCGGCGGCGCGCCGTTCCTGGACACCTACAACGCGGTGTACGGCGGCGAGATGTACCCCGACAGCGCCCGCGACTCCAACGGGCACGGCACGCACACCGCCTCCACCTCGGCGGGCGGCCCGGTGGCGAACGCCAACCCGCTCGGCATCGACCGCGGCCCGATCCACGGCATCGCGCCCGCGGCGTCGGTGTCGGTGTACAAGGTCTGCGGCGCCGAGGGCTGCTTCTCCTCCGACTCGGCCGCCGCCGTCGGCCGGGCCGTGCTGGACGGCGTCCGGGTGATCAACTTCTCCATCTCCGGCGGCAGCGACCCCTACAGCGACCCGGTGGAGCTGGCCTTCCTGGACGCGTACGCGGCCGGGGTGTTCGTCTCGGCCTCGGCGGGCAACGCCGGGCCCGGCGCCGGCACGACCGACCACGCGAGCCCGTGGGTCACGACGGTCGCCGCCTCCACCCAGACCCGCACGTACCGCTCGACCATCACGCTGAAGGGGACGGGCGGCGCGACCGCCACCATCTCCGGCGCCTCGATCACGGCGGGCGTGACCTCGGCGCTGCCGGTGGTGTCGGCCGCGGCCCCGCCGTACAGCGACCCGCTGTGCCTGAACCCGGCGCCGCCCGGGCTGTTCAGCGGCAAGATCGTCGCCTGCCAGCGCGGCCCTAACCGCGTCCTCAAGGGCTTCTCGGTCAGGCAGGGCGGCGCGGCGGGCATGATCCTGTACAACGCCACGCCGCTCGACGTGATGACCGACAACCACTGGCTCCCGACGGTCCACATCGATCAGCCCGAGAGCACGACCCTGCTGAACTTCCTGACCGCCAACCCGGGCGCCACCGCCTCGTTCACGCAGGGCGCCAAGGCGACCTGGCAGGGCGACGTGATCACCACGTTCTCCTCGCGCGGCCCGGCCGGCGACTTCCTCAAGCCGGACGTGACGGCGCCCGGCCTGCACATCCTGGCCGGAACCACTCCGACGCCGGAGTCCCCGCTCGAAGGCCCGGCCGGGAACCTCTACCAGGTCATCGCGGGCACCTCGATGTCCTCGCCGCACGTCGCCGGGGCGGGCGCCCTGCTGTTCGCGCTGCACCCGGACTGGACACCGGGGCAGGTGAAGTCGGCGCTGGAGACCACGGCCAAGACCTCGGTCACCAAGGAGGACCGGGTCACCCCGGCCGACCCGTTCGACTACGGCGGCGGCCGCATCGACCTGACCAAGGCCGGCGACCCCGGGCTCACCGTGGACGAGACGGCGGCCCGCTACGCCGCCTCGGCGGCCGACCCGCTGAACCGCATCGACCTGAACGTCCCATCGGTGAACGCGCCGGTCATGCCGGGCCTGATCACCGCCAAGCGCACGTTCACCAACGTCAGCGGCAAGACGCTGGCCTACACCGCCTCGGGCAGCGCGCCGAGTGGCGCCAATGTCACCGTGCTGCCCCCGCTGTTCACGGTGAAGGCCGGCAAGAGCGTCGAGCTGACCATCGTGGTGACCGCGCCGGACCTGCCCGAGGGCCAGTACTTCGGCCAGGTGAACCTCAAGCAGGTCGGCGGCACCCGTGACCTGCACCTGCCGGTGGCGTTCTTCCGCAAGGAAGGCGCGGTGCCGATCGACCAGACCTGCGCGCCGAGCACGATCGCCCGCAACACCGGCGAGTCGACCTGCACGGTCACGGTGGAGAACACCACGCTGAAGGACACCGAGGTCACCGCGCTGAGCACGCTCGACGCCAAGCTGCGGCTCAACAGCGTGACCGGCGCGACCAAGGTCGGCACGCAGATCGCGATCACCAAGGCCAAGCTGGCCGGGCGTCAGCCCGACAAGCCGGCCATCGCCCCGGGCTCCGGCCCGGCGGGCTACCTGCCGCTCGACCTGTTCGGCATCACGCCGACCCCGATCGGCGACGAGGAGGCGGTCAACTTCACCGTGCCGGCCTTCACCTACGCCGGACGGACCTACAACCGCATCGGCGTGGTCTCCAACGGCTACTCCGTGCCGGGCGGCACCTCCGGGCAGGCGGACATCTCGTTCGAGCCGCAGAACCTGCCCGACCCGGCGCCGCCGAACAACGTGCTGGCCCCCTACTGGACCGACCTGAACGGCGAGGGGACGCCCGGCGTGTACGCCGGAACGCTCACCGACGGCGTCGACACCTGGATCGTCCTGGAGTGGCGGGTCAACCTGTACGGCACCTCGTCGCTGAAGGTGTTCCAGCAGTGGATCGGCGTGAACGGCGCCGAGGACATCACCTACTCCTACGACCCGGGCGCCCTGCCCGGCGACCCCGGCCCCTCCTACGGGCTGACCGTGGGCGCCGAGAACGCCGAGGGCTCGGCGGGCGCCCAGATCTCCGGGCCGCCGGTCCAGGACTACCGGGTCACCAGCACGCCGGGCGCCCCCGGCGGCAAGCTGACCTACACCATGAAGGTCAAGGGCGTCACCAAGGGCACCGGCTCGGTCACGACCGCGACCTCCACCCCCGAGGTGAAGGGCATCACCATCGAGGTGGACAAGATCACCGTGCAGTAGCCCGGGCGGTGCACACCGGGTGAGCATCAGGAGGGGTCCGGCGACGCGGTCGCCGGGCCCCTTCGCCCGTTCACCGGCCACGCGACCGCCGGGAAGGTGCCGGGACCAGGGCGTGCAGGCGAAGGCCCGCCCTCCTCGCACGGGGCGGCGCGCGGAGGAGGGCGGGCGGTCCTGCGGCGGCGGGCGTCCGTCAGACGAAGTTGACGTCGCTGCAGAAGTAGTAGTTCTGGTCCGCGTGCGAGGCCTTCCAGATCGTGTAGACCACGTGCCGGCCGGTGCGGGACCCGCGCGAGATGTTGTTGATCATGTAGGTGTTGGACGGCGCGTACCTGCCGGTCTCGCGGACCAGCTCCAGATGGTTCCAGCCGAGCGGCGTGGTCAGGGCGTTGTAGCCCTGACGGGTGATGTAGACCTTGATGTAGTCCGCGCCATGGGAGGCCTGGTCGTTCAGGTTGATGTTGAACGTGCTGCCCAGGTTGGTCATCTTCCACGCGCCGGGCGTGTCCATGGAGCGGTAGCGGCCGTTCTCGGTCAGGCCGGCGCTGCAGAGCTGGCCGTTGGGGATGACCCCCTCGTGGTTGCCGTTCACGTTCTCGCGGTAGAGCCCGTTCCAGTTCCACATGGCGTTGACGTTGTCCTGCCACGCCTGCCAGCACATCGGGTCCTGCTGCTGCATGGTGGGGTTCTGGAAGTCGTTGCCCCAGCGCTGCCAGCAGCCGTAGTTGCGGGAGGCGGGATCGACGACCGACCCGTGCGCCGACGCGGTGCCGGTGAACGGGACGGAGGACAGCAGGACCGCGCACATCAGGATGGCCAGCGCACGAAGGGCGCGACGGGGTGAGCGGCGAATGTGATGGGACATCGTGCGGTCTCCGTGTTCCGGTTGGGGGGATTCCGGTGAAGGGGAGCGCTCCCGCACACGGACGCTATCTGACTCCTCACATCCGCACAAACGACTCCGGTAAGTCAACAAGGGACTGACCAGCGAAGATCGCTATATTAGTTTGGCAACCAGCCGAAAGACGCGGCCTGGCGGCCGTTGGACCCGTTGAAAATTACACTGAACCGGTTCACGCGGCGGCGCCGGTGGCCGGGCTCGGCGCGGGGCTCAGGGCCGCTGGAGGAGTACGGCCTTGATGGACGCCTCCAGAATGTCCAGACCGGTGTGCAGTTCGTCCTCGCTGATCGTGAGCGGCGGGGCGATGCGGAAGATGCCGCCCATCCCCGGTAGCTGGACGATGTTCATGTGCAGCCCGCGTTCGAGACAGGCCGCGGTGATCGCCTTGCCCAGCGCGTCGGCGGGCGTCTTGCTCTTCTTGTCCTCGACGAGCTCGATGCCCTGGAGCAGGCCGCGGCCGCGCACGTCCCCGACCACCTCGTACTCGTCGCGAAGCGCGAGCAGCCGCTCGGTGAGCCGGCCGCCGAGCGTCGCGGCACGCCGCACCAGGTTCTCCCGGTCGATGACGTCGAGCACCGTCAAGGCCACGGCCGCCGCCAGGGGGTCGGAGACGTGGGTGGTGTAGAAGAGGAAGCCCCGTTCGTGGCAAACCTGCTCGATCTCGGCGGTCGTGACGACGGCCGCCACCGGCAGCCCGGCCCCCAGGGTCTTTGACAACGTCAGGATGTCGGGCGTGACCCCGTCCCGCTCGAACGCGTACATCAGTCCGGTGCGGCCGAGAGCGGTCTGCGCCTCGTCCAGGATGAGCAGCATGCCCCGTTCGTCGCACATCTCTTTGAGGCGGCGCAGATATCCGGGGGGCAGGTCGATGATGCCGCCCGAGGAGAGGATGGGCTCGATCAGGCAGGCGGCGAGACTCCCGGCGGACTGCCGGTCGACCAGGGCGAAACCGTAGTCGAGCTCGGCCTCCCAGTCGTGCGACCCGTCGGAGGACCGGAACGGCGAACGGTAGGCGTTCGGCGTGGGCAGCGCGAGGTTTCCCGGCATCGGGGGACCATAGCCGTGCCGCCCGGCGGAGAAGGTCGCGGCCGCGGCCCCTTGCGTCATGCCGTGCCAGGAGCGGTCGAAGGAGACGATCTCGAAGCGGCCGGTGGCGAGCTTGGCCATCTTGATCGCGGCCTCGTTCGCCTCGGCTCCCGTGGTCAGCAGCAGCATCTTGCCGAGCGCCGGGGGCAGGGTCGCGGTGAGCCTGCGGGCGAGGTCCAGCACGGGTTCGCTGAGCATGCCGCTGAACAGGTGGTCCAGCGAAGCGACCGCGGACGAGACCGTCGCCACGATGTCCGGATGCGCGTGGCCGAGGATGGCGCTCATCTGCCCCGAGGTGAAGTCCAGGATCGCCCTGCCCTGACGGTCGAAGACGTACGCACCCGCCGCACGTTCGATGACCCGTGAGGTGAAGCCGCCCCCGTAACGAATCAGAAGGCGGTCCGCATCGTCCCAGAACGTCGTGTCCATCCCAACCCTCTCTCACCGCGTCCGGGACGACACCGGGCCCTCCACTCGACGCCGTCCTCGACCGCGGGCGAACCTCGCAACAACGACCAGGACGCATCATCCTCTTCGGCCGCGTCCGCCGCATCCCTCACGTTCACAACTCTGCCCTCGCCGCGAGCCCGCACGGCCGCCCGCCGGTCCCGCGTGACCGGCGGGGCCGGAGGTCAGTCCCCGGCCGGGGTGAGCGGCTTGGCGAAGCAGCGGCTGCCCTCGTGGAAGCGGTAGTAGCCGAACTTGGCGCACGACTCGTAACCGCTGGAGATGTAGAGCTCGACCGCCTCGGGCTGCCGGGTGCCGGTCTCCAGCACCATGCGCAGCCGGCCGGCGGCGCGGGCGTCGTCCTCCAGCATGGCCAGGACGCGGCGGGCCAGGCCCCGGCGGCGCGCCTCCTCGACCACGTACATCCGCTTGAGTTCGGCGTCGCCCGGTGAGTACCCCTCGTCCGCGTCCTCCATCACCCGCCAGCCGCCGGTGGCCAGCGGAGTGCCGTTCTCGTCGTAGGCGATGAGATACAGGCCGTTCGGCGGCTCGAACATCATCGGGTCCAGCGGGGTGGCATCGCCGTCGCTCTCGTATCGCCTGGCGTATTCGCGCTGCACCTGATCGTTCAGCTTGATGGCGTCCGGGTGGTCGAACGAAACACGACGGATGTCCACATCAGCCCTTTCTCCCCTGTTGACCGACTCGCGTGACCTTATCGCCCCCGCCCCGAGAGCGACGCCCGGGGCGGAGTGCGTCCATGCCGAACACGGGATGGGCCGGTCGCCGACGGCAGGAGGCTACATCGGGCCACCGACAGGATCGCGCTACAGCCGGGCGCGGGCCTGCTGGACCTGGCGCTGGATGCCGTGCGCGCCGGCCGCCTCGGCGATGGCGCCCGCCTCCTCGATGAGCGCCACCGCGTCCCGGCGGCGGTCCTGCCCGGACGCCAGGTACGCCAGCCCGACGAGGTTGGCGGCGACACCGGGCAGAAAGCCGAGCTCCCTGCGCAGTCGCGTCGACTCCTCCAGCAGCTCGCGGGCCGCCTCCAGCCGCCCGGCCATGTGCTCGGCGAAGCCGAGGTGCCTCAGCGTGTAGGACAACGTCAGCGCGTCCCCGGTCTCGGCGGCGAGCGCGCGGGACCGTTCGAGCGGGCCGAGCGCGGCCTCGCCGTCGCCTCGTACCAGCTGGTGGAAGATGCCGATCCAGAGCAGCGCCTCGGCCTCGCCCCGCGCGTCGCCGAGCTTGCGGTACAACTCGGCCGCGCGCTCGAACAGGTCCAGCTCGGCCGGATCGGCCATCTCCCGCGCCTCCTGCGGCGCCGCCTCGCGCCGGTCGAGGAAGCGCGCGTGGACCAGCCGTCCGCGGGCCAGGGCGAGGCCGGCCTCCACGGCGTCCAGCTCGTCGTCGGCGGCGGCCAGGACGCTCGTGTCGCCGCCGAAAACGGCCCGCTCGTACAGCAGCCGTGCCCGCTCGATGCGGTCTTCCCCGCTCATCCGCCCCGCCCCCATCCGCGCTCCGATCACCGGCCTGCTCCGGCCCGGTGACGCCTACCGGTCACGCGGCCGGCCGCCGGGCGTCGATCATGTCACCTGACCGAAGCCGCCAGTGTCGTCCCCGGCGCCACCAGGACGCAACAGGTGCAGGTGGCGGCCGCGCCAGCGCGCGCGCGACCACCGGTCGTGACTGGCCACCACGATGACGCCCGGTCCCGCGGCGCCGATGGCCTCCTCCAGTTCGTCCGACAGAGCGGGTGAGAGGTGGTTGGTGGGCTCGTCGAGCAGGAGAACCTCGGGCGGATCGGCCACCAGCAGCGCGAGGGCCAGCCTGCGGCGCTGGCCGACGGACAGCTCGCCCACCCGCAGTTCCATGTCCCGGCGGGCGATCAGCCCCAGCGAGCGCAGCGGCACGCTCTCGGCGCGCTCCGCGCCAAGAGTCAGCTCGTAGGTTTCCCGTACCGTGCGGTCGGGCCGGTCGAAGACGGTGTCCTGGGCCAGCAGGGCGACGGTCAGACCCGCCCCGCGCCGCACCTCGCCCTCCGCGTCCAGCCGCCCGGCCAGTACGGCCAGCAGCGTCGACTTGCCCGCCCCGTTCGGCCCGGTGACCAGCAGCCGCTCGCCGGGCAGCAGGTCGAGCCGGTCGATCGCGAGCCGCCCCGGCACCCGCACATCCCGCAACGAGAGCAGCGGCACATCGCCGGCCCGGCCATCCGGCGTGCCGGGGACGCGGCCCTCCCCCATGTCACGGACGGCTTCCTCCCGTTGGTCACGGGCGAGGTCCCTCCGCGCGTCACGGGCTGTGCCGTCCAGTACGTCGAAGGCGCCCTCCTCCCAGGTGCCGGCGGCCAGAGCGGGGACGCGCAGACGCAGCGGGGGCGGTGGAGGCGGCACCTGCTCGCGCTCCAGGACGGCCAGCCGCCGGGCCGCGTCGCGCACCCGCCGGGAGATCTGGTTCTGCACGCGTCCCGCGGTGTGGCCGTACCCCATCTTCTCGTTGTCGCGCTTGAGCCCGTTCCGCGCCACCTGCCGCGCGGTCACCCCGACGGCCCGGCGCAGCTCCACGAGCTCCGCCTGCTCTTCGGCGTACCGCCGCTCCCAGCGCTCCCGCTCCGCCCGCTTCGCGGCGAGGTACGCGCTGTACCCGCCCCCGTACCGGACGGGCCCGCCCACCGCCGGGTCGAGATCGACCAGGTCGGTGCAGACGGCCTCCAGGAACGCCCGGTCGTGGCTCGCCACGACCACCACGCCGGTCATGCCGCGCAGTTCCTCCTCCAGGAACACCGCGGCGTCGTCGTCCAGATGGTTGGTGGGCTCGTCGAGCAGCAGCGCCGCAGGCCGCCTGATGAGCAGCGCCGCCAGGGCCAGCCGCCCGCGCTGCCCGCCCGACAGGGACGCGAGCGCGCGGGAGTGCGGCACGCCGCCGAGGCCCAGCCGGTCGAGGACGATCTTCGCACGCCGGTCGGCGTCCCAGGACCCGCGCTCCTGGGCCTGCTCCAGCCGCGCCCCGTACGCGCCGAGCAGGCCGGCGTCGTCCGGAGCGGCGGCGATCGCCTGGCTGAGCCGGTCGAGTTCGGCGAGGTCGGCACGCGCCTCGCGCAGGGCGTCGTCGAGCACGCCGGCGATCGTGACCCGGCCGTCGAACGGCATCTCCTGGTGCAGGAAGCCGAGGTCGGCGGGACGGGTGACGGTGCCGGAGTCGGGCCGGTCCACTCCGGCCAGCAGGCGCAGCAGCGTGGACTTTCCCGCGCCGTTCTCGCCGATCAGCCCGATGCGGCGACCGGGAGCGGCGGTGAGGGTAACGCCGTCGAGCACCCGGCGCGTGCCCAGCGTCCGGACGAGGTCGCGGGCGAGCAGGGCGTCACTCACCGGCGGACCCTCCTGTCCAGAAAGGGACGGCGACCGGGCGCCTCCGCCGGTTGCCCGGATCAGGACAGGGTGCAGCGGATATGAACGTATTGGACATGCGGTGACCTCGTGGATGGTCCGGGCGCGCGACATGCCGCAGCCACGGGACAGGGATCGGGGTACGACGACGGCGGCCACATCGGCGGCGGCCATGCCGCCGGGGCCTATCGACCTCCGGTGTCACCCGGAGATGTCGTCGTCACCTGCCACGTCTGGTCTCCTGACATCCGATCACAGCGCCCCCACCATAACAGCCACCGAACCACCGCCGGCAAGCCTCCGCACCCGCCCAGGCGCGCGAAGCACCCGCACCGATTACCTGCTGAGAGTAATCGCATAGTAACGTTACGCACATGCCTCTCCCCTGGCACGACGCCTTGAGAAACCTGATCACTTCCGATCCCGCCATCACCCTCGCCCTACTACGCGCCGCCGCGGTCAAGGTGCCCGACGGCCTCCCGCTGGCGGCCGGGCCATACAGCGTGAGCGATCGGGTGTCCACTGACCTGTATCCCGACAACACGGTCAGGGTCGGCCCCGCGCACGACCGCGCCTGCACCGTCATCGTGGAGATCGAGCGCGAGCTGTCGGCCGGCAAGCTGGAGCAGTTCGCCATCAAGGCGGCCGCAGTGGCGCTGGAGACCCGCAAGGACGTCCAGGTGCTGGTGTTCACCCGCGCCTTGGACGCCGGCGTCTGGGACGAACCGGTCAACGTCCGCCGTGGCGCGTTGAGCTACGTGCTGACGCCGGTGATCTACGGCCGCAGAGATCTGCCACGGCTCACCGACCCGAAGCAGATCGCCGCCGACCCGGCGAGCGGGGTGCTTAGCGTGTTCGGGCACGGCGACGATCCGAAGGTGGCCGAGGCGTTCGCGTCGGCCACCGATTTCTTCCCGGTGGAGCCGGGCGTTCCTTACACTGAGTGGGCATACGACTGCGGTCCGGCCCTGTTCCGAAGCATGCTGGAGGCAAAGATGGAAGTCACCGACTGGCCGGTCTCCACTCCGTTCGCCAAGCGGCACTATGGCCGCGGCCTGGCCGAAGGTGAGGCCAAGGGTAAGGCCGAGGGGGAGGCCAAGGGTAAGGCCAAGGGTAAGGCCGAGGGGGAGGCCAATGCCGTCCTCACCGTGCTCGCCACGCGGGGTGTTCCGGTCACCGATCGTCAGGCCGCGGCGATCCTGGCCTGCACCGACCTGGAGCAGTTGGAGAAGTGGCTGACCAAAGCCGTCACCGCCACCACCATCGACGACCTCGGCATCGAGTGACCCTCTCCTGAGCAAGCCGCGCACCTTCCTGGCCTGCCGCATATCGCCGTATCGGCGGCTCTGGGACAGGGACACGATGTGGACGGTCTGCCGCGGTGAGGGCTTGCGGGCTCTAGCATTTCGCGGGTGACCACCTACGATCCTGACGCGTTCGACTACCTGGACGTCTCGGCGCTGCCGCACCGCCAGCAGCGCATCCTGGCCGCGATCCGCGACTGGGTGGTCAGGTACGGATATCCGCCGAGCACCCGCCAGCTCGGCGACGCGGTCGGGCTGCGGTCGTCCTCGGCGGTGTCCAGGCATCTCAGGAGCCTGGAGGAGAAGGGGTTCCTGAGCCGGGGGACGACCATGACCCGGCCGATCGACGTCCGCCTGTTCCTGCGGGGGTCGGCACCGGAGCCGGCCGCCGATCTGGTGACCGTGCCCGTGGTCGGTGACATCGCCGCGGGCAGCCCCATCGTGGCCGACGAGCACGTGGACGACATGCTGAGCCTCCCCCGCGACCTCACCGGGCGCGGCACCGTGTTCGCCCTGCGCGTGCGTGGCGACTCCATGATCGACGCTGCCATCTGCGACGGGGACATCGTCGTGGTACGCCAGCAGCCGGAGGCCCACTCGGGTCAGATCGTCGCCGCGATGATCGATGGCGAGGCCACGGTGAAGGTGTACCGCCGGCGCGACGGGCATGTCCTTCTCGAACCACGCAATCCCGCCTACGACGTGATCGAAGGTGACGACGCCGTAGTGCTGGGCATCGTCGTCTCGGTCCTGCGCAGCCTCTGATCACGACCGGATGAGCCGTGGATCCGCCGGGCCGTGACGGCGGATCCACGGCATGCGCCGTGTCACCCCACTGGGTTCACCGAGCGGTCAGCAGTGCTTCCAGTGCCAGGGCGGTGTCCGGATGGCGATCGAGCAGCTCCGCGCCCCGTGGAGCGGCCGCCTCCCAGGCTCCGTCGCAGCCCAGCAGGGTCGCCACCGCGTCGCATGTCGCGGGGTGGGCGGCGAGCAGCGCGACCCCGCCGCCGCCCGCGCGCCGGACCGGCCGCACAGGCGCCGCCGCCTCGGCCCGCCACGGCGGCACCCACGCGTCCAGCGCGGCGAGCCGGCCGGGGAAGACGCGCCCGGCCTCACGGATCAGCAGCGGTGCCAGTTCGGCGCCGCCGGACCGCAGGGTGCTGATCAGGGTCGGCAGCCACGGCAACAGCACCGGATCGGGCAGCCGGCCGAAGGCGTTGGACACCGCCTCCACCACGAAGTCGGCGAGGCCCGGCACCGGCTCCAGCGCGTGCACGAACCCGCTGAGGTAGCGCGGGTAGGCGGGCACCACCAGGGGGTTGTCCAGCAGCTCGTCGCAGCGTGCCCGCAGCTCCGCACGGGACAGCCGCCCGAGCTGCAGCTGAGCGGCCCACAGCAGCGCCACCTTCGACGGCTCCCGCGGATGCGACTGGGCGAGCGCCAGCTCCAGTTGCGTCCGGTCGCAGCCCAGCGACAGCGCCAGGCTCTCCATGCTGAACAGGAAGCCCAGCATCGCGGCGACCTGGCGGACGGACGCCTCCTCGTCGGTGCACGCCGTCGGCAGCAGGGTGCAGTAGTGCGCATAGCCGGTCTTGACGAAGGACTCGATCCAGGCCGGCAGCACCGGCTCGCTGGTCCGGTAGTACGCCAGCAGCCGCCGCACCCGGGCGAGCACCTCCGGCGCGCCGTCGACGCTGCGCTCGGCCGCCAGGACCTCTAGTGCGCGCGTGCCCAGCTCGTCGGCGAGGCGGCGGCTGCCCAGGTAGAGCGTCGCGTCTTCGACGGCGGCCAGGACGGTGGCCGCTGTCGCGCGCGGGCCGTAGGCGGTGCGGCGCAGGCGCTGCTCCAGGACCTGCTCGATGCTGACGCCCTCGTAGCCGAGCTCGATGAGCGCCCGCTGGTGGGTGCCCAGCGCCAGGTCCCACGACTCCTGGATGGACCGCTCGCCGAGCCGCCGCTCCCCCATGATCGGCCGCGCGGCGCCCTGCGGCATCAGGTAGCGCAGCATCCACAGCACGTCCGAGCACTGCTCCAGCTCGGGCCGGGCGGCGATGTCCAGCAGCGCCCGCCGCACGCCGCGCTGCTGTGGGTTCACCTCCAGCGGCGCGAGCCGGTCGTACACGTCGCGGGCCAGCGGGGGCAGCGCGTCGTAGCCGACCCGGCCGATCCGGTCGCCGCCCATCATGATCTCCACGAGGCGGCCCACGTCACGCCGGCCCGGCACGGTGTCCTTCTCGATGCAGGTGACCGCCGCGTCCTGAAAGTCGTACGGCGTGGGCTTGGCCCGATCGCGCATCCCGGCCAGCAGGATCGAGGTCTCGAACACCGCGATGGCGTCGGCGGTGGAGGCGAGATAGCCGTTGCGCCGCGCGGCGCGCACGATCTCCACCGACCAGCCGAGCAGTTCGGCCTCGTCGAGCGGGTCGAGGACGGGCAGCCGCCGCAGGAACCCGGAGAGCCGGTCCGGGGGCGGACCGGCCGGTGCGGGACCGGCCGGCGTGACGGCCTTGCCGGGCTTGGCCCGCTTCTTCGCGCCCGCCTGCCCGGCGAGCCGGTAGGGCCGTACGCCTGTGCGCTTGAGGTTCTTGGCCCACACGGACGCGGCGATCGACACCGAGCCGGCGGCGAGGCCGAACTGCGCCTCGATCGCCGCGTTGCTGGACGGGATGAGCCCGTACTGCCACTTGGTGGCGGTCGGCGGGCTGATCTCGAAGGTCGTGGTGCCGCCGACGCCGAACTCCTCTACCCGGCTGGCCGCGTGGAAGGCGCCGCAGACGTAGAGGCAGTCGGCGGGGTCGGTGCCGGTCGCGGCCAGGTGCTCGCGCATCCTGGTCCACATGTGGCGCTCGCGGTCCTCGTCCACCCGCACTCGCTCCGGGTCGCCCGGAGCCAGCCGGCGGAACAGGCTGCCGATCAGCAGCATGACCTGCCGGTAGGTGTCGTGGTCGCCGTCACCGAGCGGCAGCTCGACGTACTGGTGCCACCACTCCGACCAGTGCCGGACGCGGCCGTGGCGCAGCAGGTGCTCCTCCAGCTCGGCGAAGCGGGGCCGCAGGTCGCCGATCTCCACGCCGACCGCGTCGCCGTGCAGCGCGGTCTCCTCCTGCGCCGCCGGCGCGTCCGGGTCGGCCGGTTCGGCGGGCCGCGGCTCGCGCGTGTCCCACTGGAAGACGTGGTCGCAGGAGCGGTCGACCAGCACCAGCTCGACGCCCGGAGTCTCCAGCGCGTAGGCGATCGCCTGGTACTCGGCGGACGCCTCGGTGATGGGCGCGACCACCGACAGCGGCGCCCATTCGGCCGGGAAGCCGTCGATCTCGCTCGCGAACGCCTGCACCGCCACCGGAAGTTCGCAGTTGCGCAGTTCGGTGAGCAGCGGCGCGAGGTCCTCGCACAGCTCCAGGTACACCACCTTCGGCTGCTTGTCCCGCAGCCGCCGCGCCATCGCGATCGCCGAGGCCGGCGAGTGGTGGCAGACCGGGAAGATCTCCAGCGGCTCGCGCACCGCCCGGTCGACGTCGTCGACGATGCCGAGCAGGATGCCTTCCAGCGCCTCGGGCCCGTCGGCGAACGTCGCGGCGGCCTGCTGCAACTGGGTGCGAAGCGCGGTGAACGCCCCTTCGGAAGGGGTGGTCATGACAGTACGGCGATCGCGTCGCGGCCGCCCTCCAGGAACTCCGGCCATGCGCCGCCTTCCTGCCTGCTGCGCGGCTCCACGACGCCGTGCAGGTACTTGTTGAGGATGGCCAGGTCCTCCGGCGCGCGCCGCGCCAGCGACCCGACCAGCGAGGAGGCGAGCGTGTGCGCGGTCAGCGCGCGTTCCCCGAAGAAGTTGCCGTGCAGGATGGCGTCCTCCAGCACGCCGATCTGCTCGGCGGTGGACAGCGCGGACTCCAGCCGCTCGTCGTCGCTGCCGGCCGCGGCCGAGGACGCGCGCAGGTCGGCGAAGCTCCGCAGCAGCACGTCCAGCAGCGTCGGCGGCACGTCCAGCTCGATCTGGTGGCGGCGCAGCAGCTCCTCGGTGCGGAAGCGGACGATCTCCGCCTCGCTCTTCTTGTTCGTCACCACGGGGATGCGCACGAAGTTGAAGCGGCGCTTGAGCGCCGAGGACAGGTCGTTGACACCCCGGTCGCGGCTGTTGGCGGTGGCGATGATGGAGAAACCGGGCTTGGCGAAGACGATGTTGTCGCCGTCCAGCTCGGGCACCGAGATGTACTTCTCAGAAAGGATCGAGATCAGCGCGTCCTGGACGTCGCTGGTGGAGCGGGTCAGCTCCTCGAAGCGGCCGATCGCGCCGCCCTCCATCGCGGTCATGATCGGCGAGGGGATCATCGACTCCCGCGACTGTCCCTTGGCGATCACCATGGACACGTTCCACGAGTACTTGATGTGGTCCTCGGTGGTGCCCGCCGTGCCCTGCACCACCATCGTGGAGTTGCGGCAGATCGCGGCGGCCAGCAGCTCGGCCAGCCAGCTCTTACCCGTCCCCGGATCGCCGATGAGCAGCAGGCCGCGGTCGGAGGCCAGCGTGACGATGGAGCGTTCGACGAAGCTGCGCTCGCCGAACCACTTCTGGGAGATCTCCCGGTCCAGGCCGTCGGAGCGCTCGGAACCCAGGATGAACAGGCGGATCATCTTCGGCGACAGCCGCCAGGAGAACGGCTTCGGGCCCACGTCGATCGACTCCAGCCAGTTGAGCTCCTCGGCGTACTTGATCTCGGCGGGCGCGCGCAGCAGGTCGGACATGGTCAGGGACCTTTCTAGGCGAGGAACGTCTTGAGTTCGTGGACGAGCTTGCGGATATGACCGGAGATCACCGGCGTGCCGAGGTCTTTGAACCGCTCGCGGAACCAGGGGTTCACGCTGCCGCGGCCGGAGCTGGTCACCGAGCCGACCGGGATGAACTTGGCGCCGGAGCGGTGGATGGCGGCCATGCTCTCGAACAGCGGCTCGGTCCGCCATTCGTAGAAGTCGGAGATCCACACCACGACCGTGTTGCGCGGTTCGGCGATCTTCGGCTGGGCCAGCGCCATGGCGACCGTGCCGTCGGTGCCGCCGCCGAGGTTGGTGCGCAGCAGGGTCTCGAACGGGTCGTGCACCCAAGGGGTGAGGTCGAGCGCCTGAGTGTCGTAGGCGATCAGGTGGACGTCCACCCGCGGCAGCCCGGCGAAGATCGACGCCAGGATGGTGCAGTTCACCATCGAGTCGACCATCGACCCCGACTGGTCCACGACCACGATCAGCCGCTGCGGCGTCGTCTTGCGGGCGGTGTGCCGGTAGAAGAGCCGGTCGACGTAGAGCCGCTCCTCCTCCGGACTCCAGTTGGTGAGGTTCTTCCAGATCGTGCGGTCGAGGTCGAGGTTGCGGAAGACCCGCTTGGGCGGAACCGAGCGGTCCAGCGCGCCGATCGCGGCCTTGGCCACCTGGGTGCGCAGCACTTCGGCGACCTCGTCGACGAAACGGCGGATCAGCGCCTTGGCGTTGGCCAGCGCCACGCCCGACAGGTTTCCCTTGTCGCGCAGCAGTTGCTCGATCAGCGACATGCTCGGGGTCAGGCGCGCGGCGAGCGCGGGGTCGGCGAGCACCTCCCGCAGGTGCATCCGTTTGACCAGGTCGGCCTCGAGGGCGCCGAGTTCCGGCCCGATCTGCGGGATGAGCCGGCTGAGGTCCGGCGTCACCCCGCCGCCACCGGAACCGGTCGGGCTGACTCCGGGACCTGCCGCGCCGACCCCGCCGCCTCCCGGCCCGCCGGAGCCGGCCGACCCGCCTCCGGTGCCTGCGCCGGGCCGGCCGCCGCGCAGCTCGCCGGGGCGGCAGCCGAGCGCGCGCTCCAGCCAGCCCGCGTCGGCCTGCCAGCGCGCCAGCTGCCCGGCGGTGACCGTGCCCGAGCCGGTGGCGTACACGTTGAGCAGCACCTTCGACACCAGCGCCGCCCGCCGCACCTCGGCGGCGCGGTCGCGTCCGTCGCCGCCGCTCTCGGGCACCATCAGGCCGTCGAACTCGGCGGCCAGTGCCGGGTGGCGCTGCACGATCGAGTCGACCGAGGTCTGCGGGTCGAGCAACTCGGGCGGCAGGCCGATGTCCTCGACGACGGCGAGGCTCGCCGATTCCAGCGTGGCCTGCTCCTGGTGGTCGAAGAGCCGGGCCAGGAGCCGCCAGTACAGGACCTGGCGGCGGTTGTCGTCGGCGTCCACCTGAGGGTCCGGCTCGGTGACCCGCGCATCGGGGTTCGGCTCGGTCATTTCCGCAGCAGCCTTCCCGCGCGCTCGCGCAGCACCGCCACCGCCTCGGTCGCGGCCTTCTCCGCCTTGGCGCCGGCCTTGTCGGCCGTGCCCGCGGCCCAGGCGCCGGCGTGCATCGCCACCGCCTTCTTACGCACGGTCGTCTCGACGGCCAGCGGCTGGACGCCGAACGTCCCGGCGTCCCAGCGCAGCAGGCCGATGCACGCGGTCGAGGCCGCGACGACCTCCGGGGTCAGCGGGGAGGCGTCCGGGACGCGGCCGGTGTCGACGGCGAGCGGCCGCCCGGTGACGGTGAAGGTCACCCCGTCGTCGTCCTTCCGCACGGCGTACCCCTCCAGAAAGACCGGTACGGCGATCCGCGCCGGGTGCCGGTCCAGCGGCGCGGCGGCCGGAGCCGTCGCGGCGGGCAGGGCGACCCGCGCGGTGGCGAAGGGGTCGGCCGGCTCGCCCGGGCGGGCGTGCTCGTCACTCCAGAGCAGATCGCCCTCGGCGGTGACCGGCATGTCCGTCAGCTCCATCGAGCGGCCCTCTGCGAGGGCCGCCAGCAGGGACAGATGCGGGCGCAGCAGTTGCCAGACGCCGGCTCCGATGACCGTGTCCGGCTTCGGCACCGACACGGCGGCGCGCACCAGGCGGGACGGGGTGCCGTCCGCGGGCTCGAACACCGCGTGCACCTGGGCCTGCGCGGCGGTCGCGTGTTCGTGCAGGTCGACACCGAGGGGCAGCAGACGGCCGGTGGCCGTGCCGGTCGCGGGCGCCCCGGCGGCGCCGGGCAGCGTCAGCAGCATCGCGCGCGACCACAGGTCGCCCCAGCGGCGGGACGGGACCCGTTCCAGCGCCGCGCCCGGACAGGACGCGGCCAGCTCGGCGGCGAAGCCGTCCAGGAGCGTCGCCAGGCGGCGCAGCGCCGGGTCCGGCAGCATCGCGGTGACGATCTGCGCCGCGCCGGAGACCACGTCGTGGTCGATGCCCCGCCACCCGGCCCGCGCCAGATCGGACAGCCAGGAGCGGGCGGCGGCGAGCGGGTTCGCCGCCTGCGGCCCCCCGGCCGGCGTCGCCGTGCTCTCACCGCGGGGCCGGCCGACGGCCTCGTCCACGCGCGTGGTGATCGCGTCGTGGACCGAGCCGAGCAGCGCGACGCGAGCGGCGGCGAGCGCGACGAAGTGATCCTCACTCGCGGCTCCGGCCGCCGCCTTGCCGGCGGCCTCGGCGACCCGTTCGGCCAGCGGAGTGCCGGCGACGGCGTCGGCCACCTCGGTCAGATCGGCGGCCTGAGCGGGCTGAGGGCGCAGCAGCCCGGCGGCGAGCGCCCGGTCGAGGGCGTCCACGGCCGCCAGCGCCTCGTCGAGGCCGTCGATCGGTTCGGCGAGCAGGTCTGCGCGCATCACGCCACCGTCCTGGTCGCCGGGAACCACTGCATCTCCGGCATCGGGGGCGTGGCCGGGGCGAGTTCCAGGTAGGCCAGGTGGCGCAGGAACCGGCTGAAGACGGCGGCGGCGGCCTTGCCGTCCGCCTGCGACGGGTTGGTGGCCGTCATGGCGTGGAGGACACTCTGCGCGCTCGGCTCCTCATCGGCGACCTCGACCCGCAGGTAGCGGGCGACCCGCTCGGCGCCGTACTGCAGCACCGCCTCGGTGACCAGCGCCCTGAGGTGGTTGCAGAACCAGCCCCGGGCGCCGCCACAGGGCCGGTTGTTGTTGGTGCTGCACGCGTAGGCGTACGTGCCGGCCTCGACCGACGAGACGTAGACCCGTTCGACGTCCGAGCCGCTGGACACCACACCCTGCAGGCGCCCGTCCGCCAGCTCGACGAACGGGACCTTGGCCAGCTTGCGCGGCCGCGCGGCCGGCACCACCCGCGCCGTGCTCGACCTCTCCCAGTCTGACAACGCACCATCTCCTGAACATGGGGGGGGATTTCCGCGAAGCGGCGGAACACGGCCCAACATAGGGACCCCCACCGACAAATGTGATCGCGCAGCGAACCCGCTGTTCAGAGCTCCACGCGACCAGGGCCCCCGGCACCAGCGCCACCACAGGGTGTCCTCGACTGCGCGCAAGCGCCGGCCGGGCGCAGCACGTCCTCGGCCACTTGAGTGCGCCGCTACAGGTTGGTGGTCAACCCATGACCCCATGCGCTGTCCGACCGCATCACGCTGATCTGCCTCAACTGAGGCGAGACAACGCGAAGGCCGGGCACCCGATTCCATCGGTAGTCCCGGCCTCACTTCCGACACCCACCGGGGGTGCGGCACTCCTTATACTGCCTCACCTGAAGCGACCAGGCAACCACATCGAGCGAGCATCCAACGCCGCAGCGTGAAAGCCTGACCGGCGACTTCCCATTCCAGCGCCTGACAGCAGGCTCGCGCTCGCCCCTCGGGCCGACGATCTATAGCGCGAGTTGGAACCAGACCGTCCTGCCGGTCTCGCCGTCGCGGTGGGAGCCCCACGCGGTGGCGAGGGTGTTGACCAGCCACAGGCCGCGTCCGCCGTCGCTGTCGGCCGCCGCCATCCGCGCGACCGGCGCGCTGGTGGCCGACCCGGCGTCGGTCACCTCCACGTGGACCAGCCGGGAGGCCGCCGGGCCCCGCACGGCCACGCGTACCGTCACCCGCCCGTCCGTCGTGCTCCCCGAGGCCGAGTGGGTGACCGCGTTGGTGACCACCTCGCTCAGCAGCAGCAGAACGTCGTCCAGCGCGGAAGTGGCGATCCGGTTGGCCAGCAGGCCGCGCACCCATGCCCGCGCCGCCGGTACGGAGGCGATGTCGCCGGGGAAGTCGCCGCTCCAGGCGTCCGCGCCCGGTAGCTCACCGCCGTGCCGGATGACCTGCTCGTCCGACCTCACGCGAGCACCGCCCCCGCGACCGTGCCGACCGCGATGACGGCCCACCTGCACACGTGCTCCGGGCCGATGTCCGCACACCTGCGGCGCGGGCCGGTGGGGCCCAAAAGGCCGCCATTGCGTTCGCGCATAACCCGCCCTCCCTTCCTGGTTCCTGGGCTTTCACTCGTTTTCTTTTCGTCCTGACGACCGCAGAAGACGTGTGCTTAGATTGGCCCGTGACCACCGAATCCAGGATCGAATCGGCACGCCGGACGATGACCGGCGACGCCAGAAATCGGTTTGGCTAAACCGTCGCCTGGCATTATCCGCGCAACCAGAAAGTCCGTTTTCACCCCGTTTTCTGGAGGACCGCGATGAGCGTCGAGCCTTTCCCCGGCCCGGAATCCCCCCGCACACGTTTCGGCGCCGAGATGCGCCGCCTCCGCGAGGCCGCCCAACTCTCCCAGGCCGCCGTCGCCGCACGCCTCGGCTGCACTCAGACGCAAGTCAGCCGCCTGGAGGGCGGAACGAGAACGCCCTCACGTTCGGACGCGGAGAGGCTGGACCGGCTCTTCGGCAAAGACGGAAGCACGTACTTCTCCGACCTGCGCCGCCGCCTCATCTCTCGTCCCGGCGGTCCGATCTGGTTCGAGGGCTGGGTCGAAGAGATCGAGCCGACCGCCCTCGTCCTCCGCTCCTGGGACCCGCTGCTGATCCCCGGACTTCTCCAGACGGAGCCCTACGCCCGGCACATTTTCAGCCTTGAACCCCAGATCACGGCGGAGGAGGTCGAGGAGAGGACGGAGGCCCGCATGCGACGCCGAAATGTTCTCGATAGGAGGAATCCTCCGTTGATCCTCGTTCTCATCGACGCAGGCGTCTTGAAGCGCCAGGTAGGAGAACCGGAGGTAATGCGAGAACAGCTTGGCTATCTGCTGGAGGTCGCCCAGCGATCCACCGTCTCCATACAGGTCGTTGACCCGGCATGTCTCCCAGGCCTGGCCGGGCCCTTCATGATCGCCGAACTACCGGACGGCCGGCCGGACACGGTTCACGCCGACTCACCGGTTCAGGGACAGATTACTAGCGGCCACGAATTCGTGGCCTCGATCCGAAAGCGATATGAAGCCATACGACTATGGGCATACCCTGAGCATGTATCCCGCAAGATGATCGAGGAAGCGAGACAGAAATGGACTTGAGCGCCGCCGTATGGCGGAAGTCGTCGCGGTCTTCGGGCAACGGCGGACAATGCGTAGAGGTTGCGGTCAACCTGCCCGGCGTGGTCGCGGTACGCGACAGCAAGGTTCCGGACGGCCCCAAGCTGCTTCTCGGGCCCTCCGAGTGGCGATCCTTCGTCGGCGGCATCAAGGCGGGCACCCTCAACCCCCTGTCCTGATCACACCGAGAAAGCGAGACGCAAATGGACCTGAGTGCCGCCGTATGGCGGAAGTCGTCGCTCTCCGGTGGGAACGGCGGTCAGTGCGTAGAGGTTGCCGCCAACCTGCCCGGCGTGGTCGCGGTACGCGACAGCAAGGTTCCCGACGGCCCCAAGTTGGTTCTCGGCCCCTCCGAGTGGCGATCCTTCATCGGCGGCGTCAAGACGGGCACCTTCGACTCTCTGTCCTGATCACTTCAAGGAAGCAAGACAGGTATGGATCGACGCCCTGGGGAAACCGCCGGATATCCACGCCTCCCTGGTGCCGGCCAATCCGCCGTTCGGCAAGAAGTCGTCGATCATCGTGATCGGGCTGGACGGCGAGGCAACGCGGGATGACATCGCCTACGACCGACCGGACTTCTGGGAGACCACCACCAACAAGCAGCTCAACTTCGTCCAGCACATCGCCCGCCTGATGGCGATGCCGGGCCGGGCCGCGGTCGTCGTCCCGGACAACGTGCTGTTCGAAGGCGGCGCCGGCGAGGGCATCCGGCGCAGCCCCGCCCGTGCCGCACCCGGCAGAGCATGTGCGGCCGATGCCCGTTCGCCGTCGTCCGGCGAGTGGGTCAGGTGGACGTCCGCGCCTGGACGGGCTCGCCAGGTTCCGGCTGGTCGGATTCCGGCTCCTCGGGCGGGTCGGTGAGTTGTTCGCGGAGGTAGTTCCAGACCACGGCGATCAGGGCGGCGACCGGGACGGCGAGCAGGCTGCCCACGATGCCCGCCAGGCTGCCGCCCAGCGTCACCGCCAGCAGCACGACCGCCGCGTGCAGGCCGAGGCCGCGGCTCTGCACCATGGGCTGGAACACGTTCCCCTCAAGCTGCTGTACGACGACGATGATGGCGAGCACGATGAGCGCGTCCGTCCAGCCGTTGGACACCAGCGCGATGAGGACCGCGACGAAACCGGCGAACAGCGCGCCGACGATGGGGATGAACGCCGAGACGAAGGTCAGGACGGCCAGGGGAAGGACCAGCGGCACGCCCACGATCCACAGGCCGAGGCCGATGAAGACGGCGTCGAGCAGGCCCACGAACGCCTGGGAGCGCACGAACGAGCCGAGGGTGTCCCAGCTTCGCGCTGCCACGATCTGCACGTCTGTGGCGAGGCGGCCGGGGAACTGGCGGGCCAGCCAAGGCAGGAACCGCGGGCCGTCCTTGAGGAAGAAGAACATGAGGAACAGCGCCAGGACCGTGTTCACCAGGCCGTTGACCACGGTGCCCACGCCCGTGAGGGTGGCGGTGACGATGCTGCCGACGCTGTCCTGGACACGCTTGACCGCGCTGTCGAACGCGGTGCTGACCTGGTCGGCGCCGATGTTCAGCGGCGGCCCGGCCGCCCAGTCGCGCAACTTCTGGATGCCGTCGCCCACGCCCCTGGCCAGCTCTCCGGACTGGGACGCCACCGGGACGGCGATCAGCACCACGGTCCCGGCGGCGACCAGGAGGAAGAGCACGGTCACGACCGACGCCGCCAAGGCGGGGGGCCAGCCATGCCGGCGCAGGAACCGGGTCAGGGGCCAGGTCAGCGTGGTGAGCAGCAGGGCGATCACGAGCGGCCACAGGACCGACCACATCCGGCCGAGAATCCACAGGCCCACCGCCGTCATCACGACGACGAGCAGCATCTCCAGGGAGATGCGCGCCGAGGTGCGCAACGCGGTGCGCGTCTTTCGGGCATTCAGCGTGGCAGGCACAAAGGACACCCTAGACACTGTCCCAGCAAACCGGACTTGTCCCACGTGGAGGACGCCCGAGCGTGGACGAGATGGTCGACAGGGGCCGGCCGGATGCCATCCATGCCGACTCACCGGTTCAGGGCCGATGAGCTTCGCTATGCCTCGCGCACGCGCTCCAGGACATTCTCGGCCCAGACGTCAGGCGCTTCCAGCGGGCTGAAGTGTCCGGCGTTCTTCAGGAGGCGCAGCGTGTAGTCGCTGTAGAAGTCGGACAGGTTGTCGCTCCACTCCTGCGGGAAGAGCACCGCCGTACCCGGGCGCCGGCACACCCGCACCACGTCCCACCCACCGCCGGTGCGCCCCTCCTCGTCGAAACCGCGAACGCGCGGTGGTCCGGCGTCGATGCGATCCCGCTTCGACGCCGGACCTGATCCCCGGTGCCGGGCATACTGGTCACGCTTGGCAGAGGCCGACCGGGGGTACCCGGCCGTGCCGCCGCGCTCGCTGGGGGCTACTCGGCGTAGGGCTGGTCCTTGCCCTGGGCGCTGTAACCGAGACTCCAGATGTAGCCGTCCAGGTCGGCGAACGAGCCGCCGTACCCGCCCCACGGCAGGGCGCCGGCCGGCTTGAGGATCGTGGCGCCGGCCTTCTCGGCCTCCGCCATGACCTCGTCCACCCGCTCCTGGCTACGGACGACGTAGGTGAGGACCAGCCCGCTGAAGCCGCTGCCCTCCGGGCTCGTGCCCACCTGGCCGGCGAGGCCTTCGCGGCCGTAGAAGCCGACGAGCGAGCCGCCGTCGGACTCGAAGAACACCGAGATGCCGTAGTCGTGCTTGACCTTCCAGCCGAGCCCTTCGACGTAGAACCGCTTGGCCCGGTCCATGTCCTGCACGCCGAGGAGGATAGAGCTAACGTGCGCTTTCATGCTTTGTCTCCTTGTACTGCCGCTTCGAGGTACTCGTGCTGCCTGAACCGGCAGGTGCGACGTCCCGGCCGGGCCGTCACGTTCCTCAGTTCCGCCGGTCAATTGGTTTGACCGCCTGAACGGAGGAATGTGACAGATGGCCGAGCACGACTGGCTGAGCGAACGGTTCGCCGAGCATCACGACCGCCTGCACGCGATGGCCTACCGGATGCTCGGCTCTCCCGCCGAGGCCGAGGACGCGGTGCAGGAGGCGTGGCTGCGGGTCACCCGCGCTGGCACGGGTCAGGTGGAGAACCCGGGAGGGTGGCTGACCACGATCGTCGCCCGGGTCTGCCTGAACCTGCTCGAAGCACGCCGGAACCGGCGGGAGGAGTCCGCCGGGGCGCTGCCGCCCGAACCGGCCGAGCCGCAGGCGCGCATCCACCCGACCGGCCAGGCCAGCCCCGAGGACGAGGCGCTGCTGGCCGACTCGGTCGGTGTCGCGCTGATGGTGGTGCTGGACACGCTGACTCCGGCGGAGCGGCTCGCGTTCGTGCTGCACGACGTGTTCGCCGTGTCGTTCGGCGAGATCGGCCCCGTCATCGACCGCTCTCCGGCGGCGGCCCGGCAACTGGCCAGCCGGGCCCGGCGCCGGGTGCAGGGAGCGGCCGGGGCATCGCAGGCCGCGCGGTCGGCGAAGCGGGACATCGTCGCCGCCTTCCTGGCGGCCTCCCGGAGCGGGGATTTCGCCGCCCTGCTCGAACTGCTCGATCCGGACGCCGTGGTCGGCGAGGTGCGGGGCGGGCACGCGGTGGCGGCGTTCTTCGCCGGACGGGCTCAGGCCGCCCGGCTCGCGCTGGTCGACGGCGTTCCCGCGGCCGTCTGGTCGCACCGCGGCCTGCGGAAGGCCGTCCTCACGTTCACCGTCGACGACGGGAAGATCACCGGCATCGCCATCGACACCGACCCGGACCGGCTCCGCGACCTGGACATCGTCCTTCTTCCCGCCGCCGGCGAGGAGCGGCGTTGACCGGGACCCGTCTGGGGCTCTCGTGCTGATCCCGGGATACGGCGCGGTGCCGCCACGGCTCGCCCTTTCAGGCGCCGGCGCCGCCGTCGACCGGGACGATCGCGCCGTTCACCATGGAGGCACGGTCGCTGAGCAGCCACGCGGCCACTTCGGCCACTTCGCGGGGCTCGGCCATGCGGCCGAGCGGGGTCGCCGCGTTGATGCGGTCGATGACGCCCGGGGATTTCGTCTCCCACGCGTCGATCATCGCCGTGGCGGTGCCGCCGGGGGTGATGCCGTTCACCCGGATGCCCTGACGCCCCCAGGTCACGGCCGCGGTCTCGGTGATGCTGTTGAGCGCGCGCTTCATGGCGCCGTACGCCGGGAGGGCGGGGTTCGCGCGGCGGCTGCCGATGCTGGAGGTGTTGACGATCGCCCCGCCGCCGCCCTGTCGCATGAGCGCGGCCTCGGCGGTCATGGCGGTCCAGTGCGAGCGGAAGTTCACCGCGAACTGCTCGTCGATGTCCTCGTCGCTCGTGGCGTCGAGCGGGCCGGGCTGCTGGATCGCCGCGCCGTTGTTGAAGGCGCCGTCGAGCCGTCCGTGCAGCTTCTCAACGCGGTCGACCGCGGCGCGAATGCTCGAACGGTCGGCGAGGTCCATGCCGACGGCGTCGGCGACGCCTCCGGCGGCGCGGACCTCGGCCACGATGCGGTCGAGGGCGTCCACGGCGTCGGCGAGGCGCTCGCTGTGTCCGTAACGCGGGCGGGCGACGGCGTCGCGCCTGGCTCGAGCTGGTCTTCTCAGTCCCGGCGGCGAGCTGACCCAGGCCGTCAACCTGGTCGAAGGCGCGCCGGCCGCGGGCGTGCGGCAGTTCGTGCAACGTCCGTCTCCGGCGCCGGACAGCGCACCGAGGTCCCCGGCCGGGCCTTCGGCATCCCGCTCACGACCTTCGAGGAATGGGCGCACGAGCACCTGCGGCCCGTGGCCTGACAACCCCCGGGCCGGCTCAGCCGTGGAGGTAGTCGACCAGGTGGGCCTTCTCGGTCTCGAGCTCCTCGATGGCGCTCTTGACCACGTCGCCGATGCTGACGATGCCCGCGAGCCGACCGCCGTCGAGCACCGGCAGGTGGCGGATGCGGTGGTCGGTCATGGTCTGGCGGATGTCGTCGACGTCGGCGTGCGGCTCGCAGGTGCGCACCGGAGTCGTCATGATCGCCGACACCGGCTCGCCGAGCACCGACGGCCCGCGCTGGTGCAGCCGGCGCACGACGTCGCGCTCGGAGACGATGCCGACGATGGTCTCGCCGTCCTCCGACACCACGACGGCGCCGATGTTGTGGGTGGCCAGGGCCGCGAGTAGCTCGGTCACCGTGGCCTGTGGCCGAACGGTCGCCACCGTGTTCCCTTTGCTGCGCAAGATCGCGCTGATCAGCATCGACACCACCTCGTCACGGTTAAGGAGAGGTCGGAAAGGTATCTCCTGACTTCCCCATTCACCGACATCCTTAAGCGTGGATCCTGCAAAGCACTCGAACGGAACGTGAGCACCGGTGAAAGGAGGAGGAAGCAGGCGCCCCGCACCCGGCACACGCGGCCGGCGGCCGGGCGGAGGTGACAGGCGGCGGTGAGTACGATGCCTCGCACCACCTCGAACTCTTGGGACCGCAGATGAGCGATCAGCTGAACACCGGCAGTCACGACCTGCCGATCTCCGAGGCCCTGGCCGCTTTCATGACCGGCGGCTGGGCCGACACGAGCCGCCCGGACCTCGCGCCGCTGCCCTTCGCCGCCTACACCGCCAAGCGGCGGGCCGCCCTCGCTCAGCGGTTCCCCGGCGAGCGGCTGGTCATCCCCTCGGGCACGCTGAAGGTCCGCAGCAACGACGCAGACCACCGTTTCCGGCCGCACAGCGCCTTCGCCTACCTCACCGGCGGCCAGGAGCCCGACGACGTGCTGGTCATCGCGCCGTCCGGCGCCGCCACGCTGTTCACCCGCCCCCGGTCGCCGCGCGGAGCCGAGGGAACGGCAGGCCAGGAGTTCTACCGCGACCGCCGGTACGGCGAGTTCTGGGTCGGCGCGCGGCCGACGCTGGCCGAGGCGGAGGCGCTGTACCAGATCGAGTGCGCGCCGCTCGACCTGCTTCCCGGTGCTCTGGCCGCGCCCGCCCGGGTGTTGCGCGGGGTGGACGGCTCGGTGGACGCGCTGGTGCCGGCGCGCGACGGCGACGCGGACACCGAGCTGACCGCGCACCTGGCGGAGATGCGGCTGGTCAAGGACGAGTGGGAGGTGGCGCAGCTCCAGCACGCGGTCGAGGCCACCGGGCGCGGGTTCGAGGACGTCGTGCGGGCGCTGCCGCAGGCGCTCGCCCATCCGCGTGGTGAGCGGTACGTCGAGGGCGTCTTCGGGCTGCGGGCCCGCCTGGAGGGCAACGCGGTCGGGTACGAGACGATCGCCGCCTCCGGCGCGCACGCCTGCGTCCTGCACTGGATCCGCAACGACGGCCGGCTGAACCGCGACGAGCTGCTGCTGCTGGACGCCGGCGTGGAGACCGACGACCTGTACACCGCCGACATCACCCGCACCCTGCCGCTGTCCGGGCGGTTCGGTCCGGTGCAGCGGCAGGTCTACGAGCTGGTGTACGAGGCGCAGAGCGCCGCGATCGCCGTGCTGCGCCCCGGCGCGCGCTTCCGCGACTTCCACGCCGCGGCCATGCGGGTGATCGCCGAAGGGCTGCGCGACTGGGGCGTGCTGGACTCCACCGACGGCGACCTGTACCGCCGGTACACGCTGTGCAGCAGCGGGCACATGCTCGGCCTGGACGTCCACGACTGCGCCAAGGCGCGGGCCTCGACGTACCTGGACGGGGTGCTGGAGGCCGGGCAGGTGCTCACCGTCGAGCCCGGCCTCTACCTCCAGCCGGACGACCTGACCCTGCCGCCGGAGCTGCGCGGCATCGGCGTGCGCATCGAGGACGACCTGCTGATCACCGAGGACGGCGCCCGGCTCATGTCCAGCGGCCTGCCCCGCCACCCGGACGAGGTCGAGACCTGGATGTCCGGCCTCCTCGGCTGAGCGCGGGCTGCGGCGCTCCGATCGCCGCCCCGCCCTGGTGGAAGGCGTTCATCGGAGGTCGCCGTCACCAGGCCGCCACCGTGCAGATCTGACCTTCGTTCGGGATGTGAACGCAGGCCCGCCACGGGCCGCCGTGGTCGCCCACGGTGCGGGTGTTGTAGTCACCGGTCGCCGGGACGTTCACCAGGGCGGTGATGGTGCCGGTCGCGCTCCTGAGATACAGCTGGTCACCGGCCCGCCCGCTGAGCACCTGGCCGTGGTAGCCGTTCGCCGTCCCGCCGGTCCCGTCGCAGAACCAGAGCCGGACGGTCCGGCCGGAGAGGTACTCAGGGCCGGCGGCGATCCGGCAGGCGGCCAGCGCCTGGCCGCCCGCGGCGGCCGGGGCCGCGGCGGCCGCCGACGGGCTCGCGAACATCAGGGTCCCCCCGGCCGCCGCCGAGGCGGCGAGTGCGATGAGCTTGTTGATCCGCATGTGTGTTCTCCGTTCCGATCATCGATGACGAGCCGCCGCGCGGCGCCCCCGTCCGGGCTCCGCCGCCGCGCGCCGGGCTCCTGCCGATCCAGGTCTACGGGCCGGCCGGGATCGCGGGCCACGCGCGGCGGAGATCGTGTCGGTAAACTTGGGGACCCTGTCCGTCCCCCTGGCAGGAGGCGGCCGATGGACGAGCGACCGGCCGTGGTGGCCGGCGCCGCGCACCACGGTGGCTAGGGACGCCGGATGTAGGCGAGCCCGAAGGTCGCGTCACCCGATGAGCCGGTCGGCGTCGAGCAGTAGACGTCGACCGACATCTGCGGAGGCGCCTGGTAGTCGATGATCGCGCCCAGGTGGCAATATCGGCCCGAGCCGCCGGTCGCGGTGACCTGGACGTCGCCGCCGAGCTTGCCGCCGGTCGCCCAGGTCAGGCGGTACCAGCCGGTCGACAGCCGCGTCACCGAAGGCACCTCGCCGGAGGCGTTCCATGAACGGCTCACGTCGACCGCCGGGGCGGCGGGATCGCCGGTGGTCTCGGTGTACGCGGCGGGCACCGAGGCGTCGCCGTGCAGGCCGACTCCGTCGGTGTAGGACAGCAGCCAGCCGCTGTCCTGGCCGGCGGACCCGTCGATGGCACGGCAGGCCAGCGTGATCTCCAGAGCGTCGGACAGGGCGGTGCGCCCTTCGGCGGCACAGCGTGCCGCGGGGCCGTCGCCGTAGGGCGTGACCTGGACGTGGCCGCCGCCGGTGGCGAAGGCCGCGCCGGTGATCCGCACCCGATACCGGCCCGGGCCGTCGCGCAGAACGCGGTTGACCTGCCCCGCCGAGTTGTACGTTCCGCTGTTGAGCACCGGGTCCAGGCCACCGCCGCCCGGGTACGCGACGGTGGCGAGCGGCCGTGTCCCGGCGGCGGGGGCGGCGAAGAACACGGTGAACCACCAGTCGATCGGCGCCCCGTTCTGGTCCAGGCAGCGCACGTCGATGATCTCGTCGGTGCCGGCGGGCCGGTAACCGGTGACGGCGCAGGTCCGGCCGCGGTAGACCGTCCGGTACGCGGTGACGTGCGCGATCCCGCCGGTCGAGGCGACGTTCGGCAGCCGCACCTGGTACCGGCCCGTGCCGGTGTGCGTCACGGTCGCCTGCCCGCCGCCGGTGCTCCACTGCCAGCCCGGATGGAGCGCGGTCGGCGCTCCGATCGGTGCCTCGGTGACCGTCGCGGCATTGACGTAGGCGTAGGCCCACCGCGGGGCCCCCGGAGCGGGCGCCGTTCCGCCCGCCAGGGCGTCGAAGAGCTCGACCACGACCCGGTCGCTCTCCGACTGCGTCATCCCGTGGTCCGGCTCTTCGGGCAGGGGGGCCGAGGCGGCGCCGATCCGGATCGTCATCCGTGCCCAGTCGTCGGATCCGGTGATGCCGGATGCGTAGCCGTACTTCACCGGGTAGTCCGTGCCGACCGGCTCCACCTGGGCGTCACCGGGGAAGTCCTGCGCCTGGTCGGGTTCCGCGGCGGGCGTGTCGCAGTCGTGGTCGTCACCGGCGAGGATCACGCCCCGCGGCCACTGCGCGTTCATGACGAACCGGTCGCCGGTCGCGGCGGTGGCCTTGACCGGCTGATCGGCCCGTCCGGCGCTGGAGCGCGGCGCGACGCAGACCTCGGCCCCCGCCATGATCCAGGTCGAGGTGCGGGCGGCATCGTCGGGGTTCGGCCGCCCCGCCTGGTCGAAGTCCCAGTCGAGACCCGCGGACGCGTCGCCGGCCCGCACCGCGAGCGAGGGATCCCACCACGCCGCCACCAGGTCACGGCCCGCGCCGACTCCGGCGCTCTCGTTCAGCGACGTCTGGACCAGGGTGGGCAGCTGCGCGCCGGAGTAGTCCAGGTGGCTCACCGACTCGATCATCTGGCGCTTGTCCTCGAGGGTGAGATCGGCGCCCTCGGGCACACCGCCGATCGTCGTGCGCCAGGCGCTGAACTCGGGGATGCCGGTGGCGGCGTACCGGTAGTTCATCACCGACAGGTGGTTGGGCTTGAAGTTCGCCCGGTCGCCGCCGCCGTGCCGCAGGCCGAGCGCGTGCCCGAGTTCGTGCGCGAACGCGGCGGCCTGGGCGCGCGGCGTGCGCTTCGCGGCGTCCCAGGCGCCGAGGGTGACCAGGAAGCCGTTGTCGTCCGGACCGAGGCAGCACACCCCGCCGCTGGTCGACCCGTCGTGCGTGAACCCCCAGAGGTTGTAGAAGAAGCGGCCGGTCCGGTGCTGACGGAAGTGGAACCTGCGGTAGCGGTCGAAGTCGGTCTGCCCCGTCCGGTCGGCGACGTTCAGCGGGCGGCGGCGTCCCGCGTCGGACACCGGGATCTCCTCGGACAGGTCGATCATGAGCTGGACGCCGGAGGTCGCCCCCCAGCCGTAGGGGCAGGACGCCGGCGCCGGGACCGGGGCGGCCGAGAACATCTCGATCGCCTCGTCCAGGGCTTTCCGGGAGGGACGGTCGGCGGCCTCCGGCGCCTGCAACCAGTCGATCTCCACGGCGATGGTCGTGCGGCAGGGATCGGCGCCGTGGTCGGGCAGCCAGGTGTCCAGGTCGCCGTCTGCCTCGCGGATGCCGTTCAGCTCCTGCAGGTCGGTGAGACCGTCGCCGTCGGTGTCGAGCGCGGGGTCGGGGTAGCCGGCCGGGAAGACCGGCGTGCTCCAGGTCTGGTCGCTGTTCTTGTAGAAGCGGTGCAGAGGGGCCGCGGACGTGGAGGCCTGGTTCACCAGCGCCCGGCCGGTGTCCAGGTCGGCGACCAGGAGGGACTGCAGGTTCCAGTTGTCGGCCATCCAGTCGTCGGCCTGGTTGACGTGCCGGATCCCGAAGGGAATCCTCAGTCTCGCCAGCGGGAGGCAGGGCGACAGCCGCGCCTTCCAGTGGAAGAAGGCGTTCCTGTCGTCATGGGTGCCGCCTTTGTGGAAGCGGGTGCCCTCGATTCGGTACGGGTCCTGGGCGCCCGGCTCGGCGTAGACATAGGGATCGGTGCGGCCGTCGCCGTCGGCGTCGTCGAAGATCAGGTCCTGGCCGCCGAGGGTGAGGTACTCGGCCGAGTCGTCGCGGATGCCGTCGTCCCCCGTGCCGACGACGACCTCCACCCGGCAGACCTCGCCGAGGCGCTGCCCCGTCGTGTTCCACAAGGGCTCCTGCCGGGTGAAATGGAAGATCGAGCCGAAGATCGGCCCGCCCTGCCGGGCGAAGTAGACGTGCCCGGAGTCGGGGTCGGAGATCCGCAGTCCCTGCAGGTCCCACTCGTCGTTGGAGCCGGTCAGGTGCTGGAAGACGAAGCCGTGCCTGAGCTCCGCCTCCGCCACGCAGGAGGAGAGCCTTCCGTTCCAGGTGAAGCCGGTCTGCGCCCGGTCTCCTGTGCCGCCCTGGTGCGGCTGGAAGGGGCCGGAGGGGCCGGGTGCGCCGTCGCCGTCGGCGTCGTCGAAGACGACCGTGTTCTGCTGGAGGCCGTAGGTGTCGTCGCCGAGGCTGACCGCGACCCCCGTGCTGTCGGCGATCCCGTCGTTGCCCGTCATGATCTCGATGGTGACCCGGCAGACCTGGAAGTCATCGGCCCGCGACGGCGTCGCCGGCACGGCGAACACCACGATCACGAGGGTCGCCACCAGGGTCACGAGCCAGTGCGGGGATGGTGATCGGGCCGGTCCGCCCGCGATCCGTCGTCCGTCCATGGGTGCTCCAGCGATGCCGTAGGAACGATCCACGGAAGTGTAGGAACGGCGCGACCGGCCGGGCATCACGGAAAACCATGATGATTCGCCGCGGGATCCCGCTCCTGTGCCCGCCCGGAGGAGGAGCGGGCAGGCACTGCCGGGCCGGGTTAAGGTGGGCGGGTGCGCGATTCGATCGTGATGGCGGGTCGTACGGAGGCCGTGCTGGCCGCGGTGACCGGCGCGTTGACCGGCACCGAACGCGAGCGGGCGCGGAGCTTCGTTCACGATCGCGACCGCGACGACTTCACGGCGGCCCACCTTCTGGTCCGCGAGTGCGCGGCGGCGTGTCTCGGCCGTCCCGCGCGTGAGCTGACGCTCGTGCAGCACTGCGACGAGCACGGCCCCGGCCACGGCCGCCCGTCCATCGCCGAGGCGCCCGGGCTCGCGGTGAGCCTCTCGCACACCCGCGGGTACGTCTGCGCCGTGGCGGGGCCCGGCCGGGTCGGCGTGGACGCCGAGCACGTGCCCGACCGGCCGCTGGAGCGCACCCTGGTGGAGTTCGCCCTGTCGCCCGCCGAGCTGGCCAGGTTCGGCGACGGCAAGACGCGGGTGATCCGGCAGTGGGTGCGCAAGGAGGCCCTGGTCAAGCGGGGTGAGCTGAAGCTCGACGACTTCCCGGTGACCGACGTGCCCGACGAGCTGGACGGCGAGTGGCGGGGACGGCGGCTACTGGAGTGGACGGCCGGGAACGTCGTCGCCGCCGCGATCACCGATCACCCGGCCGAGCTGCGCCGGATCGGCGGCTGACCGCTCCGGTGCCGCCGGCCCGGCGGCCCGGCCGTCCCCGTGAGATCCCGACGGCTCGGCGGGCTCCCCGGAGCCGGGAGGCCCGGAAGCCGGCCGGAGGGAGCCGTCGGGCAGCGGGGACCGTGCCCGGATCGCGGGTCCGGCCGGGGTGGGGTCGAGGAAGACGTGCGTGACGGCCGGGAAGCGTTCCCGCAGCCGGTGCTCGATCTCGTCCGAGGCCCGTTCCAGCCGGTCCCCGCGGCACTCGTCCACGAAGTCGATCTTGGCGGCGACCAGCACGTCGTTCGGGCCGAGCATCATGGTGAGCAGCTCCACGACCTGCTCGACCTCGCGGCGCGCGACGATCTCGGCGAGGATGTCCCGCTGCAGGCGCGGCGGGGCGGCCTGCCCGATGAGCAGCGAGGCGTTCGCCCTGATCAGGTACAGCGCGACGCCGAGCAGCAGCAGGCCGATCGCGATCGAGGCGGCGCCGTCCCACACCGCCGATCCGGTGACCTGGTAGCCGAACAGGCCGATCGCCGCCACCACGATGCCGACCAGCGCGGCCGAGTCCTCGAACACCACCGCCTTGAGCGCCGTGTCCGGCGTGTCCACCACGTACCGCCGCGCCGTCATATCGATGCGGGCGGCGGCCCCGCGCACCTGGTGGACGGCCCGCAGGAACGAGATGCTCTCGAGGACGAACGCGATCGCCAGCACCAGATAGGAGATCCGCAGGTCCCCCAGGTCCTCTCCTTCTGTGATGGTCTGCACGCCGTGGGTGATCGAGAAGCCGGCTCCGACGACGAGGGTCGCGCCCGCCGCCATGAGCGCCCAGAAGAACCCGGCCTTGCCGTGCCCGAACGGGTGCCGGGAGTCGGCCGGGTGCTCGCTGCGCCGTACGGCGATCACCAGCAGCACCTCGGTGACCGTGTCGGCGCCGGAGTGGGCGGCCTCCGACAGCATGGCCGCCGAGCCGCTGAGCAGTCCCGCCACCAGTTTGGCCACCGCGATCGCGAGATTGATCAGTGCCGCCACCACGACGGTGAGCAGGCTCTCCTGGCCGGGATTCGCCGCCGCCGTCGTCCCACCGGCCGCCTCGGCCGTCTTCTCGCCGCTCGCCTCGGCCGCCTCGTCGTCGCTCACTCCGCCGCTCCTTCCCCGCGACCGGCCCGGAATGCGGCGCCGCGTCCGGAAATCCGCTTACTGGCGGAAAATATCGGTGAACCACCGATGATTCCGGCATTCCGCGGAGATCACGATCGCCGGCCGGGCCGCGGAAAGAGATAGATTCACATCATGAGCACGGCGAAATCCGACGACCTTGAAACCAACTGGCTGAGCAGCGCCGAGCAGCGGGCCTGGCGGGCCCACCTGGCGGCGCACAAGCTTCTCGAACATCGCCTCGACCGCGAGTTGCAGGGGTTCGGATTGTCGCTGAACGACTACGAGATCCTGGTGAACCTCTCCGAGAGCCCGGGCCACCGCATGCGAATGAGCGATCTCGCCGAGGCGACGATCCAGTCGCGCAGCAGGCTCTCCCACCAGATCGCCCGCATGGAGGTCTCCGGCCTCGTCGCCAGAGAGAGCTGCCCGGACGACCGGCGGGGCACGTTCGCGGTGCTCACCGAGCACGGCTGGGAGACCATGCAGCGCGTGGCGCCCCTGCACGTCGCCAACGTCCGCTACCACCTCATCGACCGCCTCACCCCCGAGCTGGTCGAGGCCATCGAGGTCGCCTATACCCCGGTGGTCAAGCACCTGCTGCGCCTGCGCGCCGAGGAACGCAACTGAGCCGAGGCGGGGGCCGCAAGGCACGGGCTGGTACCGATCCGGGGAAAAACGCTGACGGGCGGGTTCGGGTGGCTAGCATCCGGCTGTGTCGAAAAGGTGCCCCGCTCCCCCGGCCCGCCGTGCCGTCTCCCTGATCGCCTGGCTGCTCCTGTCGCTGTGGCTCACCCTCGCCTGCAGTTCCCCCTCCGGCGGAGCCGGCCTGCCGGAGGGGCGTGACCTGCTCGGCAAGGCCGCCACGGCGATGAAGGCGGTCAAGACGGTCTCCTTCACGATCACGACGGAGGGCAGACCGCCCGTACCGGTCAAGAACGCCGAAGGCTCCCTGACCCGCGAGGGCGACGCCAAGGGCACCCTGCAGATCGACGTCCTGGGCAACCTGCAGGAGCTGGAGTTCACGGTGACCGGCGACACCGTCTACTTCAAGGGACCCACCGGCGGCTACCAGACGATGACCCGCAAGGAGCTGGCCGGCATCTACGACCCGTCGGCCATCCTCGACCCCGACACCGGCGTGGCCCGGCTGCTCGCCACCGCCGAGAACCCGAAGACCGAGGCCGCCGAGAAGGCGGGGAGCACGGACGCCTACCGGGTGGCCGTGACCCTGCCCCAGCAGGTCGTCACCACGCTGGTCCCCGGCGTCAACGACAAGGTCGACGGGCAGATCTGGGTCGCCGCCGACTCGGGCCGCCTGCTGAAGGCCCGCCTGCCCATCGGGACGGGGGCCAACACCGGCACCGTGCTGGTCACCTTCGACGGCTACGACGCCCCGGTCACCGTCGCCACCCCGACCGGCTGACGGCGCCTGCCGATCCGGCCGCACACTCCACCGAAGCTCCTGCCGAGTTAGCCGATGACCCTGCCTCCAGAGCCCTCAGTGCCCGTGACCTCCGTCCCCTCCGACGCTCCCGCCGGCGACCTGCCCGACGGCCACTCCCCCCGTCCGGGGCGGGCGGCGCGGCGGGTGGCGCTGGGAGTGGGCGGCACCGCCGTGCTGCTGGCCGCGCTGGACGCCTACGTCGTGGTGACCATCCTGGTCGACATCTCCCGCGACATCGGCGTGCCGATCAACCACCTCGAACGGGCCACCCCGATCGTCACCGGGTTCCTGCTCGGCTACGTCGCCGCCATGCCGTTGCTCGGCCGGCTGTCCGACCGGTACGGCCGCCGCCCGCTGATCCACGCCTGCCTGGCCGGGTTCGCCGCCGGGTCGGCACTGACGGCGCTCGCCGCGTCGGTCCCCCTGCTCACGGCCGGTCGCGCCGTCCAGGGCATCGCCGGCGGCGCGCTGCTGCCGATCACGATGGCGCTGGTCGGCGATCTCTGGGACGAGCACGCCCGTCCGGTCGCCCTCGGCGCCATCGGTGCGGCACAGGAGCTCGGCAGCGTCCTCGGCCCGCTGTACGGGGCGGGGGTGGCCGCTCTGGTGGGATGGCGCGGCATCTTCTGGGTGAACATCCCGCTCGCGCTGGCCGCCGCGGTGGCCGTGCACCACACGGTGCCACCGCCCCGGCCGCACAGCGGATCACGCGCCCGGGTGGACGTGCCGGGCGGGCTGCTGCTGGCGCTCGCGCTCGGCCTGCTCGTCGCGGGCCTGTACAACCCCGAGCCGGACCGGGCCGTGCTCCCGCCCTGGGGGCCGCCCGCCCTCGCCGCGGGGGTGGCCGCCATCGTGGCGTTCGCCGTCTGGGAACGTCGCGCGCCGGTCCGCCTGCTGGACCTGACCGGCGTGCGGCGGGGCCGGTTCTGGGCGGCGATGGGGGTGAGCCTGCTCACCGGCGCCGCACTGCTGGTCACCCTGGTGGACGTGCAACTGGCCGCGCAGACGCTGCTCGGCGAGGACGCCGTGGGCGGCGCGCTGGTGCTGTCGCGGTTCCTCGTCGCGCTGGCGCTCGCCGCGCTCGCCGGCGGCCTGCTGGCCCGCCGGTTCGGCGACCGGCCGGTGGCCGTGGCCGGGCTGCTGGTGGCCGCCGCCGGCTATTTCCTGATCTCCCGGTGGCCGGTGGCGCCGGCGGCCGCCGCGTACGCCTTCGGCCTGCCGCGCGTGGACACCGACCTGGTGGTGGCCGGCCTCGGGCTCGGCGCGGTGGTCGCCCCAGTGTCCTCCGCGGTGCTGCGGGCCACCCCGGCGGCCGGCCACGGTGTCGCCTCGGCGGCGGTCGTGGTCGCCCGCATGATGGGCATGCTGCTCGGCGTCGCCGCCCTGTCGGCCTGGGGGTTCCACCGGTTCCGGTCGCTCACCGCCGACCTGGACACGCCACTGCCGTTCGGGGTGGAGCCGGCGGAGTACGCCCGGCGGCTGGCCGAGTACACCGCCAAGGTGAGCCAGGCCCTGCACACCGAGTACACCGAGATCTTCCTGCTGACCGCCGTGCTGTGCGCCGCGGGCGCGCTGGTCGCCCTGGCGCTGCCCGGCCGCTCCACGCGTCCCGCGCCGCCGGCGGGGTGACCCTGCCGCCGCCGGACACGGCCGTGACGGTGGATCGGCCGCGAGCGCCGAGGCGGAGCCCGGTCGAAAGTCGCGTCCCGTGGAGTGGCGCCGGCCGACGATTTGCGAGGCGTTGACATCGATTGCACCTCCCAGCGAAACTGCCTGGGGTGCGGGTGATGCACCCGGTTCTCCAGAGGGTTGTTCCGAGTAGCGCCGATCGATGTGTCCCCTCAAGCGATGGTGGGCAATGCGTAGAGCCTCGTAGCAGTACCTGAACGTCGGATGGTCCCTTGCGCCTGCCGGGTGTTCTCGCCTGTCCGGAGGCGGAGTTCCGCCGTTCGCGCGTAGCCGTTTCGACTCGTTTTCGACAAGCTTGGGGTGTCACGGTGGTAGCCGTTGTGGCGCATCCGAAGCCGCATCTCGAGTCGGCCTAGTCGTCTTTCTTCGATGGATCGGAGATCTGATGCGCGTCGCCCTCCTCACCACGACCCAGCATGGCCATCTGAACCCCTACATTCCGGTGGTCAATGCCCTCCAGGACGCCGGCAGTGAGGTCGAGTTGCTGCTGTTGTCCGCGGACGGCGGCGCGCTCGACGAGCGGCGCCGCCAGGCCTTGGGCACGGCGCGGGTCCACCCGATCGGGCAGGTCGAGATGGCGCCGTGGAGCGGCGACCCGGCGAAGATCGGCCCGATGCTCGAATCGTCGCCGGTGGCCGGCCAGACGGCCGAGGCCATCCGTGCGACGGCCCCGGACTTCGTGCTCGTCGACTCGCTGCCGGTCACGGCGTCGGCCATGGCCGGCGCACAGGCGTCCGGCGTGCCGTACGGGATGATCTGGGCCAACCTGGGGGGAGTCTGCCCGCGGGAGCACAGACGAGGTCGCTGGCCGTACGACGAGCAGGTCGGCGACTATCTGACCAGGCACGGGGTGTTGTGGTCGACCCGGACTCACTCGGCGCGTTCGCCGATTCTCAATCTGATGCCGACGATCCCCGCTCTCGTCGGGGACGACGCGGTCACCGACGACGGTGTGCGACTGGTCGGGTTGCCGGGTGCGAAGGGGCCCCGCGGCGACGAGGTCCCCTTCTCCGGCCTGGATCGGATCGACCCCGACCGCCCGGTGGTGTACGTCTCCTTCGGCACGATCTTCTACCGGCGGCCGGAGCTGCTTCGCACGGTGATCATCGGAGCGGCGGCGACCGGTGCGCAGGTGATCGCCTCGGTAGGAGATCTCGCCGAGGAACTCGCGCTGCCCGATGAGGTGCTCACCGCCCCGTATCTGCCGCAGCGTGAGGTGCTCGAGCGCGCCGACGTGTTCGTCACCCATGGCGGCTACAACTCCGTGGCGGAGTCGATCCGGGCGGCGACACCGATGCTGGTGATCCCACTGGCCGTCGATCAGCCCATCCAGGCGTACTTCGTGGGAAGCGCGGGTTTCGGGACGGCGCTGGAGCCGGCCGCCGTCACCGAGCAGGCGGTCACCGACGCCGTCACCGATCTGCTCGATCCCACCCGCGACTACCGGGCCAGGCTGCGCGCCGCGCAGCCGGAGTGCGGCGACTCCGCCGTGCGCACGGCCGAGCTGGTCATCGGCACGGCCGAGACGTTACAGCGAAAGGGAGAGCAGTGACGATCGAACTGCAGCGGCCGGTGGGCGACCCGATCGTGATCGACGATCTCGAGCGCCTGTCGTTCCGGGTGGATCGCCGCGCCTACACCGACGACGACCTGGCCGCACAGGAGATGACCAGGATCTTCGATCGCTGCTGGCTGTACGTCGGGCACGAGTCGGAGGTGCCCGCGCCGGGCTCCTATGTGGCACGCGACGTCGGCGGGCGCCCGGTGGTCATGGCACGCGGGTCCGACGGGGTGATCCGGGTGTTCGCCAACAGCTGCACCCACCGCGGGGCGTTGATCTGCTCGCAACCGGCCGGGCAGACCAGATCGTTCCGGTGCCCGTATCACGACTGGACCTTCTCCAACCAGGGCGACCTGGTCGGGGTGCCCCTCCCGGACGGGTACGGGCCGGCCTTCCGCAAGGCGGACTTCGGCCTGGCTCGGCACCGTAGTGACACCTACCGCGGTTTCGTGTTCCTGACCTTCGATCCGCAGCAGCCGCGCTCCTTGACCGAGTACCTGGCGGGTGCGACGGAGTACCTCGACCTGATCGACGACCAGTCCGAGGTCGGGATGGAGGTGATCCAGGGCGCGCAGCTGCACGGGGCCCGGGCCAACTGGAAGCTCATGATGGAGAACAGCGTCGACATCTACCACTTCCGGGCCCTGCACAAGCGTTACGTCGGCTACATGGAGTCGCTGGGGTCGGTGCCGCCACGGCGGCGAGGCGGCTTCGGCCGCGCCCTCGGGCTGGGGCACGGAGCCAACGAGCTGCCACCGGCGGCGGCCCGCCCGCTCGCCTACTGGACGCCGATGTTCGGCGAAGAGGTCCGGCCGCGGATCGAGGCGACGGCCGCACGGTTCATCGACCGGTTCGGCGCCGAACGCGCCGAACGGATCACCGGCACCAATCGCGCGGTGCTGATCTTCCCCAACTTGATGATCATCGACGCGATCGCGATCACGATCCGCAAGATCGACCCGGTCGGCGCGGGCCAGATGGCCATCACCTCGGTCGCCCTGGCCCCCAAGGACGAGGATCCGGACATCCGGGAACTCCGCAAGAGCCACTACCTGACGTTCCTCGGCCCCGCCGGCTTCGCCACCCCCGACGACATCGAGATCGTCGAGTCCTGCCAGCGGGGCTACCTCAACCGCACGGTCCGCTACTCGGACCTGTCACGCGGCATGAACAAAGAGGTCCCGGAGACGACCGACGAGCTTCCCGCCCGGGAGTTCTGGCGGCAGTGGGACCGGCTGATGCACGGCGACGAGGGCCACCTCGATATCGCCCACCGGGCCGAGATGCAAGGGGCGGAATCACGATGACCACCGAGCTGACGATCGACGAAACGGCCGAGGTGCGGCTGTGGCACCGGGTGAACCGCTTCCTTGTCCGTGAGGCGCGACTGCTCGACGAGTGGCGCCTGCTCGACTGGTACGACGAGATGCTGACCGCCGACGTCCGCTACACGGTGCCGGCCACCGACGTCCGCGGCGAGACCCCCGGCGCGCTCGGGCTCATCGACGACGACGCCACCCGGCTGCGCCAGCGGATCGAGCAACTCCTCAACGGCGAGGTGTGGTGCGAGAACCCCCGGTCGCGGACCAACCGGATGATCGGCAACGTGGAGATCCTGACCGATCGGGGCACGCACCTCGACGTGGCGGCGAACGTCATCGTGTACCGGTTCGGGCACGGGCGCTCGGACACCTACGTCGGAAAGTACCGGTTCGAGATCGTCGTCGACGGCGAGTCGTTCCGGATCCGCAGACGGGTCGTGGTGCTCGACCACGAGACGTTGTACGAGCACGGAAAGCTCAGCATCATCCTGTGAGCGGACGGTGACGACGGCCGGCCCCGGCAGCGTCCCACCCGTTGCCACCGCCCAGCCGAGTCTCCCTCGCGAGGTCTACGTCCTCAGTGTCGTCGGTGGCTGCGTGATGCTGGGCCTGGGACTGGTGCTCCCGGTGCTCCCGGTGTACGCGGCGACGTTCGGGGCCGGGCCTGCCCAGATCGGCGTGCTCGTCGGCCTGTTCGCGTTGATGCGGCTGGCCACCAGTCCGTTCTGCGGCAGGCTCGGAGTTCGTTTCGGAGAGCGGCGGGTCCTGGTCGCCGGCCTGCTGCTCTGCGCGCTCTCCTCGGCCCTGACGGGGTTCGCCGGGTCCTACGGGCAGCTGCTGGTGTTCCGCAGCCTCGGCGGCATCGGCTCGGTGCTGTTCTCGGTGTCGGCACTGGCGACCCTGCTGGCGGTCGCACCGGCCGACGGGCGGGGCAGGGCCGGCGCGGTGTTCGAAGCGGGCTTCCTGCTCGGCGGCGTCTGCGGACCTGCGCTGAGCGGCCCGCTCGCCGTCATCGCCCTGCCCGTGCCGTTCGTGGTCTACGCCGTGCTGCTGCTGGCCGCCGCGGCGCTGACACTGGCGGTGCTCGGCGCCGGCCGGGCGACCGGCGCCGAGCCGGGCCGTGCGGTGGTCCGGCTGCCGGTCCTGCTGCGGGATCGGCGCTACGTGGTGGCCTGCCTTGCGGGGCTGGCGCAGGGATGGGTGCTGTTCGGGCTGCGCAGCGCCCTGGTCCCCATGGTGGTCGTGGCGTGGCGGCATGACGTGACGTGGGTCGGGTGGGCGTTCACGATATCCGCCGTCGTCCAGGCGCTGCTGATCACGCCGGCCGGCCGGGCCGTCGACCGGGCCGGCCGCCGGCCCGCCATGATCGCCGGCACCGGTGTGGCCGCGGCGGCGATCACGGCCCTGGTGTTCGTGGACACCTACGCCTGGCTCGTCGTGCTGCTGTGCGTGTACGCGGCGGGATCGGCGCTGCTCGGCGCCGCACCGGCCGCGCTGGTCGGCGACGTCGTCGCCGGCCGGGGCGGCAGTGGAGTCGCCCTCTTCTCGATGTGCACCGATGTCGGCGCCGTGGTCGGACCGGTCGTCGTCGGCCTCATCGCCGAGCGGGTGAGTGTTCCGGCCGCCTTCGGCAGCGGCGCCGCGCTGCTGGGCGTCGCCTTCCTGGCGTCGTGGACGTTGACAACCGTTCGGCCAACACCAAGGAGTTGATCGATGAACCAGCCGTCTTCCCGGCATGAACGGGGCGAGGCCATGTTCCAGCAGGTCTTCGGCCGCGAACCGCGCCCGGGGTCCTACCCGGAGTTCCTGCAGATCACCGTCGACCACCTGTTCGGTGAGATCTGGACCCGCCCGCACCTGAGCGTCGAGGAGCGCGAACTGGTCGCGCTGACCGCGGTCACGCTGGCGCGGACCGACTGGGAGTTACGCGGCCACATCGGCGCCGCCCTGCACCTCGGGATGTCGCGCGAGAAGATCATCGAAGTCATCATCCAGCTCGCCTACTACGGTGGATGGCCGGTCGCCAACAACGGGCTGCGCGTCGCCCAGGAGGTCTTCGCCGAGCTGGACGCCGCCACCGGGAAGGACGCCGACCATGACCGGTGAACCGTCCTCCCTCGACCCGGCCGAGAAGGTCGACCTGTGGCGCCAGCGGTTCTTCGAGGCCCAGGCGGCCGCGGAGGAGTTCGTCCTGGGAGAGCACGGCGAGAAAGGCCTGGCCGCGTGGATCCAGGCGAACTCCCGCATCACCGCGCAGCTGCTGCGGGCGCAACGGCCCGCCGGGGTGTCGGCCACCGATCACTTCATGACCCGGCTGCAGCGTCAGCTGATGCTGTACGACTCGGCGGTGACCAGTGAGCGCCCGCCCTCGGGCACCGTCCTGCGCAACACCGACTGCGGGATCCTCCGGTACCGCAAACGGGCCGCCCGCGCCGGCGTGGTACTGACGTTCTCCTCACCGTGCGGCTACTGCCAGGAGCTCAACACCGCCATCGCATCCCGCTACGTGGAACCGGACGTCACGGTGTCGTGCGAGCAGTCAGGGGACGGGTGCACCTGGCGCGCGGAATCTCCTCACGCTCCGGGAGAGGACGCGGCCGGGTCACCGCACCGCGGACGGGCGGGTGACTGAACCAGCGGCAGTGCCGTGCGCTCGCCGGCCGGCGACCGGCCGGCGTCGAGCGTCATGCCGAGTTGCCGGCCCACGGCCGCACACAGGTCGGGCGCCGCGGTGCGGGTCAGGTCCTGGTGACCGCTCTGGGTGAAGCACGCCGACGCCACGTTCTTGTTGCGCAGGCGCAGGTACCACGGGAACAGCGACCCCAGTGCGGGCTCGGTCAGCATGGTGCGGGAGTGCACGATCGTCCCCACCAGCAGGTTGCCGAACGGGCGTCGCGTGGCGTTCATGTAGCTCTTCAGGCGTTCCTGGAAGATCTTCAGAATCGCCGGCACGTTCCCCGCGTACACCGGCATGGCGAGCAGCATCGCCTGCGCGCCCTCGGCCAGATCGACGACATGCTCGAAGTCGTCGTCGAGCGTGCACCGGCCCACCTCGGGATCAAGGCAGGTGTCCTCGCCTTCGCACATCGCGATGCGATGGTCGATCAACCGGATCCGCTGGATCTGAGCGTCACCGGCCTCCTGGACGACGCCGCTGATCGCCGCCTCCAGCAGCGCGTCGGTCAGCGACGGGAGACGCTTCTGCGTGCAGGACAACGCAATGATCTTCATCCGAAGGGTCTCCCCTGTCCGCTCAGCGCCACCCAGGACCGGCCACCTGACGAAGGCCTCTTTGATCGCACACCGAGGCAGCCTCAACCTACTCACAATCGGGCACCACCGAAAGCGGTCCGGGTGTCGCGACCGCCGGCAGGTCCGGCGCCGGCGCCCGCGAGCCGGACGCGGTTCCCCTGAGCCGGTCGCATGCGGTGCGCCCGGCGCGGGTCACGGGCCGGTGTGACCGGTGCGGGCCCGGCTACCCGGCGCCGGGGCGTTCGCCCGCCGGGCGGCCGGCGGTGGCCGGGACGATCCGCCAGTCGCGCTGGTAGACGATGTTGTGCAGCTCGGCGGCGATGATGGCGCGCAGCGTCGGCGTCTCGTGCGCCGCCTGCTCGGAGTCGAACACGTTGAGCGGCCATTCCCCGACCGTTCCGCCTCCGAGGTGCGGGTGGTGGAAACCCCTGCCGTAGTGGGCCCGGATGGTGATCGGGTCGGCCGACACGGCCCGCTGCAGCGGCCACGACAGCATCCACAGCGCGGCCATCCCGCCGTCGGGCGTGCGGGCCGGGTCCGTCACCTCGATGGTCCCGGTCACGCCTCCGGCTCCGCGGCCGCCTCGGCGTGCGCCCAGTCCAGCGCGGCGAGCACATCGTCCACGGGGGCGGGATGCCTGTGGCGCGGCGCCAGCCGGTACTCGACGTTCACCACCGCGCATCCCGCCGTCAGCGCCAGCTCCGCGACGGGCGTGTGCCACTCGGCGACCGATCCGCGGACCCAGCTCCCGCCGTGCGCCCAGACCAGCCATCCCCGGCGGCCGGGGGGTTCGAGCAACCGCGCCCGGACCTCGCGTCCGGCGGCCGCGATGGTGAGCGGGGCCCAGGGAACCTGCCGTACGGTCATGGCCTGGGCCTTCTCCCTCTTCGGTGCGGCGTGGCCGGCCCCGGGGTCATGCCGTGGTGGCCTGGGTCACCGGCGCCTTCGCCGGGCGCCGGAGGAACAGAGCGGCCAGCACTCCGGTGGCCAGGCAGAGCAGGGCGTTCACGAAGATGGCCGTCCCGACCCCGTCGAGGACGCTGGACGCGGTCTCCTGGCCGCCCAGGCCGTGGACCCGCGCGCTGACGATCGCGCTCATGATCGGAATGCCCATGGTGATGCCGACCTGCTGACTCATCGTGGCCAGTCCACCGGCCAGGCCCTGCTCGTGGTCGGGGAGGCCGGAGGTGGCGGTGACCATGAAACCGACGATCGCCACCAGGTTGGCCACCCCGCCGAGGAAGGTCGCCACCAGCAGAAGCGTCATCCAGCCCGAGGTCGGGCCCAGCAGCGCGAGGGGCAGGGTGGCGGCGGTCTGCGCGGCGAAGCCGTAGACGATGGCCGACTTGTTGCCGACCCATCCGATGACCTTCGGCGCGATCATGCCGCCGAGCACCGTGCCGGCGCCGAGCACCGCGAAGGAGAGCCCCGCCGCCAACGGAGAGAAGCCGAGCACCTTCTGCAGGTAGAGGGTGAGCAGGAACACCAGTGAGGTCTCGGTCGCGAAGGCGAGCAGGCCCGCGACGTTACCCCAGGCGACCGAACGCCTGCGCAGGATCGGCACCGGCACCAGCGGCGCGGCCACCCGCGACTCCACCAGCCAGAACGCCGCCAGCAGCACGACGCCGCCCGCGAGGCCGGCGACGGCCCGCGTGTCGGTCCACGAGTGCTCGCCCGCGGCGGTCAGCCCGTAGACCAGGGCCAGCAGCCCCAGCGTGACGGTGATGGCGCCCGGGATGTCCAGCCGGGGCCGCTGGGCCGGCCGGCTCTCGGCGAGCACCAGGGGGGCGACGGCCAGGACGGCGACCGCGACGGGCACGTTGATGAAGAAGGCCCACCGCCAGTTGAGCAGATCGGTGAGCACTCCGCCCAGAATCGCGCCGGTCGTGAACCCCGCGGCCATCAGCGCGCCGTTGAGGCCGAGCGCCCGGTCGCGCAGCGGGCCTTCCGGGAACGACGTGGTGAGCAGCGAGAGCGCGGCCGGGGTGACCGCGGCCGTGGCCAGTCCCTGCGCGGCCCGGGCCATGAGAAGCAGCTCCGGGGAGGTGGCCAGCCCGCCGGCGAGGGATCCGGCGCCGAGCAGGGCCATTCCGATGAGGAACAGCCGGCGGCGCCCGAACAGGTCGCCGATCCGGCCGAACAGCAGGGTGAATCCCGCCGCGCAGAGCGCGAACGTGGTGGCCACCCACTGCAGGTTCTCCAGGCCGAAGCCGACGCCGCTTCCTATCTCGGGCAGGGCGACGTTGAGGATCGAGAAGTCCACGGCCAGGGTGAAGCTCGCGCTGAGCAGCAGCAGGAGAACGACGCGATGCCTGCCCGTCACCCTGGTGGCCCCGCCGTGGGCGGCCGATGTCTGGTCCACGCTGGTCATGCGGTGATTCCTTCCGAAGGCTGGATTCACGGATCCTGGCGCAACGCTAGAAGGCCGCCTCCGGGGCAACCAGAATCTGACGTGCCAAGCACTGGCAGGGATAGGCAGCGCCGCGCGGATCGTGCTTACAGTGGGCCGCATGGCCGACAGAGAGAACAACACGGCGCTCGGCGCTTTCCTGCGCAGCCGGCGCGCGGCTGTCAAGCCGGAGGACGTCGGGATCGTGTCGTACGGCGCCCGCCGGGTTCCGGGACTGCGGCGCGAGGAGCTCGCCCAGCTCGCCGGGGTGAGCGCGACCTACTACGCGCGGCTGGAGCAGGGGCACAGCGCCAACGCGTCCACGTCCGTGATCGACGCCATCGCCCAGGCCCTCGACCTGAACGCGGACGAGCGTGCCCATCTGCACGACCTGGCCCGGCCCACCCCGGTCAAGCGGCGCAGGGCCGTCCGCCCGGCGGTGCCGCGGCCGGGGACCCGCCGGATCATCGAGGCGATGAGCGATGTCCCCGCGGTCGTGCTCGGCCGGCGCACAGAGGTGCTCGTGTGGAACAGGCTCGGCCACCTCCTCCTCGCCGGGCACTGTGACTTCGAGGCCCCGAGCCGCACGGCCGACCGCCCCAATCTGACCAGAATGCTGTTCCTCGACGCCCACCACCGCGACCTGTACGCCAACTGGGACGAGGAGGCCACCCGGGCGGTGGCGTCGCTGCGGCTGGTGGCCGGGCGTCATCCGGACGACCGCGAACTGGCCGAGTTGATCGGTGAGCTCTCCATGCGCAGTCCGCAGTTCGCGTCGCTGTGGTCCAGGCACCCGGTGGCGACCTGCACCTCGGGCACCAAGCACATCCGGCACCCCGAGGTGGGTGAGCTGCTCCTGGACTTCGAGGTTCTGCATCTGCCCGACGACAGCGGCCACCGCGTGCTGTTGTACAGCGCCGAGGCCGGAGGCCCGTCCCATACCGCGCTCGCCGCGCTTCAGCTGCTGGCCACCGGGATCGGCCACACCTCCGCCACGACCCCGGCGGTCTCGCCGGACCTGGTCAGGTGACGCGGTGGACCTGCGGCTGACCGGCAAGGTCTTCATCGTCACCGGCGCCACGGCCGGCATCGGCGCGGCCACGGTGCGCGCGCTCGCGAGTGAGGGCGCCATGGTGGTGGGCGTCGCCCGCAAGCCTCCAGGGGTGGCGGAACCGCACGAGTTCGGCGACCGGGTGACCGGCGTCGCCGCCGACCTGACCGATCCGGCGCATGGTGGGGACCAACAACCCGACGATCACCAATCCGAGCTCACGCGGCGTCCACAAATCCGGGTATATGCAAAAGAATTTCACCGACGCCCAGATAGCGGCGGTGTACCGGCACATGACCCGCAGCGACTTTCACAATCCGGACACCATGCTGGTGCTGTTCTCATTCGGCGGTCAGGTCAACGCCGTCGCACCGCACGCGACCGCGAACGCACAGCGCGGTTCGGTGTTCAAGATGTGCTTCCAGACATTCTGGGCCGACTCCGCCGACGACGCATTCTATGTCGGCTGGGCACGGGACATCTACGAAGACTTCTTCGCCTCGACCGGGGGCGTCCCGGTGCCCGGCGAGAGTTTCGACGGCTGTTACATCAATTATCCCGACAATGATGTCGCCGATACTCGGCACAATCGCTCGGGCGTGCCCTGGCACACCCTCTACTACAAGGACAACTACGCCCGGCTGCGCCAGGTGAAGCGCCGCTTCGACCCGACGAACTTCTTCCGGCACGCGTTGTCCATCGAGCCCGCCGGCGGCTGACCCGGCCGGCCGATTCTTCCGACCGTCTTCCCCCTGCGGCCGTTCGGCCGTTCCCCGGTCTGAGGGCAGGTGGGAAAGGTTCGTCACTCCCCGGCCGCCACCGGCCGGATGTCTTCTCCGTACCCGTCACCGCCTGCCGCTGCCGCGGAAATCCCTCGACGCGGACCCAGGCGGTGCCCGGCGCGGTCCCGCACAGGTCGACCGCGTTCCGATCCAGTGAACCTGACCCGCATGCGCGCGTGATCCGCCGCATGCCGTTCTCGGGGAGCCACCGTCCATGCGCAAGATAGCCATCATTCTCGGCACCCGGCCCAAGGCGATCAAGTGCGCTCCGGTCATCCGGGCACTGCACGACGATCCGCGATTCACGCCGCTGGTCCTGTCCACCGGACAGCACCGGAACATGCTGGACGAGACGCTACGGGCGGGCGTTCGGCATCACCCCTGACGTGACTCCTCCGCTCCTTGAAGGGAGCGGCTTCTCGCTAAGCCGCTTCCGCGGCGTCGCGAAGGGCAAGCCCTGC
>NZ_BMNT01000024.1:0-200 GCF_014646695.1 Sphaerisporangium melleum
CCGGGCGGCGGTACTTCGGGCACCACACGACGTGGTACCCCAGGTCGTACGCCGCGCCGGGGGAGGTGCGCACCTGAGCAGTCACACGATCATTATCACAGCACCGCTCATCTAATGCTCAGGAGAAAGGAACCCGCGATGAGAGCAGAGAGCAAACCAGTCAGGGACGGCATTCCCCCGTCACCTGAAGGCGACGCTCC
>NZ_BMNT01000024.1:261-62127 GCF_014646695.1 Sphaerisporangium melleum
CGGGAAGGCAGGACGGTGGTCGTCGTCGTGTTCGACGGTGTCCGGCTGCTCGACGTGACGGGGCCGCTGGAGGTGTTCACCACCGCCAACGAGCACGGCGCGGACTACCGGCTCCGCCTGGTCTCACCCGGCGGCCGGGACATCATCGCCAACGGCGGCGTCCGCCTCGGCGCCGACGGCGCCCTGGAGGACCTGCGCGAGAGCCCCGGCATCCTGCTCGTGCCCGGCAGCCCGGACGTCGCGGCCACCACCGCCGACCGGCCGCTGCTGGACCAGATCAGGCGGCTGGCCGCCGAGGCGGAGCGGGTCGCCTCGGTGTGCGCCGGAGCGTTCGCGCTGGCGGCGGCCGGGGTGCTGGACGGGCATCGCGCCGCCACCCACTGGGACCTCGCCGACCGGCTGGCCCATGAGTACCCAGGGGTCACCGTCGACGGCGACGCGATCTTCGTCACCGACGGCAGGATCGTCACCTCGGCCGGGATCAGCTCGGGCATCGACCTGGCGCTCGGCCTGGTCGAGGCCGACCACGGCGCCGACCTGGCGAGGACGGTCGCCAAGCACCTGGTGGTGTTCATGCAGCGGCCCGGCGGCCAGTCGCAGTTCAGCGTCAGGCTCACCACCCAGGCGCGGCGGTCGGCGACGCTCCAGCCGGTGCTCGACGCGGTCGTCCTGGACCCCGCGGGCGAGCACGGCCTGGAAGCCATGGCCGGCCGGGCCGGGCTCAGCGTCCGCCAGTTCACCCGGCTGTTCCGGCGCGAGACCGGGACGACGCCGGCGCGGTACGTCGAGCGGGCGCGCGTGGAGCACGCCAAGAACCTGCTGGAGACCGGTGACGAGCCGCTCGACGTGGTCGGCCGCAGGGCCGGCTTCGGGTCGCCCGAGACCATGCGCCGCGCCTTCGTGCGCGAGCTGAGCGTGCCGCCGGCCACCTACCGTGCCAGGTTCCGCACCACGGGAGCGGGCCGCCGGCCCTGACCGCGGGGCTCGCCGGGCGGGCGGAAGCAGCCATCCGGCGAAGGTGAGCGGGCGCGGCACTACGCGAGGGCCGCACCCGGTGGGCCGGGCCGCGGGCTCTTGTGCGTCGTTGTGCACACTCGGCGCCGAGTGTGCATTCGTCCACAGAACAGGACGGATCACTCCCGTAGTTTCTGGGTCGTCCGGAACCGAGCGGCACCCACGCTCGGCGGGAACCCAAGGGGACCCGGTTCACCGGGCACTGTTCACACGGGAGGAACCCCATGCGCAAGCTTCGCACCCTGCTGGCCGGCACGGCCGTGGCCGGCTCGCTGGTGGCCGGCCTGGCCGGCACCGCCACCGCCGCCTCGGCCGACACCGCGGCGGCGACCACCACCGCGGGCACGGCGGCCACCGCGCAGGCGCAGAGCTCCAAGCACTACTTCGGCCCGATCTACTCCACCTACGGCCGTGGGGAGCACCGCGGCGACCGCTCCTATGTCAAGGGCTACTGGTGGTACTCCAAGTCGGAGGGCCGTTACTACATCGACTTCGACCTGTTCGATCGTGACCAGGACCGGCAGTACAGCTACGCCGACTTCTACTACCACGACGACGAGGGCTGGCACCGCTACAAGCGCTTCGCCACCTACGGCCACATGGGCAAGCGCATCTGGCTGGACGACGACGTCGACGGCTTCCGCTTCCGCGTCGGCGAGGGCGGCAGCAGGGACTACGACTGGAGCACCTGGTACAAGTACGGCTTCTGAGCCGGCCTCCGCGGCCCTGGCGGGATCGCGGGATGAACAATGAAGGGCGGCCGTTCCCTGCGGAGCGGCCGCCCTTCTCGCGTGGCGCCGGAATGCCGATCGCCAGGGAGGACGGCGTACGCCCCGGCCGCGCTAGGTGAGCTGCGGGGGGAGGTCGCGGGTGTGCAGGACGGTCAGGGCGGTGACCGCGCGGGTGAGGACGACGTAGAGGCGCGCCAGGCCACGAGCCTCGGCGTCGGCGATCTCGGCCGGTTCCACGACGATGACGTGGTCGTACTCCAGACCCTTGGCCAGCGAGGCGGGGATGACCGAGACGCGCTGCTCGGCGGAGGAGTCGGGGCCGAGCAGGTCATGGGGGAGGCCGGCGGCGGCCAGGGCGTCCGCGGCGGCGGGGGTGGCGGCGTCGGCGGCGATCACGCCGATGGAGCCCTCGCGTGCGGCCGCCGCCCGGACGGCCTCGACCAGAGCCGCGGTCAGGTCGCCGGCGCGGCGTACCGTCAGCGAGCCGGCGCCGGGGCGTAGCGAGCGCGGGGCGGCCAGGGTGGGGGCGACCGAGGGGAGCAGGCGGGCGGCGAAGTCGAGCACCTCGCGGGGGACGCGGAAGCCCAGGGTCAGCTCGGTGACGTCGCCCTCGTCGAAGCCGAGGTGGCGCAGCACCTCCTCCCACGACCGGGCCGACCAGGGGGTGGTGCCCTGGGCCAGGTCGCCGAGGACGGTGGCCGAGCCGGTGCGGCACCGGCGGCCGAGTGCCCGCAGTTGCATCGCCGAGAGGTCCTGGGCCTCGTCCACGACGACGTGACCGAGCGTCGGGGTGCGTTCGATCAGGTCGGCCAGCTCGTCCAGCAGCCCGGCGTCGGCGGCCGACCACTTGGCCGACTTCCAGGACCGTGGCGGCTTGGCCCACAGCAGAGCCTCGCGCTCCTCGGGGGTGAGATCCGACTTGGCGGCCGCGGCGGCGAGGAAGTCGCCGTCCGACAGCAGCCGGAACAGCACCTGCTGCGGGGTGACCTTGGGCCAGATCTGGTCGACGAGCTGCTTGACCGGCTTGGACCTGGCCACGGCGTCCTGTACCCGGTCGTCGGGCGACTCGCCGCGCTGCTCCATGCGCACGAGCACGGCGTGCGCGAGCCGCTGGGCCAGGGCGGCGCGTCCGGGTCCGTACCGGGTGGTGCCGCGCAGTGCGGCGACGATCTCGCGCACCTCGTGGTCGGGGACGCGGAAGCGGTTGACGCCCCGGGTGATCAGCACGCCCTCCTCGGGCTTGCTGATGTGCAGCCACAGGGCCCGGTGGAGCACCGGCGCCATGCGGGCGTCGCCCTTGATCGTGGCGATGGCGGGGTCCTCGGGGGCGGCGTGGTCGCCGAGGATGCCCGCGACCGTGGTCTGGTCGACCTTCACCTCGCCCAGCGCGGGCAGGACCGAGGAGATGTAGGACAGGAAGGCGCGGTTCGGCCCGACGATCATGACGCCGGCCCGTGAGAGCTTCTCGCGGTGGGTGAACAGCAGGTACGCGGCGCGGTGCAGGCCGACGGCGGTCTTCCCGGTGCCGGGCGCCCCTTGGACGCACACGGTGCGCGTCAGATCGGCGCGGACGATCTCGTCCTGGTCGGGCTGGATGGTGGCGACGATGTCGCGCATGGGGCCGGTGCGCGGACGCTCGATCTCCTCGGTGAGGATGCGGGACTCCTTGAGCGCCGTCCCCTGGTCGAGCGGTTCGTCCTCGTACGCGGTCAGCTCGCCGCCGTGGAAGCCGAACCGCCTGCGCAGCCGCACTCCCATCGGCTCGGACGGCCGGGCCTGGTAGAACGCCCGGGAGACCGGGGCGCGCCAGTCGATCACCAGCGGGCGGCTGCCGTCGTCGTGGACGTGGCGGCGGCCGACGTGGATGGTCACCGGCAGGTCGTCGTCGCCGGCCCGGTCGAGGCGGCCGAAGAACAGCGGCGTGTCGGGGTGGTCGGCGAGCGCGGCGACGCGCTGGTCGAGCAGGCCCTGCAGGACCTGCCGGGAGACCCAGTCACCGGCGGCGTCCGCGGAGAGCGACTGGGCGTGCTCGCGCATGGCCCGCAGCGCGGCGCGCGAGATGGCCAGGTGCGCCCGTTCGGCCTGGAGCACGTCGGTGGGTTCGTCCCCGATCGGGACCTCTGGCGGGCCGGCGGTGACCTTGGCCGGGTCCCGCGGCGGATCGGACGGGTGATCATTCAGTGGGGAGAGGGAATCGGGCGGGTCGGGCTGGTGCTGGTCGCCGGGTATGTCGGGGGCCAATCGATGTCCGGGCATGCCGAAGCGCTCCTTGAGGGACGGAGGTGGTTGACAAAGGCAGCGAACCAACGAGCTTAACGGATTTGGCGGGCAGGGTTGCCTGCTCGCCCGCCGGGAACGGGGTGGGGGTAGATGCGACGCTTGTCCGGAGTTTGCCGCCTCTTGGGCGTTGGGTACGCAGGGGAAGGTGACGATGCGTGCCCCGACGGCGGTCCCTGCGGTCATTCCCGCCCTGGCGAATCTTCTGCTCGGCGGTCTGTGGACGCTGTCGGTCTTCGCGGGCTGGGGACTCGCCGCCTTCTGCGGGGACGGAGAGGCGCTCGACGCGTGCATGGACCGGCTGACCGTGGTGGCCACATTGTCCGGCCTGTTCGCCATCGCGGCCGCCACCGGCACGGTGGGCGGGTTGTTGCCACCGGTAATACGGAGATATCCGGAAAAGTCGTTGATACTCGTGGCGGTTGCTACGGGTTCCTGGCTAATCGCGTTGGGTGTGCTTTACGTCGGCGGGTTAGTCGGTCGGTGATCCCGCCGACACGTTGCGTTGCCGTCGCCCAAAATCCTGAAAAAGCGGGACATGCCTTGTGATTTGATTGAATCATGGGGGTATGTCGCAGTTGGCACCCGGGCTGCCAATAGGCGAGGGGGTGATGCGGTGAACAGGACCCAAGGTATTTCCTGGACCTGAATGCCCGTTTCCTGGGGAAACCTTTTCCTGGGCCGGGTTTGGGGGGACGGCGACGTGCCGCTCGGCGAAGTCATTCGCCGGCGAGCACGTCGTCCGCATCGATGATCTGATAGGCGTATCCCTGCTCGGCCAGGAACCGCTGCCGGTGCGCGGCGAAGTCCTGATCCACCGTGTCCCTGCTCACCACCGAATAGAACCGTGCGCCCCCGCCGCCGGCCTTCGGGCGCAGCACCCGGCCGAGCCGCTGGGCCTCCTCCTGCCGCGAGCCGAACGTCCCGGACACCTGGATCGCCACCGACGCCTCCGGCAGGTCGATCGAGAAGTTCGCGACCTTCGAGACGACCAGCACCTGGATCTCCTTGTCGCGGAACGCCTGGAACAGCCGCTCGCGCTCCTTGACCCGCGTCTCGCCCTTGATCACCGGCGCGTCCAGGTGCTCGGCCAGCTCGTCGAGCTGGTCGATGTACTGCCCGATCACCAGCACCTGCTCGCCCGCGTGCCGGCCCACCAGCGCCTCGGTGACCTTCAGTTTGGACGGCGTCGTCGCGCAGAAGCGGTAGCGCTCCTCGGCCTCGGCCATCGCGTACGCCAGGCGCTCGGTGTCGCTGAGCGTGACCCGGACCTCCACGCAGTCGGCCGGCGCGATCCAGCCCTGGTTCTCCATCTCCTTCCACGGTGCGTCGTACCGCTTCGGGCCGATGAGCGAGAACACGTCGCCCTCGCGGCCGTCCTCGCGGACCAGCGTCGCGGTCAGGCCGACCCGTCGCCTGGCCTGCAGGTCGGCGGTCATCCGGAAGATCGGTGCGGGCAGCAGGTGCACCTCGTCGTAGATCACCAGGCCCCAGTCGCGGGCGTCGAACAGCTCCAGATGGCGGTAGGTGCCCTGGCGGCGCGTCGTCATGACCTGGTAGGTGGCGATGGTGACCGGGCGGATCTCCTTCTTCGTCCCGGTGTACTCGCCGATCTCGTTCTCGGTGAGCGAGGTGCGCCGGAGCAGCTCCTGCTTCCACTGGTGCGCGGAGACGGTGTTGGTGACCAGGATCAGCGTCGTCGCCTGGGCGTGCGCCATCGCCGCCGCGCCCACGATCGTCTTGCCCGCGCCGCACGGCAGCACCACGACACCCGACCCGCCGTGCCAGAACGCGTCCGCGGCCTGCTGCTGGTAGGGGCGCAGCTGCCAGCCGTCCTGGGCCAGCGTGATCGGGTGGTGCTCCCCGTCGACGTACCCCGCGAGGTCCTCGGCCGGCCAGCCGATCTTCAGCAGGGCCTGCTTGATGTTGCCGCGCTCGCTCGGATGCACCGCCACCGAGTCGCCGCCGATGCGCTCGCCCAGCATCGGCTGGATCTTCTTCGAGCGCAGCACCTCTTCGAGCACGGCCTTGTCACTGCTGGTCAGCGTCAGGCCGTGGTGGTCGCTCTTCTCCAGGCGGAGCCTGCCGTACCGCGACATCGTCTCGGCGATGTCCACCAGCAGCGCGTGCGGCACCGGGTAGCGGCTGTGGGAGATCAGCGCGTCGATGACCTGCTCGGCGTCGTGCCCGGCGGCGCGGGCGTTCCACAGCGCGAGCGGAGTGATGCGGTAGGTGTGGACGTGCTCGGGCGCCCGCTCCAGCTCGGCGAACGGCGCGATCGCCTTGCGGCAGTCGTCCGCCTTCTCGTGCTCGACCTCGAGCAGCAGCGTCTTGTCGGACTGGACGATCAACGGGCCATCAGACACGTTCATACTCCTGGGTTGGCATACGGGAACCGTACCGGCGGCCCCGTCCGCTCATCCAACAAGTGAGCGGCCCGGATCAGTCCCGCTTTCCCATCGCTTGACCTGCGAGAGGCCGTGCGCGGCGGCGCGCAGGCCCCCGGCCGGTCACTGGTTCTTGCTGATCGCCATGACGATGACGACGGCGAGCACGATGAGCAGCAGCGCGACATTGATCCCGAGCGAGATCCACGTCCACTTGAGCAGTGAACGGGCCCGCTGCGGCTCGGTGTCCACCTTGCCCAGGGCGACGCCGGCGGTGATGGCGCCCGCGATGCCGCCCGGCGTGACGTAGCAGGTCATCATGCAGACGATGCTGATGACCAGGGCGACGATGGCGTGCGTGCGCGGCCCATCGCCGGCCGGCCGCGGCGCGTAGCCGTAGGGCTGCTGGTAGGGCGCGCCATAGCCGTACGGCGGCTGCTGCCCGGCGTAACCGGCGCCCGGGTCGTACCCCGCCTGACCGTATGCGGGCTGGCCGTAACCCTCCGGCCCATAACCGGGTTGCCCGTATCCGGGCTGGCCGTAGGCGTTCTGGCTCTGGCCGTATCCCGGCTGCTGGTAGGCGGCCTGGCCCTGGGCGGGCGCGCCGTAGGGATCGTAGGACTGCTGCCCCGGAACCCCGTACTGCTGCTGCGCCCCGTACGGCTGGGCCGCGGGCCCGGGGGGCGGCTGCTGCCCGTACGCCTGGCCGTACGGCTGCTGGGCCGCGCCCCCATAGGGCTGAGCCGATGGGTGCCCGTACGGCTGCTCGTCGAAGGGGGGCTGCACGAGGGTGCGGTCGATGGGCGGGCGCGCACCGTCCTGCCGCTGGTCGTGTCCCTGACCGTAGGGCGACGGCGAGCCGCCGTGATCGTACTGCCCGCCCTGTGGCCCGTAGGGACTCTGCCAGTCCTGCGGGCCACCGCCGTAGGACTCGGGGGTGCCGCTGCTCAAGATCTCTCACTTCTCCCGGGTGTCCGGCGGATCAACACTTACCACGCGATAAACCCCCACGCCCGGCCAATGCCTCGAACGTCACAGATCAGTGCCGTTCCGTCGTCGCGGGGCTCGGTGTTCGCACCGTCAGTTCACGTCCGCGACGCCGGTGATGCGGTGCAGCGCGAACCGGTGGACGGCGGCGCGCGTCTCGTCGTACGCGGTCAGGTAGCCGCCCTCCATGCGGGCGGGTTCCAGGATGCGGCTGGTGGCGTGGCCCTGGGAGTCCAGATAGCCGATCCACACGCGGGCGCCCTGCCGGATGGCCTCCTGCAACGCCAGCACCGTCCCGGTCGAGGGGGACCGCGGCACCTGGCCGTCCGGCGCGGCCACCGGTCGCCTGCGCGCCAGATGGGCCTCGTCGCCCGCCCTGATCGCCCGTACGGCCGCCGTCACCACGTCCGGATCGAGACCCGCGGGCCCCGGGCCGGGCCGTGCCGACGGCGGGCGCTCGGTGCGCTTGGCATCCGCCCGGGTCACCAGCACGTCGCCCTCGGACGACTCGGCGACCGGGGAGTACCCGAGGGCGCGCAGCGCGTCGACCACCATGGCGCGTGAGCTGCGGGAGGCGATGACCGTGGGCGCGAGCCGGCGCAGCCGCAGCGGCGCCGACCGCTTGTCGGCCATCACCTCGTCGAGCACGGACGGATCGTCGCACCGCACGTACGACCCCGCGGTGCCGACGCGGATGCGGCCGTGCCTGCGCGCGACGTCGGTCACCAGATAGCGCAGCGGCTGCGGCACGGGCGTCGTGGAATGCTTCTCCAGCATCGCCAGCAGGTCGTCCGCGCTGGACCCGGCGTCCAGGGCCCGCCGGATCGAGGCGTCGCCGAAACGGTAGACCGTCGCGCCACCCTTGGACTCGACGTCGGCGGTGAGCGCCAGCCGGCGGCCCAGCTCGCTGGTCAGCGGGCCGGGGGCCACGGCGGTGAGGTCCGCCTGGAGTACCACGTGGTCCACCGGCTCGGGCAGCAGCGGCGCCAGCAGCTCGGCGGGCGCACTGCCCGGCCGGCTTGCACCGGACCTGGAGGAAGCCTCGGCAGGCAGCAGCGCCCGCCCGAAACCGGACATCACCCCCAGGCCGGTGAGCCCGAGCACCTCGGCCTCGCGCAGAGTGAAGTCCACCAGCCGATCGCGGTAGGCGCCCCTGCGGCGGGGCTGCTCGAACGCCAGCCGCTCGCGCACCGAGGCGGCCGTCGGAGCGAGCCCGAGGCCGGCCGAGGCCAGCACCCGCAACGTGCGCAGCCGGACCTCCGCCGCGGCCGGGCGGCGCAGCTCGGGGTGCAGGACGTTCAGCAGGCGGTCGCGGTCGTCCCGCTCACCGACCATGCCCGGGACCCGGTCGCCGGCCAGCCAGGCGGCGGCCAGCACCTCCCAGCGGTCCTCGGTGGCCTTCACCCGCCAGCCGTCGTAGCCGGTCGTCGGCAGCCACTCCCCGTCGACCGGCGCGCTCGCGGCCACCAGCCCCGCCGCGTACGCGACCTCCACCACCAGCGCGGCCGTCCACTCGGGCAGGTCGAGGAGCTGCGCGGTCCGCCGGAGATCGCGGACGGCGACACCGCCCGCGCGCAGGATGCCCGGCGGATCCACGCCCCACATCTCGCACAGCTCCTCCACCGTGCGCACGAAGGAGAACGCCTGCCCGGCGGCCGTACGGTCGGCCAGCGACCGGTCGCGCTCTGCGCCCTCCAGCGGCGGCGCCACCGGCCGCAGGTCGCGGTGGACCCGGCCGCCGCGCAGCACCAGCGCGACCTCACGCGGCAGCACCACGGTCTCTTCACCGGTCGCGGCGAGCAGGCCGCGGGCGAGAAGCTGCTCGATGGGCGACTGGGCGGTGGCCACGCTCACCTCGCGCCGCGCGTTGGGCAACCGGCCCGCGGGCGGCCCCCAGGCCAGCTCCTCCAGCGCGGCACGTGCCTGCGGGGAGACGTCCCCCAGCAGGCGCTCGACGATCACACCCTCGGCGAGCAGTGCCGCCAGGCGCGCGGGCACGGGCTCCTCCCCGCCGGCGTCGTGGAGGTGGACGGCCTCGATCAGCTCGCGCAGCCGCTCCGGCGGATGGTGCCGGAACGCCTCCACCGCCGGCGGCCCGAGCCCCGCGGGGGACTCCGAGACGTCCCGCACCCCGGGTGCGAGCCGGAGAGCGCTCTCGGGGCCGAAGATCAGTGCGAGGCCGAGCAGCTCGTCCACCGCCGCGCGCAACGCCCCGGGAAGCAGGCCGGCCTCCTGCGGCAGCACGGACGCGGCCATCGCCGCGCGCAACTCGCCGTAGGCCAGGCCGGGCCCGTCCTCGGCGGTCATGACCAGGAGCGTCTCCACCACGGCCAGGGAGAAGCGGTCGAGCCGGTCGAGAGCCCTGCCGGTCGCCGACGGGCTGGTCGCCCGGATCGCCAGGCCCTCGACATGCGCGGGAACCGGAGTGATCAGCTCAGGGCGGGCCGCCACCAGGGCACGGACGCGGTCGTCACCAAGGCCGCGCAGCCAGTCGGTGAAGTCGGTGTTCATCGGCGGGCGGCGGACGGTGAAGCGGGAATCCCGACCCGTGAGGGTGGGAACCCCGCGGCTCCAGCCGTGCGGAGGAAATCGACTCGCTCCACCGAACCCTCCTGGTCCACCGGCCGTACGTCCCACCTGGCGGGAACGTCCCCTCCATCGTAGGAGCCCTCCGCCCGCCCCACGCCAGCCCGGCCACCCTCCCCGCCCTTCCCTGCCCGGTCGCCTCCTCTGGACAGGTCCGGTGGGCACGTCGTACACCGGGTGCGCTCACCGGCGGCCCGAGGTGACCGCTTCGGGGGAAACGGCGCATTGATCTATGGGCTGGGGCAGGATGGCGAGGGTGATCGAGCGCGCCGATCAACTGGTCCTGGAGTACGTCAGCAAGGTCGCTGACGCGGCTCACGGCGTGCTGCGCACCGAGCAGCGTCTCGACTTCGTGCGCCGGGTGCGCGCCCGCATCGAGGAGGACCGCCGGGGCGCCGAAGATCTGGCGACCGTGCGCAGGGTGCTCGCCCGGTTCGGCGACCCCGAGGAGCTGCTCCGGCGTGAGATGCGGCGGCTGGCCGGTACGGAGCCGGAGGCCGTCGCGCGGCGTGCCCCGGCGGCGCGCCCGGGTGGCGGCCTGAGCGGCCTGCGGCGCCGAGTCCGGCCTGGTTCCGCTTCCCTCGCCCGCCGCCCCGCACAACCGCCGTCCGCGCGGGGCTCCGCTGCCGCTCCCGGTCGCCCGCCGAGTCCCGATCCCGGTTCCGCGCCCGGCTCGGTCTCCGCGCCCGGCTCGGTCCCTGCGCCGGGCGCGGGCGTCGCGGTGCCGGGCTCCGCGGACGCGGCGGGCGCTCCCGCCGGGCCGGGCGTGATGCCGGCGCCGGTGGGCGATGACGACACCTCCGTGCTGCCCGCGGTGCCGGTCTCCGGCCCCGCCCCGGGCGCTGACGAGTTCGGCGACTCGGTCACCGAGGTGCTGTCGGCCGTGACCGGCGGCGGCCCGCCGCCGGCGCCCGCGCCGGGCCTGCCCAAGTCGCGACCGCAGGCCAGGGGAGCAGCCGTGCCCGACGCCGGGGAAGCGGCGGTGCCGGGGAGACCGGGGCCGCGGCGGACGCCGAGGCCCGCGCGGCCGTTGCCGCGGGGCGCGGGCCCGGCCAGGCGGCGGGTTGCGCCGGAGCCCGCCGCGGACGGCGCTCCGCCGTCCCGGCCGGTGCGCCCGGGCAGGGCGGCGATGCCCTTCGGAACGGCCGCGCGGGCCGCGGGCGGGCGTGGCCGCGGAGCGGCCACGCGGAACGCTCAGGGCCGTGGCGCCGCGGCATCCGCGCGCGACGTCCGGGGCCGTGGCGCGAGGGCGTCCGCGTGGGAGGTCCGGGGGCGTGACGTCGGGATGGTCCTGGCGAACGCCCGCCGCGAGGTCGCCGGGACGGCGCTGCTGCTGCTGTCCGGCCTGCTCGTGCCGGTGCCTCTGCCGTACGTCGCGATCTTCCCGCTGCCGCTGGTCGTGTGGGCGGTGGGGACGCTCACGGTGCTGTCGTGCGACGGCTGGATGTTCTCAGATCGTCTGACCGGGGTGCTCGCTCCCATCTTCGCTTATGTGTTCGGTGGCGTCGTGCTCGGCGCCCTGCGCGCCCCCGAGGCGCCCGAGGACGGGCTGATGGCGTTCGTCAACTCGTTCTGGCACGTCAGCGGGCTGATGTTCATGCTGGGAGCCGGGGGCGGGGCGGCCTGGCTCGGCTACCGCCTGGTCAACCCGCCACCTCCGCCACCCCGGCGGCGGCCGCCGCGGCCTGTTCGCTGAGCAGGCCGAGGGAGAGCCGGACCCAGGAGGCCACGAACCGGTCGTGATCGGCCCGGCCGGGCGGCTCGCCGACGGTCTCGACGAACAGCCGGTAGTGCACCACGGCACCGCCGAGCACGGCGCCGATCGCGGGCCAGTCGAGGTCGGCGTCCGCGTACTCCGGCTGTGCGCGGAACCAGCTCGTCATGGCGTCGAACATGGGTTGCAGCAGTCCGTCCCGCAGGACGGTGACCAACTCGGGGAACTGGCTCAGATCGCGGAAGAAGACCCTGGTGAGCCACATCTCCTCGCACACCTTGGCCAGCCCCGCCCGGCACAGGCGGTCGAGGCGTTTCTCGATGGGCAGCGAGGTGCCGATCGCCTCGACCTGGACGAGGGCGTCGGCGATCTGCGAGCGGGTGCGGGCGGCGTGTTCGTTGATCACCGCGGCGAGGACGTCGTACTTGGACCTGAAGTGCCGGTAGAGACCGCCCGCACCGGGAGACAGCCCTGCCGCGGCCTCGATCTCCGCGACCGAGGTCGCCGCGTAGCCGCGCTCGGCGAAGAGCCTGAGCGACTCATCGATGATCCGTTCGCGCGTCGATCTGGTCATTGAACGTGATTACCTCCGCCCAGACCTTATGTGGTCGAGGTGCGCCTATCTGCGCAGGTCACTCGGCGGGCACAGCCCGCTGCGGCCCCGCCACGTCGTCGTGGCCCGCCGCACTCCGTCGCCCGGCGGCGCGTGCCCGCCGGGGGTCGTGCGGTTGCCATCCGAGGCCGCTGTTCCGGTTCTCCAGGGCCGCTGCCACGTGCGTGCGCGGCCTGTCGTGGACCCAACTGGACGACCTGGATGACCTGGATGAAAGGGACGGTGATAAGTAAGCCTTTTTCGTCATGTCAAGGTTGCCACATGCTCTAGTGGTTCGGGCACCTCTTCCGGTTTGGCATCCTGCTTAGCGTGTATTCAGTGGGATTCGATCTCGACCTGACGCTCGCCGACACTCGCGAGGGAATCGCGGCGGTGTACGACGAGGTGGCGCGTCGCCTCGGTGTGCCGATCGACACCGCCACGGTGATCGCACGGCTCGGCCTGCCGCTGGAACAGGAACTCACACACTGGTTCCCGCCGGAGGAGATCCCGGCCGCCGCCGACCTCTACCGCGCCCTCTACGCGGGTCTCGCCATCACGCGGACCCGGCTGATGGCCGGGGCCGCCGAGGCGGTGGCCGAGGTGCGCGACCGCGGTGGGCGCGTCATCGTCGTCACCGGGAAGAACGAGCATGACGCCCGCCGGACCATCGATGCTCTCGGCCTGGAGGTCGAAGAGGTGGTCGGTTCGCTGTTCGGAGCGGGCAAGGGCGCGGCGATCTCCCGTTTCGGTGCCGCCCTCTATGTCGGAGATCACGTGGCCGATATCGAGGCCGCCAGGGCGGGAGGCGCGCTGAGTGTCGCCGTGGCGACCGGTCCGTACACCGAGGACGCGCTGCGCGCCTATGGAGCCGATGTGGTGCTGCCCGATCTGACGGAGTTCGGGGGTTGGTACACGACCTGGCGTGACCCGGAAAACGAGGCCGGTTCGACGGTCATCTGATGCTCCGGCTGGGCATAACCTTAAATCCCACTACCATTCCTGACAGTCTGAACGAGGTCACCCCTGTGCCTACCGGCAAGGTCAAGTGGTACGACGCTGACAAGGGCTTCGGATTCCTCACCCGCGACGACGGCGGTGAGGTGTTCGTGCATTCATCGGCGCTTCCCAAAGGGGGCGAAGCGCTCAAGCCGGGTCAGAAGGTCGAGTTCGGTGTGGCCGAGGGCCGCCGTGGCCAGCAGGCGCTCTCGGTTCGCGTGCTGGAGCAGCCGCCGACGCTCGCCAAGACCGTGAAGCCCAAGGGAAAGCGCAAGAAGCCGGACGAACTCGTCGTCATCGTCGAAGACCTGATCAAGCTGCTCGACGACGTCTCGAATTCCTACCAGCGGGGCAAGCATCCCGACCCCGCCCACGCCAAGAAGATCGCGACCGTGCTGCGCGCGGTCGCGGACGACATCGACGCCTGAGCACCGCGCCCCCGCGTCCTCGGCTGGTCTCCACCGCCCCATCGGGCAAGGTCACGATGGGGCGGTTTCTCACATGTCCCGCAGCGGGAGCGGGCCCGAGGACGGGCCGCCGGCGCGGGCGGTCAGTAGCCGTGCGGGTTGGTGAGCGGCTTGGTGGTGCCGGGCCGCGGCGCGGCTCCGTGCGCGTCCCGTCCGCCGGGACGCGCACCGTCTTCTGCGCGGGCCCTCGAGCCGTCCGGCTCCGTCACGTCATTTGCGTCTCTCGTGGCATTTGCGCCATTTGTCGCATTCGCTGGACGTACGGGGAACCCGCCCGCCGCGGGTGTCTCCGATTCGTGGCCCGATGACGGTGTGGCCGCGTTTCCGAATGGCGACGCGGACCCATTCCCCGACGGCCGCACCGGCGGGTTCCGCTCGTCGCGGATGTGCTCGTCGCGGGCGCGCAGCCTGCGGCGGCGGGCGACGAAGAGCCAGGCCAGCGCCGCCGCCAGCGCCGCGGCCATGATCCCCAGGCCGATCGGGCCCGCCGAGCGCCCCGGCAGCAGGGACAGCAGCAACCCGGCCAGGCCGCCGCCGACCCAGGCGATCTGGAGCATCGCCTCGACCACGCCGAAGGTGGAGGACCGGACCTCCTCGCCGATCTCCCGCTGGACGGTCGCGTCCAGCGCCAGCTTGCCGACCTCCTGGGCGAAGCCCGCTACCACCGCGACCCCGACGGCCGTCCACACCGAGAAGAAGAACGCCCCGGCCGCCACGGCCGGCGCGGACAGCGCCAGCGCGATCAGCGCGATGAGCTGGGGGGAGCGTCCGCGTACCCAGGAGGCGACCATCGCCCCCAGCAGGCCGCCCGCCCCCGCGCCGCCCGCGAGGATCGCGATCGTCGCCTGCTGCGGCAGACCGGCCGTACGCAACGTCCCCTCTTGGACGAGAAAGAGGAGGAAGAAGAGCAGAAATCCGGACAGGACGCGGATCGCGACGTTCGCCTGCATGGCCGCCGCCACCACCGGGCCCACGTTCAGCAGCGTGCGCCAGCGGCCCCGGCCGCCGTCCCGCCCGGCGCGCGGGCCGTCCTCGCTCCCTTCGCGCCTCTCCGCAGAGCCACCCGCACCCGCCGGCCCGCCGTTCCCGCTCGCGATCTCGGCGGGGTGCCCGGCGTACCCGCCGAGCCGGACGCCGCCCTCGCCCGGCCGATCGGCGTCCAGGTACGCCCGGCCGTCGTCTGCGCCACGGCCGCCGGCGCCGGCCGGTTCCAGGTCGTCCAGGTCCAGATCGTCCAGATCGGGGGCGTCGACATGGCGCGGCAGCCGTACCGCGGCCACCCCGGCGACCAGGAAGAGGAGCATGGTGAGGCGCAGCAGCCACGCGGGGCCCGGCCAGGCGGCGAGCCCGACCGCGACCGGCGCCGCCAGCGCCGCGCTGACCAGCGAGAACAGCGCCACCCGCGCGTTGGCCGTCACCAGGCTGATGTCGGCGGGCAGCACGCTCGGCATGGTCGCGGCCCGCGAGACGTTGTACGCCTTGGACAGGACCAGGACGGCCAGCGCGGCCGGGAAGAGCGTCAGGCCGTCGGACGGGCCGATCGCGGCGGCCATCGCCCAGCACAGCAGGCCCCGGGCGAACAGCGTGCCGGCCATGACGTACCGGCGGCCCGAGCGGAAGCGGTCGAGGACGGGGCCGACGAACGGCGCGACGACGGCGAACGGCGCCATCGTGATCAGAAGGTACAGCGCGACCTGCCCGCGGGCCTGGTCCACGGGCAGCCCGAACAGCAGGGTGCCGGCCAGCCCGATCGTGATGAGCGCGTCCCCCGCGCTGTGGGCGGCGGTCAGCTCGATCAACCGGCCGAGCCCCGTACGGCCCGCGCCCTGGGCGTGGGTGAGCCGCCGCGTCGCCCGCCCCACCCCGCGGCCGGCGTTCGCCGTCCCCCGGGCGGTGGCCCGCCCGGCCTCGCCCGTCTTGCGGACCGCGGTGCGGCCGGCGCGGAACGTCCCCCGCCCGGCCCGCGTGACCGCGTGCCCGGCGCGGGTCAGCGACGATCGGACGTCCTTCCAGGAAGCCGGCATCATGCGCGCGCGGAGCGGCCGACGGTGCTTGTGCCGGTGGTCAGGCGCTCCACGCCTCCCCCTTTCCGCTCGCTCGCGTCCGCCGCGCCGCCGAGCCTTCCCGGCGCCCGTCGCGTACGCTCGGCGAGCGCCGGGCCCGCCGGTGCGCGCGGCCCGGGCCCGCCCACGTACGGCGTGCCCATGATCTGCTCCGGCGAGTCGGCGCGCCAGGGTCCTTGACGGTGGATCTTCCGGTTGGTGGCGTGCCGCTTCGGTTTCAGGTCTACCCGACCGATACGCGTGATGTCCGCTCGCGGCATGGGTGAGAATTGACATGTGAACCGCACTCGTTCCCGCACCTTCACCGCCGACCAGGCCTGCGCCGCCGCCGTGGAGCCGGCGAGGGCCGCCGCCGAGGAGATCGCCCGTCCCGGCGAGGTCGGTGAGCACCTCGGCTTCGCGGCCGAGGGGGAGCGCGTCGTCACGCACTACTTCGCCTGTCTCGACCGCGCCTACCGTGGCTGGCGCTGGGCCATCACCGTGACCCGAGCCTCCCGCGCGCGCAACGTGACCATCAGCGAGACGGTGCTGCTGCCGGGCGCGGGCGCGCTGATGCCTCCGGCATGGGTGCCGTGGAGCGAGCGGCTGCGTCCCGGCGACCTCGGCGTGGGCGACCTGCTGCCGACCTCCGACGACGACGACCGCCTGGCTCCCGGCTTCACCGAGACCGATGACGACAACGACCGCCAGATGATCTTCGAGTACGGCCTCGGCCGGGCCCGGGTCCTTTCGGCGATCGGGCGCGACCAGGCCGTGCGCCGCTGGCACGCCGGCGACGCGGGGCCGCACACCCCGCTGGCCCACGCCGCGCCCGCGCAGTGCTCGACCTGCGGCTTCTACTGGCCGCTCGCCGGTTCGCTGCGCCTCGGCTTCGGGGTCTGCGCCAACGAGTACGCCCCGGACGACGGCAAGGTCGTCGCCGCCGACCACGGCTGCGGTGCGCACTCCGAGGCGGCCGTGGGCACCCCGGTCCCGGTGGAGCAGCCGACGCCCATCCTGGACGATCTCGGCTACGACCTGATGGTGGAGCCCGCCGCCCAGGCCGACGAGGCCGGTTCCGTCGAAGACGAGGGCAGCGAGCCGCTCGGCCATTCCTGACCTCCGCGCCCGGCCGCCCGGTGACGCGCCGCACCCCATCGCGGGCCGGCGGCTGCCGGTCCGTCTCCTCCACCTTTGGACATGACTGGTGACTGACATCTTTGGCACCGAACGCATGCGGGCCACCGTTCTCGCCGCATGGACGGCCTCGCCCGCGCGGTTCCGCGAGGACGCCAACGCCGAGGAGGACTTCGCCCTCGGCGGCTACCGCGACCGGCTGATCGTCGAGCTCGCGCAGAACGCCGCCGACGCGGCCCTGCGCGCGGGCGTCCCCGGCCGGCTGCGGCTGACCCTGCGAGACGGCGTGCTGACCGCCGCCAACACCGGAGCCCCGCTGGACGCGACCGGCGTCGAAGGGCTGTCCACGCTCCGGGTCTCCGGCAAGCGCGACGAGTCGGGCTCGATCGGCCGGTTCGGCGTGGGTTTCGCGGCGGTCGTGTCGGTCTGCGACGAGCCGATGGTGGCCTCCCGGGCGACCGGCGCGGTCCGCTGGTCGCGCGCCGAGACGGCCGCGATCGTCGCCGGCGAGCCCGCGCTGGCCGCCGAACTGGGCGCCCGCGGCGGGCACGTCCCGCTGCTGCGCCTGCCGTTCGAGGTCGAGCCGGTGGCGATCCCGGACGGTTTCGACACCGTCGTACGGCTGCCGCTGCGGGACGCCGCGGTCGAGCGGGCGGTCCGCCGGATGCTCGACGAGACCGGCCCCGCGCTGCCCCTCGCCATGCCGGCGCTCGCGCACATCGAGATCGAGGCCGGAGACGAGACGCGCACGGTCACCGCGGACGGGTGGCGGGTGGTCGAGGAGTCGGGCGTCTTCGGTCCCGAGCAGGTCGCCGAGCTGTTCGCCGACCGCCCGACCGAAGAGCGCGCCCGCCCGGGCTGGCTGGTCCGCTGGGCCGTCCCCGCCGAGCACGGCGAGCTGCCCAAGGACGTCGCCCCGGTCGTCCACGCGCCGACGCCCAGTGACGAGCCGCTGGACCTTCCCGCGCTGCTCATCGCCACCTTCCCGCTGGCCACCGACCGGCGGCACGTCGCCTCAGGGCCGCTGACCGACTTCCTGGTCGAACGCGCCGCCGAGACCTACCTGCGGCTGCTCGCGTCCCTGCCGAAGACCCCGCGCCTGCTCGACCTGGTGCCCGGGCTGATGGGCAAGGCCGAGCTGGACGCCGCGATCCGGCGGGCCATCCTGCGCCGCCTGCCGGACACGCCGCTGCTCCCCGCGATCTCCCCGCCCGCCGACGCCGACGCCGGCGAGGGCACCCACGGCGCTGCCGAGAGCGAGGCGCCGTACGTGGTGGCCGGGCGAGAGGCGTCCGTGGTGGCCGGCCCGGCCGAGTTCCTCGCCAAGATCGCGCATGTGGTGCCCGGGCTGCTCCCGGCCGGCTGGGCGTCCCGGCACCCCGCGCTCACCACGCTCGGCGTCCGGCGGGTCGAGCTGTCCGACGTGATCGACCTGCTCTCCGGAGAGGCCGTCGAGGACGCCACCCCCGCCTGGTGGCGGTCGCTGTACGAGGTGATGCCCGCCGACGACCGGGAGGCCCTCGGTGCGGTGCCCGTCCCGCTCGCCGACGGCCGTCTCGTCCGCGGCCCGCGCGGCACCCTCATGCTCACCGAGAGCTCGTCGCTGGACTCCTCGCTGCTCGGCCCGCTCGGCCTGCGCATCGTGCACCCCGAGGCCGCCCACCCGCTGCTGCTGCGGCTCGGCGCCGCCGAGGCCACCCCGCGCAGCGTCCTGGAAGACCCGCTCACCCGCGCCACCGTGTCGGAGTCGGTCGACAGCGCCGATCCCGAGCCGGTCGCGCAGGCCGTCCTCGCGCTGGTCGACGCCGCGGGCCTGTCCGCGGGTGAGGCCCCGTGGCTGTCGGCGCTGGCGCTGCGCGGCGCGGACGGCGAGCTGTACCCCGCGGGCGAGCTGCTGCTCGGCGAGGGTTCCCTGGCCAAGCTGATCGACCCCGGCGTGCCGTTCGGCGTCGCCGCCCCCGACCTGGTCGAGCGGTACGGCCCGCGGGTGCTGTCGGCCGCCGGCGTGCTCGACGGCTTCGCGGTGGTCAACGACGACGACGTCCTGCTCGATCCGGACGAGTGCGACCACGACCTCGACGCCGAGGACGAGTGGCTGGACGCCATCCTGGACCTGCTGCCTGACGCCGACGTGCCGCCGGTCGCCCGCGAGTTCACCGCGATCCGCGACCTGGAGTACGTCGCCGACTGGCCCTCCGCGCTCGCGCTGCTGTCCCGCCCACCGTTGCGTGCCGCGCTCCAGCCGCTCCGGGCCCTGGTCAACGGCGAGATCGTCGAGGTCCCCTCGTACACCGCATGGTGGCTGTCCCGCCACGAGGTGCTCGACGGCAGGCGTCCGACCTCGCTCCGCCTGCCCTCCGGCGACCCGCTGCTGTACGGCCTGTACGGCGACGCGCCCACCGGAGTGGACGAGACGGCACTCGCGCTGATGGGCGTACGGACGACGCTGGCCGACCTGCTGGCCTCGCACGGCGGGCCGGACGAGCTGCTCGACCTGCTGGCGGACCCCTCGCTCGAAGTCGACCGTGCCCAGCTCCGCTCGCTGTGGATGGCACTGGCCGCCGTCGAGCCGTCCCGGGTGGCGCCGCCCACCGCCGTACGGGCCGTGCTGAACGGCGAGATCGTCGTCGCCGACGCCGATGACGGACACCCGGTCGGCGGCAACGGCGGCCCGGTCCCCGAAGGCTTGGCCGCCGCCGGTGGCCCGGTGGTCGCCGAGGCGCCCGACCTGCTGCCCCTGGTCGCCTCGCGGCCGCTCGTGCTCGCCCCGTTCGACCTGGCCGAGGCGCTGTCGGAGCTGCTCGACCTCCCCGTGATCGGCGAGGAGGTCACCGGTGAGATCACTTCTTCCGGCGTGGAACGGCCGGTCCCCGCGCAGGTGCGCTCGCTGGTGCCCTCGGCGCCGTCGAGCTACGTCGAGCACGCCGAGCTGACCGTGGACGGTGTCGTGGTGCCCTGGCGGTTCCACGAGGGCATGGTCCACGCGAGCGGGGTGGAGGGCCTGGCCCGGGGCCTGGCCTGGGCGAGCGGCCAGTGGAGTGACCGGCTCGCGGTCGCCGCCCTGCTCCGCGACCCGCAGGCCGTCCCTCTGCTCCTCGCCGAAGCCGACCTCGACGGCTGACCGCATTCCGCCCGCTCCTCAGCGGTCACCGGCGTCACAGGTGACGCCGGGCCGTCACGAGGAGCGGGCCCTCACGGACGCGCCGGCACCGTCATCGAGTCATGATCGCGTGCGGTCCGGGACGGAGGCGTCGCCCCGGTCTCCGGCCGGCGGCGACGCTTCGGCCGGCCGCGCGGCCGGACGGTCACGGCGCTTGACGAACCAGTAGCCGAAGATCCCCAGCCCGACGCCGGCCGCGCACGTCCAGATCCACCACTGGTGCTCCGGCCCGGGCTGGATGATCAGCAGCACGACCAGGGCGACGACCCACAGGCCTGTACCGGCCAAGATCGTCGCGGCGTCCTTGGTCTCCAGCGGGGCAAGATCCGGGGGGCGCGGCTCGTTCACATCTCCCAGACTAGGCGAGACGGCCTCTCACCAGGTGCGGCGGGTCGGATAAGCCCCGTCGGACCCGAACTGCACACAAGTTGGTCTCATCCCGGCCACGAGCAGCCAGCGGGTCTTTCCGACCGTGGTACCGCCTGTCACTCTGCCCGCGTGAGTGAGATAACCGCCCCCACATCCCGGCCGACCGGGTTTCTCGGCTGGCTCGACCGCTATTTCCTGATCTCCGAGCGGAAGTCGACCCTCAACCGTGAGATCCGTGGCGGCTTGGCCACGTTCTTCACAATGGCGTACATCGTCGTGCTGAATCCGCTGATCCTCAGCGGTGCCAAGGACGCCGACGGTCAGTTCCTGGGCGACGGGACCAGCGGCGCCAACGTCGCGGCCATCGCCGCGGCGACCGCGCTGACCGCCGGTGTTCTGACCATCCTCATGGGCTTCGTCGGCAAGGTGCCGTTCGCGCTGGCCGCCGGCCTCGGCCTCAACGCGTTCGTGGCCTTCGGCATCGCCTCCCAGATGTCGTGGGAGGACGCGATGGGCCTGATCGTGCTGGAAGGCATCATCATCACGATCCTCGTGCTGACCGGCTTCCGCACCGCCGTCTTCCACGCGATCCCCGCCCAGTTGAAGACCGCGATCAGCGTGGGCATCGGCCTGTTCATCGCGCTGATCGGATTCGTGGACTCCGGTTTCGTGCGCAAGGCGGCCGGCACGCCGCTGGAGCTCGGCATCGGCGGCGCGCTGACGAGCTGGCCGATCTTCGTCTTCGTCGTCGGCCTCCTGGTGACCGCGGTGCTCGTCGCCCGCAAGGTCAAGGGCGCCATCCTGATCGGCATCATCGGCACCACCGTGCTGGCGGTCATCGTCGAGGCGATCGCCAAGGTCGGCCCGTCCATGGGCGGCAAGAACCCGCTGGGCTGGAGCGGGGTCAACCCGGCGATGCCCGACAAGATCGTCGGGGTGCCGGACACCAGCCTGTTCGGGCAGTTCAGCCTGTTCGGGTCGTTCGACAGGGTCGGCACCGTGCTCGTCGTGCTGTTCGTCTTCACCCTGCTCATCACCGACTTCTTCGACACGATGGGCACCATCGTCGGCGTCGGCACCCAGGCGGGCCTGGTCGCGCCGGACGGCACGCTGCCGCGCACCCGCGAGATCCTGCTGGTCGACTCGATCGCGGCGGCGGCGGGCGGTGCCGCCTCCACCTCCTCCAACACGACCTACATCGAGTCGGCGGCCGGCGTCGGCGAGGGCGCCCGGACCGGCCTGGCCAGTGTGGTGACCGGAGTCCTGTTCCTGCTCGCGGCCTTCCTGTCACCGCTGGTCGAGATCGTCCCCTACGAGGCCGCGGCGCCCGCCCTGGTCATCGTCGGCTTCCTGATGCTGACCGCCGTGCGGGGCATCGACTTCGACGACTACGAGATCGCCATCCCGGCCTTCCTCACCATCGTCCTGATGCCCTTCACCTACTCCATCTCCAACGGCATCGGCGCCGGCTTCATCAGCTACGTACTGATCAAGGCCGTCAAGGGCAAGTCCCGAGAGGTCCACCCCCTCCTCTGGGTCGTGGCCGCCCTCTTCGTGGTCTACTTCGCTATCGGCCCCGTCAAGATCCTCCTCGGCCTGAGCTGACCAACCCGGCCGTTCCGGATCCCGCCAAGGCCCGGAACGGCCTCGACTCCTGCTTCCAGCCTCAGCGCTCCCCGAACACAGCCCGGCCGAGGGGTGGGATGGCTCCGCAGGTGCGGAAGAACCAGCGGGTGGCCGACCGCTTCAGGGGGTTGCGGTCGATCGCGGCGGTGGTGTTTCTGACGACTTCGCGGACGGTGCGGAACCCGTGGTCCAGCATGTCCGCCTCGTAGGCGTGCAACGCCTGTGACAACGGCTCCTCGCCGCGGTCGGCCGCGGTGAGCGCGGTGCAGAGTCGATGCGCGTCGCGCAGCGCCGTGTTGCCGCCGAGTCCGCCGACGGGGGGCATGTGGTGGACGGCGTCCCCGAGTCCGGTGACGTTGCCTGTTTTCCACGGCCGGAGTGGTTCGGCGGCGCCGAACTCGGTCCGGTAGAGGGTGTCGGGGGTTGATTCGGTGAGTAGCCGGCGCAGGTCGGGATGCCACTCGGCCGTCCGTTGAGCCAGCATCTTCCGTACTGCGGCCGGGTCGGCTTGGGCTTCGGAGGTGAAGTCGCCCGGAAGGGAGTCGCGGTGTGCAATGAACGCCCACAACACGTAGTCGTCATCTTGCGCGTTCGCCAGCAGTTGCTCCGGCTCCAGTCCGAGCGCCCGTAACCGGTCGCCGAGCCTGGCGCTGATCGCCGCCGAGTCTTCGCGCCTGCGGAAGATCGCGGTGAACAGGAAGTCCTGGGGTGGCCAGAAGACGTTCATACCGGCGAGCAGTTGCTTCGGCAGCCACCGCCGGTTCGCCTCGGTGAGGAAGAGTTTGCCGGCGACGGCCGTCGCCGGCAGTGTGGTGCGGCCGGCCGAGGGATGGAGTTGTGCCCACACCCGGGAGTTGGCGCCATCGGCCGCGACGAGCACGTCGGCGGTCGCGGTGCTGCCGTCAGCGAACTTCGCCGTGACCGTGCCATCGTCCACCCGGATGAAACCGGTGCACTCCTTGCCGAAGCGGACGACGTCCTCCAGGCCGGCCAGCAGCAGCTTTCGGAGTGTGACGCGGCTCACCGCGTGCCGGCCGGTCGTGGGGTCCAGCGGGTCCGGGACCCGGCCGTCCTGGCCGATGCGGACGAGTGGTCGCATCCGCTCGTCGAGGAAGCTGATTCCAGGCCCCGGGTCGCCCGCGCTGGCCACCAGCACCTCCCACAGTGCGGGCGGTAGGCAGGCGTGCAGAGCGAGACTCCCGGCCGGCTCGATGTTGAGCCGGAAGCCCTGGAGTCGAGAGTCGGGAGTGAGATCCCGTTCGTACACGGTGACGTGCACGCCGGCCTGCCTCAGGCCATGCGCCAGGCAGAGCCCGCCGACGCCGCCGCCGATGACGGCGACGTTCAACCGCTCAGGTGACATTGGTTCCCGCCTTCGGTAGAAGGCACCTCTTCGCGGTGCCCGTGCTGTCAGGCCGGCTCGTCCGTGCTCGCGAGTTCTGCGAGCAGGCGGTCGTGCCAGGTCAACTCCGTCTCCAGCCGCATCAGGGTGTGATCGAAGGCGATGGCCTCCAGCCTGCTCAGGTGCGGCTGGGCTTCGACGCGCAAGGTGCGCCAGAAGTGGAGTTGCGTGGCGTAGGTATCGCGGCGCTGCTGGATGGCCGTGTGCAGTTCGCCGGGGTCGATCGCGCCGCCGTGGAGGAGCACCACCTGGATCGGATCCGGTCGGAGCTTGGTGTCGGCGAGGACGGATCTGATCAGCGAGACCAACTCGGTGTGGCCTTTGTCGGTGATGCCGTACACGGTGCGGGCAGGGAGGTTGCCCTCCTGCTCGGTGCGGACCACCTCGACGATGCCTTCGTCCGCCATCCGGCGCAGCGCGCCGTACAACGATCCGGGCTTGATGTCCGCCCACAGCTCCACCCGGTCCATCTGTGCGGCGGCCCGAATCTTGTGCCCGTGCATGGGGCCGCCGTCGGCTAGGGCGCCGAGAATGAAAAGGCGGGTTGCTCGCATATGAGTACTCAAACACGAGTACCACGCCTAGTCAAGAAGTAGTACTCAAAAACGAGTAGTCCGTCGTGATCGTGGTGCGGGCGCCGGCGGCGATCAGGGAACCAGGGTCAGCGCAGCTGACGCCATGGACGGCCTCGTCGCCGGGCAGCCGGGTGGTCCCGAAGCGCCTGGATCGATGTCTCTGGTCTGTCGCGTATATCGGCTCAGCGCCGTGCAGGGCGCCAACGTCTCTGTCGTGACGCACATGGTGACTACGGTGAACGAGGGTGAACGCGATGGGGCAGCACAAGGCGTGGGCGGACGTGCGGGCCGAGATGATGAGTCGTCCTGGTGCCGATGTGGCCTATGAGACGGCCCGCGTCTGCTACGAGCTAGGGAAGGCCGTACGACTTCGCCGTACGGAGTTGGGAACGACCCAGTCCGAGCTGGCACGTCGTGCAGGTGTCGAGCGGCAGGAGATCGCGCGATTCGAGGCGGGAGGGACAATGCCCACGATTCCAATGCTCCAAGAACTCGCGGAAGCGTTGGAGTCGCGGCTCACCGTGCGATTCGAACCACGAGGCCAGGCGAACTGATCACTTCCTGACGTTCCCCGGAAGGCCCGATTCGATTCGGCCGGGTGTGCGTGGTCACGGCGGTCAGGTGGGTTGTGGTGGGGTGGTGGGGAGGAGTTGTTCGGTCCAGATGCATTTGCCGGTGGCGGTGTAGCGGGTGCCCCAGCGGCTGGAGAGGGCGGCCACCAGTTGCAGCCCGCGTCCCCCCTCGTCGGTCTCCGACGAGCGGCGGATCCGGGGCGTGCTGAGACTGCCGTCGGAGACCTCGCAGGTGAGCACCTCGCCGCGGAGCAGGCGTAGCCGGATGGGGCCTTTGGCGTGCCGTACGACGTTGGCCACGAGCTCGCTGGCGAGCAGCTCCGTGGTCACCGTCAGCTCCTCCAGTCCCCAGGAGGCGAGCTGGTCCCGGACGTGCCCGCGGGCCTGCCCGGCGGCCGTGGCCTCTTCACGCAGCGGCCAGGAGGCGACGTCGCCGGCCGGCAACCTGTGGGTGCATGCGATGAGCAGGGCCGTGTCGTCGGTGGTGGAGTGCTGGCCCGGGAGCAGGGTGGTGGTGAGGGCGTCGCACAGCGATTCCAGGCGGTTCTGCTCCTTGCGGACGACCGCGGGCCCCGGCGGCGGAAGGGTGTCGCAGATCTCCAGGGGTACGGCGTCCTGCGCCAGGGCGGTGGTCAGGACCCGGGCGAGCTCCGCCATGCCCTGGTCGATCTCCAGGGTGGCCGATTCGACCAGGCCGTCGGTGTAGAGCACCAGCAGGCTGCCCTCGGGCAGGTGCATCCGGAAGGTGTCGAAAGGCGGGGACGCGGCGCCCAGGGGCGGATCGGGGTCGCCGTCGGGGTAGAAGACGGGGCCGCCCGGGCGGAAGACGGCCGGAGGGGGGTGGCCCGCACGGGAGAACACGCACTCCCCGGTGGTGGGGTCGTAGATCATGTACAGGCAGGTCGCGTAGGAGTCGTCCCCGAACCTGGCCACCAGGTCGTTGAGGTGGGTGAGCAGTTCGTCGGGCGGTAGTTCGAGGTCGGCCAGGGCGTGCACGGCCGTGCTCAGCCGGCCCATGGTGGCGGCCTGGGACACCCCGTGCCCCATGACGTCGCCGATCACGAGGGCGACGCGTTCGGCGGACAGCCGCATCACGTCGTACCAGTCGCCGCCCACCTCCATGTCCTTGCCGGCGGGCAGGTAGCGGGCCGCGGTGCGGACGGCGGGCGGTGAGGGGAGCGCGCGGGGCAGGAGACCGCGCTGCAGTTCCTGGGCGCGGTTGTGTTCGGCGTCGTAGAGGCGGGCGCGTTCCAGGGCCTGGGCGACCAGGCCGCTGATCGCGGTGAACAGGTTGCGTTCCTCGGCGCTGAAGGTACGCGACCGGTCGAAGGCGATGACGCAGCCGCCCATGGCGTATCCCGAGGCGATCAGCGGCAGTGCGACCCACGCGTTCTTGCCGCCCTCCGCCGGCACGTGGGCCAGGCTCGGGTGGCATTTGACGAAGTCATCGGCCGAGGTGATGAACACCGGGGAGCGTTCGCGCATCGCGCGCGCGATCGGCCAGTCGTCCGCCAGCGGCAGGTCCAGGGTGTCGGTGACGAAATCCTGTGAGTACCCGACGGCGCCCACGGCGCGCAGGCGTTCGTCCTCTCCCCGGTAGAAGATGCTCAGACCGGTGGCGCCGAACGGCGGCAGGACGTTGTCGGCGACCGCGTCCACGACGTCCTGGACGGTCAGCGCGTCCGCGAGCGCCCCGGTCAGCTGCTGGATCCTGGCGACGCGTCGCGCGGCGGCCCGTTCGGTGCCGGCGCGCTCCTCCTTGTGTCTGTGCTGGGCGGTGACGTCGCTCAGGCGGATCGCCATTCCTCCGGGGAAGGGGCTCTGGCGCATGCGGTACCAGGACCGGCCGGTGCGCCATTGGACGTCCAGATCGACCGGCATGCCGTCGGCGGACCGCCGCCGGGCTTCGAGGTGGGGGACGCCGGCCTCGCGGAGGACATCCCAAAGTGACCGTCCGGCCGGATCGGCGGCGGAGGCGAGGATGCGTTCGGCTTCCAGGTTCGCGAAGGTGATGCGCCAGTCGTCGTCCACCACGAGGAATCCGTCGCTCATGTGGCGCAGGACGTGCCCCAGCGGTTCCTGGGCAGCTGCGAGGTTATCCCCCAACATCCTCCTTCTCTTGCTGGACCGCCGAGCACAGCGCACTCAACGAGGGATACCGACATATGCCACGCTACGTGATGGAACGTAAAGAAATCCGGCAAGTACGGCTGCGGACGCGTATGCTGCGGGCCCTGTTCCGGATCCTGCGGCTTCGGCCGGGCCCAGAGGGGTTCAACACGCGCCGCGGCCGGCTGGACGGCTCGGCCGGGTCACGCGGCCCTCCGATTCCGGGCTTCCCATCCCCGGGCCTGACCAGGGGATAGGACGGGCACGGCTGGGTTAGTGTCGTGAGGTGGGCGGGAAACGGACGGTGCCGGCGGCGTTGCTGCCCCGGCTGCGGCTGGCGCGCGACCACATCGACCGCCACTACCAGAGCGACCTTGACCTCGATCGGCTCGCCGCCGTCGCCGGGATCTCGAAGTTCTACTTCATCCGCTGTTTCGAGGCGGCCTACGGCGAGACGCCGAACCGCTACGTCCTGCGCCGCCGGCTGGAACGCGCGCAGGACCTGCTGAGGTACGCCAACCTGACGGTGACCGAGATCTGCATGGCGGTCGGGTTCACCAGCCTCGGGTCGTTCTCGGCGAAGTTCCACCGGATGGTCGGCGAGAGCCCGAGCGCGTACCGCGACCGCTGGGCCGCGCACGGCGCTCCGCGGGTGCCCGGATGCTATTTGTTCATGGCCGGAGTGCTGGACCCCTCGCGTAACGTCGCCCCCGAGGCCGGCGCCGATGGCCGGGAGGGTGGTGGCGCCGGAGAGGTGGATCCCGCGGGCCAAGGCCCGGCGGACGAGGGCCGCGATTGTGCAATTTTGGAGAAGCCGCAGTTCAGCGAGGTCGGCTAGCTTCTCTCGCATGATTACCAACGTCTCGCTGACGACCGTCTACTGCCTCGACCAGGACGAGGCCCGCGACTTCTACGTCGATGTCCTCGGCTTCGCCGCCGGGGCCGACGTCCACATGGGCAAGGACTACCGCTGGGTGACGGTCTTCCATCCAAGCCAACCCGAGCTGGAGATCACTCTGTCGAAGCCGGGGCCGCCGCTCGACGAGGAGACGGCGGCCTTCTATCGAAAGCAGCTGGAGAAGGGGCAGATGGGCGGTCTCGGCCTGCGGGTCGACGACTGCCGGAAGACCTACGAGGAGCTGTCCGCCAAGGGCGTGACCTTCCTGCAGGAGCCCTCCGATCGGCCGTACGGCGTCGAGGCCGTCATCCGCGACAACTCGGGCAACTGGCTGGTGCTGGTGGAGCCCAAGGAGTTCACGCCGGAGGACTTCGCCTGATCGTCCACCGGCGTCCCGTGCCCTGACGGCCGGCTCAGGTCCGTCAGGCCGGGTTCCTCGGGCTCCTGCCGCCCGTTCCTCGTCGCGGTCGTCCGCACGCCGTGTCAGGTGGTCGCGCAGCGGACGCCGTTGAGATAGAAGCCGATGGGAGTGGGCGCGACGCCGTCGTGCGCGGCGTTGAAGCCGGTCTGCACCGACCCACCGGGCGGGATGACGCTGTTCCAGGGCAGGTTCTGGGCGCTGAAACGAGTGCCGTTCTGGCTCCACGACGCCGAGTGCCACGAGGTGAGGCGCGGGCCGGGCGGCGCCCACTCGATGACCAGCGTCCAGCCGTCGATCGGGGTCGCGCCGGTGTTCTTGATCGTGACCCAGGCGCTCAGGCCGGTGTTCCAGACCGTGACCCCGTAGGTCACCGAGCACGACAGACCAGGCGTGGGCGTCGGTGTCGGCGTGGGCGTGGGCGTGGGCGTGGGCTTCGGACTCGGCGTGGGCGACGGGGTGGGGACCGGGAGGCCGGGTCGGGCGAGGGCCTTGAACAGGTCGGACGGCTGGCTGACGTTGCCGGCGGCGTCCCTGGCCACCACGTAGTAGGTGTAGTACTGCCCGGTGACCAGGCCGCTCTCGGCGAACATCGGGTAGGAACCGCTCGGCACCGTTCCGGCCTTGACGAACCCCGCCGTGGTCTCGCGGTAGATGTCGTAGGCGACGACCCCGACGTTGTCGGTCGACGGCTGCCAGCAGAACGCCACGCCGGGGTAGTCGGCGAGGCAGTACTCGCGCACGCCGGTCGGCTTGGACGGAGGCGTGACGTCGGCGGCGGCCCGCGTGCCGGACGCGGCGCCGAGGCCGGTCGCGGACGTTCGTGAGACGGCGGCGTACGCCCCGGAGACGAGGGGCAGGGAGAGGGCGAGGAACGCGACGGCCAGGGCCGCCCACGAACGCAGCGTGCGGAGTCTCATCGTTGCCTCTATCGGTCCGATGACGGTGACGACTTCCGCAAGCGAGCGTGAAGCACCCGCGCCGCTTCGTAAAGCGTGGCCGGCCGTCCCGTCCCAGACGTGCTGGTCGCCGATGAACCGTTCAACCAGGGGTCCCCGTCCTGGTGGTCGCGGCATGAGGGCGGACGAGGACGCGGCGTTCCGGCCGAGGTCCGCCATCGCGGCGAACGCGTGGCCGGCCGCGGAGGCAGGGCCTCGGGCGCGGGTCCGGGCGGGCCGGTCAGGGGTGCGAGGTGGTGGAGGGGGTGCGGGCGAGGGCGAGGATGGTGTCGACGGGCCACTGGTCGTAGGCGTGCTCGCCGTACTTGGCGGCGAGCACGCGACCGTCAGGGCCGATGAGGAAGTCGGCGGGCAGACCGAGGCGGCCGCCCGGCTGGACGGAGGAGGGCAGGGGGCGCCGCCGGAGCAGGACGGGGCCGAGGTCGCGCAGGATCCCCCAGACGATCGGTCCCCAGGCGCGCGGGTCGAGCAGGGCGCGCGGGGCGGACTCCACGCCGAACTCGGCGTAGAGCCGCTTGCCCGGATCGGCGACGACGGGGAAGGGCAGGCCGGTCACGTGCTGCCGCAGTTCCTCGGCGGGGGAGTGGAAGACGACCACTTCGCGGACGCCCGCCGCGGTGATCTCGTCGTGCCGGGCGACGATGGAGCGAAGGTGCAGGTTGCACACGGGACATCCGGCGAAACGCCGGAACTGCAGGTGGGTGAGCCATCCGGCGTCCGGCACGGAGACGGGGGCGCCGGTGACCGAGTCGAGGCTGCGCGGGGAGATCGGCGTTCCGGTGGTCAGGCGGGCGGGTCGGTTCGGTGGCATGCGGGGCTCCAGAGGGTTGATGAGAGGCCGGCGGCGGGTCGCCGTTCACCCGGCGTGCCGCCCCGGATCGCTGTAGGCGTGCGGTGTACGCTTACGACGTTATGAGCGTATGTTGTACGCTGTCAACCCGTGCCCCGCCCTCGTTCACTCAGCCATGACGACCTCGCCGCCGCCGCGCTGGCGGTGATCGACCGGGACGGCCTCGCCGCGCTCTCGATGCGGGCGGTCGCCGTGGAGCTGGGCATGGGCACGATGTCGCTGTACCGCTACGTCAGTGACCGGGAGCAGCTGGAAGGGCTGGTCGTCGAGCGGGTGCTGGCCGGCGTGGACGTCTCGCCGCCGCCGGGTTCCTGGACCGATCAGGTCACCGCGCTGGTCGAGCGGGTGCGCGCGGCCGTCCGCGTCCATCCGGAGGTGGTGCCGCTGACGATGACGCACCGCCACACCTCCGCCGCCCTGCTGCGCTGGACCGAGGCGATCCTCGGCGTCCTGGCCGGGGCCGGCTTCACCGGCCGCCGCCGGGTCCTCGCCTTGCGTGCGCTGCTGGGGCACCTGGTCGGTTCGTTGCAACTGGAGCACCTCGGCCCGCTGTCCGGCGCCGGCACCGGGATCATGGCGGGGCTGCCGCGCGAGGAGTTCCCGTTGCTGGCCGAGACGGCGCGCGAGGCGCGCGAGGTGCCGCCCGGCGAGGAGTTCGGCCAAGGGCTGGCGGTGCTGCTGGCCGGCCTGCGCACGTTCCTCGCGATGGACGAGGGGTGAGCACGGGGTCGCGCTGAGGCCGGCGGGCGGAAAAGGGTTTGCCCGGCCGCAGGACGCGGAGCTACTGTCAAACGCCGTTTCCCCAGCTGAACGGACAGATGGTCATGCCTTGGCGCGCCCTCGCCCGTCGCTTCCCGGTGCTCGCGATCCGTGACTTCCGGCTGCTTCTCGCCGATCGGCTGCTCGCGCCGGCGGCCGTGGCCTTCTCGCTGGTGGGCGTCTCCTTCGCCGTGCTGGACCTCACCGGCTCGACCGCCGACCTGTCGTACGTGCTCGCCGCGCAGATCGCGCCTTCGCTGGTGTTCACGCTGATCAGCGGGGTCGTGGCCGATCGGGTGCCGCCGCAGCGGGTCGTGGTCGCCGCCAACATCATGATCGCGGTGGCGGAGGGGCTGCTGGGCATCCTCGTGCTCGGCGGCCACGTGCTGCTGTGGCACATGATCGTGCTGGAGGCGCTGACCGGCGTGGGGATGGCCGTGTTCTACCCGGCCTCGCAGGCCCTGCTGCCCAAGATCGTGCCGGACGAGCTGCTCCAGCAGGCCAACGCGATCAGCAGGCTCGCGATGAACGGCGCCCAGATGGGCGGCGCCGCGGTCGCCGGTGTGGTGGTCGCGGCCGTCGGCCCCGGGTGGGCGCTGACGGTCTGCGGCGTCGGCCTGCTCGGCACGATCCCGCTGCTGCTCGCCATCCGCGTCACCGGCCACGCGGAGGGCGGGGGCGCCGGCATGCTGTCCGACCTGCGGGACGGCTGGTCGGAGTTCGCCTCGCACACCTGGCTGTGGGTGATCGTCGTGCAGTACTGCGTCATCCTGATGGCCTGGTACGGCGGGTTCATGGTGCTCGGTCCCGCGGTCGCCAAGGCCGAGCTCGGAGGTGCGACGGCGTGGGGCGCGATCGCCTCGGCGGAGGCGCTCGGGCTGATCATCGGCGGACTGCTCTCCCTGCGTTTCGCCCCGAAGCGGCCCATCCTGTTCGTCGCGATCGTCGGCGCCGTGTTCGCGATCCCGCCGCTGTCGCTGGCGATGCACTGGCCGCTGCCCGCGGTGTTCCTCGCCGCGGTGTTCTTCGGCCTCAGCATGGAGGTCATGGCCGTCCAGTGGAGCGTGGCGCTCGCCCGCAACGTGCCCGCCGACCGGCTGGCCCGCGTCTCCGCCTACGACGCCCTCGGGTCGGTCACGGCGATGCCGCTCGGCGCGTTGCTCGCCGGCCCGATCGCGGAGAAGATCGGGCCCGCGCCCACGCAGTACGGCGCCGGGGCCCTGATCGTCCTGGTGTCGGGGTTCAGCCTGCTGTCCCGCCAGGTGCGCACGATGCGCGCCGTGGGCTCCAGCGGCCTCGGTGCCGGGGTCATCCCGCCCCCGCCGGTCTCGTCCACGTCCCCGGCCGGCGCCGCTTCCGCCGGCCCCGTCGCTGCCGAGTCTGCTCAGGGCGAGCCTCAGGCCGACCCTGCCTAGGCCGGGCACCCGCCTGCCCGGCAGAGCCGCCACGCCGGGCTCGTCCAGGCCTGGTACGGGTGGCGCTGTCGTGGCCCGGGGCGGGCCGGCCGGCACGTCCTGGGCGTCGGGCCGGGTCCGGTGGCAGGGGCGACGGCCTGGAGGCGGTCCGCTTGGGCGCCGGTCGTGCCCGATGATCTTCTTTGACAAGTACCTCTTATGGCCTGGAATCATCGCATGCCGGATATAGTTAGCAAAGGTAATGACTCATGCTAAAGATCCCCAAGACGGAGCGCCCGTTGGACCTGCGCAGCGACGCCGGGCTGGCTTCCGCGCTGCGCGTCTCACTGGCGCGGCTGACCAGACGGCTCCGCCGGCAGGGCGGGGCGCACAAGCTGACCCCCACTCAGGCGGCGACGCTCGCCGCCGTAGAACGGCGCTCAGAGATCACTCCTGGCGAGCTCGCCGAGCTCGAGAAGATGCAGCCACCCTCGATGACGCGGGTGATCGCCGCGCTGGAGGAGCGGGGGCTGGTCGCGCGCACTCCCCGGCAGACCGACCGGCGGCAGGTGGTCGTCAGTGTGACGGAGACCGGGCGAGGACTGCTGAAGGAGGAGCGCCGCGGCAAGGAGGCATGGCTGGCGCAGCGGTTGAAGGAGCTGACGCCCGAGGAACGCGCGACCCTGCGGGCGGCCGCGCCGATCCTGGAGAAGCTTTCGCAGATGTGACCGTTCGTCCACAGCCTGTGCGTGCGCCGGCCGTGGACGACGCCCTCACCGGCCGGCACCGGCCGGCCGCGCCCGCCGTTCGTCCACAGGCTGTGGACATCGGGCTCACGGCGCCACGTGAGGCCGGTACGGTCACCTCGTCCGCGAAGGCGGAGGACGTGCGCAGATGGGAGCTTGGCGAGGTGGAGGCCGAGGAGATCCAGGGAGCCGAGGCCGTCCCCCCGGCCAAAGGCGGCATGTTCCGGTCCCTGCGCAACCACAACTACCGCCTGTTCGTCTCCGGCGGCGTCGTGTCCAACATCGGCACGTGGATGCAGCGCACCGCGCAGGACTGGCTGGTCCTGGAGCTCACCCACGGCAGCTCGGCCGCCCTCGGCGTGACGACCGCCCTGCAGTTCCTCCCGGTGGTCCTGTTCGGCCTGTGGGGCGGCATGCTCGCCGACCGCTACCCCAAGCGGCCGTTGCTCATGGCCGCGCAGTCGCTCATGGGCCTGCTGGCGCTCACCATGGGCCTGCTCACCGTCACCGGGCACGCCCAGGTGTGGCACGTGTACGTCATGGCGTTCCTGCTGGGCCTGGTGTCCTGCGTGGAGGTGCCCACGCGGCAGTCGTTCGTCGTCGAGATGGTCGGCCGTGACGACCTGGCCAACGCCATCGCGCTGAACAGCTCGACCTTCAACCTCGCACGGGTCGTCGGCCCCGCCCTGGCCGGTGTGCTGATCTACGCGCTCGGCGGCACCGGGCCGATCTTCATCCTCAACGCGGCCTCGTTCGCCGCCGTGATCGCCGGCCTGGTGCTGATGCGCGGCTCGGAGCTGAGCACCCCCGAGCCGCTTCCGCGGGCGAAGGGGCAGCTACGCGAGGGGCTGTGGCACGTCTGGCAACGGCCCGAGCTGCTCATGCCGATCCTGCTGGTGGCCTTCGTCGCGATGTTCGCGACCAGCTTCTCGATGAGCATCGCCCTGATGGCCAAGCAGGTCTTCGGGCAGGACGCCTCATCGTTCGGAGTGGCGTCCAGCACGTTCGCGATCGGCGCCCTCGGCGGGGCGCTGCTGGCCGCGCGGCGGGTGCGCCCGTCCCGCCGGCTGCTGATCGGCGGCGCCGTCTGCTTCGGGGCGGCCGAGATCGCCTCGGGGCTCGCGCCCTCCTACCCGGTCTTCCTGCTCCTGCTGATCCCGGCGGGCATGGCCATGATCACGACGAACACCACGGCCAACTCCTCGGTGCAGCTCGCGGCCTCACCTGAGATGCGCGGCCGCGTCATGGGAATCTATGTCCTGGTGTTCACCGGTGGCGCCCCCATCGGCGCACCGCTGGTCGGCTGGATCGGCGAGCTGGCCGGGCCGCGCTGGGGCGTGGTGCTCTGCGGGGTCATGTGCCTGGTGGGTGTCGGCCTGGCGATACTGCTCACCCGGTTCGCCGAGGAAAGGACGCGTGGTGCGGCTGTTCGTGGCGTTGTCGCCGCCCCCGAAGGCGCTCGCTGAGGTCGCCGAGGCCGTCGAGCCGCACCGGGGCGGCTGGCCCGACCTGCGCTGGGTCGCACCGGAGCTCTGGCACGTCACCATGGCCTTCCTCGGCGAGGTCGGCGAAGAGACGTTGCCGCGCCTGGCCACCCGGCTGGCCCGGGCCGCGGGCCGCTACCCGCCGATGACGCTGTCGTTCGGAGCCGGAGGGGCGTTCTCCTCCCCGTCCAGGGCGCAGGTCGTGTGGCTCGGCCTGCGGGGCGGCGGAGCCGAGTTGTCCCGCCTGGCCGCCTCCCTCGCCGCCGGCGCGCGGCGCGCCGGGGCCGCGCAGACCTCGGACAAGCCGTTCCGCCCGCACCTGACCCTCGCGCGTGCCCGCCCGCGCGGCGGGGTCGACGCGCGTCCGCTGGTCGAGGCGCTGGCCGCCTTCGACGGGACGCCCTGGCGGGCCGAAGAGGTCCACCTGGTCCGCAGCCACCTCGGGGCGTCGGTGCGGTACGAGGTGCTCGCGGCGTGGCCACTCACCGGGCACGGCTAGGCTCCGATGCGTGGATCGTCCTCGACGCTGGCTGCTGCCCACCGTGCTCGCGCTTCTCGTGATCATCGTGGTGATCGGCGCGCTGTTGTCGTAGGCAGGTCGCCGGTGGCCCCGGGAGTGGTGTGAAGAGGGCCCCGGGCGCACCCGGGGCCCCTCCCGGAAGGCGCCCTCCGGCGGTGCCGCTCGGTCAGAGCGGGCACCGGCCGTTCAGGACCGGGCGCCGGCCGGTCACCAGGCGTAGGCCTCCGGAGCCGGACCGCCGGGACCGGGGAAGATCTCGTCGAGACGGGCGAGCGCCTTGTCGTCCAGGTCGATCTCCAGCGCGCGCAGGCTGCCGTCGAGCTGCTCCAGCGTGCGCGGGCCGACGATCGGACCGGTGACCGCCTGCTGGCGCAGCAGCCAGGCGAGCGCGACGTCGGCCGGCTGCTCGCCGAGCTCATCGCAGAACGCCTCGTACCGCTCGATCTTGTCGCGGTGCTTGTCCAGCTCGGCCAGCACGCGGTCGGCGGCGCTGCGACCCTTGTCGATCTTACGGAGAATGCCGCCGAGCAGGCCGCCCGCGAGCGGGCTCCAGGGGATCACCCCGAGGCCGTACGCGTCACAGGCGGGCAGGACCTCCAGCTCCACCGTGCGGGTGAGCAGGTTGTAGTGCGACTGCTCCGACACCAGGCCGGTGAAGGAGCGCCGCTTGGCGGCCTCCTGGGCGGCCGTGATGTGCCACCCGGCGAAGTTCGACGACCCGACATAAATGATCTTGCCCTGCTGTCGCAGGACCTCCATGGCCTCCCAGATCTCGTCGATCGGGGTCTCCCGGTCGACGTGGTGCATCTGGTACAGGTCGATGTAGTCGGTCTGCAGGCGCTTCAGCGACGCGTCACAGGCGCGGCGGATGTGCAGCGCGGACAGCTTGCCGTCATTCGGCCAGTCGCCCATCGAGCCGTTCAGCTTGGTGGCGATGACGGTGCGCTCGCGCCGCCCGCCGCCCTTGGCGAACCACCGCCCGATGATCTGCTCGGTTACGCCCTCGCCCTTCTTCCAGCCGTAGACGTTGGCCGTGTCGAAGAAGTTGATCCCCAGTTCGTGGGCCCGATCCATGATGGCGTGCGAGTCCTCTTCCGAGGTCTCGGGCCCGAAGTTCATGGTGCCAAGGCACAGCCGGCTCACGGTGAGACCGGAGCGCCCAAGGTGTGCGTATTCCATGCCACTCACCCTAGACACCTGGAGTGCACTCCAGCCCAGCCCCCCGTGGACGCTGTTTCGGGCCGGCCGGTAATGGGTGCTCGGACGGACCTGACCAGACCTATCCCAACTCCAGGGGTGGACGGGGGATCGCCGCGGCGCGCCGGTCCGGGGTGCGGGGCATGATGGGCGGGTGGGGAGCAGCAGACGGATGATCGCGGTGGTTCGAGTGCTGGCCGCGTTCGGCATGGCGGTCGCGGTCCCGGCCGCGGTGGCGGCGCCGGCCGCCTTCGCCGGCACGGCGCCGGCGCTCACCGCGCCGCGTGGCAAGGCCGAGAGACCCGCGGACGACAAGCAGCGGCTGCTGTTCCGGTTCAAGGACCCGCGCATCACCGAGTCCAGCGGCCTCGCCGTCTCGCCGACGCACAAGAACGTCGTCTACACCCACAACGACAGCGGTGCGGGCGCGCAGTTCTACGCGGTCGGCGCCGACGGGCGCACCCTGGCGACGTTCACCGTGGCCGGCGCCGCGTCGCGCGACTGGGAGGCCATGGCCGCCTCGGTGGACCCGCAGACCGGGCAGAGTGTGCTGTGGTTCGCCGACATCGGGGACAACCTGAACGGCGGCTGGCCGGACTACTCGATCTACAAGGTGGCCGAGCCGAAGGTCCTGCGGGACGCCACCGTCCAGGCGGTCCGCTACCGCTTCCGCTACAAGGACGGCAACCGCAACGCCGAGGGCATCATGGTCCACCCGGCCACGGGGCGGCTGTACGTGGTGAGCAAGGAGTTCGCCGGGTCGGTGTACGCCGCGCCGGCCAGACTGCGCACGGACAAGGTCAACATCCTGCGCCGGGTCGCCCCCGCTCCTATCATGGCCACCGATGCCGCGTACGCGCCCGACGGGTCGAGCTTCGTCATCCGCACGTACTTCTCGGCGTCGGTCTACCGGGCGCCGGGCGACCTGATCACCCGCGTGTCCATGCCGTCGCTGCAGCAGGCGGAGTCGATCGCCTACACCCGGGACGGCCGGTCGCTGCTCACCGGCACCGAGGGGGCGAACAGCCCCGTCTACCAGGTCCCGCTCCCGGCGGCGGCCCTCCCGTCCGGGTCGCGCGCGCCCGCCCGCGTCGCCGAGACTCCGCCGGCCTCGGCCACGCCGTCCCGGCCCGCCGGCGCCCCGAACGCCTCCGCCTCGCAGGCGGCGGCGCGGGACGACGGGGACGACGGTGGGGTGCCGGGCACGCTGATCGCGCTGTGGCTCGGCGTCGCCTTCGGTGCCACCGGCATCATCGCGATCATCGCCCGCCGGGTCACCTGACCACGGGGCCTTCTTCTCCGCTCGGCCGTCCGTTGCCCTAGAGCGTCCCAAGCTTGGACAAGAAGGGCGAAAGATCTCGCCAAACTCCATACCGCCCAGACGCCTATCGAACAGACATTCGATACACTTTCCGGCGTGTACCTGCCGCCCGAATGGCCGCCCGAGGTCCGTCCGCCGGGGAGCCCCGACTGGGAGTCCTCGGCGGTGGCCTGGCTGCTCGACGCGGTTCCCCCCGACTACCGGGGCTACGGCGTGCTGCGGCGGCACCCGCTCGCCCTGGCGCGCATGGCCGCCTACCACGTGAACGCCATGGTGGAGGCCGCGCGCGCCGGCTACCGGCGCGCGGCGGTCGACCTGAAGGACCACCTGCCCCCGCACGCCGTCGAGGCCGTCCTCGCGACCTACCGCCAGGAGGGGCCGCGTCTCGTCCGGCTGGCCGCCGCGGTCGAACTGGTCGAACATGCCCTGCGCGGCGAGCCGTTCGTCCCCCGGCTGGACCCCTCCGCCGCCCGCGTGGCGACCGCACCTCCCCATGGCGGCCAAGCCGGCCGTACCGGGGAGGACCCGTCGGCTCGGGGACGTCAGCGCCGCTCCTAGCCGATGATCGGCCGCATGGGGGGCCTTGCTCGGCCGGGTCGTCCAGAGGGCCTGGGCGCAAGGCGTCGTATGGCGCCGGTTCGTCAAACCAGGGAAGATAGCGGGTTGTGAGCGAGCGAATCGGAATAATCGGGGCAGGCATCCTCGGCCTGGCCGTGGCCCGGGAGCTGGCCGCACGCGGTGCCACCGTGACGGTCCTCGACAAAGAGGACCGGGTCGCCGTTCACCAGACCGGCCGCAACAGCGGCGTCGTGCACGCCGGCATCTACTACACCCCCGGCTCGCTCAAGGCCCGGCTGTGCCGGGACGGCGCGGCGATGCTGCGCGAATACTGCGCCGAGCACCGCATTCCGTTCGAGGAGGTGGGCAAGCTCGTCATCGCCTCCACCGCCGCCGAGCGTCCCGGCCTGCGGCGCATCGCCGCGCGGGCCAGGGAGAACGGCGTGCCGGGCATCGCCGAGCTGGACGCCCTCGGGCTGCGCGAGGTCGAACCGCACGCCGTCGGCGTCGGCGCCGTGCACTCCCCGCACACCGCGATCGCGGACTTCCCCGCCGTCGCCCGCCGCATGGCCCGCGACGTCACCGAGGGCGGCGGTTCCGTACGGCTGGGGCAGCCGGTGCGGGCCCTGCGGGAGACGGCGAGCGGCGTCCAGGTGCTGGCCGGCCGGGCCCGGCTGACCTTCGACCGGCTGGTCGCCTGCGCGGGCCTCGGCTCCGACGCCGTCGCCGCGATGAGCGGGCACCCCGGTGACGTGCGCATCGTCCCGTTCCGCGGGGAGTACTACAAGCTGACCGGCCAGGCCAAGGACCTGGTGCGCGGCCTGGTCTACCCCGTCCCCGACCCGCGCTACCCGTTCCTCGGCGTCCACCTGACCCGCCGCATCGACGGGGAGGTGCTCGTCGGGCCGAACGCCGTGCCGGCACTGGCCCGGGAGGGGTACTCGTGGGGCCGGGTGTCGCCGCGGGACCTGCGCGACATCCTCACCTGGCCGGGAACCCGCCGGATGGCCGCAGCGCACTGGCGCACCGGTCTGGCCGAGGTCTACGGCTCGCTGGTCAAGGGCTCCTTCCTGCGGGCCGCCCGCCGGTACGTGCCGAGCCTCGTGGCGCAGGACCTGGTGCGGACCACCGGCGGCGTGCGCGCCCAGGCGGTCGGCCGGGACGGGTCCCTCGTGGACGACTTCGTGGTGGACGTCCACGGCCGGGTGATCCTGGTGCGCAACGCGCCCTCGCCCGCGGCGACGTCCAGCCTGGCGATCGCCCGGCACATCGTTTCTTTCATTCCGGCTTAGGGCGATGAGGCCACTATAGGAAGGTGACCGAAACGCCTGAAGCCCGACTGCTGGTCGTCGAGGACGATCCCAACATCCTGGAACTGCTGGCCGCCAGCCTGCGGTTCGCCGGCTTCTCGGTGACCACGGCGTCCAGCGGGGCCCACGCGGTGGCGGCCGTCCAGCACCAGCGGCCGGATCTGATCGTCCTGGACGTCATGCTGCCGGACATGGACGGATTCCAGGTGGTACGGCGCCTGCGCAGCGGCGGCGCGCACACACCGGTGCTGTTCCTGACCGCCAAGGACGCCACCGAGGACAAGATCAGAGGGCTGACGCTCGGCGGGGACGACTATGTGACCAAGCCGTTCAGCCTGGAGGAGGTGATCGCCCGCATCCGCGCCGTGCTGCGCCGCACCGCGGGCGACCCGGCGGTGCCGCCGCCCCGGATGACCTTCGCCGACATCGAGCTGGACGAGGAGAGCCACGAGGTGTGGCGGCGCGGCCAGGTCATCCCGCTGTCGCCCACCGAGTTCAAGCTGCTGCGCTATTTCATGGCCAACGCCGGACGGGTGCTGTCCAAGGCGCAGATCCTGGACCACGTGTGGGACTACGACTTCCGCGGCGACGCCGGCATCGTCGAGTCGTACGTCTCCGTGCTCCGCCGGAAGATCGACACCGGTACGCCCCGGCTGATCCACACCCTGCGCGGTGTCGGCTACGTCCTGCGGGTGCCTCCGGCGTGAACCCGCTCCCGCCGCTCGCCCGCACGCGCACGAAGGTCGCGGCCCTGTCCGCCCGGACGCCGCTGCGGATCAAGCTGATCGCCGCCATGCTGGCCCTGGTCGCCATCGCGCTCGCGGGCATCGGCGCCGGCAGCGTGTCGGTGCTCCGCGGCTACCTGCTCGACCGGGTGGACCAGCAACTCGCGACCTTCGCCCAGGATGTCGCGCGGCGCCTGCAACGCGGCTCCGGTCTCGGCCCGGGTTCCGGACTCGGACCCGGGCTCGGCAGCCGTGTGCCGCCCGACGGGCTGATCCAGGTCCGGGACCGGGACGGCGCCCTCCTGGTGACCCTCGCCGGCCTGGAGGCCGAGCACCGGCCCGGGCCCGTGCTGCCCGATCTGTCCGGGGCGCCCTGGCGTCCGCAGACCGTCCCGGCCGCGTCCGGGGGCGGGGAATGGCGGTTGCGCGCCGTGTCGATCCCGGACGTGGGGAGTTTCGTCATCGCGATCGACCTGTCGTCGGTCAGCCAGATCACCACGCGGCTCGCGGTCACCGAACTGCTGGGCGGCGGCGCCGTCATGATCATCCTTGCCGTGCTCGGCGTGGTCATCGTGCGCAGGAGCCTGCGGCCGCTGGTGGAGATGGAACACGCCGCCGCGGCCATCGCCGCCGGTGACCTCGGCCGCCGGGTGCCCGACCGTGACCCGCGCACCGAGGTGGGCAGCCTCGCGGTGTCCTTGAACGGCATGCTCGCCCAGATCGAGTCGGCCTTCCGCGCCCGCGAGATCTCCGAGGCCGCGGCCCGTACCTCCGAGCAGCGCATGCGCAGGTTCGTCGCCGACGCCTCCCATGAACTGCGCACCCCGCTGACCTCGATCCGCGGGTTCGCCGAGTTCTACCGGCAGAACCCGGCCGGCGACCCCGCCCGCCTCATGCGCCGCGTCGAGGACGCCGCCACCCGGATGGGCGTCCTGGTCGAGGACCTGCTGCTGCTCGCCCGCCTCGACCAGCAGCGGCCGCTCGCCATGACCTCGGTGGACCTGCTCGCCCTGGCCGCCGACGCCGTGCAGGAGGCCCGCATCCTGGCCGCCGGCCGCGCCATCGCGCTGGAGGTCTCCGGGGACGTCGCGCCCATCGTCTCCGGTGACGAGGTGCGGCTCCGTCAGATCATCGGGAACCTGGTGAGCAACGCCCTCGTCCACACTCCGGCCGGCACGCCGATCACCGTACGGGCGGGAGCGGCGGGGACGACCGCGTTCCTGGAGGTGGCGGACAAGGGCCCCGGGCTCGCCCCCGACCAGGCCGAGCGGGTCTTCGAACGCTTCTACCGCGCCGACCCGGCCCGCTCCCGCGCCCCCGCCCTGCCCCCGTCGGCCGCATCGGACGGTCAGGCAGGCGAGAGCGGCGTCCCGAGCGACCCATCCCCGGGGCAGGAGGGCGTAGGCGACGGCGAACCAGGGCCGCCTCGCAGCGACCCGCCCCGAACGGAAGCCCCGCGAACGGCACCACTTCGGACCGGATCGCTTGGGGCGGAAGCCTCCCGGGCGGCGGCTTCCGGGGGGAGCGGGCTCGGGCTGGCCATCGTGGCCGGGCTGGTCGCCGCGCACGGAGGCACCGTCACCCTGGAGACCGCTCCGGGCGCCGGCGCCACGTTCCGCGTGGACCTGCCCCTCTCTCCGGACGTGCTCGGCCCCGCGACCGCCGGTTGATCGCTCCTCGCGTCCGTCGCATCGGCGGCGAGGCGCCGGCGAGTGCGGTGACCGGAAAGGTCTGCCGGATTATCGCCCCGGGGCGGCGTCGGCATTCGCCGTACGCGGTCCCGCCGACGCGGCGCCGCGGGAGCATCGCGTCGGACGGCAAGCAGGTGCCCGGCGTAGGTAGGAGAGCACACCGGGCCCGAGGACGGCGACCCCGGCTTTCCCCTCGCGGGAGGCACCGGCGGGGGTCGGTCGCGAGGGAGGCGCTCACTCCGCCCATCTCGAAGAGAGGTGTCCCTTTACTACTGAGGTGTACTCACCTCCGCTATGGGATGACTTGTCCTCCTCCCGGGGGAGCGTTCGTCTCCGCCCGATCGTCACTCCGTACCGCCGGGTCGTAAATGATCATTGATCGGGCCGTGGATCTCTGTCTACGCTCGCGGCATGGGCATCCCTACCGAACCAATCGGCAGCATCCCCCGTTCCCCCGAGCTGCTGGCCGCGATGGCCGACCACGCCGCCGGGCGCATCGGGGACGACGATCTGACCGCCGCGCAGGACGCCGCGGTCGCCGACACGATCACCCGGCTGGAGCAGATCGGCTGTCCCGTCCTGGTCGACGGCGAGCAGTCCAAGCCCAGCTTCGCCACCTACCCGCTCCACGGGCTGGACGCGCTGGCCGGCGACGGCGCGGTCATCCCGTTCGCCGACGGTCACACGCGGCAGCTGCCCCGGCTGACGGCCGGGCCGTTCCGCTACGGGCAGCACGCCGCGACGTACCTGCGCGCCGCGCTCGGCCACACCGGCCTGCCGGTGAAGCAGGCCGTCATCGCGCCCTCGGCGCTCAGCCTGCTGTACCCGGCCGACGGGATCGGGGACTATCCGCGCAAGGCGTTCATCGACGACCTGATCGCCGAGGCCGAGGCCGACATCCGCGGCTGCCTCGACGCGGGCGCTCACGTCGTGCAGCTCGACTTCACCGAGGGACGGCTCTCGCTCAAGCTCGACCCCAGCGGCGGGCTGCTGGAGCAGTTCGTCGACCTCAACAACCAGGTGCTCGAACGCTTCAGCGACGCCGAACGCGCGCGCATCGGCGTCCACACCTGCCCGGGCGGCGACCAGGACTCCACGCACAGCGCCGACGTCGACTACGCGGGCCTGCTGCCGAAGCTGTTCGCCCTGCGTGCGGGCAACTTCTACGTACAACTGGCCAGCGAGCCGGACCGGGGGCGGGTCCTGGACATCATCGCCGCCCACCTGCCGGCCGAGGCCAAGATCTTCGTCGGGGTGACCGACCCGATCGACCCGCGGGTCGAGACGCCGGAGGAGGTGCGCGACCGGGTGCTGGAGGCGGCCCGTCACCTGCCCGTGGACCGGCTCGGGACCTGTGACGACTGCGGGTTCTCCCCGTTCGCCGACGACACCTCCACCTCGCGGGAGACCGCCTTCGCCAAGATCGCGGCCCGCGTCCAGGGCACCGCGCTCGCCGCCGAGTCCCTCGGCGCCTGAGCGACACGGTCGCCGCCGACCTGCCGGGAGGGCTCTCCGGCAGGTCCGGGGTGACCGGTGAGCCGGCGAACGTGGCGGGTGCCCTCCCTCACCGGAGGAGGGCACCTCACCAGGCGGTGCTTGACCGTCCTGATCAGGAGGACGTGGGGCTCGGGGCGGTGAGGTCCGGGAAGCCGTCGTCGGGGAAGCCGCCGGCCGAGCTTCCGGGAAGTTCGACCTGGTCGCCCGCCGACAGGCCCGAGGTGACCTCCACGTACTGGTCACCCCGCACGCCGAGCCGGACGGTCCGCTCGACGGCTCGCCCGCCGGCGCGCACGAGCACCGTCGCCGCGCCGTCCGCCCTGGTCCGCACCGCCTGCGCCGGCACGTACACGGCGTTCTCCGCCTCGTCCAGGGTCACCCGCACGGTCGCCGTCTGCCCCAGCAGCAGTCCCTTCGGGCGACGTTCGAAGGCGATCGTCACGCCGTACTGCACGAGCTGCCCGTTGGCCGTCGCGGTCACGTCGATGTGCGCGACCCTGCCGCGGTAGGTCGCGCCGGGCCGGGTGGCCAGGGACACCGTGGCGGTCTGGCCGACCTTCAGCCGGACGACATCGGTCTGGGAGAACATGGCCCGCACCTGCAGTTCGTCCAGGTCGCCGAGCGTGATGAACGACGACCCGGCGGTGGCCTGTGTCCCTGCCGTGCCGGACACGGCGAGGATCGTCCCGGCCGCAGGGGCTTTGATGGCGACTCCGTCCAGCGCCTCTTCGGCCTGCCGCAGCGCCGTCTTGGCCTTGGCGATGTTCGCCTCGGCCTCGGCGACCGTGGTCACCGCCTGGCCTCCTTGGCCGCCTTGGCGGTTTTGACCCGCCATACCCGCCGCGCCGGCCGAGCCGCCCTGGCCTCCGCGTCCGCCTTGACCCTTCTGGCCGTTCTGCCCTGCTTGGTCGGTCGGCCGGGCGGGCTTTCCGCTCTGACCGCCGTTGTTCTGGTCGTCGTTCTGATCCCCAGGAGGGCCGCAGGTCGGCGACGGCTGCGGGGTCGCCGGGTCACCGTGCTCGGGGCCGGGAGCCGGATCGGCCGGCCGCGGGACGACCGGAACCACCGTCGGGGCCGGGTGCGGCGACTCCGCGCGAGTGGGCAGGGCCGTCGGCGTGGGGGCCGGGTGCGGCGACTCCGTGCGAGTGGGCAGGGCCGTCGGCGTGGGAGCGGGCGAGCGGGAGGGCTCGGCGGACGTGCCCGTACGGGGGGTGGTCGCGGTGCCGCGGGATCGTGACGTCGCGGTTCCGCCGGTGCCGGAAGCGGTCGCCGTGGGGTGGGGCCGGGAGGGCGTTGAGGTCACGGTCCGCTCCGGCCTCCGCTCCCGGTCAGCGGCGTGCGTGGACGCGGATGTGACCTTGGGCTTCTCTGCGGGAGCCGCCGAGAAGGGGGGCGTCGGTTTTCCGGAGGCTGCTCGCGAGGACGTGGGCTTCGGCTTCAGGGAGGGAGCACGTGAGGACGTGGGCGTGGCGTCCGGGCCTGACGTGGAGTCGTCCTTGGCGGTCCCCCGGGGACCCGCCTTCCGGGCCGGCTTTTCCGAGGTCGGGGCCGGTGTCCGGGAGGAGGCGGGGGCGGGAGTGGACCTGCGCGCCGGAGCGGCCGTGGGCGTGGCGGCAGGTGTAGGCGTGACCGTCGGCGTCGGCGTCGGTGTGGGGTTCGGGGTGGCCGCGGAGGCCCCGCCGCCACTGGTCGTGGATGTACTGCCGGTCGTGTCACCTGTGCTTTCCCCGCTCGCCGTCGGCTTAACGGACCACGCCGAGTAGGCCGCCGGGGCCACCGTCACCGCGACCGGGCGGAAAGGGGACGGGGTGACGGGGTAGCCGACGCTGGGCTCGGGCGTGGGCGTACCGGGACGGCCGGACTGCGAGGGCCGCGGCGTCGCGTTCGGCAGCGGACAGGTCGGAGAGGGTTGTCCGGTCGGTCGTGCTGAGGGCTGTGCGGATGGCCGTCCTGAAGGCACCCGGGAGGGCCGTCCGGCGCCTTGCCCGGATTGTCCGGACTGTCCAGGCTGTCCGGACGATCGGCCGGAGGTGTTCTGCGCCTCTTCGAGCTTGTCCAGCGTCTCCTCCGCCGCGGCGAGCGACGCCTTGGCCGCGTCGTGGTCCTCCCGCGCGATCGTGTCGTCCACCCGCGCCAGCACCTGCCCCGCGCGCACCTTCTGGCCGGCCGACACGTACACCTTCTCCACCGTGCCGTCGGCGCCGAAGGCCAGGTCACGCTCATGGGCGTCCACGGTGCTCCCCGCCGCCGAGACGCCGCTGACGATCGTGCCCCGCCTGGCCGAGGCCAGCTCGACCCGCGTGGTCGCGGGGGTGCTCGCGTCCCCCAGGTAGACCAGCCCGGCGGCCACCAGGACGATGCCGGCGAGGGCGAGTCCCCCGGCGCGTACGGCGGTTGGCGGAGTGCTCGATCTCATGCGGCCATCCTGGTGACCCGACGTGACGCCAAGCTCAGCCCGGCCTGAGAGTTTCCTGTGGATCCGGATCCGGCGCGATCCCCTGAGCTGGGACTCCGTCCCCGCCACCCTCCCCCGGTCCGTCCCGTCCGGGCCCTGCGCGGCGCGGACGGCCGCGGCTTTCAGCAAACCTTCAGGGACGGCGGAGGTTGGCCCAAGCGGCGTGGTCCAGGCTCGGGGATCGTGAAGCTGTCGACGAAGCGCAGAGCGCTGATCGTGAACGGCGCCCTCGGGGTGCTGTTGCTGGGAGGCGCCGGCGTGGCGTACGCCTCCCTGAACGGGGGCTCCGCCGCGGAGGCGGCACCCGTCACCACGCCGGTCACGCGGGGGACCGTCCTGTCGTCGGTCTCGGCCTCCGGCTCCGTGGAGAGCGCGAAGACCCGGTCGCTGAGCTTCAGTACGAGCGGCACGGTCGAGAAGATCTACGTCGAGGCCGGGGACAAGGTCACCAAGGGCCAGATCCTGGCCCGCCTCGACGACACCGCCGCTCAGGAGGACCTCGACGCCGCACAGGCGAGCCTGAGCGCGGCCGAGGACGGCGACACCTCCACCGCGTCGGGCTACTCGCAGTACGTCCAGGCGAGGAACGCCTACCGGGACGCCAAGCGCACGCTCGACGGGACGGTGCTCAAGGCGCCGTTCAGCGGCACGGTCACCGCCGTGAACGGGACGGCCGGCGGCTCGTCCTCCGGTTCGAGCGGATCGTCGTCCAGTGGCTCGTCGTCCGCTTCGGGAAGTTCTCGCGCGGGCGGCTCCTCCGGTTCGTCGGGTTCGTCGAGCTCCGCGAGCTCCGCGAGCTCCGCGAGTTCCTCCGGCTCCAGTGGCTTCATCGAGGTCGCCGACACCAAGCGCCTGCAGGTGGTCGGGGACTTCACCGAGTCGGACGTGACGAAGCTCAAGCGCGGCCAGACGGCCACGGTGACCTTCGACGCGCTGCCCGGTGTCACCGCCTCCGGCAAGATCGCCCTGATCGACCCGGTGGCGCAGACCAGCAACAACGTGGTCCAGTACGCCGCGACCATCTCGCTCACCGATGTGCCGAAGACGGTGCGGCTCGGCCAGACCACCTCCGTCCAGGTCATCGTGGCCAAGGCGGACGACGCACTGGTCGTTCCCACTTCGGCGGTCAGAACCGCGGGCGGCCAGAACACCGTCACGGTCCTGGCGAACGGCGCACAGGCCACCAGGACCGTCGAGATCGGCGTCAAGGGGGACACCCTCACCGAGATCAAGTCCGGGCTCGCCGAGGGCGACCAGGTGGTGCGGAGCACGGGCGGCGGCACCGGCGACCTGCGGGGCGGCTTCCCCGGCGGTGGCTTCCCCGGTGGCGGCGCGATCCGCATCTCCGGCGGCGGTGGCGGTGGCGGGGGTGGCCGGTGACGCCCTCGGACGCCCGGCCCGGCCCCGGAGGCGGCGGGCCGCTGTGGCGGGACGCCCGCGAGGGGCATCGCCAGGCACAGGACGCTCGCCAAGGGCAGGATGACCAGGCAAGGCAGGACGCCCGGCCGGCGGAGCAGGGCACGCGGGCCGGTCAGTGCGCGGCGGGTACGACGCCGCCCGTGCTGGACGTGCGCGGGGTGACCAAGGTCTACGGCGAGGGCGACGCACAGGTGCACGCGCTGCGCGGCGTCTCGCTCGCGGTCGGGCGCGGCGACTACGTCGCGATCATGGGCGCGTCCGGGTCCGGCAAGTCGACGCTGATGAACATCCTCGGCTGCCTGGACGTGCCGACCGGCGGCAGGTACCTGATCGACGGCACCGATGTCGGGCTGCTGGACGATCGGCGGCTCGCCATCCTGCGCAACCGGAAGATCGGCTTCGTCTTCCAGTCGTTCAACCTCATCCCCCGCATGTCCGCGCTGGCCAACGTGGAGCTGCCTCTGGCGTACGGCGGGGTGGGCGCCGGGCCGCGCCGGCAGCGGGCGCTCGCGGCGCTGGAGCAGGTGGGGCTGTCCGACCGGGTGCGTCACGAGCCGAACGAGCTGTCCGGCGGCCAGCAGCAGCGGGTGGCGGTCGCCCGCGCGCTGGTCACCGCGCCGTCGCTGCTGCTGGCCGACGAGCCGACCGGCAACCTCGACACCAGGTCGACGGCGGACGTGCTGGCCATCATGGACCGGCTCAGCGACGCCGGGCGCACCATCGTGCTGATCACGCACGAGGACGACGTGGCCCGGCACGCCAAGCGGGTGATCCGCCTGGTGGACGGACTGATCGTGGAGGACCGCAGGCAGGCGCCCGTCGACGGACCGCCGCCCCGGCTCGCCTCCCAGGCGGTGGGGGACCGATGAACGCCCTGGAGGTCCTGCGCTTCGCCGTGCGCGGCCTGACGGCCAACAAGATGCGCAGCGCGCTGACCACGCTCGGCATCCTGATCGGCGTCGCAGCGGTGATCATGCTGGTCGCGGTCGGCGAGGGCTCCTCGCAGGCCATCCAGCAGAACATCCAGCGGCTCGGCGCCAACACTCTCACCGTGATGCAGTCGTTCAACGGCGGTGGCGGCGGGCGCGGTGGCGGTGGCGGTGGCGCTTTCGGCCTGGGTGGCGGCGGTGGCGGGCGCGACCAGCAGCAGGCCACCGGCCCGCGCACCCAGGCCAAGCCGCTGACCCTGGACGACGCCAGGGCCCTGGCCGACCCGGCGAACGCCCCCTCGGTCAAGAGCGTCTCCCCGGTGGTCACCGCCTCGGCGCAGACGGCGACCTACGAGGGGGCGAGCCACTCGATCCAGCAGCTCGTCGGCACCTACCCCAGCTACTTCGAGGCGTCGAACAAGCCGGTGGCCACCGGGTCGTACTTCTTCAACGACGACGTCATGGCCGCGCGGAAGGTGGTCGTGATCGGGCGGACCGTGGCCGAGGACCTGTTCGGCGCCGTCGACCCGCTCGGCAAGCAGATCACCGTCGGCGGCGTACCGTTCACCGTGATCGGGGTGCTCAAGGAGTCCGGGTCGTCCGGATTCCAGGACGGCGACGACATCGCGATCGCGCCGCTGCCCGCCGTGCAGCAGAGCCTGACCGGGTTTGGGTCCCTCGGCCAGATCATCGTCCAGGCCAGGAGTGCGACGGCGGTCGACGCCGCCCAGTCGGAGGTGACGCAGGTCCTCGACCAGCGGCACGGCATCACCGGCGCGAACTCCACCGCCGACTACCGCATCCTCAACCAGGCGACGCTGCAGGAGACGGTCAGCGCCGCGACCGGGACCTTCACCGTGCTGCTCGGCGCGGTCGCCGCGATCAGCCTGCTGGTCGGCGGCATCGGCATCACCAACATCATGCTCGTCACCGTCACCGAGCGGACCCGGGAGATCGGCATCCGCAAGGCCATCGGCGCGCCGCGCGGCGCGATCCTCGGCCAGTTCCTGGCCGAGGCCACGATGCTCAGCCTGATCGGCGGGCTGCTCGGGGTGGCCATCGCGCTGATCGGCACGAGATTCACCATCGCCGGCATACAGCCCGTCGTGGTGCCGGCGTCGATCGTGCTGGCCCTCGGCGTATCGGTCGCGATCGGGTTGTTCTTCGGCAGCTACCCGGCCAACCGGGCGGCCAAGCTCCGTCCCATCGAGGCGCTGCGGCACGAGTGACGTGCGGCAACCGCAAGGAGTGATCATGAGTACGAGCAGGCGCAAGCCGGTCGCGACGGAGGAGCCGGTGACGGCGCACGAACTGCTGGAGACCTCACCGTTCCAGGACGACCTGGACGCCGAGCCGGCCCCCCGTCCCGAGCGGCGCCGCACGTCCAGGCTGACGCTGGCGCTGGCGGCGGGAGTGCTGCTGGTCGCCGGCATGATCGTGGGCATCCAGGTGCAGAAGCTGTGGGGTGTCGCGAACGCCCGGCAGGCCGCGATCCAGGGGCTGCTCGGCGGCGCGGGCGGCGGGCAGGGGGGCGGCGGCAGGTTCGGGTTCCCCGGCGGTCAAGGCCAGCGGCAAGGCCAAGGGCAAGGGCAAGGGCAGGGACAGGGGCGGGGACAGGGCCTCGGCGGCGGGCAGGGCGGCGCGTTCGGCAACGTCACCGTCGGCACGGTCAAGCTCGTCGACGGCGGCAAGATCTACCTGGAGACGACGGGCGGCGGCATCGTCACGGTCAAGACCTCCAGCGACACGAAGGTCCAGGTCAGCAAGGAAGGCAAAGTGAAGGACCTCAAGCCGGGCGCCACCGTCGTCGTCCAGGGCGAGCGCGGCGACGACGGCTCGGTCAGCGCGACGTCCGTCGACCAGGGCGGGGCCGGCCTCGGCGGATTCGGCGGCAACCGGGGGCGTGGCTGATGCGCGACCGGGAACCGTGGGCCGTACCGGCAGGGGAGGCGCGTCGTGCCCGGTGAGGCCAGGCTGCTCGTGGTCGACGACGAGCCGAACATCCGTGAGCTGCTGTCGGCGACCCTCCGGTACGCCGGGTTCGACGTCACCACCGCCGCGGACGGGCGCGAGGCCGTCCAGCTCGTCGAGCGGGTCCGGCCCGACCTGGTGGTGCTCGACGTGATGCTGCCCGACATGGACGGATTCGCGGTGGCGTCCCGGCTTCGTGCGGCGGGCAGGCGGACCCCCGTCCTCTTCCTCACCGCGCGGGACGAGGCCGAGCACAAGCTGAAGGGGCTCGGGCTCGGGGACGACTACGTGACCAAGCCGTTCAGCCTGGAGGAGGTGCTGGCCAGGATCCGCGCGGTGCTGCGCCGCACCAGGGGCGACCTCGACCTGCCCACCCGGCTGCAGGTGGCCGACCTGGAGCTGGACGAGGAGGGGCACCAGGTCTGGCGGGCGGGCCGGCGGGTGAAGCTGTCGCCCACCGAGTACAAGCTGCTGCACTACTTCATGGTCAACGCGGGGCGGGTGCTGTCGAAGGCGCAGATCCTCGACCACGTCTGGAACTACGACTTCGGCGGGGACCGGAACGTCGTCGAGTCCTACGTCTCCTATCTGCGCCGCAAGATCGACACGGTGGAGCCCCGGCTGATCCACACGCTCCGAGGAGTGGGCTACGTCCTCCGCGCACCACGGCAGTGACCGCCCCGCCGCCCCGTCCCGCTCCTCCGCCGGCCCGGCCCAGGAGCCGGTCCGCGGACCGAAACGTACAGCGGTGCGGCGATCGCTGGCCCGGTCGCCTCTGTGGCTGCGCCTGGTGGTGGGCACGCTCGCGCTGGTCACCATCGCCATCGCGCTGACCGGCGGCGTCGCCGTCCAGCTCCTGCGCGGCTACCTCGTCGAACGGGTGGACCAGCAGCTGACCGCCGCCGGGACGCTGCGCCGTGAGATCGCCATCCCGCCCGACCTGCAGCCGCAGGCGCGCGAGCTGACCCGCCCGCTGCGCCAGTTCGGCCTGTTCTACATGGCCCTGCTGCGGCCGGACGGCAGTGTCGAACGCACGCTCCAGGAGCCGCCCGGCAGCACTCCGCCCACCTTGTCGCCGGCCAGGATCGGTGCCGCGCGCCCGTCCGGCCGGCCCGTGCCCTTCACCGTCGAGTCGGCGTCGGGCACCCGATGGCGGGCCGTGGTCGTGACCGAGGGCCTGTCCGGGGCTCCGCGCACCCGGCTGATCGCCATCCGGATGGACGACATCGACGCCACCGTGAACCGGCTCGCCCTCATCGTGGCCGGCGTCGGCGGCGGCGTGCTCGTCATCCTCGGCTTCGCCTGCCACTGGCTCGTGCGGCGCAGCCTGCGCCCGCTGGGCGAGATCGAACGGACCGCGGGCGCCATCGCCGGCGGTGACCTGTCGCGCCGCGTGCCGCTGCGGCACCGCCGTACCGAGATGGGACGGCTCGGCCGGGCCATCAACGGCATGCTCGCCCAGATCGAGGCGGCCTTCCGGGACCGGGAGGCGTCCGAGATCGCCGCGCGCAGGTCGGCGTTCGAGGCCCGGCGCTCTGAGGACCGCATGCGCAGGTTCGTCGCGGACGCCTCCCACGAGCTGCGCACGCCGCTGACCTCCATCCGCGGCTTCGCCGAGCTGTACCGGCACGAGACGCCGAGCCTCGCGGAGGCGGGCAGGCTGCTGCGCCGGATCGAGGACGAGGCCACCCGTATGGGTCTGCTCGTGGACGACCTGCTGCTCCTGGCCCGCCTCGACCAGCAGCGTCCGCTCGATCGGCAGCAGGTCGACGTGCTCAGCCTGGCCGCTGGAGCCGTGCTCGACGCGCAGACGCTCGCCCCCGACCGGGAGATCGACCTGGTCCGGCTGGACGAGGCCGACGACCCGGTGGTCGTGGCCGGTGACGAGGCGCGGCTGCGCCAGGTGGTCGCCAACCTCGTCGGCAACGTGCTGCGGCACACCCCGCCCGGTACGGCGTTCCGCGTGGGGGTCGGCAACCTGGACGGACGGGTCGCGATCGAGGTGGCCGACGAGGGGCCGGGGCTGGCGGTCCAGGACGCCGAGCGGGTGTTCGAGCGGTTCTACCGCGCCGACCCGTCCCGCACCAGGAACGGCGGCTCGGGGGGCAGCGGGCTCGGCCTGTCGATCGCGGCGGCCCTCGTCCACGCCCATGGCGGAGCCATCACCCTGGACAGCGAGCCCGGCGACGGCGCCACCTTCCGCGTCGTCCTCCCCCTCGACGCCGCCCCCTCCTAACGGGAGCCACCGGGTCGGCCTGTTCAAGTGGACTCGGTAAGCCGCTGGTGAGCGGGCACTTCCGGCCGATCGACGGCAGGCATGGCCTGATCGCCTGGACGGCCGTCGGGCCGGAGTGACGACCTGGATGACGTGCACGGCGTGCGGGGTCCGCATGATCGAACTACCTCGATCGCTGGTTGACAGCGGATATTCAGCTCCGTCCCACCTGGGCTGGAGTTTGGTGGCCTTCTATGGACATCGCCAAAGTCCCTCGGCCTTCCGATGGAGTCCACTTTCGTGAATGCATCGCCCCGTGTACTCGGCCTCGCCGCCGTGGCCACCGCCCTGCTGGTATCAGGTTGCGGAGGAGGCTCCGCCACGACGGCCGGCGCTCAGCCGTCGCCGGGCGGAGCCGGTGGCGGCGGAGCGGCGTTCGCCGAGTGCATGCGCAAGAACGGCGTGGACGTGCCCATGCGCCGCCCGGGTGGCGGCGCGCCCACGGCTCGGCCGAGCGGTTCCCCGTTCGCCCGGCCGAGCGGAGGGCCGGGGGGCTTCGGCACCATGTCTCCAGAGATGCGCAAGGCGTTCGAGGCGTGCCGCTCGCTCATGCCTCAGGGCCGCCGCGGGCCGGGTGGCCAGGGCCAGGGCTTCGACCCCTCCGCCATGCAGGCGTTCCGCTCGTGCATGAAGGACAACGGAGCGGAGCTGCCGGAGAAGGGTGGCATGCGGCAGCTCAAGACCGAGGACCCTGCCGTGGCCAAGGCCCTGGACAAGTGCCGCCCTCTCCTCCCCACCACCCCGCCGACCCCCCAGCCCACCACCTGACCGAAGCACCGCCTCGGCCTCACCTGGAGAAGTGCCGCGGGTTCGGCGGGTTTCGGTTCGGCGCCGACGGGGATAGCTCGGCGCCGGTGGGGCATGACCGGTCGTATGGCAGGGAACAACGAGTTGCTCAAGGCCCTCGAGGCTCTGCGACGCCTGCTCGATCACGACCTCTTCCCGCTCGCGATCGGGGACGTCGCGTCGCACCGCCGCGCGCTCAAGGAGCTGAGGGGCCAGCTCGACGACTACCTGCTGCCGCGCGTCGCCGCCATGGACGCGCCGCTGCTGGCCGTGGTGGGCGGCTCGACCGGGGCGGGCAAGTCGACACTGGTCAACTCCCTGGCCTGCGCCGACGTCACCGAGCCCGGGGTGCTGCGCCCGACGACGCTCGCGCCGACCCTGGTCGCCAGCCCGGCCGACGAGGCGTGGTTCACCAGGCAGAACGTCCTGCCCGGCCTGGCCAGGACGACCGGGCGGGGGCGCGGCGAGCCCGGCACGCTGCGCGTCGTCACCGCCGGCACGCTTCCCGCCGGGCTCGCGCTGCTGGACGCCCCCGACATCGACTCCGTGGTCACCGCCAACCGCGAGATCGCGGCCCAGCTCCTCGCCGCCGCCGACCTGTGGCTGTTCGTCACCACGGCCGCGCGGTACGCCGACGAGGTGCCCTGGGGCTTTCTGCGCAGCGCCAGAGAGCGCAGTACGGCCCTGGCGGTGGTCCTCGACCGGGTGCCGGCCGAGGCGATGGAGCCGGTCACCGCTCACTTGACCCGGCTGCTGGCGGAGAACGGCCTCGCCGGGACGCCGCTGTTCAGCGTCCCGGAGGTGGCGCTGCCCGAGGAGAACGCCCGCCTGCCGGAGGAGGCCGTACGGGCCGTGCGCGGGTGGCTGGCCGAGATCGCGGCCGACGCGCAGGCCCGCGCGGAGGTCGTCCGCAGAACGCTTTCCGGCGCGCTCGACAGCGTGACCACCCGGGTCCCCGCTCTGGCGGACGCGGCCGACCGGCAACGGGCGGGCCTGGCCGACCTGCGGCTGTCGGTGGAGTCGGCGTACGGGGCGGCGATGGCCTCCTTCGACGACGGCATCCGGGACGGCTCGCTGCTGCGCGGCGAGGTGCTGACCCGCTGGCAGGATTTCATCGGCACCGGCGACCTCATGCGCTCGTTGGAGTCGCGCATCGGCTGGCTGCGCGAGCGCATCGTCGCGGCGTTCACCGGCGCGGCCCCGCCCGACGCCCGGTTGCGGAGCGCGCTGGAGACCGGGGTGGAGTCGCTGATCCGCTCCGCCGCGGACGCCGCCGCCGAGCGCGCGCTGGAGGCCTGGTCCGGCATGCCGGCCGGCCGGGACGTGATCGAACGGGCCGGCGCGGTCGCCGCGGGACGCCTCGGCCGCGCCTCCGCCACCCTGCCCGACCGTTCCGCCGCGGCCGTCCGCGCCTGGCAGGCGTACGTGCTCGAACTGGTCGCCAAGGAAGGGGCGGAGCGGCGCACGACGGCCCGGCTCGCCTCGTTCAGCCTGAACGGCCTCGGTCTGCTGCTCATGCTCATGGTCTTCGCCTCCACCGGAGGGCTGACCGGCCTGGAGGTCGGCATCGCCGGTGGGACGAGCGTGCTCAGCCAGAAGCTCCTGGAAGCGGTGTTCGGAGACCAGGCGGTGCGCGCCCTCACCCAGGCGGCGCGCGAGGACCTGCGGCGGCGGGTGGGCGAGCTGCTGGACGAGGAGGCGGTCCGGTTCACCGCGCTGCTGGACGGGCTCGGACCGCCGGAGCCGATCTCCGCCGACCTGCGGCGCGCGGCCCAGGCCGTCCACGACCACCGGTCCGAGATCACCTCGACTCCCCAGGACGCCGCGACACCGGGCACGGCCGAAGCCGCGATGACCGGCGGCAAGGGGACGGACGGACCTGCGGGAGCCGGGGGCATCGGCTCCGGAGCCGCCGGGACCGTCGAGGGGAACGGGCTGGTCCTGCGTTCCCAGCCTCTGGACCTGCCATGAAGGTGCTCCGGCGGCCGAAGGCCGCGCCACTGGACGCCAGGCTGGCCGCGCTGTCCGAGGCGGCCGGCCTGGCTGATGGGCGGCTGGCGCCCGTCGCCGTCGAACGAGCCGAGGACGTGGTGGCCCGCGCCGGAGCGCGGAGCCACCTCTCGGTGGAGCACACGGTCGTGGCGCTCGCCGGGGCGACGGGCAGCGGGAAGTCCTCGCTGTTCAACGCGCTGTCCGGCACCTCACTCGCACAGGTGGGGGTGACCAGGCCGACGACCTCGACCGCGCAGGCCGCGATGTGGGACCCGGAGGGCGCCGGGCCGCTGCTCGACTGGCTCGACATCCCGCGCCGCCACACGGTCGACGGCACCGTTCATGCGACGGCCAACGGGAACAAGGGGGGCGCCGACGGCTCGCTGTCGGGGCTGATCCTGCTCGACCTGCCCGACCACGACTCGATCGAGGCGGCCCACCGTCTGGAGGTGGACCGGCTCGTCTCCGTGGTCGACCTGCTGGTGTGGGTGCTCGACCCGCAGAAGTACGCGGACGCCGCCGTCCACGAGCGCTATCTGCGCCCACTCCGGCGGCACCGCGACGTCATGCTGATCGTGCTGAACCAGGCCGACCGGCTGAGCGCGGCGGCGGCCGACCGCTGCGTGCGTGACCTGCGCCGGTTGCTGGACGAGGACGGGCTGCCGGGCGTGCCGATGATCACGACGTCCGTGCCGGAGGGCAGGGGCGTCGCCGAACTGCGCTCGGCCCTGGTCAAGCGCGTCGCGGACCGGCGTGCCTGGGCGGCCCGGCTGGAGGCGGACGTCGAACGGGCCGCCGTCCTGCTCGCCGCCGCCTCCACCAGCCCGCCCCCCACCATCACCGAACCGGAGGCGGAGCAGGAGCTGGAACGCTGGGCCGAAGCGGTGGACGACAGGGCGCCGGGCGAGCTGGAGCGGCGCGCGGAGACGGCGGAGAAGGCGGTGACCACCGAGCTCTCCCGGCCGCTCACCGCCGCGCTCGCCGAGGCCGCGGGCGTCCCCCTCGTGGTGGAGGCCGTCCGGAAGGGCCATCGGCACCGCGCGGTCGTCGCCACCGGCTGGCCGGTCACCCGCTGGCTGCGCCGGCTGCGGCCCGACCCGCTCCGCAGGCTCCACCTGGCCGGGGCCGCGGCGGCGGCGGGAGGGCGTACGTCCATCCCCGCCGCCACCGGCGTACAGGTGTCGCGCATGGAGACGGCGATCAGGGACGTGGGCTCGGCCGCCTCGGCGAACCTGCCCGAGCCGTGGGCGGTGGCCGTGCGGGCGGCCGCCCGGTCGAGGGCGGACGGCCTGGTCGAGGCCCTGGACCGCGCGGTCGCGGTCACCTCCACGGGCGCGACCCGCCGCCCCCGCTGGTGGCGGGCGGTGGGCCTGCTCCAGTGGCTGGTGCTCGCCGTCACGCTCGCCGGAGCCGCGTGGCTGACCGTTTTGTTCGCCCTGGACTATCTACGGCTTCCCGAGGTGCCGACGCCGACGCTCGGCACGATCCCCTGGCCCACCGTCCTGCTCGTCGGCGGCGTGCTCGCCGGGCTGCTGATCGCCCTGCTGTCCCGGCTGGCCGCCGCCCTCGGGGCCGCGCGCAGGGCGCGTAAGGCCCGCCGTGCCCTGTGGCAGGCCGTGGGCGAGGTCGGCAACGAACTGGTCCTCGTCCCGGTGCAGGACGAACTCCGCCACGCCCGCCGCTTCGCCGGCCTCCTCACCACCGCCCACGGCTGACCCGCCGGCTCCCCGGGCCTGGACCTCAGCCCGAGGCCAGGGGGAGGAAACGCGACGGTGATGTCGCGTGATCCCGTCGGTGCCGACGGGGAGCACGATCGGCATGCCGCTTACCGGAGGGCATGGCGAGGCCCGAGGCGGCGGTGTGCGGAGGCCGAGGCGTCGGTGCGCAGCGACCGGCATGGCGAGGCCCGGGGGTGCGGTGCGCCTCGGGCTGCAGGTTTCGGTGGCGCATCGTTGATCGGGGTGCGGAGTGCCCCTTGCCCGCCCTCGCCGTCGTGGATCTGCACCCGGTGATGTGCCGTGCCCTGTGCGCCGTCACCTGTTCGGTGTGCTGGGCATGCGTTGTGTGCGTCGGGGAATCGAACCCCTGCGCCTGCCCTCGGCGCACCAAGAAAGGGGCCGAATTACCCGCCGGCCCGCGGGTTCGTGCACGCCTCCACGTCGGCTACCTGCTCCGCACCTCGATCGTCAGTCCAGCAGGTCGGCCTCCCAGTTGGTGCGCTGGATGAGCGTGTCCACCTCGCGGAGCTGCCGGGCGAGGTCGTCGGCCTGGACGCGCAGCGCGGCCACCGGCAGCGCCGGGATCATCTTCAGCTCCGAGCGCAGTTGCCGGAACCCGTGATGCCCGTCGCCGGCGGCGGCGTTCGCGGCGGAGGTGATCGTGGCGTGCCGCAGCCGCAGCACGTCGCGGCGGGCCAGCGCGTCGGTCAGCGTGCCACCCGTCTCAAGCCGGGTGGCGGCGTTCGTGTGGTTGATCCGCCGGATCAGCGACTCCAGTTCACCGAAGACCTCGCCGGCCTCGGTCAGCAGCGCGGCGGCGTCCTCGGCGGGCGCCTCACCCTCCTGGTAGCGGGCGCTGGCGGCGATGCGGGCGCGCAGTTGCTCGGCGCGGCGCGCCGCATCCGCGCGAAGCGCAAGTGCCTCAGCAAGCTTCATGCCGACCATTATGGACACCCAAGATCGAGCAACGCCTCCCATTTCCCCGACGCGGCGGCCTCAGCGGAAGGCGCGCGGCAGCCCAGGTGACGTGTGTTCCGGCTCAGGTGGTGATCCGGGCCAGCACGATGCCGCCGACGATCAGGGCGAGCGCGGCTGATCTGCCCACCGACACGGGGTCGTCGCTGACGATGATGCCCAAGGTGACGGCGCCGACGGCTCCGATGCCGGTGAAGACGGCGTACGCGGTGCCGACCGGCAGTGTGTTCATGGCCTGGGACAGCAGCCAGACAGCGGCGGCCATCAGGACCAGGCAGATCAGCGTGGGCAGCGGCCGGGTGAAGTTGTGCGTCGGCTTGATGCTCTGCGACCACGCCACCTCGACCCGCCCGGCCAGCAGCAGGATCAGCCAGTTCATCGGGCCGCCTCCTTCAGCGCCGCGGCCAGCGACTCCTCGTGCCGGTCACGCAGGTGTGCCAGCGCCGGGTCGAGGCGGGCGTTGACCAGCTCCGCGTTGATGAACCTCACGTCGGTCACCCGGAAGTGGCCTTTGAAGAAGTCGCGCAGGTAGCGCTCCTGATGGTCGTACGGCTCCCGGGGTGTGCCGGGGCCGTACGCGCCGCCGCGCGCGCTGGTCACCACGAACGAGCGGCCTTCGAGCGACATCTTGGGAAAGGTGATCTGGTCGAGCCATGCCTTCAGCGCCGAGGGGATCGAGTAGTTGTACATCGGCGTCCCGATGAGGATCACCTCAGCCGCGATCACCTCGTCGAGCAGCGGCTCCACCACGGCCCACGCCTGGCGCCGGGCCGGGGTGCGGACCGCCTCCCGATAGCGCGAGATGTCGGTGATCTCGTGCTCCAGGATGTGGTCGCACAGCTCGGTCCAGGCCTCGCCGATGTGCGGCACGGGTTGTGCGGCCAGGTCGCGGTAGACGTAGCCGGCCTCGGGGTGGGCGGCCCGCCACGTCTCGGCGTACACGCCCGACAGCCTCCGCGAGAACGACGCGCGGCGGGCGCTGGCGTCCAGGTGCAGCAGCATGATCTCTCCTCGGTCAAAGTGGGCACGCTGTCCACTTAACCATAAGTGGACAGCGTGCCCACATACAAGTGGACAGTGTGCCCACATAGACTGGGTGTATGGAGAGAGCCGACGCCGCGCGCAACCGCGCACGGATCCTCGAGGCGGCCGCGGTGCTGTTCGCCGAGCGGTCCCCGCAGGACGTGACGATGGACGACATCGCCAAGAAGGCCGGGGTGGGCCGGGGCACCCTCTACCGCCGCTACCCCGACCGCGCGTCCATCGCCGTGGCACTGCTCGATGAGCACGAGCGGGACCTGCAAGAACGCCTACTGCGCGGCGAGCCGCCTCTGGGCCCGGGGGCGCCGCCCGCCGAGCGGCTGGCCGCCTTCTACGCCGCCATGGTGCGCCTGCTGGAGGACCATTCCCATCTGGTGCTCGGCTCGGAGGTCGGCCGCTCCCGCTTCGAGACGGGCGCCTACGGCTTCTGGCGCGCCCACGTGCGCGCGCTGCTCACCGCCGCGGGCACGCCCGGCGCGGACGCGCTGGTCGATGTCCTGCTCGCCCCCCTGGCCTGCGAGGTGTACGACTACCAGCGCCAGGTGCTCGGCCTGGACCCGGAACAGATCACTCAAGCGCTGGCCGGACTCACGAGAATCCTGGATCGGTGACACGTGCGGAGCAGCCGGAGCCGAGCCCAAGGGCATGGCCTCCCTCCCGAAGCGGACCCGCACCCTGTTCTGCGCCGGTGAGGAGATCAGAGCGCGGCGGTCCGGGTCCTGCAAGGCGTCAGGAGCCGTTCTTGCCGCGGTTCGCGGTCTCGGCCGCCTCGTGGGCGGCCGGGTCGGTGGTCAGGCCGGTGAGGGGGTCCGGGGTGGGGGAGCCGGGGCCGATGCCACGCGGGCCGGTGTCCTCGGCGTCGGCGATGGCCGCCTCGGCGGCCTTCTGGGCCTGCTCGGCCTCGTTCTGCGCCGCCGTCTTGCCCTCGGTGACCTCGCGGCTCGCGACCCGGGGCAGCGCCTCGGTGAACGCCTTGGAGACCCCGGACAGCGCCGAGGTGACCTCGCTCGGGATCACCCAGAACGTGTTGCCCTGGCCCTGCGCGAGCTGCGGGAGGACCTGGAGGTACTGATAGGCGAGCAGCTTGGGGTCGGGGTCGTTGCGGTGGACCGCCTGGAACACCTCGTCGATGGCCTGTGACTGACCCTCGGCCTTCAGGATCGCCGCGGTGCGCTCGCCCTCAGCGCGCAGGATGGCGCTCTGCTTGTCGCCCTCGGCGGTGAGGATCTGCGACTGGCGGGTGCCCTCGGCGGTCAGGATGGCGGCGCGCTTGTCCCGCTCGGCGCGCATCTGCTTCTCCATCGCCTCCTTGATCGTCATCGGCGGGTCGATGGCCTTGATCTCGACGCGGTTGACCCGGATGCCCCACTTGCCGGTGGCGTCGTCCAGTACGCCGCGCAACTGGCTGTTGATCGTGTCGCGCGAGGTCAGGGTCTTCTCCAGGTCCATGCCGCCGACGACGTTACGCAGGGTCGTGACCGTGAGCTGCTCCACGCCCTGGATGAAGTTCGCGATCTCGTACTCCGCGGCCCGCGGGTCGGTGACCTGGAAGTACAGCACGGTGTCGATGTCGACGACGAGGTTGTCCTCGGTGATGACCGGCTGCGGCTTGAACGAGACCACCTGCTCGCGCAGGTCGAGGAGCGGCCGGACGCGGTCCACGAAGGGGATCACGAAGTTCAGGCCGGGCCCGAGCGTGCGCGAGTAGCGGCCGAGGCGTTCGACGTTGCCCGCCCTGGCCTGGGGGACGATGCGCACCGCTCGCAGGACGGTGAACACCACGAACAGGGCGATGACGAGCCCGGCGATCAGAGCGGCGTCCATGCTTCACTCCCGGGGATAGACGAGGGCGGTCGCGCCCTCGATTCCGATCACGTCCACGGTGGCGCCCGCCGGGATCACCAACGTCTCGTCGTAGGCGCGGGCCGACCACTCTTCCCCACCGATGCGCACGCGTCCCTGCATCCCGGTCACCTCGTGGGTGACGTAGGCCGGCTTGCCGACGAGGGCGGAGACGCCGAACCGCTGCGGCGGAGGCTGCGCGATGTGGCGCTGGGCGATGGGGCGGAGGAGCACCAGGGCCGAGACGGAGCTCAGCACGAAGACCGCGAGCTGGATGCCGGTGGGGAGGCCGATCGCCGCCACGACGGCCGTCAGCAGGGCCGCGGCGCCGAGCAGGCCGAGCGCCGCGGTGAGCGTGAAAAGCTCGGCCACTCCGAGCACCGCCGCCAGTATCAACCAGAGAATCCACGAGTCCATAAGCCCCGGCCCTCCTATAAGTGAGAACGCGTTGCGGGCTCCGGTGGTTCCACAGATCCCCCCTTATACGGAATTTTCTTCCACCCGCCGCGGGGCACGCCTCCTCCCGGGCGGTGATCTCTCCAGCGGTGGACGGCGCCGGTCAGCGGGCGTTGGGCAGGATGGTGCCGGTCACCTCGCCGAGAGCGATGCGCGTACCGCCGGGGCCGGGAGCGGTGGCGGTGATGGTCACGGTGTCGCCGTCCTCCAGGAAGCCGCGCGACTGCCCGTCGGACAGCTTGACCGGCTCCGTACCGTTCCAGGTGATCTCCAGCAGCGAGCCGCGCTGTGACGGCTCGGCGCCGGAGACGGTGCCGCTCGCGTACAGATCGCCGGTGCGCACCGAGGCGCCGTTGACGGTCAGGTGGGCGAGCATCTGGTCCGGCGTCCAGTACATCTCCTGGTACGGCGGGGTGGACACCACGTCGCCGTTCAGGGCGACCTCCATGGTGAGGTCCAGGCCCCACGGCTCGCTGCGCCGCAGGTAGTCCAGCGGCTCCGGGTCCTGCGCCCGGCCGGGCACGCGCGCCTCCGCCAGCGCCTCCAGCGGCGTCACCCACGCCGACACCGACGTGGCGAACGACTTGCCGAGGAACGGCCCGAGCGGCACGTACTCCCACGCCTGGATGTCGCGGGCGCTCCAGTCGTTGACGAGCACCACGCCGAAGACGTGTTCGGCGAAGTCGCCCGCGTTCTCGCCCAGGCGCGTCGGCGTCCCGAGCACGAACCCCAGCTCGGCCTCGATATCCAGCTTCGCGGTCGGGGCCAGCACGGGCTCGCCGCCGGGCGCTTCGACCCGCTGTCCGCGCGGGCGGACGATCGGCGTGCCGGACACCACGACGGTGCCCGACCGGCCGTGGTAGCCGACCGGGAGGTGCCGCCAGTTCGGCATCAGCGGCTCGCCCCCGGGCCGGAACATGCGGCCGACGTTGCT